>NZ_JASHIU010000010.1 GCF_030733545.1 Oceanicaulis sp. MMSF_3324
GCGCCCGGCGCGGCCTTATTCCGCGTTACTCGTGCGCGCCTTCGTTCTGCGTCGGCGCGTCGGGGGACGCCGGAGCGCACGGACATGGGCCTCGATATGATCGATGATGATCTCGGCCACGTCCTTGCCGCTCGACTTCTCAATGCCTTCGATTCCCGGTGAAGAATTGACCTCCAGCACTTTCGGACCTTCATCCGAACGCAGCAGGTCCACACCGGCGACAGACAGGCCCAGCGCCTTGGCGGCTTTCACCGCCGCCGCGCGCTCTTCCTTGGAAATGCGGACCCGGCTCGCCTGACCGCCCCGGTGCAGGTTGGAGCGGAATTCGCCGGCCTGCGCCTCGCGCTTCATGGCGGCGACAACCTTGTTGCCGATGACAAAGCAGCGAATGTCCACGCCCGAGGCTTCCTTGACGAAATCCTGGACGATGAAGTTCGCATCCAGTCCCCGGAATGCGTCGATCACCGATTCCGCCGCCTTGCCCGTCTCCGCCAGGATGACCCCGCGTCCTTGCGTGCTTTCAAGCAGCTTCACCACCAGCGGCGCGCCGCCCACATGCTCGATCAGGTTCTTGGTGTCCTTGGGCGAATGGGCGAAGGCCGTGGTCGGCATGCCGATGCCCGCACTCGCCAGAACCTGGTGCGCGTAGAGCTTGTCACGGCTGGCGCCGATGGATTCGGGCGTATTGAGGATATAGGCGCCGGTCATGGCGAACTGGCGCAACACCGCCATGCCGTAATTGGTCATGGAGGCGCCAATGCGCGGGATCACCGCATCATAGCGGGGCAGACGACGGCCATCATAATAGATCGCCGGCGACAGCGCGTTGATCGCCATGGTGCAGCGCGCCGTATTGATCATCTCCGCCACATGGCCCTGGGCCTCGGCCGCCTCTTTCAGACGCTGGGAGGAATAGTTCTTCGGCTCGCGCGTCAGTATGGCGATGCGCAGGGGACGATGAACGGGTTGGCTGCGCGGCAGGTGCTGATACAGGTCATAGCTCAGCGTCTTCTGGGCGCAGGACTGGGTCGGGCTCACCACCATGTCGTCCAGGATCGCCGAGCGGCCCAGCAGCATGCGATAGGCCATGTTCTCGCGATTGGTCAGCGTGACTTCGATCGGCCAGGTCCGTTCGCCAATCGTGACATTAGCCTCGATCACCCAGCGCAATTCGGTCTCGCCATTTGACGATGTCACCTCCCGGCGATCCACCGCCGGCGCGGCGCACACCACTTCCAGGTCCGGTTGGTCGGGGATCGGGTGCATGACGAAACGGACCTGCGGATTGTCATCCGGGCCGAACGGCTCGATCGCCACCGCGTGCAGGGCGCTCGTTTTGGCGCCCGTATCGACTTTGGCCTTTATGGCGGGAAGGGCCAGTCCGGAAAAGGACGCCCATTCTTCCCAGCCCAGGACGAACGGCTCTTGGGACATGCCGTCAGTTCCTCCGGTAAAAATTCAAACGCGATGCGTTACAGCGCTCTTAGGGTTTCGTCCATCGTGAGTTGATGCAAGGGCTGATTATTCCCAAAACGGAAAAGCTGCCTGTCTGAAAGCGCGCTCGCCATGGCGGGTTACGGTCACCATGTTCATGACGCACACGAACACGGAGGCTGCGATGAGCGCACAGTATCGCCCGATCGTCAAAATCACCCAAGGTCGCCCCACCTCGGACGGCGCCGGGGTGAAGCTGACGCGCCTTCTGGGCACGCCGGATCTTCAGGTGCTCGACCCGTTCCTGATGCTGGACAAGTTCCATTCCGACAATCCGGGCGACTATCTGGCGGGCTTTCCCCCTCACCCCCACCGCGGCTTCGAGACCGTGACCTACATGGTCGAGGGCCGGATGCGCCATAAGGACAATAAGGGCCATGAAGGCGTGATCGAGCCGGGCGGCGTGCAATGGATGACCGCCGCGCGCGGCATCGTCCATTCAGAGATGCCCGAACAGGAAGACGGGCTGATGAGCGGCTTTCAGCTTTGGGTGAACCTGCCCAAGGCCGAAAAGATGAAGGATCCGGGCTACCAGGAATTTGACGAGAACCGGGTGCCCTCTGACATCCGCGAGGGCGTCATCGCCAAGGTCGTCACCGGCAAGACCTCGACCGGCGTTGAAGGCCCGGTGACCGATATCACCGTCGAGCCGCTTTACGCCGAGCTGCGCATGGAGCCCGGCGCGACCTTTGAAGAACCCATTCCCGACGCCAAGACCGCCTTCATCGCCGTGCACACCGGCGAGGTGGAAGCGGGCGGCATGAAACTCACCGAAGCCCAGCTGGGCGTATTCGGTCGCGGTGAGGCCATCCGCATCAAGGCTGGCCCGGACGGGGCGCGCCTCATGCTCGCCGCCGGCAAGCCCATTGGCGAGCCGATCGTCTGGGGCGGACCATTCGTGATGACCACCGAGGGCGAGGTGCGTCAGGCGATGCTCGATTACCAGCAAGGCCGGTTCTAGACCGGCTCAATCAGCAGCAGGGGCGCAAAGAAGGAGAAATTTCATGGGATTGCTCGTCGATGGCGTCTGGCATGACAAATGGTATGACACCAAATCCAATGGCGGGCGCTTCAAGCGCTCCGAAGCGGTCTTCCGCAACTGGGTGACCGCAAACGGCGAGGCCGGACCGACCGGCCAGGCCGGCTTCAAGGCCGAACCGGGCCGGTATCACCTCTATGTGTCGCTGGCCTGTCCCTGGGCGCACCGCACCTTGATCTTCCGCCGCCTCAAGGGCCTGGAAGACATGATCGATCTGTCGGTGGTTCACTGGCTGATGCGGGAAAACGGCTGGACGTTCAAGGATGGCCCCGGCGTGATCCAGGACCCGCTGCACAACGCCGAGTTCATGCACCAGGTCTATACCGCCGCCAAACCGGACTATTCGGGCCGGGTGACGGTGCCGGTGCTGTGGGACAAGACAACCAACACCATCGTCTCCAATGAAAGCGCGGACATCATCCGCATGTTCAACTCCGCCTTTGACGGTGTGGGCGCAAAAGCAGGCGATTACTATCCTGAAGCCCTGCGCGAAGAGATCGATGCGGTGAACGCCCGCGTCTATGACGAGATCAACAATGGCGTGTACAAGTCAGGCTTCGCCACCACCCAGGACGCCTATGAAGAGGCGGTGACGACCCTGTTTGACGCGCTCGACTGGATCGAGGAGCGCTTGTCGGATGGTCGTGATTATCTGATGGGCGAGACGGTGACCGAGGCGGACTGGCGGCTCTACACCACGCTGGTGCGGTTCGACCCGGTCTATCACGGCCATTTCAAAACCAATCTCAAGCGGCTGATCGACTATCCGCACATCAACGCCTATGCCCGCCGTCTGCACACCCAGCACGGGATCGGCGACGTGTTCAATCTCAAACACGCCAAGCGGCACTATTACGAGAGCCACGACATGATCAATCCGACCGCCGTGGTCCCCCTCGGCCCGGATGTTCATGTGGCGGATGGAAACGCCGAGTAGGACAGGCGAAGCGGCGGATTATTCCGCCGCTTCCGCTGCGGCGACTGCGTCGGCGTCCGGCTCATAACCCAGGATCGGGGCGAGTTCCTTCTCGGCCCGTTTCAGGGTCCAGCCCTTGCGCTCGGCGTAATCCTCGACCTGATCCCTGGCGATCCGGCCCACCGCGAAATAGACGCTGTCGGGATGGGCGAGATAAAGCCCGGACACGGACGAGGCCGGGCTCATCGCCCAGCTTTCGGTCAGCGTGATCCCCGTACGGTCAGGCGCTTCGAGCAGGCTGAACAGCAAGTCCTTCTCGGTATGGTCCGGCTGGGCCGGATAGCCCGGCGCGGGGCGAATGCCCGCATAGGCTTCCTTGATCAGCTCGTCATTGCCCAGCGTCTCATCAGGCGCATAGCCCCAGATCGAGCGACGCACGCGCTGGTGCAGATATTCCGCAAACGCTTCGGCGAAACGGTCCGAGAGCGATTTGAACAGGATCTCGGAATAGTCGTCATTATTCGCCTTGAAGCGGTCCACGATCGCCTGCTCGCCCTCGCCCGCGGTTACGGCGAAGCCGCCGATCCAGTCATCCTGCTTGGCGGAGATAAAATCGGTGATCGAGAAATTGGGCTTGTCGCCGTCTTTCCTGGACTGCTGGCGCAGGCCGTAAAACCGGCCAGCCTCGTCCTTGCGCGCGTCATCGGTGAAGACGATGACATCATCGCCCTCACGGCGGGCCGGCCATAACCCCACCACGCCGCGCGGCTTGAGCCAGTCTTCCTCGACCATGGTCTTGAGCATGGCCTGCGCATCCTTGAACAGGTTGCGCGCCGCCTCGCCCCGGTTGGGATCATCCAGAATGGCGGGATAGCTGCCCTTGAGCTCCCAGGAAAAGAAGAAGGGCGTCCAGTCGATGTAATCCACGAGATCGGCCAGCCGCACATCATCAATGGTGGTCAGGCCTGTCTTCTGCGGCGCGACGGGCTGGTAATCGCCCGCATCGGGATCAAAGGCGTTCTTTCGGGCGTCCTCAATGCCGACGCGCTCCCGGCTGCCCTGGGTGCGGGCACGGGTTTCGCGGATCTTGTCATATCGCGTGGACACCTCGTCCCAGAGCGGCTGGCGCTCTTCCTTGGACAGAAGCCGCGAGACGATCCCCACCGCCCGGCTGGCGTCCGTGGTGTGTATCACTGGAGCCTTGGAATAGGCCGGTTCGATCTTCACGGCGGTATGGGCGGGCGAGGTCGTGGCGCCGCCGATCATCAGTGGCAGGTCAAAGCCCTGACGCTGCATCTCGGACGCCACATGCACCATTTCATCAAGCGACGGCGTGATCAGGCCGGACAGGCCGATAATGTCCGCCTTCTCTTTCTGCGCGGTCTCCAGAATGGTCTCCGCGGGCACCATCACGCCCAGATCGACCACGTCATAGCCGTTACACTGCAGCACGACGCCCACGATATTCTTGCCGATATCGTGCACATCGCCCTTCACGGTCGCCATGATGATCTTGCCGGCGGCCTCTTCCTCGGCGCCGCTGGCCAGGCGCTCCTCCTCCATGAAGGGGAAGAGGTAGGCGACCGCCTTTTTCATCACGCGGGCGGATTTGACGACCTGGGGCAGGAACATCTTGCCCTCGCCGAACAGGTCGCCGACCACATTCATGCCCGCCATCAGCGGACCTTCGATCACATGAAGCGGACGTTCGGCGGCCTGACGGGCCTCCTCGGTGTCCTCTTCCACATAGGCGTCGATGCCCTTGACGAGAGCGTGCTTGAGCCGCTCCTCCACGGGCAGCGAACGCCAGGCTTCATCTTCCTTCTGCGCCGCTTCGCCCGAGCCCTTATAGCGCTCGGCCGCGTCCAGCAGGCGTTCGGTGGCGTCATCGCGACGGTTGAGGATGACATCCTCGACCAGTTCGCGCAGCTCGGCGTCGATCTCGTCATAAATGTCGAGCTGTCCCGCGTTGACGATCCCCATATCCATCCCCGCCTTGATGGCGTGATAGAGGAAGACCGAGTGCATGGCCCGGCGCACCGGCTCATTGCCGCGGAAGGAAAAGGAGATGTTCGAGAGCCCGCCGGAGATGTGACAGCCCGGCAGGTACTCGCGGATCCACTGGGCGGCTTCGATGAAGTCCACCGCGTAATTGTTGTGCTCCTCGATCCCGGTCGCCACGGCGAAGATATTGGGGTCGAAGATGATATCATTGGGATCAAAGCCGATCTTGTCGACCAGCGTCTTGTAGGCGCGCTCGCAGATCTCGATCTTGCGCTTGGCGGTGTCGGCCTGGCCCTCTTCGTCAAACGCCATCACCACGACAGCCGCGCCATAATCCTTGCAGGCCTGGGCGTGCTTGAGGAATTCCTCCTCGCCTTCCTTGAGCGAAATCGAATTGACGATGGCCTTGCCCTGAACGCATTTCAGGCCCGCCTCGATCACCTCCCATTTGGAGCTGTCGATCATGATCGGCACGCGGGCGATATCGGGCTCCGCCGCGATCAGATTGAGGAAGGTCGTCATGGCTTCTTTTGAATCAAGAAGCCCCTCATCCATGTTCACGTCGATGACCTGGGCGCCAGCGTCCACCTGCTGGCGCGCGACGTCGAGCGCCGTGGCGTAATCGCCCGCCTTGATCAGCTTGCGGAATTTCGCAGAGCCGGTGACGTTGGTGCGTTCGCCCACATTGACGAAAATCGCGCGAGAGGGTGAGGCGTCAGACATACGGGCTCCTCAGGCCAGCTCGAAGGGTTCAAGACCGGACAGGCGCATGGCCTTGGGCCGGTCATCGCGTTTGCGCGGCGCGCCGGTGCGGGCGTCTCGCGCAATCGCGGCGATATGGTCGGGCGTCGTGCCGCAGCAGCCGCCGGCGATATTGATCAGGCCCGATTGCGCCCAGTCGCCGATAAAGGCCGCCGTCTCGTCCGGCGTTTCGTCATACTCACCGAAGGCGTTGGGCAGGCCGGCATTGGGATAGGCCAGCACATGACATTCCGCCACCCGCGCCAGCTCGGCCACATAGGGGCGCAATTGCTTGCCGCCGAGGGCGCAGTTGAGCCCCACCGCCCAGGGCTGGGCATGGCGGATGGAATTGTAGAACGCCTCGGTGGTCTGCCCCGACAGGGTGCGCCCCGACGCGTCGGTAATCGTGCCCGACAGGATGATCGGAATGTCCGTGTCGATCTCGCCGGCATTGCGCAGATCCAGGATCGCCTTGATCGCCGCCTTGGCGTTGAGCGTGTCGAAAATCGTCTCGATCAGGAAGAAGTCCACATGCTCGGCCATGGCCTTGACCTGTTCGGCATAGGCGTCGCGCACCTGGTCAAAGGTCACTTCGCGAAAGCCGGGGTCCTCCACATTCGGAGACAGGGACAAAGTCTTGTTGGTCGGACCGATGGCGCCCAGCACCGCCTTGGGCGAGCTTGTCTCGGCTTCGGCTTCATCAGCCGCTTCACGCGCCAGACGCGCGCCTTCGCTGGCGATCTCAGCGGCGAGCGCTTCCATCTTGTAATCGGCCTGAGCGATCTGTGTGGCGGAGAAGGTGTTGGTCTCCACCAGGTCCGCGCCGGCGTCGAAATATTGTTTGTGAATGGCGCGCACCGAGTCGGGCGTGGACAGGTTGAGAATGTCGTTATTGCCCTGGATCGGGCACGACCAGTCTGCAAACCGCTCACCGCGATAGCCCGCCTCGTCCAGCTTCAGGGTCTGGATCTGGGTGCCCATCGCGCCGTCCAGGATCAGAATGCGCTCCAGCGCCAACGCTTCCAGCGCGGCGCGACGTTCAGCTTTGGTCATGTCGCTCGTCCGTTCAGGCGGCTTTGGAGTCCGGCAGGGATTTCACGCCCAGCAGGGCGCAGGTCGACAGCGCCAGTCCGGCCCGGTTCAGGGTGTAGAAGTGGAACGTGTCCGCACCGCCCTGATTGAGGGTTTCGCACATTTCAGCGGCCAGGTGCGCGGTCACCAGCTCACGCGTATCGGGATCCTCGTCCAGCCCCTTATAGACCTCGTGGATCCGGGCCGGGATGTCCGCGCCGCACATTTGCGCCATGCGCTTGAGCCCCTTGAAGTTGGGCTGGAGCATCACGCCGGGCACGATCGGAATGTCGATGCCTGCTTTGCGCACGCGCTCGAGATAGCGGAAATAGACATCCGGATCGAAGAAGAACTGGGTGATCGCCCGGGTCGCGCCCGCATCGATCTTGGCCTTGAGCATATCAAGATCCGCATCCCAGTCCGCGCTGTCAGGGTGTTTTTCGGGATAGCAGCCGACCGACACCTCAAAATCGCCGATCGCCTTGATCCCGGCGGTCAAGTCCGCGGAATTGCCATATCCGCCCGGATACGGGGTGTAGCGTTCGCCCAGACCTTCGGGCGGATCGCCACGCAGGGCCACGATATGGCGCACGCCGGCATTCCAGTAATCGCGGATCACCTCGTCCACCTCTTCACGGGTGGCCGAGACGCAAGTGAGGTGCGCTGCGGGCGCCATGTCGGTTTCGGACACCAGCCGGCGGACCGTGCGGTGGGTGCGGTCACGGGTGGAGCCGCCCGCACCATAGGTCACGGACACGAAATAGGGATCGAGCGGGGTAAGCCGCTCGATCGAAGACCATAATTTCGCCTCGGCTTCCTCGCTTTTGGGCGGGAAGAATTCAAAGGACACCTTGGGTCCCTGTGAAGAGGAGCGGCCTGTGACGGTCATCACCATTCTACCCTCGCTGCGCGCCGCGCCATCAGGCGGCACATCCACATAAAGATATCTTTATGCGATTATTGAGCTTCGGGCAAGGCTGTATTCCTTCCGTAACAGTACCTAATGGAACACACTGACTTGATCTCGCGTTCTCAAACACGACATTGCTCTCAACCAAATTGACCACCCAAAGGACGTCTCCATGCGCATTGACGCTTTCACCGCCTACGCCGCAGTCATGCTGGCTGCGCTCAGCCTGACCGCTTGCGCATCACGCGAGATGGCGCAGGAGACCGGCGATCCGTTCGAGCCGACCAATCGCGCCATCTTCGCCGTCAACCAGACGCTAGACGACGCCGTGATCGGTCCGGGCGCGCGCGCCTACGACACCGTGACCCCTGAACCCGTGCAGAGCGGCGTGCGCAATTTCATGACCAATCTCAATCAGCCGGTGGTCTTCGCCAACGCCCTCCTCCAGGGCGATGTCCATGCCGCCGGCGACACGGTCGGGCGGTTCCTGATGAACACCACGATCGGCGTGGCGGGCATTTTTGACGTGGCCACCCATGAAGGCGTGCCCGAGCACCGCCGCGATTTCGGTCAGACCCTCGCCCATTGGGGCGTCGGGGACGGACCCTATCTGGTGCTGCCCCTGATCGGCCCGTCGAACATGCGCGATGCAACCGGACGCTTCGTTGATCGTTATCCGCATCCGTTGAACTGGAGCGATGAGGAATCCGGCGAGGCCTGGGCCTGGGGCGTGCGCGCCCTGAATGGCACCCAGATCCGCGCCGATCTGGATGACACACTGGGCAGCCTCAATCGCACCGCAATTGATCCCTATGTTCAGGCCCGGTCCGCCTGGCGTCAGTCCCGCAGCGCGTTCATCGAGAGCGAGGGCGAGACCGACACGCAATACCAGAACCTGCCTGAGTTTGAATAAGCAGGCCGAACTGGCCGCAAGGAGCACTCCCCATGTTGAAAGTCCTGATCTCGGCGTTCGCGCTGGCGTTTGCCGCGCCCATGGCGCTGGCCCAGTCCACGACCGCCGAAGACGCCGAAGCCTTTGTACAGACCCAGGCCAACCAGGTGATCGAAACCCTGTCCGCTCTGGAATCGGGTGAGCGCGACCTCGCCTCCGTGCAGCAGGAATTCCGCGACCGGATTGATGAGCTGGCTGATGTCGAGCGCATCTCCAACTTCGTGCTCGGCCGCTATCGCCGCACAGCGTCGGAGGATGTTCTGAGCGAGTTCCGCACCGCATTCCGCAATTACGCCATCAGCGTTTATGAAAGCGAGCTGAGCGCCTATGCAGGCCAGCAGCTGGAAGTGACCGATTCCGTGACCCGCCGCGAAGGCGATTACGTGGTTCGCTCGCGCGTCTTCGGCGGCCCGCAAGGCGAGGAATTCGACGTGAACTGGCGCATCCTTGAAACCGATGGCGAGCTGAAAGCCGTGGATGTGGAGGTGCTCGGGGTCTGGCTGGCCCAGACCCAGCGCGAACAGATCCTGTCCGTGATCGGTGATCATGGCGGCGACGTGTCCGCCGCTACCGAGATGCTGCGCAACCGCGAGCCCAGCCAGGACAGCTGATCCGGCGACACCCCGTCGCGCTCGCGCGATGCGTATTGAATGCCCCGCCGGGGCGCGCTAACCAGCGCGCTCCGGCGGTTTCGTTTCGGGCCTGCGTGTGGCTGCGACCCGCCTTTCCAAAACCGGACCTCGCGCCATGGCCGCCTTCCCCGCCCCCCAGATCATCCCGACACAGGACACGCCGTTCGAGCGCAGCGCCCAGCTTGCCTGGTTTGACGCCATGGAGGATCCGCGGCTGAACCTGACCGCCGCGCTGACGGCGCCCGACTTCGTCGCACCGGCGAAGTCGGCTGGCCTGCCGCCCTTCGCAGTCTTGTTTCATGCGATTTGCGGAGCGAGCCTTGATGTGGATGCGTTCCGCTGGCGGTTATCGCCTGAGGGAGAGCCCTTCCGCATCCAGTCTCTCCTGCCCAGCTACACGGTCCAAAACACCCAAGGGCATGTGAACTTCTCCTACGTGCCCTTCACTGAAGACCTGAGCGCTTTCATCGCCGCCTATTACGCCGACAAGCGCGAGGCGGAGAGCGCGAGCGAAATGCGCACCAATGTCGAGGCGGCGACCGATTGCGGCCAGCTTTACTGCACCGGCCTGCCCTTCCTGCGCTTCACCTCGATCGAGCATCCACGCTCTGGCGGCGGCGCTTTGGCGGCGACGCCCAACATCGCCGCCGGTCAGTGGCGCACTGAAGCGGACGGAGGCCTCAGCCTCCCCCTCTCCGTACAGGTGCATCACGGCCTTGTGGATGGCGCCCATGTGGCGGACTGGTTCGAGGCGGTGAGCGCAAGACTTGAGCGCTTTGTGGCGGGCTAGCCCGGCGCGATCAGAAAAGCCGGCAAGAGCCCTTGCGCGGCCAGCGCCCCCAGCCCCACGCCCAACGCATTATTGACGGCGTGGGCAAGGATGGCCGGCCAGATCGAGCCCGACTTTTCATAGAGCCAGATCAGCGCCAGCCCCATGACCGCCGCGTTGACCGCCTGATGCGGGACAATGTGAGAGGCGCCAAAAATGATCGATGAAACGAGCGCCGCCAGCCAGACCGGGCGATGGCCTTTCATCCATTTGTACAAGAAGCCACGAAAGAAGACTTCCTCGGCGAAGGGCGTGACCATCAGCGTCATCACCACAAAGGCCGCGCCCCCACTCCAGGACGTCGCCGGGCCGAAGTGAAACGGCGCCTGTGTCATGCTGCTCCAGGCCGGCGCCAGCCCGATCAGCGCCTTGACCAGCACAAAGCCCGTTATCGTAAAGAGCACGCCGGCGACCGCGCCGGCCACGAGCCAGCCTTTGGCGGCGGGCCTCAGTCCGACCGCACCCCAGTCCAGCCCCTTGAGCGCCAACCCCAGAAGCCAGAGCACGCCCAAAAGCGCCACGGCCTTGCTGAGCTGACTGATGACCAGGACTTTCATGGGCAACCGATCACCCGAGCCCAGATAGGCCTCCATCCCCACGGTCTCGCTGACGACAGCCATGTGGGCCCAGCTCAGCGCCATATAGGCCGCCATGGCGCAGGCGAGCACCATGAGACCGTCGCGAAACCGCCAAAGCGGCTGTGTTGAATGTGATTGCATGCAGGCCTCCCGTATTGCCTGCGGAAGGCTGGCGAGGAGACAGCTCCCCGCCTATCGACAGATGTCAGCGATCTGTCAGTCTGCAGATGTCAACGCGCCGCCATTGGCCAGATGAACCGCTTCGCCGCGACCCTGAACGCCCAACTTTGCGTAGAGCGTGCTGTTGTAGGTGCGCACGGTTGTCGGGGAGAGATTGAGCCGCCGCGCGATGGCCTTATCGCTCAGTCCTTCGGCCAAAAGCGCCAGCAATGCGCGCTCGCGCTCGCTCAGCTGGTCGGCCAGCACCGGATCAAGGCCGGCATCGGTCCGGGGCGCCGGCGCCACAGACAGCAAGGCGCCGGACCTGGCCCCATGGCGCGCCGTCAGCCAGAGGCCGGGTGTGACAGAGCCGGCCCTGTCGTCCTCAAGCGCGAAGCGTCTACCGCCCAGCTCCAGCGTTGCGCTCATCCCCGAAAACAGGCCGGGACGCCTTTGCCAGCTGACATGGGCGATGCCGCTGACCGTTTCAACCGCTTCGCTTTCAAGGTCGCCAACCGCGTCGCGCCATTGCATGGGCGCGCGCCAGCACCGGGCGGTGACCACCAATACGGGCAGGAAGAGCACCAGAACCGGGGAGCGGAACAGCCATTCCGGCTGAACGATTATGAAGAAGATGAGCGCGACGCCCGTCAGCGCCGCGCAAAGCACCGCCAGCGACGCCCACCGCCGTCCCGCAATGAATGCGGTCAGGCGGCGGCGTTCAGCTGACGTCATCGTGTCGCTCTTAGCGTTCGAACTTCTGGAACTTCACGCGCTTGGGCACCAGGGCGTCATCGCCCAGGCGGCGCTTCTTGTCTTCCAGATAGTCGGTGAACGAGCCTTCGAACCATTCCACATGGCTGTCGCCTTCAAAGGCGAGGATGTGGGTGGCGATCCGGTCAAGGAAGAAGCGGTCGTGCGAGATCACCACGGCGCAGCCAGGGAAATCTTCGAGCGCCGCTTCCAGCGCCGACAGGGTTTCGACGTCGAGGTCGTTGGTCGGTTCGTCAAGCAGGAGCAGGTTGCCGCCCTCCTTGAGCATCTTGGCCAGGTGCACGCGGTTGCGTTCACCGCCGGACAGGATGCCGACCTTTTTCTGCTGGTCGCCGCCCTTGAAGTTGAACGCGCCCACATAGGCGCGGCTCGCCACTTCCTGCTCGCCCAGCATGATCATGTCATTGCCGTCGGAAATCTCTTCCCAGACCGTCTTGTTGGGGTCGAGCGCGTCGCGCGACTGGTTCACATACCCAAGCTTCACGGTCTCGCCGAGGGTGACCGAGCCCTGATCAGGTTTCTCGTCGCCGACGATCATCTTGAACAGCGTGGTCTTACCCGCGCCGTTCGGACCGATCACACCGACCACGCCGCCCGGGGGCAGCTTGAAGTCGAGATCATTGATCAGGAGGCGATCATCAAAGCCTTTGGAGACATGGTCGAACTCGACCACATTGCCCCCGAGACGCGGCCCCGGCGGAATGCGGATGACGGCGGTCGAGATCTTTTCCTTCTCGGCGGCGTCGCGCTTTTCTTCATAGGACTTGATACGCGCCTTGGACTTGGCCTGACGCGCTTTCGGCGCGGCGCGGATCCATTCCAGCTCGCGGGCCAGAGCGCGCTGCTTGGCGCCCTCTTCGCGCGACTCTTGCTCGAGGCGCTTGGCCTTCTGTTCCAGCCAGTCCGAATAGCCGCCCTTGTAAGGCACGCCCTGTCCGCGATCGAGTTCGAGCGTCCAGGTGGTGATGGCGTCCAGGAAGTAACGGTCGTGGGTCACGATCAGAACGGCGCCGGGATAGTTCTCCAAATGGTTCTGAAGCCAGGCCACGCTTTCCGCGTCGAGGTGGTTGGTCGGTTCGTCGAGCAGCAGCATGTGCGGCTTGGACAGCAGCAGCTGGCAGATTGCCACGCGGCGCACTTCACCGCCGGACAGATTGGTCACGTCCGCGTCCGGCGCCGGGCAGCGCAGGGCGTTCATCGCCATCTCGATCTTGGAATCGATGTCCCACGCATCGCGCGCGTCGACCTGCTCCTGCAGCTCGGTCATCTTCTCCATCAGCTCGTCGGAATAATCCTCGGCGAGCTCCATGGCGATCTTGTTGTAGGCGTCATAGATCTGCTTGTCCTCAGACCCTTCGATGACGTTTTCCCACACGGTCTTGTCGGGGTTGAGCTTGGGCTCCTGGGGCAGATAGCCCACGCGCACGCCCTTCTCCGCCCAGGCTTCACCGGTGAAGTCATTGTCCTGGCCGGCCATGATGCGCAGCAGCGAGGACTTACCCGCGCCGTTGACGCCCACCACGCCGATCTTGGCGTCAGGCAGGAAGTGCAGCGAGATGCCGGAGAAGACCTGTTTCCCGCCGGGATAGGTCTTCGCCAGATTGTCCATGTGATAGACGTATTGATACGCGGCCATAGGCGCAGCGCTCCATTGATGAGGGGCTGAAACTTTGCGCCCGCTATACCGGACATAGGGGGGCGGATGCAATCGGGAGCGGCGGATGCCCGACTTGTCACTGTCAAGATTGTAACGTGAATACGCGCCCAAGGCGTGTCAGGCTCTCTCAAAACTGGGGGAGACGAATATGAACGCCTTGATCGCACTGGCGCTGGCCGCCACGCAGCAAACCGCCGTGCCGAGCACGGTTTCGGTCAGCCCCACCGGAGAAGACTGGAGCACGGTCACCCTCACGCTGGGCTTTGATGCGGAGGCGGGCGACAGCGTCGCCTTGCGCTTCCCCGAGCAATGGGGACCGGCGGAGAACCTCACAGGCCTGGTCAGCAATGTGCGCGTCAGCGGCCCGGACGGACCTCTGGCGTTCGAGCGGGCTGGCGCGTCGCTGTCTGTCACCGCCTTGCCCGCTGGGCCGATCAAGCTCCGGTATGACATCGCCCAGGACTATGACGGCGAGCCGCAATGGGGCGTGCAGCGCCTGCCCGGCATGCGGCCCGTCCTGCAGCCCGACTACGCCTTCTTTGCGGGTGGCGCGGTGCTGCCGGACTTTGAGGGCGCTTTGAATGAAGTCCGCGTCAGCCTGCCTGAGGGCGGCGCGTTCAACCGTCCTGTGGATGAGGCAGGCCAGAGCGCGCCCGTCTCCTATGCAGCTTTGACCAACGGCCTGTTCGCTTTTGGGGCGTTCCGGATGGAGACAACCGATGTGAATGGCCTCACACTGCGTTCCGCAATCCAGGGCGACTGGCCGCTGGATGACGCGACCCTGCATCAGGTAACGGCGGACACGCTGGGCCAGGCGGCAAGCCTGTTTGAAGACCCGGCGTTTGCGCAATACTTCGTCATGGTCACGCCACTGCCGGAGCTGCCGCAGGGTTCGGCAGTGATCGGGTCGGGCTTTGACGAGGCCTTCTTCCTGCTGGCCACGCCAAATGCCGATCCTGAAAACCTCATCCACACCATCACTCATGAAGTGCTGCACGAATGGATTCCGCGCCGGGCCGGTCAGACCGATGAGGCGACCGACCCCGCTCGCGCCTGGTTCACCGAAGGCTTCACCGAGTATTTCACCCAGCGCCTGCTTTTGCAGACCGGACGCATCACGCTTGGTGAGTTCGTGGCCAACATGGATGCGCTGTGGACCGCCTATATGATGTCGGACGTGAACACCCTGCCCGCCGAAGCGCTGAATGAGCGGCTGTTCGAGAGCGAACAGACCGAACGCCTGCCCTATCAGCGCGGCGCCTTGCTGGCGCTGCATTGGGACACGATCCTGAAGGCGAACGGTCGTGAAGGCCTGACCCGCGTGCTTGCCAATCTCATTGACCGCGCCGACGCGCTGGAAGCGGACGGGCACGCGCGCACCCTATCAGACGCAGCGCTTCACGCCGCCCTGCGCGACGCGCTCGGCGAACGGTTCGACGCCGATTACCAGCGCTACATCGTGGAGGGCGGGCTGATTGATCTGCGCGCGCTGACGCTGCCGGAGTGCCTGGAAGCCGACGCCCACGCTCATTTGCGGATCAAGCCGGGTTCTGAGGCGCTTGAGGCGTGTGCAGCGGGGATTGTCGGGCAATAGGAACGCGCCAATCAGGGCATTCCCACCAGCCGAAAATGGCGTATGGTTTCTCCAATAGAGGGAAATCACATGAAACAGCTCATTCTTCCGGCCTTGCTTCTGGCCAGCCCGCTCCTTGCCGCCTGCGAGCCTGAAGCGCCGCGCACTGTGACGGTGACTGCCGAGGGATGGGCGGTGGAACCTGCGCATTATGCAGTGGTCGAAGTTCACATCGGCGCACGCGCGGGGACACAGGCTGAGGCTCTGGAACAAGCGCAAGCCCTGTTCACGACGCTGAACAGTGAATTGCCCCAATTAGAGGGCATGGAGAGCTTCATCCTGAGCACTCAAGATCTTGATATCCAGCAATACTGCCCAGGGGCCCAGAACCGCATCGTCTACAGGGGA
This sequence comes from Oceanicaulis sp. MMSF_3324, assembly GCF_030733545.1. GTDB lineage: Bacteria > Pseudomonadota > Alphaproteobacteria > Caulobacterales > Maricaulaceae > Oceanicaulis. The sequence goes on from NZ_JASHIU010000010.1 coordinate 15,738, forward strand.
GCACCATGCGAGGCGGAGGGATATGTGGTGACTCAACGCATCACAATTACGATGTCCCCGGCTGATCTGGCCGGAAATATGGCGAGCCTTGCTAACGAGCTGGGCGCGGCAGATGCCAGTATTTACGACTTCCTGGCCGATGATGCTGAGAGTGTTGACCGCAGAGCGTTGCAAGATGCCTTGGCGAACGCCCAACACAGCGCCAATGCCTTGGCTGAGGCTTCCGGGCTAGAACTTGGGGAAATCATCTCAATTCAACCTGCATATGGACATGTTGATGTACGTCCAAGGCGTGTTGATGAAGAACCGATCCTCGTAACAGCGCAGATGAGAGCGCCAGCTCAGGAATTGGATATCTCGCCTGCGGATATCAGGGCGGGTTCACAAATCACCGTAGTCTTCGAACTAGTCGATCCGGCCCCGGCCTCTAACGACTAACCCCTACTCCGGCCGCTCCACATTCTCGCAGGCGTATTCGGCGATATGGCCGGAGATGGCGTTCGGGTCGATGGGCTCGAAATGGTAATTGCGGTGGTCCCGGTTCATCTCGTCCACCGTATGGCCCTGCCCCAGATAGCGCACGAGGCCTTGGCGGCAGTTGATCTCGCGCTGCACGAAGGTCTCCCCGCGACGGCCCACGCGGCGGGTGACGATCTCGAGATTGCCGCCGCGGATCGGCACCAGCATCAGCACGTCATAGCGCGCCGCCGGATCATTGGGCACATCGATGACGGGAAACCGCTGGCCCTGCGCGCTGACGGCGAGGCTGGCGGAGAGAGCGAGAGCTGTGAACAAAGGCATGAGCGCCTCCGGCAAATCCTGAGATGCGGACTTCGCCAGTCTGGGCGCGAAGTGCTTAAGATCGGTTACGACACGGCGCCAGACATTGTCCCTCGCCCCCTCACCCATTAGCTTCGCGCCCGACAGAACAAGAGAAGGGGAGTTCTCATGCGCCACGCCCTGTCCACCTGCGTGTGCCTGCTGGCCTTGACCGCCTGCGCCACCACTTCGGGGAGCTCCGTCCCCGCCCAGCCCGAACCCGCTGACAGCGCCGCATTGAGCATTGATGATGTGTTCGGCTCGGTCAGCCTGTCCGGCGCCACCCCGCGCGGCCTGCGCTTTTCGCCCGATGGCGAGCGCGTGACCTTCCTGCGCCCCAAGGCGGACGACCGCACGGTCACCGATCTGTGGGCGATGGATCTCAGCGATGGCCGGACCTACATGCTGGTGGATTCCGCCGTGCTGGCGCCCGATGAGCGCGAGCTCTCCGAAGCGGAAATCCAGTATCGCGAGCGCGCCCGCATCTCCACCTCAGGGGTGGTCAGCTATGACTGGGACGAGACGGGCGAAGCCATCCTCGTGCCGCTCGACGGCGATGTCTTCTATGTGGATGTGAACACCGGCGAAGCCGAGCGGCTGATGCAGACCGAAGCGTTCGAGACCGACGCCCGCGTCAGCCCGGACGGCGCCTATGTGAGCTTCATCCGTGACCAGAATCTCTGGGTCCACAATCTGGACACCGGCGAGGAGCGCGCCCTGACCAATGAAGGCGGCGGCGCGATCAGCTGGGGCGTGGCCGAATTCGTCGCCCAGGAAGAAATGCAGCGCTATACCGGCTATTGGTGGAGCCCGGATGGCCGCTATGTCGCCGCCGCGCGTATTGACGAGACGCCGGTGGAAATCGTGCCCCGCTTCGGCATCAACGCCGAGGGCGTCACCGTGACCGAGCAACGCTATCCCCGCGCCGGCACGGACAATGTGCTGATCGAACTTCACGTCATCGATGTGGCGACCGGAGAACGCACCCAGGTCGATCTGGGCTCGGAAACCGACATCTATCTGGCGCGCGTGAACTGGAGCCAGGACAGCGGCACGCTCTACGCCCAGCGCCAGAACCGCGCCCAGACCGTGCTGGATATCCTGGCCGCGAACCCGCAGACCGGCGCGACCGATATCGTGCTGACCGAACAGTCAGGCGCCTGGATCAACCTCACCAACGACTTCACCGCGCTGGAGGATGGCGGCTTTCTGTGGACCTCCGAACGCACCGGCTTCCGCCATGTCTATCATGTAAGTGCGCAGGGCGAGGCCCGCGCGCTGACCTCCGGCGAGTGGGTGGTTGATGATCTGGCCGGTCTGTCTGAAGACGGCGAAACGGTCTATTTCGAAGGCTGGGTGACAAGCCCGCTGGAGCGCCATCTTTACGCTGTGCCGTTTGAAGGCGGCGAGCCGGTGCAAATCACCGAAGGCGAAGGCCGCTGGAGCGCAAGCCTGGGCCAGGGTGGTGACGGCTTTATCGGGACCTATTCCGACCCGACGACGCCGGCGCAAACCGCACTTTACGACATTTCGGGCGAGCGCGTGGCCTGGATCGAGGAAAACGCGATCGACGATGATCACCCCTATGCGCCCTTCCTGGCGAGCCATCTCGTGCCCGAATTCGGCACGATCATGGCCGATGACGGGGAGACCGAGCTCTACTGGTCCATGCTCAAGCCGGACCATTGCTCGGCGGCCAATCCCTGCCCCGCCATCGTGCAGGTCTATGGCGGTCCGCACGTGCAGACTGTTTCCAAGGGCTGGGTCGGCGCCCGCGACCAGCTGTTCGCCGACCAGGGCTATATCCTGTTCAAGCTCGACAATCGCGGCAGCTGGAACCGGGGCCATGCCTTTGAAGCCGAGCTGCATGACCGCATGGGCACGGTCGAGGTACGCGACCAGCTGACAGGTCTCGACTATCTCGAAAGCCTCGATTTCGTGGACAATGACCGCATCGGTCTGTGGGGCTGGTCCTATGGCGGCTACATGACGCTGATGACCACGCTGCAGGCGCCGGGCCGGTTCGACGCCGCGGTGTCGGGTGCACCGGTGACCGACTGGTCGCTGTACGACACCCATTACACCGAACGGTATATGGACACCCCGCAAGCCAACGAGGACGGCTATTTCGAGGGTTCGGCCTTTGCTCATCTCGACGGTTATGAAACCCCGACCCTGATGATCCACGGCATGGCCGATGACAATGTCACCTTCGACCATTCCACCCGGCTCTATTCCGAGCTGCAGGAACGCGGCGAGCTGTTCGAGATGATGACCTATCCCGGTCAGCGTCACGGCGTGCGCCCGCCCGCCCTGCAACGCCATCTGTGGACCACGATTTACGACTTCTTCGGTCGCGAACTGGCCGAGGATGACGAAGAGTAGGTCTTCCGTCAGACGAAACGCGAAAACCCCGGAGCGGCGCTCCGGGGTTTTTGTTTTGCGCGAGCGCGGGCCGCTTCTAGAGTGTGCGCACACACGCAGGAGGGGATGTGGGATATGATCAAGACTTTAGGACTATCGCTTCTAGCAGGCTGCGCAATTTGGGCTACACCCGCACTCGCTCAATCGGCAGCTTCGACATCATCGCTTGAAATCAAAGTCAGAGGAAATGCTTTCGTAGGGCAAGCGGCTCAGTCCGGAACGCTATATGTCAACGGAATGATTGACGCCGATTTTGACTGGGATGCGTTTGAGTCTGAGCTGATGGAACAGACTGGAGTGTCAGGAACCGAGAACTCAGAGCAGAACAGTGGGTGGGTTCTGTACCCACCCGTTAGCAGTCCTGATTCCGCTCCTGAGCGTACTCCTATTGTGCGTTTCTTTGAAGGCTCAGCCGCAGAAGCCCAGGCAGCATACGAATACATCACCAATTCAGATCTGGAGATCTACGCTTATGTAAATATGAGTATGGACCCGACACCAGACACTGAAAGACGTGCGGTTGAAGGGGCGACCGCCGACGCTCGGGAACAGGCGGAACTGGTCGCCTTGTCAACCGGATGCCATCTGGATCGCCTGACTTCTGTTGAACTGCTCAGGCTAGAAACTGATGGCAGTGCGGACAATCATACTCTTAGCCTGGTAAGCCAAGACTATGCGGCACAAAGATCATCTCGACCAAACGACTCCGTCCCGGAAGCTTCGTTAGAAGCGAGCGTTTCCGCAACCTTCAACGCCCAATGCCCGTAGGCAATACGCATAGAGTCGGTCGCCGAAGTTCACTTCATTCCCCCCCCTGTCATCCCGGACGCCGTAGGCGATCCGGGATCTGGCGGAACCACTCTGTTCTGATCACAGAAACGAAGCCAGTAGATCCCGGCTCAGGGCCGGGATGACAGCGTGTTGTATGGCAGGGACAGTCTGGGCCTCCGGATCAAGTCCGAAGGCCGAGAGGTTATGCTCAACATCTCGGTCCTCGGGCTTGACCCGGGGCCCCATGGGAGAACCTTCCCCCTACCCCGCCTTCTCTTCGAGCCAGAGATCGAAGCGGTCCTGACCCCAATACTTGTCGCGTCCGTCCACCAGGAAGGGCACGCCGAACACGCCGTCGGCCTCGATCAGGGCGCGCTGGTCCTTGATGGTCTGGGCCAGGGATGTGTCCGCGCCGATGGCGCGCGCGTCAAAACCGTCCCAGCCCGCCGCCTTGGCCGCGCCAGCGAGAACGCCGGGCTCTGAAATATTCTTGCCCTCGCCCCAGCGCGCATCCGAGACCGCGATCGCGAAATCGAGCCCCTGGCCCGCATTCTGTGCGGCGATGAAGCTGAGATTGGCGAGGCGGTAGTCGGGATCGAACGGGTCGGGCAGCGCCAGCGGCAAGCCCATGCGCACGGTCATGCGGAACACGTCCTGCTGATAATAGGCGAGCTTGTACTTGTTCGTGGTCGGATCATAGAACGCCGCGTCATCGGGCGGCCCCGTGAAGATGACCAGCTCGCCGTCAAACCCCGCCTTGGCCAGCTTGTGCAGGCCCAGACGCGAGTAAGGGCTGCGGAAGGCGAAATAGCATCGCGGCGTCGAGGCGGTCGTGTCATTCATGTCGCAAAATCCCGGGCGCTTGGAGAAATTGATGGTGTGCAGCTTAACAGGCACGCCTCCGAGCGCTAACGTTCTGTTAACAGCATCGCGTATGGCCGCCAGTCAAAAATGAATGACTGCGATGCAGGTCGAGGGGGCCTGAGGCGGTTTGGGTTAAAGGCGCGCGCGTCAGAACCGAGGGGGATGGGCGGCGATGACATCGGAAGTCATGATCATGAACCGGCAGGCCGTCGTGCTGGCCGCCGATAGCGCTGTCACCTATGGCGGCGGGCCGGGCTCGGTCGTCACGCTGGAAGCGGAGAAAATCCTCCAGCTCGGCCCCAACATGGCGCTGATGGTGTATTCCCGCGGGGATGTGCTGGGCCGGTCCTGGTCGCACATCGCCCACGCTTTCAAGCGCGATCATGGCGAGCTCGACTTTGACAGCGTGCAGGCGTGCGCGGACGCCTTCTTCGCCTTCATCGACAACAATCGCCAGCTCTTCCCCGAAAAGGAGGAGCGTGAGGAGCTCGAAGACCTGATGCGGGCGGCGATGCTGACCGTGCTCAACCATGCGCGCAATCTGCGCACCCATGCGCCGAACCAGTACGACACCGACGCCGCCGCGTTTGAAGGCGCGCTGGATCTGTACCGGGCGCATCTTCTGCAGGATGAGAACGGGGCGGAACGCGCCAGCCTCGACGTGTTTTCAGATCTTGATCGCGATCGGTTCTATGACCGCTATGCCGGCATGCTGGACGCGCTGATCGGCGAAGCGCTCGGCGAATTCGGGCTGCAGGACGCCATTCGCAACAAGCTCTTTGACTTCGCCTACATGATCATCACCAAGCCGGCCTTCCTCGAGCCCTATGCCGGGCTGGTCTTCGCCGGCTTTGGCGAAAGCGATGTCTTCCCGGTCTATTGCCATTACTACACCTCGATCATGGTGGACGGCGTCATCAAGCGCGCCCATGACGAAACGACCCAGGTGGGGGTCGAGAACGGCCCGAACGCCTATCTGCGCACCTTCGCCCAGGCGGAAATGACCCACGCCTTCCTGCGCGGCGTGCATCCGTACATGTTCGATGTGATGGCCTCCATGAACATGGTCACAAACGAGGCCGCCAGCGAAATCGCCCTGCGCAAGGCGGGGCTCGATGACGCGACCGTCAACCGCGTGATGGGCGAGATGCGTGATTCTGAATTGCTCTCCCTGTCGGCGGAATACATCCACACCGCGCGCACCATCTCGCAGGAAGAATTTATCGACCCGTTCATTGCGGTGGTGGCCGCCTCGGGTAAAAAACAAATGGGTGAGACCGCCAAGGCCCTGGTGGAGCTCAACATTCTCAAAAGCGATTTGCACCAGACCCAGACCGGCGTGGGCGGCGAAGTCGACGTCGCAATGATCTCGCGCACGGGCGGGTTTGAGTGGTATGCTAAAAAATCGTAAACTGCCCTCGGCCCTCACACGTCCAACAGGAGGCGATGATGAGCAATGATCCCACCCGCCTGAACATTGAACGCGCTCGTGAAGCCCTGGCTCGCGCGCGGCTGGATGATGTGGCGACGGCCGTCCGCGCGCCGCGCCCTGCGGACCTGTCCCGGCTTCAGGAGAACCAGGAACGCGCCGAAAGTCTCAGCAGCCGCGCCGACGCCTTTCGCGACAGCGTGCGCACGCGTATGGGCCTGTCGGCGTATTCGGGCGGTTCCACGGGCTATACGGCGGGCCTGACGGGCATGGACGCCGCCCTATGCGACGCCGATGTCTGCGCCCCGGCCCCGCCCCGGATGACCGAGACATCACGCATTGCATTGATGGGCGAAGCCGAACGCGCGCCCGAGGTCAGCCCGGCACAGACGTCGGACACGACGGGCGCTAACGCGGCCCCATCAGAGCCGCGCCGCCGCAAGTTCCTGGGGCTGTTCTAGGCCGTCAGCAGGGTTTTGCAGATCGCTTCCAGGCCTGCCTGATCATCAGCGTCGAAGGCGTCGAGCTCGGCGGAGTCCACGTCCAGCACCGCCGCCAGCGCGCCTTCGGCGTCATAAACGGGGACGACGATTTCCGATTTCGACCGGCTGTCACAGGCGATATGGCCGGGAAAGGCTTCCACATCCCGCACCAGCTGGGTTTCACCGCTGGCCGCCGCCGCGCCGCACACGCCGCGGCCAAACGGGATGCGCAGACAGCCCAGCGTGCCCTGATAGGGGCCCACCACCAGCTCTTGCGGCTTGAGCGGGTCGACCACGTAAAAACCGGTCCAGAAAAAGCGCGGGCCGAAATTGTGCGCCAACAGGCAGGCCGCCGTCGCGTAGCGGGCCGTGGGGCTGGTTTCGCCCGCGACAATGGCGGCGACTTCCTTGCCAATCCGCACATAGGCCTCGGCCTTGGTCTCGCCTTCGACCGCGGTGCTCATCTCTTCGGCCATATCGGGCTCCTGCATTCTGTCGTGTCGTGTTGAGCGCACATCTAGGCGCGCCAGCGCCCAGACGCCAGCCTTGGTGTGTCACGAAGTGTGATCACTCCGCGCTCACGCAGTCGTGCAAGCGTGTGTAGAGCGGTTACGCTGAAGCTGGCGTATGTCTGACCGGGCCGGCGCTCTGGCCGGAAAGATGGGAGCTGATCATGCGTAAAGTCGTTTTCCTCGCCGCCGCCCTGGCTGTTACGGGCGCCGCCCTGCCCGCCGCGGCCGCTCATGCCGAAGACCCGATCTATACCGGACGCTTCAGCAACACCGCTGTCGGCGGCTATGACGCGGTGGCCTATCACACCGAGGGCGAAGCGGTTCGCGGCCAGCGCGCCTTCTCCACCGACTGGCGCGGCGCCGAATTCCGCTTCGCCAGCCAGGCCAATCTCGACCTGTTCCTGTCCGACCCGGAGGCCTATGCCCCGGCCTATGGCGGATACTGCGCCTGGGCCGTCTCCGAAGGCTACACCGCCAAGGGCGACCCCCAGGTCTGGAACATTGTCGATGGCGTCCTGTACCTGAACTATAATAGCCAGATCCAGGAGCGCTGGACCGCGGACATTCCCGGCCATATCGAAAGCGCGAATGCGAACTATCCCGGCCTCGTGGACGAATAGGCGACAGATATGGCTGGGTCTGTTCTTCGTAAAATCGCCGCCTACGGGCTGGGCCTCTGGATTTCCGCGATCTTTGTGGATTCCCTGCGCTTCAAGTTCACCGGGCATGAAACGCCCCGGCACATCTTTGAAACCCTGCGCGACTGGTCCGGGATCGATCTGTTCTATCCCGCCGGTCCCTGGATCATCGGCGTGGCGGAGCTGAGCGCCGCCCTTCTGTTGCTGGGCGTTCCAGTGCTCATCCGTCTGACGACGCGCCAATCGCGACACGCAGCGCTGAGTCAGACTCTGGGCGGTTTGCTGGCGGCGGGGGTGATGAGTGGAGCCATCGTGTTTCACCTGTTCACCCCGCTGGGCATTGAAACCCCGACCGCCTGGATCGCCGGTCAACCGACCGAATGGAGCCCGGCCTTGTTTATTGCCGCTTGCCTGACATGGGTCGCAGGGGTGATGGTGGTCATCCTGCGCAGCGGCGAGGCGCTGCGCATGTCGAAAGGACACCCAGGCTGATGCCCTACGCCCCCGTCTCTGAAGACGCCTCCGTCGAGCGCGTCGCGCTGTTCACAGCGCTGGAGGCGGAATTGGCGCTGGGCGCCAGCCGCGGGGCGGACAAGCTCGCCCCCTTTGCGGCGGGCGGACTGGAGCGGGCGGCGCGCCATCTGGCGCACACCCGCAGCCCCGTCGCGCTGTTCACCGGATTTTATGTGGCCCACGCTGACACCCCCGCCGCCGAAACGGACGGGCCGCTGGCGGTGCTGGCGATCGCCGAAGCGCTGTGCGCCCTGGGCCGTGAGGTCGTGATCGTCACCGATGCGCCCTGTGCGCCTGTTCTGGACCATCTGGTGGCCGAGGCGGGCCTGCCGACAGACAGGCTTCTATCGCCTGACACTGTCGAGGCGCTGGACCCCGCCCTCAAGGCGCGCGGGGTGGAAACCGTGTTCGCCATCGAGCGGCCGGGCCGGGCGATCGACGGGCGCTGCTATTCCATGCGCGCGCGGGATCTGAGCGCACACACCCTCGCCTTTGATGGCGTCTTTGCACCGCGTTCGGGCTATACCCGTCTCGCGGCCGGGGATGGCGGTAATGAGATCGGCATGGGCGCCCTGCCCAAATCCGCGCTCTTCACCCATATCGACCAGGGTCAGACCATCGCCTGCGCCACAGGCGCGGATGCGTTGATCGTCACCGGCGTCAGTCACTGGACCAGCTACGCGCTCGCAGCCGCGATGGCCCATATCGCCCCCGATGATGCGCCAGTCTGGCGTGATGCGGTCAGCGATGCGCGGGAATGCCACCGCCTGTCCGCCGCGCTCAATGCCGGCGCTGTGGACGGTGTGACCGCCAAGGCGACGCCGACAATTGACGGCCTGCCGCTTGAAACCCATCTGGCCAAGCGTGACCGCCTGTTCGCCAGGCTCAAGGACGCGGCATAGGTCTTGAGCCACGCCAAACACTATCCCGCATTCCCCTCCCTCTTCTGCGATTATGTCACGCGCGATGGAACATCTGCGCGCGCAAGGGCGTTTCTCCCCTAATGCGAAAACGCAAAATGCGGAGGCTCCCCATGGCTCAACTCACGACCATCAATCCCGCCACCAATGAAACGCTCAAGCACTATGACCTCATGTCGGACAATGAGGTCGAAACGGCGATCGCGCGCTGCCATACCGCTTATGAGGACTGGCGCCTAAAAAGCCTCAAGGATCGCGCGCGCATCATCCGCGAGATTGCCAAAACACTGCGCGACAACAAGGACGCCTTCGCCGAGTTGATGACCCGCGAAACCGGCAAGCTCTTCAAGGACGGTCAGGCCGAAATCGATCTGTGCGCGCAGATCTGTGAGTACACCGCCGATGAAGGCCCGACCGAGCTGGCCGATGAAACGCGTGATCGCCCCAACGGCAAGGGTCTTGTCACCTATTCGCCGGTGGGCGTGGTCTATGGCATCCAGCCGTGGAATTTCCCGTGCTATCAGGCCGTGCGCTATTCCATCGCCAATCTGATGGCGGGCAATGGCGTCCTGCTCAAGCACGCCGAGTCCTGCACCGGCAGCGGGCTCTTCCTGAAAAAGCTCTATGAGCAAGCCGGTCTGCCCAAGGATCTGTTCACCGTCCTGCTGATCGATCACGATCAGTCCGATGACGTCATCGCCCACGACAAGGTGCGCGGCGTCACTCTGACCGGGAGTGAAGGCGCGGGCAAGACCGTCGCGGCCAAAGCCGGCGAAGCGCTGAAGAAGACCGTGCTCGAGCTGGGCTCCAACGACGCCTACATCATCCTTGAGGACGCCGATCTGGAACTTGCGGTGAAGACTTGCGTGCAGGCGCGCCTGTTCAATAACGGCCAGACCTGCGTGAACGGCAAGCGCTTCATCGTCACCGACAAGCACTATGACGCGTTCGTCGAGCGCTATGCTCAGGCCATGACCGAGATCGAGCTGGGCGATCCCATGAAGGACGACACCGAGCTCGGCCCGATGTCGCGCACCGAACTGCGTGACCAGCTGCACGAGCAGGTCCGCGAGAGCCTTGAAAAGGGGGCGCGCGCCCTGTGTGGCGGCGAAGTCCCCGATCGCGAAGGCGCCTATTATCCCGCCACGGTGCTCGTGGACGTTAAACCGGGCCAGCCCGCCTATGACGACGAATTGTTTGGTCCGGTCGCTTCGGTCATTCGCGCCAAGGACGATGAGGACGCCATGCGCATCGCCAATGACAGCCGCTATGGCCTGGGCGGCGGTATCTTCTCCAAGGATGAAGACAAGGCGATGAAGCTGGCGCGTGACCATTTCGACACCGGCATGGTCATGATCAATGGCTATGATATCGCCACCCCGAACCTGCCCTTCGGCGGCGTGAAGAACTCCGGCTATGGCCGCGAGCATGGCGGCTTCGGCATGAAGGAGTTCGTCAACGCCAAGGCCGTTTCGGTCCTCTACTGACCGCCGCGCCAACACATATCAATGTCCGCCTGTGGACAGACCGGGTCGGCGTTTATCGCTGAACTCCAGGCCCTTTCATCTCGCGCAGCGCTTTATGCTTTTCACTTCACGCGCAAGCGAAGATTAGGCCCGCCCCCCTTTTTCTGCACCGCAATCGATACAGCTTAGGGTCTGAGAGGCGGATCGCCCGCTTCGTAACCGGACTTTAGAGACGCCAATCGAGGAGACAATCATGGCGAGCTACGCAATCTTCGGCGGTGCAGGCGGTGTCGGCTCGGCGCTGGCGCGCAGCCTCACCTCCAATGGTCACGAAGTTCACCTGATCGGGCGCACGGAAGACAGCCTGTCCGAACTCGCCGAGGAGATTGGCGCGAGCTACGCCGTCGCCGACGCCACCGACAGCGATGCGGTTGAAAAGGCGATCGGGCAAGGCCCGGAAGCGCTGGACGGCATGGCCTATGCCGTAGGCACGATTGATCTCAAACCCATGCGCCGCGTCACCGCAGAGGACATGCGCCACGCCTTTGACGTCAATGTCATCGGCGCGCTGAACGCCGCCCGCGCCAGCCGCGAGCGCATGGGCAAGGACAGCGCCATGGTGCTGTTCTCCTCCGTCGCCGCCCAGAAGGGCTTTCAGAACCATACCGCCATCGCCTCGGCCAAGGGCGCGCTCGAAGCGCTAACCCGTCAGCTGGCCGCTGAGTACGCGCCCAAGACGCGCGTCAACGCCATTGCTCTGAGCCTGACCGACACGCCGCTCGCCTCATCGGTACTCAAGAGTGACGCCATGCGCGACGGCATCGCCAAGAGCCACGCCCTGCAGCGCCTGGGTCAGCCCGAGGACCCGGCCGCCCTCGCCCGCTTCCTCTTGTCGGATGAATCAAGCTGGATGACGGGAACCATCCTGAATGTGGATGGCGGACGGACAGCGCTCGCCTGATCCCGAACCCAATTATCAGGCTTCAAGTTCGCCCCTTTGCAGCCCGCCTGCAAGGGGGCGTTTCTTGTCCGGTCACTGGACAATACGACCGCTGCGCCGTGATGATGCATTTCTCGCCCGCCGCTCAAGAGCCGTCCGGCTATTCCGCAACGCCTCATCAATCCGCCTTCAACACCGAAAGCGCCCGCCATGACATGCCTGAAAACACCGCTCGCCCTCTGTCTGACTGTCACGCTGGCCGGGCTCATGACGGGGATGTCGGCGCTGGCGCAAGACCCGTCTGCGCCGGTTTACCCCCTGCGCGACACCGAAGTGAGCGATCCCGAGCTTCCGCCCATCCTCCCCTTGCGTGACCGGGCCGTTGTGATCGACCGCATTCTTGAAGAGCGCTTGGACACGATCATCCCGCAGATTATGCGCGAACAGGGCGTGTCCATGTGGGTGCTGATGGCGCGGGAGTATTTCGAAGAGCCCGTGGTCGAGAGCCTGCTGGATGCGCGCAGCATGGCGGCGCGCCGCCGCACCATCCTCATCTTCTCTGATCCCGGCGACGGCCAGCCCATCGAACGGCTGACGGTCAGCCGCTATGGTCTGGCGGGCCTGTTCGAGCCGTCCTGGAACCCCGACGAAGAACCGGACCAGTGGCAGGCCGTGGCCGACATCATCGCAGACCGCGACCCGGCCAATATCGCCATCAACTTTTCCGATCTGACCGCCTTTGGCGACGGCATGACCCTCAGCCAGCACCGGCTCATGATGAATGCCCTGCCCGCCGACTATCACGAGCGCATCGTCTCGGGTGAAACGCTCGCCGTCCGCTGGCTGGAAACCCGCACCCCGTCCGAGCTCGAGATCTATCCCGGCGTGGTGCGCATCGCCCATGCCCTGATCGACCGCGCCTTGTCGGACGCCGTGATCACGCCGGGGGTGACCACCGCCGACGATGTGGTCTGGTGGTATCGCGAGGAAGTGTCCCGCCTGGGCCTAACGCCCTGGTTCCACCCCTCCATCGGCATCCAGCGCGAAGGCGCCGACGCCATGCTACGCGGCGACACGGTGATCGAACCGGGCGACCTGTTGTGGACCGATTTCGGGATCACCTATCTGCGCCTCAGCACCGACACCCAGCATCTCGCCTATGTGCTCAAACCCGGCGAGACCCAAGCGCCAGAAGGCCTGCAGCAAGGCCTCGCCGCCAGCAATCGGGTTCAGGACATTTTGATGTCGCACTTTGAAACAGGGCTGAGCGGCAATGAGGTATTGGCGCGGGCGCGCGCCGAAGCGATCTCGGAAGGGCTCGACCCGTCGATCTATTCCCACCCTATCGGCACGCACGGCCATGGCGCCGGCCCCGCCATCGGCTTCTGGGACAATCAGGACGCCGATCCGCGCGGCGCCGGGCCGATCAACGCGAACACCGCCTGGTCGATCGAGTTGACCTCCTACAACGCGGTGCCCGAATGGGGCGGCCAGGTGGTGGATTTCCGCACCGAGGAAGACGCTTTCTTCGACGGTGAAACCGTCCGCTTCCTCGACGGCCGCCAAACCGAGATCAAACTCATCGGTTCGGAGGAGTAAGGCTCCCTCACGGCGCGCGTCTTCTGAACTCCTACATTTTCAGCCAAACCGCTGAAGCCTTGCTTGCGACGGTGGATGGCCAGCCCTGGCGCTCTGACCTCAAACGCCGGGTCCAGCACTATGGCTGTGGCTATGATTACCGCGCCCGGACCGTGAGCCCGGATATGCGGCTCGGGCCTCTGCCTGACTGGCTCGCGCCCCTCGCTCAAAACATCGCTCAAATAGCCGAGTTTGACGCCATCCCCGATCAGGTCATCATCGATGAATATGAGCCAGGGCAAGGCATATCGGCCCCTATCGATTGCGCGCCCTGCTTTGGTCCCGCCATCGCCTCCCTCAGCCTGACCGGCAGCACGCAGATGGATCTGCGGAACACGCACACGGATGATCGTATCAGTCTGCGACTGGAACCCCGCTCACTCCTGATCCTGTCAGGTGAAGCGCGCTATGACTGGAGCCACGAAATTCCGGCGCGTAAATCCGATGTGATCAAGGGCGTGCGCCAGCCCAGAACTCGCCGCGTGTCGCTGACCTTCCGGACAGTGACGTTCTAGGTCCAGGCATTATGGAAATGGTGGGCCCGGAGGGACTCGAACCCCCAACCAAGCGGTTATGAGCCGCCGACTCTAACCAATTGAGCTACAGGCCCGCTGAGAAATCAGCTTGGATGCTTGATAGCGCGTGAGGCGAATTTGGCAAAGCAGGGATGACGGCGGGACGCAGCTGAATATCCGTTCAGGGAACGGCCATGAAACCACCGCGTTTCAGCCATGAGCCTGTCGCTTGGCGGGGCTTTGATGAATTTAACACAGACTGGGAGCGCTATTATGATCCGCACTGCATTTCTGACCGTCGCCCTTTTGGGCTCCACCGTTCTGCCGGCCCAGGCCCTGGCGCAAACCGCGCCCGCCGAGCAGCAGATCGCGCAAATGAACCTGTCCGCCACCGGCGAGGTCCGCATCAGCCCGGACCAGGCCCAGGTGTCTGCCGGCGTGGTGACCGAAGCGCAATCTGCGGCCGACGCGCTGCGCGCCAATTCGCGGCGCATGCAGGGCGTTTTTGCCGCCCTGGAAGCGGCCGGCGTCGAAGCCCAGGACATCCAGACCAGCCAGCTCAATGTCAGCCCGATCTATTCCCAGCCTTCCTCGCGGGAGGGCGGCACGCGCCAGATCACCGGCTATAGCGCCCGCAATACCGTGACGGCGCTGGTGCGCGGCATGGACAATGTGGGCCCTGCGATCGACGCCCTGTTCGAGGCCGGCGCCAACTCGCTCAACGGCGTGACCTTCTCAAGCTCGGAAGCGGATGCGGCCGAAGCCGAAGCACGTCGCCGCGCCGTGGCGGAGCTTTACGAGACCCGCGATCTGTATGCCCAGGCCGGCGGGTTCACCGTGACACGGCTCTTGAGCTTCTCCGAAAGCGGCGGCTATGCGCCGCAGCCGGTGATGTTCTCGCGCGCCATGGCGATGGAGGATTCTTCCACCCCGGTTTCGGGCGGCGAGCTGGTGGTCTCGATCACCGTGAACGGCGCCTGGGAAATCGAGGGCTGATCACCAGACCAGCTTGGGCGCTGTAAAGCGCGCGGAGAGGCCGTCCTCCTTCAGGAGGGCGGCCGCTTTGTGCGGGTCGAAATCACCGCCGAACTGTTCGGCCAGAATGCCGCCGGCAATGAAGAGCGCGTCCACGCATTCGGCCTGCGCGCCCTTGATGTCGGTGACCGGACCGTCGCCAATGGCCAGAATGCGAGACTTGTCGAGCGCGTCGCCGCGCAGGCGCTCGATCGCGCCATAGGCCAGATCATAGATCGGCGGATGCGGCTTGCCGGCCATGATGACCTTGCCGCCCATGTCTTCATACTTCTCCGCCAGGGCGCCCGCGCAATAGCGCAGGCCATCGCCGAACTGGACGACGATATCAGGATTGGCGCACACCAGATCGAGCCGGCGCAATTTCGCTTCGGTCAGAAGGTCGGTGTACTCGTCCGGGGTTTCGTTTTCCCAATCAAACAGGCCCGTACAGCTGATGAAGGCGGCGTCTTCGAGCTTGGCGAATTCCAGCCCGGTGCCTTCATAAAGCGCGTCGTCCCAGTCCGGGCCCAGCTTGAAGGCCGGCCCCGGTGCGCGCGTTTTCAAGAGCGCGTGCGTGGCTTCGCCCGAGCTGACCGCGCCGTCCCAGACCTCGTCGCCTGCGCCCATCTGATGCAGGAAATTTTCCAGCGAAGAAGCCCGGCGCGGCGAGTTGGACACCAGGATCACCACGCCGCCCTGTTTTCGATACTGGCGCAGCGCCTCCAGCGCTTCGGGCAAAAGGTCCGAGCCATCGCGAATGACGCCCCAGACATCACACAGAATGGCGTCGTAATCATTGGCGAGGTCGGAAAGATGCGGGAAATCGGTCATGGCCGTGGACTATGTGAGCCCCGCCATGCGGTCAAATGAATCTTGGAGCCGACCTCATGGGGCGACTTTAGCTGAACAGGCCCAGGACGATCGCATAGCGAAGCGCCAATGCCATGACGCCCAGGCTGCTGACCGAGGTCGAGACAAAGACCCGCGACCGCCAGCGCGCCGGAGACGCCAGACCGCCTCTGAAATGAAGCGCATTGGCGATCTGCAGCAGCGCGAACGCCATCAAGGCGGCCACGAAGGCGACGGGCACAGAGGCGCTTGGCAGGAACACTGCGGTGACCAGCGCCAGGGCGCCAAAGCCCAGATGCGCCATGCGCAACCAGCCAGGCAATTGATAGCTCGGAGTGTCCGGGTCGGTGTCTTGCATCGCCATGGATCATCCTCCGGCGTTGCGTGAACAATGACTAAGCGTAACAGGGCGGACTTTTGCAGATCAACCGGCGGCGCGACGCAGCTTGTTGTCGGCCTCGCTCAGCACCTCGTCACGCACGGGGCGAGGCGCGCCGAACAGATGGCCCTGCGCATAGGCCACATCGAGATCGAGCACTTCAACGACGGTGCTCTCGGCCTCGATCTTCTCGGCCACCAGATCCACGCCATAGCGAGCGAACAGGCCCGCCACGTCTTCCGGGCGCAGCGCGCCCGGTTCGCGACCGGCAATGGGTTCAGCGCCATGCGCCGCAGCGATCAGACGATCGCCCGCCACCTTGATGAAGCGCACGCCGGCGCGCTGCAGCTCGGCGAGATCGATGTTGAGGCTGGACACCTGGTCGATAGAAAAGCGGAAGCCGAAATCAGCCAGCCGCGCCATGTTGCGCGCCGCCGTGGCGGAGCGGTTCTCGAACTGGGCGCGCGGCATCTCGAAGATCAGCGCACCCGCAAGATCGGAATTGCGGCGCAGGAAGTCGAGAAAGGCCGGGAAGAAGTCCTCGTCCGCCAGTGAGCGGATGGAGACATTGCAGAACACGCCCACCCGGCGATCGGACTTGGTCAGGCGGCGCACGATCTGGACGCAGCGCAGCAGCAGCAGATTGTCCACATCGGTGATCAGGCCGGCCTCTTCCGCCGCCGCCAGGAACTTGCCCGGCGCGATGACCTGACCGTTCTCATCGCGAATGCGGGTATAGCCTTCATAGAAATAGGTGCGCCTCTGGGGCAGACCGACGACAGGCTGCAGGTACAGATCGACCCGGTTGTCATCGAGCGCGCGACGCACAAGCTCGGCGGCATCCGCGTCCTGATCCGCCAGCGGGGCGCTGCGCCCCCCGTCCAGCCGCGCCAGGATTTCCGCGACAAGCTGCTCATCCGCGCCATGCGCATCCGCCGTTTCGGCGAGCGGCTGGCTCAGCTCCAGCGCCGAGCCCGGCTCGGCCGACGGGACCGGCGGACGGCTTGCGGACGCGGTTTCGGCCAGCTCGTCGATGCGGTCCTGCGCACTGCTCAACTCATCAAGCATGGTCAGGTTGGCGGCCTTGAGCTGGTGAATTTCGTCTTCGAAAACCTTGCGTTCTTCGGCACGAGCGACCGAGGCGTGAACCTGCCCGCCAATCAGGAAGACCAGCGCGCCCATCATCCAGGCGAGCTCGGCCGACATCAGCCCGAAACGATCGAACGCAAGCGCGGCGACGATGGCGACCATCGCATAGGTTAAGATCACCAGTATGTCGCTTGCGCGCGGCATCATCGCTCCTGAATGTCGCCGCCTGGACCGCTTCGGTCTAAGCGCAACGAATCACACCCATTTCGGCGATCATAGGCTGCGTTAACAGGACTTGTCAGAACGTTAACGCTGTAAGCCGTGGACAAACGGAAAAAGCAAAGGCGCGCCCGCACATGCGGACGCGCCTTCGGTTAATCGCGGTGAACCGCCTCGTTAATTACGAGGTGTGCGGGGCGATCTTGATCTCGACCCGGCGGTTGGCCGCGCGGCCCGAGTCGGTTTCGTTGGAGGCGATCGGCTGGCTTTCGCCCATGCCGGCCACATACAGACGGTCGCGCATAACGCCGCGGGCGATCAGCTCGGCGGCAACAGAGCTGGCGCGACGCTCGGACAGGGTCTGGTTGTAGCTGGCATCGCCCACGCTGTCGGCGTGGCCGATCACGTCCACATAGGTGGCCGGATAGGTCATCAGCACATCCGCCACATCGTTCAGCACCGGGCCGAAACGGCCATCGATCTGAGCGGAGTTGGTCGCGAAGGTCACATCGCCCGGCATGACCAGATACAGATCGTTGCCGACGCGGCGCACGGTCACGCCCGAACCGCGGAGGCGCTCGCGGAACGCCGCTTCCTGGCGGTCCATGTAATTGCCGATGCCGCCGCCGGCGAGAGCGCCGACGCCTGCGCCGATCAGCGCATTGCGGCGATCATCACCGCCCGCCAGCGTGCCCAGAAGCGCGCCCGCAGCCGCGCCGGCCAGAATGCCGGTGCCGGTATTGTTGCGGGTCACATTGCCGTATTGGTCGGTGGTGGTGCAGGCCGCAGCCAAGCCCAGGGCCATGACAGCCGCGATCAAAGAACGAAACATCATAATTCTCTCCCGTAAGCGTCCCCTAAAACGCGGACTTAATATCAAAGTTCCGCGCTTCGATAGCTCAATCTTATCAAATATGCGCGACGGGCGCATGAACCCAGACTGAACCCGCCCCGATGAAGCTGAAAAAAGGGGCGGAAAAATGTCGCCCGGCGCTCTTGACGGGTCACGCCCCGCCTCTTACCTCCGCGGCTGTTAGCAGCCAGGGCGAGAGAGTGCTAACGCCTTCGCCCCGGTTCGCTCAAAACAGATCTTCACATGAGCTGACGCTCAAAAACGGAGTACCGGCAATGAACTTTCGTCCTCTCCAGGACCGTGTTGTGGTGAAGCGTGTCGAGGAAGAATCCAAGACCGCTGGCGGCATCATCATTCCCGACACCGCCAAGGAAAAACCGCAAGAAGGTGAAGTCGTGGCTGTGGGCCCGGGCGCCCGTGACGACAAGGGCGAGCTGATCGCCATGGACGTCAAGGTCGGCGACCGCATCCTCTTCGGCAAATGGTCCGGCACCGAAATCACTCTGGAAGGTCAGGATCTGCTGATCATGAAAGAGTCCGACATTCTGGGCGTGGTCGGCTAATCGCCGCCTGTTTCGCTCAACGACTGACACTTCATATTAGATAGGGACGAACAATGGCTGCCAAAGACGTTAAGTTCGGCGCTTCCGCCCGCGAAAAAATGCTCAAGGGCGTCGATACGCTCGCCGACGCTGTGAAAGTCACCCTGGGCCCGAAAGGCCGCAATGTGGTGATCGAGAAATCCTTCGGCGCACCGCGCACCACCAAGGACGGCGTGTCCGTGGCGAAGGAAATCGAACTGGAAGACAAGTTCGAGAACATGGGCGCCCAGATGGTGCGCGAAGTTGCTTCCCGCACCAATGACGAAGCGGGCGACGGCACCACCACCGCCACCGTGCTGGCCCAGGCCATCGTGCGCGAAGGCATGAAGTCCGTCGCTGCCGGCATGAACCCGATGGACCTCAAGCGCGGCATCGACAAGGCCGTCTCCGTGGTCATCGAGCAGCTCAAATCTTCAGCCACCCCGATCAAGGGCTCGTCTGAAGTCGCTCAGGTCGGCACCATCTCCGCGAACGGCGAAAAAGAAATTGGCGAGATGATCGCCAACGCCATGGAGAAAGTCGGCAATGAAGGCGTGATCACCGTCGAGGAAGCTAAATCCCTGGCGACCGAACTCGACGTCGTGGAAGGCATGCAGTTCGACCGCGGCTACCTGTCGCCGTACTTCGTGACCGATTCCGAGAAAATGGTCGCGGATCTGGAAGACCCGTACATCCTGCTGTTCGAGAAGAAGCTGTCTTCCCTGCAGCCGATGCTTCCGGTTCTGGAAGCCGTGGTCCAGTCCAACCGTCCGCTGCTGATCATTGCAGAAGACGTTGAAGGCGAAGCGCTGGCGACCCTCGTGGTCAACAAGCTGCGCGGCGGCCTGAAAATCGCTGCCGTCAAGGCTCCGGGCTTCGGCGATCGCCGCAAGGCCATGCTCGAAGACATCGCCGTGCTGACCGGCGGCCAGGTTGTCTCCGAGGATCTCGGCATCAAGCTCGAGAACGTCACCCTCGACATGCTGGGCACCGCCAAAAAGGTCAACATCACCAAAGACGACACCACCATCGTGGACGGCGCCGGTGAGAAAGAAGCCATCGAAGGCCGCGTGAACCAGATCCGCCGTCAGATCGAGGACAGCTCCTCGGATTACGACAAAGAGAAACTGCAAGAGCGTCTGGCGAAACTCGCCGGCGGTGTTGCGGTGATCAAGGTCGGCGGCGCTTCGGAAATCGAAGTGAAAGAGCGCAAGGACCGTGTCGACGACGCCCTGAACGCTACCCGCGCTGCGGTGGAAGAAGGCATCGTTCCGGGCGGCGGCATCGCGCTGCTCAAAGCCTCCAAATCGCTTGAAGGCGTGACCGGCGACAACGAAGATCAGAACCAGGGCATCGCCATCGTGGCGCGCGCCCTGCAGGCTCCGATCCGTCAGATCGTCGAGAACGCCGGCAGCGAAGGCTCCATCGTCGTGGGCAAGGTGCTCGAGAACGGCGATGCGAACTTCGGCTACAACGCCCAGACCGGCGAATACGAAGACCTGGTGAAATCCGGCGTCATCGATCCGGTCAAAGTGTCCCGCATCGCACTGCAGGACGCGGCCTCTGTCGCCTCCCTGCTGATCACCACCGAAGCGGCGATCGCTGAAAAGCCCAAGAAAGACGCGCCGGCTCCTGCCGCGCCGGACATGGGCGGCATGGGCGGCATGGGCTTCTAAGCTCAGCCACCAGGCTCACAGACGGAAAGGGCGGCTCGATCGAGCCGCCCTTTTTGTTTGCGCGATTACGCCCTAGAGCGTCGACAGGACACGCGTATCCAGGGAGACGGCCCCGTCGCTCTGACCGCCCGCCATTTCGGCGACCTCAACGCCAGACGCCGGACTGCCGGGAACGACCGAGAACAAGGCGACCCGGGCGCCCTCGGCCGGGGCTTCACGCGACGCCATCGGACCGCCGACAGGGGCCTCTGACAGCACATCGATGGCGACCGGGGCCATGATGAGAGCCGACGCAATGGCCGCGCCGCCGGCTGTACCGGACATCAGGATCATACGCAGGGATTCAAACACGGTGATAAAACTCCTTCGTTGCCGCTGAGCGGCTTTCTGTTCTGCACGCGCTCTGAGATGAGCGGTGATGAAACCGCGTAGGACCCCGCTGACGGTCTCACCATCCTCGTGGCACTGGGCCACAAAGGCTTGCTTGAGTTCGTCAGACAGCCGCAAATCGATCACAGCGGTCTTCTTGGGGGAGCGAGGCCGGTCAGGTTTCATCACAGGGAGTCATTCCAGTCAGATTGCCCCCCCAAGGCTACTGGTATCGTGTCGGCACACACCTTATTTTGTGTCCATACACGCAAATGTGCGCACGCCGCATCGAACTCGCCTTACAAAGCCGGGCTTCGCTTCAAGCTTCCCGGTCGGATTACAGGGCGTCTTCGATGAAAAGAGTTCAACAGGCTGTTGATCGCCTAGACCGGCACTTTGGTGGTGAACTTGATGGTGCTGAGCACCACGGTTGTCTCATAACGGCGCACCGTGGGGTCGCTCAGCAGGCTCGCCTCGGCCCAGCTCTCGTACGCCTCAAGGCTGGGCGCGTGCACATGCAGGATGAAATCGGTCTCCCCTGCTACCGAATACAGGGTCGTCACCTGTGGATCCTCGGCCA
The DNA here is from genome assembly GCF_030733545.1 of Oceanicaulis sp. MMSF_3324. GTDB lineage: Bacteria > Pseudomonadota > Alphaproteobacteria > Caulobacterales > Maricaulaceae > Oceanicaulis. The sequence continues at coordinate 37,278 of NZ_JASHIU010000010.1, forward strand.
TAACGATGCGAAACCGCTCATAGGTTTCGGGCGTATCATCATGAAAGGTCACCGCGACGATCAGGGTCTGACCAAGACGCGACCGATCCAGAACCACCACATCCGACTGGATGACGCCCTCGCTTCTGAGCCGGGTCAGACGGCGCCGGACCGCCGTTTCTGACAGGTTCACCTGCTCCGCAATCGCCTGATTGGACAACCGGTTATCACGCTGCACGATCGCAAGGATCGCACGGTCCTGAGCATCTAGCATCAACGCCTCGCCGAAATTCGGCGTTTAAAGCGCTGAAATCGGCGGGATTGAGCAAGTCTGGCTTGCTAGATTGCCGGACCCGAGTTGCAAAGAGCTCCTCATGATCCGTTTAAGCGCCCTCATTCTTGCGTCGCTCACGCTATTGACGTCTCCCGCATTCGCCCGTCTGCCCGCCACGCCGGAAATCGAGGCGGAAGTGGACGCTCTGCTTGTAGAGAACGGCATATCCGGGGCCGTGGTTCTGATCAGAGAACAGGGCGAAAAGCGCATCATCACCCGCGGCGTCACCGACCGGACCACCCTCGCCCCTATTCCGCAGTCGGTACAATTGCGCATCGCCAGCATCGGCAAGATCCACACTGCAGCGATCATCCACAGCCTGATCCGTGACGGCCAGCTCTCGCTTGACGACCGTTTGGCCGATCTGGTTGCACCCCATTGGGTGGAGGGCATCGCCAATGCCGATCAAGCATCCGTCAGGCAGCTGCTGACCCATACCAGCGGCATCCCCGATTATTATGACGATGTCTGGTTTCAGACTGTGAACACCGTCCAGGGCAACACCCCCCAACGCACGCTGGGTTTCATCCACGGTCGTCCCGCCGATTTCCCACCCGGTGAAGGCTATGGCTATTCCAACTCCAACTATCAGTATCTGGCGCTGATCGCAGAAGCCGTGAGCGGGCAGAGTTTCGGGACTCTGTTACAGAGGCGCCTGATCGAACCCCTCAACCTTGAAGCGACCAGTTATAATGAGCCATTGGAGGGCCGCGACCTTATCCACGGTTATGGCGCGCCGAACGATCCAGATCGCGACGCTTATGCGCTGATCGGAAATCACGGCCCGGATGGGGGCGTGTTCACAAGCGCTTCGGATCTGGCCGACACGCTGACAGCCCTGTTCTCCGCCGACGGCGCTCTGGCTGACCTGGGCCAGCTGATGCTCAGCGAAGAGGTGGATCGCGGCGAAGGGCGAAGCCGCGCGCTTGGCCCCATGCGTATTCGCGACCCGCGGGGGCTGGATATGATCATGCATGGCGGCTCAATCGCCGGATATGCCAGCCTGGCGATCTATGAACTCAATACGGGCATGATCATCATCGTGCATCTGAGCGCGGATCGCCCGGATCTGGCCGGTCAGCTGGTGCGCCAACTGTTGCAATAGGCGGATGATGCGGTGACGCGTGGCAACCGTGTCGGACACTTCGTAAGCGTCCAAACAAGAAAGGGGCGGCCCTTCAGAGCCGCCCCTTCCGCCAGAATGACGGCGATATCAGGACAAGTCGCAGCTTTTGCGAAGGCCTTTGGCGCCATCAAAATCAGCACCTGTCACCTGCCCCATGCACAGCGCAAACAGGTTCTCGACGCAACCTGCCCATTGGGCGGTTCCGCGTGGCGCGAACATCGCGCAGGTTTCTTCCGCCTGCTCCTGGCAGCGGATGGAATCATCGGCCATTGCAGACCCCGTCGCCAGAGTTGAGAGGCCCAGCAAGGCGGACGATGCGATCGCGGCTACAGACAGTTTTTTCATAAAAGTCTCCTCCTGTTTGCGCACAGTTTTGCGCTCACCCATATAACCAGATAGGGGAACCGCTTTCAACATATTCCCCTAAATAGGGAATTTGGGTCTGGCCTGTCTTTGGGGCGGTTACCGGGCACAGAGACAACACTGCCCAGCAATATCGCCTCCGCGTCATCAATACGCTGGTCATCATTTCGTCATGGCGGTATCTCGGAATGACAAGATCAGAAGGATGACATGATGCTCCGTATCGCCGTCGCGCTAGCCGGTCTCTTCCTCACCAGCACCGCCCACGCCCAAAGCCCTGGTTTCGGGGTCGAGGAAGTTCGGCTTGGAGTCGCCGCGCACGACCTGACCGACCACACAGAAGACGGCCCGCAAATCGTCGGAGATCTCATGTTCTCCAGCCCGGACTTCCTCGAACCGGTCTGGTCCCCCCGCCCCTTCCTCTCCGCCAATATCAGCACCCAGGGCTACACCAATCTGGTCACAGCCGGTCTCGCCTGGGATTACGGCGTGACGGATCGGCTCACCGCGGAAGCGTCGTTCGGCCTGAGCTATAATGACGGCGTTCTGGAAGTGTATCCCGAGCGGGACGGCCCGGTGGAAGCCCAACGCATCAAGGATACGCGCGCTCTTCTAGGCTCGGACTGGCTGTTCCGCACCGGGTTTGCGCTGGATTATGCGCTCAACGATCAATGGTCAGCCGGCGTGTTCTATGAACACCATTCCCACGGGCAGATCCTGGCGAGCGGTCGCAATCAGGGGCTGGACGAGCTGGGACTTCGGATGAGCTATCGTTTCCGCTAGGGCTGAAACCGGGCGGGGTCAGCCCCGCCCGACATGGGCCTTGAGCGTCTGAATGTGAGCATTGGCCTGATAGAGCCGATCCAGACTGAGACGCCCCTCATCCAGCGCTGCGCCCACCCAGTCGACTGCGCGCCGAGGCAGGTCCGGGTCTGCGTCGGCCGAGTTCGAGATCAGCAAGAGATCATTGCCCGCCGCCAGAGACTGAACGATCGCCTCTTCGCGCGAATACTGATTCCGGATGGCGCCCATATCGAGATCATCCGTGATGATCGCGCCTTGATACCCCATCTGCTCGCGCAATAGCCCCTGCAGGATCGGCGCGGACAGCGTGACCGGATCACCGGACGGGTCCAGTCGCCGATTGATCAGGTGCCCGCCCATGATCAGATGCGCCTTGTCCTGCTCGATCAGGCGCGCGAAGGGCGCCGCTTCCACCTCGTCCCAAGTCTGGGAAATATCGACAAAGCCGTCATGGCTGTCGCCCTGGCTGCGGCCATGGCCGGGGAAATGCTTGATCGCGCAGGCCACGCCTTCCGCTTCCATTGCATCAATGAAGGCGCCGCAATAGGCCGCCACGACATCAGGATCATCGCCAAAGGCGCGGGCCCAACGGTCAATGACCTGGTTGCCTTCATGCTGAAGATCGGCGACCGGCGCCAGGTTCATGGAAAATCCGCTCTCGGCCAGCTCGCTTGCCGCCTGAGCGAAGACAGCGCGCGCCGAATCAAGCCCCATGTCCAGAAGCTGTTCGGCCGTGGGAATGTCGGTAAAGCCCATGTCATCGGTCAGGCGCTGGACGAAACCACCTTCCTGATCAATCGCGAGCCAGGCGTTCGGCGCCGCCGCACGGAAGCGACGCGCCAGTCCCAGCACGCCATCGCGTGTGCGCGCATTGTGACGCAGGAACAGGACGCCGCCGATACGTCCGTCTGCGAGATCGCGTTCGATCCGGTCCGCGCCTTCCGCATCCGGCGTACTGCCCAGAAAACCCAGGACCAGGCTTTCACCCACCAGTCGATCCAGCGAGATGGTGCCTGCAAAGGCCGGGGTCGCGCCAAGCGCCGTCAGGCCCGCCAATACTCCGCGTCGAGAAATCATTGCTTTTCCGTCTTGTCCCTCAATGAACTTGCTAGAGCCGGGCAAGGCGACTGTCCAGCCGCATAACAAAATGACCAAAACTTAAGTCTGCGGACGCACCGCCGTAAGGCGCATGGCGACACAGTGCCCGCAACAGGGAGGACACCTCATGAAACACTGGATTGCGACAGCCGCTGCGATCACCGCCGCCCCGCTGCTGGTCGCGTGCGCCTCTGCCGGCGCTGCGACCGACTACGCCACACATGATGACGGGCACAAGAATGTGCTGATCGTGAATGGCGAACGAGTCATCGTTCGCGATGGCGCTCACGCCATTCACATCATCGAAGATGCGCTGGAAGACGGCGACGGCGCGTCCCTGTCGCTCGATTTCGACTTTGACGCCCATAGCTGGTCGGAAGAAGACCTCGAGGCGTTTGAATCCGAAATGGAGGAACTCGGTGAATCACTCAGTGCCATGTTCTCTGAAGGCTCCGACTTTCAGATGGCTATTGAACGGCTCAACCTGAATGAAGACGCCCTGCAGGCGCGTGTCGAAGTTCTGGTCGCCGATAGCGAACATCACGCCGAGCGTGCGCTGCGCCACGCCGAACGGGCAGCCGCCCGAGCCGAACGTGACGCCGCCCGTCACGCACGTCGGGCAGAGCGGCAAGCGCGTCGGGCCGTCGAGCGCGCCCGTGAGAGCGAGAGACATGCGCTGTCCATTTCCATTGATGCGGACTCTATCGCCCAAGCAGGCCTTATGGCGGCGGAAACGGGACTTGAATCCGGCCTGGCCGCAATCGAGCGGACGTTGGAACGTGGCTGGAAAACCGAGGACGGCGAACGCGTGCCGCTGACACGCCAGGATCGCGAGGAGCTTCGCGAAGCGCGTGAAGAGCTTGAAGAGAGCCTCCATGACCTGCGTGAAGAGCGCGAAGACTGGCGCGAAGACCGACAGGACCGCGCCCCGCGCCACACCCATCATTATGAAGACCGTCAGGTGCGGATTATCGAACGGGACGGCGAAACGCGGGTCTGGGTCAATGGCCGTGAACTGACTGGCGCTGAGAAGGAAACCTGGCTCGAGGCCTGGCGTAATTCCGAGCAGGCCCAGGAGTTGGAAGGCGGTCCGGGCGCACCGCCCCCGCCGCCGCTTCCGCCGCGTCGCTAGATCATATCCCCACCTGCGCCGCCCCAAGCTCTGCAGGGCGGCGCAGAGCCACTCACAAGCGGAGCACTCTGGGAGATTAAGAGCATGACTACGAAAACCGCAGCATTGGCGCTGGCAGCCAGCCTGCTTGCGCTCACCCTGTCAGCCTGCGCCACCACGCAGACAAACTCGGCATCCACACAAACCACGCAGGCGTCTCAAGAAGACGAGAGCCGGGACAACAATCCTCGACGCCCGCGTTGGTCAAACTACTAAGAAGCGGATCAGCAGAAAAAAAGCCCGGCGTCATCAGACGCCGGGCTTAAAGATTCTGGTTGGTCGATTAAGAGACGTCTCCTCCCCAGAGACACCACTTAAGAGACAAGACGGTCAGGCCCTGTCTGTTCAAACGTTGGCCTAACCGTCATAGGAACGTCAAGCCCCTAGAGTCAGGCGATCTTTCGCCATGCTGCAATTTCGCCACATTCAGGCGCCAGCTAGCCGCTCCTTGATCGCGCTGACGATCTGGTCGCGTGCGACCGTGAACTGGGCGGGCTGATCCTCGCGCCAGGTCTTGTTATCGGAGATTTCCGCAGCCAGCCGCGCGCCCAGCTTCAGATCCTTGATCTGAGCTTCGCCCTTCTCGCGTTCCTCAGAGCCGATGATCACGGCGAACTCGGCTTCGCGGCGGTCCGCATATTTGAGCTGTTTGCCCATATTGCCGCCGCCAATGAAGGCTTCAGCGCGCAAGCCCGAGGCGCGCAGCTCGCTCGCCAGGGCGAAATAATCCGCCATGCGATCCTTTTCCGCGGCGACAACGATCACCAGCGGATCCGCCTTGGCGGCGTCCAGACGCTTGAGGGCGGAAAGCGCGGCCGCAAAGCGGCTCACTCCGAAGGAAAAGCCGGTCGCCGGTACGGCCTGGCCCGTAAAGCGGCTGACCAGATCGTCATAGCGACCGCCTCCGCCCACAGAGCCGAAGCGGATCGGGGAGCCATCGTCATAGGTGGCTTCCGCCAACAGTTCCGCTTCGAACACCGGACCGGTGTAATAACCCAGACCGCGTACGACGGAGGTGTCGAGCGTCCATTTGCCCGACTTGCCCAGGGCGTCCAGGACAGCCGTGATGGTTTCAAGATCGGCGACCGCCAGCTTGCCCGCCTCTGTGTCGCCCAAAGCCGCCATCAGGCGCTTGAGCACTTCGGTATTGCGCGCCGCGCCAGACAGCGCCTTATCCACCTGGCCCGCTTCGATGAAGTTCAGCACGTGGCGACGTTGCTCGGCGTCGAGCCCGGCGCCTTCGGTGAAGTCGCCGCTGTCATCCTTGCGCCCCTCGCCCAGAAGCAGTTCGACGCCTTCAAGACCCAGACGATCCATCTTGTCTATGGCGCGCAGAACCCGCAGGCGCTTTTCAGCCGCCGCATCGCCCAGACGCTCCAGCACGCCATCCAGCAAGCGCCGGTCATTGACCCGGATGACAAACTCGTCCGCACCCAGCCCGGCGGAGCCCATAACTTCGCTGGCGAGCGCGATCATCTCGGCGTCCGCAGCCGGCCCCGGCGCGCCGACGCTGTCGGCGTCGCACTGGACGAACTGGCGGAACCGCCCCGGACCGGGCTTTTCATTGCGCCAGACTTCGCCGAACTGATAGCGGCGGAAGGGTTTGGCGAGATCCTGGAAGTTCTCGGCGGCGAAACGGGCCAGCGGCGCGGTCAGGTCATAGCGCAGCGCCATCCACTGCTCGTCATCATCCTGCATGGCGAAGACGCCCTCATTGGGACGTTCTTCATCGGGCAGGAATTTGCCCAGCGCGTCGGCATACTCGAATGCCGGGGTTTCGAGCGGCTCGAAGCCCCAGCGCTCATACACCGCGCTGGCGGCGCCCACGAGGGCGCGCTCGGCGCGCAGCACATGAGCGGCGCGATCCTCAAAACCGCGGGGACGACGGGCTTTGGGACGGAACGCCTTGGTCTTGGCCATGAGGATGCTCGCTCAGATTAAAAGTATCGAAGGGCCTGCGAATTAGCCTTGCGGGACGCAAGGATCAAGCGGCGCCGGGTTTGCAAGGCGCTCTAAGCACACAAAACCGGATCTCGTCCATGTTCGCTCACACGCTTGTCATCATCGCCAGCGCCTTCAGCGCCCAGCCTGCGCCTGACATATCCGCTGATCTGGTCGCGCTCTCTCAGCACCTTCACACCCAGGCCCGAGCCCGCGCGCAAGACATGGCGCGCAGCCCCGCCGCCCCGGTCGCGGCCTTACCGCCTGAAGACGGTTTCCTGACGGATTTGAACGAGTTCGCGCTGGAAGCCTACCGGCTGTCGCGCGCGGTGGAGGATAGCGGGGGCCCCACGGATCTGCGCTGTATCTTCCGCGGCATGAGCGAGGACGCCGAGCACCGCGCCATGCTCCTGTCAGAACCGGGCAGCCGCGCCGATCATGCCCGGGCCTATCTCGAAATCGCCCGGCTAACCGGACAGGCAGCCGAGATCGCCACAACGCCTGATGCGCAGGCGGCGGCGCTCAGCTCATCCTGTCCGGCGCAATCCGGGGCTCAGTAAGCGTATTTGACGTTACAGCCATAAGGCTGGGTCTGCGCCGGATCCGGCGTTTCGCCCGCACTCACAGCCGCCAAGGCCATGGTGACATAGTCCGTCGGTTCAGGGTCGCCGGGGCGCGGACGCGGCTGATCGTCAATCCCGCCTTGATACTGCAGCACGCCGTCGGCATCGATCACATACATATGCGGGGTCGTACGGGCGTCATACAGACGACCCATCTCGCCGGACGGGTCCAGAACCACATGGGCCGGCGTCGCGCCACGCTCTTGGTTCAGCGCCAGCGCCTCATCAGCGCCCACATGCCCCTGCTCGCCGGGCGCGGAGGAGATCACCTGAACCCAGACCACATCATCGTCCGCCGCAGCGGCCTGAAGGTCCTGAATATGCTCGGAGCCATAATGACGCTGCACATAGGGGCAGCCATGATTGGTCCATTCCAGGACAACGGTCTGGCCGGACAGGCTCTCCAGAGACAGCGTCTCGCCACTGGCCGTCTCGACCGTAAAGGCCGGCGCGGCTTCGCCCGTCACCACATCGGCGTGCGCTTCCAGCGTGAATGCAGACGTGGTCAGAGCGGCGGCGGCTGCAAGGCCCATGGCCTGGCCCATCGAACGACGTGAAAACATCTTCATTGGCGTCACTCCCCTTTGATCGCGGGCCTAGTTTGACCCGCCTAGTTTACGGCGTCATTGACCGCCTGGATCACGATGCCGCTCGTCAGAAGCGGCGGCAGCACCTCAGGGTCGCCCCCGTTGGGCGGATACACAAGATAGAGGGGAACGCCCGCAGCGCCATGACGATCCAGCGCCGCCGCGATTTGCGGGTCCTGATTGGTGAAATCGGCGCGAAAGAGCGCCACATCCTGTTGGGCGAACACCGCTTTCACCTGACCATCCGACAAGGCGCCCAGCTTGTTCACCTGACAGGTGACGCACCAGGCCGCGGTGAAGTCCACAAAGACCGGGCGACCGGCGGCTTGCGCCTCGGCGACGGCACTGTCGCTCCACTCCGCCCAGGCGCTCTGCCCCGGCGATGTCTGGCTCACCGGCTCCATGCGCGCCGTCACCGATAGCGCCCCCAGGGTCAACAGAACGCCGGCCAGCACGGTGATCCGCCCTGCAAGACCACGTAGCCGCAACGCCCAGACCGTGAAGGCGGCAGCCAGCAACGCCAGCATCAGCCACAGTACGCCGCTCGAGCCCAGCTGGGCGGACAGCACCCAGATCAGCCAGATCGCCGTGGCGAACATCGGGAAGGCCAGGATTTCGCGAAAGCGCGTCATCCAGGGCCCCGGACGCGGCAGGAGATTCAAAAGGGCTGGCACGAAACTGACCAGCACGAAGGGGAAGGCCAGTCCCACGCCCAAGAACACAAAGATGGTAAGCGACGCCAGGGCGGGCTGAGTGAGGGCGAAAGCGAGCGCGCCGGTCATGAAGGGCGCAAGACACGGCGCAGCCACGAATACCGCCAGCACGCCGGTCAGGAAGGCGCCGCGACGCCCGCTATCCTTGACCCCGGAGCCCACCGACTGAAGCGATGTGCCGATCTCGAACAGGCCCATGAAGTTCAGGCCGATCAGGAACATCAGCGTGGCGAGCCCGGCGACCACCAGCGGGGCTTGGAGCTGCATGCCCCATAGGGCGGGAAGACCGGCAATACGCAGAACCAGCAGCAACCCGCCCAGCGCCAGGAAGGTGCCCACCACGCCGGCAGCGAACACCAGTCCCAGCATCCGCGCTTCGTTACGCGCGGCGCCGCGTTTCTCGACCAGGGTCAGCGCCTTCATGGACAGGACCGGGAAGACACACGGCATGAGATTGAGGATCAGGCCGCCCAGAAGCGCCAGACCCGCCGCCTGAAGAAAGCCGATGGATTGCGGTTGAGGCGCTGGTTGCCCGTCTTGCCCGCCCGGACGGGGCGGAGCCGGAGCGGCGGCGGCCAGGTCATTGACGCGCAAGCCGTCATTCGCGGTGACAATGAGCGCTTCCTCGGTCCAGGCATTACCACGCTGCGCGGTATAGACCAGTACCCCGCGACGCGGCTGATCCACCCCGTTTCGGCTGAGATAGCCAGACGTCAGATCCAGACGCAGATCGGCGCCGTCATGAGTCAGCGTTTGCTCGGCGGCATGATCGATGACGCCGGATTCATATGGATAGAATGTGACGTCCGAGAGCGCGGCCTCGTCAAACCGAACATCGCTCAGGGTCAGCACAAGGCCGTCGCTATCGCCTTCAAGTCCGGCGCGCAGATCCGGCGCCGCAACAGGAGCCAGCTCAAGCGCCTGATCAATCAGCGCCGCACCAGCTCGGTCCTCGATGCTGTCGCCCACATCGAGGGTCAGGCTCAGCTCGGCCTCTTCGGGAATACAGATCTCTTCACAGACCAGCCAGGTCGCAAAGGCCGTGATCGTCAAGGGCCCCGTAGCTGCGTTCTGGGGCACGGTGACCGGCACCGGCAAGGTCACCTCGGCGGAATATCCGTAATTGGTCAGTGGTCCGAGATCATAGCTGCTCGGCGCCGGCCAGATCATGTCGGCTGTGTCCCAGCCCTGGGGCAAATCCAGCTCGAGGCGAGTCGGTTCACCGGAATCACCGGGATTGCGCCAATAGGTGTGCCAGCCCGGCGTGATTTGCTGATGCAGCGCCAGATGGAAGGTTTCCCCAGGCGCGACAGATGCACGGTCGGACACCAGGCTTGCATCAACCATGGGATCAGAGGAGCCGAACTGGGCGAAAGCCGGGGCGCTGGAAACCAGAATCAGTATCAGGGCAAGCAGGCGTGTCACGTCAGAGGCTCCTTGGGCGCGGCGGATCGGGGCAGTGATCCCTGTCGGGCTGATATAGCCCTTTCACCGACCACAGCGAAACAGCTCTGACGGGGTTGTGAAAGCCGCTGTGATACAAACCAAGAAAAACCGGCCGGAGCCATGCCCCGACCGGTCTTTCAGTCTCGCGATTTCAGTCGCTTAGGCTTGCGGCGGCGGCGGCGGAGCGCCAGCACCGGCGTTGCGGGCGCCCGCGCGAGAAATCAGGCTTTCCCACTGACCCAGCGACAGCATGTGTGCGTAGATTGCGCCCAGATAGGTGTTGTCGCGCAGCTCGGCCAGGGTTTCCGGCTTCAGTGCCCGCAGCTTGTCAGACGACACGCCCCAATAGCTGGCGACCACTTGCGGCTCGCCTTGCGGCTCGCCTTGAGCGTTACGCGGCTGGAAGGTCGCCTGTTGCTGATCGAACAGATCCAGTTCGGTCAGGCGCTTGACGAAATCTTCGGTCAGCTTCACGTCGGATTCAAACCGGCGCACGAAATCGATGGCGCGGTTGGTGAACTCGGTCGGCTCGCCCTTGTCGTTGAAGAAGGGCTGCTCGGGATTATCCGAGAACAGGTGAGATTCGGTATCCACGCAGACCGTGAAGCGATCGCTCTCCGGGCCGTGATTGGCGGCGACGAACGGATAGCGGCGCACGAAAGCCGGCAGATAGGCGAATTGCTCGTATTGACCGGTCTGAGGGTCAACAAACAGGTTCTGACCTGCCTGCAGGCCCATCGCCACAACCGGGGTCTTGTTGTCGCCCAGGAAGATGATCGGGAAGCGCGTGCCCGCAGCGCCGAACTCACCCAGGGTGACCGGCACGAAGTGAGACTCACTCAGAAAGTCGAACGGGCGATCATTGTAGCGCAGACCCTTGCCCTGATGCTCTTGCGGATTTAGCGGCACAGGCTTTTTGTAAAGCGGCAAAGACCCGGTCAAGGTCGGCTTGTTGGCGGCGGCGTCGGCCATGGGGCTCCCCCTCTTGAAACGTTGATGGATCGTTAGCGCAGACCCGCTTGTGAGGCAACATAACGGGACACACGCATCAAGATCGGGCACTGCAATGCAAGACGGGCGCCCCGCATCAGCGGAGCGCCCGTTTCCGGCCCTTGTCTCTGGGGGAGATCCGAATTCAGGGCCGCCCCTTGCAGAGGGTTCTAGTAGCGCCAGCCAAAGCCGACGCCGACGATCCACGGATCAATGTCCACGTCAGCGTTCACGACCGCGCCAAGCGCGGTGGTGGCGTCAACTTCCACATCGGTGTTGATCCAGACCTTCTTGACGTCGAAGTTCAGGAACCAGCGCTCGTTGATCGCGTAGTCAACGCCCGCCTGCAGGGCGAGACCAAAGGACGGGTCGTAGTCGATGCCGTCCAGAATCGTGTTGTCGGGCAGGTCATCATTGAAGAAAAGCGTGTAGTTCACGCCGGCGCCCAGATACGGACGCACCTGACCTTCGGGGTTGAAGTGGTATTGCAGCGTCAGGGTCGGCGGCAGCAGCGTGACATCGCCCAGATTCAGATCGCCGACCGACGTGTTCACAGCCGTCACATCATGCGGCGTCACGCCCAGGATCAGCTCGGCGGCGATGTTGTCGGTGAAGAAGTAGCTGATGTCGAACTCGGGCACGACAGAGGTGTCGATATCGACATCCCCGCCAATGGCTTCGATGTTCGCACCCTCATCAGGTTGAACGGTGATGGCGCGCACGCGGAACTGCCAGTCGCCTTGTTCAGCAAGGGCGGTCGGTGCGGCAAGACCGGTCAGTGCGGCGACGCCGGCGGCGGCGAGAAGGAGCTTTTTCATGGGTTCGTCCCTTTTCCCATAGTGAAGATGGGGACTTTCTGCGCCCGCTCGCGAAGGTTTGATATATGGCAAGGCGCCGCGCGTCCGGCTGACGCGCGACGCCCTGCCGCAGGGAAGGGAAGAACCCTGCTTTAGAAGCGGGTGCGCACAGCGATCCGGAAGTTCCGGCCCGGCAGCGGCACCTGGTCTTTCAGGAAGGAGGTGTGTACCCGGCCTTCCTCATCTGTGATGTTGCGCACACCGAGAATGACACGCACATCGTGGTCGGCGAACGGCGTGATTTCCACATCCGCATTGAACATGGCGTAGCCGTCCGTCTCGGTTTCGAAAGCTGCAGTCTCGTCCTGGTCCGCGACCAGGTGCGCTTCACCGCGTACCGACCAGATGCCGTGTTCGGCAATCAGGGCCAGGTTGGAAGACAGGGGCGGAATGCGCGGCAGATTACCACCGCTGTCCACGTCTCCGTGTACATAATCGAGCCCCGCCTCACCACGGATGGCCCAGTCGCGCACAGCGCCGAGATCGGCTGTCACCAGCGCTTCGAAGCCATAGAGCGCCGTATCGGCCTGACGGTATTCAAAGACATCGAAACCGTCCTCTTCCTCACCCGTGGGGAACAGGCCGATGAAGCCGTCATAATCGGCATAGAAGATATTGCCTTCCGCCGTCAGGCGATCCCCGGAGAAACGCGCCGTGAATTCGCCCGACCAGGCCACTTCCGTATCCAGATCCAGATTGCCGCGCTCATAGGCGCGGGTGGCGGCATGGGGGCCGTCGGCGAAGACTTCCGCATCGGTCGGGGCCCGCTCGGTCCGCGACAGGGTGGCCGCCAGGAACCAGGCGTCATCGGGCCGCATGAACAACGAAGCCGAGCCGGAAATCGTGTCAAAGGACCGGTTGGCGCGTTGCCCGCTCAGCTTGCGCGATTCAACACGCAGGCCGCCTTCAACACCCCAGTCGCCATTGTCCCAGCGCTCTGTGACGAAGGCGCCCCAGTCCTGAGTGGTGACGGGCTCGATATAGGCCTCTTCGCCCTCCGCCGAGAAATCCTGGGTCAGGACCTGAAGGCCCAACGCGCCCTGACGGTTGTCGCCATGGTCATGGGCCAGCTCGATACGGCCTTCAAAACCGTTCTTGCGGAACAGGGTGCCAATCTCCCCCTCTTCCAGCTCGGCATGGGTGTAGTGGGCGTGGGCGAAGCTCCAGCGCAGCCGGTTGAACAGCGCATCCCGGTTCAGTTCGCCGCGGAGATCGATGCGAGTCTGGTCCAGAACGAGACGCGGGGCTTCTTCGCCTTCATGGCCGTGCTCGTCATGGTCTTCGTCATGATCCTCGTCTTCATGATCATGTTCGTCGTGGTCCTCGTCGCCCTCTTCATGGCCGTGCTCGTCTTCATGAGCATGGTCATGGCCCGGCAAACCGTATTCAGCGTCGGTCTCTTTCACCGACAGGCCCACAAAGCCCCAGTCGCGCACCAGCGAGACAGCGCCAGAATAGGTTTCAAAGGTGTAGTCGGAATCGGGAACCTCGCCATAGGCCGGCTCTTCTTCCTCATGCTCACCCTCATGATCGTCGTTATGATCCTCGTCCTCGTCGTGGTCTTCATCCTCGTGGTGATGTTCTTCACGCAGGGCTTCGGTTTCGGCGAAACCCGGAATGTCGAAATTGCCGCCCTCGCGCTTGAGACCTTCAAACTGGATCATCAGGCCGTTGAAATCCGCCGTGATGCGACCGGCCGCCTGGGTCCCTTCGTCTACGCTGGTGGCGCCGAAATAGGCGAAGCCGTCAAACTGGTCCTCATTGCGTTCGGACGGAATGCGACCATCCAGGACGTTGACCACACCGCCCACGGCGCCGCCGCCATAGGCGATCGCCGCCGGGCCGCGCAGCACCTCGATCTGCTGAGCGCCCAGCGCCTCGGCCGACACGGCGTGGTCAGGGCTGGAGCTCGACGCATCCAGCGCGCCCAGACCATTGATCAGCAAGCGCACCCGGTCCGCCCCCAGACCGCGCACGATCGGACGTCCCGAGGCCGGCCCGAAATAGGTGCTGTTCACGCCCGGCAGACGGTCAAGCGTGTCCGCAATGTTGCCGTTCAGATCGCGTTCGATCTGATCGGCCGACACCACCCCGACCGAGCCCACCATTTCATCGCTGTTCAGTTGCAGCGGTGCGGACAGGACGACGATCACATCCTCATCGGACGTACTGTCCGGCGCCTGGGCGAAGGCCGCGGGACCGACCAGCGCCAGTAGGCTGACCGCAGCACCCAGCTTGCGCGCGTGGAAAGAAGAAGACGCCATGGAAACAACCCCGCAATGTTATATAGTCACGTTGCGTAATGTCATAACGTCACCCCCTTGGCGCATCAAGTTGGGAATCCCACCTATGTGCATGAAGAAATCGCAAGCTTTGAGCGGCGGCTTCCACTTCAGGGGCTGGCGCGAAGGCTCGCCCTCCCCCGCGAAAGCCGTTAGGATGACCCCATGAGCACCGCGATTCATATGCTTGACGCCGCCGAACGGTTTTGCACCGAGCGCGGCCTGTCCCTGACGCCCATGCGCCGGCGGGTACTGGAATTGCTGGTGGAGGCAGGCGGGCCCGTGAAAGCCTATGATCTGCTGTCCGCCCTCAAGCCGGGCGGGGCGGCGCAACCGCCCACGGTCTATCGCGCCCTCGACTTTCTCACGCGTGCAGGGCTGGCCCACAAGGTCGAGGCGCTGAACGCCTACACCGCCTGCCTGAACGGTCATGACGAAGACGATCCGTGCACCGGCTCGGCCGAGCTCTTCATCTGTGAGTCCTGTGGCAATGTGGATGAACGCCACATGCATCGCGCCCCCACCGATGCGCCTGAAGGCTTTGTGATCACGCGCTCAGTGGTCGAGCATTATGGCCAGTGCGTCCGCTGCGCGAACTGATCGCTTACGCTTTTCCACGCTCGCGCCCTGACAGGGCCGCCGAACCGGCCTAGCTTTTCTCCACAGACAGACGGGAGTCGGGCGAATGCAGGTATTGTGGCGCGGCAACGCCAATGCGTGGGAATGCGACGAGCTGGGCCATCTCAATGTCCGGTTCTACATGGCCAAGGCCCAGGAAGCGCTGGGCGGCCTGACCGACCAGCTGGGCATGCACCGCGCCTTTGCGCCTGACGCCACTGCGACCTTGATCCCGCGCGACATCTGCATCCGCTTTCTGGCCGAAGCGCGCCCGGGCGCGCCCCTGCACATTTCAGGCGGGGTCGTCAGCCATGACGAGACCAGCCTGACGGTGGCGATGGTCCTGTATCACGCCGCCAGCGGCGCCCCGGCTGCAACCTTTGAAATCCGCGCCGAGCACGCCCACACCATCACCGGGCGGGTGTTTGCATGGCCTCAACGTAGCCTGGATGTGCTGGGCTCAAGTCTGGTCAAGCGCCCCGAACTGCTGACGCCCCGCAGTCTGAGCCAGGCAGCGCCCAGCGACGCGCTGTCGCTCACCAAAGCGAACGAACTCGAACTTCAGGAAATCGGACGCGGTCGCATCAATCGCGAGGAGCTGGATGCCTTCGGGCGTATGCGCGCCGAATTCGGCATCGGGAAAGTGTCCGACAGCGTCATCCATTTCAGCGACGGCTTCCCCGAGCAATGGCAGGCCTTCGCCGAGAACACGCCGCTGACGGTGGCCAGCGCGGTGCTGGAATCCCGGCTCAACTTCCGCCGCTTCCCCACCCAGGGAGAGGGGTTCGTGATCCGGTCGGGCCTGAAATCAGCCACCGAGACCGTACGGACCCTGGTGCACTGGGCGCTTGATCCTGTCACCGGCACCCCCCTGTGGAGCATGGAAGCGGTGGCGTGCATGCTCAATCTTGAAACACGCCGGCTCGAACGGATGTCGCCCGACCTCCTGGCTCAGCTGCAATCCAAGGCCCGGGCCGGGCTGGCGCTCTAGCCCGGCCTACTGACCGCCAGAGCCCGCCAGCTCCCGTGCGCGGCGCGCCGCCATGCGCGCCTGGACGGCCTGACCATCGGTGCGCGCAGCACTGGCGGCGGTATCAAAGAGCTCCGCCGCCGCCTGATGGTCGCCCTGATCACTGAGGATACGCGCGAGCCCCAAGGCCGCCTGGAAATGCCTGGGGTCAAAGGCGAGCACGCGCTGGTAAAGCGCCACCGCGCCCTCGCTGTCGCCCATGCTCACCAGACAATCCGCATGGGTGGACAGAAGGTTGAGATCCCAGGGCGCATCGGCCAGCCGTGCGGCGGAATCCGGACACACGCTCTCATCAATGACGATATCCCCGCCCAGCTCCAGCGCTTCGCCACGGGCGGGGTCATGGGTCGAACTGGCATGGGTTTCATCCGGCTCGGCGTCGGTGACCGATTGCGATGACGTCTGCGCATCCGTAGTGTCCATGGCCGAGCCAGGCGCGGCGCCTGCGCCCTGCGCCGCTGATGACGGGGTGGGAGCAGACGAAGACGCCTGCTGGTTTTGCGCGGCCGGAGATGAAGCGGATTCAGATGCGCTTTCCTCGGCCGCATGCGTTTGCGGCGGGGTCCGGGTGATCGGCGCCGAGACGCCCGTGACATTCATCAGTGTCACCAGGACGCCGCCTTGGCGCACTTCCGCCTCGCCGCCGGAAAAGGCGCCGGAGACGGAAATCGACACGCCATTGGGCGCCGGCGTCAGCGCCAGGGCAGAGACGGGTCCGCGAACAGCAGGCTCGATCCGGCGCGCGCCTTCGGATGTCACCCCGTCCACATGAAGGACAAGGCCCGTCCCCGGTCGCACCTCCACTCCCCGGGGCTGGTCGTCAAAGCTGAGCCAAAGCTGGGTGCGTCCGGCGTCCTGCAACAGGGAGATATCGCGCAGTTCCGCTTCAGCGGCGCTGCAGCTCAGGGCGGCCAGAGCCGATGCTGTCAAAACCCGTATCATCATACCGCACTTGTGCCGCGAGTCGGAATCGCCGCGCCAGATGTCCTGACGCCCTTTTTAGAACCGCAATCCGGGCCCCAGACGCGCCATGGCGCCGCTCATGCATGCATCATAACCCAGCGCGCCCAGCATCTCGCCCTCTTCATCCAGGACGCGTTCATAGACGGCGCAGGCCTCGCCCGCTTCCGGCATGGCGTTGAGGATGAAAACCGGATCGGCCTCGCCCGGACGAGCCGGCGCTTGAGGACTGACGACGCTCCAACGGACCTGGTCGCTTTCAAGCACGCAATCCCAGCGTCCGGAATCCCCGAAACGCATGCGAACGACCGCGTTAGAACCGGTCTGTTCCACATGCAGCACCTGGGTGCGGCCCGCGCCCCGCACGAACGCCATGGAAGACGATTGGCTTTGATCCAGACAAGCCTGGATCATGGGCAGATAGCGCGGCAGTCCATCGCTCCAGCTGGGCTGGGGGCCGATCTCGGTCGCGCAGCCCTCATAGACCCCCGCTTCGGTTTCGATATGGGCGAAGCGGCCATAACTGCGCCCCGCCCTCTCACATAGCCCGGCTTCGAGTTCGACGGTGACCGCCCCGCCCGCATCATCAAACCCTTCAAACCGGCGCACGCCATCGTGCAGCCATTGGCTTTCCGGTCTGAGCTCGGCGTGCAAGGTCACATCACCCTCGACGGCGTGCGCGTACATGACACGCACGGCCCCGTCCGCTTCCAGAAGGTGCAGATCGCCGTAAAAGCCCTCGCCATCGATTTCATAGCCCGATGTCGGCTCGCCATTCGGTCGGGTGTCGGGGGCCAGGCTGGGTGTAGGCGCAAACGGGCGTGAGGCCTCCGTGTCGTCAAAGCCGGAGAACGGCGATGGCGGCGGCGGAAGGGTCTGCGAACAGGCGCTCAACCCCAGAACCAGCCCGAGAATTCCCGCATAGCGGACGAAAAGACGCCTCATAATCCCGTCACCCTGTCCTTGACCGCCCCGGCCCTTACAGTCGCGCACACTTTAGCGCCCTCTCGCGCTTCGTTCAAAGCGCCAAGCCTGTATGCTGTGGCTCATGCGCAGTGATTCCCGATACGGCTATTACGAGTTCTTTTGTGGCGGCGGCATGGCGCGCCTCGGACTCGGTGCGCATTGGCAATGCCGGTTCGCCAACGATATCGATGCCGACAAGGCCAACGCCTATCGCGACAATTTCGGGCATGAGCATTTCCATCAGGGCGATGTATGCGCGCTGACACCGTCAGACCTGCCGGGCGAAGCCGATCTCGCCTGGGCCAGTTTTCCCTGCCAGGACCTGTCGCTGGCGGGGCCTCGCTCCGGGCTGGCGGGTGAACGTTCAGGCGTGTTCTACGGCTTCTGGCGTCTCATCGAGGGGCTCAGGGCCGAGGGGCGCGCCCCCAAGCTCATCGCTCTTGAGAACGTCACCGGACTACTGACCTGCTCGAACGGCGCCGATTTCGCCGCCCTGTGCCAGACCCTGGACGAAGGCGGTTACCGGGTGGGCGCGCTGGAGATCGATGCGCGCTGGTTCGTGCCGCAATCGCGCCCGCGCCTGTTCGTCGTGGCGCTGCGCAAGGACATCCCCATTCCCGACGAGCTGGTTCTGGATGAAGCGCCGGACGGCATTTCACCCTTCCATACCCGCGCCGTGCGCCGGGCGGCGGAGCGTCTGCCCGAGGCCCTGAAAGCGAACTGGCTGTGGTGGGCCCTGCCCGTGCCGCCCATTCCGAACCAGATGCTGGGCGATCTGATCGAGCCGCCGCGCCGCACGCCCTGGCACAGCCCCGAAGAAACCAAGCGCCTGCTGGCGATGATGAGCCCGGGCAACAAGGCCAAGCTCAAGGCGGCGCGCCAGTCCGACACGCCCATGATCGGCGCGCTCTATCGCCGGACCCGGATCGAACAGGGCGAACGCGTGCAGCGCGCCGAAGTGCGCTTTGACGGTCTGGCCGGGTGCCTGCGCACGCCGGGCGGCGGCTCGTCGCGTCAGTTCATTGTCTCGGTGCGATCCGGACGCGTGCGCACTCGCCCGATGACAGCGCGGGAATATGCGCGCCTGATGGGCCTGCCCGATGAGTACAGGCTGCCCAAGCGCGAAAGCGCCGGCCTGCACCTGGCGGGCGACGGCGTCGCCGCGCCCGTGGTCGCCTTCCTGCGTGAAGGCCTGTTCGAGCCGATCCTGGAACACGCTGAAACCGTCATGCCTACAAGCGAGCCCGCGGAATAGTCATGAAGATCGCCATCATCGGCAGCGGGATTTCCGGGCTGGCCAGCGCCGCCCTTCTCGCCCGGGATGGCCATGCCGTCAGCGTATTTGAACGGTTTGACACGCCGCGCCCGTTAGGGGCAGGCCTGCTCTTGCAGCCGTCCGGCCTTGAAGCGCTCGACGCCATGGACCTGAGGCAGGAAGCCGAAGCCCGCGGCGCGCACATATCCCGGTTGATCGGTCGCACACCCAAAGGGCGCACCGTGCTGGATTTGCGCTATGCGGATGGACGCCCCGGCGACAAGGGCGTCGGCATTCATCGCGCCAGCCTGTTCAATCTGCTTCACGCGGCCGCATTGAAGACCGACATAGCTTGGCGGACCGGACTAGGCGTGCGCGCCCTGCACGATCTGGACGATCGGCCAAGGCTGGAGCTGGAAACCGGCGAGATGAGCGAGCCCTATGATCTGGTGATCGCGGCGGACGGCACTCATTCCAGTCTGCGACGCCAGATCTGCCCCCAAGCCCGCGATCCGGTTTATCCCTGGGGTGCGATGTGGGCGATCCTGCCCGACCCGGACGAACGGCGTGACGGCATGCTCGATCAGGTCTATCGCGGCTGCTCCGTGATGATTGGTCTGTTGCCTGTCGGGGACAATCCTGCAGATCCTGAAGGCCGTCCGGGCGTCAGCTTTTTCTGGTCCTTGCGCGGGGACGCCTTCCCCGCCTGGCGCTCAGACGGACTGGAGGCGTTCAAGGCGCGATTGCGTGCCTTATGGCCGCGCGCCGCCGATGTCATCGACCCCATCAGCGATGCAGATACATTTTCAGAGGCGCGCTACCGCGATTGTGTCTGCCCCAGCTGGCGGCGGGGCAAGGCCGTATTGATCGGTGACGCCGCACACGGCATGAGCCCGCAACTGGGCCAGGGCGCCAATCTGGCGCTGTGTGATGCGCTCAGTCTCGCCCGTCAGCTCAAGGATGACGCGCCCGTGGTCCATGCGCTCGGACGCTTTGAGGCGGAGCGCAAACCCGCGGCACGCTATTACAGTCTGATGAGCCGGGCGCTGACCCCGGTCTTTCAATCAGGTTCCCGGATCATTGGCGTCCTGAGAGACGCGCTCATGGGGCTGGGCTGTCGCCTGCCCGGCATACGCAACTGGATGGGCTGGACGCTGGTGGGGCGTGGTCGTCTGCCATGGTGAACCCGAAGGGCAGCGATGTGTTCACCCCGCAAGACCGCGCCCGGGTGATGCGCGCGGTCAAGGGCAAGGACACCAAACCGGAAATGATCGTTCGCCGGCTCGCCCACGCTATGGGCTACCGGTTTCGCCTGCATCGCAAGGACCTGCCCGGCAAGCCCGATCTGGTCTTTCCCGGCCGCAAGGCGGTGATCTTCGTGCATGGCTGTTTCTGGCATGGCCATGACTGCGCGCGCGGCTCACGCCAGCCCAAGCAGAACGCCGAATACTGGCGCACCAAGATCGGGCGCAATGTAGAGCGCGATACCGACAATCTTGAAACGCTGGCGTCGCAGGGCTGGCGTACGCAAGTCATCTGGGAATGCGAGATGAAGGACCGCGACGCGCTAGCAGAGCGGATCAGGGCCTTTCTGGACTAGAGAGTCCTGAACATCACCAGGGCGTCCACATACCCCAGCTTCGGGTGATCAAACGCGCCCGGCAAGGCGCCAACCACCTCGAACCCGTAAGATCGCCAGAGCCCGATCGCGCGTTCATTCGTCGCCACCACGAAATTGTACTGCATGGCGCGATAGCCCAGCGCCCGCGCCGTCTCAAAGGAATGCTCGGCCATGGCGCGCGCCACGCCGCGCCCCTGGGCGTTCGGAGCGGTGACATAGCCGCAATTGCACACATGCGCGCCGCCGCCCATCTGGTTCGTGCGCAGATAATAGACGCCCAGGACCGCGCTCTCATCCTCGGCCACGAACGCATGCTTGTCCGCCCCCAGCCAGTAGGCGAGCGCGTCCTTGCGGCTCCAGTCGCGCGGCATGGCGTAGGTCTCGCCCGCGCGCAGCATGGGTTCCAGAATCGCCCAGACCGGATCTGCGTCCTGAACAGGGTCAGCCCGCCTGACGATCATGCCTACAGCCCGTCCTTGAACCAGTCCTTGAGGTGATCGACCAGCAGGCGGACCCGGTGCGCCAGATAGCGATTGGACGGGAAGACGGCCCACAGATCGCGATGATCCGGCGCCCAGTCGGGCAGGATCTCCACCACGCTGCCATCTTCCAGGGAGGCATGCGCCGCCCAGCCCGGCAGGGACGCGATCCCGGCTCCATTGGCCGCGGCGCAAACCGCCGCGCGGGCGCCATGCAGGGTCAGGCGGCCGGACACCTTCACTTCAACGCTTTCCTCCTCACGCTGGAAGCGCCAGAGATTGGGAGCGGGCTTGTTGCGATCGATGATGCAGTCATGCCCGGACAGGTCATAAGGATGCTCGGGTGCGCCCGCCGCGTTCAGATAGGCCGGGCTCGCCACGACTTTGATCGGCGCCGGGGCCAGACGCCGCGCGATCAGGCTGGAATCGGTCAGCTGACCGATGCGAACGCCCAGATCGAAGCCTTCATCGACCAGATCGACCATGCGGTCGGAAAATTCCAGACGCACTTCCACGCCCGGCCATTGCGCCATGAAGGCGGTGATCGGTTGGATCAGGCGCGAGGAGCCGAAATCCACCGGCGCCGACACGCGCAACACGCCCGCCGCCGCCGCCTGCTCGGCCACAAGGCCGTTCTCGATGGCGTCATATTCCGCCAGCCAGGGCCCGACACGATCCAGCAGGGCGCGCCCGGCATCGGTCAGACGCACAGACCGCGTCGTCCGCTCCAGAAGGCGCGCCTGCATGCGCTCCTCAAGGGCCGAAATCTGCTTGGAGGCCGCGCCCGCCGTCATGCCCAGCCGTTCGGCCGCACGGGTGAAGCTTTCCAGTTCCGCCACGGCGGCGAACAGGCGAAGGGCGTCGATCCGGTCCATGTGTTTCCTTTAGGGAAAGAGTAAATCCCGAAATGTGGGTATTATATTTCGCGAGCAGGTTTGTCATCTCACATCTCTCACACTGACCGGATGGAATGACATGGCCCGAACCGCTCTCTTCCTCTCTCATGGCGCGCCCAGCCTGCTCACAGGCCAGTCGGCCGCGCGGGACTTCCTGATCAGGCTGGGCGAGACCCGACCTTCTCCCGCCGCCTATGTCGTCGTATCCGCACACTGGGAGAGCGCGCCGGTTGCTGTTACGTCCGCGCGTCGCCCCGCCACCGTTCATGACTTCCGCGGCTTCAGCGAAGCACTGCACAGCTATGACTGGCCGGCTCCTGGCGCGCCCGAACAAGCCGAGGCCCTTGTCACTCAGCTCAACGCCACAGGCATTGACGCCGTGCCGGACGCCCATCGCGGGTTTGATCATGGGGTCTGGGTTCCGCTGGCGCTGATGAAGCCCGACGCCTCAATCCCGGTCCTCCAGGTCTCCCTGCCCGGTCGCCACAGCACGGATGCAGACAGCTGGCGCCTGGGGCGTGCGCTCGCCCCGCTCTCAGAAGACAATATCCAGCTCGTCTTCTCCGGATCGCTGACCCATTCGCTGCGGGATGCGCTATCGGCGCCGGAAGACGCACCGCCCGCCCCCTTCGCCCAAGAGTTCGCGGATTGGGCGCGGCAAGCGATGGCCGCCGGGCACTGGTCCGAACTGATGAACTGGACCACGGCGCCCCAAGCCCGACGCAATCATCCCAGCCCCGAGCACTTCAGGCCGCTCCTCGCAGCGGCTGGCGCTGCAAGCGGCGCCGGTGAACAATTGCATGAGAGTTACACGCACGCGGCCCTCGCCATGGATGTCTGGTCCATTCCGGTCTGAAGACGCAAAGATGCATCCTCTCGCAGCCGCCAATATGGCCAGCGGCGCGGGCTGCATTCAGGGATCAGGCATGCTTGCAGCATAGACCCACCGCCCGGCCCCGCTGGATGGGACGGGGCGGCGGGCGGTGGTTGCACTCGGGGTCTTGCAGCGCTGACGCCTGCAAGACCCCAGGGGCTGCCGACCTCCAGGGGCGAGGCCGGTAGGCAGGGCGGCAATTGAGGGGAGCCGCCCGTCAGGACCGAGGGGGAGCCTGACATGCCGGAAGCCGGGCCGGGAACGGAAACGAGACCGTCTCAAGGGCACTTTGGACTTCCAACACATTAACTCTAAGCAACACTTGACCCTTCACTCAAGCACATTGGTTAACGAATCTGTTAATAATTGGAATATCGATATTCTTTCAAGAAGAAACGAGCGCTGTTCAGATCAGTAAATGATGTTCACTCAAACACACAAAAGCCGGGCGCGTGGCCCGGCTTTCGTTTTTTGAGTCGCATGAGGTCAATCGTTCTTGTCCTCTGAGTCCTTGTGCTCGGAAGGACCGGGTTCGGGGACCCTGTCCGCCTCGGCGCCGTCGGCGCCGGCTTCACGTCGTCTCTGGGCTTCACGATCAAGGGATTCCATCTCGTCCTGCTCCTGTTTACGGACTGTATCGTTCATGACCAACCTCCGAACGCGACTGCGTGTCTAGGTTTCACCCGGACGCACCGGCGGTGGATCGGACGCCGGGAAGGTGTCATCCAGCGCGTCATCGAGCTTGTCGTCCTCATCGTCCGGATCCGGGCTGTCTTCAGGTTTTTTCTTGGTTTTTTCCTGATCATCGGCCGACAGGCGTTCAACGCCTTCGTCGGTCGCGCCGAGGCGCCCCGCAGATGACTGATCGACTTTTTCGCCAAAGCGTTCGCCTTGGCCGCCGTCCAGCGCCTGGTCGACCGGCACTACCTGGTCGCCGAGCTTGGCATCGTCAGGACGCAGCTCGCCCCGGCGCCCCATCGCCTTTGTTTCATCAAAGGGTTGGGCGAAAGCCTGATTATCGGCTGGCGCGGCGTCAGTTGAATAATGGGAAGCCATTTGAGCCTCCTTCTTGCTGTTGTCCTTGCCGGAACAACGCGTCAGGGGCCCTGCCGTTCCGGGAAAGATCAGTCCTGCAGCACAGCGTCGACGCTGATCAATTCCCAATCATGCATCTGGTCGAGATAGGCGTCGAAATAGGCCTTGTGCGAGGCCCCCACGATCACCAGCACCCGGGCGCCCGGTTCATTGCCAGCAGCTTCAACAATGTTGGCCACCATGCGCAGGTTCCGGGTCTGATACCAGCTCACATACTGGCGCGCGACGGCGTCATGATCCGGCGTCGCGGCGGCCAGACCGAAATCGCCATCAATCGTGGCGCGCTGATAGCGCGGTGAATTGAGGAACCGATAGCCGGCCAACACACGCTCGGGCGAGCCCAGATAGCTGCGCGCTTCTGCAAACACGCCATCGACCGCAGGATCAGACTGCGCCCAGACCGACTGAATGGTCTCGCCCAGCGTGCCAGGCGCGAAGGCGTAGATGGAATCCGCCGTGTGATCATCCATGGTCACCAGATGATCGAGCCCCAGACGCGCGCCCAGCGCCACGGCCAGAACCCCGTTCTCATTCCGACTTGCGACCATGCGATCCAGCATGCCAGCCAGCTCTTCGGTCAGTCCGTCAGCGGCGATCCGGTCGCCATCGTCCAGTTGCGCCCATTGCAGGGCAGCCGACCAGAGTTCACCCGCCCCCATGAGCAAGAGCGCCAGAGACCGACGCTCAGAAACCGACGCCGACCGGGGAAACTCGTGCAGGCGAGTCCGCGCCGCCATATACGCTTCGGGCTGGTTCATGCCCAGCACCTCAAGCGCGGGTTGCGGGTCGCGGCAATAGGTATCCGCAACCCCCTCATAGAGCTGGGCATAGCGGCGCAACTCGTCACAACCGCGCCCTCCTATGGATTCAACGGCGATGATGTCCGGATCAAACGCTTCAAGCCGCTCCAGCACCAGATCAAGATCGCCGGGATTGAGCGCGCCCTCGGGCAATTGATTGAGATGCGCCGTGCCCAGCACCAGAACCTGTGTCGGCTCACCGCCCAGAGGGTCCTGAACCCCGGAAAAGTTGATGCCCGGCTCGGCGGCTTGCGCGAGTGTCAGTGCAGCGAAAGCGGAGAGTGTGGTGAGCATGGCGTTCTGTCCCCCTTGCGATCTCTGATCCGAAGATGCCGCATTCCGATCCAACGTATGCGGTTTGAGCCTGACAGTTCACGCGCGAACCGGCGAGTTACAAATGCCAGTCGCCTGTCGCGCGAATTCATGCATACTGCGTTTTTGCGCCCGCAAAGAGAGATTTTCGTGTTTGAGCTAGCCTATTTGGATCAAGCCGCCTCATACGATCAGATCGAGGAAATCAGGGTCGAGCAAACTGGATGTTTCGGATATTGCCCCAGCTATATTGTCTCCATTGAGCCCAATGATGCTTACCGGTTTTGCGGGTTGCACTTCACAGGTAGCGAGGGCCCGCACTTGGGCGTCCTACCCGAACACAGCTTTAAAGCACTTGTCCGAACCCTTCAGGACAATGAGTTTCTGGCACGCAACTCGGTTGATTACGGCGGTGATAATTGCACTGTCTACGCAACAGACCACCCCAGTGCTTACATTTCCGTCTCGTTCTCCAACGAAAATTCCAAACAACTCCACTGGTATTCTGGCTGCAGAATTCAGGATCACGAGTCTCCCCAAACCCGCCCGAGACCAACGCGCCTGAGTGAAGATGCATTCGCCTTAAGCGCCATTGTGGATCACGCCCGAGAGTTGTTGTCTGCCGAAAACCTGCTTGAGGACCCTGACAACTTCTCTGAGGTTCCTCGTGAAAGGAATTGGGGTCATGGCTTCCCCTACGACAACTGCGGCTTTGATGAATAAAAAAGCCCCCGACGCGACTGGCGCCGGGGGCTCTTTTCTGGTCAGGCTTGAGCCTTACGCAGCTTTCGCCGGAGCGAAGCGGCCGTAGAAGGTCTCGCCTTTGCTGGCCATGTCACGCAGCAGGGCGGGGACTTCGAACGGCTTGCCGTATTTGGCTTTCAGCGCATCGGCGCGGTCCACGAAGGCCTTGGCGCCGATGGTGTCGATAAAGCTCAGCACGCCGCCGGTATAGGGCGCAAAGCCCCAGGCGAGGATTGAGCCCACATCGGCTTCGCGCGGATCGGCGACGATCTCTTCTTCCATCGTCCGGGCCGCTTCCAGCGCCTGGGCGTAGAGGATGCGATCCTTCAGCTCGTCCACGGTCGGCTGATCGTCGAGCAGCTTGCCGTTCGGCGCGAACTGATCGAGCTCGTCCCAGAGCGACTTGCCTTCGTCGGTATAGACGTAGAAGCCCTTCTGGTTCTTGCGGCCATAACGACCCAGCTCGTACATCTTCTCGATGACTTCCGCGTTCGGAGTGTCCTCGAACGCATCGCCGAGGTCCTTCTTGGTCTGCTGAAGCACCTTGTAGCCCAGATCAATGGCCACTTCGTCCTGCAGCGAGAGCGGGCCGACCGGCATGCCGGCCATCTTGGCGGCGTTCTCGATCAGGGCCGGCTTCACGCCTTCGGTCAGCATGTACATGCCCTGCTCGATGTAACGCATCACGCAGCGGTTGGCGTAGAAGCCGCGGGTGTCGGCGACGACGATCGGGGTCTTCTTGATCTTGGCCACGAAGTCCAGGCACAGCGAGATGGCGCGCGGGCCGGTTTTTTCGCCCACGATCAGCTCGACCAGCATCATCTTCTCGACCGGCGAGAAGAAGTGCACGCCGATGAAGTTCTCCGGACGCGAAGAGGCTTCGGCCAGGGACGTGATCGGAATGGTCGAGGTGTTCGACCCGAAGATCGCGTCCTTGGGCAGGTGCTCTTCCGCCGCCTTGGTGATGGAGTGCTTGAGCTCGGAGTTCTCGAACACCGCCTCGATCACCAGATCGACGTCTTTCAGGAGCGAATAATCGGTGGTCGCGGTGACCAGATTGGTCTTCTCGTCCGCCTTCTCCTGGGTGAGCTTGCCGCGCTTGACGCCCTTGGCGAAGTGCGCCGCCACATGGGCCTTGCCCTTGTCCGCGCCTTCCTGGTTGACGTCGATCAGCACCACTTCGATGCCCGCCTGAGCGGACACGGTGGCGATGCCGGCGCCCATGAAGCCTGCGCCGATGACGGCGATCTTCTTGATCTCGCCCTTTTCTTCACCAGCCGGACGGCGAGCGCCTTTTTCAAGCGCCTGCTTGGACAGGAAGAGCGAGCGGATCATGTTCCGGCTCTCGGGGCGCATCAGCAGCTTGGTGAAATAGCGGCTTTCAATGCGCAGGGCGGCGTCCATCGGGACCTGCAGGCCTTCATAGACGCAGGACAGGATGTAACGCTGGGCCGGATAATTGCCGTAGGTTTCCTTGAGCAGCATCGGGGATGCGCCCATGAAGACCTGCAGGCCGGCGGGATGGTAGGGGCCGCCGCCGGGGATCTTGAACTTGTCCTGATCCCAGGGCTGCTTGCCGCCGAGAGAGTCCGCTTTGACGAGCTCTTTCGCCTTGGCGACGATCTCGGACGCCGGGGCGATCTCATGCACAACGCCTTGCTGTTTGGCGGTGTCGGCGTCGAGCTGCTTGCCTTGCAGCATGACGGGAGCCGCGTTCATCACGCCGATCAGGCGCGGCAGACGCTGGGTGCCGCCGCCGCCCGGCAGAACGCCGACCAGGGCTTCAGGCAGGCCCAGCTTGGCGCCCGTATCGGTCGCCATGACGCGGTAATGGCAAGCCAGGGTGACTTCAAAGCCACCGCCCAACGCCAGACCGTTGATTGCGGCTGCGATGGGCTTGCCGCAGGTTTCCAGCGCGCGCAGGGACTGGTTCAGGCGATAGGCCGTATCAAACAGCTTGGATTTCGCCTCTTCCTCGGACATGCCCTTGAGGTCGGCCATGCCGCCGCCCAGCTCGGACAGGTCGGCGCCGGCGCAGAAGGCTTTCTTGCCCGACGTGATGACCGCGCCCTTGATGGCGTCGTCAGAGCCGATCTTTTCGACGATCTGCCCCATTTCCTGCATCACGGCGTTGGACAGAACGTTCATCGAGACGTTCGGAGAGTCAAAGGTGATGAGCGCGATGCCGTCGCCGTCCACCTCGAATTTGAAATGCGTATAGGTCATGGATAGTAATCCTATTTAGAAGCCGTCTGTCGATGCGCGCATCTCAACAGGGTGCCCACCCTCAAGCACGAGGTAGATGGAACTGCTGCAGCGCACCAGAAGGCGCTCCGTATTTTCAAGATGTGTGCGATAGCTTAGTCGCGGACAAACTTGGGCGCCGTCTTCTGTGCCGACACTTGCTGCTACGACTTCTTCAATAAGCTTGCGCACGTCTTGATCGATTTCAGTTTTCACGTCGCTGTACTGGCTCAGGTCATAAGTGCCTGCCAACGAGTCCTTGCTCCAATCCTGCTCAGCGCAGGACGCAAGGAACATCGTCGCTAGAACGCATATGACACCAAGCCGAGACACTACACGCGCTCGATGATGGTTGCGGTGCCCATGCCGCCGCCGACGCACAGCGTGGCGAGGCCGGTGCCCTTGCCGGAGCGCTCCAGCTCGTCGAGGACCGTACCCAAGATCATCGCGCCGGTCGCGCCCAGCGGGTGACCCATGGCGATCGCGCCGCCATTGACGTTGGTCTTGGAGTGCTCGACGCCGAGATCTTCCATGAAGCGCAGAACGACGGACGCGAACGCCTCGTTCATTTCAAACAGGTCGATGTCGGACGGGTTCATGCCGGCCTTCTTCAGCGCCTTGCGGGCGGACGGGGCCGGGCCGGTCAGCATGATGGTCGGTTCAGACCCGATGGACGCCATGGCGCGGATGCGGGCGCGCGGCTTGAGGCCGAGCTTCTCGCCCATTTCCTTGGTGCCGATCAGAACGGCTGCGGAGCCATCCACGATGCCCGAGGAGTTGCCCGCATGGTGGACGAAGTTGATCTTCTCGATGTCGGGATATTTCTGCATCGCCACCTTGTCGAGGCCGACAAAGGCGGAGAGATCCTTGAAGGACGGCTTCAGGCTGGCCAGCGACTGCATGTCGGTGCCCGGACGCATGTGCTCGTCATGGTCGAGCTGGGTCAGGCCAAGCTGGTTCTTCACCGGCACGATCGACTTGTCGAAACGGCGTTCCTTCCAGGCCTTCTCGGCGCGGTTCTGGGACTCGATGGCGTAGGCGTCCACATCGTCACGGGAATAGCCGTACTTGGTGGCGATCAGGTCCGCGGACACGCCCTGGGGCACGAAGTAATGGTCGAACGCCATTTCCGGGTCGACCGCCATGGCGCCGCCGTCAGAGCCCATGGGCACGCGGGACATGGCTTCCACGCCGCCGCCAATGGCCATGTCGGCTTCACCGGACATGACTTTCGCAGCCGCCAGGTTCACCGCTTCCAGGCCGGAAGCGCAGAAGCGGTTGACCTGGAAGCCCGAGGCGGTCTCGGCGTAGTTGGCGTTGATTGCGGCGGCGCGGGCGATGTTCGCGCCCTGCTCGCCGACCGGGGAGACGCAGCCCAGGATCACGTCGTCCACATAGGACGTGTCCAGATCATTGCGCTCGCGGATGGCTTCAAGCTGCTGGGTGGCCAGCTGCAGGGCGGTCACTTCGTGAAGCGTGCCGCTCTTCTTGCCTTTGCCGCGCGGGGTCCGCGTGGCGTCGAAAATGTAAGCGTCAGTCATTTAATGGGCTCCCTGTGTTTGGGCTCCCGTCGCGCCGCAGGCGTGGCGGGTCCATTCGTAATGCCCGTCCGAGACGGTGATCTCACCATCAGAGACGAGACTGAGGATGTGCGTGTTTTCGGCCATGGGCTGGCCTTCATCTGCGCATTGCGTGCGCGCTGCGATGCGGTCTCCGTCCCGGGTCAGGGCGAGCACGTCGCAGCTGCGTTCGTAAAGCTCGAGCCGGTCGGGGCTGAGCGTGAACAGGCCCTCTTCCGCACACGAGGCGTCCATGCCCCAGCGTCCGGAGAAGGTCTGTTCGAAATAGGCGCGCGGCGAGGCTGTCTGGAAGACAGCCTCCTCCGCTTGCGGCGCGTCGGGCGCGCAGGCGGCGAGCAGCATGCCCGCCCCCAGGCTTATGACGAGCCGCATCGTCACTAGAGCGTCCGGGCGATCAGGAGCTTCATGATCTCGTTGGTGCCGCCATAGATGCGCTGCACCCGCGAGTCCCGCCACATGCGCGCGATCGGGTACTCGTTCATGAAGCCGTAGCCGCCATGCAGCTGGACGCATTCGTCAATCAGCTCGCACTGGATGTCGGTGGTCCAGTATTTCGCCATCGAGGCGGTGGCCGCATCAAGCTGGCCCTTGATCAGAAGATCCGAGCAATGCTGGACGAAGACCTCGGCGATGGTCGCCTTGGATTTGAGCTCCGCCAGCTTGAACTGGGTGTTCTGAAAGCCCAGCACCGGCTTGCCGAACGCCTGGCGTTCCTTGACGTAGGCGATGGTTTCGGCAAGCGCGCGCTTCATCATGCCCACGGCCTGAACGCCGATCTGCAGGCGTTCTTGCGGCAGCTGTTCCATCAGCTGGAAGAAGCCCTGGCCTTCGCTTTCGCCCAGAAGGGCCTCGGCGGGCACCTTCATGTCCTCGAAGAACAATTCGGCCGTGTCCTGGGACTTCATGCCGACCTTGTCGAGATTGCGACCGCGGCGGAAGCCATCCAGCCCGTCGGTCTCGATCAGGAAGAGCGAGGTGCCCTTCGCCCCGCCCTGGGGGTCGGTCTTGGCCACGACCACGATGAAGTTCGCGGTGCCGCCATTGGTGATGAAGGTCTTGGAGCCGTTGATCTTGTAGCCATTGCCATCCTTGACGGCCGTGGTCTTGATGCCCTGCAGGTCAGAGCCGGCGCCCGGCTCGGTCATGGCGATCGCGCCGACATATTCGCCGGAGATCAGCTTGGGCAGGATGCGCTTTTTCTGCTCTTCAGTGCCGTAGTGCCAGACATAGGGCGCCACGATGGAGTTGTGCAGGCTCGCGCCCCAGCCATCCACGCCCAGTTCGGACACAGCCATGTGGAAGGCGTAGTCATGGCGCCAGTCACCGCCCGCTCCGCCGTATTCCTCCGGCGCAGCCGGGCACAGAAGGCCGTTCTCGCCCGCCTTGTTCCAGACCTCGCGGTCCACCATGCCTTCCTTTTCCCAGCGATCCCCGTGGGGCAGGCATTCCTTCTCGATGAAGCTGCGAACCGCTCCGTCGAAGATATTCACGTCTTCCTGATCCAGCCATTCCGGCTTGGGCACATTGAGGACTTGCGCCGTCATTTCCATCTCCTCCCAAAGATATCTTGGCGAAAAGCCCCCCGCCTTTGGGGCGGAGGGCTTTCGCAGTCAGTCTCAGAACGCCTCGGCTTCGAGGGCCATCATGGTCTCGGCGCCGGATTCGATGCGGGCCAGATGGGCGTCCGCCTGCGGCAACCAGCGTTCGACGAAGTATTTCGCCGTCACCAGCTTGGTCGCGTAGATCGGATCGCTATCGTCCTTCTTGGCCGCAGCCACCTTGGCCATTTTCGCCCACATGTAGGCAAAGCAGGTCAGACCGAAGAGGTGCATGTAATCGGTCGAGGCCGCGCCGGCATTGTCGAAGTTCTCAAGCCCCTTCTCGACCAGCCAGTTGGTGGCCTTCTGCAGCTTGGCCTTCACGTCAGCGAGGCCGTCCACGTAGAGCTTGAGATCGGCATTGCCCTGGTTCTCGGCGATGAAGTCATCAAGCTCGCCGAAGAAGGAGTTGATCGGACGCATGCCGGCCATGGCCAGCTTGCGGCCCACCAGGTCCAGCGCCTGAACGCCGTTGGTGCCTTCATAGATCAGGGTGATGCGCGCATCGCGCAGCAGCTGTTCGATGCCCCATTCGCGGGTGAAACCCGAACCGCCATGGACCTGCAGGCCCGTGGAGACGCTCTCATAGCCCTTGTCGGTCAGATAACCCTTCACGATCGGGGTCAGCAGCGCCATGAAGTCGCCGGCCTTCTCGCGCACGGCCTCGTCTTCGGCCTTGTGCTCGAGATCGCCCTGCAGCGCGGTCCAATAGGTGAAGGCGCGCGCGCCTTCCACGAACACTTTCTGGTCCATCAGCATGCGGCGCACATCAGGGTGCACGATGATCGGATCGGCCGGGCCGTCCGGGTTCTTCGGACCGGTCAGGGAGCGGCCCTGGATGCGGTCTTTCGCGAACGCCAGCGAGTACTGGTAGGCGGTTTCCGCCAGACCCAGACCCTGCAGGCCCACGCCCAGACGCGCCTCGTTCATCATGACGAACATGATCTTGAGGCCCTTGTTCTCTTCACCCACGAGCCAGCCGGTCGCCTCGTCATAGTTCATGACGCAGGTGGCGTTGCCGTGGATGCCCATCTTCTCTTCCAGGCCGCCGCATTTGAGCGAGTTGCGCTCACCCGGATTGCCGTCGGCGTCGGGGATGTATTTCGGCACCACGAACAGCGAAATGCCTTTGACGCCCTGCGGCGCGCCTTCCACGCGCGCCAGCACGAGGTGAACGATATTGCCGCTCATCTCGTGCTCGCCGGCGGAGATCCAGATTTTCTGGCCGGAGATCTTGTACGAACCATCACCGTTCGGAACGGCCTTGGTGCGCAGCATGCCCAGATCGGTGCCGCAATGGGGCTCGGTCAGGTTCATGGTGCCCGACCATTCGCCGGAGAACATCTTCGGCAGGTAGAGCTCTTTCTGCTCCTGAGAGCCGCCCACCAGCAGGGCTTGCGCTGCGCCGTTGGTCAGGCCCGGATACATGCCGAACGCCATGTTGCAGCTGGTGACCATCTCGTTGAAGGCGAGATTGAGATAATGCGGCAGGCCCTGGCCGTCGAACTCGGTCGGAGCGGACAGCGCGGTCCAGCCGCCTTCGGTCATCTGGTCATAGGCGTCTTTAAAGCCGGTCGGGGTTGTGACCACGCCGTCATCCAGCTTGCAGCCTTCATGATCGCCGACCTTGTTGAGCGGGTGCAGAACGCCTTCGCAGAACTTGCCGCCCTCTTCCAGGATGGCGTTGACGATATCCTCGGACGCGTCCGCGAAGCCGGGAATATCGCTGTATTGCTGAACGTTCAGCAGCTCGTTCAGCACAAATTTCTGGTCTCGATTTGGGGCCTTGTAGTCGGGCATGGGGACCGTCTCCGTAGGGGTCGAGGTGGTTATAGGTATGGGGCCATGTCGGCCTGAGCGCGTCGAGTCCTGTCAGGTCCTCTTCGCGAAAGCGTCATATCGGGTCGTCCGGCGCATGGCCGGACCATTGCGTCAGTCGCGCCGAGGCCAGCGCTTCGAAGGCGGCCGCGCGGCGCTTGATGTCTTCGGACGGCTCGCGGTCGGCCAGGCGCTCTTCGAGCCAGGCGCAACCGGCGTTCAGCTCGGCGAGCGCGTCTTCGATATCGTTGCGTTGCTGCTCCAGCGCCGCAATCCGCTCGCGAAACCGCTTGAGATTGCGCGACAGGGTTTCATGAGAGCGGGCGGCGAGCGCTTCCAGATCGAGCATCTCACCGATTTCCTCGAGCGAGAAGCCCACACGGCGACCGCGCAGAATCAGCGACAGGCGGGCCACGTCTGCGGCCGCATACCAGCGCGATCCGCCCCGGCGCTTGGGATTGAGCAGGCCTTTCTGCTCGTAAAAGCGCAGGGTGCGCGGCGTTACGTCGAACTTTTCCGCGATTTCGCGGATCGACAGTTCAACATCAGAAGGCGCGGTCTGTGTCATGTCGGGGAGTGTATGCGCCTTGACGTGAACGTCAACGTCAATCTGGTGACATCCATGTTACGCTCGCAACCTTGTCTTATCGGCGCCTTGACCGCGCCGCATTCGTCGATTGATTTGGCGGTTAACCGAAGCAGACTCGCCGGTTTCCCGGCCAAGGATTTGCAAATGCGCCTGATCGCGTTCGCCGCCTGCCTCTTCCTGTCGCCCGCCGCCTGGGCGCAAAGCGTGACCATGCCGGCTGCGGCGGACGAAGTGCTTGCGGTCTGGCAGGTCGACATTTCCTCGGTCAGCTCGAATACACAGCGCAGCAGCCAGACCCGCAGCGTGCGCTATGGCCCGGACTGGGCCAGCTGGGTCACCGAGCAAGGCGCCCAGATGTGGCTCGATATCAATGAGCGCGCGCTGTATGCGCAGGCGCGCGGCCAGAACGATATCGTGCGCACCAGTCTTTTCGCCGAAGCACGTCGCCATCTCGATATCTATGTTGCGCTCAGCGAAGGCGGACGCCGCGACGTCA
This sequence comes from Oceanicaulis sp. MMSF_3324, assembly GCF_030733545.1. Lineage (GTDB taxonomy): Bacteria > Pseudomonadota > Alphaproteobacteria > Caulobacterales > Maricaulaceae > Oceanicaulis. The sequence goes on from NZ_JASHIU010000010.1 coordinate 71,567, forward strand.
TCAGCTTTGGCAATGCCGGCACGTTCGACCGCGTCTGGCTGGAGGCCGCCACGGGGGTGGCCAGTCAGGGCGGCGCCCTGTCCCTGACCGAAACCGAGGCCGGCTTCATCGCGCTTTATGATGACCAGCTGGTGTTCCGCGCCGATTATGGCGAGGCCGATACGCAATGTGATGCGCCCTCCATTGGGCCCCAGCAAGCCGCCAGCGCCATGGCCTGGCTGCCTTATGTCGCGCCCATCCACCCGGAGATTCTGGCGCGCCTGTCCGAGGAAGACCGCTTCCCCTGCGCGTTCAGCTTCGTCGTGTACAGCCCTGACAGCCCGGCGGGCCGCCTGGAGCGCTGGACCCGCGTCGAGGCCGATGACGCGGCCATGCCGGAACTGCCGCCCCTGCCTGATGACGCCGCCGTCATCCCGGCCGGCGCTGACCGTCTCAGCCAGGTGATGGACGCCGCGCAAAGCGCGCTCGCCAACGCCCAGGACGCCGCGCCGGATTTGCAGGACTTCTTTGATGAAAGCCAGAGCCTGCAGGAAGACGGCGACTATGCAGGCGCGCTTCTGGTTCAGATCCACGAAACCCATCATTTTGGCCCCTGCCCGGAAGCCTCGATCGGCAGCGACAGGCTGACCTGCGCCTATGCCAGCGCCCTGGCGCTGCAGGGACGCGAACACGAAGCCTTCCGCGCCTTGTCGCGGGGCCTGGACGCACTGGCGCAGGACAATCCGGCTGAAGCGGTCGACCTGATTGCGCCCTTCATCGAGCGCGACGGCCATCCCGGCGCCGCCGCTCGTCTTCTGACCGCCAAGGCTCTGATCGCCTGGGGCCGGGTCGGCCTGCAGGCCCGCCCCGACCTTGATCCGGCGCAATTGCTGGCCGAAGCCCTGATCATGGACCCTTATGCGCCGGATGCGTATTGGGGCCTGGGGCAGCGCTATCTGGCGGCAGGCGCGCCGGGGCCGGCCTGGTCATTATTTGATCTGGGCCGCCAACTGCCCCGCCCGATCGACCAGACCCCGCTCGCCCAGGCCGACCTCCTGGAAGCGCGCATGAGCGAGCTGGCGCCCTTCTGGCTCCCCGCCGACCCGACCACACCTGTTCAGTGATCAGATTCTCTCCGATTTAAGAGAGATTTACGAGGCGTTAACCGCATCACCTGCTCTTGAATCAGAGTTGGGTCCGTGCGTTCGCCCGCCGGAGCGGTGATTCTCTGTGGAAATACCAGATATGGCGCCTGCCACACTGGTTTACACATTATTAACCGCGTCTATAGGGTCGAAACTGGACAATGGAGATGAGTCGGCATGCCGCCTGTGGCGCCCTGGAGTGTGAAGGGGATTGATCCCCGCGCCCGCGCCCTCGCCAAATCTGCGGCGAGGCGTGAAGGCATGACTCTGGGCGAATGGCTCAATCGGGTCATCATGGATGACGGCGTCTCCGACACGGCCAAGGACTGGGATGACCAGCTTTCCCGCTTTCCCGGATTCGGCGGCGGCGATGATGGCGGCCCCGGTCATGACGACCAGCTGAGCGAGTTGGTTCAACGTCTGTCCGACCGGCTTGAAGCCTCCGAACGGCGCTCGACCCAGGCGCTCTCGCATATCGACCAGTCCGTCACCGCGATCTCGCGCCGTCTCGACATGATCGAAGACAGTGTGGATGAGGATGGCGAAAGCGCACAGGACGCGCTCAAGCGCACCCGCGCTCAGCAGGATGAACTGCTCGACCGGGTGCGCCGCCTTGAACGCACCGGTCCGGCTGGCGGCGCGGATCCCGCCGCGCTGAAATCGGTCGAGACCACGGTGGGCAAGCTGGCGGGACGGCTCTACGAGACCGAGCGCGATGTCCGCACCGAGCTCGATAATCTGGCGCACAAGGAAGAGCGTCGTCGCGACAGCGCCGAACGCGGCCTGGAAAAGCTCGGCCAGCGCCTTGAAGACACCGAAAAGACTCTAACCGACGAGACCCGCGCTTTGCGCGATCTGGTCGAGACCCGCGATGAGCGCACTCAGTCCTTGCTGAGTGATCTGCAAGACACTTCACGATCCTTGCAGAGCCGCATCATTTCCGCGGAGAGCGCGACGCAACGCGCCGCTGAAGCCCTGGCGGGTTCGCAAGAGAGGCTGGACGCCCGTTTGCGCCAGCTCGAAAGCGTCCAGTCCAACGCGCTCAAAGATGAAGACGTCCAGCGCCGCATTGATGCGCTGGCGCGCGAAGTCGCCGATGTGATCCGTGATACGCGCAGCGAATGCGCGCGCCAGATCGCCGAAGTCTCTAAGAACAGCGACAGCCCGCGCCTCGAGCGCGCCCTGGCGGATGCCGAGGCGCGCCTTCAGACCGCCGAGCAACGCCAGTCGGACGCCCTTCAGCGCATCGGCGCGGAAGTCGCCCGGCTGGCCCGCGCCGTTGATCAAAGACTGGATAAGTCCGAGCAGCGCCTTCAGCAGCGCCTGGACGAAGCCGAAGCCAAGCGACAGTCCAAGGAAGATCGCGCCGACATCGAGGCGCGCCTGGACAAGGTGCGCCAGGATAACAACGTCGCCGTGCGGCGGATCGGGGAACAGGTGGCCAAGCTTGGTGAAAACTTGGCGGACCGCGTGCAACAGGCCGAGCATCGCTCGGCGCAAGCGGTCGAAGCAGCGGGCGAGCGCATGGCCCAGGTTGTCGAACGTCTAGAACACTCCCGCTCCAATACGAGCGAGCAGGATCTTGAAACGCGCATCCGCGCTTCTGAAGAACGCACGGCCGAACGCATCGAGAAGGCCATGACCGGTCTTCACGAGCGTCTGGACCAGGCCCGGCAGGACACCAGCGAAGCGCTGTCGCCGGTTCAAAAGGCGATGAACGCGCTGGCGATCCGGCTTGAAGCGATCGAGGGACGCAAGGGCAAATCCAAGGACAAGGACGCCGATGAGTCCAAGGCCGTGGTCCAGGAAGCGGATGACGCCATCAACGACTTCAACAAGCCTTTGCCCGAAGCGCCCGATCGCTGGGTCAACAACGACGAGGCGGATGACGATTTCGCGCTTCCGGGTCATGATGATTTTGACATCAAGGCCGAGCCGGCGCGTCCGTCCTCTTTCAACCGCCCCGAGCCGGGCCCGGTCGTCGCCGCCAAGCCCCAAACCGCATCGCAACACAAGGCGCCCCAGCCAGAGCCAGCGCCCGAAGCGAAAGCAGAACCGCGCAAATCCGCCGCCCTGGGCGCGACTGCAGACGCCGATTTCCTGGCCAAGGCCCGCAAGCAGGTGCGCGCCAATCGCGGCGGAGAGGCAGGGTGGACCCCACCCGTCGAACGCGAGAAACGCGGCGGCAACCGGACCTTGCTGCTGGGTGCGAGCGCGCTCGGTTTTCTGGCTGTGGCTGCAGCCGCGGGCATGCTGATCCTGGAAGCGATCAACGGACCGGAAGAAGCCGCCTTGAACGCCGATCCGTCCGCCTCGCTTTCGAGCCTGTTCTCAGAGCCGGCGGATTTGTCAGCCCCCTCCGCAGAGTTGCGGTCCGAGCCCGCGCTTTCAGACGAGACCGTTGCACCGGCAGCGGATCCGCAGACTGCGCCAGCGCCGACGACCGAACCGCAGACCGCTCAAACCCAATCCCAGGCTGAGCCTGCACCGGCTCAGGCTGAGCCTGCACCGGCTCAGGCCGACACTGCACCGGCTCCGGCGCCCGCCCCGCAGACGCGCCCGGCGGCTGGCGATCAATCGCCCAGCCTTGAGAGCGCGGCTGCAAGCGGCGACGCAGTGGCGCGCTATCAGCTGGCGCTGCAGCAGCTTGAAGACCAGCGTTACAGCGACGCCGCCGCGCTGATGCGCCGCGCCGCCGAACAGGGCGTGCCCGCTGCCCAGCGCCGGTTCGCCCTGATGCTGGCCAATGGCGAAGGCGTTCCGGCCAATCCGGCGGCCGCGCGTGAATGGATGGCCCGCGCCGCCGAGAACGGCAATGTGCAGGCCATGCATGATGCGGGCGGCATGTTCATCAATGCCGAAGCCACGCCGGACTTTCAGACAACGGCCGCCCGCTGGTTCGAACAGGGCGCGCTTCACGGGCTTGTGGACAGCCAGGTGAATATCGCCCTGCTGTTCAAGGAAGGGTTCGGCGTCCCGCAAAGCCCCGCTGACGCCTATGCCTGGTTCACCATCGCCGCCAATTCGGGTGACGCCGAGGCGCGCAACTCCGCCGCCGAACTACGCTCGATGCTGACGCCTGAACAACGCGCGGCGGCGGAATCGGTGGCGCAGAACTTCACGCCGCGTCCCTCTGATCCCGAAGCGCAGGGCGATTACCCGCCCCAGCCCTGGCAAGAGGGCGCCGTGGCGAGCCCGGCGCAGGTTGCGCGTACTCAGGCCCTGTTGTCCCAGCTGGGTTATCAGCCGGGCCCGGCCGATGGCATGATGGGATCACGGACACGCAGCGCCATTCGCGACTTCCGTCGCTCCGAGGGCCTGACGGTGTCGGACCGGGTGGACAGCGTCCTGCTCTCACGGCTTGAACAAGCCGCCGCCGGCTAAGGCGCGGCGCGGTGCAGATCTACCTGCCCATAGCCGAGATTTCACTGAACCTCTGGCTATTGCTCGGCCTCGGTCTCGGTGTCGGTTTTCTATCCGGCCTGTTCGGGGTCGGTGGCGGCTTCCTGATGACGCCCATCCTGATCTTCCTCGGCATTCCGCCGGCTGTGGCCGTGTCCACCCAGGCCAACCAGATCGTCGCCAGCTCGGTTTCGGGCGCCATCGCCCATTTCCGGCGCAAGACGCTCGATATCAAAATGGGGCTCATCCTGCTCATAGGCGGGGTGGCCGGGTCCATTTCCGGCGTCCAGCTGTTTGGTCTTCTGCAGCGCCTGGGTCAGATCGATCTGGTTATTTCACTGTGCTATGTCGGCTTTCTGGGCATCATTGGCGGGCTGATGCTGGTGGAAAGCGTCAACGCCATCCGACGACGGCGCGGCGCGGGCGGTTCGGTCCGTCCCAAACGGCGCAAGCGCGGGCTGATCGACGTCCTGCCCTTTAAGACCCGCTTCGCCGTATCCGGCCTCTACATGAGCGTGATCCCGCCCATCGCCATCGGCTTTCTGGTGGGGGGGCTGGCGGCCCTGATGGGCGTTGGCGGCGGCTTCGTCATGGTTCCGGCCATGATCTATCTGTTGCGCATGCCCACCAATGTCGTGATCGGCACCTCGCTGTTTCAGATCCTGTTCGTGGCGGCGCTGACCAGCTTTCTGCAAGCGGTGCAGAACCAGACCGTGGATATGGTGCTGGCGGGCATCCTGATCCTGGGCAGCGTCGTGGGCGCCCAGATCGGCGCGCGTTTCACCAGCAAGATCCCCGCCGAGGAATTGCGCGCCCTGCTGGCGCTGATCGTGGTGAGCGTGTGCCTGAAACTGGCCTGGGATCTGACCAGCACGCCAGCGGACCTGTTCGTGCTGATTGATGCGCAGGGGGGGCAGTGATGATCAGACGAACCACCCTGATGCTGATCGTGATGATTGGCGCTCTAGTCGGTCTGCGCGCGCACGCAGCCCCGCCCGAAGGCGTTCAGCCGCCCGCCCAGATCGCCGCCGCACTGACCGAGGATGTGGTGGAAATCCGCTCCACCTTCGCCGGCGCGGAACTGACGCTTTATGGCGCCGCCACCGGCCTGCAGGAGGGCGATGACATCGTCGTCGCCGTGCGGGGCCCCGCTGGTGATTTGCGGGTGATGCAGAAACGCCGGGTGCTGGGCATCTGGGTCAACGCCGCGCCGGTGCGCTTTGAGGATGTGGCGGGGTATTATGCCGTCGCCTCGACGCGCCCCCTGTCCGAGTTCGCCAGCTTCTCCGCGCTTCGGCGCAACCAGATCGGCATGGATCATGTGCGCCTGTACGCGCCCGAAAGCATTCGCCGTGAAACCCTGTTCGGGGTGCGCAATGTGATGGTGACCGATCTGGGCGGCGAGATCGTGGATTATCGCGCGGCCCTGGTGCGCAACAAGGCGCGGCGCGGCCTGTACGGTGAAGCGCCTGGCGGCGTCGAGCTGCTTGAGGGCGGCTTGTTCCGCGCCCGGGTGATCCTGCCGCCGACCACCCCGACCGGGACATATGACGCAGATGTGTACCTGTTCCGGGATGGCCAGCCCATCGCCACACGGCGTACGGATCTGAGCGTGGTGAAGGCGGGCGTCGAACGCACCATCTATGATCTGGCCCAGAACCGTCCGGTCGTGTACGCCTTGATCTCGGTCCTGCTGGCCCTTCTGGCTGGCTGGACGGCGGCCGCGGTCACCCAGCGGCGCTGATGGTTCACAGTCTGATACGAGGCGCCCGCCATGCAACGTCTTAGCGAAGCTCCCCCCCTGGTCCTGATCCTCGGTTTTGGCGGCTTGCTGCCCTTTCTGGCCGGCGCGATCGGCGTGATGGCGGGCGGACAGGCCGCCCTTCAGGCCGCGACCGCCCTGCCGGTCTATTCCGCCGTGATCCTGTCCTTCCTGGCGGGCGGACGCTGGGCCGGCGAGCTGGTCATTCGCAGCGACAAGCCGCGCTCGGGCGTCATGATGCTGTCGATCCTGCTCAGCCTGGCGGGCTGGATTGCGGTCGTGATCCAGGTCTGGAACCGGCCCGGCCTGCCGCTCGATCTGGAGCTGACCGGCTGGGGCATTCTGATCGCGGGCTTCGTCGTGCAGTTCCTGTGGGACCGCACCGCCATTCGTGGCGCCACCTTCCCCGGCTGGTACATGCCGCTGCGCTTCATCCTGACCGCTGTCGTGGTGCTGTGCCTGGGGCTGACCGCCTTTGTCCGCAGCTCGCCGACCTTCAGCCTCTAATCGCCCAGAAGCCGGGCGCTGCTGACCGCGTAAACCCGATCACGGCCCAGCATGTAGGCGTGCGGGCGCTGCCTGAAGAGCGGCGCATAGGCGTCGTCACAAACATTGAGCCCGCCTGTGAAGGCGCCGAAAGCGGGCAGGATCAGGCGCGCGCCATCGGTAGCGAAACAGCGTCGACGCACCCGACGCCCCTGCCCTGAAATCTTGGCGCAGGGATGCAGATGGCCCGCCACCTCGCCGGGCCGGTCCCCGGCTTGAGGTTCATGGCGCAGATGCAAGGGTCCGAGGTCAAGCTCGAACCCGGCGCGCCCGCCAAAGCGGGCGGGCGGTTTGGGGTCGTGATTGCCCTCGATCCAGACCCAGTCCTCCACCGACGCCACCAGCTCGCAAAGCCGGTCTGCATCGCCGGGGTCCATGCGGTCATCCGCCCCCAGGTCATGAAAGCTGTCGCCCAGCGCCACAACACGACGCGGCTGATAGATGGAGATGGCGCCAGCAAGCCGGGTCAGCGTGGCGCGCGTGTCATAGGGCGGCAGGAACTGGCCCCGCACCGCATAGGCGCTGCCCTTTTCAAAGTGCAGATCGCTGACCAGCATGACGCCCTCATCCACCCACATCGCCACGCCGGACGGATCGGCGATCAGGCGTGCGCCGTTGACCGTCATGAGAACGGGATCTGTCTGAAGCGAGGCAAGCGGTCGGGTCATCGTTTCAATTAGGCGCGGCCGGTCGGGCGAGGCAAGACGCTAGTCATCCTCGTCTTCATATCCGACCAGGGACAGGGGCCTGGCCTTGTAGCCTTCCAATTCGGCCCAGCGCGCCAGGGCGTCATCCCGCCCATGGGTGATCCAGACTTCTTCGGGATCAATATCGCGAATGGTCTGGGTCAGCTCATCCCAGTCAGCATGGTCTGACAGGATCAGGGGCAATTCCACCCCGCGCTGGCGCGCGCGGGCCCGCACCTGCATCCAGCCCGACGCAAAGCTGATGACCGGATCGGAGAACCGCCGCGCCCAGGCCGTCTGGAACGAGGACGGCGGACCGATCACGATCTTGCCGGCGAAATCCTGCCTGGTCCCTTCGCCATCCTTCAAGGTCGCCTTGGCCAGCGGGCCCAGATCCACGCCATGGTCTTCATAAAGCGCGCACAGCTGTTCCATCGCGCCATGAATATGGATGGGCGCGTCATAGCCGCCTTCGCGCAACAGGCAGATCAGGCGTTGCGCCTTGCCCAGAGCATAGGCGCCCACGAGATGCGTGCGATCGGGGTTCTGTTGCAGGCTCGTCAGCAGCTTGGCGATCTCGTCGCCATCATCGGGATGGCGAAACACCGGCAGGGCGAAGGTCGCTTCGGTCACATAGACATGGGCGGGAAAGACCTCGAACGGCGCACAGGTCGGATCACGGCGGCGCTTGTAATCGCCGGAGACGCCGATCACGAGCCCTTTCCATTCCAGCCGGATCTGGGCGCTGCCCAGCACATGTCCCGCCGGGTGAAAGCTCACATCCACCTCACCGATCTTCAGGCGTTCGCCATAGGCGACCGGGACCGGGTCGGGGGTGAAGGCTTCGCCATACCGCGCCGCCATGATGGCGAGGGTTTCGGGCGTGGCCAGCACACGCGCATGACCGGCCCGGGCATGGTCAGCATGACCATGGGTTACGAGCGCCCGCTCGGCAGGCCGCATCGGATCGATGAAAAAGCCCCCCGGCTCGCACCACAGGCCGCGTTCGGTTTCGCGCAACAGCTGGTCAGGTCGAATCATGATGAAGACATAGGGCGTCTTCAAAGACCGGGAAAGCGAGTGGCTGTGGAGTAAGGAGGCGGCGCCGCCTGAGGGGGGAGAGAAAGCGGCGCCGCCCGTTACGGGCTATGCTCAGTGCAGTTCGCCCGCAGTCAGGCGCCGCTCATGAAGCGGCTGAACCGGACGGTAGTTGTGCGCATAGAGCGCAGTGAAAGCCGATAGCTGTTCGGCCGAAGCCGTGACGGGGGTCTGCATGACCGTCCAGGCGACACCTTCCGAACAGGGCGGGGTCGTCAGCGAGCCCGCATACCGCCACGCGCTGTGATCATCGGGCAGAAACGCGGCCGGGTTCACATCATCAACCTCGTGATGATCGCCCTCATGCGGTATCGCCGCCCACAGCGCGTCGAGCGCCGGGTGGGCCTCGCCTTCCTCGAAAAACACGCCAACGACGGCCAGATGGCCATCCTCGGAGGCGTGCACGAAATGCACTTCCAGCGGATACTGATGGCCGTCCACGGTATGCTCGCTGGCGGCATGGAAATGGAACTGGACCAGTTCATAAGACCGATCGCCCAGATGCAGGCTCCCCGCATCCTCAAGACCCACCTTGATGGTATGCCCGTTATCAGTCACCGAGCCTTCCGCGTCTTCCCAGTGAAGCGCAGGCGCCAAATCCGCAGCGTCACTCACGGCATGAAGATCGATCGGGGATTGTTCGTGACCGCTGTCACAAGTCGCGTAGTCCGCGGACAGCATGCCCCAGTGCTCCGGAGCGCCATCGCCGTCATAGCTCCAGGAAGAATGACCGTGATGATCAAGCGCGATCGCTGTCCCGCCCAGCACGATCAAGGCGGACGCTGCGACCGCTGACCCCAACAGATTCTTACGCATATTCTGGCTCCAGACTGTCCCGGCATTCAAAAGCGCACGGTTTCGGCGCGTGGGAAAAGTCTTGGGCCCGGCGGGTTAATGACACGTCACAGAGTTGCGTGACGCATGGCTAACTCAACCTTAAGCACCGCCGCCGTTCGAGCTGGAGCTGGCCGTAGTGGCGACCGTGCTGGCCGCAATCACCGACACCATCATGGCGGTTTGCGCCGCAATGACGGCATCCATGGCGCTCAATGCGCCGTCGTGAAGTCCCGAATGCTCGGCTGTATGCACCAGGTGCGCCACCGCTGTACGGGCGCTGCCCGAAGCGCTCACCGAACGCGGCAAGGCCTTGCGCAAGGCGTCGATCGCCAGAGCATCATCCACGGTCTGGCCTTGGACGGCCCATTGCATGAAACTCTGACGAATGCTGTACCGCCGCAAGGGTTTGTGGGTCTCACGGGCCGCATCCAGCGCCTCAAAGCGCGCCAGGGCCTCCTGCGGGTCCGTCTTGAGGAGCGCGCACAGCTTCGCGCCATCACGCTTGTGCCCCCGCGCCCGGCGATGCGCGCCAAACACGGCTTCAGCCGACCCTCGCAGGGCCAGAACCTCGGCCGGATCATCACCGCGCGCGGCATGAATGGCGGCATAAGTGTCGGTGATGGCGGCGTTGGCGCGCCACCAAGGCGGCCGCAAAGCCTCTCGCATCTCAAGGAACCGCTCAATCGGCGTATCTTCGCTGGAGCCCACGCACAGCATCAGCGCCGCCCGCGCGCCACCGGCCTGAAGCCCGGATCGCTTGAACCAGGACATCTGCTCGCGGAAGGCGTTCCGCGCAGCCAGGAAGCGCTCCACCGGAATATCGTTCTGGGTCAGCATGGCGGCGTACAACCAGCGCAGCGCGCCAGAGGGCGCGCCCCAACCCACACCGGATTCGATCTGGGCATGTCCCTGACGCACCTGCTCGGCGATCGCTTCGGGATCGCCCTCGCGCGTCAGCAGACAGGCGGAAGACAGCCAGCTCGCCATTTTGTCCGGCCGCGGGCGCTCCTCCCGCAGAGCCTCGAACAGAGCTTCCAGACGGTCCAGATGGTCAGCGTCGCTCATGAGACTCTCCTGTCAAAGGCTTGATTATTCAACCTACCGCGAGGCCCCGGCGAACGCAAAAACCCCGGAGCCAGGCTCCGGGGTTTCAGGGGTCTGTCGGCCTCGACTAGTCCTCGATCTCGAGATCGGTGTGGTAGGCGATAAAAGCCCAGCGATCCGCCGCTTCCTCGATCAGTTTGGACACCGGCGTGCCGGCCCCGTGCCCGGCGCGGGTCTCGATCCGGATCAGGGTCGGGGCATCGCCGGTCTGGGCCGCCTGAAGCGCCGCCGCATATTTGAACGAATGACCCGGCACGACGCGGTCATCCGTGTCCGCCGTGGTGATCAGCGTCGCGGGATACTCACCGGTTTCGGGAATGTTGTGATAGGGCGAGTAGCCATAGAGCACATCGAACATTTCCGGGTCCTGCGGGCTGCCATAATCATCCACCCAGAACCGGCCGGCGGTGAACTGGTTGAAGCGCAGCATGTCCATCACGCCCACCGCCGGCAGGGCCGCGGCGAACAGCTCCGGCGCCTGATTGGCGACCGCGCCCACCAGAAGACCGCCATTGGAGCGGCCATGGATGGCGAGATGGTCCGAGCTGGTCCAGCCCATATCGATCAGCGCGTGACCGGCATTGATGAAGTCGTCAAACACGTTCTGCTTGTTGGCCAGTCGGCCCGCGTCGTGCCAGTCGCGGCCATAGGCCGAGCCGCCGCGTAGATTGGCGATGGCGTAAACCCCGCCCATCTCCATCCATTGCAGGCGTCGCACGTCAAAGTCCGGACGGCGGGTGATCGCGAAACCGCCATAGCCATAGACCAGGGTCGGACGCGCGCCATTGGGATCCACGTCGCGATGGTGCGCGACGAACAGCGGGATCTGCGCACCCCCCGTGCTCTCATAGAACGTCTGGCTGACGACATAGTCATCCGGGTTGAAGGTCAGATCCGGCGCCCGGAAGACCTCACTCTCCCCGGTCTCCACATCATAGCGATAGAGCGTCGCGGGCTGGTTCAGGCTTTCATACGAATAGAAGGTCTCGGTGCGTTCAGGATCCCCGCCAAAGCCGGACGCCACGCCCAGTCCCGGAAGCGCCACTTCGCGCACGAAATCTCCCGTGGGCGTATAGACGCTGACCGCGCTCGCCACATCGCGCATGGTCTCGATGATCAGATGACCGCCCACATGGCTGGCGCCGGTAATCGGGCCCTCGCCCTCAGCGACCACATCGGTCAAGGCGGCGGGATCAGACAGCGACACCGAGACGATTCGGCCATTGGGGGCGTCGAGATCGGTCTGGAACCAGAAGGTCTCGCCGTCATTGCCCACATAGGAATGGTTGTTGCCGAAGCCTTCGAAAATCTCGACCGGCTCGGCGGCCTCGGTCTCCAGGTCGAGAATGTGCACGCCATTCCCGTCCGTACCGGTGGAGGAGTTGATGATCAGGTACCGGCCATCATCGCTGACGAAGCCGCGCCAACCCACTTCGGGATTGTCGGGATCGGCCATGACCTGGACGTCCTCGCTCTGGTCGGTCCCCAGCTCATGGAAATAGATCGCCTGATTGAGGTTGAGCGCGGTAAAGGCCTCGCCTTCCTCCGGCGCGGGGTAGCGCGAATAGTAAAAGCCCGAGCCATCCTTGGCCCAGCTCAAGGGCGAGAACTTCACCCACTCGATCTCGTCAGACAGGGTTTCGCCCGTCTCCACGTCCATGACGCGGATCGAGCGCCAGTCCGAGCCGCCATCGGCGATCAGATAGGCGAGCTGCGTCCCGTCCGGGCTGGGCACCGTGCCCGCCAGCGCGGTGGTGCCGTCCGCCGCCCATTCATTGGGATCGATCAGCGGGCGCGCTGCGCCCTCAAGGCCATCCTGAACCATGAAGACCGACTGGTCCTGAAGCCCGTCATTGCGCGAGAAGAAATAGCGCAGGCCGTCTTCGGTCTCGCGCGTGGTCGGCAGGCCGTAACGCTCATAATTCCACAGCTCCGCCAGGCGCTCGGCGATCTGGTCGCGGCCCGGCAACTGGTCGAGATAGGCGCTGGTCACCGCGGTCTGGGCCTCGACCCAGTCCGCCACATCCTCGGACACGCGCACATCCTGTTCCAGCCAGCGATACGGGTCCGACACCGCCACTTCGCCCTCGGCGGCGGACTCATAGACATCCACCTGCTCGACCGTGCTCGTCTCGGGGTAGGCCGGATGCGAAACCTGCACGACCTCCGCAGCCTGCTCCGCATCGGCGGCGGGCGCCGCGTCAGAGCCCGCTTCAGGCTGGCTGCAGGCGGTCAGGGCCAGAACGGATGCGAAAGCGAACAGGGCGGTGCGCATCAGGCGTCTCCTTCATGGTTACTGTGTTGCGCCGCAGACTAGGGCCTGAGCCCAACAGAGGAAAGCCTGTGCCCGGCCCGCGCGCATGCTATCTGTTTCGGTGATGAAGCACGCCCGCCTCCCCGCCCTGCCTGATCGGTTCGAAGCCTGGTTTGAAAGCCGGGGCTGGGCGCCGCGCGCGCACCAGCGCGAAATGGTCGCCGCCGCGCAAGCGGGTACGGACGCCCTGCTGATCGCGCCCACCGGCGGTGGCAAGACGCTGGGCGGTTTCCTGCCGAGCCTGATTGATCTCGCCGATATTGCAGAGCGCGAGGGCAAGGACCGCCCCCATCGCCTGCACACGCTGTATATCAGTCCGCTCAAGGCGCTCAGCCAGGATGTGGCGCGCAATCTGATGACGCCGATCGAGGAGATGGGCCTGGATCTGCGTGTCGAGACCCGCACCGGCGACACCCCCGCGAGCAAGCGCACGCGCCAGCGCGCCAAGCCGCCGGACATCCTGCTGACGACGCCTGAACAGATCGCCCTGTTCTGCGCCCAGGAGAACGCCGGCGCCTTCTTTGAAGACCTCCAATGCGTGATCATCGACGAGGTGCACGCCATCGCACCGTCCAAGCGCGGCGATCTGCTCGCGCTCGGGTTGGCGACAATCCAGCGCTACGCCCCCAACATGCGCCGAGTGGGTCTGTCCGCCACGGTGAAGGACGAGATGGGCCATGCGCGCTGGCTGTCTGCGCAGGCACGCGCGGAAAATGCACGTTTCGCGCAATTGGTCCGGGGCAGCGCGGGCGCGGCGCCTGAGGTCCAGATCATGACGCCCGAAGAACGCATTCCCTGGGCGGGCCATTCGGGCCGACACGCCATGAAGACGGTGTATGAGCAGATCAAGGGCGCAGGCACGGCGCTGATCTTCGTGAACACCCGCTCTCAGGCCGAGATGACCTTTCAGGAGCTGTGGGCCATCAATGACGACAATCTGCCCATCGCGCTGCATCACGGCTCCCTGTCGGTCGAGCAGCGCCGCAAGGTGGAAGCGGCCATGGGCGCGGGCGTCCTGAAAGCCGTGGTGTGCACCTCCACCCTCGATCTGGGGATCGACTGGGGGGATGTGGACCTGGTGATCCAGATGGGGGCGCCGAAAGGCACTTCCCGGCTTCTGCAAAGGCTGGGGCGGGCCAATCACCGGCTGGACGCCGCAAGCCGGGCGCTGCTGGTTCCCACCAACCGGTTCGAGCATCTCGAATGCGCCTGCGCCACCGAAGCCGTGCTAGCGGGCGCGCTCGATGGCGATCCCTTGAAGTCGGGCGCGCTCGATGTGCTGGCCCAGCACGTCATGGGGCGCGCCTGTGGCGATCCGTTCGAGACCGACGCGCTTTACGAGGAAGTCATCGCGGCGGCGCCTTATGCCGAGCTGCCGCGGGAGACATTTGACCGGGTGCATGCCTTTGTCGCCGATGGCGGCTATGCGCTGGGCAGCTATGACCGGTTCAAGCGCCTCGTTAAGAGCCGTGACGGTCTGTGGCGCGCCCGCAATCGCGATGTGGCCCAGCGCCACCGGATGAATGTGGGCACCATCATCGAAGCGCCCATGCTCAATGTGCGGCTGGCGAAACGCACGGGCGCGTCAGGCCCCAAGCGCGGCCGCGGCAATCGCGGCCTGGTCCGCCCGGACGAAGTCTCGGGCGGCGCACAGGGCGCAACGCTGATGGGCGGCAAGATGCTGGGCCAGATCGAGGAATGGTTCACCGATCAATTGAGTCCCGGCGACACCTTCATGTTCGCGGGCCAGATATTGAGCTTTGAGGGCGTGAGCGGCGGCGATTGCCTGGTCAGCCGGTCCAGCGCCGAAGACCCCAAGATCCCCAGCTTTGAAGGCGGCAAATTCCCCTATTCCACCTATCTCGCCGCGCGGGTGCGCGAGCTGGTGCACAATCCTGATCGCTGGAACCTGTTGCCTGAACAAGTGCGCGATTGGCTGGAAATCCAGAAGCGCAAATCAAGACTGCCCGCGCCCGACAGCCTCCTGGTGGAGACCTTCCCGCGGGCGGGCAAGTCCTGGCTCGTCTGCTATCCGTTTGAAGGCCGCCTCGCCCACCAGACGCTGGGCATGCTGGTGACGCGGCGGCTCGAGCGCCTGGGCAAGCAGCCGCTGGGCTTCGTGGCGAACGAATATGCGCTGGCGGTCTGGGGCCGCAAGGACCTCTCGGACGTGGATATGAGCGCGCTCTTTTCCGAAGACATGATGGGCGATGATCTCGACGCCTGGCTGGCCGAGAGCGATCTGATGAAGCGCACGTTTCGAAACTGCGCGCTGATCGCCGGGCTGATCGAGCGCCGCTTTCCGGGTCAGGAGAAGACGGGGCGGCAGGTCACCTTCTCCGCCGACCTCATCTACAATGTGCTGCGCGATCACGAACCCGATCACATCCTCATGCAAGCCGCTTGGGCGGACGCCGCGGCGGGGTTGCTGGATGTGCGCCGTCTGTCAGACGCGCTGGTGCGCGTGGCGGGTCATGTGGAGGCGGTGCATCTCGATCAGATCAGCCCGCTGGCCGTGCCCGTCATGCTGGAAGTGGGCCGCGAACCCATCCGGCATGGCGAGGCGATGGACGCCATCATGGCCGAAGCCAGCGAGGAAGACCTGATCAATGAGGCGATGGGGCTTTAATCCGCGTCCGTCACCTTGCGCATCGCCTTGTAGGCGTCGCGGTCATGCACCCGGTCGAGCCAGGCCTTGATCGCCGAGCCATCCTGCACGCCGCCGCGCTGGGCCATGGCGTCGAGCTGGAAGCCCATCAGGCAGTCCGCGGCGCTAAACGTTTCGCCTGCGAAATAATCATTGTCCTTCAGGTGCGCCTCGATATGGGCGAAGGCCTTGGCCCGCTCGCCTTCCATGAACTGGTCGAGCAGGGAGTCCTTGAGCCCCGTGGCCTCGCAATAGGTGTTCATCAGGAAGGGCAGGAAGGCCGCGCCTTCGGACGCATGCATCCATTCAAGATATTTCAGACGCCCCAGCGCGTCGGGTGCGGGATGCAGGGCATGGTCGGGATCGAACCGATCGAGAAGATATTGCGCGATTGCAGCGGTTTCCGCGATCACCGCGCCGTCTTCGAGCTCCAGCAGGGGCGCCTTGCCCAGCTTGTGCTTTTCGGCCAGCTCGGGCGGGGCCAGCCGGATCTGCGGATCGCGCTTGTAGCGCTTGATCTCGTAGGGCGCGTTCAGCTCCTCAAGGAGCCAGATGATCCGCTCGGAGCGGGACAGTTCGAGATGGTGAAGGATGACAGGCATGCGCGCCTCCGGTCTGGAATGAAAACGCCGGGAGCGGGGCTCCCGGCGTTTGTCGTTAGTTGGCGTTCGGCAGGACGTAGCCCACTTCCGCGCCCGGCCCCAGGGGCAGTCCGAGGAAGACCCAGGCCATCGTCATGATGATGCCGGTGATCAAAAGCCAGATCGAATAGGGCAGCATGCTCGCGGTCAGGGACCCGATGCCGAACCCGTCCACCCAGCGTCGGCAGAACACCAGCACCAGCGGGAAATAGACCATCAGCGGCGTGATGATGTTGGTTGAGCCGTCGCCCACGCGATAGGCCGCAGTGGCCATTTCCGGGCTGACGCCCAGCAGCATCAGCATCGGCACCAGAACCGGCGCCATCAGCGCCCATTTGGCGCTGGCCGAGCCCACGAAGAGGTTCAGCACCGCCGAGAACAGCACGATCAGGCCCAGCACGACCGGCAGGGGCAGGCCCGACTGCTCGATGGCGTTCGCGCCGTTCACGGCCGTGATGATGCCCAGACGCGACTGGTTGAACATTTCCACGAAATAGGCCGCAAAGAAGGCGAGCACGAGATAATAGCCCATATCCTTCATGGCTTCGGCCATCATCGAGACCACGTCGCGATGGGTTTTCACCGTGCCGGCCGCCTGGCCATAGGCCACGCCCGCCAGCAGGAAGAGGATCATGAAGCCCGCCACCAGAGACTGGAAGAAGGGCACCAGCGCGATCGCCGCGCCCTGCCCGGCCTCGAGAGCCGCCTCGTCGAGCAGCGGCACGTCGCCGCCATACATGGACACTGCGCCGCCCGTCACGAGCGCGGGCAGATCCACGGTCATGGCGAGCCAGAGGACGCAGACGAACAGGACCGCCCAGAGCGCGCGCCACAGGCCTTTCTTCTCGCCCTCGGTCAGCGGGGCTTCGGGATCACTGTCGTCATCCTTCGCATTGGTGGAGGCGCCGCCCGTCCAGGGGCCCAGACGCGGCTCGACAATACGGTCGGTGACGACCCAGATCACCGGCATGAAGACAAAGGTCATCGCGGCGATGAAGTACCAGTTGCCGACAATGTTCATCGTCCATTCGGGCACCAGAGCGACGACCGAGGCCTCGGTGACGCCGAACAGGAGGGCATCGAGCTGGCCCGGCAGGAGGTTGGCGGAAAAGCCGCCCGACACGCCGGCGAAAGCGGCCGTAATGCCCGCCACCGGGTGACGGCCCGCAGCGGCGAAGATCACGCCGGCCAGCGGGATCAGCACCACATAGGCGGCGTCCGCAGCCAGATTGCCCATCATGGCGACCAGCGCCACGGCCGGGGTCAGCAGCATTTTCGGCACATCGCGCACCGCAGCGCGCATGGCGGTGCCGAACAGGCCGGCCCGTTCAGCAACGCCCGCGCCCAGCATCACCACCAGCACATAACCCAGCGGGTGGAAGCCGGTGAAAATATCAGGCATCTCGACCAGAAGGTGTTGCAGGCTGGCGGCGCTCAGAACGCTGCGCGCCTCGACCAGCACGGCGGAGCCGTCAGGATTGGTCTGGGTCGGGTGCAGGGCCGACAGGCCCATGATCGCGGTCACGGTCGATATGACGACCATGGCGATGATCAGATAGAGGAAAATGAAGGCCGGGTCCGGAAGTCGGTTGCCGGCCCGCTCAATCAGACCGAGAAATCCGGTCTGGTGTTCGGTCTGCGCAGTATCGCGCCCTTGCTCGCTCATGATGCTCCCCATCACCACAGCGGCTCTTATCGGTGAGCGCGCCGTAAACTTTACATGGCAACAGGGATACAGGCATGAGGGGCAAACGAAAACCCAAAGCGACTGGGGTTATCAGCGCGCCTGCGCCCTTGGGCGGCAATCTGGTGCGCGTATCCTATATGCTCAGACCATGGAAAGCTTCGCCGCCCTTCTGGACCGCTTATCGTACACGCCCCAGCGCAATGGAAAGCTGCGCCTGCTGGTCGAGCATTTTCGCGCCACGCCCGATCCGGACCGCGGCTATGCCCTGGCGGCGTTGACCGGCGCGTTCGATTTCAAGACCGCCAAGGCCGCCGCCATCCGGCAGCTCGTCAGCGAGCGGGTCGATCCGGTCTTGTTTGAACTGTCCTATGACTATGTGGGCGATCTGGCGGAGACCGCAGCGCTGATCTGGCCGCAACGCCATGGCGCCAATCGCTCCCCTGATCTTGTCGAAGTGATTGATGGCCTGATGAGCGTCTCTCGCGCTGGCGCGCCCGCTTTGATCGAGAGCTGGCTGGATGCGCTGGACGCCCAGGGGCGTTGGGCGCTGTTGAAACTGGTCACCGGCGGCCTGCGGGTCGGGGTGTCCGCCCGGCTCGCCAAGACCGCGCTCGCCCGCTTCGGTGATGTCGATGTCACTGAAATCGAAGAGCTCTGGCACGGCCTGGAGCCCCCCTATGAACCCCTCTTCGCCTGGCTGGAGGGCAAGGCCGACAAACCGGTCAACGCCGCCAAGGCGCCCTTCCGCCCGGTCATGCTGGCCCATCCGGTGGAAGAGGGCGGGCTGGAGGCGCTGGACCCATCCGATTTCATCGCCGAATACAAATGGGATGGAATCCGCATTCAGGCGGTGAGCGAAGAGGGCGTGCGCCGGCTTTACACCCGGACCGGGGACGACATTTCCCATACCTTCCCCGATGTCCTGGCGGCGCTTGAGTTTGAAGGCGCCATCGATGGGGAATTGCTGATCCGCACGCCCGACGGCGAGGTCGCTCCGTTTTCTGATCTTCAGCAAAGGCTCAATCGCAAGACGGTCTCCAAGGCGATGATGACCCGGCTGCCGGCCTTCATCCGGGCCTATGACATTCTGGTCGACGGAGGCGAAGACCTGCGTCGCGAGCCCTTGATGGACCGCCGGGCGCGACTGACAGCGCTGGTCGCGCGCACGCCCTCCGACCGGATCGACCTGTCAGACACTATCGATTTCAAGCAATGGAGCGCGCTCGATGCTTTGCGCGCCGATCCGCCTCACGCCCATGCCGAGGGCGTAATGATCAAGCACCGCGACAGCACCTATCAGGCCGGACGCCCCAAAGGCCCGTGGTGGAAATACAAACGCGATCCCTTCCTGGTGGACGCCGTGCTGATGTACGCCCAGCGCGGGCACGGCAAGCGCTCGAGCTTCTATTCCGACTTCACCTTCGGCGTCTGGCGCGAGGAAGACGGCGAGCAGGTGCTCGCGCCGGTCGGCAAGGCCTATTTCGGCTTCACCGATGACGAGCTTAAACAGCTCGACAAGTTTGTGCGCGACAACACGGTTGATCGCTTCGGTCCGGTGCGCGCGGTGAAGGCGCGTCCCGATTTCGGACTGGTGCTGGAGATCGCCTTTGAAGGGCTCAACCGTTCGCCCCGGCACAAGTCCGGCATCGCCATGCGCTTTCCGCGCATTCACCGGATCCGCTGGGATAAGCCGGCCGGCGAGGCGGACTGGCTCACAAGCCTTCACACGCTCTTGGCGGAACGGTTCGACCGTCCCGTGAATTAATGCTATCGGATTTGCATAGTAGATTTGACCTTCAGGGGACTTGCCGGACATGAGCACGACGACCGCCGCGATCGATTTCGAGCGCGCTCAGGAATACATCACCACCATCGGCCTGCAGATGGTCATGAATGTGGGCATGGCTGCGATCATCCTGATCGTCGGCTTCATGATCGCCGGCGCAGTCGGTCGGACCATCCGCACCATTCCCGACCGCAATCCCAAGATGGACCCCACGATTGCGAGTTTCTTCGCATCGATCGCCAAATATGGCGTACTCGCTGTCGTCCTGATCGCGGTCCTGACCCGCTTCGGCGTCGAGACGACCTCGCTGGTGGCCGCTCTGGGCGCCATGACCCTGGCCATCGGTCTCGCCCTTCAGGGCACGCTGTCGAACGTGGCGGCGGGCGTCATGATCATCTTCTTCCGCCCCTACAAGATCGGCGACTATGTCGAGATCGCGAACACCTCAGGGTCGGTCAAGGACATCACCCTGTTCTATACCGAGCTCAACACTCCCGATAACAAGCAGATCATCGTGCCCAACGGTCAGTCCTGGGGCGATGTGATCACCAATTATTCCGCCTATCCAACCCGCCGGTGCGACTTTGTCTTCTCCGCCAGCTATGACGATGACATCGACAAGGTCATCGGCGTGCTGCGCTCTACCTTCGAGGCCGATGAGCGCGTGATGAAGGAGCCAGCCCTGTTCGTGGAAGTGAAGGCGCATGGCGCCTCTAGCGTGGACTATGTGGTGCGCGCCTGGTGCCAGGCCTCGGACTATTGGGCGCTGCATTTCGACATGAACAAGAAGGTCAAGATCGCCTTCGACAGCAACGACATCGAGATCCCGTATCCGCATCAGGTGGAAATCCACAAGGACAACTGATCGCCGCGATACGGCCTTAATTGCATGAGAGACAGACGATCATGAGTGATCAGACCCCGCAATCAACCGGACGCAAGTCCGTGCTCCAGCGCGTGTTGAGCGTGCGGTTCGCCGATCTCATGATCGTCTTTCTCCTGTGTGTTCTCGTAGGGCTGGTCCTGGCGGTGTTCCAGGTCGATCCGGCTGATCTGTGGGTCGATTTCTTCCAGACCGTGGGAGACGCCTGGGCGTCGTTCTTTGACTCCATCGGCGCCTCCTTGCGCTGGGCCCTGCGCTATTTCTTCCTGGGCGCGGTGATCGTCCTGCCGATCTGGTTGGCCGTGCACCTGATCCGCGCATTTACCAAGCGCTAACAGCTTTCGCAGCCGGGCTAAGACAATCTCCACCTCTTGCCGCTACACAGGTCTGACCAACCTGTGAGGGATATTCCGTGGCGGCTGAGCTCGACATCGATTTTGGCGACGAAACACCAGCGGGCGACAGCCTGGACTGGAAACAGCGTGCGGTCATTGTCTGTGACCCCACGCCCTTTTCCCGCCGTCTGACCGTCGACATTCTCCGCTATGCGGGCGCCGAACGCATCCAGACCTGTTCGACGCCGGAATCCGCCATATGGTTCGCCGAAAACGCTGATCAGTCCGTCATGGTGGTGGATTGGCGCGATGATCGCCTGGACGCCGCCCAGACCGTGCGCAAGCTGCGCCGAGCCAAGGCCGAGGTGAACCGCACCCCAACCCTGATCCTGTCCACCAAGAACACCTTGCTGGATATCGAAGCCGCCCGTGATGCCGGCGCAGACACGCTGGCCCTGCGCCCCGTCTCCCCGCGCGGGGTGACCGAACGGTTGACCGAAATCACCCAGCGGCCTCGCTCCTTCATCAAGACCGCCAATTACAGCGGCCCGGACCGCCGGGTGCGCAGTGCGGACGGCACGGGCACGTATAAACGCGACCGGGATGTGGCCGAAGGCAAGACGACGCCGTTGCAGGCGGCGCGCGCCCAGGCCCAGTCGATCATCTTTTCCATGCTGCGTCGGGGCGATGAACTGTCCGCCCGGATCGGTCGGTCGCTGGAACGTTTCCTGGGCAGCGTCGAAACCCTGGGTGATCGCGAACGCGAGATCATCCAGCTGCACCGCGCCTCGCTGGGGCGGCTCGCCGATCTGCAAGGCGAATCCCGCGAAGAGCGCATGGAAGTGGTGACAGGGCTCGAAACCCTGGTGCGCCGCAGACTGCGTGACTGACCGGCTGGAAAGCGCGTCCGCTTACCACTACAAACGCTCCCATGAGCGATACCCTGCAAGACAAACTCGACACCCTGGCCGGCCTTCTGGTCGATGGCAGTCCGCATGCGCTGGCGCTGGGCATGAAGCTGGTGCGGGTCAGCCCGGGCGAAGCGGTCATCCGCGCGCCCTATCAGGCTGAATCGATCGGCGACCCCGAGACCGGCGTGATGCATGGCGGCGTGGTGACCGCCCTGCTCGACCATGCCTGCGGCACAGCCGCCTTCGCGGGGCTCGGCGGGGACCAGGCGGTCGCCACCCTCGATCTGCGCCTCGACTATATGCGACCCGCCAAGCCGGGCTGCGATGTGGTCGCCGAGGCCAAGACCATCAAGGTGTCCGGCCTGATCGCCTTTGTCAGCGCCATCGCCCATGACGGCGATGAAAACGATCCCGTGGCCACAGCCCACGCCGCCTTCATGGTGACCCGAGCCAGCCAGGCCGCGGCGGAACGCGCGCGCGCCGAGGTGGAGCAGCATATGGCGAACGACAAAGCCGGAGGCGCATCGTCATGAATGAGCGTCTGCAAAAGCTCCAGTCGAGCCCTTATGTCTCCCGCATGGGCGTCAGGTTTGACGACCATGGCGACGAGCTGACGGCCATCCTGCCCTATGATGAGTGGTTGATCGGCAATCCGCTGATCCCGGCGCTCCATGGCGGCGCCATTGGCGCGTTCATGGAAATCACCGCATCCGCCGGCCTTCTCGCCTTCACCGATCTCGCCACCCTGCCCAAACCGATCGATGTGGCCGTGGACTATCTGCGTCCGGGCAAACCCCAGGATGTCTATGCCCGCGCCTCCATCACGCGACAGGGGTCACGCGTCGCCAATGTGCGCGTGGACGCCTGGCAAGAGCGTCGCGCCGCCCCCATCGCCAATCTGCACGGCCATTTCCTGATCAAACCCATCAAGTCGAACGGCTAGCCGCTTTCACGCTTCAGCCCCATGACGCACAAAAAACGCCCCGCCGGGAGACCGGCGGGGCGTTTCATGTTCCGGAAATGGAGCGTGCGACTAGCGCACTTCAGCCGCCATCTCGATCACACCGTTGGCGCGCGCCACAGCAATGTTGAGCTGGGATTCGCCAGCGCGACGCGCTTCAGCAACGCATTCACGCGCCACACGTTGTTCGGCCAGCGAACGAGCGGAATGAACATCGCAAACATCACGCGCCGCCAGGCGGATACGCTCACGCAGGGCGTCCAGACGCTCGACATTGGTCAGATCGGACGGACGGAATTCAATTTCAACGGTCTCGACAGATTGAGCGGAGGCGGCGCCGGTCAGGGCGGCGGCGATCAGGGCGACAGCAACAAAACGCATCGGGGAAATCCTTGCTTCATATGCGAACCACTATCTTGGCGGCTCGTCGTTCCAACCAGGCCGGTTGATCCCGGCGAGGTAGGTTTTGACAGGATCATGCGACAGCCATGTGACGACTGCGCTCATGCTGGTGCAGGTCTGACCTGCAAGAATGCATACCAAAGCAACGCTTCTCCAATGTCTCCAGCAACAAGAAATCCCCCGCTCATCAGAATGAGCGGGGGCCAGGGGGACAGCCTCGTGAGCAAGAAGGCTGTTGTTGCTTTGATTCGGATTTGGCGGATTTATTGAGCGGCTTCCGCTGAGTTCACAACCGCCTGCGCATAGCTGCGGGACACCTGACGCGCCTCGGCGACCCGAACTTCTAGTTGTTCAATGGCTTCGCCATAGGCGTTCTCAATGCAACGCCGCGTATCCTGGCTGAAGCGCGCCGTCAAATGACCATTTGTGAGACAGACGGAACGCGCCGCGCTCGCGATCTGACCCCGGACCTGCTGAACGCCTTCATCGGTCAAAAGTAGTTCGTTAGCGTAATTGACGGATTCGGTTTCTTCGACACGAGGCTCACTCGCGTCAGAAACCGTGCTGAGCGAGAGACCTGCGGCGCTGACGAGCATAACGGTGAGGATGGACATGAGATATTCTCCTAATTCGACCATAAGAGACGGAGCCGCTCTCTGCTGGAGCCGGTATCAGCCTCTGATCCGAACGCTAGGACAGCTCACCTAACCGCACGCTGTCGGTCAGGTGAGACTTTTGTCATGCTGGAGACATCAAGCCTTGTGACGTTGAGAGGCGCAGCGCCGGGAACAGTATTTGACGCTCTCCCAGTTGCGTTCCCATTTTTTGCGCCAAGCAAACGGGCGCTGACAAACCGGGCAGGTTTTCTGAGGCAAATCCGCCTTGCGTCGACGGGGCCCAGGACCGCTCATGACGCGCTCTGCGGCATCAGCCAGCGCACAAGGCGCTGCAGATAGGGCCTTATAGGCAGGAAGAACCGATACAGAACCTCACCGATCCAGACAAAGGGCGGCAGCCCACCGATCACGCCCAGCCACCGCCATCCCGGCGTGGCGCGCCACAGCGCTGCGAACGCGGCGGCGCCAGAGCGCAGCCGCCCGGTCTCGTCGCGCACATGAAAGCGCTTGAGCGCCGCTTCACAGGACACGCCCTCGGGAGAGGCTGCATCCTGGGTTAGATCCGTGAACAGAGCATCAGAGCCGCGCTTGCGGTAATATCCGATCTCGGCGCGGCACATCGGGCAGTCGCCATCGTAATACACCTCGACAGATGCAGTTGGGACTGCATCATCAGGGGTGGATTCACCGGCTTTTGAACTTTCTGGCTCCATATCCTAACAACAAATAGACCACAGACATGGGGATGACAGGGTGGCGAAGCGACGCGCAGCAGTAATTGGAGCCGGTCTGGCCGGCGCCGCGACAGCCCGCGCTCTGGCCGCACGCGGCGTGGATACGGTTCTCTTCGACAAGGGACGAGGCTTGGGCGGGCGCATGTCCACGCGCCGCGCCGAAACACCGCTTGGCCCTGTTCGTTTTGATCACGGCGCCCAGTTCATCACCGCCAAGGGCGAGAGCTTTTCCACCCTTCTGCAAGAGGCGCAGACCGCCGGGGCCGCCGATCTGTGGACCGGGCGCACCGTCTCGATCGACCGGGGCGGCAATGCCGAAGCCCTGCGCGACAAGACCCGTTGGGTCGGCACGCCGGGCATGAGCGCCATCGTCAAGCATGCGCTGGACGGGTTTGAGGTTCACACCAGCGCTCGCGCCCGTCATGTCAGTGGCGAACCGGGCGCATGGACCCTGCATTTCGAGGATGGCCAGTCCGACGGCCCATTCGACCGGCTGGCCCTGACCTTGCCGCCTGAGCAATTGATCGAGTTTCTCGCACGCAGTGATGGCGACTTTTCAGACCTGATCGCAGAGGCGCTGGAGGCCCGACTCTCGCCCTGCTGGGCGGTGATGACCGTCCCGCCCCATCCGGTTGATCTGGGGTTTGACGGCGCCAAATTGCTGGGCGGGTCGGTGCGCTGGATGGCCCGGATGAACTCGCGTCCCGGCCAGGACGGACCGGATGCCTGGGTGCTTCATGCGTCGCCCGATTGGTCCGAAGCCTTTCTCGAAAGCGACCCGGAGACCGTCACACGCGCGCTGACCGAAGAGGTCTTCATTCGCTTTGGCCTGCCCATGCCCGAATGGAGCCAGGCGCATCGTTGGCGCTATGCCCTGGTGACCGACGCGCCGGGCATGCCATACCGGCTGGACCCGTCGGGCACGCTGGGATGCGCCGGCGACTGGCGGCTTGGCCCCCGCGCCGAACTGGCCTGGGATTCCGGCGATGCGCTGGGCGATGCGCTCGCGGACTGATTTCAAACTCGCCAGCCAGAGCGCTTGAGGCTATCCAGCCCCGATGACCGCCCTCTCCCTGACCCGCAAGCAGGTCTTCCTGCGCGCTTTGCCCATTATGGGCGCGAACATCGCGTCACCGCTGGTGGGGCTGGTGGATCTCGCCGTGATTGGTCGAACGGCGGAAACCAACTCCATCGCCGCTGTCGCACTGGGGGGTCTGGTCTTCAACGTCTTTTTCTGGTCCGTGGCCTTTCTGCGCATGGGGGCCACCGCCCTGACCGCCCAGGCGGACGGGCGCAGCGATGAAGGCGAGGTCCGCGCCGTGCTCTGGCGCGCCGGCGCCGTGGGCGCGACGATCGGCCTGGCGCTATTGGTACTGCAAACGCCCCTGAAAGCCGCGGTGTTCGCCCTCTTCGACAGCCCGGCCGATGTGGAGATGCTAGGCCGCGATTACGTCAATGCGCGGCTCTGGGGCGCGCCGGCGGCGTTCACCGGTTTCGCCATCTATGGCTGGCTGATCGGGTTGGGGCTGACCGGGCGCGCGCTGATCCTGCAAAGCGTGCTGAATGTGCTCAATGCGGGCCTGTCCGTGCTGTTCGTGCTGGGTTTCGACATGGGCGTTGAAGGCGTGGGCGCCGCCAGCGCCGTGGCGCAATGGCTGCACCTTCTGGCGGCGGGCGTCATCATCGCCCTGATCCTGAAGCGTCGCGGAACCGCCCGGCAAAGCGCCTTCTGGGACCGCGAGGCGATCCGCCGATTGTTTTCGGTCAATCGCGACATCTTCCTGCGCACCCTGGCGCTGCTGGCGGGCTTCACTTGGTTCAACATCGCCAGCCTGCGCGAGGGCGCCGATGTGCTCGCGGGCAACGCCATTCTGATGCAGTACATCTCGATCTGCGCCTTCTTCCTGGACGCGTTCGCCCACGTCACCGAAGCCGAGACCGGACGGGCGGCGGGCGCAAAGAACTGGTCGCGGCTGATGCGCGCTTTCCGTCTGACCAGCGAGCTGGCGCTGGTGTTCTCGCTGATCCTCAGCCTGGGCTTTCTGATGCTGGGCGATGTGTTCATCACCATGATGACCACGGATGAGGCGACCCGCGCCTCGGCGCGCACCTTTCTGATCTGGTGCGCCCTGGTGCCGCTTCTGGGCATGCCGAGCTGGCAGCTCGACGGGCTGATGATCGGCGCCACCCAGGGCCCGCTCATGCGCAATGCCATGATCGCATCGCTCGTGATCTATCTGGCCTTGGACGCCGTTATGCGCCCACTCTGGGGCGCCCACGGGCTGTGGTTCGCCTTCTTGCTCTATTATCTGGTGCGTGCAGGCACGCTGATGGTCGGCTGGTCCGGGCTGAAGCGCAGCTTCACCGCCTAGACGTCAACGCCGACCGCATCAGACAGGCGTTCAAACCCGTCCGCTTTCAGACGCTCCGCCAGTCCATCGCGGATTTTGAGCGCCAGGCCGGGGCCCTGATACACGAGCGCGGTATAGAGCTGGATCGCATCAGCGCCGGCGCGGATCTTGGCATAGGCCGCATCCGGACCGTCCACCCCGCCCACGCCGATTATCGGCAGATCCGGCCCCGTCAGGCGACGGAACTGGCGCAGAATCTCGGTAGAGCGCGTCTTGAGCGGCAGACCGGACAGTCCGCCCGCTTCGTCCTTGTGACGACTCTGCAGGCTCTCGGGGCGCGCCAGGGTGGTGTTGGATACGATCAGCCCGGACAGGGCATGGGTCTCGACCGCTTTGACGATCGCCTCGATATCCGCCGTCTCCAGATCGGGCGCGACCTTGAGAAAGACCGGTTCAGCCCAGCGCGCATCGTTGACCTTCTTGAGAAGCTCATCGAGCGCATCCCCGCTTTGAAGCGTGCGCAAGCCGGGCGTGTTGGGCGAAGAGATGTTGACCGTGAAGAAATCCGCCAGCCCGGACAGCGCCTTGAGCAGGATGGCGTAGTCATTGGCCCGGTCCTCGGAATCCTTGTTGGCGCCCAGATTGACGCCCACAGGGCCTTCCGCTTTCGACGGATTGTCCTGGCGCGCTTCAAGTCGCGCCTTCACCGCATCCAGACCCTCATTGTTAAAGCCCATGCGGTTGATGACCGCCTTGTCCTGGCGCAGGCGGAACAGGCGCGGTTGCGGATTGCCCGCCTGGGGGAGCGGCGTCACCGCGCCCACTTCCACAAAGCCGAAACCGGCGTTCAGAAGCGCATCCGGCGCTTCGGCGTTCTTGTCGAACCCGGCGGCGAGCCCGACCGGGTGCGCCAGTTCAAGACCGGCCAGGGCCGTTTTCAGAACCGGGTCGGCTGGCGTGTTCGCTCTGGGGCCGAACCCTGACTTCAGCCCCATCAAGGCTGTGCGATGCGCGGTTTCCGCCGGCAAGAGGGTCAGCATTTTGGCGAGGGCGTCGCTCATAGGCTCAACTCCGGCGGCAGGCGCCAGGCGCCCTCATCATCACGTTTGATCAGATGCACGCCGGTCACCGCGTCAAAGGGCAAGGGCCCGTAAATATGCGGGAAGAGCGCGCCGCCCCGGGACTTTTCCCATTTCAGGGTGTCGCCCAGAGCGCTTACATCGATCTCGGCCACGGCCACACGGTCCACCGCGGCGTAGTGCAGCTCCAGCGTATCGGCGAGCTGGTCCAGCGATGAGGCGTGGATGAAGCCGTCCGCCTTGTCATGGGCTTCGCCTTCATAGGCGCCTGACAGCGACGCGGCCGCGAGCGCGGCGGGATCGGCAATGCGATAGATAAGCTCGGTCATGACCAAGGCCGATACGACGCCGGACGGCACGGTGCAAGCGTCCCGGCCCGCCAGACGGCTTTGCACGGCGCCTTTCCATTCCAAAAGGATTTTTTTCCTGCTATAGGAGTAAAAAGAGTCGCGTTAGACGGGATGCCGATGCTGACCCACGCCCAGATCTGGACCGGAATTGACCGCCTGGCGCATCGCGCCGGGCTAACCCCGTCGGGCCTGGCGCGCCGGGCCGGGCTGGACCCCACCACATTCAATCCTTCCAAACGCACCAGCGCAGACGGCGTCAAACCTCGCTGGCCGTCCACGGAAAGCCTCGCGAAAGCACTCGAGGCCACGCGTGTGAGCTTTGATGACTTCGCCGCGCTCGCCCTGGGCCGCAACCAGGGCCGCTCCGTACCGCTTTTGGGGTTCGCGCAGGCGGGCGATCATGGCTATTTCGATGATGCCGGCTTTCCCATCGGGTCGGGCTGGGAAGACATCCGCTTCCCCGGCGATGAAGGCGATGGCGCCTATGCGCTCGAAATCTCCGGGGACTCCATGGCGCCGGTCTATCGCCATGGCGACCGCATTGTCATCAGCCCCGATGCCTCGCCCCGGCGCGGCGACCGGGTCGTCGCCAAGACCCGCGCGGGTGAGGTGATGGCCAAGGAGCTGGGTCGGGTCACCGCCGAGAACGTTGAACTGATCTCGCTCAACCCCGCCTATGACAATCGCACCATCGCGACCCGGGACCTGGTCTGGATGGCGCGCATCGTCTGGGCCAGCCAGTAAACAGTCGCCCCCGCACGCCGGGCATGCAGGGGCGACAAACGCCTGAGGCTCAGGGGGCGCCCTCAGGCGCATATTCAAAGACATCGGTGAGCGGCGCGCCGAACACCTCGGCGATCTGGAACGCCACTTCCAGGGAAGGCGAGTATTTGCCTTGCTCAATCGCTAGGACGGTCTGGCGGGTGACGCCGATCCGCCGGGCCAGCTCGGCCTGGGTCATCTCATCAGCGTGAAATCGCAATTCGCGGATCCGATTTTTGATGCGGGTCGCTTTCGCCATCTAGACCCCCAGCCGGTAGAGGATGGCTCGGCGCACCCCCTTGTAGACTTCGGACGCCACCAATGCGGCCAGCAAGGCGTGGGCGATCCAGTACCCCGAGACATTGAAGACCAGCATGAACAAGGCGGCGAACACGCCCGCGCCCAGCACATAGCCCGCCCCGGCATCGGCCCGGGTTTCGATCTGGCGGTCGCGCTCGTCCGCTCCCGCTTCAGCCTCCTTGGAAAACAGCACGCCCAGAATGATGTGAACCAGCGTCATCCAGATCGCCAGGCCGATGGACAGGCCGATGAAGACCGGCCCGAACGCCGCGCCGGGCACGTCGGCGGGCAAGCCGCCTGAAACCGCCTGGCTGGCGAGGCTGATGAAATACCCGCCAAAGATCACGCTGACGATCACGAGCGTGGCGAGATTGGATTTCTCTTCAAACGACATGATCGCCTCCTCAAACACCCATGCGGTAATCGATGGCGCGCAGCACGCCCTTCACAAGCTCGGACGCCACCAGACCGCCAAGGATCATGTGCACGACCCAGAACAGATGCTGCTCGGTCAGGCCAAGCCCCAGGGCGAGCAAAGCCGCCGCGCCCAGCACATAGCTGGAGCGGGCGTCCGCGCGCATCTCGATCAGCTTGTCTCGCTCATCGGCTTCGTCGGACTCCTTGGGGGCCGCCATGGCGACCAGGATGTGCGCGACCACCCCGCCAATGACGAGGAAGACGACCGCGCCGAACAGATAGGGCCCGACCTGTTCCATGGATGGCCCTTCACTCAAGGCCGGCGGCATGACCGCCGCAAAATAGGCCCCGTAGACCAGGGCGATGATGACCGTCATGACCAGATTGCTTTTTTCTTGGAACGACATGTCAAACTCCTTTGATCTCATGTCGAATTTTTTTGACATGATGAGATGTAAGAAATCACAGACTCGATGTCAAATATTTTAGTCATTATCTCCTGAGCATGCGGAATTGACCACTAACGCTTAGCGTGCAAGCCTCCCCAAAAAAGCCGGGGGTGCTATATGAAAAAGACAGCTCACTATCGCTACGCGGCGTGGTTCAATGAAGGTCATGCGCTTGAGCCAATTCTACGCGAGTGCCTTGAGGCCGTGGCGGATGAGATTGCGCCAGATTTTGATGTTTGGGGTGATCAGCGTTGCACGATAGCGCGGCGTCCGGCAGGCGACGGTGAGCTTTTTTTGCACATGGTTACTTATGAGCAGGGTGCCCCAGCTGCGGTGATTGAGGCCGCTTTAGCTGGGCGCGAGCGACAGACCGACACTGAGAGCCCACCTGACGGCAAAGAGTACATTCAGTCGCAGGTTTTCCTGCTTATCCGGGGCAACGACGTGGTGTGGACCACGCATAACAGCACCCTTCGTGAAGGACGAATAACCGCGCTGTTGCATCGGTTTATCGATAGTCACTCTGAAGATGAGGAGTATCGGCAATTCGCACTTCAGGCGCGCGTTGATCGCGAGGTTTTTCGGCGAGCGTTTGCTACCGGTATCGAAGAGATTGATCTGGATATAGGCGGCTTCCGTGAGACACTGGACCACTTGGTGAGGAACGGCCAGATACCGGGAATGAACCCACTGATGGCATTGGTTGGCAGGCGCCTTACGCCTGAAGAAATTGAAGCTGCCGAGCATTTGATTGGCCGCTTGAGTCTTAAGCCTGGGCGTGACTGGAAAATGCCGCAGGTCAAGGCGCTTACGGCAGATATGGCTACGAGCCTATTGGACAGCGACGAGGACGGCCAGTTTGCAATTGTGCTGAAGAACGGATTCCGCCTTACTCGCGACAGGATGTCAGTAAAGCGCTCCTACAGCGCGGAAGGCAATAAGCACGTGCTCAGCCCAGTGGACGTTCAAGCCAAGCTAACGTCGGCGATGGATGAACTATTCGAGTCAGGGGTCTTGGAGGGCTAATCATGCCAAAGCTAGCCTATGGCCGTTTAATCTTGCTCATTGCGGCCGTGGCTGTCGGGGTGGTTGTTGGCTATTTTTGGGGCGACGAGGTCCGTCTTTCAGAACGCCCATCGGAATACATTGGGCTTACATTCTCAATATTAGCTGCTTCCCTTTTTGCCGTGGTCTCGATACTGGGTGACCCAAGCATGGTTATGCCGGGGAGCTGGCGGGCAGCATGGCTTAACGCCAAAGAAATACAAGGCGACCTGCAGAGATTGAACTATTTGTTCGTGCTCTACATTGCTGTATTAGGCCTTCTCGTTGTCACAGAAGTTATTGAGCATGCGGAATGGAATAATTTCTATTTCATTCACAATATCTTCGCGGGCATTTCTGCTTTTGCATTCGTTTTTTCTCTTGCACTTCCGTTTGAGCTTGCTGCTATTCAGCGCGCGCGGCTTCAGTCAGAGATAAATCAGAGAAAATCCAAAGATGGTAACGCTTAGGGGCGCGCAAAAGAGGGGCGTATCGAAGAGTTTGAGGCGGAGCACAAAGACGATGCGCCCTCTAGAAGGCAACGTTTAATGCTGCTCTAAATCGAATATGTCAGGGAAAACGCTCAGTAGCTCCGGAAGCATCCTCTCAGGACTATCGCGACAGTTGAAGCGGAATTCAAACTCTTTGGCATACTTGTTGAGGTGCTTTGCACTGACGTGGATATAAGTTCCGTTGATACCTGCCTTTAGATGGCGCCAGAAGCCTTCGATATTATTCACGTGAACGCCCATGCGGGCGTAGCTCTCTCTGTCCTTGTCAATCACCTTGTGGACATAGCCGTGTCTCTCAAGACCGTGATAGCTCCAATTGCCGTCCGTGCAGATGGTAGAGCCGGGCTTTAATTTGGTGAGAATGGGGGCCTGTAGCGTCTCGCACTTGCCGTCCGGTACGACCAAAGAGATCACGTCGTCGTCACGCTCGACCATGCCAAACACGATGGGCTTTTTTTGGGGCCGCGCCCTGTTTGCCGGTCTTGGATTTGTCGCCGATATAGCTCTCGTGAATTTCGACCTCCCACTGCAGACGGTTGTCGCCGTCTAGTTCCGCCATGTGCTTACAGATCTCATGATCCCATGCGCGAAGCCGTCTTGTAAGTCACGCCCAACTGGCGCTCTAGCTCCTTGTCTGAAACGCCATTGCGGGACTTAGTGAACAGAAAGATCGCGTAAAACCAAAGCCGTAGGGACGTGACGACTTCTCAAAGGGCGTTCCGACTGTCGGATGAATATGATGACCGCACCACTGACAGGAAAAGGCCCGCTCGGCTTCGCTCCGATACCATTTGGCCGATCGTTCGCACTTGGGGCAGGTATGGCCTTGGCCGAAACGCACATTGAACAGCTGCGCGAGGCACGCCTCGTCATCGGAGAACTGGCGGAAGAAATCTTGGGCCGCCTTCTTCATGCTCATAATGCGCCATATCACTTACCGTATGGCAAGAAGATAATGGTCACTATTTTTGACGCGACATCGGGGTTTTCTGACTTGGAGCTGACAACCTTTAGCGTAACGCACTGATTTTATTCTTCGAGCAGACGCACCGCTTCGGCCTGTGCCGCGTCAGGATCAGTCTCCAGCAGCGCCAGGAGCCCGGTCGCGAGCTCAGACACGGCCCGCCCCACAGCGTCGGAGTCGGCAGTTTGAAGCGCGCGGTTCAGCAGGGCTTGCGCCTCATCGGCATGCGCGACCGGATCGGCCGCCACAAGCGCGACCGCAAACCGATAGGGAATGGCGGCGGGGGCGCCGTCCATCTCCACCGCCTGACGCATCAGCGACAGGCCTTCGGCTTCATTGGCGTCGAACATGCCCTCACCCGCCCGACGGACCACCTCCAGATGCCAGGCGCCCAGCATGGCGGGCGCCCAGGGCTCTGACGGGTCCAGACGCATCGCCTCGACCATGTGATCGCGCCCGCGCTGGGGCAGCCCCATCATCACCGCGCGGAGCTTGTTCACATAACGCGACTGATACCCTAGCCCGGCGGCGAGGCGCAGATGGGCGTTGGCGTTCTGAGGCTCAAGCTCCAGCGCCGCCTCGGCATACTCCTGCGCCCGCAACGCGGCCTGGCGCCGCTCCCGACGCGACATCCCGTCGGCCTGATCGAGCGTAATCGGCATCAGCGCCGCCTCGGACGCCAGAAGCAAGGCGTCCACATCCGTCGCGACACTGGCGGCTGCGGTTTCCGCCGCGCCCCATTGGCCGGTCTCGAACGCGTCCATGGCCGGCGCGGGCGCTTGGGCCTGAAGCGGGGAGACGAGTGCAGCAGACAGGGCGAGCGCGCTGGCGCCGAGCAGGATACGGATCATCTTGGGCAGTCCTTCAAAGCCTAGGCCCCAAAGCCTACGCCTTCAGAACGCGCCCCGCCACCGCATCGAGCTTGCTGACCAGATCCGGGTCGCGCTTCTCTGGCGCCGTGATGATGGCGTATTCGAGCGCCTTCTCGATGCCTTGCGGGCTGTCGGTTCGCGGGTTTGCGGCCATGGTCTTCACCAGATGGCGCACCAGCTGGTGCGCATGCGCCGTATTGGCCTTCATGGTGTTGAGGATGTCGGAGATGTCGACATCAGCGTCTTCGGTGCGCCAGCAATCATAGTCGGTGACCATGCAGACGCTGGCATAGGGCAGCTCGGCTTCGCGGGCGAGCTTGGCCTCGGGCATGTTGGTCATGCCGATCACGCTGCATCCCCACTGGCGATAGAGCTGGCTTTCCGCGCGGGTGGAGAATTGCGGGCCTTCCATCACCAGATAGGTTCCGCCGCGCTGGACGGTCTCGACGCCTGCGGCCTCGGCCGCATCCGCCGCCAGCGCGGACAGGCGCGAACACACCGGGTCCGCCATCGCCACATGGGCGACGCAGCCTTCGGAGAAGAAGCTCTTGGTGCGCGCAAAACTGCGGTCGATGAACTGGTCCACGACCACAAAAGCGCCCGGCGCCAGCTCTTCCTTGAGCGAGCCGACAGCCGACAGGGACAGCACATCGGTCACGCCGGCGCGCTTGAGCGCGTCAATATTGGCGCGGTAGTTCAGATCGCTGGGCGGAATGCGGTGGCCTTCATCATGGCGGGCCAGAAACACCAGATCCACGCCTTCCAGACGGGCGTGCACAAGCTGGCTCGACGGCTTGCCCCACGGGGTCTCGACCGTCTCCTTGCGCACATCCTCAAGCCCTTCAAGACCATAAAGCCCCGATCCGCCGATGATCCCGAGTTTCCAGCTCATTCTTCGGTTCTCCAGTATGAATCGGGCACGCCCGGCGCCCAGCGTTGAATTTCCGCCCAGCTCTCCGCGGACCGCAAGACCGTGGAGATGAAGGGCCGCTTGATCGCCTGATATGCCGAACGGTCGCTGCGTGTCTTCTCCGCTAACGCCATTTTGAAGTCGCCATAATCGCGGCGCGCGCTCTCATCCTCGCGCAGGAAATCACGCATCAACAGGGTGTTGCGCGCCCCGGCGGCGCCATTGCGGCGCACATGGATATGAATCCGGCGCTCGCCCGCAGCTTCGCGGAAATACAGCTTGCGCCAGTCATCCGGGCCCAGCACGGGCGCGGTGTCAGGATGAGGGTCATCGCCCGTATTGTCCGCGCGATGGACAAAGCCTGCAGCCTTCATGGCTGCGACCAGACCCGGATCATCCAGATCGACAACCAGCGCCTGGATATCGATCACATCCTTGGCCGCCAGTCCCGGCACGGCGGTCGAACCCACATGGTCCACCCGCAGGGCGCGCGAGCCCAGCGCCCGGCAGACGGCGTCGGCCCAGGCGAGGCCTTCATCCGCCCAGGCGGGATCCGGCGTTGAGACATGAATGGGGTCGCGGCTCATGCTCGGTCCTTTACCACCGGTGGGCTTCATAAGAAACGGGCCGCCCGGCATCCGGACGGCCCGTCATCATTCAAGGCTGAAGAGCGAAGCCTAGTGCTTCACATTCGACCAGACCTGACGGTAGGCGGCGTAGAGAAGCCCGGCCAGAACCAGCAGGTAGATCATGACCATCAGGCCCATCTTCTTGCGCACTTCCATGTGCGGCTCAGCGGCCCAAGCCAGAAAGGCGGCGATGTCGGTCGCCATCTGTTCCTTGGTGGCCTCGGTGCCGTCAGCGTATTCGACCAGACCGTCCTGCAGCTGCGGCGGCATGGCGATCACGCCACCGGACATGTACGGGTTGTAGTACTGGCCCGGGCCGATGCGCACATCTTCAGGCACTTCGTAGTCATAGCCCAGCATGAGCGAGCGGATGTATTCCGCACCGCCGTGACGCGCTTTCACGATCACCGAGAAATCCGGCGGCATGGCGCCGCCATTGGCGGCTGCAGCCATCTGAGGATTGGCGTACGGGTTCGGGAAGCGGTCAGCCGGACGGCCGGGACGCTCGAACATGTCGCCATACTCGTCCGGACCATCCTCGACGATGTAGTCCGCCGCGATGGCGCGCACGACCGGGTTGTCGTTCGGGTTCGGATATTCCTCCGAATAGAACGGACCGCCCTCTTCGCCCAGATTGCGAATGTGCAGCTGGTTCATGGAGTGACAGGCCGAGCAGACCTGCTGATACACCAGGAAGCCGCGTTGCAACTGGGCGCGATCAAACGTGCCGAACGGACCTTCAAAGCTGAAGTCGTAGTCAGCCGGGTGATGGCCAGCCTCGGCCGCAAGCGCGGCCGGGGTTGCGAGCGCCAGAGCGCCCGCAGCGGCAGCCAGGAGGCGTTGGATCATTTTCATCTATCGCTCTCCTTATTCGGCCGGCGCGGCGGAAGCCGACGCGTCGGATTTGCCTTTGCCAAGCACCGATTCCTCGATGGAGGCCGGACGCTGGGTGGGTTTCTCGATAAAGCCCAGAAGCGGCAGGATCACCAGGAAATAGGCGAAGTAGTACAGGGTCAGGATACGACCGAGCCACAGGAAGTTCAGGCCGATCGCGCCCAGCACCGGAACCTTGTTGTCCGGCAGTTCAGCGCCGCACCAGCCCAGGCCCAGGCACGCGATCACGAAGAACACGAAGAACCAGCGGCCCAGCGGGCGGTAACGCATG
Organism: Oceanicaulis sp. MMSF_3324; assembly: GCF_030733545.1. Lineage (GTDB taxonomy): Bacteria > Pseudomonadota > Alphaproteobacteria > Caulobacterales > Maricaulaceae > Oceanicaulis. Next base: position 107,848 of record NZ_JASHIU010000010.1, read on the forward strand.
GAGCGCACCTTGGAAGTATCCAGCCAGGGCAGGATGAACAGCACGCCGATGGCGCCGAACATCAAGATCACGCCGCCCAGCTTGTCGGGCACGGCCCGCAGGATGGCGTAGAACGGCAGCAGGTACCATTCGGGCACGATGTGCGCCGGGGTCACAAGGGCGTTCGCTTCGATGTAGTTGTCGGCGTGGCCCAGAGCGTCCGGCCAGTAGAACACGAAGAAGGCGAAGATGATCATAAAGACGATGATCGCGAAGCCGTCCTTCACCGTGTAGTACGGGTGGAAGGGCAGCGTGTCCGCCTTGGTCTTGATGCTCAGGCCCGTCGGGTTGTTGTTGCCCGGAACGTGCAGCGCCCACACGTGCAGACCCACAATGCCCGCAATCAGGAACGGGATCAGGTAGTGCAGTGAGAAGAAGCGGTTCAGCGTGGCGTTGCCCACCGAGAAGCCGCCCCACAGCCATTCCGTGATCGGCGTGCCGATCAGGGGCAGAGCGCCAAACAGGTTGGTGATCACCATCGCGCCCCAATAGGACATCTGGCCCCATGGCAGCACATAGCCCAGGAAGGCAGCGGCCATCATGAGAAGGTAGATGACGACGCCGAGGATCCACAGAAGCTCGCGCGGCGCCTTGTAGGAGCCGTAATAGAGCCCGCGCAGCATGTGCAGGTAGACGGCCAGGAAGAACATGGACGCGCCGTTGGCGTGAATGTTCCGCAAGAGCCAGCCGAAGTTCACGTCACGGTCGATCCGCTCCACCGAAGCGAAGGCGTAATCGATGTGCGGCACATAGTGCATGGCCAGCACGATGCCGGTGACGATCTGGATCATCAGACAGACGGTCAGGATGCCGCCGAAGGTGTACCAGTAGTTCAGGTTGCGCGGGGTCGGGAAGTCCACGAAGGAGTCCCAGCCCAGGCGCACGATCGGCAGGCGCTGGTCAAGCCAACGCTCCACGCCGGTTTTCGGTTCGTAAGTGCTCGGTCCGCTCATTACTCGCTCTCCCTAGCCCAGACGCAATGTCGTTGCCGAGATGAAGGTCATCGGCGGAATCGGCAGGTTTTCCGGGGCCGGGCCACGACGGATACGGCCTGCGGTGTCGTAGTGCGAACCATGGCACGGGCAGAACCAGGCGTCGTAATCGCCGGCGCCTTCGGTCGGCACGCAGCCCAGGTGCGTACAGTTCGCACTGGTCACGAGCATGGCGCTGCGCAGGGCCTCGTCCACCTCAACGCCTTCGTCGACGCCTGCGGACAGGGTCGAACGGTTGGCGTCGGTCGCCGGGGCGCTGTCTTCGAGGTTGGCGTTGCGGGCCAGCTGGTCCGGCAGACGCGACACTTCCACCTCAGCCGCCTCGGAGATTTCCTGGGCGGTGCGGCGACGCACGAAGTGCGGACGCTCGCGGAACATCACCGTGATCTCCGCGCCCTCTTCGAGCGCACTGAGATTTACCTCGGTGGTGGACAACGCCAGCGTATCGGCCGCCGGGTTCATCTGATCAATGAACGGCCAAAGGGTGAGTGCGCCACCGACGCCTACCGCTCCGACCGATGCGATGTAGAGAAAGTCCCGGCGCGACGGCTCTTCGCCACCGGTCTCGGGATTGCTGTTCACGTCCGTCACGTGCCGACCTCTTGAATTCGAACTGCCCGCCCCGCAGGGCCTGGCAGACCCTACGCACGCTAGCGCGCGATCTCAGACTTAGCCTAACGCTGCGGCTTGTCGGTGCGGCGTGCTGACGCAGCCCCTGCAAACATACAACGCAGATAGAGGGGCGGATTAATGCGACCCCCCTTATTTTTCAACCAGATTATCCCGTACAATGGCCGCGATCTGGCCATAAACGCAGATTTTCCCCAAGAAAAATGACAAACCGCAGAGCGAATTAAGTGGCAAACCTGCTCTCTAGCGCTCGCCGGCGGGTAAAATTGTCGCCTGGGCGATAGCGATGAGTTTTTCGTCAGCCTCTTGCTCGGCGATGATATCCACCCGAACGACCACCTGGCGCTGGCCCGCCTTGACCACTTGAGCATGCGCCCTGAAAGCATCGCCCACACCCGGCGAGAGAAAGTTCAGGGTGAATTGGGATGTGACCACATCCCCCACCCGTGTGGCCGCTGCATAAGCAGCTGCGTTATCGGCCAGAAACCCGACCAGCCCGCCATGCAGGAACCCATGATGCTGGGTCATGTCGTCTTTGCGCAATTCAAGCCGCGTGATGACCTCACCGTCCTCCGCCTTGAGAATCTCCAGACCTGTCCAGCGGGTGAAGGGCTGGACCTTGATGACCTCGCGAAGCACTTCGGCGTTGACCACAGGCGTTTCAGGCGATGGCGACGACGACGACATGACAGACTCCAAAAATAGACCGACCGGTCTATATAGACTTCAGAGATCGCCTCGGGCAAGCTCGACGTCAAGGAGTTACCGGCATGTCGTCATCCCAACGCCCCGCGGCGGCACGAGCGGGCCGCAAGCGCGAATCCTCACGCACGCGGCTGATCAGCGCGGCGGCCCAGCTGTTTCAGGAACAGGGCTTCGCCGCCACAGGGCTTTCGGAAATCCTTGACCGGGCGCAAACGCCCAAGGGCTCGCTCTACCATCATTTTCCGGGGGGCAAGGCCGAGCTGGGCGTGGCGGCGATGGAGGCCGCCGGCCAGGTCCTGCAACACACCCTCACGTCCCGGTTGGAAAGCCAGGGATCAGCCGCCGGAGCGATCGCGGCGTTCGCAGACGATCTAGCGGGATGGCTGGAAGGGTCCGACTTCAGCCGGGGATGCCCCGTGGCCACGGTCGCTCTGGAACAGGCCAATGGCGCGCCGGACCTGGTTGCGGCCATTCGCGGCGCCTTTGAGGGCGTGATCGACGCACTGGCCCGGCAACTGGTTGCCGAGGGGACGCCCGCCGAGCGCGCCCGGCGCCTCGCCACCCTGTGTCTGTCAACGCTGGAAGGCGCGTTGATCCTCGCCCGGACCCAACGCTCCGGGGCGCCCGTGCGCATGGCGGGCGAGGAACTCGTAAACTTGCTGTCCGCCTAGTCGCCCGCCTGGACAAGCCCGGCCCGAGCCAGCGCCGATTCCAGCGGCTCAAAGCGTTCGCCCGCATCCTTGTGCACGCCTTCAGGGTCGATTGTGAGCCGATCAGCGCGCAGCCACGCTTCGGCCGCGGCGGCATCGGCGTCCACACCGATGAATTTCGCCGCCTCGCGCACCGCCGCCTGGGGATCGGACAGCAAATCCTCGAACCGCACCGTCATGACACGGCCGGGGAAAAGCGTTTCCCAGTGCTCGCACAGGCGGTTATGGCAGGCCATGACGCGCGCGATATCGTCGGGATGATAGGTCCAGTGCCGCGCCTTGCGGAAGCGGGTCTTGTAAATACTCCAGGCCAGATCGCGCGGCTCGCGGACAATCCGGATCATCTTCGCGGCGGGCAGGCAGACGCCATAGGCCCCGCCCGCCATCTCCGACAACGAACTGGGGTCAATGATTCGCGTCGCCGACCGGCCCAGCGCTTCTTCAGCCTGGCTCAGATAGCGCTTGCCCACATCGCCCAGCACATTGCGGCCCCAGCCTGCCTCGATGGCGTCGGAAATTTCCTTCAGGGTCTGGTCCCCGAGCGGCGTCGCGTTCAGCCAGAACAACCCGTTCTTGCGCGGCAGGGCGCCCGCTTCGCCATCAGACGCCAGAACCTCGGCCAGCCAGTCCGCGCCCGTGCAGGGCGGCGCCATGATCAGGACCGGACGCCCGTCAATAACGCCGGCATCCTCATGCGTGTCGACAAATTGCGGCTCATAGCTGGCGATCAGCGCCTTGACCGACACTTCATGACGGTCGGTGTCGAAGCCGATGTCATCCCGGCAGAAGGCGGCGCCTTCCGCCACGCGCATGGCCGCCACAGCCGTCTCCCCCACATCGCGATACGCTTTGGCGAGCGTATAGGCGAGCACGCCACGCTCGGTGGAGGACATATTGGTGGTGTTCTGGATGCGCATTTCCTCCAGAGCGCCCAGTTCCGCCGAGCCGGACTCAAACGTGATGCATTCGGACAGGCCTTCCCACGCCATGACATCAAATCGATCCAGGCTGATCGCCCGACGAAAGCTCAACTCGGCGAGATTCGTGCGGCCGAGCTCCAGCAAGGCGCGCCCGGCGCGACGTTGAAGCCCGGGGTCATTGGGTTGCTGGGAGATCAGGCGTTCGATGACGTCCAGGGCTTGCTGGTGACGCCCCAGCCCGGACAGGGCGGACGCCAGCCACAACCAGGACTGCGGATAATTCGGCGCAGACTGCGTCAGTCGTTCGGCCGCCATCAGGGCGGCGACCTCATCACCCACTTCCATCGCCAGTCCGGCGACATCGCCCCATTGGCTGCCCAGCTGGGCGTTCGCCTCGATCAGGCGGCGCACTTCCACAGACACGCCCAGAAGGTCTTCGCGTCGGCGCGCATCGCGCAAATCGGACAACGGATCAATCATGGCAATCGGAATTCCATATTCAGGCCGGCATTCTGGCGGCGAAGCCTAAAGCGCGCCTCTTCACTGCGCCAGCGCTTCAGGCGCCGTTTTGGCTTGCCAGCTGCGGCCCGTATGTATCTTTTCGCAAGGCCTGAAGCTTGAGGAGCGAGCATGTCTGCACCCGCCAAACCCAGCCCCGATGTCCTGGCGGACCGCCGCGAGCGCGCGAAAACCTGGTTTGAATCGCTGCGTGACCGCATTTGCAAGGCGTTTGAAGCGCTTGAGGACGCTGCTGATCCGTCGCTCTATCCGGGCGATACGGGGCGTTTCGAGCTGACCCCCTGGAAGCGCGGCGACGGTCAGGAAGAGCTGGGCGGCGGCGTGATGGGCATGATGCATGGCCGCCTGTTCGAGAAGGTCGGCGTGCATGTCTCCACCGTGTTTGGCGAGTTCAGCCCCGAATTCGCGGCGCGCGTGCGCGGCGCGGACACCGATCCGCGCTTCTTCGCCACCGGCATTTCCCTGATCGCCCACATGCGCAATCCGCACGTGCCGGCCGTTCACATGAACACTCGCTTCATCACCACCACGCTGAGCTGGTTCGGCGGCGGCATGGATCTGAACCCGACCCAGGACTACCAGCGCCACAAGACCCATGAGGATTCGCGGCGTTTTCACGCCGCCGCACAGGCCGCCTGCAACGCCCATGATCCGGACTATTATCAGCGCTTCACCGACTGGTGCGACGAGTATTTCTGGCTCAAGCACCGCAACGAACCGCGCGGCACGGGCGGCATCTTCTATGACCATCTCGACAGTGGCGATCATGAAGCGGACTTCGCCTTCACCCGCGATGTGGGCGAGGCCTTCCTCGGCGCCTATCCCGAGATCGTGAAGACCCGCATGGGCCAGAGCTGGACCGATGAGGATCGCGAGGAACAGCTGGTACGCCGGGGCCGCTATGCCGAGTTCAACCTTCTGTATGATCGCGGCACCAAGTTCGGGCTCGAAACCGGCGGCAATATCAACTCGATCCTGTCCTCCATGCCGCCCCATGCGCGCTGGCCGTAAGCAAAGCCTTAATCTGCGTTAACGACCGGTTAGCAGACTCACCGCATCGCTTGATGGACTCGGCATGCCGCCTCCAGGGAGCGAGACATGGTCAACACAGTTGGCGTTCAGGGCCCGTATCTGGGTCCCAATGGCGCAAACGCCACGCCGCAGAACGAAACCGCCAAGGCGCGTTCAGACGCCAAAGGGCAGAACCCCTCCGCCAAGAGCGCCAATGACACGGTCAGCCTGTCCGCCGCAGCGCGGGCGGTTCTGAACGGGGCCTCGGCGCGCGTGGACGCGCTGATTTCCGATCGGGGCAATGCGATCTTCCGCAACGCGCTGGCCGGCGCCCGCGCCTATCAGGACAATTACGCCGCAGTGCTGGAACAACCCGGCCTGGACGCCGAAACAGCGCGTGAAACCCGCATGAAGATGCTGGAGCGCGAGCGCGAAGCCTTCACAGCGCCCGAGCACACCGGCGATGTGCTGACCCGGGCGCGCGCCTATATCGAGTTTTATGATTCCCTGTCCGAAGAAGAACAGAATTCCGAGCGCTATCGCGGCACGCGGGAGACCATGCAGGCCGTTGTCGAGCAGGAATCAGTGAACGCCGGCGTTGAGGTCCCCGATCTCAGCCAGTCGCAAAGCCCGTTCGATACCCTGCTTAACGCCCTGTCCGATGAGGATGGCGGCATCGCCCAGCGCAACCGGCAGGATGTGATCGAGGCGTTCCGCGCCCGCCTGGATGCGCAGGTCGGCTCCCAGGCTCGCCAGCGTGAAAGCCAGGAGCTGGAAAGCCGCTATATCGCCCTTCAGGACCTGATCGAGCGCGCCCGTCGTGGCGATGAAACCGCCTATGCCCGTCTGGAAGCCCTGTCTGAGGACAGCGCACGGGTCGCTCCGGTCAGTGAAAGCGGCACGGACGAATAGGCCTAGCCTGGAGCAAAGCCGGGCGACCAGCCCGCCGCCAGCAGCCCGAACACGAAGCCCAGACCAATGAGCGCGGCCCCCGCCCCGCCCATGATCAGCCAGTTGGTGGCGACCAGCCAGAAGGCCGGCTCCGCCCGACGCGGAAAATCCTCAAGCGGATCCAGGTCGCGATGGAGCGGCTGGCTGGCGCGCATTTCGGTCGCATCACGCACTGCGCCGGCCGAACCGGTGGCGAACTGACACAAGCGCGCCAGCACATCCACGGCGAGACGGGCGCTCGCCTCGTCATCGACGTTGAGCATCAGGCTGCCTTCGCCATGATTGAGCAGCTTGCCGTTCTTGCTCGGCGTCTTGCGCACGCCCGTGATCTTGGAATAGCTGCGGATCTCTTCCGCCTCGGCCTCTTCAATATCGTCCGGGCTATCGGTTTCAGGCAGGCCGAACAGCACCAGCCGCATGAGCATTTCCGCCAGGCTGGCGCGATCCAGGGCGTTGAGCCGCTGGCTCTTGAGCGCGTCCGGGCCGCCATGGGCCAGCCATTTGCCGATCATCTCGATCCGGATCGCCGCGGCCAATCCGTCCGACACGCCCTTGAGCGCAGACTTGTCCGCCGAGGGCGCGCCTATCCGCGGCAGCCCCCGGCCCGGCTTCTTGCCCTTGGGCGGCTTGGCCTTCACGAACGGGCCGTCCAGCTTGCCCCGGAAATGGGTCAGGCATTCATCCAGCGCATGGCGCGCCGCGCGCACCGCCGCGCCATGGCGCACCTTCTTGGACAGAAGGTCTGAATCCAGCAGCCGGTCCGCCTCCCACAGGCTCCGGGCCGCTTCAGACAGCGATTGCGACACCTTCTGGGGGTCGAGCGTTTTGCCCGCCTCCAGGCTTTCGCCATTGCGGATCTTGTTGTCTTGCGCGGTCAGCGCCTGATCGGCCTGGCTCTTGAGCGAGAACAGGATCTGGTCGAACTGGCTGTCGCGCTCGCGCGGCCAGTCATCGCGGCGCCAGCGGCCAAGCTGAAAATACCAGCGCGATTCCCCGCGCTGCAGCCGCTGATTGAGATCGCGGCTGAATTCGAGCTGCTCCTCGCCGGGAAGCAGGTCAAAGAACGCCTCCACAAAATCGAAGACAAGAAGATTGGCGGTGACGCTCCACTTCTCCCCATAGAGCGGATCACGGTCGAACACCTTGCCTGGCGCGTGGAAGAGATTGTCAAAGCCCGGATCTTCCGCCGCAGCGGACCAGTGCGCCCGGTTCGCCTGCAGATAGGCGTCGGCCATGGTCTGACGCGCCCGGCGGGGCAGGTCCTTGATCTTGCGCTTGTCATTGGCGGCGCTGATGGTCTTGGCGAGCTGGATGCGCAGAGCCATTTCGGCGTCCACAGACGCGTTGGTCGTTTCCGCCTCGGTGAAGTTGAGGGCCTTGGCCTTCTCTTCAAGCGCGCGCCGGTCGTGCAGGTGCAGGTCCGCCGCGAACAGCTCTCCGCTGCCCACCCGTGCGCGATAGCGCAGCGAGAAGAGCTCGGACAGGCTCACCCCCGAACCTCGCTGGCCAGCGCCAGAAGCGCCTGACGATCCAGACTGAAATCACTCTCGATCCAGCGCGTCTCCAGCGTTTTCATCAGCGCGCCCAGATCCGGGCCCGGCTCAAAACCCTGCTCGATCAGGTCGCGTCCTGTAACGGGCAGGACCGGTTTGCGCCAGTGCGCGGCGGCTTCAAGATCCGACTCGGCGTCGCCATCTCCGCGGGCTTCGGCCAAGCGCATCCGGTCTGAAAAGGTTTGGGCGCCCAAGGCATAAAGCGCACGGCGACGCGCGCGCGCATCCGATCCCGGCCGCACCGCCACAGCGTCAGACGTCGGCTCCGCACACATCGCGGCCAGGCGAGTGGTTTCCGCGTTCGACGCTTTCATCTGATGGCACAGGCTACGCACTGTGGTCACATCTCCCCCGCACAACGCCGCCGCTCTTATGAGCGTGTCAGGCGCGCGCCTTTTCCCTCGGTCGGCGTTAATTATGCTTAAGAGAAGGTTTAAGTCGAGCCGTCCGGGCCAAACCGGATCAAAAACGTGGCCTTCCTGCATCGCTTTGGCCACAGCCCCCGGGTCTGGCGCGCCCAGCAGCTTCTTGATTTCCTTCCAGACGCGCTCGCGCGCCAGCTCGACCAGTTTGGGGGCGGCGCGCACGCAGGCGGCATGCCCCTCGGGGTCGAGATCCGAGCCATACCAGGCGTTGAACCGGTAAAAGCGCAGGATCCGCAGCACGTCCTCGGCCAGGCGCTGATCGGGGTCTCCAATAAAGACCACACGGTGCGCCAGCGCGTCCGCCACGCCGTCAAACGGGTCGAACAGGCTGCCGTCGCGGCGCGCATAAATTGCATTGAGACGGAAATCGCGACGCCCCGCATCCAGCGCCCAATCGGTGGTGAAGGCCACCACGGCGCGTCGACCATCGGTGGAGACATCCTTGCGCAGGGTCGTGATCTCAAACGGCTGGCCGTCCGCCACGGCGGTGATGGTGCCATGATCGAGCCCGGTGGGAATCGCCTTGATGCCCGCTGCCTCCAGAGCCTGAACGGTCTGCTGCGGCGTCAGCTGGGTGGCGATATCCACATCATCCACGCGCACGCCCTGAAGCGCATTGCGCACGCACCCGCCCACATAGCGCGCCCGATCCGTATCCCCGGGGCTGAGCGCATCCATCACGGCAAGCGTTGCTGGCGCGCGCAGAAAGGCGTGCTGTGACGGATCAAGCTTCATGAGAGCCCCGCTAGATCGGCTCTTCGGTTGGCGGCGGGTCGCGGTCCTCGAACTGTCCGGGCCGGATCTCGCCATCTTCCAGACGCGGCGGTTGATACGCGCCGTCACGAGAACTGGAATCGGTCTCCACGAGCACGATCACGACCAGCATGACCATGGCGGCGCCCAGCCCCAGCACAATGCCCAGAATCGCCGACAGGGGTTTCTTGATCACACCCGCAGCCGACAGGATGCGCGCCACGATATAAGGCAGCGCGAAGGCGGCGAGCATGAGCAGAAAGATACGAGTCATCAGCGGCTCTCCCGTGCAGACCGGACCGTTTCGAGCGGTCGGCCCTGTGCGTAGCGAATGGACAGAGCGCGCAGCATGCCCGCCGTCGCCCCCCAGATATACCGCCCCTTATGAGGCATGGCGTAGAACCGCCGCAACATGCCGGCGAATTCGCGTTCCTCGAGCTTGTGATTGTCCGGGTCCATCAGGAAATCGAACGGCGTTTCGAACACTTCCGCAACCTCGCCCGGATCGGGAGAGAGCTCAAATCCCGGCTCGATGACGCCGACGAAAGGCGTCACGGCATACCCCGTGCCCGTTTCATAGGTTTCCCAGCGTCCCAACAGCGTGATCTGTTCGGGCTTGAGCCCCACTTCTTCCTCGGTCTCGCGCAGGGCGCATTCGGCCAGTGTTTCCCGTCCGGCCATCTGCCGGCCGCCCGGAAAGCTGACCTGCCCGGCATGGGCCTGCAAATGGTCGGCGCGCCGGGTGAAAAGCACCGTCAGGCCGCTCTCTCGCTTGACCAGCAAGGCCAGAACGGCGGCCGGCTTGAGCTTTCGCGGCGACGGGGTCGGCATATCGTTCAGATCACCATCCCCCCGCGTCGGACGGGAGGCGCCGGGAGCGTTCGCCGGGTCAAGCACCGTGCGCAATCGCTTCAGTATCGCCTCGACATCGGCGCTCATGCAGCCGGTCCCAGGGGAAAGAAGACGCCGCGACTCCAGACGCCCATGACAGGCTGGCCGTTCTCGTCCTCGCCGCGCTCGGCGAACTCCACGAGGTCATAGAACGCGGCGCGCGTGATCAGCGCTTCCAGTCGTCCGCGCACATGCACATAAGGTTCAGGCTCGCCATCCGGGCCGGTCTCCACCCGGATCGGATGCTCGGGCCCTGCGATCACGGCGTCATCAAGATTGGTCTGAAAGCCCAGCTTCTGTTCCTGGCCCACGCCCGTGCGATCCACACGAACGGCCAGGAAGGGCGCGGCCTCGACCTTGATCTGGATCTTCTCGACCGGGGTGACGAGATAGGTCTGTCCGTCGGCATCCTTTCTGAGGATGCGTGCGAACAGGCGGATCAGTTTTTCGCGTCCGATGCGCGTGCCTTCATGCCACCAGCTGCCGTCGCGCTTGATGACGAGATCCATCTCGCCGCAATAGTCCGGCTCCCATTTTTCAACCGGGGGATAGCCGTCTGCGGTATCGATCGCCTCCGCCGCCGAAAGCAGCGACTGCATTGCATCTTGTTCAGACTTCGGTGCGCCCATGGACACCTCCTCTGGCTGCGGCCATGTTTGAGGTCAGAAAACTGCCTCGTTCAAGGATGTAAGCCGATGCCCACCTCGAAGGAAGACGTACAGGCGCTTTCAGCTCGCGCAGACGCTGCAACCGGCCGTCTTGCGGAGGTTCGCCAGTCCATCGCCAAGTCCATTATCGGGCTCGATGACGTGGTCGAACAATCGCTCGCGGTGATCCTGTCCGGCGGACACGGCTTGCTGGTGGGCCCGCCGGGCGTGGCCAAGACCCGTCTGGTGCACGCGCTGGCGGTCGTCACCGGCCTTGAGGACAAGCGGGTGCAATTCACGCCCGACCTGATGCCCGCGGACATTCTGGGTTCGGAAGTGCTCGACCAGGACGCGGACGGCAAACGCCATTTTCGCTTCATCCCCGGCCCGGTCTTCTGTCGCCTGCTGATGGCGGACGAGATCAACCGCGCCAGCCCGCGCACCCAGGCCGCCTTGCTCCAGGCCATGCAGGAGGGCTTTGTCACCGTGGCGGGCGAGCGCCATGATCTGCCCCAGCCTTTCCATGTGCTCGCGACCCAGAACCCGATCGAGCAGGAAGGCACCTATCCGCTGCCCGAAGCCCAGCTCGACCGCTTCCTGATGCAGATCGACGTGCCCTATCCCGACAAGGATCAGGAACGCGCCATCCTGCTCGCGACAACGGGCACGGAAGACGCGCTCGCCGAACCGGTGCTGAACGCCGAGGAAATCCTCGATCTGCAACAATTGGTGCGCGCCATGCCGGTGGGCGAACAGGTGCTCGACGCCATTCTGTCCTTGCTCGAACAATGCCGCCCGGATCGCTCGACCGATCCGGATGTGCGCGACGGCGTCAGCTGGGGGCCCGGTCCGCGCGCCGGTCAGGCGTTGATGCTCGCCGTGCGCGCCCGGGCGCTGGTCCAGGGCCGCCTCGCCCCATCCACCGAAGACGTGCTGGCGCTGGCGGGACCCGTGCTGAAACACCGCATGGCGCTGAGCTTCGCCGCGCGCGCCGAGGGCGTCCAGCTCGACGCCCTGATCGACCGCCTCGCCCACGCCGCCGCATAGGATTTCGATGAGCCCGGCGCCCGCCCCGTCCTATATGACCCGCCTGCGCCATGACGCGGAGGAGGCGGCGGCGCGTTTCCCTGCGCTGCTGGCCGAAGCCGAGCGCATTGCGGCGAGCGTCGCCCATGGCGTGCATGGCCGCCGCCGCGCCGGACAGGGGGAAACCTTCTGGCAGTATCGCCATCATCGCCCCGAAGACGGCGCGCGCTTCGTCGACTGGCGCCGTTCCGCCCAGGGCGATCACCTCTATATCCGCGAAGTGGAATGGGAGGCGGCGAACGCGGTCTATTTCTGGCGGGACGGCTCGGCGGGGATGCAGCTGCATTCGCGCGGCCTGCCCATCAAGAAGGAACGCGCCTCGGTCTGCCTGATGGCGATTGCGAGCCTGCTCAATCGCGGCGGCGAGCGCCTGTCGGTGCTGGGCGAGACCGGGCGCGCACGCGCAGGTCGCCAAGGCATCGAGACTGTCAGCCGCGCCCTGGCCCTGGGCGAAGGCCCGGCTGAACACGTGGAAGCGGCGGACATGCCGCGCCATGCCCGGCTTGTGATCGCCAGCGATTTTCTCGATCCCATTGAAACCTGGCGCGCCCGCCTCAATCGTTTCGCCGCACAGGGCGCGACGGGCGCGCTGTTGCGCATCGTCGACCCGGCCGAAGAGGATTTCCCCTTCAAGGGCCGCACACGCTTTGAAGCCGCCGCCAGCGGCGACAGCCTGTTGTTCGGTCGCGCCGAAGATGCCCGCTCCGCCTATCATGACGCCTGGACGCGCCATGGCGCCCAGCTGGCGGACCTGTCGCGCCAATATGGCTGGCGACTGATCACGCATCGCACCGACCGTCCGGCGGCGAGCGCCGTCCTCGCGCTTTATCAAGCCCTGTCAGAGCCACAGTCATGATCACAGTGGGATCGCTCGCCTTCGCCGCGCCCTGGGCGCTGGCCGCCTTCGCGGTGTTGCCGCTCCTATGGTTCCTGCTGCGCGCCACGCCGCCGGCGCCGTCGCGGGTGATCTTCGCGCCGCTGCGCCTGTTGCAGGATCTCGCGCGGACTCCCGAAACCCCGCAATCGACGCCCTGGTGGCTTCTGGTGCTGCGCCTTGTAATGGCCGCCCTCATCGTGCTGGCGCTGGCCCGCCCGATCCTCAGCCCCGACACGGACGTGAATTCGGACCGCCCCTTGCTGGTGCTGGTGGATGATGGTTGGCGTTCCGCGCCGGGCTGGCCGGACATGCAGGCCCAGGCCCGCAGCCAGCTGATCGCGGCGCGCAGCGATGGCCGGGACGTCCTTCTGGTGTTTACGGCCGCGCCCGCCAGCCAGACTGATCTGTCATTCGGCCCCGCCAGCAACGCCCTGTCGCGCCTGAACGCGCATGAACTGCGCGCCTGGCCGCCCGCTCGCGACATCACTGCGAACCGTCTCGAGACCATTCTGGGTCAGCCCGGCGCGCCCGAACGCTTTGACACGCTGTGGATCAGTGACGGTCTGGCCGGAACGGACGGAGACCAGGCCCTCGCCCGCCTGCTCAATGGGCGCGGCGCTTTAAGCATCGTTCTTCCCGATCCCAGTGAAACCGCGATCGGCCTGACTCGGGTCGGCGTGGAGCCGGACGGCTTCACGGTGCGTCTCGTGCGCGCGGACCAGGAGGCGGAACGCCCGGTCACCCTGACCGCTCTGGGTGCGGACGGACAGGCGCTGGCGCGGCTGGATGGGCGCTTTCAAGCCGGCGAACAACGCCTGGATCTCGCCGCCAGCCTGCCGCTCGATCTGCGCAATCAGATCGCCCGCATCACGCTGGATCGCTTTGGCTCGGCTGGAGCGACGCACATCACCGGCGATCGCTGGCGGCGTCCGCGCGTCGGACTGATCCGCCCTGATACGGGCGGCGAGCGCCAACCGCTTCTGTCCGATTACCACTATGCCCGCGAAGCCTTGTCAGGCACGGCCGAGCTGGTGAGCGGCGATCTTGAAACCCTGTTGCAAAGCGAACCCTCTGCGCTTGTCATGGTCGACAATGCCCGCATCGAGGATGATCGCCTGACCGCATTCGTGGATGAAGGCGGGCTGCTGATCCGCTTCTCCGGTCCCAATCTGGCGACGCGCACCGATCCGTTATTGCCGGTGCGCCTGCGCGAGGGCGGACGCTTGTTCGGCGGCGCCATGGCCTGGGAAGACCCGCAGGGCCTGGCCCCCTTCCCCGATGACAGCCCCTTCTCCGGCCTAGTCGCGCCCGAAGAAGCCCAGGTCACCCGGCAAGTGCTCGCGGAACCCGGTCCCGATCTCGACGCCAAGGTCTGGGCGCGTCTGGACGATGGCACCCCGCTTGTGACCGCGGATCGCTATGGCCAGGGCTGGGTGGTGCTGTTTCACGTCACCGCCGGGCCGGACTGGTCGTCATTGCCCCTGTCAGGACTGTACCCGGCCATGCTGGAGCGCACGCTGGCGCTCAGCGGCGGCGCCGACCCCACCCCGCCCCAGGGCGGCGCCTGGGGTCTGGAGCGCGAGCTGAATGCGGAAGGGCGTCTCATCGCCCCCGCAACACAGGCCGAGATGATCGCGGCGGACGCCTTCACCACCGCCCGTGCCAGCGCGACCACCCCGCCCGGCGTCTGGACTCTCGGGGCGGCCAGCTCCGCCCTGAATGTCATGCAGCCCGGCGACCGCCTGGCGCTGATCGCCCGGGACCTGCCCGGCGCGACCTATCGCACCGGCTCTGGCGCTGTGGAGACCCGCATGGCGGGGCCGCTCCTGAGCCTCGCCCTGATCCTTCTGTGCGTGGATGGCCTGATCACCCTGTTCCTGTCCGGGCGCATGCCCTTCGCGGCGCGCAATCTGGGCGCGCTCGCCGTGGCGGCCCTGATCGGACTGGCCGTTGTCCCGTCTGACGCGCTCGCTCAGGGGCAAGGCGTGACCGAAATCCAGGAGCAGGCCCTGGAAGTGCGCCTCGCCTATGTACTGACCGGGGATGCGCGCATCGACCAGCTCAGCCGCGCCGGTCTGGCAGGGCTGTCGCGGGAAAGCACGCGCCGCAGCGCCGTGGAGCCCAGCGCGCCGGTCGGGGTGGATATCGAACAGGACGACATCCTGTTCTACCCGATGATCTACTGGCCGCTGACCGAGGACGCCCCGGCGCTGTCTGACGAAGCCGCCGCCCGGGTCACGGCCTATATGAATGCCGGCGGGCTGATCGTTTTTGACACCCGCGACGGGCGCGCCTCCGGCCGGGGCATGGCGCCGCATCCGGGCCTTGTGCGCGTGCTTGATTCCGTCGAGGTGCCGCCATTGCATCAGATCCCTGAGGATCATGTGCTGGGCCGGACTTTCTATCTGTTGAGCGCGTTTCCCGGCCGCTATCCCGACACGCCGGTCTGGGTCGAAGCCAACCCTGAAAGCTCGGGCCGGGACGGCGCCTCCTCGGTGGTGATCGGATCGGCGGACTGGGCCGCCGCCTGGGCCATTGATGAGCAGGGTCGCCCTCTGGCTCCGGTTGAAGGCGGGCCGCGCCAACGCGAAATGGCCATCCGCTTCGGGGTCAATCTCGCCATGTATTCGCTCACCGGCAATTACAAGGCGGACCAGGTTCACGTACCCGCCATTCTGCAGCGACTGGGACAGGACTGATGGACGCCGTAACGCTCTCCTTCTCCCCGCTGGTTCCCCCCGCCCTCGCCTATGGTCTGGGCGCGCTGGCGCTGGCGGTCGCTCTCTACGCACTGGTGCGCGGGCTCAAGAGCTGGCTCTGGCGCGCGATCGCGGGCCTCTTGATGGCGGGCGCGCTTCTGAACCCGGCGCTGGTGCAGGAAACGCGCGAGCCGCTCAGTGATGTGGCGGTGCTGATCACTGATGACAGCGCATCCATGCAGATCGGCACTCGGACTTACGCAGCAGAGCAGACCGCCAATGCCCTGCGCGCTCTGGCGGAGAGCGATCCGCTACTGGATCTGGTCGAGGTCAGCGGCGGCGCGTCCGAGGACGGCACGCGCCTGAACCGCGCCTTGCAACAAGGCTTGTCGCAAGCGCCCCGCAATCGGCTCGCCGGCGTGGTCATCGCCTCGGACGGTCAGGTGCATGACACCCCGCCCGATGCGGACACGCTGGGTCTGGACGCGCCCGTCCATCACTTCCTGACCGGTGACCCTGAAGCGCGCGATCGCCGCCTTATCGTCTCCCAGGCGCCGCGCTACGGGCTTGTGGGCGATCCAGTCAGCTTCACCCTGCGCGTGGAAGATGAGGGCGCCGCCACCGGCACCGCCATGGTCAATCTCTATGTGGACGGGGGTGACCCGATCAGCGCCCGGGTCCAGATCGGCCAGGATGTGACGGTTCAGGCGGAAATCGCCAATCGCGGCCCCAATGTGGTCGAGATCGAGGTGGAGCCCGGCCCGGGCGAATTGTCGCTGATCAATAATCGCGCGGCGGTGAATGTCACCGGCGTCAGGGATCGTCTGCGCGTTCTACTGGTGACGGGCGAGCCGCATAATGGCGCGCGGGCCTGGCGCAATCTTCTCAAATCCGACCCCAGCGTGGACTTGGTGCACTTCACCATTCTGCGCCCGCTGGACAAGGATGATTCCGTGCCCGCCAACGAGCTGGCCCTGATCGCCTTTCCGGTCTTCGAGCTTTTCCAGCTCAGCCTTGAAGAGTTCGATCTGGTCATTTTTGACCGCTATCGCCGACGCGGCATTCTGCGCCCGCTCTATTTTGACAATATCGCCAATTATGTCGAAGGCGGCGGCGCGCTGCTGGTCACCACCGGCCCGCCTTTCGCCGGCCCTGAAAGCGTGGCGCGCTCTCCGCTCGCCAGCGTTCTGCCCGCCTCTCCGACCGGACTGATCAGCGAGGAAAGCTTCATTCCGCAAATCAGCGCCATCGGCGAACGCCATCCCGTGACCCGGCCCATGCTGTCGGGCGAAGGCGAATGGGGCCCCTGGTTCCGGCGCATCGGCGCGCGTCCGCTCTCGGGTGAGACCGTGCTGGAAGCGCCCAATGGCGACCCGCTGCTGACCTTGTCCCATGAAGGCGAGGGCCGCGCCGCGATCCTGCTGTCCGACCAGGCCTGGCTCTGGGCCCGCGGCTATGAGGGCGGCGGCCCGCATGACGAATTGTTCCGACGCGTGGCGCACTGGCTGATGGGCGAACCTGAGCTCGACGAAGAGCGCTTGAGCGCCCGCGTGGTGGATGGCGAGCTGGAAGTGACCCGCAACACCCTGTCGGACGATGTGCCGGATCTGGAAATTGAATGGCCGTCCGGCGCCCAGGACACCGTGGAAATGGATCAGACCGGTCTGGGCGTTTACACCGAACGCATGGCGGCCCGCGAACAGGGCCTGGTCCGTTTGCGCTCCGGCGATCTGACGACCGTGACCGCCTCGGGACCGCTCAACCCTCTGGAATACCGCGACCTGCGTCCCGACCCTGAAGGCTTTGCGACCCTGGTGGACTCCAGCGATGGCGCAGTGTTCACCCTGGGCGATGATGTCGAGCTGCCCGATCTGCGCCGCACCAATGCCCGCGCCCGCCAGGCCGGCATGAACTGGGCCGGGTTCAAGCGCAACGACGCCTATCGGGTCATAGACGCCCAGTCGGTTCCGCTGGCGCCCGGTCTTTTGATCGCGCTTTTGATCCTGGGCCTTCTGGCGCTCGCCTGGCGGCGTGAAGGCGCCTAGAAGACCGGCGATTCCGCACGCGCCTGACCCGTCAGTGACTGTGAAACGCCAGTCTGCGCCCAGGCCTGCTCCAGGATATCCAGCGCGCGTGTCATGAAGGCCGGATCACGGCTGAAGGGCAGGCGCAGATTCTGTTCGCCGCCCTTGTGCAGGAAGAAGCGCGGCCCCGGTTCGAGTTTCAGTCCCAGGTCCCGCGCCGCGCCCGCAAGCGCCGCGCTGACCGCTCTTGGCAGGCGCAGCCAGAGCGACATGCCGCCCGCCACCTCCAGGCTGATCCAGTCGGGGAAACGCTGCGCGATCTCGGCGCTTAAAAAGGCGTGCTCGTCGCGCAATTGCGCGCGTTGTCTGGCGACCGCCTCGGGAAAGTCCTCGAAGAGCACGCGCGTGGTGATCTGTTCCAGAGGCGGCCCGCCCAGATCAATGGAAGAGCGTGTGGCGTGAACCTGATCAATGATGCGCCGGTCCGCCGCGATCCAGCCGGTGCGCAAACCGCCCCAGAACACCTTGCTGGCGGACCCCAGCCGCACGATCGGCGCGCGATAATGCGGTGGATCGATCAGGGGCGGCGGCGCGTCCCGCCACAGCTCACGCACGCATTCATCAAACACAATAAGCGCCCCGCCGCGCTTGGCGGCGCGGGCCAGCCGGAAACGCGCCTCCGCGTCCATCACCTGACCGGTGGGATTGTGATGGTCCGCTATCAGATAGGCCATCTTGTAGCGGCCTTGCGCCAGATCACGCTCCAGCTCGGCGACCGACCAACCGCTCTCGGTCACCGGATAGCCGCGCATCTGAACACCCGCCTGATGAAAGGCCTCAAGGGCGTTGGGATAGCTCGGCAGATCAACCGCGACCTGATCGCCAGGTTTGAGGAAGGCCCGGATCAGCAGCACCAGACCATGCTGGGCGCCCTGGCAGATCATCAACTGGTCAGGCGACACCGCGACGCCGACCTCGGCATAGCGATCCGCCAGAACCGTGCGCAAGCCGATCTCGCCGCGCATCTCGTAACCGGAGTGCGGCAGGAGCGCCGGCAAATGCTCCATGGCCTTGCGGTAGGCCGGCGCCAGATCGGGATGGGCGCGGGTCGTCGCCGCGGCAAGGTCCATCAATCCCGGATCGTTGCTGGCGCCCTCCTGCAGCGCTTCCGCGCCATCGGGCAGAACGGTGACCGATCCCCGCCCCTGACCGCTCTCCAGAAACCCGTCCGCGCGCAACAGGTCATAGGCCTGCGACACGGTGATCCGCGCCACGCCCAGTTCTTCAGCCAGACGCCGCTCGCCCGGCAGCCTGACGCTGAGCCCGATCCGCCCATCGAGAATGCCGAACCGCAAGCGGTCCGCAATCTGGCGATAGGCCGGCGCCGAAGATGAATCGCGCCAGCCGCGCATGAGACGGCGGACGCCGGGGAGGGATAAGGAACGCTCTGACATGGGTGGATCCTGATTCACGCCGACGCGTCATCATAGCGCCAAGCCCTGTAACTTGGCCCTATTTTTTAAGGCCAAGATTGCCCCTCCTATGTCCCATGTTGATCAAGCGTCTTGTCCAATTGCACCTGGGCCTAACAGCCTATGGCGTCTCGCTGGCCCTGATGGTTCGCGCCAATCTGGGTCTTGATCCCTGGGATGTCTTCCATGAAGGCCTGTCCGAGCGCATCGGCCTGAGCTTCGGCATGACCGTCAATCTGGTCGGGCTGCTGGTGCTTCTGGCCTGGTGGCCGATCCGGCAACGGCCGGGGATCGGAACAGTGATGAACGTGCTGCTGATCGGCACGGTGGCGGACCTGACCTTGCTGGTCGTGCCCGAGCTGGGTGGCTATGCGCTACGCGCTGTGGTCCTGCTCGGCGCTATTGGCCTGAATGGCGTGGCCACGGCCAGCTATATCGGCGCAGGTCTGGGCCCTGGCCCGCGCGACGGCCTGATGACCGGTGTATGCGGGCGCACGGGGTGGCCAGTGGGTCGCGTCCGATTGGGGATCGAGCTCCTGGTGCTGGCGAGCGGCTTTGCTCTGGGCGGCACGGTGGGGATCGGGACGGTGCTCTATGCGATCTCGATCGGGCCGTTGGTGCACTGGCTGTTGCCGCGCTTCACCCTCAGACCCAAATCCGCGCCCGTTCCGGCCCCGGCGGAGTGATCCTTTCCCGATCAGCAAAACTGACGGTCCAACCCTGTCATTAATGACGCGCCCTCCAGTCGCTATCTGTGTGTCCAACACACGAGCTAAGGAGGGTTCGTCATGATCGATGTGCGTTATTTTGAAGATCTGGGCGCGTTCCGGATCGACTGGCTCAACGCCAAACACCATTTCAGCTTCGGCTCCTACCACAATCCCAAACGCATGGGTTGGGGCGCGCTGCGCGTCTGGAACGATGACGAGATCCAGCCCGGAACGGGCTTTCCGCCCCACCCGCATGCGGAAATGGAAATCATCACCTATGTGCGCGACGGCGCCATCACCCACCAGGATAGCCTGGGCAATAAAGGGCGCACGGTTGCGGGCGATGTGCAGGTGATGAGCGCGGGCAAGGGCATCCGTCACGCCGAATACAATCAGGAAGACGAGCTGACCCGGATCTTCCAGATCTGGATCATGCCCGATGAGCGTGGCGGCGAGCCCTATTGGGACAGCCGCAGCTTCCCCAAGGATGACCGCGCCGGTGAGCTGGTGGTGCTGGCCTCCGGCCGGACGGGTGATGAGGACGCCCTGCCCATCCGCGCCGATGCGCGGGTTCTGGGCGGCACGCTCAAGGCCGGCCAATCCGCCCGTTACGCGCTGGAGGACGGCCGACACGCCTATCTGGCGCTCGCAAAAGGGGCCGTGACGGTCAATGATGAAACCCTGGGCGCGCGAGACGGCGCGGCGATCGTGGATGAACCGGTGATCGAGATCACCGCCATCGAAGACGCCGAAATCGTGATGGTGGATTCGCTTTAGCCGCTACCTTCACCCGGCCTTAAGCGCCGAGCGCTAGACACAAGATCCGGCGGAGCCCCCTGCTTCGCCGGTTTTTTGTGTGGAGTTCGCCATGATGCGCCCGGTCCTTGCGATGATCGCCCTCGCTGCTGTGATGATGACGCCCGGCTGCATCGTGGTGCAGACCGCCGATCTCGCCGTGGGCGCGACCGGCGCCGTGGTGGGCACCGCCGGCAAGGTGGTCGGCGGCGCCGTGGACGTGGTGACGCCGGGCAAAACGATGGCTGACGACAAGGTCGTCACGGATCTGTGCGACCAGACGCCCGCCTAGGGCACATCAATCCATTTGTGCGTCTGAAGACTGAGCATCCATTGAGGGTGCTTGAGACAGTACTCGAAAGCGGCCTGAGCATTTTTCATCTGGTCCGGCCCATCCATGGGCTGGAGCCGGAACTGCTTGAAATCGAGCCCTGAGAAAAGCTCAGGCATGGCTTCTGGCTGGGGGTAGACGAGCTTGAGCTCATCGCCGGAGATCTGCTTGAGCGGCGCGGTGGATTTGGGGCTGACGCAGACCCAGTCGATGCCTTCAGGCGCCTCGATGGTGCCATTGGTCTCCACCGCAATCGTGAAGCCAGCATCGTGCAGGGCGTCGATCAGCGGCGCATCCAGTTGCAAGAGCGGTTCGCCCCCGGTGCAGACCACATAGGGTTCGCCCCCGCCCGGCCACAGGCTCGCGACGGCCTCCGCCAGGGCTTCGGCCGTCTTGAACTTGCCGCCATTGACGCCGTCCACGCCGACAAAATCGGTATCGCAGAACTGGCAGATCGCGCTGGCGCGATCGCGCTCCAGTCCGCTCCACAGATTGCAGCCGGCAAAGCGCAGGAACACCGCCGGGCGCCCCGTCTGGCCGCCTTCCCCCTGAACGGTCAGGAACATTTCCTTGACGGAATAGGTCATCAGCTCGCCGCATCCTTGCGCCAGGCCAGCCAGCCCTTTTTGCGCAGATCACAGGCCGGGCAGTCGTCACAGCCATAGCCCCAGTCATGTCGCGCGCCCCTCTCGCCGCGATAACAGGTATGGCTGTGCTCGACGATCAGATCGACCAGCGCGTCACCGCCTAGCTCATGCGCCAACGCCCAGGTCTGCGCCTTATCGAGATGCATGAGCGGGGTTTCGATCACCGTGGGGCGATCCAGGCCCAGACCCAGCGCCCTGGCCTGGGTCTGGATGGTGTCCTCGCGACAGTCGGGATAGCCCGAATAATCGGTCTGGCACATGCCGCCCACCAGCACGTCGATGCCCCGGCGATAGGCCAGTGCGGCGGCGACGGTGAGGAAGACGAGATTGCGTCCCGGCACGAAGGTCGACGGTAGCCCCGCTTCGGTCATGGCGATTTCCATGTCCGCGGTCAGCGCGCTTTCCGCCAGCGCGCCATAGCCGGACAGGTCCACCAGACGGTCCTCGCCCAGACGGTCCGCCCACTGGGGAAACGCCTCGAGCATGGAGGCCCGCACGGTCTGTCGCGCGCTCAGCTCCACCTCATGGCGCTGGCCATAGTCAAACCCGATCGTTTCCACCCGCTCAAAGCGGGACAGCGCCCAGGCCAGGCACGTGGCGGAGTCCTGACCGCCGGAAAACAGCACCAGGGCCGCGTTTGAAGAAGAGCGTGTATCCATGTAGCCAGTATATCTTGCTTATAAGCCGCGCCTGCAAGGAGCTCGACCATGACTGAAGCCGCTGACGGCGTCATCGTCCTTTACACCACCTGGCCCGACGCGGGGAGCGTGGAGCGCGCGGCGGCGCGCCTGCTGGAAGACCGGCTGATCGCCTGCGCCAATATTCTGGGCGAAAGCCGGTCGATCTATCGCTGGGAGGGAGAGGTTCAGAGCGAGCCGGAACTCATCGCCCTGTTCAAGACCTCCGCCGCGACAGCCGACCGGGCCAAGGCTGCGATCCTGGACCTGCACCCCTATGATGAACCCTGCGTTCTGGCGCTGGAAAGCCGCACCGCGCTCAGCGCTGCGGGCTTTGTCGATTGGGTGCGAAGCGAGACGGCGTAACCGCAGGTTTACTGGCGCGACGGTTCGGTGAACCTTCCGTGAAACAGGCGCGGTGTTAAGACCCGCGCAAGAGCCAGCATGTGTTTGTTCGCGGGACATTAGCCCAATACTCCACGGAGCGCCCCGATGAGCCGCACGGTTCAAAGCCTCTTGCAGCAGGCCCCTGTTCTCGATCCCGGCATTACCGGATCCCAGGTCTATGACCTGTTCTCCGAAGACAGCGATCTTCTGGTCTG
This sequence comes from Oceanicaulis sp. MMSF_3324, assembly GCF_030733545.1. Classification (GTDB taxonomy): domain Bacteria; phylum Pseudomonadota; class Alphaproteobacteria; order Caulobacterales; family Maricaulaceae; genus Oceanicaulis. The sequence goes on from NZ_JASHIU010000010.1 coordinate 130,514, forward strand.
CGCCGTTGTGGAAGACGGCAAACCGATCGGCCTGGTCGCGCGCAACGCCTTCTTCCTGCGCATGGCGGACACCCATGGCCGCGCGCTCTTCGCCAAACGGCCCGTCACCTATGTGATGGACAAGGACCCGCTGGTGGTGGACCGCAACCACCTTCTGTCCCAGCTGAGCCGGCACATCGTCACCGACCGCATTTCCGCGCTCTTTGACGGCTTCATCATTACCGACAAGGGCCGCTATGCCGGGGTGGGCACCGGGGTCGGCCTGATGCGCATGATCCAGTCGGAAAGCGAGGAGCGGAACCGCAAGCTGGTCGCCCTGGCCGAGCAATTGGGCGAAGCGCGGCTTGAAGCCCTCTCCGCCAACAAGATCAAGTCCGAGTTCGTGGCGACGATGAGCCATGAAATCCGCACCCCGTTAAGCGGCATGATGGGGCTGACCCAGCTCTTGCAGGAAACCGGCCTGGATGCCGAGCAACGCAAGCTCACCGAAAGCATCCAGAGCGCCGGCGATGTGATGCTCCACCTGCTCAATGACGTGCTGGACCTGTCCAAGATCGAAGCGGGCAAGATGGAGCTGAGTTCGGTCAGCTTCTCTCTTGAGGATCTGGCCGATGCCGCCAGTCAGCTCTGGCGCGGCCGCGCCCAGGCCAAGGGATTGCGCTTTACGGTGCGCACCGAAGGCGAGAGCGCCACCCTGCTGACGGGGGATCCGGTGCGCCTCAAACAGGTCCTGTTCAACCTGATCGGTAACGCCATCAAGTTCACCGATGCAGGGGAGGTGGACGTGCTTCTCACCCTCACCCCGCTGACGCCAACACGCGTGATCCTGCGCGGCGAGGTCACCGACACCGGCCGGGGCGTGCCGCCGACAGCGCGTGACACGCTGTTCAAATCCTTTATGCAGGCCGAACCTGATACGCGGCAGGCGGTGGGCGGCACGGGTCTGGGGCTCGCGATCAGCAAGCAGCTGATCACCCTGATGGACGGTCTGATTGACTATGATCCGCACCGCGAAACCGGGGCCTGTTTCTGGTTCGAGCTTCCTGTGGCCCTGGCCGAGACGCAAAGCGATCGGCAAGCCCCGTCCGATGACGCTAACGCCCTGCAGACCATGGGTCCGGCCCCGCGATTGCTGCTTGTGGAAGACAACGCCATGAACCAGGCGGTCATCGAAGGCTTCCTGAACCTGCGCGGCTGGACCTGTTCGGTGTGCTCCAACGCCGAAGACGCCCTCGCTCGGCTGGAAACCGAAACCTTTGATCTCATCTTGATGGATGTGCGCATGCCGGGCATGGACGGGCTGGAAGCCACGCGCCGCATTCGGCAGATGAACAGCACGGTCCGCGCCACACCCATCCTTGCGCTGACCGCGAACGCCCTGCGCGAAGAACAGGCTGACTGCTTGCGCGCGGGCATGGATGGCTATGTCTCCAAGCCCATCCAGCGCAAGGCCTTTTTTGATGAAATGGACCGGTTGTTGACGCCCGACTGGCGCATGTCGGGCGCGGAACGCCTGCCCGGCGCCGCCTAGCCTGCGATCGCATCAAAAAAGCCGGCGTCGACGCCGGCTTTTTCATTCCATAAACGGCTCGATGATCACGCGATGCGATAGAGCTGCGCGTTCGCGATCGGGTCATTGGCGAGCGCCTGCTTGAGCCCGTCCATGAGCAGTTCAGCCGACACCGGTGAGCGCACCTGGGTCTCCATGGCGTTTACCCGCAAGGGCGCATCCAGATCCGGCACCAGCCGGACAATGGGCGTCATCGCAGCCGTGGACGGCAAGGCGCGCACATCCGCGGACGCATCCTCGGCTTCCCCGTCTTCTAGTTCCTGACCCAGGATCACAGCGTCATAGGCCGAGGCGCCCAGCTCATCGACCAGCTCGACCGAGCTGCCTGAACACGTGACCACGCAGTTGAAGGATTTGAGATACCCCAAAAGCACAGACCGCAGGGCCGGATCGCTCTCGCCCACCAGGATGCGCAGGCGGCGGCTGGAGACCGACATCTGTTCGCCATCGGCGAAGCGGTCCGCCTTGATGGAATGGCGCAGCTTCACCTCGAACCAGAAAATCGACCCCGTGCCGTTTTCCGCCGGCTGATAACTCGCTTCGCCGTGCATCATCTCGGCCAGCTTGCGCACCAGATGCAGGCCCAGCCCGGTGCCGGCCTGCTTGATATTCTCGTCAATTGCGTCCTTGCCCATGGCGTTGAACAATTGCTCGCGCGAACTTTCCGGCACGCCAGAACCTGTGTCCTCCACCGCGATCCGCAGCGTGGACAGGCCCTGAATGTTTTCCGGCATGGTCAGGCGGATCGTCACACCGCCCTCGTCGGTGAAACGGATCGCATTGCCGACGAGGATCCGGCACATATGCATCAAGCGGCCGCCATCGGCGCGCAAGGCGCGGCCGCCCTCACCCTCGAAGGTCACATCCAGGCTGATATTCTTGGCGGCGGCGTGCGGGGCGTGTTCACGACGCAGGCGATCCGCCAGATCGCTGGCCGTAATGTCTTCGACCACCAGCTCCATACGGCCCGCATCGATCCGGGACACTTCCAGAACCGTATTGATCAGGCCCTCGAGCTTTTCACCGCTTTCCAGCAGGCGCGCCACCATGAGCGATTGCTCGTCAGACAGGCGGGTCTTGTCCAGAAGCTGCCCCATGCCCAGCACGCCATTGAGCGGCGAGCGCAGCTCATGGCTCATATTGGCCAGCATGACCGCGCTGGAGCGTGCAGTCTCCTCGGCCTTGCGCGCCGCCTGGTCGTTGTGCTCGGCCAGGCGAGCCAGCGCGGAGGCTTGCTCGAGCGTTTTCTTGTTGGCTTCCTCAAGCGCCAGGTTCGCCGCAACCGATTCAAGCAGCGTATTGGCGTAGGTCTTCGCCAGCATGGCGATGCCCAGCAGGAAGCCGGCGATCATCACGGCGCCGATGGCGCCGGTGGAGACATCGATCCGGATGAGCGCGATCGCCCACAGCGTCAGCGACGGCGCGGCGTAGGCGAAGATCACCCGGCGTTCGCCAGCGGAGGTCAGCACGGCGCCGGCCGCCATGCCGGCGATCACCAGCCCGACAATCTGGGAGACCAGCGTCGGCGTGTTCGAGGACAAAAGATGCGGGGTCGCGCCCCAGGCCAGGCCGACCACCGCCGACAGCGCGATGTAAAGATACATCTCGGTCTCGGTCGGCGCTCGATCTGCGCGGCGCGCGCGCAACATGGCTGAAAATCTGACGAAGGGCCCCACACAAAGCAGCCCGGCCCAGATCCACAGCGAGAGCGTATTCACATAGGGATGCAGGATTGCGGTCAGCAGCAGCGCGTTCACGATATTGAGCGGAACGGCGCGCAGCGCGCTTTTGGACACCAGTTCGTACTGCGCTTGACGCATACGCTGCGTGATGTCGTGTTTCTGATTTTGTTCCGATGGGTTTATACGACCCATTACACCACCTCCAGGACCGCTTTTCGCGGCTCTTCAGAAGGTTTGTGACAGAAAGTTCTTAAAACTGCGTGCATTTCTCTCTCCCTGGACAGAGAAGACCGCCATCTTTTACAGGAGCGTTAATCATGATCTTGCGCCAGCTTTTCGTGAGCTTGATCGCCGGCTCGGCCCTCGCTGCCTGTAGCCAGGACGCGCCTCGCTCACAGGACCCGGACACAGACCTTGTGGCCGTGGACCCGGACGCCGCCGCCGAAGTGCTGGCCTGGAGCGATTTGCTGCCCGAAGAGGATCTGGAGGCCTTGCAGGCGCTGAGCGAAGGCCGCGCCGATCCGTCCTTGATGAGCCGGCTGGGTCAGCAAAGCACGATTGACGGTCAGGTCGGCACGTTCAATGTGGTCGAGGATCTTGATGGCGTCGTGGTGCGCATGCCCGGCTATATCCTGCCGCTGGATTTTTCCGAGAATAGCGCGGCCCGGGAATTCCTGCTTCTGCCCTATCACGGGGCCTGCGTGCACACGCCGCCCCCGCCGCCCAACCAGATCGTCTATTTGCGCTCGCCCGAGCTGATCCACTTTGACAGCCTGTGGGAGCCGGTCTGGGTGGAAGGCCGGATGGAGCTTGAGCGGGTCGACACCGATCTCGCCGCCACCGCCTATGCCATGGTGGTCCGTTCGGTGGAGCCCTATCAGAGCCGATAAGCAAACGGGCGCTCAGAAGCGCCCGTTTGTTCACTAGTGACGGCGGTCGTCACAGGCATCCGTGGTGAACAGATCCGCGATCACGCCTTCACAATCGCGATCACGGCGTCCGCGCTGGTGATAGCGCCGGTCATACCGGTCCCGGTCATAGCCATGTCCGCGATAATGGCGATGCGGCGTGGCGATCTCGGCGCGAATTTCCGCCAGTGACAGCGACACATCGGTAAACCGGTCCTGCGCCCGCTCCCAGGAATTGAGCGAGGCGATGCAGGCCTGCTCCTCATAGCCGCGCTGGTGCATGCAGGCGGCATAGGCCCGGCACGAGCCAGCCGCGAAGCGGTAGGCGGCGTCGAGATCAAGCTCGAACGCGCGCAACATCTCGGTACGCTCGGTCTGCGGCCCGGAAGGCGGCTGGTCCACCCGCATCGTGCCTTCGGTCTCTTCATAGCGCTCGTTGACGTCCCCGCCGGACGCATACCCCGTAATCAACAAGGCGCGCGCCGCTTCGATGCGCTCATCGCGCTGAGCGCGCAGGGAATCCACTTCACAGACCTGCACCGCCGTATCCAGGGCGAGCGCATCCGCAGTGGCCTCCACCGGCGCGGTGCTGGGCGGATAATACGGGTCCACCGGGTCCACATATACCGGGTCGGTCTTGCAGCCTGCGAGCGCGGCGGCGCTGATCAGCACGCTGAGAAGGGTCAATTTGCGCATCGGTCCTGTCCTCTCGATCTCGCCGTCACCGGCTCGCATTGGCGTCCAGACATCCGGCTTCAGCCGGGGGAACGCGGGCGCGCATGGCGTTGCGCAGAATTTCCATTGCCCGCGCCCCTCGCCCGGGTTCTGCACTGGCTTCTTCCTCGATTTCCTGGCGTATTCGCGCCCATCGGGCCTGGGCGCTCGGCGCGCGCGCCAATTCCGGCGTGGTCCGGAACCGGCGGGCCAGGTCATGGCCCAGCTCGGCGGCGTCGCGCAGATAGGCGTCCGCCCGTTCGGGGTTCTCCACGATGGCGCACAAGCGGTACGAGCCGAACACCGCACCGGTGCCATAGATGACCGCCAGATTGAAATTGGCGTCGGGATCGCCCCGCACGGCGGCCATTTCCAGCCATTCCAGCGCCAAATCCGTGTTCTGCACCACGCCGAGGCCAACGGCATGCATGATCCCCAAGACGTTCTGAACGCTGGGATCGCGCGCGGTCTGGGCCGCATGACACATCAGCTGCGCGGTCTGGCGCGGGGTCAGTGAGGCGGTCTCGTCATAGCCCAGCTCGCGCTGGAAAGCGCGCACGGCCCGGCGCGTTTCCGCGCCATAGGTGCCGTCGATCGAACCGTTGTAATAGCCCAGCGCCGACAGCGCAGCCTGGCGCAGATTGAGCCCGATCACGTCCGCCATCCGGCTTTCAGGATCCCGGGCGATGCGCGCGAGGGTTTCGTGGGTGACCGGGCAATCCACAAGGTGCGCCTGCAGGCGGCGCTGCGCGAGGATGGACGATTGCGCGCCGAACGGACGGCCCCAGGCCACCGATCGGTTCCAGTAGCGCATGGCCGCTTCGCGCGATTCCGGCATCAGCGGACGACCGCCGGCGCGTTCACAGCCAAAGTCGATGACCGAGGAATAGGTCTCCCCGCAATCAAGCTCCAGCGTGGTCAGCTCGGCGTCGCCGCGCAGCAGCCAGTAGCGCGCCGCCTCGCTGTAGACCCGTGCTGCGATGGGACGCGGCACGCATTCCGCCGCGCCGTCCACGCAGACAAGCGTGGCGTTCGTGCCGCCCGTATCCGGGTCCACCGTTTCCAGATGAAAGGACCAGGGCTCGGCCGGGAAGGAATCACGCGACCGGGGGAACCATCCGCGGTTCCGGCTCCGGTCCCGGTTCAGCCATGAATTGGGGCTTTGATAGATCGGCGGCTGATAGCCCGAACGACCACCGCTCGGCGACCAGCGCCCCTGCTGGCGCGAGGCTTCGGACAGGGTGCGCGGCTCCCAGTCATCATCGGCGGATGAGACGCGGATGCGGTCGTCTTCGGGCTCGGGATCGGGCTGAAAATCGAAAATGGACTGACGCGCCGCGCTGTCGGAAACGAGGAAGGCGGCGGTCGCGCCCGCCAGCAACAATCCCAGCGCAACGGTTATGAGGATGGAGAAGCGGTTCATGAATCCTCGCCCCAGGAGCCTGTCGTGGCGCCATAGGGCCGCTCCTGGCTTTGCGGCGCATAGGCCTCATCGGCCCCATAGCTGTCCTGGTAATAGTCATAGCGGGGCGGCTCACAGACCGGCACGCCGCAAATATCGGACGCGTCCACACAGACCCGTGCGTCACGCCCGGTGAAGGTGTTCTGCGCCAGACGGCCGTCGAAATAACGACGACGATAGGCGTCCCGCTCGAGATCACGCACATAGGACTGGTAGGCGCGCTGCGAGAGCTGGACGCTCAGAATGCCGGCGAAGCACTGGCAGTTCTTGTCGCCATAAGTATCGGTGCAGGCCCAATAGACCGGGTCATCGCCCTCCGCGCCCCAGATGATGGTCGTCATCCGCCAGCCGCCAAAGATCAGCAGGACGATGAGGATCAGCCCCGCCAGGGCCCAGATCCAGCCTAATCCGTATGAATAACGATCCTGATCCTGCATGCGCGCCTGTCCCGCTCCCCCAAGCGTCCACCCTCTGTTAAGGTTAACCTATGCTTAAGGCGTCCACCCGGCAACCAGAACGGATCAAGTTTCGTTGAGTTCCCCTTTTTCGGGTCAGGCGTGCGGTTTTTTCACATCACCCCGATAGGGCGTGTCGGGATCCTTGAAGACCACATAGACCGCCGGGATGACCAGCAAGGTCAGGAGCGTCGAGGACAACAGCCCGAACAGAAGCGAGATCGCGAGCCCCTGGAAGATCGGGTCGAACAGGATCACCGACGCGCCCAGCATGGCCGCCAGCGCGGTCAGCAGGATCGGCTTGAAGCGAATCGCCCCGGCCCGCAGCACGGTTTCGCGCAGCGTCTCATCCGGTTGCGCTTCATGACGGATGAAATCCACCAACAGGATCGAGTTGCGGACGATGATCCCCGCCAGCGCAATGAAACCGATCATGGATGTGGCCGAGAACGGCGCGCCGAACAGGGCGTGCCCGATCAGGATGCCGATCAGGGTCAGCGGCACCGGCGTCAGGATCACCAGAGGCGCGCGGCACGAGCCGAACTGGGCGACCACCAGCACATAGATGCCCGCCAGCGCCACCATGAAGGCCGCGCCCATATCGCGGAAGGTCACATAAGTGATCTCCCATTCGCCATCCCATAGCAGGGTCGGCGTATCGTCACTGACAGGCTGACCGAACAGGCGAATATCGGGTCGGGGCAGACCATCGGGCCAGCTTTCGCTCTCGATCAGGTCAGCGACCGCGCCCATGCCATAGATCGGCGCTTCATACCGGCCCGCCAGCTCGCCCATCACCATGTCGGCGAAACGGCCATTGCGGCGATAGATGACCGGAGAGCCCTCCACCTCGCGCACGCTGACCACATCGCCCAGCTCCACAATGGTGCGGTCGCCCGGCAGAAGGTTCGCCGGCACGGGCGTTGACAGCAGCCGTTCGGTCCAGACCCGGTCAGACCGGGGCAGGTCGAGCGTGATCTCCAGCGGATTGCGGCCATCGCCCTGCTGGGCATAGCCCACAGCGCGGCCATCCAGCAGGATGCGCAGCGTGTCGAAGACATCGCCCTGCTCCACGCCGTAAAATTCGAGATTGTCCTGATCGAGCACGATCTGGAGCCGCGGGCGCGGCGCGCCAAAGCTGTCATCCACATCGACGATGTAGTCGACCTCTTCAAAAATCCGGCGCACCTCGGCGGCGACCGCGCGGCGGGTCTCGCCATCCGGGCCGTAAATCTCGGCCAGCAGGGTCGCCAGCACCGGCGGGCCCGGCGGGGTTTCGGCCACCTTGATCACCGTGCCTGCGGGCATGGGAATGTCGCTCAGAAGCGCGCGCGCCTCGAGCGCAATGTCATGGCTCTGTCGGGACCGATGATGGCGCGACGCCAGATTGACCTGAAGATCGCCCTGCTCGGGATTGGTGCGGTAGAAATAATGGCGCACCAGGCCATTGAAGTTGAACGGGGCGGAGGTCCCGGCATAGGCCTGGATCGAGATCACCTCTTCAACGCCGGACAGGACATCAGCCGCCTCAAACAGGACGCGTTCTGTGTCTTCAAGGCTCGCGCCCTCGGGCAGGTCGACGATCACCTGGAACTCGGACTTGTTGTCGAACGGCAGCAGTTTGACCGTCACCAGCCCCGCCGGGATCATCATCATGATGACGAGCGTCATCACGCCCGCCCCGATCAGGAAGGTCCAGGCCCGCGCCCGGCTTTTCACCACCCAGCCCGCAATGGCGCGATAGCCGCGACCGAGCCGGGTCTCGCTATCCTCGGCGCCATGACCATGCTCACCGGCATTGCCGGCGATCTTCACCATCAGCCAGGGCGTGATCACCATGGCGACGAAGAAGGAGAAGATCATGGCCGCCGAGGCGTTGATCGGGATGGGCGCCATATAGGGCCCCATCAGCCCCGACACGAACAGCATGGGCAACAGCGCCGCCACCACGGTCAGGGTCGCCACGATGGTGGGATTGCCCACTTCGGCGACGGCCTGGACCGCGCTGTCGATCTTGGAGCGGCCATCCTTCATCGCCCAGTGCCGGGCGATGTTCTCGATCACCACGATGGCGTCATCCACCAGAATGCCGATGGAGAAGATCAGTGCGAACAGGCTGACCCGGTTGATGGTGAAGCCCAACGTGTTCGAGGCGAACAGCGTCAGAAGGATGGTGGTGGGAATGACCACCAGCACGACGATAGATTCCCGCCAGCCCACCATCAGCGCGATCAGCACCACGATGGAGACCGTGGCGAGCCCGAGATGGAAGAACAGCTCATTGGCTTTTTCCGCCGCGGTCTCTCCGTAATTGCGGGTGACATCGACCCTCACCCCGTCCGGAATCAGCGTGCCGCGCAGGCTCTCCACCGTCTCCAGCACATGCTCGGCGACCACGACCGCATTGGCGCCCGGGCGCTTGGCCAGCGCCAGGGTCACCGCCGGCGCGCGGGTCCAGTCCCCGGTCGCGCCATGGCTGTCTTCGGCATGGGCCTCGCCCTCTCGGCTGAGGGACCAGACGCGGTGATCGGAGGGTTGAGCTCC
>NZ_JASHIU010000011.1 GCF_030733545.1 Oceanicaulis sp. MMSF_3324
CAGCATGGGCGCGATGAACGCGGTGGTGACGCCCAGATCGGGCCCGAGCGCGACCACGAACGGGGCGGCCGCCACCGCCATCAGGGCCCAGCCCGCCACCATGATGGCCGTATGGCCATGCTGACGCTTGAGCCAGGACTGCCGAACCAGCGCCAGGCCCAGAAGGCCCAGCGCCAGTCCGACGATCAGTGCTGTTATCGAAGAGGTCGCCACGATCTCAGCACTCGATCCTAGAAGCGTTTCGCAACGCGGAGATTGACGGTGCGTTCCTCGCCGGGGAAGCAGTCGCCTCGCGCCAGGCAGCTGCCGTAATACTCCTCGTCAAACAGGTTGCGCACGTTCAGCGCCACGCTCCAGTCCTCGAGCTCATAAGCGACCAGAAGGTCGGCGAGGGTGTATTCGTCGGAGACGATCTGGACCCGGTCGCCGGTGACGATGCTGACGCCATTGCTTTCCCGCTCGCCCACATAGCGGACGCCCGCGCCGATACGCAGCGCCTCAAGCGCGGCGGGACGGAACTCCGCCCACAGCGAGGCCTGGTTGTCCGGGATGACCGAGAAGGGCACGCCATTGGCGTCTTCGGTGTCCAGAAGCGTCAGGGCGGCGTCCAGCTTGAGGTCGCCAAAGCCCAGCTCAAAGCTCGTCACGCCTTCAAGTTCAAAGCCGGTGACGCTGGCTTCGCCTTCCTGCTGGGACGGCGCGGTGGGCAGGGCGACCGGGTTCGGCAGGTTGGTCTGGGTGATGTCGAAATAGGCCAGCGTCAGATAGGTGCGGGTGCCGACCGGCTGGTACTTGATGCCGATCTCGACCTGCTCGCCTTCCTGCGGCTCAAGGGTCTGGCCGGTGAAGCTGTCGATGCCGATGACCGGTTCAAAGGATTCCGCATAGCTCACATAGGGCGAGAGGCCATTGTCGAAGGCGTACAGCAGACCCACCGAATAGGTGACCGCATCGTCATCCTGGGTGGTGGCGCCGGATTCATTGCTGACTTCATCCGCACGCAGGCCGGCGTTGAAGATCCAGTTCCCCCAGGAGATCTGGTCGTGCAGGTAAAAGCCCCAATAGTCGGTCTCGCTCGAGTTGAAGCTGCGCACGGCGTCGATTTCGGCCTGGGTCGGCACGCCGTCGCCATAGACCGGTTCGAAGACATTGATCGTGCCTTGCAGCAGGTAGGAGGACTCGCTCTCCAGCTCGACATTCTGATAGTTCACGCCCGCCAGCACTTCGTGTTCGAAGGCGCCGGTCATGAAGTCCGCGCGCACGCGGGTGTCGAAGGCGAGCTGCTCGGAGCTGGCTTCGCTGTCATACCAGCGACGGCCATACCGGCTGTCGCCATTGGGCAGGATGCGCGGCACGCCGGCGCCGGCGAACGCCACCCAGGTCTGGCGATAGGTGGACCCGGAATCGCGCCAGCGCGCCGTGCCTTCCAGCGTGAAGATGTCATTGAGGCGGTGGCTGCCGATCAGGGTGAGGGCGGTGGAGTCCGTCTCATAGGTGTTGAAACCCGGCTCGCCCAGATAGGTGCTCGGCTCGATCTTTTCGCCGTTGGGGTCCGGATAATAGGTGCCGGTCAGCGGAATGAACTGGCCCGCCGCGTCGCCATCGCGGTCGTCATAGTTGAACAGCACGTTGATTTCGGTGTTCTCGCCCGGCGTCCAGGTCAGTGACGGCGCCAGCGCGATTGCGTCGTCATTGACGTAATCGACCTGGGTTTCGCTGTCGCGCACGACGCCGACAAAGCGGGCGTAAAGCGTGTCCTCGATCAGCGTGGTGTTGAAATCGCCCGCCAGTTCAGCGCGGTCATGGGCGCCATAGCTCGCCACGATCTCCTGACCGAGATCGGGGCCGGCCACCTTGGAGGCGAGGTTCACGATGCCGCCCGGAGAGCCTTGCCCGTACAGCACGGACGCCGGACCCTTGAGCACTTCCACCTGGTCGATGGTGTAAAGGTCGGGGCGGGTGTTGTTGTAATTGCCGAACAGCGCCTGAAGGTTGTCGCGATATTCGGGCACATCGAGGCCGCGCACGGTGAAGAAATCGCCGCGGGTGGCGAAGCCATAGGCTTCAGCCAGAACGCCCGACGTGTAGTTCAGCGTGTCGCTGAGATCGAGCGCGCCGCGCGAGATGAAATCATAGGACGTCTCGACAGACACCGAACGCGCGGTCTCAAGGATCGGCGCGCTGGACTTGGTGGCGCCAAACGCGCCCAGAGCGCCCGTGACCACGATCACATCTTCGGTTTCACCGGACGTGTTCGTCTCGGTTTGCGCATGGGCGGAAGTCGCGAGCGTCATGAGCGCACAGGCGCCCAGCAGGGAGGAGCGGAAAGTCATGAGAAAACCCCGTTTGAAATCTTTCCGCCTCAATAATGCGGGTCATTCTCAATAGCAATGCCATCTGAGAATGAATTGCAGAGTCGATATGTCGCTCTGTGTTGACCCGAGCGATTGCGGCGCGCTCGATAGCGTCATGACCCAGGACGTTCACGATCATTGCCTTGATGTCGCCGCTGCGCTCAGCCCCGACCTGCACGCCGCTATCGCGCGGCAGGGGGCGTTGCCACACTGGTCATCGCCCTCCGCGCCGTTCCCGGTCTCGCTGAGCCGGTCGGTCGCTGGTCAGCAACTCAGCGTGAAAGCCGCCGCGTCCATCTGGAAGCGTGTCGAGGCGCTCAGTGATGCTCCCGATGGCCTGTTAGAGGTCTTCACAGAGACCCAGGCAGACCGGATGCGGGCATGCGGCCTGTCCGGCGCCAAGGTCAAGACGCTCATCGCCATCGCCGAGGCGCAGCGGCAAGGGCTGCTTGATGAGGCGGTGTTGCAAGCCCTGTCGCCTCAGGAGAGATCCGACCGCCTGATTGATATCTGGGGTGTCGGGCGCTGGACGGCGGACATGGCCAATATCTTCTATTTTCAAGAACCGGATATCTGGCCCGACGGCGATGTGACCGCGCGCAAAACGCTTGAAAAACTCACCAGCAAGCGCCGGAAAACGGTCCGGACGGCGGCGCGCTTTGCGCCGTGTCGATCCTATCTCGCCCGCTATATGTGGCGCCATGCCGATGCGCCGCCGGACATGTGACGTAAAAAATGAGAACCAAATTCCCGGTGCGGCGTTTGTACTACGGTGCTGATCCTATTCGGCGCTGAACATCGGAACTGATCTGGGTCGCACTGGCGGAGACTGGTAACAGTTGGCCTGCAGCGACTTTATCGGTCTCCGTCTAGGCCGGGCGCTCGGTATCCCCAGGCGCCCGGCTCCCTTCTTCCTATTCAGAGTATCCGGCGAACAGATCGGCCAGCGCCAGCGCCAGCGGATAATGGTTCGGGCCTTCGAAATTCGCCGTCGTGGCCACCACGACCTGCGGTTCGACATACGCCATGATGAAGCTGCGACCGCCAGGGCTGCCGCCCGAATGCGCGGCGTAGTGCAGATCAAGGCTGGGCTCGTAACCCGCTTCCATGCCGTAGACATAGCTCACCGCTTCTCCGTCACGGGTCTGGATCGGCTGGAAGGCGGTTTCGATTTCCTCGAACGTGAGAAGCTCGCCTTCGACGAGCGCCGAGCCGAAGGCTGCAAGCTCGCGGCTTGAAGCGATCAGACCGCCGCCACCGAACTTGCACTCTGCAGACAATGCCATGGGCTCAAGACCCTCGCCCGCATCGTAATAGGCTGTGGCCTTGTCTGCGTCCTGCGCATCCAGACGCGCCTGATAGACCTCGCCCAGCGTCTCATGCATGGCTGCGTCAAAACTCTTGGCGCCAGTCAGTTCGACCAGAAGATGGCTCAACAGAACAAAGCCATAGGTCGTGTAGGCGTGGCGGGCGCCTGGCGCATCGATCAGCGGGTCGTTGATGAAATGGCCAAGGGCGTCTTCCGGCAAAGCGCAGCGGCGCGCGCTGAAAGCCAGCCAGTCCGCATCGCCGGTATAGCCGCGCACGCCTGCTGTGTGGCTGAGAAGCTGACGCAGGGTCACATGCTGATAGCTGTCGGGCAGGGCGGGATCGATGGCGCGCACGGATCGGTCAAGATCGAGACCCTGATGCGCTTCGAGCCGGGCGAAAGCCGTTCCGAGCATCATTTTCGCCGTTGAATAGACGTTATAGTCCGTATCGACGCCGTCCTCAGCCGTGCGCATCGTGCCGCCTTCGGCTTCAAAGACGATCTCGCCATTCACCATCACCGTGGCGTTGAGGGCGGGATGGCCTTGGGCGAACTGATCAAAGATCGCCTGTGCGGTTTCGGTCTGATGCTGGGCGAACGCCGGACTAGCCAGCAGGGTGGCGGCGCCGAGGGCGGCAATGAAGGTTTGCATTGAACGCGTCCTTGTTGTCGTTTGCGTGGGGAGAGGCGGAGACCGCCAACCCCCTCTGTGTGCTGGGGTTTGGCGACATGGAAATGGGAAAAGGACGAACGGCTCAAATGGGGGGTGAACAGCTCAAGGCTTTGACAGCGCGCCTTGCTCAAGTCCTGCGCCCCTGGGAGGCGGCGCTGGCCGCGCTTCTGACAGCCCTTGTTCTGATGGCGCCCTGGCCGAGCACTGATGCGCCGGTCTGGCAGGCCCGCGAGGTTGAGGCCGCCTCGATCACGCCAAGCGGAACGGGCCCCCAGGGCTGGCGGACGGACTCGGTCTGGAGTCTCGACCCTGGCGATGCCGCCATGCGGGTGCGCTGGAGAGCGCCAGACAACGCCTTTCAGACCGGCGCCCCCATGGCGCTGGCCCTGTCCGGTCCGTTTTCAGCCCGGGCGTATTTCAATGGCGAGCCGGTGGGGTGCAAAGGCAGGCCGATGGACGCGGAGCAGGCTGAGCGGGCCGGGCCGATCGACGCTCTGATCGCCCTGCCGCCAGCGCTGACCCGTGAGAGCGGCAATGTCATCGAGCTTGATGTGTCCAGTACGCGCGCCGGCTATGCGCCTGCGGTTGTCTTGCAGACGGTCGCCATCACCCCGTACCGGGCCGACGCCCGCAGGTCCCTGCGGCTTTACGCGCCCACGCTGGGTCTGGCTGGCGTGCTTCTGGTTCTGGCGGTGGGGCTGGTCCGGCTGAGCCTTGACCGGTCAGACCCGACGCTGCTCTGGCTGGCGGGCGGCCTTGCCGCTCTGGTGCTGGCCGCGCTCGCGGAAATGTCGCGCGCTTACATCAATTATCCCTATAGCTGGCATCAGCCGCGACAGGCGGTGATCCTGACCGGGATGACGCTGTATTGCCTGGGCGTGCTGGCCTTCGTGATCCGGCGCTGGGCGCTGGGGCGGTTCTGGCGGCTGGCTCTGCTTGTCTCGGGCGGGGTCGGCGCGGTGTCAGGCGGGCTGCTCTATGGCGGGTATGACGGCAAGATCATTCTTGTGACCATGGTCTTGCTGGGCGCCAGCCTGGCTGGATGCCTGGCGGCGGGCTTCGGGAAAGATCGCAACGCCTGGGCCGTGGCCGGACTGCTTGTCCTGCTGCTCATCGCCAATTTCATCGCGCCGGGATGGTTCATCGATCAGGGCGTCTATGCGCTGACGGCGGTTGGCTTCGGCGTCTGGTTGGTGCGGGCGCCGGACCTGTTGTCACCCGCGGCTGAAGACGCGGCGCCTGAACCGGACGCCCGGCAAGCGGTGGTGATGGTGCAATCGACCGGGCGGCTGCATCGCGTCGCGCTTGAGGACATCCTGTTTCTGAAAGCGGCGGGCAATTACACCGAAGTGCACCGTTCGGGCGGCGACTGGCTGCTCGACCAGCGCGGGCTGGCGGCGGTTCTGGACGAAGCCGGACCGCCCTTGCTGCGGGTGCATCGGTCCTATGCGGTGAATATGGCCCGGGTGGATGCTTTTCTGACCCGGCCGGGCAGCCGCTACGCGCTCAGCCTTGCCGGCGGCGCCGAAGCGCCCGTGGGGCGCTCCCGCGTGGACGCGGTGCGGGATGCATTGTCACGTTAATCATGGCTTGCGCCACAGCCTGAACTGACGTGAACTGGCGTCAGATCAAGGACTTCGTAATGACTGACCCGCATTCGCTTCGTGACGCCCATCTTGCGGCGGTTCGCTCCGGCGGCTTTGACCAGCCCACGACCGGGCTGTGCCCGGGCTTCGCCCAGGCCAATCTGGTGATCCTGCCAGCGTCCATGGCTTATGATTTCCTGTTGTTCACCCAGCTCAATCCGCGCCCCTGTCCGCTTCTGGGCATGAGCGAGCCCGGCGATCCGGTCATTTCCAAGCTGGATACGGATGTGCGTACGGATGCGCCGCGGTACGAGGTGTTCCGGGACGGGGCGTTCAGTGAGGAACGCACCGACCTGACCGAGCTGTGGCGCGAGGATCTGGTCGCCTTGTTGCTGGGCTGTTCCTTCACCTTTGAACACGCCCTGCTCGCAGAAGATCTGCCGGTCCGTCACATTGATGCGGGGCGGAATGTGCCCATGTATCGCACCAATCTTGAGTGCGCTCCTGTCGGCCCGTTTGCGGGCGGCATGGTGGTCTCCATGCGCGGCTATCCGGAAGAGCTGGTGGAGCGCGCTGCCGAGATCACGGGCCGGTTCCCCGGCAGCCATGGCGCGCCCGTCCATGTGGGAGACCCGGCGGCGATCGGCATTGCGGACATCATGCACCCCGATTTCGGTGATGAACCGGTCCTGGAAGAGGGCGATGTGCCCGTCTTCTGGGCGTGCGGGGTGACGCCCCAGGCCGTGGTGCTGGACGCCAAGCCGGAACTAGCGATCTTTCACAAGCCCGGCCACATGATCATCACGGCGCAGCGCGACGCGGTGGTTTAAGCGCGCAAGGCCCGCTAGGGTCTGTCCAACACCGAATTTCGCGAGCCGACATGACCTCCTTCCGCCTCTGTTTCCCCAGACGCCTTGATGGGCAGAACGGGTACGCCTTCGAATATGATGTTCCCGGCCTTGGCGCGTTTACAGAGACGGTCGTGTTTCCCGATGAGGCGGACTTTGACCGCCTGGACCGCAGCGTGCTCGCCGGTCTGGTGCGCATGTGCGCCATTCTGATCGGCACGAGCTATTACAAGGCTGCGCCTGCCGCCTTGATCGAGCCTGACTTTGCGCTGACCGAGGCCGAACGGCGCCTGTTTGAACTGGCGTACGGGCCGGGGCTGGGCGAGTTCTATGTGCGCAACGAGCTGCCATACCCGCCTGAGTTCACCCTCAAGGCCGAGCCGCGCATGGACGCGCTGCAGGCGCCCGAACTCAGGACCGACGATGTGCACGCCGCGGTCGCGTTTGGCGGCGGCAAGGACAGCCATGTGGCCGCCAGCGTCATTGGCGCGGTCGGTGCGGATGTGGAGCGGGTCTCCCTGATCCTGTCAGAGAGTGTCGGTGAACGGCTTGTCGCGATGAGCGAGGCGCCCGTCACGCTGATCCGACGCCGGATTGATCCGCAACTGATCGAGCTGGGCCGTGCGGGCAAGGCGCTCAATGGTCACATCCCGATTACGGGCGTAAACTCTTGTCTCATGACGCTTTATGCGGCCGCCAAAGGGCTTGATTGGGTGGTGTTCGCCAATGAACGCGCCGCCAGCGAGCCGACCATGCAAAGCAATGGCCATCCGGTGAACCACCAGTTCTCCAAATCCCTGGAGTTCGAGGACGCCCTGCGCAACGCCTTCGCCGCGAACGCCGTGCCGGTGACCTATTTCTCGATCCTGCGGCCAGTGAGCGAGCTGTGGACGGCGCATTATCTGGCTACGGCCGGCGAGGATGCGCTCGAGATCTTCGCCAGCTGCAACCGCAATTTCGTTTTCGCTGGCCCCAATGCCCTGCCGAAGGATCGACGCTGGTGCGGTAAGTGCGCCAAGTGCGTCTACACCGCCGTGCTGATGGCGCCCTTCCTGCCGGTGGAGCGTCATGCGCGGGTGTTCCAGAGCCAGCCGCTCCATGATCCGGATAATCTCGACTTCCTGCGCGAGATCGCCGGGCTGACGGACGCCAAGCCCTGGGAGTGCGTGGGCGAGCGCCGCGAGGTCGCCGCCGCCATTACCCATCTTCTGAGCGATGCGGACTGGGCGAAAGCGCCGTTGATACAGGCGATTGAGAGTGAATTGTTCACTCAGTGGGAGCGTGCCGACCTGGAACTGGCCTGGTCGGAGGCGCTGGATGCGCGCTCCGAGCACCGCATGCCCGGATCGGTCGCCGGACTTATGGGCGCAAGCTGACCTTCTGCGTGAAGTTGCAGGCCTGAAAGCCCAAACCCTGAATTGAATCAGTGAGCGCGTTTTATCCGAGCTTCTTCGCGGCTTGCGTGAAGGCGTCGCCGCGTGCGCCGAAATAGGTAAAGGCTGCCCCCCTCGGGGCCGCCGGGCTCATCATCACGATCCCGCCCTCGGGCAAGGCGTCGTAAGCGCGCTTCACGGCGAGCTCAAAGTCTGGCTCGTAAGTGGTTATATCTGCATGCGGACCGGATTTCAGGGCATCGACGATGGCGGGACCGTTCTCCGGAATGGTCACAATCGCCTGGATCCGGGTCTCGTTTTTGAGCCCTTCAGCCAGCGGTGCATAGTCCTGTTCGCGGTCTTCTCCGCCCAGAATGAGGCTGATCGGACGGTCCGGGAACGCCGCGAGCGCCAGCAGGCAGGACTGGGGCGTAGTGCAGAGCGTATCGTCAATGAAGTCGACGCCATTAAGCGCGTGAACGGTCTCGAGCCGGTGCGGCAGCCCCTTGAAACTGGCAAGGCTCTCGAACGCTTCGTAGGCGCTCAGACCCAGCCCTTTGATGACGGCGAGCGCGGCGCAGGCATTGGCGGCGTTGTGGGCGCCGGGCAGGGCAGGGATGCGACCCCAAGCGTCTGCACCGTCATGAATGAGGCCGTCGGGGGCATGAAACCCCTCCGCGTGATCATACCAGACCGTGTTGGGACGATGTACGAACAAGGAGGTGAGCCGGGCATCCGTGGCGCTGATCACGCCGCGCGCATTGGGATCCAGCATGGCCAGCCGCGCTTTGTCGCGGCGATACTGCTCGACGCCGCGATGCCAGGGCGCGTGATCATTCAAGAGATTGAGGAAGATGAACCAGTCCGGAGCATGGGTGAGATCGGCGATCTGATAGCTCGACAGCTCCAGCACCACGATCTCGGCCTCTTCGGGCGTCTCGATCACCGGCTCGCCGATATTGCCCGCCAGCACCGCGTTCACATCGAGCGATTTGAGCATGTGATGCAACAGGCTCGACGTGGTTGATTTGCCCTTGGTGCCGGTAATGCCGATCACGGTCTGGTGGGCGGGCTTGGAGGCGAACCACAGATTGGTCTGGCTGGTCAGTTCCGCGCCCAGATCCATGGCTTCAGCCAGGCGCGCATCATAGAGCGATACGCCCGGCGACTTGACGATCAGCGACTGGCCCGCCTTCTCGATGACGCCCGTCAGCGCATCCTGCGCGACATAGTCCACACCGTCGGGCAGGTCGGACGGCTCTTTCGCGTCAATCACATAAAGCGCCGCGTCAGTGCGCGAGCGCACATGGTTGAGCGCGGCGCGGCCTTCCTTGCCGAACCCCCAGATGAAGATGGAGTCGAACTCAGGCAGCGGCGTCATCTGACTTACCCGGTGAAGCGAATGAGGAAGCGTTTGGCCTTGCCCACGCTCATCACCACGGCGCCGGCGCCGGTGCGATGCTCGCGCACATCCGCGGTCTCGTCCTGCACCTTCTGACCGTTGAGCGAGACCGAGTTCTGCTTGAGCAGGCGACGCGCTTCGCCCTTGGAGGCGGCGGCCTGAACGGTTTCGTCCACCATGGCGTCGATCAGCTTGAGTTCGTCATCCGCCTTGGCGTCCAGTGTCGGCACGGCGCGCGCGATCATGTCGATCAGCTCGGCGCTGAGATTGTCCGATTTGCCCTTGAAGATCACGGTGGAGGCTTCGATGGCGAGATCGGCGGCCTTCTGGCCATGTACGCGCGCCGTCAGAAGCTCGGCGAGGGCTTTTTGCGGCAGGCGCAGATGCGGCTCGGCCTGGGTCAGCTCCTCAAGCTGGCCCAGATCCACATCGGTCAGCCAGCTGAGGAATTTCGGTGCGTCGGCGTCCGCGCTGTTGAGCCAGAACTGGTAGAATTCGTAAGGGCTTGTCAGGTCCGGATCGATCCAGACCGCGCCCTTTTCGGACTTGCCGTATTTCTTGCCTTCCGAATTGGTCAGCAGCGGATAGGTGACCGCATGGGCCTGCACGCCCTCGATGCGGCGCATCAGGTCGACGCCGCCCACGATATTGCCCCACTGGTCCGATCCCCCCATCTGGATCTGGACATTGTGGGCGCGATGCAGGTGCACGAAGTCATAGCCCTGCAGGAGCTGGTAGGAAAACTCGGTGAAGGAAATGCCCTGATCGCGGTTCTCGATGCGGTTGCGCACCGAATCCTTGGTCAGCATGGCGTTGACCGAGAAATGCTTGCCCACATCGCGCAGGAAGCTGACCACATCCATCTTCCGCCACCAGTCGGCATTGTTCACGAAGATGGGCTCGGGGCCGTCCGTCATGGCGAACAGGCGTTCGAACTGTTTGCGCTGGCCCTCGATATTGGCCAGCACCACATCCTCGGTCTGCAGGTTGCGTTCGGCGTCCTTGCCGGACGGATCACCGATCAGGCCCGTGGCGCCGCCCAGCAGAACCACGATCTGGCCGCCGCGCTGGCGGTAGCGGTCCATGCCCAGAAGCGGCATCAGATTGCCCGCATGCAGGCTCGGCGCGCTCGGATCAAAGCCCACATACATCGCCGGCCGATGCTCGGTGATATAGGCGTCGGTCAGCTCTGGGGTCTTCTGGTTCAGAAGGCCGCGGGCTTCCATATCAGCAAGGAAGGGCGTGGCTTTGGGGTCGGCGAGGCGAACGCTCATGAGGCTCTCTTGGCGGTAGGGACGGTCAAGCCTTCGGCTTAGCCGCCCCCACTGTTTCTTGCAACGCTGTCATGGCGTTCGGATCAGTCACTCCATGCGGTCATAGGGCGTCTTCTCAACCTCCGCCGCAATCGGCTCGCCGCCATCGCGCTCGGCCACGGCCTGCTTGAAGCCGACCTCCTGGGCGCGCTGGCGGAACCACATGCCTTCGGGCGAGTGGCGCGAGACGCCGTCAAACACGGTCGCCAGCATCTGGGTGTTGGAAATGCCCATGGTTTCATAGGCCTGATTGACGACCATCTTGGTCATCATCAGCTGGTTCTTGGGCACGCCCTGCAACCGCCCGGCCAGCCGCTCCACGGCGGCGTCCAGCTCGGCTTCGGGCACGGCTTCAAGCGCCAGACCGATGCGCTCGGCCTCTTTGCCGTCGATCAGCTCGCCGGTCATCATCATGCGCTTGGCCTGCTGCGGGCCCAGGCGATAGACCCACATGGACGGGGTCGGCACGCCCCAGACGCGGGCGGGCGGATAGCCGATGCGCGCATCCTCAGCCATGATCACGAAGTCACAGCACAGCGCGATATCCGAGCCGCCCGCCGCCGCCGCGCCATGGACACGGGCGATGGTGGGCTTGTGACAGCGCCACAGACTCATGAAATCGAGCGTGTTCTGGTGCATGAAGGCGTAATCGATCATCGGGTCCCAGGGCATGTCCTGGCTGCCCGGCAATTCGCCTTCGCGCTCGGCGTAATCCTTGAGGTCATAGCCGCCGCAAAAGCCCTTGCCGGCGCCTTGCAGCACGATCACATGCACCGCCGGATCACGCTCGGCCTTCTTGATGGCGCGAGCGATATCGCCGGGCATGGCGTCATTGATGGCGTTCAGGCGTTCTGGGCGATTGAGGGTGATCGTGCAGACCCGGCCCTCGACCGCGTACAACAGGGTGGAAAACTCGCTCATGCTCAGTCTCCGCAAATGCGTGCGATCAGGGCGTCATCCACCCCGGCTTTTTCAAGAACCATGCGGGTGTCCGCGCCCAACTGGCCCGAACAGGTCGCGCCGTGGCCGGGGCGTTCGCCGTCAAAGCGCGCCGCGGCGCCCGGCAGGCGCACCGGGCCCGGACCGTCCGCTTCGCCCTCATAGAGGAAGCCGCTATTGGCCAGTTGCGGATGGGAGAGCAGGTCTTCGGACGTGTTGACCTTGCCCGCCGGCACGCCCGCCTTGCGCAGACGCTCGAGCAGTGCGTCAGCGGATTGATGCTCGGCGAGCGGGGCGCAGGTCTCGCGGATGAAATCCCAGTTCATGAACCGGCTGGCCATGTCCGCGCAGCGCGGGTCATCAAGCAGTTGCGGGGCGCCGACGACTTCGCACCAGGCGCCGAACTCCTTCTCCGACAGCATCACCACGACAAACCAGCCATCGGACGCCTTCCAGGGGCGGTAGACCTTGGAGATGTTGGGGCCGGGCTGGAGCGGATCCTTCAGCGTCAGCGGCATATGCACATCCATCCAGGAGAAGGCGAGGGCGGCTTCCAGCATGGAGACCGCCACATGCCGCCCCGCGCCATCACGTTCGCGACCCACCAGGGCGCTGGTGATCGCCTGGCACAGATACAGCCCCGCCACCTTGTCGCAGATATATTGCGGGTACAGCTCCGGTTCGGGCTTGTCGGGCCGCGCGGCGAGGCCGCTTTCGGCCTGGATCACCGGGTCATAGGCGCGCACATCGCTCAAAGGATCCCAGGGGCCGAAGCCGGTCACTTCCGCAACGATCAGCCCATCCTGGCGGGCGCGCAGGCTGTCGGCGTCGAGCCCCAGCTTCTTCGCCGCCGCCGGACGATAGTTGTGCATCACCACATCGGCCTGCTCGACCAGCGGGGCGAGGGCGGTCCGGCCGTCCTCCGTGCTGAGATCGAGACTGATCAGCGCCTTGCCGCGATTAAGCGTCTGGAATGTGGAGCTGGAACCGTCCTTGGCGATAAAGCCCAGACGGCGAACGAGGTCTCCGCCCGGCGGTTCGACCTTGGTGATATGGGCGCCCTGCTGGGCCAGTGTCAGGCTGGCGATCGGCCCGGCGACGACTGTCGTCAGGTCAAGCACGTTCAGCCCGGCCAGAGGTGTGGCTGGGGTCATGGTCTCCTCCCGTAAGCGCGCGATTTTTCGCGTCATTTTGATGACAGTGACGCAGCCGGCTGTCTCCGGCAAGCCAAGCTGGTACGGTGAATACGATTAGTTCTGGAGAATCGCCCTGATGCGGGAAACGGTGACAATCAGCGCGATACAGGCGCTGGCCGAGACAGATCCGGTCTTCGTGGAATCCAGCTGGTTCCTGCCGGGTTCAGGCATGACCGGGGAAGAGGTGTTTGAAGAGCGCCGTCTGCCGCGCGCCGTCTTCTTCGACATTGACGGGGTGTGCGATGCGACCTCGTCTTTGCCGCACATGGCGCCGGGCGCGGCGGCTTTCGCCCGCTGGCTCAGCTGGCACGGGCTTAGCGGCGGCGAGAAATTCATCATCTACGACCAGACGTCCATGGTGGGCGCCGCCCGGGTCTGGTGGACGTTTCGCCGGTTCGGGTGCGATGTGCGCATCCTGGATGGTGGCCTGAACGCCTGGCGCAAATCGGGCGGGTCGATCGAGACCGGCGAGATCTTTCGCCGTCATCCGGCGATTGAACGCACGCCACGCATGATCTGGGACGATACGGTGACCTGGGAAGACGTCTCCCACGCTTCTCGCTCGGGCAAGGCGCTGATCGTGGACGCCCGCTCCAAGGGGCGCTTTGAGGGGGCTGAGCCCGAACCGCGCAAAGGGCTGAAATCCGGTCATATTCCTGGATCGGTCAACCTGCCCTTTCCCCAGCTCCTGACGTCAGAGGGCAAGCTTAAGACCGAAGACGCGCTGGAAGCGGCCTTGCCGCGCATCAGCCGGGACACGCGCATCATCACGAGCTGCGGGTCCGGCGTGACGGCGGCGATCCTGAGCGCGGCCTTCCTCAGCGCCGGGTTTCGCGATGTGCGGCTCTATGACGGCAGCTGGGCGGATTGGGGCGCGCGAGACCTGCCCGTGGAGACCGGTCCGGCATGAGCGTGACGTTTACGGTGTATGATACGCTGGCGGATGCGCCAGATGCCGTGTGCGCGGATGTGTGGTCGTTGGTGATCGAAGCTGATGACGCGTTCTGGCCGCCCTTGCGGGCCCGCACGCCCGAACAGGGGCTGTCGGTGGGGGCGGGCGCCGTGCTGGATGAAACGCCCGACGCCTATTGGGCCTCGATCCAGAACCACGCTCTGATCACCGCCGAAGAGGCAGGCAATGTTCTGGGGATGATGAGTGTGGCGCAGAACAAGCCGCTCGAGGCGCTGAAGCTGACCGCCACCGCCTACCTGTCGACCCTGATTGTCGCCGAATCGGCGCGCGGGCGCGGGCTCGCCCGTCAGCTCTATGCGCGCCTGTTCGAGCTGGCGCGACGCTGGTCGCAGACCCCGAGCGTCGCCACCCGCACCTGGAGTACCAATGCGGCGCATCTGCCGCTGATTGCCCAGCTGGGCTTTGAAGAAAGATTACGCCTTAAGGATGATCGTGGCGTCGGGATCGACACCGTGTATTTTCTTAAACCGCTCTGAGCGCTTTTCTTGCGCGAAATCTGCGCTAGCCTTGGGCAAAACACTGTTATGCCAACCGCAGGGGAGGAAGCCCGCGTGTCCGAACTCAAATGCCTCAAAGGCAAGCTGCGTCTGCCCGTCATCGGCTCGCCGCTGTTCATCATCTCCAACCCCAAACTGGTCATCGCCCAGTGCAAGGCGGGTATTGTCGGCTCATTCCCGGCGCTGAATGCGCGTCCGCAGAGCCAGCTCGATGAATGGCTGGACGAGATCACCTCCGAGCTCGACAGCTACAACAAGGCCAATCCGGACGCGCCGGCGGCGCCGTTCGCGGTGAACCAGATCGTCCACCGCTCCAATGATCGTCTGGAAGCAGACCTCGCCACCTGTGAGAAATACAAGGTGCCGCTGGTCATCACCTCGCTGGGCGCGCGTGAAGAGCTGAACCAGGCTGTGCATGGCTGGGGCGGCGAGACGCTGCACGACATCATCAACATCAAGTTCGCCCACAAAGCGCTGGAAAAGGGCGCGGACGGCCTGATCCCAGTGTGCGCGGGCGCAGGCGGTCATGCCGGCACGCTGTCGCCCTTTGGCCTCGTGAGCGAGATTCGCGAATTCTTTGACGGTCCGGTTGCGCTGTCGGGATCAATCTCCACGGGCGCCGGCGTTCTGGGCGCCCAGGCCATGGGCGCGGATTACGCCTATATCGGCTCGGCCTTCATCGCCACCGAAGAGGCGCGCGCCAGCGAGGCCTACAAGCAGTCCATCGTCGACAGCACGGCGGAAGACATCATCTATTCCAACCTCTTCACCGGCGTGCACGGCAATTATCTGCGCAAGTCGATCGAGGATGCCGGGCTGGACCCGAACAATCTGCCCGAAAGCGATCCGTCCGCGATGAATTTCGGCTCCGGCGGCAATACCGACGCCAAGGCCTGGAAGGATATCTGGGGCTCCGGTCAGGGCGTGGGCTCGATCAAGAAAGTCCAGAGCGCGGGCGGATACGTCTCCGAGCTTCAAGCCCAGTACGAAGCCGCCAAACAACGCATCTGCGGCGGATAGAGACTGCGAGACGCTCATCAAAAGGCTCCTTGCTCAGCAAGGGGCCTTTTCTTTGTGAGGCTGCCGATGGGCTAGCCCTTCACCTCATGTACGCGCATCAGGATGGCGTGGATCATCGCATCGCGCTCTTCCGGTGAGCGCGCGTCGAGCTGCATCGGCGCCGTCGCGCGGCCGGAAATGATCAGCTCGGCGAGGCCATGCACCACCGACCAGGAGGTCATCAGCATGGTGGTGCGTCGCGCCTGATCGGTCTCGTCCGGGTAGAGCGCGTTGACGCCGTCCTGGAGCTTGGCGAAGGCGGCCAGGGACGCCTCGGCGAAATCGGGGTGGCTGCGATCGGGCTTTTCCGACGCAAACATCAGCTGGAACAGGGCCGGATGCGCTTCGGCGAAATCCACATAGCCCAGCCCCAGCGCCACAAACTGCGACACCTGATCGGGCCCCGCCTGCGCCTGGCGGGCCTCCTGAGCGGCGATGAGCCGGCGATAGCCATCTGCGCCGAGCGCGCTCAGAAGCCCCGTCATATCCTTGAAGTGATGCGCCGGGGCGGCGTGGCTGACATGGGCGCGCTTGGCCGTGGCGCGGAGCGAGAAACGTTCCAGTCCGTTTTCCGACAACTCGTCCTCGGCCGCCTTGAGCAACAAGGCGGGCAAATATCCCTTGTGATAGGGCTGCTTGGCAGTCATCGCCATTTTCCGTCACCCGTTTCGATTTCAAACTTGACACTGGAAAGATAGCGCGGCTAGCGTATCTTGACAATGTAAAGATACAGGTGTGGTCAGACGCCTTGAGGAGATAAAAATGTTGAAATGGGGCCTTCGGATTCTGGGCGTCTTCGTGTTGCTGAACGTGCTGGGCGCAATTGGCGCCTATGTGATGATCGATCGCTCGGTCTTTGAAATGTTTGGCGGACGCACGCCGGTCATCGCGCTGCAGCCCTCCGATGAGACGCCAGAACGCTATGTCCTGGCGAATGTGCGTGTGCTGGAGCCGGATTCGGAGCAGTTCTCTGAGCCCATGGACGTGGTCATCGAGAACGGCGTCATTGCCGATATGGGCCCGGACATGGTGGAGCGTGCGGCCGCGCCGGTGATGGAAGGCGAGGGGCGTTATCTGATGCCCGGCCTGACCGATTCCCACGTGCATTTGTGGAACAGCCAGAATGATCTGGCGCTTTATCTCGCCTACGGCGTGACGCAGGTCCGCGAAATGCATGGCCAGCCCCATCACCTGGAATGGCGTGACCAGATCACTCAAGGCGAGCTTCTGGGCCCGGACCTCTTCGTGGTGGCGGCGCAAATCGCCACCTATGACTTCGCCGAAGGCTTGTGGCAGTCGCTGACCTCCAAACGCAATGTCGCCCGGACGCCCGAGGCGGCGGACCAGATGGTCCGGGATCTGGCGGCGTCTGGCTATGATGCGGTGAAAGCCAGCAGCTATCTCAGCCATAGCGGCTATGAGGCGGTCAGCGCCGCCAGTGCGGATGTGGGCATTCCGCTGGTGGGCCATGTCCCGGTGGCGGCGCGTCTTGATGACCTGTGGGCGTCCAACCAGCGCGAAGTCGCCCATGTGGAGGAGCTGATCAAGGGGCTCGACCGGGATTTCGGCGGCTATGGCGTCAGCACTTCGGGGGAGTATCTCGACTATGTGATGGAGCACCGCGATGCGGTCGCCCAGTCCATGATCGACAACGAGATCGTGCTTGCCTCCACCCTGGCGCTGGTGTCGAGCTTCGCTCAGCAGAAGGTCGACACCGAAGGCGCGCTGGAGACGGCGCCGGTCAATCTGGTAAATCCCGGCGTCGCCGAAGGCCGCGCCATGGGCTGGTTGCCGGATGTGAACATCTATTCCGTGCCGCAGCAGTATCGCAATGAAGGCTGGCGCGATCGTTACCAGACCTACTGGACCACCTATGCCCAGGCGCAACAGCTGATGTTCGAGGCTGTGCTGGCAGCAGGCGTGCCCATGGTCGCAGGCACGGATGCGAATGTGCCGCTCATGGCGCCGGGCTATTCCATGCACCAGGAGCTTGAAGCGCTGGTTTATGCCGGGATGACGCCGGCTGAAGCGCTGGAATCGGCGACGGGAACGCCGGGCCGCTTCATGGACTGGAATACCGGCCGGGTGCTGCCGGGGTTCCGCGCCAATCTGGTGTTGCTGAATGCCAACCCGCTGGAGGATATCCGCAATATCAGCAGCATCGAGGCCGTGGTGATGCATGGCGAAGTGCTGTCCCGGGACGAGCTGGATGCGTTGCTGGATGCGGTCGTGGCCGCCAATGACAGTGCGCGCAACACGCCCCTGGACCCGGCCTGGGGCCAGGCGTCGGGACTCTGATCCCGTATCCGGGCGGGGGATTTCCTCGCCCGGATCGCCTGTTCCGTGTCTTTCGCTTCAAAAATCCATCCCTGATTGAAACGCGCCAGATGTAGGCTTAGTCTGGTTTTGGTGCTGCAGGGGGCGACGATTGGCTGTGACAGGTATTGCAACGTTCGTTGCGGGGTGGCTCTCGCTCCAGTCTGCTGATGTATGGAGCGGGCAGGCCTGCCCGACTTACGTTCAACCCAATGAACTGACGCGCAAGACCGAATTCCAGATCGCGCTGCCGCAGGACCAGGCCGAACGTTGGATAGACGCTTACTCCGGCCGTGTTCTCACCCTGGAGCAGGCAGAAGAATTGCTTCAAATTGCGCCGCGCGAAGCGGCGGGGCAGGACTGTGAAGTCTATCAGTTCTTCGCCACTGGCTATGATGACGGCTTGCCATTGTTTGAGTTGGTCTCGGCCAGGCCCGGCGCGCAGGATGACGTGTTCGCCGGCACGCTGGAGGTTGCCGCTCCCGATTTGAACCGGCTGGGCCAGCAAGCGATTTTGGCCTCGGCCGGATCCGAAATCGTGGCTTCAAGAACAAACCCGGATGGCTGGGCCTATTTGGTGAGCGTGGATGATCCGAGCCCGCGTCAGGCGGCCGACCTGTCACGTCAGTTGTCCGGTCGCGTGCGCGCCCCGCATCGGCCGTCACGCTCTGACGGGCCGGTGCAGCCCTTGCGTACGGTCACGCCGGTCCGGGTCCACCTTGAAGTCACAAATCTTGCCGGCCGCGCCTATCCCTATGGCGGCTGGGAGCGAACATCGACTGCACGAACCGCGCCCATCACACGGCGTTATGTCTGGGAGCCGGTCGATCCGATCCTGCCTTACGAAGCGCTGGGGCGCAGTTTCGAAGAGCCCTTGGATTGTTTTTTCAGGCTTTGGTACCCCGTCCATCCCGATGATCTGATGCAGCATCAGCGCCCACAATGGGGCGCACATTCGGAGGGGCGATTCTCGGTCCGGGCCATCATTTCTGATTTGCGGGCTGAGTTGCGCTCTGGGCGGGAAGAGGAATGGGAGCGCATCACCCTTGAGCTGGACCTGTCCGAGCTCAAGGCGCAGCAGGCGACCATGAATTACACCGTCTGGATCGAGCGCCAGCCAGGTGATCATGTGGGCGACGATGTGCCCCTGGTGGGGTCTCTCATCTCCGTGCTCAACACGTTTTCGCCCTCGCCGGAACCAGCCGATTATACCGCTTACGATGAGAGCATGTTCGCCAACATTACGGCTTATGCCGAAGCACTGACCCTGTGCCTGAACACGTTTCTGTCGCAGGGACGTTTCGTGTCAGGCTGTCCGATGGGAACCGAGTCCAGCTCGCGCTTTCGCGAACGCGAGGTCTTGATGAACCAGGTCTACGATCCGCAATACTGCCGGAGACGATCCCTATGAATCCTCTGGCTTGGATACGGGTCAAAAAGCACCTGGCCATCGTGGTCGGCCTGATGACGCTCCTGGCTCATATTGTCGTCTACGGATGCATATGGGCGGGGCTTGAGCTCGATGGCGGTGTTGGACGTGGCGAACTGGCCGAAATTCTCATTCCATTGAGCTCAGGCTATGCCGTGGCCGTGATCACCTATGTGGTCATGGACGGGTCGCGCCCCGCCACCTCTGAAGACCGCAAGGATATTCGCAGCGGCATGTTCGTCCTGCTCGCACTGGCCGGGCCCTTGATGCTGATCTTCGGCATGTTGGGGCTGACCGTGCTGATCAATTCCGGCGCGATCTACACCGGACCGCCAACCGAGACGCGCTCGCCTGAAGGGGCGCGAAACGTGCTGGCCGGGCTGGCGGCCGCCACGGCCGCGCTTCAGGGATTGTTTGTCCCCGCACTGTTCGGCACGCAAGCGCCGGACGCGCCGGATGTGCCGCGGGACGCGGATGGCGACGCCTAGAAAAAACCCCGGCTCATCGAGCCGGGGTTTCAGGTTTCATGCTGTAAGAGGAGTTACAGCACGGTCAACCAGTCAGGCTTCACGAAAGGCACGCCCAGATCGTCGGCGGCTTCCTTGAAGGTCACTTCGCCCTCGGCCACGTTCAGGCCGCGCGCGAGGTGGATGTCATCATTGAGGGCCTTCTTCGCGCCTTTGTTGGCCAGCGCGATGGTGAAGGGCAGGGTGGCGTTGGTCAGCGCCAGGGTCGAGGTGCGCGCCACGGCGCCCGGCATGTTCGCCACGCAATAGTGCACGATGCCGTCCACCACATAGGTCGGATCCTGGTGGGTGGTGGCGTGGGAGGTTTCAAAGCAACCGCCCTGGTCGATGGCGATATCAACCAGCACCGCGCCTTCTTTCATGGTGCCCAGCATGTCGCGGGTGACCAGCTTGGGCGCAGCCGCGCCCGGCACCAGCACCGCGCCGATGACGAGATCGGCTTCGGCGATCTCTTCGGCGATGGCGCCCTGGGTGGAGAAACGGGTCTTCACCTGGCCGCGGAAGAACTGGTCGGTTTCCGCCAGTTTCGGCAAGGAGCGGTCCAGCACGGTCACGTCAGCGCGCAGGCCCAGCGCCATTTCCGCGGCGTGTGAGCCGGACACGCCAGCGCCCAGGATGACGACCTTGGCCGGCGTCACGCCCGGCACGCCGCCCATCAGCACGCCGCGACCGCCGGCCGCCTTGTGCAGGGCGTTGGCGCCCACATGCACGCTCATCCGCCCGGCCACTTCGGACATCGGACGCAGCAGCGGCAGACGGCCATTGGGGTCGGTGACGGTTTCATAGGCGATGGCGAGGCAGCCGGACTTGCGCAGGCCTTCGGTCTGCGTCGGGTCGGGGGCGATGTGCAGGAAGGTGAACAGGGTGTGGTGCGGCTTCAACATCGCGGTTTCGGACGGCTGAGGCTCTTTGACCTTCACGATCATTTCGGCGGTGTCGAAGACCGACTGGGCGTCCGCCAGGATCTGGGCGCCCGCCTCGACATATTCCTCGTTGGAGAAGCCGGCGCCATTGCCCGCGCCGTCCTGCATGTAGACCTCATGGCCATGCGCGATCAGCTCGCGGGCGCCATTCGGGGTCAGGCCGACCCGGTATTCGTGATTCTTGATCTCGGTCGGAACGCCAATGCGCATCAATCTGCCTCCCGGCTGGCCGAACCTCGATGGGGAGGGTTCGGCGGTGTGATTTTGCGCGGAAAATAGGGATCATGTGTAGCATCCTGCAAGTAAAATTATCTTGTTCGAATTATTTTGCGTTATACTCCATTTTCACGCCATGACGCGCTGCGTCATTGGATGTGTTCACTCTGTCGGCGCTAGAAATTTCGACGTTTGGGAACGGACATGAAACTCGACGATATCGACGCGGCCATTCTGGGGGCGCTGCAAGCGGACGGGCGGCTGACAAACGCCGATCTCGCAGACCGGGTGGGCTTGTCGCCCTCGGCCTGTCACCGCCGGGTCAAGGCTCTTGAAGGCGATGGCGTCATTGCGGGGTATTCCGCCCGTCTCAACGCCAACCAGGTGGGCCGCGGCCTCACTGTCATCGTTCTGGTGACGCTGGAGAACCAGAAGCGGGAGACCATGGAAGCGTTTGAAACCGCGGTCGCCGGGATCGAACATGTCAGTGACTGCTATCTGACCACGGGCGCGGAAGACTATTTCCTGCAGTTGCAGGTGCGCGATGCGCGCGATTACGAGCGCGTCCACCGCGAGCGTCTGTCCGGTCTACCGGGCGTGGCGCGACTGGTGTCCAATATCGCCATGCGCACGGTTTTTTCCCGCCGGGCCATGAGCGTGCAGTAGGTCAAAGCGGCGTGCCCCATTGCCGCCACCGCGCTTCGGCGCTAAATGCGCGCCCATGACCGATGAACGCTATTCCAAGCTGGACATGCTGGGTTCGGACGCGAGAGCGGCCGAGACCCCCGAAGAGGCGCGTCTTGAGCGGGTGGAAAACCCCACGCAAAACGCTGACTACATGATCCGCTTCGCCTGTCCGGAATTCACCTCGATCTGCCCGGTGACCGGACAGCCCGATTTCGCCCATCTCGTGATTGACTATGCGCCGTCCAAATGGATCGTGGAGAGCAAGTCACTCAAATTGTACCTGCAGAGCTTCCGCAATCATGGCGCCTTTCATGAGGCGTGCACGACCATGATCGGTCAGCGCCTGGTCGATGAGCTCGATCCCAAATGGCTGCGCATTGGCGGCTACTGGTATCCGCGTGGCGGCATCCCGATCGACGTCTTCGCGCAATGGGGAGAAGCGCCCAAGGGGCTGTGGATTCCCGACCAGGGCGTATCTTCGTATCGCGGTCGCGGGTAAGTCTCTATAAAATTTGTACTTTGAAGCCCTTTCGGCCTGTTCCGAGAGGGCTTTTTTCTGTGCGCGATGTCTGGGTATTCACGACAAAAAGACAGGTTTGTCAGAAATTATGTCAGGATAAGTTGACATGCGGTCGGTATGTCAGGTAATCATGACACATCGTCAATTTAGCCTGATGGTGTGAACATGAAACCTGTCACCGCCTACCGTTTCGCCGCCGCCGTTCTGGGGGTGTTTGCTACCTTCCTGTCCTTGCAGGCCTTCGGCGTGTTCCGCGCCGAGGCCCAGGAGATCTGGTCCGCTGATCGCATCACGGTCGAGCGCACCGGCTCCGGGCAGGGGCCCAGCGTTGTGTATATCCCCGGTCTCGCCACGCCGGGCGAGGTCTATGCCCCCATGGTCGAAAGCCAGCCCGACTGGGATAATCATGTGGTCACCCTGCGCGGGTTCGGCGGTGATGCTGAAGCGCCCGACAGCCTTGACGATCTGGTCGAAGGGGCGGCGCTGGATATCGCCGCCTATCTTGACGCGGCCAATATCGACAATGTCGTGCTGGTCGGCCATTCCATGGGAGCCCAGGTGGCGCTGGTCGCAGCGGGAGAGGCGACCAACCGGGTCTCCCATGTCGTGGCGGTGGATTCCGCGCCCTTCTTTGCCGGGCTGATGCAACCGGGCGCGACGCCGGAGATGATGGCGCCGCAGGCGCAAGCCATCCGCCAGCAGATGACCGCCATGCCGCGAGACGCCTATCTGGGCATGATGGCCCAGGGCCTGCGCGTTCAGTCCATGGGCGCTGACAATCAGGGCCAGGTGATGTCCTGGATCGAAGGTGCGGACCAGGCCACGGTCGCGGCTGCCACCGCCGAACTGATGTCCACCGATTTCGCGCCCGAGCTGGCGGATGTGGAAGCGCCTGTGACCCTGCTCTATGCCGAATTCCCCGAACTGGCGCCGGCGCAAATTCGCCAGATGTTTGTCAGCCAGTATGAAGACTATATCGATGTCGAGGCGCGCGGCGTCGCCGACTCACGCCATTTCATCATGCTGGACCAACCTGAGCGCTTCTCGGCCGAGATCGAGCGCGTGGTGGAAGGAGACTGATCATGGCCATGACCCCTGCCGCCAAGACCTATATGCGGCGCATGCTGGTGATATTCACCCTGTATACCGTGCTGCTGTTCGGCGCCGTCTGGACCGACAACACGTTCGAGCTCGCCCAACCGGTGCGGATCATCCTGAGCCTTCTGCCTGTCCTGCCGGTGATCGCCTGTATCGGCGCCATCATCGCCTTCGTGCGAGCCATGGATGAAGTCCAGGCCCGGATTGTCCTGGAATCGGCCCTGATCGGCGCCATCATCGTCGCCATCGCCAGCTTCACCTATGGCATGATGCGCGGCGTGACGGACTGGCCGGCGATTTACGAGGTCTGGTACTTCCCCGCCTTTATAGGCGTGACCGGGGTGGCGAAGTTCTTTGTGAAAAGGCGCTACCAGTGAAGAACCGTATCCGAGTGCTCCGCGCCGAGCGGCGCTGGTCCCAGGCCGATCTCGGAGAACGGGTCGGCGTGTCCCGACAGGCGATCAATGCGGTAGAGACCTCCAAGCACGATCCGTCGCTGTCTCTGGCCTTCAAGATCGCCGAGGCCTTCGAGGCCCGGATCGAAGATGTCTTCGATCCCCATGGCGAGCCCGACTAGGCTTGCCCTGAAAATGTCCTGACCGTGAATGGCCTGTTCAGCTCAATCAATTGAAGCTGAACAGGCTTTTCCGTTCCGGTTCAGCTCACCCCAGGCAGTCTCCCTTTCGTCGCGGACGCTCTTGTCCGTTTCTGAAAGGGAGACATTCCATGTTCAAACGCTCGCTACTGGCCGCCGGCCTGGGTCTGACGGTGCTCATGCTCAGCCCGACGGCGCACGCCCAGTCCCGCAATTCCATCGACATTCGCCAGTCCGGCTACGCCAATGAGCTGGCCGCGCGCGTGGACGGTCATCGCAATCGTCTCAGCCTTGAACAGCGTGGCGTCCGCCAGTTCATCTCCACGCTTCAGGACGGCACGCGCAATGGCGCGCAGGTCTCCCAGACCGGGCGGGACAACCAGGCCGGCCTCAATCAGGAAGGGCGTCGCAACCGGGTCGTGATCGGCCAGGAAGGCTGGCTCAACGAGGCGTTCAGCGCTCAGACCGGTCGCGGCAATGTGGTGGGGGTCGCCCAGATCGGCGACGGCCATCAGGCGGTCACCACCCAGGAAGGTTCCAACAACGCGCTGGGCGTCATCCAGGTTGGTCGCGGTCAGTTCACTGATGTGCACCAGAGCGGATCCGGCAATGTGACCCTGGTCATCCAGGGTGGTTTTTAAGACCCCAATCAAGGGGCTGCTTTACGCCCGCCTCAAAACGCAACGCAGCGGCCGGCGTCCGGCGCCGGCCGCGCTCTCCGACAGGAAGGAGGACATGATCATGCGTATCAAAACAGGCCTCTTGGCCTTTACGGCTTGCCTTGGTCTCGCCGCAGCGTGCGCGCACGCCCAGCCCGGTCCAATCAGCGCCAGCGAGGCAATGTCGCCGCTCTGTTCGCTCACCGTGATCGAGGATGGCCAGGGCCGACACCTGATGGCTCAGGCCGCACCAGGACTGACCGGGCGCTGGATCCTTGAAGCCGGCGGTCCGGCCATGAGGCTGGAGCAATCAGGCGATCTGGCCTTGCGTTCTGACGAACAAAGCGAGCTTGCGCGGGTCAGTCTTGATGCGCCTTCCGGGCCTGCGCCTGCACTGGAAACACTCGCGCCGGGACAGACGGTGATCAGCGGTATGTCCAATGATCCGGTCTTCGCCACCTTGCGGCTGATCAGTGCAGATGGTGATCCGCTTTGTACAGCCGAGCTGGGCTAGGACGCCCACTCCGATTCCAGCCGCTTGAGGGCGGCGTCGGGATCGGGGTGGAAGCTGATCGTCTTGATCACATTGTCCTGAGCGAAGCCGGCATCGACCACGCGCAGAAGCAGGGTTTCCAGCGGACCCCAGAAGTCGGCGTCGATGAAGGCGGCGGGTTTGTCGTGCCGTCCCAGCTGGCGCAGCATGATCATGTCGAAGATCTCTTCGAGCGTGCCGGCGCCGCCCGGCAGGACCAGAAAGCCGTCCGCTTCCTCGACCATGATCGCCTTGCGAGAGGCGAGGGTGGCGGTGATACGAGGCTCGACGCCGTCTTGAAGGCCTTCAAGCGGGATGAGGAATTCGGGGATAACGCCCAGCACATCACCGCCTTCCTCAAGGGCTGCGCGGGCCATGCGTCCCATCAGTCCGGCCTCGGCGCCGCCATAAACGAGGCGAATGCCCTGGCGCGCGATGGCGCGGCCCGTGTCTTCGGCCAGTTTTGCAAACCGGGCGTCACTGCCGTCGCTGGACCCGCAAAATACGCAGATGCTCCGCATTTTCGCCTCACAAATTTCCGATAATGTCTGTAAACGCGGATTGAAACGTACAGACGAGACGTTCAGCATTAGCAAGATGGCGCATTCGGCGCGAGGCTTGCATAGCAGTGTCGACCCGTCAGAACGCGAGGAGCACGCTCATGGCCGCAACGCGGTCCTTTCTGATTGCCACAGCCCTGCTGATCATCGCCGTCGCCGCGGCGGCGATCTTTATCGTCATGCGTCCCGGACCGGGCGCCATCAGCGCGCCCGAAACGCCTGCTGTCACCGAACCGGTTGAGAACGCAGCTCAAACCAGCCAGGAAGCTGCGGCTCTGATCCCGCCCACCTTCGACATTGTGAGGGTGGACCCACGCGGCACGGCGGTCGTGGCCGGACGCGGCGCGCCGGGCTCCGAGGTCGTGCTGATGGTGGGCGAGGACGAAATCTCGCGTGTCTCGATTGATAACGCCGGTGAGTGGGTGATGATCGTGGATCGACCGCTGCCTGCGGGCTCGGTTGAGCTGTCGCTTCTCATGATTACCCCCGCCGGACAGGAAATTCGCTCTGATCAGGTGGTCGTGGTCTCCGTGCCTGAAGGCCGGGATGAAACCCCGCTCGTGGTGCTGGGCCGTCCGGGGGAAGCCAGCCGCGTGCTGCAAGGCCCGTTCGACGGCCTGACGGTGGGCCCGCTTTCGCTTTCGACTGTAGACTATGATGACAGCGGCGCCGTGATCTTCGCCGGTCGGGCCGAACCGGGCACGGATGTGCGGGTGCTGGCCGACGGCGAAGTGGTGGGCCGCACCACCACCGATGACGCCGGACGCTGGGTGATCCGCGCAGGCGAGGCCTTCGAGCCGGGCGTCTATGATCTGCAGGTGGACCAGCTTGACGCGGATGGCCGCGTGACCGCGGTGATCGTTCTTCCGTTTGAGCGCGCCGAGCCTGAAGCGGCCCGCGCCGCCCAGCAATCGGGTCGCGTCATCGTTCAGCCTGGCAATTCGCTGTGGCGGATTGCGCGCCGTCTGTACGGCGAGGGCTTGCAATACACGGTCATCTACGAGGCCAATCGCGACCAGATCCGTGATCCCGATCTCATTTATCCCGGGCAGGTGTTCAACGCGCCGGACGAAGAGACCGAGAGCGACCCCCAGCAATAAGGCGCCGGGGCGGCATGGCGCCGCCCGGCTCCCCGCCCTAAATAGGGCTCCATGCGACATCACGATTCCGCCAATCCCACAGAAGGCCCTGCACCCGAAGGGCGTCTGGGGGAGGCCATCTCACGCTTGCTCACCATCCTGGCGTCCGATGACATGCGGCGCTGGCGCCCGCGCATGGCGATCGCCTTCCTGATCACGCTCGCGGCCAAGGGCTTCGCCGTCGCGTCTCCGATCGCCTTCGGGGAAGGGGTCAACGTGCTCACCCGCGGGGTGTCCGACGGTGCAGTCGGAGCGGGCCTGTTTGGTGCGGCGGCGATCCTCTTTGTCGGCTATGGCCTGTTGCGGTTCGCCTCGACCGGAGCGCCGCAATTGCGCGACGCGATCTTCGCGCCGGTGTCCCAGGACGCCCAGCGACTGACCGCGGTGCAGGGGTTCTCCCATGTGCAGACCCTGTCACTGAGCTTTCACCAGACCAAGCGCACCGGCGCCATGAACCGCATCATCGACCGCGGCGCCAATGCGGTGGACTTCCTGTTGCGCTTCCTGGTCTTCAATATCCTGCCCGCTCTGGTCGAGCTGTTGCTCGCGGCGGTCGTGGCGGCGGTGCTTTACGGTTGGGTGTTCTCCGCCATCATCGTCGTGGCGGTCATCGCCTATGCCGTGGTGACGGGTCTGATGACCGAATGGCGGGTGAAGCTGCGTCGCCAGATGAACGAGGCGGACACCGAGGTGAACGCGCGCGCCGTCGATACCCTGACCAATTTTGAGACAGTCAAAGCCTTCGCCGCCGAGCAGCGCGAGGCGGAGCGATTTGATACAGCCAAGCAGCGCTATGCTGAGGCCGCGTCAAAATCCCAGCAAAGCCTGGCGGGATTGAACGCCGCCCAGGCCGCGATTATGAATGGCGGCCTGTTGGCGGTTGCGCTGACGGGCGGCTGGATGGCGCTCAATGGCGAGCTCGAGCCCGGCGATGTGGCGGCCCTGACCCTGATGCTGATGAATGTCTATCAGCCTTTGAACATCCTGGGCTGGGCCTATCGCGAGATCAAACAGGCGAGCGTGGATCTCGAGCGTCTGTTCCAGACCTTGAGGCTGAAACCCGAAGTGGCTGACAAGCCTGATGCGCCTGCGCTCGCCCTGAAGGGCGGGGCGGTGCGTTTTGAAGGGGTGAGCTTTGCTCATGACGGCCGGGACCGGTCCGTCTCCGATGTGAGCCTGGAGATCAAGGCGGGCAGCTTTGTCGGGCTGGCCGGGCCGTCAGGCGCGGGCAAGTCCACCCTGCTGCGTCTGTTGTTCCGGTTCTATGATCCCGATGAGGGCCGGGTGCTGATCGACGGTCAGGACATCGCCGGGGTGACCCAGTCCAGCTTGCGCGGGGCGCTCGGGCTGGTGCCTCAGGATGTGGTCCTGTTTAACGACACGCTGCGGCAGAACATTCTCTATGGTTATCCCGAGGCCGATGAGGAAGCGCTCTGGGATGCGGTTGAACGGGCGCGTCTGAAAGAGTTCGTCCTCTCCCTGCCCAAGGGGCTTGATACACGGGTGGGCGAACGCGGGCTGAAGCTGTCAGGCGGTGAAAAGCAGCGTGTGGGCGTGGCCCGGGCGATCCTGAAAAACCCGCCCATTCTGATCCTCGATGAGGCCACTTCAGCGCTGGATTCGGAAACCGAGAGCGAGGTTCAGGCCGCGCTAGCCGAAGCCGCGCGCGGACGCACAACCATCGCGGTGGCGCACCGTCTGTCCACCATCGCCAAGGCCGACCAGATCATCGTGCTCGAGGATGGCCATGTGGCCGAACAGGGGGAGCACGGCGTGCTTCTGGACCAGGACGGGCGTTACGCTTCCATGTGGCGACGGCAGGCGGAAGCGGGCGAGCTGGCCTAATTTGTTATTTGAAGGCCGCTTTTTCGCCGGATTTCTCCCTGAGAACCATGCAGCCTGACGGGACGCTGGTTTAAGTGGGGTACGCGATGAAGCTGTCTTTTCTTTACAGCGCGCTGATGGGCGCGCTGGCGTCCGCATGTGTGACAACTTCGGCCTTGTCCTGTGATTTCGAGGATAATGACGGCCCGGATGTGGCGCTGGTGCTCAGTGGCGGCGGTGCGCTGGTCAGCACCCAAATCGGCGCCCTTCAGGTGATCGAAGAGCTGGGTGTGCCGATTCATTGTGTGGTGGGCACCTCGATGGGCGCCGTTGTCGGCGGGCTCTATGCGGCGGGGTATTCCGCGGCGGAGATCGAGGATATTTTCGTCTACACCGACTGGGCCGAGGTGTTCAGCGGGCGTCCGCCGCGCGAAGATCAGTCCTACCTGCAATCGGAACGTTCCTCAGACTATCTCACCGGCGCCCTGATCGGTCTTGGGGATGAGGGCGTGCGTCTTCCCGGCGGCATGCGCTCGATGCACGGTCTGCGGCGGCATTTTCGCGAGCTTACCTTCCATGTGCCGCTGGATGCGGATTTTGACGGCTTGGCTGTTCCCTACCGCGCGGTGGTGACCGATTTTGCGACCGGCGACGCCGTCGCCCTGTCCTCAGGCGATCTGGTACAATCCATGCTCGCGAGTATGGCCGTGCCCGGCGCTTTCCAGCCGCGCCAGATTGATGATGCGCTCTATGTGGATGGCGGCATGGCCGCACAATTGCCCGTGCGCGTGGCGCAGGAAATGGGCGCGGATATCATCATCGCCATCGACACCACGGTTGAACCGCCGGCGCCCTCCGCCAGCCCCTCCATGGCGGACACGATGCAGCAGCTGATCCGCGTCTCGGTCTGGCGCAATCGTCAGGAGGATGTGGCGCGGCTCGGCCCGGATGATCTGTTGCTGACGCCGTCGCTGGATGGGCTCAGCACCACCGCTTTCGAGCGGGCGCCCCATGGCGTGGCGGCGGGCGTGCAGGAGGCGCGCCGACATGAAGCGCAGCTGCGCGCCATCTCCGCTCTGGCTGCGCCGCCCATCCGTCGCGATTTGCCGCGCACCCGCCCGTCCCAGATGGTGCAGGCGGAGATGCGCGTGGTGAACGCCACGGCGCTGGATGATCAGGTGCTGAGCGCCCGCGCCAATGTGAGCCGCGCCCTGGAAGAGGATGAGGATGTGCTGACCCGTCGGCTGAACGCGCTGACCGCGTTCGGCGCCTTGGGGGAAGCGGATCTGGCGCAGGATTCACAGGGGCTGGTCTTGATGGTGGATGAGCGCGATATCGGACGCTCCCAGCTGGAGGGCGGCGTGCGGCTGTCCAACACATTCGAGGGGGATTCCACCTTCTCCGTGCTGGCGCGCTATTCCCGGCGGCCTTTCTCCCGCCATGGCGGGGATTTCAGCCTGTCGCTGGAGCTGGGCACCACCAATGGCCTTGAAGCCGTGCTGCAACAGCCCTTCGGCGCGGCAGGCCGCTATTTCTATGAGCCGAGCCTTTATTATGAGGGCGAGGAAGTCCCCCTGAATATCGGCGAAGTGAGATTGGGAGAGTTCTGGGACCAGAAAGCCGGCGCACGTCTGCGCGTAGGCCGTGAGCTTGGCGATTGGGGTGTACTTTATGCGGGTGGCGAGGTGCGGCGGGGGCGAACCGAAACCAAGGTCAGCCTGCTGCCGGAGATTGATCCGTTGATCTATACTTTAGCTGGGTTTGGCGGCGGGCTTCGTGTGGACACGCTCGATCATTTCAGCTGGCCGACCCGGGGGCTGGCTCTTAATGCGGAAGCGTTCCAGCTTTATAGCGTGGGCAATGAGGGCTCGGACACGCTTCAGCTCCAGCTTTCGGGCTTGCGAGCGTTCGAACTGGGGCAGACACATCTCTTGGCGGGTTTGCGGGCGGGTAGCGTCGAAAACCGG
The DNA here is from genome assembly GCF_030733545.1 of Oceanicaulis sp. MMSF_3324. Taxonomy (GTDB): domain Bacteria; phylum Pseudomonadota; class Alphaproteobacteria; order Caulobacterales; family Maricaulaceae; genus Oceanicaulis. The sequence continues at coordinate 30,515 of NZ_JASHIU010000011.1, forward strand.
AACGACGATCCGGTAGACCTGATTTCGCTGGGCGGTTTTCGTTCCATCTCGGCTTATCCGCAGAACGCGATTCCGACCAACGGTTATGTCTATGGATCGCTGGAGGCATATGAGCGGCTGGACCAGGCCGGACCGTTGTTCAATGTCCCGGTCTATTGGGGCGTTTTGCTGGAAGCGGCTTATGTTGAGCTGGATTTCCTGGGGGAGGGTGAAGCGGGCGCGACCTATTCCGGCGCGGTCTATCTTGGGGTTGATACCGTCCTGGGGCCCGCCATTTTCGGTGGCGCTCTGGGTGAGGAGGGCGCCGGCGGCATATTCATTCACTTGGGTAGCTCGTTTTAATAATATACAGTTTCGACAATTGATATGCGACGATTTGCCGAATGGCGCTGTCGGCGCGCCGGCGGGATGCTGGGGCAAAACAGAGCCCCTCCCAACCGCGGATGGCGGCGAACAACGGGAGGTGGATCATGGCGGATATCGTCATTCTCGGCGCGGGGCTGGGCGGACTGCCCATGGCCTTCGAAGCGCGCGAGCAGATGCGCAAGTCTGATACCATCACGGTGATCAGCGATTCAGCGACGTTTCATTTCACCCCCTCCAACCCCTGGGTGGCGGTGGGCTGGCGCGAGGCCGAGCAGATCAAGATCGAACTCGGTCCCTTGCTGAAAAAGCACGGCATCGAGTTCATCCATTCCGCCGCCAGCAAGGTTCATCCCGAAAGCAATGAAGTCGCCCTCAGCAATGGCGACACAGTGCCTTATGACTATCTGGTCATCGCTACCGGGCCCAAGCTCGACTTTGACGCCATTGAGGGGTTGGGGCCGCATACTGGCCACACCCAGTCGGTTTGCCATGTGAACCATGCCGAAACGGCCTATGACGACTGGCAGCGGCTGATCGCGGATCCCGGACCGGTCATTGTGGGCGCGGTGCAGGGCGCATCCTGTTTCGGCCCCGCTTACGAACACGTGTTCACCCTGGAGACCGATCTGCGTCGCAAGAAACTGCGCGACCAGGTGCCCATGACCTTTGTGACCTCGGAGCCATACATCGGCCATCTGGGGCTCGATGGGGTCGGCGACACCAAGGGACTTCTGGAACACGAGCTGCGCCAGCGCTCCATCAAGTTCATCACCTCCGCCCGCATCGCCAAGGTGGAAGCGGGGCTGATGCATGTGGAGGAAGTCGGTCGCAAGGGCGAGGTGGTCGAGACCCACGCGCTGCCCTTCAAGCACGCCATGATGCTGCCCGCCTTCAAGGGTGTGGATGCGGTCTATGGCGTCGAGGGCCTGGTCAACGAGAAGGGGTTCGTGCTGGTGGATCGTCACCAGCAGAATCCCAACTGGCCGAATATCTTCTCGGTCGGCGTTTGCGTCGCCATTCCGCCCGTGGATATTTATCCTGTCCCTGTGGGGGTGCCGAAGACCGGCTTCATGATCGAATCCATGGTCCGGGCGGCGGCGCAGAATATTCGCGCCCTGATTGAGGGGCGCGCGATGAAGCATGAATCCACCTGGAATGCGGTCTGCATCGCCGATTTCGGGGATGGCGGTGTGGCGTTCGTGGCCATGCCGCAAATCCCGCCCCGCAATGTGAACTGGGCCATGGAAGGGCGCTGGGTGCACATGGCGAAGGCGGCGTTTGAAGGCTATTTCATGGGCAAGATGCGCCGCGGGGTCAGCGAGCCCTTTTACGAGCGCATGATGCTGGACATGCTGGGCATCACGAAGGTGCGTGACAGCAAGGCCTGATCCGTAGGGGACGCGGCATGAAAAACCCCGGCGCTGGGGAGGCCGGGGCTTTCCGCCTGACGACTGGGGCGAGCCTTTTAACCAAAGGCGCCGCCAGGCTTCACCCCCATGAGCTTGAGGATCATGGCGGCGGGACAAAAACCGGTGAAGCTGGACTGGAACAGGTTGAGCCCCACAAAGGCGGTCAACCACAGCCAGTAGGGGCTGTGAAACTGCGACAGCAACAAGGACGCCAGAATCAGGGTTCCGGCCAGAAGGGTGACAGCTCGTCCGACAGTCATGTTCGCCTCACTTATTATCAGTTTTGATAATTGATAAAAGATATGGCGTCCAGTGTTCGGCTCAGCAATGTGGCGGACTGACGCGGTTTTGGAGGATACACATGAAAACGCCGGCCCCGTTTGAGGCCGGCGTTCCCTGGGGCAGGCCGGGCGAAGCGCCTAGCCGTGTTCTTCGATGTGGTCTTCCATCGCTTCGTATTGCTCTTTCACCTTGCCACGGGGGGCGCCAGTGATGGCGTCCGTGATCAGGATGGCGAGCGTGGAGGCGATGAAGCCCGGGATGATCTCGTAGATGAACGCTGACAGCGAACCGCCATTGATCGTAATCGGCGCATAGAGCCAGAACAGCACCACTACCGCGCCAGTCACCATGCCGGCGATCGCGGCCGAGCGGCTCATATTCTTGCGATACAGGCTGAACAGGATCAGCGGACCGAAGGCAGCGCCGAAGCCGGCCCAGGCGTTGGAGACCAGATCCAGGATCGAGCTCGACCGGTCAAACGCCAGACCAATCGCCACCAGCGAGACAACCAGCACGGACAGACGACCGATCAGGACCAGTTCCTTCTGGCTGGCGTTGCGACGCAGGAAGGTCTTGTAGAAGTCCTCCGTGAGCGAGCTCGACGACACCAGCAGCTGGCTGGAAATGGTCGACATGATCGCCGCCAGGATGGCCACGAGCAGGAAGCCGCCCACCAGCGGGTGGAACAGGATCTGGCTCATCAGGATGAAGATCGTCTCGGCGTCGGTGAACTCGATGCCGCTTTCTTCGATCACGGCGCCGTTCTGGGTCACGAAAGCCAGACCGAAGATGCCCGTCAGAACCGCGCCGATCACGGTGATGACCATCCAGGTCATGCCGATCCAGCGGGCGACGGCCACGTCCTTGAGCGTGCGGATCGCCATGAAGCGCACGATGATGTGCGGCTGACCGAAATAGCCCAAGCCCCAGCTCATGGCCGAAATGATGCCCAGAATGCCCATGGAAGTGAGCGGATCGGGGATCATGGACATGTAATTGGGCACGTCGGAAGCGGCGCGCGTGGTGTCCACGATCTCACCCAGCCCGCCGAGCATGGAATAGGCCACGATGGGCACCATGATCAGCGCGATGAACATGATTACGCCCTGTACAAAGTCCGTCAGGCTGACAGCCAGGAAGCCGCCGAACAGGGTATAGGCGATCACGACGCCAGCGGTGAGGAACAGGCCAAGTCGGTAATCAAGCCCGAAGCTGGCTTCGAAGAGCTTGCCGCCCGCCACGACGCCCGAAGACGTGTAGAGCGTGAAGAAGATCACGATCACGACCGAGGACAGCACCCGCAGGATGCGGGTGTTGTCGTGGAAGCGCTTCTCGAAATAGTCCGGAATGGTGATCGCATCGTCCGCGATCTCTGTGTAGACGCGCAGGCGCGGCGCCACGAGCAGATAGTTGAAATAGGCGCCGATCACCAGGCCGACGGCGATCCAGGCCGCGCCCAGGCCCGAGAGGTAGACCGCCCCCGGCAAGCCCATCAGCATCCAGCCCGACATGTCGGACGCGCCCGCAGAGAGCGCGCCGACCGCCGGGTGAAGTTGACGTCCGCCCAGCATGTAGCCGGACACGTCGTCTGTCGATTTCTTATAGGCATAGAGCCCGATGCCCAGCATCAGGACAAAATACCCCGCAAGCGATACAAGCGCTTCAACTTGCATGTTGGCCCCCGAATGAACGCGTTAATGGGTTCGTTTAATCTATTTTTGTTGGGCTTAGGGCCGGGTCTGGCCATTGCCGCGGACACGGTATTTGAAGCTGGTCAGTTGCTCCAGCCCCACCGGGCCCCGTGCATGCATTTTGCCCGTTGCGATACCGATCTCAGCGCCCATGCCGAACTCGCCGCCATCAGAGAACTGGGTGGAGGCGTTGTGCATGACCACCGCTGAGTCGATCTCGTTGAGGAAGCGCTCCGCCACCTCAGCATCATCGGTGACGATGGCGTCCGTGTGGGCCGAGGAGTGCTCGGTCACGAAGGGAATGGCCTCATCCGGGCCGTCGACCAGCTTCACCGACAGGATGGTGTCGAGATACTCGGTGTAGAAGTCCTCGTCCGAGGCCGGCTTGATCCGGGAGTCGATGTCGCGGGCTTCGGCTTCACCGCGCACTTCGCAATCACCCAGGGCGTCCAGCGCCATCGGCAGGAAGTCCTTGGCGACCTTGCGGTCAACCACAAGGCTTTCCGTCGCCCCGCAAATGCCGGTGCGGCGCAGCTTGGCGTTCTTGATGATGGCGGCCGCCTTGGTCAGGTCCGCAGCTTCATGCACGTAGGTGTGGCAGTTGCCATCCAGGTGCAGCAGCGTCGGCACCCGCGCCTGGTCGCGCACGAGCGAGACGAGGCCCTTGCCGCCCCGCGGGATCACCAGGTCGACATAGTCGGCGCAGGTCAGAAGCGCCTGAACGGCGTCGCGGTCGGTCGTGTCGATCATCTGGATGCAATCGAGCGGCAGGCCAGCGTCTTCCAGACCCTTGGCGAGGCATTCCACGATCACGCGGGTGGAGTTCAGGCTTTCCGAACCGCCGCGCAGAATGACGGCATTGCCCGATTTCAGGCACAGCGCGCCTGCGTCAGCGCCCACATTGGGACGACTCTCATAGATCATGCCGATCACGCCGAGCGGCGTGGCGACGCGTTCAATGGTCAGACCATTGGGACGGTTGGTCGTGTCCAGCACGCGCCCCACCGGGTCGGGCAGCTCGGCGATCTTGTCCAGCGCATCCGCAATGGCGCCCACACGCTCTTCATCCAGAATCAGACGATCGATGAAGGCGTCGGGCTTGCCAGCCGCCTTGACGCTGTCGACATCCTTGGCGTTCGCTTCCAGGAGCCGTCCGCAATTGTCGCGAAGGGCCTGGGCGGCGGCGGTCAGGGCCTTGTTCTTGCGCTCGCTCGAGGCAGAGGCGAGCGAACGTGCGGCGGTCGCAGCGCGACGGCCCAGCTCGTTAACATAGGCGGTGACGTCATTGGTGTCGGTCATGTCATTCATCCGGCTGAGAACAGCGGTCATACGGTGGCTGGCTCCTTTGTAGCGTTTGTGATCGGGGCGGGCGAATTAAAGGTGATTAGCGCAGTTCAACGGCGCGTGAGTAGGCGGCTTCAAGCGCTGCGTTCAGGCGCTCGTCCAGAACGCCGTCGCTGTTCAGCGCATTGACGCCAGCGGCGGTCGTGCCGCCCTTGCTCATGATCGAGTTGCGCAAATCCTCGAAACCGGCCTCGTCTTCCAGGGCGAGCGCCATGCACCCGGCCAGGGTCTCGATGACGAGGCGGCGAGCGTCCTTGGCGTCGAAGCCCTGGGCTTCAACGGCCTTCTGATAGGTGCGCGCGAACTCGAACACATAGCCCGGTCCGCTGCCGGCGGCGGCTGTGATGCGATCGATCTGATCTTCATCGTCAAGCCAGATCGCTTCGCCGACAGCTTCGCCAAGCACAGTGCCCAGTTCGCGGTGGTCCTTGGTTGAGGCATCGTCGGCATAGAGGCCGCTGACGCCGCGACCCACGCGGGCGGGCATATTTGGCATCAGGCGCAGGGCGCTGACGCCACCCGCAGCTTCGGACACCTTGGCGGCTGAAGCGCCGGCCGCAATGGACACCACGCAACCGTCATCCTTGACGAATTTGGCGGCAGGCGGAATGGCGACGTCGATCAGCTGGGGTTTGACGGCGAGGATCATGGCGTCGAAACGCTCATCCTGGGGCAGATCGTCCACGGATTTCACCCACTTCGCGCCCACGGGCAGCTTGGGTTCTCCGGGATCGACGACTGTCACGCCGACACCGCCCAGTTTGATCCATCGCGAAAGCAGGGCGCCGCCCATATTTCCGCATCCGACCATAATCAAATTCCAGCGCACGATGCCTCCGTCTCCGCTGTGCAACACATGTGCGTCAATCCAGTATGACGCGACGCCGCATCATTTAGATGACGAAGTAAGCTTTTTCAACTCGATGCAGAGTTCTGGCACTGAAATACCTTGTAAACTACGCTTATAAGAGCCTTTTCACGGTGTGGAATTTCACCGTGCCTGCCCTTGAAATATTTCGAACAAAAAGTATGTTCCGGGCGTCTGAGCGGCATGCTGCGCCGCGTCACAGGAGAGGTATAGTTTTGTCAGATCGCCAACGCGTCGTTGTAAAAATCGGCTCATCGCTGCTCGCTAATGAGGAGCATCTCACCCTGCGCTACGCCTTCATGCACGGGGTGATGGAGGATGTCGCCCGGTTGCGCGAAGAGGGCATCGACGTGGTCCTGACCTCTTCAGGCTCCGTGGCGATCGGGCTGTCCACCATTGGCGTCGCGCCTGAAGAGGCCGGGCTTCTGGACAAGCAGGCCGCTGCGGCTTGCGGCCAGCCGCTGCTGATGAATGCCTACAAGCAGATTGCGCTCGAATACGGCTTCGATATCGCGCAGGTGCTGGTGACGCTGGATGACCTTGAGGATCGTCGCCGCTTCCTGAACACCAAGAACACGATCACGCGCCTGATTGAACATGGCGTCATGCCGATCGTGAACGAAAACGACTCCGTGACCACCCAGGAGCTGAAAGTGGGCGATAACGACCGTCTGGCCGCCAAGGTGGCGCAGATGGTCCAGGCCGACCAGCTGGTGATCCTGACCAGTGTTGACGGTCTCTATGACCGCAACCCGGAAGACGAGGGCGCCCAGCACGTGCCGGTGGTCGAGGATGTGTCCGAGTATCTCGAGGTGACCAGCTCCGTCAGTGCGCTGGGCACGGGCGGCATGCTCACCAAGATGCGCGCCGCCAACATGGCGCAGAACGCCGGTGTGGAGACCATCATTGGCCAGGGTGAGGTGGACCGTCCGGTCTCGGCTCTGCTCAAGGATGAGCGCCGTCACACCAAGTGTGTGGCCATCGGCGACCCGGACAGCTCCTGGTCGATCTGGCTCACGGACCGCCTGCAACAGGCGGGCGGCCTGGTGGTCGATGCGGAAACGGCTGAGAAGCTGCGCAAGGACCGCACCGACATTGGTCGCGAAGCCGTGGTCTCAGTGCAGGGCGAGTTCAACAAGGGTGACGTCCTGCACGTGTATGACGAGGCGGGCGAAGAGCTGGCGCGCGGCATGACGAACTTCACGTCGGCCGAGATTCTGCTTCTGGCGCGGAATACCGATTCCGAGCCGTCGGACCTGCTGGGTTACGAATCAAAGCCGCGAATCATTTCCGCGGACAACATGGCCGTGCTCAAGGAGCACCATCTGCCTTGGGATGCGCCCACCGACTCGGTGCGCATGGTCAGCTAGGGCTGGAAACAGATTTCCGGACTGGGGAAGGGGCGCCGTCGGCGTCCCTTTTCTTTTGTGCGTATGTCACGAAGGGTGGCCCAGATGCGAGCAGCCCCGCCTTGATGATCAAGGCGGGGCTTGCTGCTCACAGTGTGTGAAGGCTCATCGCCGCTGATGGCTCCTCGGGACGGGCTCGAACCGCCGACCCAGCGATTAACAGTCGCTTGCTCTACCAACTGAGCTACCGAGGAACGTTCATCAGCGATGAGGTGGTGTGTATATCCATGGCGTTTGAGACGATCAAGCGGCTGTGTGCAGCCCGATGCAGTTTCGTTTCAGTTCGCCGTGGAGCAGGCAAAAAAAATCGGGAGCCCGGAAGCTCCCGAAAAGGCATTGGGTGGATGGTGGGGTGTCTTCGAAGGAAGACGAGTAAACAAATACTGAGTCGGGGGTTAACATCGGCCTAACGTTAATGAAAATTCTCCACATTTCCCCACAGGCTTCGTTCAGCTCGCTCTGGCCCGTGGGCTGTGCTACTTTGCCTTTAAAACAAAGCAGACGGGGAGGTCGTCATGGCCGAGCGCAGCGCCAGTTACAAAGAGTTCTGGCCCTTTTACCTTCGCGAACACGCCGAGGCGGGTACGCGCTACATGCATTACGCCGGCACGCTCATCGGTACCGCGATTCTCATCGCCGCCATCGTCACGCAGACCTGGTGGGCGATCTTGCTGTGGCCGTTGACGGGCTATGGCTTCGCCTGGGTCAGCCACGCCTTTATCGAACGCAACAAGCCGGCGACCTTCATTCACCCCTTCTGGTCTTTCATCAGCGATTACCGGATGACGGCGCTGGCGCTGACCGGGCGTCTCAAGCCTGAACTGGTCAAGGCGGGCGTGCTGGAGCATCCGCACGCGCAAGCGGCGGAATAGCGCGCGCAAGCGCGATACTCGATCAGAGGTGATGGAAAGAGGGTGGAGGCGCCACCCGGAATCGAACCGGGGTACACGGATTTGCAATCCGCTGCGTCACCACTCCGCCATAGCGCCGCCGTGTGGTGGGTCGCCATCTATACAAAAGCCCGCAGGCGCCCGCAACGCGGTTTGAGGGGGCTTTGACAGCTTGCACAGTGAAATAATGCAGTGGCCTGGCGCCGCAGGGGCGTGACTTGGCCTTGCAGGTCTGAAAGCGAGCGCGATATAAGCGGCCCGCAGATTCAACAAAGGGACGCCGTCGCGCCATGTCCGAATTCGAGACCGCCCGCCTCGCAATGGTCAACAGCCAGATTCGTCCGAACGATGTCACCGATCATCGTATCCAGGACGCCATGGCGGACATCCCGCGCGAGCGCTTCATGCCGAAGTCCCAGGCCGCCAAGGCTTACGCCGATATCGAGGCGAAGGTGGCGGAGGGGCGCTACATGCTGACCCCGCGTGATCTGGCCAAGCTGATTCAGGCCTGCGACATCCGTCATTCCGACGTGGTGCTCGATGTGGCGTGCGGGCGCGGTTACTCGACCGCGGTCCTCTCTCGCATGGCTGAAACCGTGGTCGGGCTCGAGCAGAAAGATCTCGGCCTCGCCGAGAAAGCCACCCAGGCCCTGAACGCCATCGAGGCGGACAATGCGGTGGTCGTGGAGGGCGAACTGTCCAAGGGCGTGCCCGGTCAGGGCCCGTTCAACGTCATCATCGTGAACGGCGCCGTCGCCAAGCCGGCCCAGGCCTGGCTGGACCAGCTCGCGGTTGGCGGGCGTCTGGCTGTGGTCGTCCGCGACGGAACCGTGGGTCAGGCGCGTATCTATACCAAGGCGCAGAACTCTGTGGGGGACCGGAGCGTGTTTGACACCACCGCGCCCTACCTGCCCGGGTTTGAGCCCGAAGCGAAATTCGCCTTTTAGAGCGGTCATTTAAAAAACCGTCTCCTGGGGGTGACATTTTGCACCGTACACCGCATGCGGCGCGCCCTATAAGAAGGCGTGTCGGGATTGCGTATTTTACGCAAGGGATGCTCAAGAGGGACGCCCCATGAAACGTTTTCTGTGCGCCGCCGCACTGTCGGTTCTGTCAGCAGGTCTAGCGCCGTGGGGGATGGCGCAGGCCCAGTCTCTGACCGAGACGCTGGCCGCCGCCTATGAATCCAACCCCACGCTGGGCGCTCAACGCGCGAGCCTGCGTCAATCCGAGGAAGGCTATTTCCAGGCGCGAGCCGCACGGCTGCCCAGCCTGTCTGCCTCCGGGTCGGTAGGTGAGACCGTGGAAACCTGGGGCGGAGCGCAGGAATCGGATTCCTCCAGCTATGGGCTCACCCTGAACCAGTCACTGTACCGTGGCGGCCGCACCAGCGGCTCCATCGACGCCTCACTGGCGCGAATCGAGGCGGCGCGCCAGCAATTGCGCTCTACCGAGCAGTCGGTGCTTCTCGATGCCGTTGGCGCACACATGAATGTGGTGCGGGACCAGCAAGTGGTCGCCATTCGCAGCAACAATGTCGAGGTGCTCGCCGAGCAGCTGCGTGCTGCGCGGGACCGTTTCGAAGTGGGTGAAATCACCCGGACCGATGTGGCCCAGGCCGAAGCGCGTCTGTCCGGCGCTCGCGCCCAGCTCTCCGCCGCCCAGGCCGCGCTTGCCACCTCCCGCGCCGGATATGCCCGAGTGACGGGTGTTGAACCGATCGAACCCGACAATGCCGGGCCGTCAGAACAGGTTCCGGCCGAGTTTGCAGACGCCGCAGAAGTGGCCATCAGCCGCAATCCCGATCTTCTGGCCGCGCAGTATGCGGAACAGGCGGCGGAATATGGCGTCCGGGTCGCCCGGGGCGCTCAATTGCCTGAAATCGGCTTGCGCGCGTCGGTCTCCGAAGGTCGCGAAAGCGATTTCTCGGGGCAGGGGCGCGGCTCCGCCTCGATTACGGCGAATGTGACCATGCCGATTTTTACCGGCGGCCTGAACCGCTCGAACGTGCGCCAGGCGCGTGCGGCTGCGGACCAGGCGCGCCTGTCCGGGCTGACCGTGCGTCGTCAGGTGATCGAAGGTGCGACCAACGCCTGGAACAATTATCTCGCAGCGCTGGCGGTGATCGAATCCAGCCGCGAAGCTGTCCGGGCCAACGAAATCGCCTTTGAAGGGGTGGAGCAAGAAGCGCTTGTGGGGCTCCGCACGACGCTGGACGTGCTTAACGCTGAACAGGAATTGCTCAACTCCCGGCTTGAGCTGGTGCGCGCCGAACGCGACCTGACCGTGGCCAGCTACGCCCTGCTGCAGGCCATGGGCCAGCTGGACGCCCAGAGCCTGGGTCTGCCGGTCGAGGCCGAGGACGTGCGATCGCGCTTTGAGCAATCCCGCGGCAATAACTTCGACTTAACGCCCTGGAATTAGACCTTGGAAATCAAGGATGGGTGCTGGACAGCCAAGGCTTGCCGCGCCTAACCTGTGCGCCGCCGTTTACCCCTCGACGGACGAAGGACGTCTCTATGGCTCAGGATACCGATCAAGAACCGACGATGGAGGAAATTCTCGCCTCCATTCGCCGTATCATTAACGAAGACGAAGAAGAGCCGAAGGCTGAAGAGGCCGAAGCCGAGGCGGAGGAGCCTGCTCCCGAGCCCGAGCCGGAACCCGAAATGGAAGCCGAGCCTGAACCGGAACCCGAGCCCGAACCTGAGTTTGAGGCTGAACCGGAACCTGAGCCCGAACCCGAACCCGAGCCTGAGCCTGAAATGGACATGGACGATGCGCTCGAACTGACCGAGCGGGTCGAGGATGAAGACGACGAGCCCATGGATGTGGCCGATGATCTGATGATCATGGACCGCGAGCCGGAGCCCGAACCGGAACCTGAGCCCGAATTCGAGGCCGAACCGGAACCTGAGGAAGAGCCTGAAGAATCCCTGATTGACGCCGCGCCGGCGTCCGCAGCGGCTGGCATGTTCGCCGCACTGTCGGAAAACCTGCGTGTCTCGTCCCAGCAAGGTCAGACCCTTGAGAGCATTGTGCGCGAACTGATGCGCCCGATGCTCAAGCAATGGCTCGATGAGAACCTGCCCACCATCGTGGAAGAGAAGGTGCAGGCCGAGATCGAACGGATCGCCCGCCGCGGTCGTTAATCGGCCCTGCATGCGTGATGACATAAACGGGCGCCCTGTCGTGGCGCCCGTTTTCTTTTGCCCGCCTCTGAGACAAGTCGCCGAGTGGACACATGCAAGACCTGAAACAGGCCATTGAGGACCTGACCCCCTGGCTGGAGAGCCTTGAAGCCGAGCGCAAGGCCGCGGTCGCCCAATCCTTCAAGGCGGTGGCGCTTGGACTGGCAGGCGGCGGGGCGTTCGCCCTGATCGGGTTTGCGGCGTCCTGGCCCGCACCTGTCCTGCTCATCGGCGCGGGTCTCATTCTCGGCGGTCTCGCCATCTGGGGCGCCCAACCGCTCAACAAATTACGCAAGACGGTGAAGACCGGTCTCAATGACCGGTTCGCCGAAGCCTTCGGCATGCGCTATCGCGCCGAGGTGCACGACCCCATCCGTTTTGACGCGTTTCGTCAGCATGGCCTGCTGCCTGGCTATGACCGCCGGAATTTCGAAGATCATTTTTCGGGCGAGGCGCACGGCGCGGATTTCGATATTTACGAAGCCCATCTCGAACAAAAGCGCCGGACCAAGAACCGCACCTATTACGTCACGGTGTTTCACGGCGTGCTGATCCGCATCAATTTTCCGCGCACGGTGGAAGGCGTCACCCTGGTGACCCGGGACGCTGGCGTATTCAATGCGCTGGAAGGCTGGGCCAAGAAGACCTTTGGCGGGGACAAACTTGAACGGATCGGGCTGGTGGATCCCACCTTCGAGAAGGCGTTTGAAGTCTATGGCACCGATCAGGTCATGGCGCGCTACCTGCTCACGCCCTCCTTCATGGAGCGGCTGCTGAAGCTGGAAAGCGAGCTCAAGGGCAAGAATGTTCGCTGCGTGTTTGATGAAAAGCTGGGTGAGGGCGCCGGCCGGGGCGAGCTGCTGATCGCGGCGGAGACGGGCAACAAGTTTGAAGCCGGTTCCATGTTCAAACCGCTGACGGATCATGACCGCATCGCGAACCTGCATGGCGAGTTCGCGATGATCGACGACATCATCAACACAGTGCTCGAACCGCCCAGCGAGGGCGGCGGGGTCGCCTAGGATTTCGGTTCCAGCAAGTCCCAGCGATTGCCGTAAAGGTCACGGAACACCGCTACCTTGCCATAGGGCTCATGACGGGTGTCTTCCTCGAACCGGACGCCAGCGCGCTCCATGAGCGCGCGTTTCGCCTCAAAGTCGGTGGTGTGGAGGAAGAACCCGACCCGGTCGCCGGCGAACGCGCCGATGGCGGCGACCTGTTCCACGCCCTTGGCCTTGGCGAGCAGGAGCTTGACGCCATCCTCTCCGGCGCGGATCTCGACCCAGCGTTTGCCGTCGCCCAGATCCTGATCGCTCAGGAGGTCAAAGCCGAGCGCGCGGGTGAACCAGTCGATGGCCTCGTCATAGTCCGCGACCAGATAGGTGACGGCGGCGAGGGTTTGTTCCGGCCCGCTCACAGATCGAATACGCCGATGAAGGGGACGTGGTCGGAGGCTTTTTCCTTGCCGCGCACATCCTTGGCGATTTCCACCGATTTCAGGCGATCCGCCGCCTGCGGGCTCAGCAGAAGATGGTCGATGCGGATGCCGTTGTTCTTCTGCCAGGCGCCCGCCTGATAATCCCAGAAGGTGTACTGGTGGGCGCGACCATCGGCCTGCATGAAGGCTTCCGAATAGCCTAGCCACAGGATCTCGGCGAAGGCGTCCCGGCTTTCTGGTCGGATCAGGGCGTCGCCTTCCCAGGCGGCGGCGTCATGTACATCGCTGTCACGCGGGATGAGATTGTAGTCGCCGGCCAGGATGACGGGCTCTTCCAGCGTCAGAAGCGATTTCGCGTGCGCCTTCAGACGCTTCATCCAGTTCAGCTTGTAATCGTATTTGGGACCGGGCGCCGGATTGCCATTGGGCAGATAGATCGAGGCGACGCGCACAGGGCCGCTATCGGCGCTGATCACGGCTTCCACATAGCGGGCCTGTTCATCCTCCTCATCACCGGGCAGGGCGCGTTGGCACACCTCTTCGATGGAGCGTTTCGAGAGCAGGGCGACGCCGTTATACGTCTTCTGGCCGACGGTCTCGACATTGTAGCCAAGCTCTTCGATCTCGAGCCGGGGAAAGTTCTCGTCCACCGTCTTGAGTTCCTGAAGGCAGGCCACGTCCGGGCTCGCTTCCTTGAGCCAGTCAACGACATTGGGCAAACGCGCCTTGATCGAGTTGACGTTCCACGAGGCGATGGACAAGCTCATTTGGATGCTCCCGATCAATGGGGCCCGATAACGGGGTAACTGGATGCGCGATTTGGCGGACGAACCCGCGCCGAAAACCTACACGGTTTTGACCGTGATTCTGATGGCGCTTGCGACGCTGGTCGCAGTGGCCATCGGGTTTGTCAGTTTCGGGCTCTATCTGCCCAACCTGATGACCTTCTCTCAGGTGCTCAGCCAGGACACGGTGGACAAGGCCGCGCTGGCTGCTTTCCTGTTCCTGTCCGCCGGCCCGGTCATTGCTGCAGCAGGGCTGATCCTGGGATGGATCAGCTTCGGGCTATTCAGGGCGCCGAAGACCGGCATTCGCCTTGTTTTCTTTCCGCCCGTGATCTGGGTGGTGGCGGTCCTGGCCTATTTCGCCCTGATCATGAGCCTGTGCGACGGCAGCTTTACCTGCGGCGTCTCGCTCTAGAACCCCTCAAAGCGCGCGATCTCGTCAACCGGCGCCCGCTTGGAGCGCAGCTTGTTCACAGGCGCCTCGGGATCGGCGTATCCGACGGCCATGCCGCAGTAGACCCGGTCCGGGCTTTCAACGCCCAGGGCCTTGCCCACGGTCTTGCAATGAGGCGTCCAGGCTTCCTGAAAACAGGTGGCGAGGCCGCGTTCCTGGGCGGCGAGCGCAAGGCTCATCATGAACATGCCCAGATGCGCCCATTGATTGGGGTTCATCCGCTCATCAATCAGGAAGAACAAGCCCACAGGCGCGCCAAAGAACTGATAGTTCTGCATCAGCCAGTTCAGGCGGGCCGCCTTGTCTTCGCGGGGCACGCCCATCAGCGCATACATGTCCTCGCCCAGCTCATAGCGGCGCGAGCGATAGGGCTCCCAGAGCTTTTCAGGATAGACGGGGAAGTCCGCTTCATCATCAAACGGGTTGTCGGAGAGCTTCTTGGAGACCGCGTCCATCACGTGCTGGCGCGCTTCGCCGGCCACCGCAATGACTTTCCACGGCTGCAGATTGCCGCCTGACGCGGAGAACCGGGCATCGTCGATTAGCGCGCGAAGCTCGGTTTCGGAAACGGGTTTGTCGAGAAAGGCGCGGGTTGAAATGCGCGCATGCAGCGCGTCTTTGACCGAAAGGCTCATAGTGTCTCCCCTGACGTGTTTTTCGCAGGGGAGCGCGAAACAAGCCTGAATGTCCAGATCAAGCCGACAGGCTCACCTCGACGTGATCAGATTGAAAAGCTGGTCCCGCAGCCGCAGGCGGCCGTGGCGTTGGGGTTCTTGATCTGGAAGCTCGCGCCGATGAGCTCGTCCACATAGTCAATGACCGAGCCGGACAGGAATTCCACGCTCATCGGATCGATCAGCACCGTCGCGCCATCACGTTCAATGCGCAGATCGTCCTCGCGCGCCTCGTCGGTGAGATCGTATTTGTATGAAAAGCCCGAACAGCCGCCGCCCTCGACAGACAGGCGCAGATAGCGAGAGCCCTGCGCCTTGGCGATCTGGTTGATCTGCGCGGCGGCGGAGGGGGACAGGGAAATATCCGTTGTGTCGATCGTGGTGCTCATGAGCGTTTGACTTTCCATGTCTGGCGTTTCGGCCTCGCATCAGTATATGGACGTTCCCGACGCCCGAAAAAAGACCCCAACAGCCACAGGAGCTGGAGATGGACCAGATGCGCGCCCCTTATGCCTGCGATCCGGCAAAGAGCCGGGGCCGTCATCATCCCCAGCCCGAAAGCGCCATGCGCAGCGCGTTCCAGCGTGACCGCGACCGCATCATCCATTCCAGCGCGTTTCGGCGGCTGAAGGAAAAGACCCAGGTCTTCGTGGCCCATGAAGGCGACGCCTATCGCACGCGTCTGACCCATTCGCTGGAAGTGTCCCAGATTGCGCGCACCCTGGCGCGGGCGCTGCAGGTGGATGAGGATCTCGCCGAAGCCAGCGCGCTGGCCCATGATCTGGGGCACCCGCCGTTTGGTCATTCAGGGGAAGACGCCCTGTCTGAATCCATGGCTGATTTTGGCGGCTTTGATCACAACGCCCAGACCCTGCGCGTCGTCACCAAGCTCGAGACCCGCTATCCCGAATTTGAAGGGCTCAACCTCGCCTGGGAAACGCTGGAAGGCGTGGTCAAGCATAACGGGCCGCTGATGAATGCGGGCGATGACCCCAAGGTCCTGCCCTGGGGGTTCCGCGCCTATCCGGGCTGGAAATCGCTCGACCTTCACACCTATGCCGGGGTGGAGGGTCAGATCGCCGCCCTGTCTGACGACATCGCCTACAACAATCACGATATCGATGACGGCCTGCGCTCGGGGATCCTGAAGATCGAGCAGTTGATGGATCTGCCGCTCGTGGGTCAGGTCTTTCGCCGCTGTCGGGACCGCTATCCCGATATATCCGAGAACATCCTCATTCATGAGGCCGTGCGTGAAATGATCGGCCTCATGGTGGCCGATGTGCTTGAAGAGACCCGCCGCCGGCTCAAGGAGAGCGGTGCGGACAGTCCCGACGCCATTCGTGCGCTGGATCAGCCCATGGTGGCCTTTTCGGACGGCATGACCGAAAGCCTCGCCGCCGTGCGTCGCTTCCTCTATGCGAACATGTATCTGCACTACAAGGTCAAGCGCATGAAGGAAAAGGGGAAAATGGTGGTTCGCGACCTGTTCGCCGCCTTCCTCTCCGATCCCATGCTCTTGCCCACCGACCTTCAGCGCGAGGCGGGCGGTCCGGGCGAGGAGGCCACGGCGCGGGTTGTCTGTGACTACATTGCGGGCATGACGGACCGGTACGCGATTGAGGAGCACCGCAAGCTCTTCCACGTGGAAGGCTGGGGCTGAACCGCGTCAGGCTGTGGAAAATCGTTTTGCACAGGGCGACTCACGTTGAGCGCTCTTGCTATGGTCTAGTCTGCCATAGATCGCCGAATCACGGCGACGCTCTCCGGTGTGGGACGTGACATGACCGACGACGACACCCGTTACGGGGCGTATGCCCCGCCGCCTGACGAATACGATACCTATGATGCGCGTGAAGAGGAGCAGGACCGCCGCGGCTGGCTGTTCCTGGGCGCATCCGCGGTTGTCTTCGTGCTGTTCGTTGCGGTCGTTTACAACACCTTCCAGCTGGGCGTGCGCGAGCGCGGCGAGAACCCCGTGATTACGGCTGACGCGGAACCCTATCGCGTCGCCCCTGAAGACCCGGGCGGCTATGAAGCGCCCGATCAGGATCTGTCCGCGTATGAATTACGCGAGGGCGATGAAGGCGAAGTCGAGCTGGAAACCCCGCCGGCGCGCCCGGTCTCCGAAGAGCCCGTTGTCCAGAATACGGAGTCCCCGGACACCGAACTGCCGGCGCTTCAGGTGGAGACAGCTAGCGCCGATGAGCTTGATGACCCGGCGCCTGAGGCTCCTGAACCCGCGCCGGCCCGGCCCGAGCCTGTACCCGAACCCGTGGCGCGCCAGACGGCGCCGGCCGAGCAGACGCGCCCTGACCCGACGCCGACCCAACCGGCGCCTTCGCAGCCTGATGCCCAGACCCAGAGCGCTTCGCGCGCAGACGGCGCCTATGTGGCCCAGATCGGCGCTTTCCGCTCTCGCGAGGACGCAGAGGCGGGATGGGTGGCGTTCACCAGTCGCTTCTCGGATCTGGCCATGGGGCGGGCGCCCGACATACAGCGCGCTGATCTGGGCGATCGCGGTGTCTTCCATCGCCTGCGCGTCGCCGCCTTCGCCAGCCGTGAAGAGGCGGCGAATTTCTGCGCTTCACTGGATGCACGGGGCCAGGCCTGTCTGGTGGCGCGCCGATGAGCGTGAGTGCAGCGCTGTACGGGCTGGAAGGGGAGACCCTGACGCCGGACGAGAAAGCCTTTTTCCGCGATTCAGATCCGTGGGGCTTTATCCTGTTTGCGCGCAATGTGGACACGCCCAAGCAAGTGCGCCGCCTGACCGGCGCCTTGCGCGATGCGGTCGGCCGTGAAGCGCCCATTTTCATCGACCAGGAAGGCGGCCGGGTGCAGCGCTTGCGTCCGCCGCACTGGCGCGGCGCGCCGCCGGCGCGTGTTTTCGGCGAGCTCTATGATCGCGAACCCGAGCTGGCGCTGGAAGCGGTCAAGCTGAACCACCAGCTTCTGGGCCATGAACTGATTGATCTCGGCATTGATGTGGACTTTGCGCCCTGCGCCGACCTGTCGGTGCCGGGCGCCCATGATGTGATCGGTGATCGCGCCTTTCACACCGAACCTGAACCGGTCGCCCGGATGAGCACGGCGGCGCTTGAAGGCCTGCTGGATCAGGGCGTGCTGGGCGTGATCAAGCACCTGCCCGGCCATGGTCGCGCGGCGGCGGACAGTCATCTGGAGCTGCCGGTCGTCACGACCGACGCCGAAACGCTCCATACCCGCGATTTTGAAGCCTTCAAGGGCATCAAGGGCGCGCTGATGGCCATGACCGCGCATGTGGTCTACGCCGCCATCGACAGCGACCATACCGCGACCCAGTCCCGGGACGTGATCGACGGGATTATTCGCGGCGCCATCGGGTTTGAGGGGCTTTTGATGACCGATGACTTGTCCATGCAGGCGCTGGAAGGCTCCTTGCGGCATCGGGGCGAGCGCGCCCTGGCGGCGGGGTGCGAGCTTCTCATGCACTGCAATGGCAAGATGGATGAGATGGTGGAAGTCGCCCACGCCGCCCCGAACCTGTCGGGGCAGGCCCGAGAACGGGCCGGGCAGGCTCTGGACGCGCGGCACAAACCCAATGTCTTTGACGCTGTGGACGCCATGGCGCGGCTCAAGCATCTGTTTGAAGACGGAGGCGTGCCGCTGAAGCCATGACCGACCTGTTTGACGGTTTCGAGGGCGATGACGACTTCTCCGCCGCCAAGGAGGCTGGCGCGACCGAAGCGCTGATCCTCGATATCGGCGGTTGGGAAGGCCCGCTGCACCTGCTGCTGGCGCTGGCGCGCAAGAACAAGGTGGACCTCGCCGTCATTTCCATGGTCGAGCTGGCGGACCAGTATCTGGCCTTTATCGACAAGGCCCGCACGCACCGTCTTGATATCGCCGCCGAATATCTCGTGATGGCGGCCTGGCTCACCTATCTCAAATCGCGCTTGCTGTTGCCCAAGCCGCGTCCGGCCGATGACGAGCCCGAGCCCGAAGAAATGGCCGCCGCGCTGGCGTTCCGGCTGAGCCGTCTCGAGGCCATGCGCGCAGCAGGTGATGCCTTGTTCGCGCGGGCGCTGAAGGGGCGGGACGTGTTTGTGCGCGGTGCGCCGGAGGGCGTGCGCTCCATTCGCACGCCGCTTTACGAGGCTGAGCTCTATGATCTGCTCAAGGCCTATGCGACCCGGCGCGAGCGCGAGGCGTTCGCCACCTACCAACCCAAGTCGCCGAATGTTTATGGGCTTGAGCAGGCCCGTACCCGGCTGTCCGGCGTGACCCGGACGCTGACGGGGTGGGCCCGGCTTGATGAGTTGCTGCCTGATGAGGACGAGCTGGGCTATGATGCGCCGAGCGCGGACTCGGTTATGGCGTCGTCTCTTCTGGCGGCGTTGGAGATCACCAAGCACGGCGAAGTGCGCCTGCGACAGGACGAGACCTATGCGCCGATCTGGATGCGCCGGGTCGCCGAGGCGGCCGGCCTGACCGAGACCGGGGAGGGGGCCGAACATGGCTGATCGTGACGACGACCCGATCTCTGAAGCCATCAAGGCGCTGCGCGAGCAGGCGCAGGCCATGCCGGCCGGAGATGACGGTCCGCCGGGCGTCCGGCTCGCCATTGATAATGACGCGGCCCTGTTGCGCATTGTCGAGGCCTTGTTGTTCGCCGCGTCCGAGCCTCTGGATCTTGATACCTTGCGCGCGCGCCTGCCCGAGGACAGCGATGTGCGCGGCCTCCTCAACGCGCTTCAGGCGAAATACGCCGAAGCCGGGGTGAATCTGGTCGAAGTGGGCGGACGCTGGCGGTTCCAGACGGCGGAGGATCTGAGCTGGTTGTTGCGCACCGAGCGGGAGGAGCCGCGCAAGCTGTCCCAGGCGGCGCTCGAAACCCTGGCCATCATCGCCTATCACCAGCCGGTCACCCGGGCGGAGATCGAGGAAATCCGGGGCGTCGCCGTGTCCAAGGGCACGCTCGACCAGCTTCTCGAGATGAAATGGATTCGCTTGCGCGGGCGGCGTCGCACGCCAGGGCGCCCGGTCACCTATGGGGTGACCGAAGCCTTCATGGACTATTTCGGCCTCGCCAACCTGTCCGACCTTCCCGGCGTGTCCGATCTCAAGGCCGCGGGCCTTCTGTCGAGCCGCTTGCCGCCGGACTTCTCCATACCCGCGCCGGGACAGGTCATTCCCGACACGGATGAGGAGCTGTTCAGCGAGGATGAAGCCGCCCAGTTCCACATGGACTTTCTGGAAGGCGAGGATCCG
Source organism: Oceanicaulis sp. MMSF_3324 (assembly GCF_030733545.1). Taxonomy (GTDB): domain Bacteria; phylum Pseudomonadota; class Alphaproteobacteria; order Caulobacterales; family Maricaulaceae; genus Oceanicaulis. Next base: position 50,566 of record NZ_JASHIU010000011.1, read on the forward strand.
GACGCCTAGATCGTTTCACTCAAAATGTCGGGGCGGAGCTGACCGGGTTATTGGACCCGCACGCGGATATCCTCTAGTGAAGTGAAAGCTGAGCGCCTGTGCACAGGGCCTCAGACACCGTTTGCAAGGAGAGCGTCTCATGGGTGCGCATTGGACGGGTATTCTGGTCGTCATCGTGTTGCTGGTGCTGCTGTTTGGCGGCCGCGGCAAGATTTCCGGACTGATGGGCGATCTGGCCAAGGGCGTGACGGAGTTCCGCAAGGGGCTGCGTGACACCAGCGAGGATGAGAAGTCCACGACCTCTCAATCCACCGCCGCGCTCAATGAGGGCGCCTCTCAGGACAGCAGCTCCGCCCGTGAGGATGAGCGCACCGGAGGCTAGGCCATGAACCCGGCCTTTGGTTTTCAGGAACTGATCGTCCTCGTCATTCTGGCGCTGGTGGTGGTGGGCCCCAAGGACCTGCCGCTCATGGTGCGCCGGGTGGGCAAGATGATCGGTCAGGTCCGCGCCACGGCGCGTGAGTTCCAGCGCAGCTTTGACGAGCTGGGCCGCGAAGCCGAACTCGCCGAGTTGCGCAAGGAAATCAGCGATCTGAAATCCCATAATCCGATCAAGGAAATGGAGCGCGACTTCCTGCAAGCCGATCAGGACATGCAGCGCGACATGGAAGAGCGTCCGCATCCGCGCATCGCCAAACCCATGAGCGACCCTGAACCGCAGTCCGGCGACGGTCTGACCCCGGATCCCGAGGCGCCGGACGCCAAGACGTCGTCCGGGTCAGACGGCAAGACCGGAGAGGGGTGATGTCGACCCCCGAACTTGAGCATGACGACGAGGTGGAAGCCTCGCGGGCGCCGCTGATGGCGCATCTGGAAGAGCTGCGCGACCGGCTCATCTGGGCGCTGGGCGCCATCGTCATCGGTTTCGTGATCTGCTTCGTCTTCGCCGAATGGATCTACAATGTCCTCTTGGTGCCGTTCGAGGACGCCGCTCGGCAGGTGCGTGGCGATGCGCTGGATTTGCAGCTGATCTTCACCGCGCCGCTCGAGTTTTTCTTCGTCAAGCTCAAGCTCGCCCTGTTCGGCGCGATCGTGCTGGCCTTTCCCATGCTGGCCTATCAGGTCTGGGCGTTTGTCCGCCCCGGCCTTTACAAGAATGAACGCCTAGCGTTTGCGCCCTTCCTTCTGGCCTCGCCGATCCTGTTCGCGGCGGGCATGGCGTTTGTCTATTACGTCATTCTGCCCTTCGTGATGGGCTTTGCCCTGGGCCAGGAACAGATCGGCCAGGAGGGACGCGCCAGCATCCAGCTGCTGACCCGGGTGTCGGAATACCTCAATCTCGTCACCACGCTGGCGCTGGCCTTTGGCGTGAGCTTCCAGCTGCCGGTGCTGTTGTCGCTGCTGGGCAAGGCTGGGATCATCACCTCGGGCGATCTGATCCGCTTCTGGAAATTCGCGCTGGTGGGCATCGCCGCTTTCGCCGCCTTCGTCACGCCGCCCGACCCGATCAGCCAGCTCTTTCTGGGCGCGGCGATGTTCGGGCTTTACGCGCTGTCGATCCTGGCGGTGAAGCTGGTGGAGCGCAAACCCGAGGATGAGGACGCCTAGCGTCCGTCCGGGCGCTGCGCGCGCCGCAAACACATCCATTTGAAGTGTGGACGATGGGCGCCTGCGCGAGTATCACGCGGGTTCCTTTCATCCGTTCGACCTTTGAGTTTTGACATGCACGATATTCGTCTGATCCGCGACGAGCCGGCGGCTTTCGACGCCGCCATGGCCCAGCGCGGCCTGGAGCCCCAAGCCCAGCGCCTGATTGATCTGGACGCGCGCCGCCGCGAGGCCACCACGCGTCTGCAAGAGGTGGAGACCGAGCGCAACTCAAAGTCCAAGGAGATTGGCAAGGCGAAGGCCCAGGGCGATGAAGACCGCTTCAACGCTCTGCGCGCCGAGGTCGAGAACCTGAAATCGGAAATGGAGCGCCTGACCGAAGAGGCGCGCACGGCCGAAGAAGTCCTCAACCAGCATCTCGCTGCTCTGCCGAACCGGCCCGCCGAGGATGTGCCCGAAGGCGCGGACGAGACCGACAATGAGGAAGTCCGCGGCTGGGGCGAACCGCGTCAGTTTGATTTCGAGGTCGCCGATCATGTGACCGTGGGCGAACGTCTGGGTCTTGATTTCGAACGGGCCGCGGCACTGTCGGGCGCCCGCTTTGCGGTGCTGCAGGGGCCGCTGGCGCGGCTTGAGCGCGCTCTGGGCCAGTTCATGCTCGATATCCAGACCAGTGAACATGGCTATCGTGAAACCTCTGTGCCGCTCATGGTGCGCGATGAGGCGTTGTTCGGCACCGGCCAGCTGCCCAAATTTGCTGAAGACCTGTTCCGCACCACCGATGACCGCTGGCTGATCCCGACCGCCGAGGTGCCGCTGACCAATCTGGTGCGCGACTCGATCCATACCGAGGACAGCTTCCCGATCCGCATGACGGCGCTGACCCCGTGCTTCCGGTCTGAAGCCGGCTCGGCCGGGCGCGACACGCGCGGCCTGATCCGCATGCACCAGTTCCTCAAGGTCGAGCTCGTCTCGATAACGACGCCTGAGCAGTCCGAGGAAGAGCTCGAGCGTATGACCCAATGCGCCGAAGAGGTGCTGCGCCGCCTCGAGCTGCCCTATCGGGTGATGAAGCTGTGTACCGGCGATATGGGATTTGCGGCGCGCCGCACCTATGACCTGGAAGTCTGGATGCCCAGCCAGGACACCTATCGTGAGATCAGCTCGTGCTCGACCTGCGGCGATTTCCAGGCGCGTCGCATGAACGCCCGCTATCGCAAGGAAGGCGAAAAGAAGCCCGACTTCCTGCACACGCTGAACGGGTCGGGCCTGGCGGTCGGCCGGGCGCTGGTCGCCCTTCTTGAAAACCACCAGCAGGCGGACGGATCGGTCCATATTCCCGAAGCCCTGCGGCCATACATGGGCGGTATCGAGGCGATCCAGCCATGAGCCAGCCGCGCATTCTCCTGGTCAATGATGACGGCATCCATGCGCCGGGCCTCAAAGTGCTCGAAGAGATCGCGCGCACCCTGTCCGATGATGTCTGGACCGTGGCGCCGGCGGAAGAGCAGTCCGGCATGGGCCGGGCGTTGACGCTGAACGCGCCCCTGCGCGTTCAGGAGTATGACGAGAAGCGCTTTTCCGTGTCCGGCACGCCCACCGATTGCGTGCACATGGCGATGGATATCCTGATGAAGGATGCGCAGCCGGATTTGCTTCTCTCGGGCGTGAATTCAGGCCAGAACATCGCCGAGGACGTGACCATGTCCGGCACCGTCGCCGCCGCCATGCACGGCGTGCAGATGGGCGTGCGGTCTGTGGCGCTGTCGCAGGCTTACGGGTTTGAAGGCCGCGCCAAGATTCGCTGGGAAACCGCGCGCGAACATGGTCCGCGGGTGCTCAAGGCGTTGCTGGACACGCCCTGGAGCCAGAACACGCTGCTCAATGTGAACTTCCCTGACCGGGCGCCCGATCAGGTGTCGGGTTTTGAAGTGACGGCTCAGGGCCTGCGCGACCAGGTGGTGCTCAGGGCGGATGCCCGCACGGATCTGCGTGGCCGCGACTATTACTGGCTGGGCTTTAACGGCAAGCTGTCCGACCCGGCCGTGGGTACCGATCTGCGCGCGGTGTATGAAGGGCGGATATCGGTGACGCCGCTGCATCTCGACCTGACCCATTATGAAGCCCGCACGCGATTGAAAGACGCATTGGGAGACACGCTCGATCCATGACCGGCATGCCCGACACCCGCATGATCCAGCTTGTGATGGCGCTGCGACGGGCGGGCGTCTCGGACAAGCAGGTCCTGATGGCGATCGAGCGCACGCCGCGTGAGCTGTTCGTGCCGCAGGGGTTTTCCGACCAGGCGTTTGAGAACCGGCCTTTGCCGATCGATTGCGGTCAGACCATCTCCCAGCCCTTTGTGGTGGCGGCGATGACCGAAGCGCTGAAGCTCAATGACCGGTGCAAGGTGCTCGAGATCGGTACCGGGTCGGGCTATCAGGCCGCTGTGCTCGCGCGCTTGTCGCGACGGGTTTACACCGTCGAGCGCTACCGCACCCTCGCCAAGGAAGCCGAGGCGCGCTTTCACGAGCTGAGGCTCTCCAACATCGTGCCGCGCATCGGGGATGGCTCGGTGGGCTGGCCCGAGCAGGCGCCGTTTGATCGGATCATCGTGACGGCTGCGGCGGCTGAGCGTCCCGACACGCTGCTGGAACAGCTCAAACCGGGCGGCATTTGCGTGGCGCCGGTTCAGAACGGCTCGGTTCAGACCCTGATGCGCTATGACTGCTCGGAAGCGGGCGAGATCAGCGAAACCGCTTTGTTTGACGTGCGCTTCGTGCCGCTGGTTCCGGGCGAAGCCCGCGCGTTATAGCGCGAATAAATATCACTCTCTTCTTTTGTCGGTCGCCATGTTAACCTCTTTGCATGGGGGGAGACGTGACGGGCCCCGGGCTCGTCTGGATTGGAAGGAGCTTGGTATGAAATACGCAGCTATCGGCGCCTTGGGCGCTTCGCTCGTGATGGGTGCTTGCGCGACGGCTCAGTCGGAAGACATGTTCATGCCTGAAGGGTATGAGCTGACCGGTGAAAGTCGCACCTGCCTCTCGCTGCGCTCGATTGATCAAATTGACACCGCCAGCGAAACCGCCTGGGTCGTCACGACGACGACGCGCGACACCTACCTGACACGTGTGAGCCGAGGGTGCAGCGCCGCCACGCGGCCCTTCAACTACATCAGCTACAATGTCACCGGTTCTCAGCTGTGCCGCGGCGAGATCGTGCGTGTGATCGACCGGAACACCAACTCGACTGTGGGCAGCTGCGGCATTGGCGAGTTTGAGGAATTGACCCCGTCGCCGACAGACGCCAGCTAAAGTCAACACACGGTTAACGCTCATCCGGCATCCTGCCCTTTCGTGAAACACGTTAGGGCAGGGTGCATGCGCCCCACACTGCGCACAATTTTGCTGGGACTAAGCGTCGCGGCGGCGGTGTCCGCTTGTGCTGCGCCTGTGCGCGCACCCGCGCCTATAGAGCGTGGCGCGTCGGGCTCTTCTCACAATCCGGCCAGCTGCGGCCGCACCGTCACGGTGCAATCAGGCGATACGCTTTATGCGATCGCCCAACGATGCGGCGTGGCGCTGTCGGAGATCGCTGCCGAAAACAGCCTTCAACAGCCCTACACCCTTCGCCGGGGACAAACCCTGCGACTGCCGGGGCCGTCCACATACACGGTGCGACGGGGCGACAATCTGTACCGCATTGCGCTTGCACACGGGATGAGCACGCATGAGCTCGCCCAGCTCAACGGTTTGCGCCAGCCCTACACCATCTACCCCGGACAGGATCTGTCCGTGCGCGGCACGGCTCGGACTGCGGTGCTTCAGGCGCAGCCGCAACAGACCAGCGCAAGCGCACAGCCCTCAGCGCCGGCACGGCGCGCCAGCCCCCCGCCCCGGGCGTCGGCTGCGAATGCGCCCAGCTTTCAATGGCCGCTTCAGGGGCAGATCATCACCGCTTATGGCGGAGCGGAGGGCGCGCGCATTGACGGCATCCGCATCGCCGCCCGTCTGGGCGATCCGGTTCGCGCTGCTGCGGATGGCGAGGTCGTTTATGCCGGGAATGAGCTTCAGGGCTATGGCGAGCTGGTGCTGGTTCGTCACGAGAACAACTGGGTCACGGCGTATGGCCTCAATTCGGTTTTGCGCGTGAATGTGGGCGATCGCGTTACGGCGGGACAACATATCGCTGACGCCGGAGCTTCTGGCTCTGAAACCCGCACAGCGCTTCATTTTGAGGTGCGGCGCGGCGTCAGCCCGGTCGATCCCATGCAGGTTCTGCCGTCCCGTTAAGGGGCTTTCTGAGCAAATCCGGTGAGCACGTACCGTCGGGCCTTGTTGCATGCGGCGCGCACCCCGATATATTCCGGCAACCCTAATCGCTCGTTCTTATCGGAGCCGCCATGTTTTCTGCGACCGACTCTGTCTTCCTCGCCACCGCCGCCGCTTCTGGCAGCCAGGGCGGGCTGGGCTACATGATCATGCAGTTCGCCCCGTTCATCCTGATCTTCGTGGTCTTTTACTTCCTGCTGATCCGGCCGCAGCAGCAAAAAGCCAAGGCCCATCGTGAAATGGTGGAAGGCCTGCGCAAGGGCGACGAAGTCGTCACCTCTGGCGGCATGCTGGGCAAGGTGACCCGCGTGGCTGACAATGAAGCCACCGTGGAACTGGCCGAAGGCGTCCGGGTGAAAGTGCTCAAGCACACCATCATGGAAGTGCGCACCCGCACCGAGCCGGCCAATGACGCTGCCGACGCCAAGTCTGCTGACTAAGGCCTGACTGACATTCCGGCGTCGGGTTACGGGCCCGGCGCCGCCGGACGCTTGAGTGCCCCATGCTGTATTTCGCTCCCTGGAAGACGACGGTTGTCACCCTCGTCATCCTGATTGGCCTGCTTTTCACACTGCCGAACTTCGTGCCCGAAAGCGTTCGACTGGACGCCAATGGGCAACCGAAAGGCGTGTTCACGGTCCTGCCGCACCAGACGATCAATCTGGGTCTGGACCTGCGAGGCGGGTCTCATCTGGTGTTCCAGGTGGATATGGACGAGGTGCGCCAGGAGCGTCTGGAAAACCTGCAGGATGACGCCCGCAGCGCGCTGCGTGAAAACCCGCCCATCCTGATTTCAGGCTCTCCGGCGGTTGTCGAAGGACAGGTCATTGTCCGCCTGTCTCGGCCGGAAGACATGGACCAGGCGATGGAGCGCCTTGAGGAGCTCAATGAGCCGATCACGACCGCGACCGGCCAGCAGGGCATGAACCAGACGCTGTCGATCACTCAGGGTGACGATGATCGCACCATCCGCCTGGGCATTACCGATGCAGCGCTTGATTCCATTCGCCAACGCACGGTGACGCAATCCATCGAGGTGATCCGTCGCCGGGTCGACGCCACCGGCACCACCGAGCCCAATATCGCCCGTCAGGGCGATGACCGCGTTCTGGTTCAGGTGCCCGGTGAAAACAATCCGCAACGGATCATCGACCTTGTCGGCACCACGGCCCGCCTGACCTTCCACATGGTGGAAGAAGGCGTGAACGTGAATCCGGACGGCACCGGCCGTACCCCGCCGGGTGTGATGATCCTGCCTTCGGAGCGTTCGAACGAACCCTATCTGGCCGTTCAGCGCCGGCCGCTGGTGACAGGCGAGCAACTGGTCAATGCGGGTCAGGCCTTTGACCAGAATGGTCAGCCCGCCGTCAGCTTCCGGTTCAATACGACCGGCGCGCGGGCTTTCGCGGACGCCACCACTCAGAACCGTGGACGTCGTTTCGCCATCGTGCTCGATGACACCATCATCTCCGCGCCCGTGATCCGGAGCCCCATCACCGGCGGTTCCGGCATCATTGAAGGCGGTTTCACCATCGAGACCGCGACCGATCTGTCCAACATGCTCAACGCCGGCGCTCTGCCGGCGCGGCTGACGCCAGTCGAGCAACGCACGGTGACGGCCTCCCTGGGCGCAGACTCTGTCGCGCGGGGCGAGACCGCGGTTCTGATCGGCTTTGGCCTTGTCATCGTTTTCATGGCGTTGGCCTACGGCTTCTTCGGCATTGTTTCGACTCTGGCCCTGCTGGCGAACATCCTGCTTTTGCTGGGCGCGCTTTCGGGGCTTCAGGCCACGCTGACACTGCCGGGCATTGCGGGCATCGTGCTCACCATCGGCATGGCGGTGGACGCCAACGTGCTCATCTTTGAAAGGGTGAGGGAGGAATACAGGCTAGGACGAACGGTCACCACCGCTTTCGAGGCGGGGTATTCGCGGGCGTTGTCCGCCATTCTCGACGCCAATATCACCACATTGATCGCCGCCTCCGTGCTGTACATGCTGGGCGCCGGACCGGTGCGGGGCTTCGCCGTGACCCTTGGACTGGGCATCATGACATCGGTGTTCACCGCTTTTGTGTTTTCACGTCTTCTGATTTCGATCTGGCTCCGCACGAGCCGGCCGAAAAAGCTGGCAATGTAAGGGGAGGCGATCATGGCGCTTGCACTCGTCCGTCTCATTCCGACCGACACCAATGTCCCCTTCATCAAGGCTCGCCTTGCGGCTTTCTTCGTCTCGGTCGCCTTGATCCTGGGATCCGTCACGGCGTTCTTCACGCTGGGCCTCAATTTCGGCATCGACTTCCGCGGCGGCACCGCGATTGAAGTTCAGACCGAAGGCCCAGCCGATCTGGGCGCGCTCCGCACTGTGCTGGAGGGGCTCGATCTGGGGGATGTCCAGGTCCAGGGCTTTGGCGCAGACAATGAAGCGCTGGTTCGTGTCGGACAGGTGTCTGCCGAACGGGCCAATGAGATCGAGGGGTACTCCGTCGAGAATGACGCGGAAGCGCAACAGGCGGTCCGTCAGTACGTCTCCGATACGCTGGAGCGTGAGTTTCCCGGGATCGTGTTCCAGAAAATCGAATCCCTGAGCCCGCAGGTGTCCGGTGAGCTGGTGGTTGCCGGCGCCACCTCGATCGGCGTCGCCTTGTTCCTGATGCTGGTCTACATCTGGTTCCGGTTCGAGTGGCAGTACTCGGTCGGCGCGGTTCTGGCGCTGATCCATGACGTGATCGCCACCATCGGCTTCTTCGCCGTCACCCAGCTGGAGTTCAACCTGTCGACCATCGCCGCGATCCTGACGATTGTGGGGTATTCGATGAACGATACCGTGATCGTCTATGACCGGATCCGCGAGGATTTCCGCAAGTTCAAGACACGCCCGACCACCGAAGTGCTGAATGGCGCCATCAACTCGACCCTGTCGCGCACCATCCTGACCTCGGGCACCACCCTGGTCGCGATTGTCGCCATGGCGGTCATCGGCGGCCCTGCACTCGAAGGATTCGCGCTGGCTCTGATCTGGGGCGTGGGCGTGGGGACCTATTCGTCCATCTTTGTCGCGGCCCCGCTTCTGACCCTCACAGGTGTCAAGCGCACGTCAGACGATGACGACGAAGGCCATGCTGTTGCCCCGTAACGCAACAGGATCCTCCCTGCCGCCGATCGACGCCTTTGGCGATGGCGGCTTCCGCATCGCCGGCGTGCGAAAGGAAGGCCCGACCCTGATCGTGGACGGGGCTGCACGTCCCTGGTCGTTGAAGGGTGAAGCGCTGGATCTTGGTGATCTGAAGCTGTTTATCGACCGGCCGGACCGGCCCGACATGCTGGTGCTGGGTATGGGGGAGCGGTTGATCCATCCTCCCGCCAGCATCCGTCAGGCCTTCCGACAGGCCGGGATCGGTCTTGAAGTCATGGATACGGCAACGGCCTGCCGGACCTACAATCTGCTTGCGGGCGAGGGGCGGAACATCGCCGCAGCCCTGCTGCCCGTTTAGAGTCTTTTAATGGCGGCAGGTGTTATCTTTCGCTCAGATTAAGTCATTGCTGTCTGGGGCTTTTTCACTATCCATTGAGCGAGTTGAAAATGCCGATGCCGGGCGAGACACTACAGATCATCGAAAAGACCCTGGACGGAGGCATCAGCTATACCGCGATCATCGGGTATACGATGAAGCCCATCCTGGAGACGGCCGTCGAAGGCTATTCGCGCAAGATCCGGGATCATGACGTCCTGATCGTGGACTACCGCAAGGGCGGCCCGATCCTGGAGCCTCAGGATTATCCCGAGTTTTTTCAACGAGTCGGCGATGTCTGGGACAAGCCCGATCACTTCATCTATCTCTACAATGACGCCAACCGCATGCGGACAGCGCATCTGAGCAAGATGATCCTGATGCGCGGCGGCAAGGCGATCGCCCTGCCCAGCTGGGAGGCTGCCGCCGAGCATCTTGGACGAGAACTCGGCGACGATCCGCTGGAAGGCCTTTAGGCCGGCTTTCAGCTTTCCCGCGTCAGGGCGTCATAGACCAGTCCATCAAACACGGCGCGCGCGCCGATTGTGTCTGATGTGGTGGGGCCGGGCTGTTCCTGGCTCATGATGACGGCGACCACGCCGGTGGACGGGCTGACGAAGAATTCGGTGTCGAAATAACCCGACCATCCGAAATCACCGATATTGCGAACCGGGTGCGCACCCGGCCCGTCATAGACGACGCCCACGCCATAGCCATACCCAAGATCGATGGCGTCCATCCGGTCGGGCATGCGGTCCGCTTGAACATGAGCGGTCACCATTTCGGCGACCATCTCGCGCGACAGCAGTCTGACGCCTTCAAACTCGCCACCATTGGCGAGCATCTGGCCGAAGCGGATGTAATCATTAGCGGTGGACAGAAGGCCGGCGCCCCCCGCTTCGATCGGGCTGCGGGGGATGGTGTCCTGGGCGTCCGGTATGCGCGTCAGCGCGCCATCCTCATCATGGGTATAGAGTGCCGCCAGCCGGTTGCGCTGGTCGTCACGCAGGAAGAAGGTCGTGTCTGACATGCCGAGCGGGCGAAAAATCCGCTGCTGGGCGAAGTCTTCCAGGCTCTGTCCTGACGCCACGCTGACCAGATGCCCCAGCACATCGCTGGCATAGGAGTAGAACCAGGCCGAACCGGGCTGGAAATAGAGCGGCAGCCCCGCCAGGCTTTCCATGCGGGCATTCATGTCGCCCTCGGCGGAATAGATGTCGCCATCGATATAGAGCGCGCCCAGATTGCTCTGATAGTCGAACACATAGCCGAGCCCGGATGTATGGGTCAGAAGGTCCTCGACCGTGACGGGGCGCTCCGGCGCCGTTGTGGGGATCTCATAGTTGTCATCACGTTGCAGGGAAGTGGCCACCCGCACTTCGGCAAAGGCGGGGATGTAATCACTGACAGGATCATTCAGCGCAATCACGCCGTCCTCCACCAGCATCAGCGCCGCCACAGCCGTAACCGGTTTGGTCATCGAGGCGATGCGCACCACCGTGTCAGCCGTCATGGGGCGCTCGGCTTCCAGGTCGGCATAACCGGCGGTGGCTGTATGAAGCACCTCGCCATTCCGCGCCAGAATGGCGACATAGCCGGCGCGTTGCTGCGCAGCGGCGAGCTCCACAAGACGGCTGTCGAGCTGGGCGAGGCCGGCTTCAGTGAAGCCCTGAGGCGCGGAAACCGTCCGGGTTTCTTCCTGGGGCGTCGCATCGGGCGCAGGCGCGGTTGGCTCACTGCACGCTGACAGGATCAGGCCAAGCGCGAGAACCGCCAGCGAGACGCGGGTGCGCCAGTGAGTGAAATCGATCTGCATGATGGCCCCCGGACATAAAAAAACGGCTGCGGTGAAGGTCACCGCAGCCGCTCTTTTCGTCAACGCTTAAAGAAATTAGGCGCTGGCCAGGTTCTGATTGACGAAGTCCCAGTTCACCAGCTCGTCCAGGAAGGTGGAGATATAGTCCGGACGACGGTTCTGGTAGTCGAGATAATAGGCGTGTTCCCAGACATCCATGGTCAGGAGCGGGGTGGCGCCGTCGGTGATCGGGTTCTCGGCGTTCAGCGTCTTGCGGACTTCGAGCTTGTCGCCGTTCTTGACGAGCCAAGCCCAGCCTGAGCCGAACTGGCCCGCGCCGGCGGCTTTGAATTCCTCGACGAACTTGTCATAGGAGCCGAAAGACGCGTCGATGGCTTCGGCGATGGCGCCGGAAGGCTTGCCGCCGCCATTGGGGGCCATGGAGTGCCAGTAGAAGGTGTGGTTCCAGATCTGGGCGGCGTTGTTGAACACGCCCATGTTTTTCTCGGACCAGCTCTTCTTGATGACCTCTTCCAGGCTCAGGCCTTCATAATCAGTGCCTTCGATGGCGGCGTTGGCCTTGTCGACATAGGCTTTATGGTGCTTGCCATGGTGGAAGCTCAGGGTTTCGCCGGAAATATGCGGCGCCAGAGCGTCTTGGGCATAGGGCAGGTCGGGAAGAGTGAACGCCATGTCGGCCTCCTTTGGGAGTGTGAGCGAGAGGGTGCTCAAAGGGTGCGGCGGCCTGTTGGAAGACCGCCATACTCAGGTATTACGCACGAGCTAGATATGGGTTCCAACCCGTATGTGTCTACTGGCGAGAGAGAAAAGCGTGACCAATTTCGACAGCTTGCTGGCCGCAAATGATCCCGAACGACGCATGGCGGCGCTGTTTGCGCCAGCTGATCTGCGCGCTCGTCTCTATGCGCTCTACGCATTTTACCACGAGATCGCCCAGATCCCGGACAAGGTGTCCGAGCCCGTGATCGGGGAGATGCGTTTGGCCTGGGCGCGTGAAGCGACGGCGGATCTGTTTGCAGACCCGCCCAAGGTGCGCCGCCATGACGTGTATGAAGCCCTGTCTGAATTGCGCGAGGCGCCGGGGGCGCCCGACGAGGCGGCGCTGATCGGACTGGTCGAGGCGCGCTCTGCGGATCTGGGCGAGGGGCCGTTCCCGACCCGCGAGGATCGCCGCGATTATGTGGACCGCACCTCCGCTGCACTGATGCGCGCCGCTGCGAAGCTGCTCAAGCCCGATCTCGACCTTGGGGGCGAGGCGGGCGCGGCGATCCAGGCGGCGGGGCGCCTATGGGGCTTTATGGGGCTTTTGCGCGCATTTGCGCCGCTGGTGCAGGCGGGGCGTCCGCCCTTCAGCGCAGACGAGCTGGCCGGCGCCGATCTGAGCGAAGCGGACCTGATGGCGGGGCGCAAGCCTGACGCCGCCAAGGCGGCGCTTGCCGGGCTGTTGGGCGAGGCGAAGGAAGCGGCGGGCATGCTGACCCGGACCCGCACCGCCTTGCCCGCCGAGGTGTTCCCTGCGATCGGTTATGTCTCGCTGGCGCGCGGTTATCTCAAGAGCGCCCAAGGGCTGGAAGACCCCTATCGCGAACAGATCACGCGCGCGCCGCTTGGGCAAAACGCGCGCCTGACCTGGGCGTCGCTGACGGGACGGATCTAAGCCTTCAGCCAGGCGTCTATATCGCTCAGGGCCCGCGCGCTCATGGCGCGTTTCTTGGCGACGGACTTTTCCTTGCCCTTGATCCGCTTGCCGTCGGCGTCCTTGGTGGGCGCCTCGATCTCGGGGAAGAGTCCGAAATTGACGTTCATCGGCTGGAAGGCGCCTTTCTTGCCCGGCACATGACCTGTGGTGATGTGGGTGAGCAAAGCGCCTAGCGCCGTGGTCGCAGGCGGCGGAGTGATTTCCCGGCCCATCTTCTCGGCGGCGGCGAACCGGCCCGCCAGAAGCCCCATGGAGGCGCTCTCCACATAGCCTTCGACGCCCGTGATCTGACCGGCGAAGCGCAGGGCGGGGCGCGCCTTGAGGCGCATCGCGCCATCCAGCAGCTTGGGCGAATGCAGGAAGGTGTTGCGGTGAATGCCGCCGAGGCGGGCGAAGCTGGCGTTCTCCAGCCCCGGGATCATCTTGAAGACATCCGTCTGCGCGCCGTATTTCATCTTGGTCTGGAAGCCGACCATGTTGAACAGCGTGCCCAGCGCATTGTCCTGACGCAGCTGAACCACGGCATAGGGTTTGGTGTCCGGGTCATGGGCGTTGGTCAGGCCGCGCGGTTTCATCGGACCGTGACGCAGCGTTTCGCGCCCGCGCTCGGCCATCACCTCGATGGGCAGGCACGCGTCGAAATAGGGCGTGTCCTTTTCCCATTCCTTGAACTCGGTCTTGTCCGCCGCCAGCAGGGCGTCCACGAACGCCTCGTACTGGTCCTTGTCCATGGGGCAGTTGATATAGGCGGCGCGGTCTTCCTCGGTGTCGCCCTTGTCATAGCGCGATTGCTTCCAGGCGACGTCCATATTGATGGACTCTGCATAGAGGATGGGCGCGATGGCGTCGAAGAAGGCCAGCTCGCCTTCACCGCTCAGCTCATGAACCGCTTCGGCCAGGGCCGGCGAGGTGAGGGGGCCGGTGGCCACGATCACGCTGTCCCAGTCCTCGGGCGGCAGGCCGGCGATTTCCTCGCGGACGATTTCGATATTGGGATGGTTTTCGATCGCGGCGGTCACGTCCGCCGAGAACGCCTCTCGATCCACCGCCAGCGCGCCGCCGGCGGGCACCTGGTGCTTGTCCCCCATCGCCATGATCAGCGAACCGGCGCGGCGCATCTCTTCATGCAGAAGGCCGACCGCATTGGTTTCCGCATCGTCAGAGCGGAAGGAGTTCGAGCAGACGAGCTCGGCCAGACCTTCGGTCTGGTGCGCAAAGGTCGGTCGCACCGGGCGCATTTCGTGAAGCACCACGCGGGCGCCCGCGTTCGCGGCTTGCCAGGCGGCTTCAGAGCCCGCCATGCCGCCGCCAATGATGTGGATCGGGGTCATATCTGTCATGGAGCGTGCATATAGTCGTGAAGCGGGCGCGGCTCAATCGCTGCGGGCTGCAGCGTACTTGACGAATAGGTGGACACCTTTCACCTTGTGCGCGAATTGGGGGGTGAAGATGAGCATAATCAGTACATTGATTGTTTCTTTCCTGTGGACCGCCACGGCCTTTGCGCAGGACGAGGCGCTGCCTGAGAGCGTGACCGCGCCTTATTTGGCGTTTCAGGCCGCAGAAGAGGCAGGGGATGTGCAAGCGGCGGCGACGGCCGCCGAGCAGGCTTGGCGAGCAGGCTTGGAGGCATCGATCAGTCCGGCAGTGCTGGGCGTGCTCGCGGAAAACGCCGGTTACTATGCGCACCATACCGGGGCGTATGATCTCGCCGAGGACGCCTTTCTGAGCGCGGTCGAGATGAACGAACAGAACAATGGCGATCCGGTGGTGCGCGCCCGCGCTCTGCGTTACGTGAGTGACGCTCAGTATCGCAAAGAAGAGTATCGCAGGGCGTTCATCACGTCTGAACGCGCTGTGGAATTGCTGGAGCCCTTGTCGCCCGCCCCTGCGGTTGATGCAGAGATGGCTCTGCTTCATGCCCTCATGTCGAGTTCGCGCTGGGTGCGAGGACAATATCGCAATGCAGGCTATCACGGAGAACGCGCTTTGCTGGCGGCTCGCCGGGCGGGTATCCAGAATGCTGCGGTCTTCGGGGTCGCGGCGTTTCAGGCCGGCGCGTATTATTCGTATGAAGATCAGCCTTTTGAATCCGCCTATTGGATGACGGTGGCGCGCACCTTGTTGTCAGAGGAGGGCTCGGGCAATGATCTGAGATTCGCTGCCGGCGCCTGGGGGGATTTGGAGCGCGCCAGACTGGACGCGGAAGAACGCGCCCGCTTGATCGAACGCTTGCGCGAAGACGACGTGTATCAACCTGAATACGAAGCTGAACAGGCTGAACAGGTATACGATCCGGAGGAGGGGCGCGTTGACGCAGTCCCGCTTGAACGTCGTCCTCCCCAGTATCCGCCCGAAGCGGCGTACGCCGGTATCGAGGGGTTTGCGCTGATGCGTTTTGATATCGATGAGGAAGGCCGCCCCATGAATGTCGAAGTGGTCTACTCCATTCCCTTTCGGGAATTCGGCGAAGAAGGCGTACGCACGGTTCGGCGGTGGACATATCAACCGGCTACTGAGAACGGTGTGCCCGTGGTCCGGCGCGGAGTGATGACGCGCCTCGATTATCAGCTTGCTGATTAAGAGGCGTCAGGATGTGGCTACTTGGCGTTTTATTGTTTGCAGTTGCGCAGGCGGCGGATGAAGCGCCGTTGGACCCCGCCCAGGAAGCCGAACTCGCTTCTGCTTGGGCGAGCGGGGATGCGCGCGTCGCTGCGCCGGTGTTCCTCAACGCCTTTGATCAGGTTTCACGCGGTGCGTGCGCAATGAGCCCGTATGCGGCTCAGCTCGCCTATAGGGCCGGGCTGCTGGATAGGTCCGGCTACCATTTCAACATGGCTATGCTGATAGATGAGCGGGTTGGCGGGCTGACGGAAAACCAACGCGCCGTTGCCGATGAAAAGCGCTCAAGCCCCGGGGATTATCAAGCCGAAGACCGTTTATACCTGTTCTCACCTTATCTCGAGGCTGATCGCGATCCCGGCGAATGCCCTGAGGTTCACATGCCTGAGCTGCCGGTCGCGCAAGCCGGTCAAGGCGATAGGGCTATCGTCATTACACGCGGCTTCTGGCAAGGCCACAGGGCCAGTCGCGAGTTGACCGAAGTGATTGTGTTGGATGGGTATCCGGCCTCTGAAGCCGCGCAACTCGCATCCAGACTGACAGGTGTGAGAGAATCCTACAGAGAGGATGAGGGGTGGAGCGTTCAGAGCTACACGTTTGCACCTTGCTATCAGTATTCGCACCGTAGACTCGTGCAAACGATCTGCCGGCCGGGGTTCGAGCGCGAAACCCCAGGCGAAGACTGATTATTCTGTGGGCCATTCTTGGCCTGATCCTCATTTCGGGCTAACTGGCGCGTTATGAAAGTGATCAGTCCCAGCGCGCTTGGCGCCGCATACCGCTTTGTCCTGGAAAACCCGATGCCGGTGCTCGCCGCAGCCGGTCTTTATGGCGTTGTCTTTGCCGTGCAATCGCTGCTGACTGCCTATGCTGGAGCCTATGCGCCCGGCGCGGCGCCGGCGGCGATCTTCTTTACGGTCCTGGCGTTCGGCGCCTTCGTGCTCGGCTGGGCCAGCCTGGGGCGGCAGGCGCTCGGCCAGCCGCAAAAGGGCTTTTACGGGCTGAGCCTGGGCGCCGATGAAGGACGTCTGGCCTGGTCGCTCTTCCTGGTCCTGGTTCTGTTGACGATCATCCTGATGACGGCGGGCGTGGCGCTGGCCTTCATGATCGCCGGGCTGGCCTTCACGGACATGGATCCGGGCATGGAACAGCCCGAAGGCTATGTGAACCTGTTTGACCTGATGGACCCGCTGGCCATGGCCGTCTCGATCGTTCTGGTCGCCGTGTTTCTGGTGTTCAGCCTCTGGCTCATTACCCGCTTGGCGCTGACCGCGCCGGCGACCCTGAAAGAGCGTGCGGTGCGTGTCCTGTCGATCTGGCCGTTGTCGCGCAGCCGCAGCGTGGAGATCGCGCTGACCAGCCTTCTGGCGCTGGCGCCGGGGGTCATTATCCTCGTCGCTTACAACGCCGTGTGCCTCTCACTCTTTGGCGCCGGGCCGGCCATCGCCCAGTCGGCGGCGGGCGAGGCGGGCGCCCTGACGGTCCATCCGGTTATGGTCCTGCTGATGAGCCTGATCTACGGCTTTGGGAAAATGGCGCTTTTGGGCGCGCCTCTGATCGCGGCCTTGTGTGCGCTCTATCAGGCTTACGACGCGGAAGGCGAAATTTCGCCGGAATAGGGCAAGACCTTTTCGCCCCTCTGAGGTATCGTGTCAGGCGAAAGTTCACCGGGACACGTGGGGGGAGCCATGTCAAAGCCCAGCTATAATTTCGTCGACGGCACCTTCTATTTCTTCAAGGTGTTCGGCCAGCGCCCCATGAGCGTGGCCTGGATCGGGCTCTGGCAGATTCTGCTGTATGCAGGATTCAGCGCGCTGATCCTCTACGGTTTCTGGCCGCTGTTCGAGCTGTTCCTCAATTATGGCGGCAAAGGCGAACCCTCTGACGCCGAGGCTTTGAGTGCGGCCTTGCAGGGCGTGGGCTTCTACTTGATTGGCATCACAGGGATGTTGATCTCGGCGTTGATGCTGCAAGGCGCCTGGCTCAGGCTGCTCACCCGCAATGAGGTGGCGGGCGGTCTGCCCTTGCGCTTCGGCGCCGACGAGCTGCGTCTCCTGCTGGTGAACATCGTGATCGGGCTGCTCTTCTTTGCGGCCTATGCGGTGACAGTCTTGCTCTACATCGTCGTGAACGCCGGTCTGATGGTCGGCGCCGAGGTGCCCAATGTGGCGCTGCAGGCGCTCGCCAACACGGTGCTGACCATTGTGGTCGTGGTGGGCTGGATCCTCTTCCTGCTGGGGCTGGCGCCGGCGCCCGGACTGACGGTTCGTCAGCGCGGCATCAAGATCTTCGAGGGCTTTTCCGCGGCAGGCGGCGTGATGGGCTGGATGTTCCTGTCCTATCTGGTGCTGATTGTGGTCAGCATCATCGCCTATGTGGTGCTCAGCGTGCTGCAGCAGGGCTTCATCATGGTGGGCAGCGCGGAGTTGATCGGCACGCTGATGCAGATCGAGCAAGGCGCTGATCCGGACGACCTGCTCAACGCCTTCACGCAAGCTTTGCAGAACCCGCTTTTCTGGGTGATGGCGGGAATCGCGATCGTCATGCAGCTGGTGTTCGACATCTTCGTTTATGGCAGCTGGCATGGCGTCGGCGCCTATGTGGCGGTGCGCCATGATGGCGGTCTGCCGCCGGAAACCCCGGTCCAGGCGCCCGCGGAATCCGTGGGACAGGCGCCGGACGAGGGCTGACCATGACGGACATCGAGACGACGCCCGCTCACCGGTTCACGGTGGGCGGAGCGCTGGGCTTCGGCTTTGAAGTGCTGAAGGCCCGCCCCCAATCGGTTCTGATCCTGCTGATCGGGCAGGCGCTGATCTATGTCGTGATGACGCTGGGGCAGCTCATCCTCATGGGCGATCTGGCGCGTCAGGGCATTCAGGCCGTCGAAATGGGCAATGCCGCGGACGCCTATGCCGTGAGCATGCAGTTCTCCTCCGCCAGCTCACTCTTCAGCCTGCTGGGGCTGCCGCTCTGGCTGTGGCTGGAGGCGGTCTGGCTGACCCTGTTCATGACAGGTCGGTTCACGCTCTGGCCCGGCTGGGCGGGGCTGGGACGCTTGACCCTGGCCGGTCTCATCCTGTTTGGCGTCTATATCGTCTCCCTGTTCGTTCTGGTCTTTGTGGTGATGATCGGCGTCGTGGTCGCCATGCTGATTGCAGAAAGCGGGACCGGAGACAGCTCCGTCGCGGCGCTTCTGACCGTGTTGGCGCTGGCGGTATTGGCGGTGTTCGCGATGATCGCGGTCCTGTCGCTGTTCTCCGCGCTTCCGGCGCACGCCCTGTCCGGACGCCCCTTCGAGATTGGGGCCGCCATCCGCACGGGGCGGCGCCATCTGATCGGCGCAACCATGTCGTGGATCGTCTTCCTGGTCCTGTACATGCTGGCGATGATCCTCAGTTATGGCGCGATCGCACTGATGGTCGGCGACCATGTGGTGAACACACTCAACACGGTGATTGAGACCCCTCAGGATCCGCTGATGTCGATGCGCCTGTACGCCCAGCTCGCGCCGGGCGCGGATCAGGCGCTCATGAGCGCACTTTTCCTGATGCCTGTCATGCTTGTGATGGGCGTCATCATGCTGATCGGACGCGGGATCAGCGCCAAGCTGGCCTTGTCCATGCCCCCTGCCGACGAGAAAGCGGACTGACATGACCCAAGCCCTTTATGCGCCCTGGCCGGAAACCGCGCGTCGCACCTGGGGGTGGGGCGCGCTGGGACTGATGGTGGCGGGCTATCTCGTCTCGTCCGTGCCGGTCGTGATCGGAACGGTGATCTACACCATCGCCCTGACGGCAGCGTCGGGCGCCGCGGATCCGATGGCGGCGCAATCGGCGCTCAGCGCCAATACGCTCACCGTGCTTCTGCCCCTGATGCTGCTGCAGTTCATCGCCTGGGGGGTGATGACGCTGCTGTGGGTGAAGCTGTTCGAGAAGCGTCCGCTGTCCACAATCGGCCTGTCCGGCCGGGATTTCGCCGGGCGCTATGCGCTGGGGCTGCCCCTGGGCCTACTCTTGGTGGTTCTGGTGTCTGTGGCTGCAGCGTTGTTGAACATGGGCGCCCCGTCCGCCGCAGACAGTCTGGGCGAGATGGATCCCGCCCGCGCGATCAGCCAGGCGGCGCTGATCGGCTATGCAGGCCTGTTCGTGGGCTTTCTCATTCAGGGGGGTGTGGAAGAGCTGGTCTTCCGTGGCTGGCTGATGAGTGCGCTGACGGCGCGCTGGGGCAAGATGCTGGGCGTCATCGTGGCGAGCTTCGCCTTTGCCGTCCTGCATCTGCACGTCTTCATTTCGGGGCTGATGTATGGCGTGCTCGCGCTTACGGGCATCGGGCTCACAGGGCTGGTCTTTTCGCTAACGGCGCTCTGGCGCCGCTCGATGATCGAAGCCGCCGCCGCCCATGGCGCCTTCAACGCCGCCGCCGTCATCGCGCCGACCTTCGCCCTGATGGCATCCGACCCGAACCAGACCATCCACACGGCGGTCGCGGAGGTGTTCAGCTCCGCCACCGGCATGGCCGGAGTGGAGAATGTCAGTCTCGGCCCGGAAACCTACGCCCAGCTCATCGCCATGGGCGGGCTGAGCGTGGTGATGATCATCGGCCTGATTATGCGGGGGCGGAAGGGGTAGACACTACCCCGCCAGCTTCGCCTGACGCGCCCGGTCCCGCTCCAGAAGCGGTTTGAGATAGCGGCCGGTCCAGCTCGCCTCCACCTCGGCCACCTCTTCGGGGGTGCCGCAGGCGACGATCTCGCCGCCGCCCGAGCCGCCTTCCGGGCCCAGATCCAGCAGCCAGTCCGCCGTCTTGATGACATCGAGATTGTGCTCGATGACGATGACGGTATTACCCTGATCGACAAGCTCGTGGAGCACTTCCAAGAGCTTGCGCACGTCCTCGAAATGAAGACCGGTGGTCGGCTCATCCAGAATGTAGAGCGTCTTGCCGGTCGAGCGCTTGGCGAGTTCCTTGGACAGCTTCACCCGCTGCGCCTCACCGCCTGACAGCTGGGTGGCGGGCTGACCCACCTTCACATAACTGAGGCCCACCTGTTTAAGGGTTTCCATCTTGTCGCGCACGGACGGGACGGCCTTGAAGAATTCGGCGGCCTCCTCGACGGTCATGTCCAGCACATCTGCGATGGACTTGCCCTTGAAGGTGACTTCCAGCGTCTCGCGGTTGAAGCGGGCGCCATGGCACACATCGCACTCCACATAGACGTCAGGCAGGAAGTGCATCTCGATCTTCACCACGCCATCGCCCTGGCACGCTTCACAGCGCCCGCCCTTCACGTTGAAGGAGAAGCGTCCCGGCTTGTAGCCGCGCGTCTGCGCTTCGGGCAGGGAGGCGAACCATTCGCGGATGGGGGTGAAGGCGCCGGTATAGGTGGCCGGGTTTGACCGCGGGGTCCGGCCGATCGGGCTCTGGTCGATATCGATGATCTTGTCGACCTGATCGAGCCCTTCCACCGTGTCATGGGGCAGGGGCACCTGGGAGGCGTTGTTGAGCCGCCGCGCCGCCGCCTTGTACAGCGTCTCGATGGTCAGGGTGGACTTGCCCCCGCCCGACACGCCGGTCACACAGGTCAGAACGCCCAGCGGATAGGCCGCATCCACATTCTGCAGATTGTTGCCCGTGGCGCCTTTGACCGTGACCGCCCGCTTGAGGTCGACCTCGCGGCGCTGTTCGGGCACGGGGATCATGCGTTTGCCGGACATGTACTGACCGGTCAGCGATTTGGGATTGGCGGCGATTTCGGCCGGCGTGCCCGCCGCGATCACCTCGCCGCCATGAACGCCGGCGGCAGGGCCCAGATCGACCACGTAATCGGCGGTCTCGATGGCCTCTTCGTCGTGTTCGACGACGAGCACGGTATTGCCAAGATCGCGCAAACCGCGCAGGGAATCGAGCAGCCGGGTATTGTCGCGCTGGTGCAGGCCGATGGAGGGCTCGTCCAGCACATAAAGAACGCCCGTCAGGCCCGAGCCGATCTGGCTGGCCAGTCGAATGCGCTGGCTTTCCCCGCCCGACAGCGTGCCCGAGGCCCGGCTGAGCGTGAGATAGTCCAGACCCACATCGACCAGGAATTTCAGACGGTCGCGGATCTCTTTGAGGATCCGGCGCGCGATCTCCTGGTCCTTGGGCGAGAGCGTGTCTTCAATGGTGGCGAACCAGTCGCGCGCCTCGCGGATGGATTTCTCGCCCGCGTCGGAGATGTCGTGTTCGGCGACCTTCACCGCCAGCGCTTCGGGCTTCAGGCGCTTGCCGTCGCACACATCACACGGCTGGCTGGATTGAAAGCGCGCCATGTCCTCGCGCACCCAGGTGGAGTCCGTTTCGCGCCAGCGTCGCTGCAGGTTGGGCATCACCCCTTCAAACGCCTTGGAGGTGGTGAACTGGCGCAGCCCGTCCTCATAGGTGAACTTGATCTTGTCCTTGGTGCCGTGAAGCACGGTCTTACGGAAGGCTTTGTCCAGATCGCGCCAAGGCGTGTACATGCTGGCGCCGTAATGGGCCGCGAGCGCCTGCAAGGTCTGCTGGTACAGCTTGGAGGTGGCCCGGCTCCACGGCGCGATGGCGCCGTCATACAGCGACTTGTCGCGATCGGGGACCACCAGATCCTCATCAAATTCGAGGCTCTGGCCCAGCCCGTCACAGGCCGGGCAGGCGCCGAAGGGATTGTTGAACGAGAACAGGCGCGGCTCGATTTCCTCAATGGTGAAGCCGCTGACCGGGCAGGCGAACTTTTCGGAAAACACGATCCGTTCGCCAGTGGCGTGCTCGCCATGATCCGAGGCGAATTCGGCCATGGCGATGCCGTCCGCCAGCCGCAGCGCGGTCTCAAGGCTGTCCGCCAGGCGCTGTTCCAGCCCCTCCTTGGTGACGACCCGGTCCACCACGACATCGATGTCGTGCTTGAATTTCTTGTCGAGCTCGGGCGCCTCTTCGAGCGGATAGAACTGGCCATCCACCTTCACCCGCTGGAAGCCCTGCTTGAGCAGCTCGGCGAACTCCTTGCGGTATTCGCCTTTCCGGCCGCGCACGATGGGCGCCAGCAGATACAGGCGCGCGCCTTCTCCGAGGGCGGTGATGCGGTCGACCATCTGCGACACGGTCTGCGCCGAGATCGGCTCGCCGGTCGCCGGGGAATAGGGCACGCCCACCCGCGCCCACAGAAGGCGCATATAGTCATAGATCTCGGTGACGGTGCCCACGGTCGAGCGTGGGTTCTTCGACGTGGTCTTTTGCTCGATGGAGATGGCGGGCGAGAGCCCCTCGATGGAATCCACATCGGGCTTGCTCATCAGCTCCAGGAACTGGCGCGCATAAGCGGACAGGCTCTCCACATAGCGGCGCTGCCCCTCGGCGTAGATGGTGTCAAAGGCGAGCGAGGACTTGCCCGAGCCCGACAGCCCCGTGAACACGATCAGCTCGTCCCGCGGCAGGTCCACGGATACGCCCTTGAGATTGTGCTCGCGCGCGCCGCGGACGGAAATGGTTTTGAGCTTGTCAGACATGAATGCGCAAAGTCCTTTGATCACGGGCCGGCGGGGCAGGCATATCGGGCGTTACTTAGGTCTCCTGAGCGCCTCTATCCACCGTATAGGCGCCGACAGCGGCGCCCGGCGATGGACTCGGGCGCCTGAATGAGCTTCGTTAACATCCGACTCGCGCCTCAATTGACGCGCGGAACAGAATGTGAACAAATACCACGCGAAAGACAAGCGGGAGACGCGGTATGGCGGGCAGTGTGAACAAGGTGATCCTGGTGGGCAATCTGGGTGCGGACCCCGAAGTGCGCCGCCTGAACTCGGGCGACCCGGTCGTCAATCTGCGGATCGCCACCTCGGAAAACTGGCGCGACAAGTCTACGGGCGAACGCCGTGAGAAAACCGAATGGCACAACGTCGTCATCTTCAACGACAATCTCGCCAAGGTCGCCGAGAACTATCTCAAGAAGGGCTCCAAGGTGTATGTCGAGGGCCAGCTGCAGACTCGCAAATGGCAGGATCGTGACGGCAATGACAAATACACCACCGAAGTGGTGCTGCAGCGCTATCGCGGCGAGCTGACCATGCTCGATGGCCGCGGTGATAGCGGCGGCGGTGATCGCATGGGCGGCGGCTATAACAACAACCAGATGGATGACCGGTCCGGCGGCGGCTATGGCGGCGGTCAGGGCGGCGGCCAACGCAACAACGCCCCGCGTGAGGATTTCACCTCCGACACGCTGGACGATGACATCCCGTTCTAGGGTCTGTCTCATCGACGACATTGAAAAGCCCGGCGCGCTGCGCCGGGCTTTTTGCGTTTCAGGGCCTGAGTTCAGATCAGGGCGTGAACCAGTCGAGCTTGGCGGTGGTCTGGCTGCCGCTGGGCTGGGCGGCGCCGCCGATCGTGGCGATCACATTACGGACCGCCACGGCGCCCAGGCCATGGCGCGGCGTCGGCATGCGGCCCATCTCGCTCCAGGCATCGGTTTGCGGATCATAGCGCCAGACCTGGGTGTAAACACCGCCGCCGGAATTATCGAACCACTCACCACCGAACACATAGAGCGCGCCTTCCACGCTGGCGCAGGCGAGCCCACCGGCGCCGCGCGGCCCGTTTTCAGGCTCGGGCAGGGGCGCGCGGATCTCCCAGCTGTCGCTTTGGGGGTCATAGGCTTCATGGGCCGGCGTGTTGCCGCCTGACACCGTGCGCCCGCCCACCACGTGCAAGCGACCGTTCAGTTCGGCGCCTGCGGCGGAATTGCGCGCCGTGGGCGCCGGGGCGGCCGTGGTCCAGATCTGCGCGGCGGGATCGAGGATGAGGTGGGCGTTGGTGTCGGCATGGTCCGACCAGGCCTTGTTCGTCAGGCCGGCAGGGCGTCGACCGGTCACCACATGCAGACGGCCATTGAGCGCCACACACACCGTTTCAGCGAACGGTTGGGGCATTTCCGGGCCGTTGCGCCAGCGATTGCGCTGGGGATCAAACACGCGCACCCCGTCGCTCATGGCCCACATCCCGCCGGTCTGGGCGGTGAAGCCGCCGACGGCGTAGACCAGCCCTTCCAGCCCGACCATATTGGGATGGTGCAGCGGCACCGGCAGGCGCGGGCGCTCACGCCAGCGCTCTGCATCGGGGCCCAGCGAGAAGACGCGGTCAGAGACGCCGATGCGGCCCCGCCCGGCGTCCGGGCTCAAACCGCCCGCCACATAGATCACTTCATCCAGTACGGCGGGATAGATCTCCTGAACCCGGATGGGCAGGTCAGGGCCGGCGCGCCAGTGCGCGTCCGCCCCGTCCTGCGCCAGCGCGCGGCCATCCAGTGACAGGGCGGCGCCGGCCGCGCCCAGCCCCGCCAGCGTCTGCCGTCGCGACAGCATTATTGCGCCGCCTCGATCACGCCGCACACATGGCGGGCGCCAGCGCCGCCAATGGGCTGGCTGGAATGGTCGTCCTGATTGTCGTGAATGACGAGCGCCGAGCCGTTCTCATCGAGAAGCGCGGGGGCGTCGTTTTCACCATGCAGGCTCACGCGGTCGGTGAAGATCTGGGCGCGCAGGGCGCCGTCCTCGTGCACATAGATATTGGGCAGGTCCGCATTGTCCGGGCCTTCGGGGTTCAGAAGGCCATGGCTGCGCTCTGACGGGTTGATGTGACCGCCCGAGCTGGTGAAGTCGTCATTGGAGCAATCGCCGATCTGGTGCAGGTGAACGCCATGCCAGCCCGTCGCGCCCTCATTGGTGGTGTCGAGCTGGATGGTGATCAGGACGCCGGTCGGGCCCTGCTGGAAGCGGGCATGGCCGATTTCATTGCGCTCGCGATCGATCAGGGCGGCGTAGGCCTCGTCAGGCTGATGGCTTTGATGGCCGTGATGGTCCGCGGCGAAGGCCGGGACGCCAAGCGAGGTCGCGCCCAGGGCGGCGGCGCAGGTCAGGGTGCGAAGGGGGCGTTTCATGATCGTCTCCTTGTTAACTCCATGACTAACGTAATCGACGCGGGAAAGGATGCGAGCCCGGGATGAGAAAAGAGCGCGAATTTTCAGCCCGATCCGGTCCTAAACGTAAAACCGCACGCAAACCGTGGATACAGCCGCCTGCGCCGTTTGCCGCATCCCGCCAGCCTTGCTAGACATTTCCTCTAACCGTGCGCAGGTGATTCACGGCGATCTTCGCCTGTCTGCGAGCGACCAACGTCTTTTTTCGCGCGCCGCATGCTTCGGCATGAGGGGCGCGCGCCAGCCAGGACGAAACGACTTTGAGCGATTTGCCCCCTGAAACGCCCATGGATGAAGACCTTCCCGCCGCGCCCAGCGGCCCGATGGTGGCCATCGAAGACGAGATGAAGCGCAGCTATCTCGATTACGCCATGAGCGTGATCGTCAGCCGCGCCATCCCTGATGCGCGAGACGGCTTGAAGCCGGTGCACCGCCGCATCCTGTGGGCCATGCATGAGGGCGGCTACACCAAGGACAAGGCGTACAAGAAGTCCGCCAACGTGGTCGGCGATGTGATGGGTCGCTATCACCCGCACGGCGATAGCGCGATCTATGATGCGCTGGCGCGTCTGGCGCAGCCTTTCTCCATGGGCCTGCCGCTTCTGGATGGCCAGGGCAATTTCGGCTCCATGGACGGCGATCCGCCCGCCGCCATGCGTTACACCGAGATCCGCATGGATCATCCGGCCGAGGCGCTGCTCGCGGACATCGATAAGGATACGGTCGAGTTCCAGGACAACTATGACGGCTCCAAACAAGAGCCGATCGTCCTGCCTGCGCGCTTCCCGAACCTTCTGGTCAACGGCGCCGGCGGCATCGCGGTGGGCATGGCCACCAACATCCCGCCCCATAACCTCAACGAGGTGGTGGACGCGACCCTGGCGCTGCTGGACCAGCCCGACATCACTGACGCCGAGCTTCTTGAGTTCGTGCCGGCGCCGGACTTCCCCACGGGCGGCGAGATCATTGGCCGGTCCGGCGCTCGCAAGGCGCTGATGGAAGGCCGCGGCTCGGTCATCCTGCGCGGCAAGACCTCCATCGAGGACATCCGCCAGGGCCGGGAAGCGATCATCGTTCACGAGATTCCCTATCAGGTGAACAAGGCCACCATGGTCGAGAAGATCGCCGAACTGGTGCGCGAGAAGCGCGTCGAGGGCATTTCCGATCTGCGCGACGAATCCGACCGCTCGGGCGTGCGCGTCGTGATCGAGCTCAAGAAGGACGCCAACGCCGAGGTGATCCTCAACCAGCTTTACCGCTGGAGCCCGCTTCAGACCTCGTTCGGCGTGAACATGCTGGCGCTGATCGGCGGTCGCCCGCAGCAGGCGGGCCTGCGCACCTTCCTGGAAACCTTCATCCATCACCGCAAGGAGGTGGTGGTCCGCCGCACCAAGTTCGATCTGCGCAAGGCGCGTGACCGCGCCCACGTCTTGATCGGTCTGGCCGTCGCGGTGGCCAATATTGATGAAATCATCGCCCTCATCCGCAAGGCGCCCGATCCGCAGACCGCGCGCCAGCAATTGCGCGACAAGGCCTGGCCCGCCAAGGACGTGTCGTCCCTGGTGGAGCTGGTCGCCGATCCGCGCTCACAGATCAAGGATGGGGAGATCCGTCTGACCGAGGAGCAGGCGAAAGCCATTCTCGACCTGCGCCTGCACCGCCTGACGGCGCTGGGCCGCGACGAGATCGGCGATGAGGCCAACAAGCTGGCCGAGACCATCGCCGACCTGCTGGACATCCTGCGCAGCCCGACCCGCATCCGCGACATCATCCGCAACGAGCTTCTGGACTCCAAGGCCAAGTTCGGCGTCGAGCGTCGCTCCGCGATCATCGAGGGTGATCTGGGCATTGAGGATGAAGATCTGATCCCGCGCGAGGACATGGTCGTCACCCTGACCCATGGCGGCTATGTGAAGCGGACCCCGCTGTCGACCTATCGCGCCCAGAACCGCGGCGGCAAGGGCCGTGCGGGCATGGCGATGAAGGACGAGGATTTCGTGGCGACGCTGTTCGTGGCCTCGACCCACGCGCCGCTGCTGTTCTTCAGCTCGGACGGCATGGTCTACAAGACCAAGACCTGGCGCCTGCCGCTGGGCGCGCCCAACACCAAGGGCAAGTATCTGACGAACCTTCTGCCCAGTCTCAATGACGGCGCCTGGATCACATCCGTGATGGCGCTGCCCGAGGATGAGGATCAGTGGAGCGAGTACGATGTCATGTTCGCCACCACGGCGGGCACGGTGCGTCGCAACAAGCTGTCTGATTTCGTTCAGGTGAACCGCAACGGCAAGATCGCCATGAAGCTGGACGAGGAGGGGTCGAAGATCCTCGATGTGCGGCTGTGCAATGAAGATCAGGACGTGCTGCTGGTTTCCGCCGGCGGTCGGGCGATCCGCTTCCCGGTGGGCGATGTGCGCGTCTTCGCGTCGCGCAATTCCACGGGCGTGCGCGGCATTCGCCTGAAGGAGAACGACCGTCTGATCTCCATGGCCATCCTCAACCATGTGGATGTCACCACGGATCAGGCCCGCGCCTACATGAAACAGGCGAACGCCATGCGCCGCGCCGCCGGGCTGGACGCCGAGGATGGCGCGCCCGAGGCCGCTGAAGAGGCCGTGTCCGAAACCGCGCTCGATGAAGAGCTCTACGCCAAGCTGGGCGCCGCCGAAGAGTTTGTGCTGACCGTGGCCCAGGATGGTCTCGGCAAGCGCTCGAGCGCTTACGATTATCGCGTCATGGGGCGCGGCAATCAGGGTGTGGCTGCGCACGATATGAGCAAGGTCAACGAGCTGGCCGCGTGCTTCCCGGTCATCGACGGCGACACCGTCATGGCGGTCACCGATGGCGGTCAGCTGATCCGCTTCCCGGTGGATACGGTGCGGATCGCAGCGCGCGCGACCAAGGGCGTGCGGTTGATCCGGCTGGCCGAGGGCGAAAAAGTCGTGTCTGTTGTCCGCATCGCGGAAAGCGAGGACGACGCCAGTGCGGAAGACGGCGGTGATGAGGGCGACGCCCCGACCCCGGACGCGCCGGAAGACGAGAACTAGACCGGGTCTTCACCACCAGGCCTGGCTTTGGGGAGTAAAGCCATGAAACGCCGCGTCGCGCTGTATCCGGGGACTTTCGACCCGGTGACCAACGGCCATCTGGATATCATCGGCCGGGCCGTGAAGCTCTATGACAAGCTGGTCATCGGCGTGGCGCGCAATGACGCCAAGGGGCCGTTGTTCAGCTTTGACGAGCGTGTGGACATGGCCCGCGAGCTGGCGGAATCCGTCGCCGGCGATACCGAGATCGA
The DNA here is from genome assembly GCF_030733545.1 of Oceanicaulis sp. MMSF_3324. Classification (GTDB taxonomy): domain Bacteria; phylum Pseudomonadota; class Alphaproteobacteria; order Caulobacterales; family Maricaulaceae; genus Oceanicaulis. Next base: position 79,437 of record NZ_JASHIU010000011.1, read on the forward strand.
GGTGCTGCCCTTTGAAGGCCTGTTGATGCATTTCGCCGAAAAGGTGGGCGCCAGCTCCATCATTCGCGGCCTGCGCGCCGTGTCGGACTTCGAGTACGAGTTTCAGATGGTGGGCATGAACCAGCGCCTTAATGCGGACATTGAAACCGTGTTCTTGATGGCGGACCCGCGCCATCAGGCGATCGCCTCGCGTCTCGTCAAGGAAATCGCCAAGCTGGGCGGGGATATCGACCCGTTTGTGCCGCAGCTTGTCAAAGAGCGCCTGCTGGAGAAATTCGTCTGATGCGCATGACCGCCCGACTGTTCGCCACCGCCTGCCTGTCCGCCTTCATGCTGACGGCGTGCGCCGAAGCCGAAACCGACACGAGCGCGCAAGACGCCGCGCCGGCTGCCGAGGCCGAGGCGCCGGCGGACTCCGTGGCTCCGGGTGCGGACATCATTGCGGATGCGCCTGACAGCGCCTGGCGCACGGTGGACCCCGAAGACCTTATCCATCTGGTCACGGGCAAGGGTGAGGTCTGGATCGAAATCCAGGACGAATTCACGCCGATTCACGCCGCCCGCATTCGCGAGTTGGCGGAAACGGACTGGCTGGACTGGAAAGTCTTCCACCGCGTCATCGATGGCTTCATGGCCCAGGGCGGGGGCGCCGTGGACAATCCCAGCATCGAAGCGCCGTTTGACCCGATCCAGGCCGAGTTCGGCATTCGCCGCGACCCCAACGCGATTCCGGTCAACGAGATCCAGGAGCGCCGCGCCACGCCGCGCGGCGCCATGGCCCAGGCTGGCTTCTGGAACGGTTTTCCCGTTGGTACTCAACCCTCTGCACTGGCCGGCATTGTCGCCGACGGCCGTGTGGACAGCTGGCTGCTTCATTGTAATGGCGCAGCCGCAATGGCCCGCACCAATGATCCCAACTCGGCGGTGGCGCAGTTCTACATTGTGCGCGGCGATGCCGAGCATCTGAACACCCAGTACACGGTCTGGGGCATGGTGCGCGAAGGTCAGGATGTGGTCGAAAGCCTGACTGTGGGCACGCAAGGCCAGACCCTGGGCTTCCGTCCGGACATCATTGAAGAGTTCGAGCTGGCGACCCAGATGGACGATGCGCCCACCGTCCAGGTGATGGACACCAGCTCACCGAGCTTCAGCGCCTACCTTGAAGCCCTGGCTGCGAGCCGTGATAACGGCCGCCTGCCCGATATCTGCTCAATCGACGTGCCTGTGCGCGTCCTCGACTAAGAACAAATCCCCAAAGGAGGCCGTCGTGTCCGACGCCAACCAAGAACTGGTTTTCACCCTTGAAGGCGGCGATGTCGTCATTCGTCTGCGCCCTGACCTGGCGCCCAAGCACGTCGCCCGCATTTCCGAGCTGGCGGCGGACGGCTTTTATGACGGCCTGACCTTCCACCGCGTGATCGACGGTTTCGTGGCCCAGGGCGGTTGTCCGAACGGCAACGGCATGGGCGGTTCCGGGCAGAATATCGAGGCCGAGTTCAACGATGAGCCGCATGTGCGCGGCACCATGTCGATGGCCCGCGCCATGGACCCGAACTCCGCCGACAGCCAGTTCTTCATCTGCCTGGACGCCGTGCCGTATCTGGATGGTCAGTACACCGTCTGGGGCGAAGTGATTTCCGGCATGGAGCATGTGGACGCGCTGCCCAAGGGCGAGCCGCCGGCTAATCCGGGCAAGATCGTCAAGGCGTCCCTGCGCTAGGCATCTGAACCATACGATTGAAACGGGCGGTCCATCGGACCGCCCGTTTTGTTTGGGGCTTCACGCGCCGCAGCGCTGAACCAGGGTGATGACCGGGCGATGATCGGACCCGGCGTCTGGCGCGGCGCCGGTATGGGACGCGCACAAGCCGTCGCTGACCCAGATATGGTCAATGCCGATGACCGGCATCGGGGCCAGACGCTCTGACGGCCAGGTGCGCAAGCCGTGGGTGATGCGCTGAAGCGGGGCCAGCGCCGCCGCGAGGCGCCGCATCTGATGGCCGTGTTCGGCCGTGTTGAAATCGCCCGCCACAATCTGGGACTGATGCGTCTGCGCCTGGATCAACAGGCTCAACCGTTCGCGATGATAGGCATAAAGATCCGGGCGCGTCGGACGGGCAAAATGGGTGCTGGTCAGCCGCAGGGGCGCGCCCTGAAACTCGATCTGCATGAAGGCGACGGGCACGGTCTGGTACGGGTCGCAGCCTTGCTCGGTCACGGGTATGCGTGAGATCAGGGAGGCGCCCCAAGGGCAATTGACCTGATATGGGTAGAGGTCCTGAACCGTGCCCAGAACACGACGAAGCGGTCCGCCAGTCTCCTGCAGGAAAACCAGATCGAAATCGCCTTCGCGCAGGAAAGCGATGGCGGCGTCCGGGTCGCGATTGAGGTTCCACATATTGAAACTGGCCAGACGCAGGGCCTCGCCGGTCTCGCTGCGGGGCGGCAGCGCGTCGGGGCGCGGGACCAGCTGGGCGTAAGGCAGATTAACCAGTATCAGAAGAGCGCTGAGCCCTATGCCCGGCCAGCGCAGCCAGGCCCATCCCCGGGGCCGGAACAGCCAGAGCGTGATCAGCGCGCCCGCGCCGGCAATGACCGGGAGGGGCCAGACCATGTTGAACACATCGGCCTTGGAATGACCCCATCCGTAAAGGCTCAAGCCGATAACCAGAACAAGGCCGAGACTGGCCCCCAGGCACGCCAGCCGGGACAGAATTGTGTAGGCCGCCATGAGACGGTTGGGCGTGGAGGTCATGAAGCGGTCTGTCCGGATGGCTGGCGGGCGGTCGATCTGGTGCGTATATCATCGCCAGCTTGAAGGAAGGTTATGACCCAAATGCGACTGGCCGATTTTGATTTCCATCTGCCCGAAGACCGGATCGCCTTGCGGCCGGCGCGGCCGCGTGACAGCGCGCGCCTGTTGCAGGTGAAGGATGGCGGTCTGTCTGATCTGGGCGTGCTTGATCTACCGAAGCTGCTCGAACCGGGTGACCTTCTGGTGTTCAACGACACTCGCGTCATACCCGCTGCATTGACCGGTGTGCGCCCGGCGCGCGCCCATGGCGGGGGGGGTGATGTGGAGATCGAGATCAATCTTCACAAGCGCGATGATGAAGCGGTCTGGCGCGCTTTCGTGCGCCCGGCCAAGCGCTTGAAGGAAGACGATACCCTGCAGTTCAAGGGCGGGCTGACCGCAAGCGTGTCCGAAAAGCTTGAAGGCGGCGAAGTGGTTCTGACCTTTGATCGCGCGGGCGTCGAACTGGACAAGGCGATCGTGGAGGCCGGGGCGCCGCCCCTGCCGCCCTATATCGCCTCCAAGCGTGCGGCCGATGCGGCTGATCTGGAAGACTATCAGACAGTCTATGCGGCGCCGGACAAGGCGGGATCGGTCGCCGCGCCCACGGCGGGGCTGCACTTCACCGATCGCCTGTTTGAGGCCCTTGATGCGCGCGGGATCAAACGCACGCACGTCACCCTGCATGTGGGGGCGGGCACCTTCCTGCCGGTGAAGACCGAAGACCTGTCAGAGCATCAGATGCATGCTGAATGGTATTCGGTCAGCGAAGAGGCGGCGAGGATCATCAATGACACGCGCCAGGCCGGCGGGCGCATCATTGCGGTCGGCACCACCTCGATCCGGACGCTGGAAAGCGCGGCGGAAGAGGATGGCACGGTTCGCGCTGAAGCGCGGGACACCGCGATCTTCATCACGCCGGGCTATCGCTTCAAGGTGATCGACGCGCTGATGACCAATTTCCACCTGCCCAAATCCACGCTCTTCATGCTGGTGAGCGCGCTGGCGGGCTTTGAGGAAATGCACGCGGCTTATGCCCACGCCATTCGGGAGCATTACCGCTTCTTCTCCTATGGCGATTCCAGCCTGCTCTGGCGCAAGGACTAGGCGTTCAGCGCCAGCCAGCCGATATAGCCGGCGTAGGCCAGGAGAAAGACGCCGCCTTCGATACGGCTGATGCGCCAGCGGGTGATCGAGAACACCAGTAACAATGCGGTGGCGGCGCTCATCACCCAGACGTCCAGGGTCTGGATGCTGCGCGGGATTTCGATGGGGGTCACGAGCGCTGTCGCCCCCAGAATGAACAGCACGTTGAAAATGTTGCTGCCGACGATATTGCCAAAAGCGATATCGGCCTGCTTGCGCCGCGCCGCGGCCAGCGTGGTCACAAGCTCGGGCAGGGAGGTGCCCACGGCCACGACCGTCAGCCCGATCACGGCTTCGGAAACGCCCAGGAACTCCGCCACACTGATCGCGCCTGTCACGAAGAAACGGGCGCCCAGAATGGTCAGCGCTAGACCGCCGATAAAGAAGACGATGTCGCGCCAGACCGGGATGCGGGCGGTATCCTGTACGGCGTCTTCCAGCGCATCACTGGCCGCTTGCGGCGCTTTCAGTCCGCTCCAGACCGTAAAGGCGAGATAGGCCAGCAGGGCGAGAATGAAGACGGCGCCGAAGAGGGGCGTCAGCTGGCCGTAGAGGATCATCACCGCGCACAGAATTGTTGACAGGGCCAGCACCAGCCCGTCTCGGCGGAAGGCGGTTTTGTCGATCATAGTCGGCGCCAAAACCGCCGCTGCGCCGAGGATCAACAGGATGTTGGCGATATTGCTGCCAACCACATTGCCGACCGCAATGCCGGGCGAACCGAGATACGCGGCCTGAAGACTGGTCACCAGTTCCGGCGTCGAGGTGCCGAACCCGACCAGCGTCAGTCCGATCACGAGGGGCGGCAGGCCGGCGCGCCGGGCGAGATCAGACGCGCCGCGCACCAGCATGTCACCGCCGAACACCAGCCCGGCCAGCCCCAGTCCCAGAAACACCAGATCCATCAGCCCCACCTAGCGGCGAAAGAATGGCGAAACGCCATATCCATTGAACGCCACCAGATGGGAAGGCGGCCAGCCCTCTTCAATCAGGCGTCGGCGCCGCAATAGGCGCTGTTTTCCACCTCGTCATAGCCCTGGCGGGTCAGATAGACCGCGCAACCGCAGGCAAGCTCGGGGTCGGCTTTCACGGTCTCTTCGTCGTCGAGCACCATCAGGCACAGATATTCGTATTCGTCTTTCATCATGGCGGGCTCCTTTGTCCTGTGGGACAGACTGCGCCCGGTCCGTGATCACGGTCCAATCGATAGTTTGTGTGCTAGCTATTGGTCGGCTCTATGGGGCGACTTGCTCTGCATAGGCCGCTTCAGCGTGCTCGGACATGGCCTGCGCCGCTCCTTGCATCCAGTCTGACCAGGTGGTCTCCACAAACCGCCCGATAAACACCCGTCCCAGAAGGCCTCGCGGCTTGAAGGCGTAGGTCCAGGTCACCCGCGTTCGGGTGTCCCCGGTCGGGGCCATGGAGAACTCGCCCACTCCGTATTCAACAAATTGTGCGGCATCGGTCGTGTAGTTCCAGGCGATGTAGCGAAAGCTGCGCGGCAGGTCGTCAACCAGAATGTCTTCAAGCGCCGTGTCGCCGTTTTCGAGAAGGATCCGGCGTCGTGCGCCGGCGCCCGCCCAGGCCTCCGTCAGGAGCTGGGTTTGGACCACCTGGGGAATGGCGTCGGTCGCCTCGATCATATCCTGCAAGGGGACGCTGCCGAACCAGTCGGCCATGAAGGCGACGGGGACATTGACGGTGAATGAGAGCGTCGTGCTGCGCAGCTGCTCTGCCGGAGCGATCTCGGGTCGCGGGGCGTCAGTCTGAATCCGGTCACGCTCTTGCGGCGAGAGCGCGGGGTCCACTCCGATGGCCGTGGGCGGGGAGCAGGCGGTCAGTGTCGTTGCGAGGAAGCCGGATAGGACAAGAATGAATAAGCGCATCGAAAGCTCCTGTGCTCGGAACCGTGATTGGTCGACGGTTCATTGCGAGCCTAGGCTGTGCACCATAGTGCACGGTCAACAGGGTTCGTCGCATGAAGATCAAGGAATTTGAGCAAAAGACCGGTCTGAAACGATCCACGATCCGGTTTTATGAAACCCAGGGCTTGCTGACCCCTCTGGTTCGGCCCAACGGTTACCGAGAATACTCCGACAGCCAGGTTGAGGCCGTCCAATTCATCAAGCTGGCGCAAGGGCTGGGGTTTCGGTTGAGCGACATCGCCCGTGTCAGTCAGGCTTGGCGTGAAGGCGCACTCTCCCGCACACAGAAGCTGGGATTTCTGCAAGAGCGGTTGGAGGCCTGCCAGCTGCAGCAAGCCCATCTGGGCCAGCTCAAACATTATCTTGAAGCTTTGATCGGCTGGGTTGAGGGTGATGAAACGACGCCCAAACCCCGCATGGACGCGCTCTCATAGGGGCGGCGTCCTGTAAAACCATAAAGGCTGCATGATGACCGGACCCTGGACGGAATGCCTGGCTGGCAGCGGTGTGTTCCGCGCTGTGTATGACTGTCCGGCTTTTGGTCCAGTGAATGCACTGGCCATCCGTCTGGGCGAGCTGGAGCTGGCGGTTCTCAGTCCGCCGCCTGATCCCGAGGGCGCTTATCTGGATGCACTGAGCCATCTGGGGCAGGTCACGGCCCTGATCGCGCCCAATCGCGCGCATACCGCCGGATTGTCGGACTGGGCGGCGCGTTGCCCGCAAGCCGTGGTTTATGCGGCGGATGATGTGACGGATGCGGTCGCAAAGGCTTGTGGCGTGGCTGTTCAGCCGATCTCCCGGCTGGTCTGCCCGGATGGTCTGACGATCTACCCCGCCCCCGGCGTGTCGAGCGGCAGCCTCTTCATGGTTTCGAGCCGGGGCGGCACGGTCGTCGCCTATCTCGACGAGCTGGTGGTCTGGATGAGCGAGTGGCCGCGCAACTGGGTGTCGCGGATGCTCTATTTCCTGACCGGGACCCGACCGGGCCTGACCCTCAACCACCTGTTCCTGCGCTGGTTCGGCCAGGATAAGGACGCGCTGTTGAAAGAAGCGGACGCCGTGGCGCAGCAGGCGGACCAGATTGTCGGCGCGCATGGACACCGTGTTGAGACCCGGGAGGATCTCAACACGGTCCGGGCCCTGATCCGGGCCAGACGAGCACGCTAGGGTCAGGGGCGATACCGCGTGCCCGGCGCGTCTCGCGTGCGCAGCTTGGCGGTGAGATTGGCGAATTCGGTCAACAAGGGCCGGGTTTCGGCCGGGTCGATGATCTCCTCAATCCAGAACCGCTCGGCGGTCTTGAATGGATCGGAGAGGTCTTTCATTCGGGCGCGTAATTCAGCCTTGAGGGCTTCTGGATCGTCTGACTGTTCCAGCACGGATTTGAACGCCGCCTCGACCCCGCCCTCAAGCGGCAGAGAGCCCCAATCGCCCGACGGCCAGGCATAGCGGTAGCGGAAGCGGGTATGGTCCATCATCGCCGCGCCCGCCACGCCATAGGCCTTGCGGATCAGCATGGTGCACCAGGGCACGCTGGCTTGATAAATCGCCGAGAGGGCGCGGGCGCCATGGCGGATCGTGCCGGCGCGCTCGGCGCGCGCGCCAATGACAAAGCCGGGCACATCCACGAAATGCACGACGGGCAGGCGGAAGGTTTCCGCCAGATCCACAAAGCGGATGATCTTCTGCGCCGCTTCCGCGGTCCAGCCGCCGCCATAGACATTGGGATTGCTGGCGAGCACCGCGACGGGCCAGCCATCGAGCCGGGCGAGGGCGGTGATCACCGAGCTGCCGAAATGACGGCCCATCTCGAACACGCTGCCCTGATCGAGCGTGGAGTTGAGGATGGCGCGCATGTCATAGCCGAAGCGCTTGTCGCGCGGCACGATTTCCCGAAGGCTCTCATCCAGCCGGTTCGGGTCATCGCTGGGCGGGATCCGATCAGCGGCGTCTCCGGCCATGTCGGGCAGATAGGAGAGGAACCAGCGCGCCGCCTCCATGGCGTCCGCTTCGCTGGCATAGGCGTCGTCCGCCGCGCCGGCGGCGAGCTGCAGGTCGGAGCCCCCCAGCTCCTCCTTGGTGACATGCTCGCCAATGCCCGCCACTACGGGCGGGCCCGCAATGAACATTTGCGACAGGCCTTTCACCATGACGCAATAGTGCGAGGACACTGCCCGCGCGGCGCCCAGGCCCGCCACTGGCCCAAGAGCCAGCGACACAACGGGCACGCGCTCGAGATTGGCCACCACCTGATCCCAGGCCGGATTGAAAGGGACATAGCTCGCGCCCATATCCAGAATGGATTTGACCGAGCCGCCGCCGCCCGTCCCCTCGATCAGGCGGATCAGCGGCAGGCCCAGCTCGCCCGCCATCTTTTCCGCCTCGATCTGTTTTTCGACAATGGCCGCATCCGCCGCGCCGCCCCGGACCGTGAAATCATCCGCCACCACCGCGACGGGGCGTCCGCGCACCGTGCCGCGCCCGAAGATGCAATTGGCCGGAGAGAAGTCCTCAAGCCCGCCATCAGAGCCGGCGCGCGCTTTTCCCGTCAGAGATCCGATTTCCCGAAAACTGCCCGGATCGAGTAAAAGATCCAGTCTTTCCCGGACGTTGAGGCGTCCCGCCGCTTTCTGGCGGGCCAGTTTTTCGGCGCCCCCCATGTTATGGGCCAGCGCCTGACGCTTGCGCAAATGGGCGATTTCGTCTTTCCAACTCACTCAAGTCTCTCCCGCTGTCTCGCCAGGTTCTGATGCCCAGCTTCGATTTCGATCTCCACGCCACAGAAGGCGCCGCCCGCACCGGTGTGCTCAAGACCCCGCGCGGGGATATCCGCACCCCCGCTTTCATGCCCGTGGGCACGGCGGCGACGGTTAAGGCGCTCTATCCTGAACAGGTTAAGGAAGCCGGCGCGGATATCATACTGGGAAATACGTATCATCTTATGCTGCGCCCGGGCGCAGAGCGGGTGAAGCGCTTGGGCGGGCTGCATCATTTCATGCGCTGGGACGGTCCGATCCTGACCGATTCCGGCGGGTTCCAGGTCTGGTCCCTGTCCGATCTGCGCCAGATGACCGAGGAAGGCGTGGCCTTCAAAAGCCATCTTGATGGCTCCAAGCACATGCTGACGCCCGAGCGCTCCATCGAGATCCAGGCCGACCTTCTGGGCGCGGACATCTCCATGCAGCTGGATGAATGCACGCCCTATCCGTGCGAGCGCGATGCGGCGGCCAGCTCCATGCAGCTGTCCCGGCGCTGGGGTTTGCGCTCGAAAGAGGCCTTTGGCGAGCGCTCAATCCAGGCGCTGTTCGGCATTGTCCAGGGCAGCACCTATGAGGATCTGCGCCGCGAAAGCGCGGAAGGGCTGATCGAGATCGGCTTTGATGGGTACGCCATTGGCGGTCTCGCGGTGGGCGAGGGGTTCGAGATGATGTGCCAGGTGCTCGACGTCACCACGCCGCATCTGCCTCATGAACGTCCGCGCTATCTGATGGGGGTGGGCAAGCCGATCGACCTTGTGGAAGCCGTCGCGCGCGGCGTGGACATGTTCGACTGCGTCCTGCCCACCCGCTCGGGCCGTCATGGCCAGGCGTGGACCGATTGGGGGCCGGTGAACGTGAAGAACGCCCGGTTTGCCGAAGATACACGGCCCATGGATGAGACGCTCGATTGCCCGGCCAGCCGGGACTATTCACGCGCCTATCTGCACCACCTTATCCGGGCGGGCGAGTATCTGGGCTCAATGCTCTTGTCCTGGCACAACATCGCCTATTTCGAGAATCTCACCGCCCGCATGCGCGCCGCCATCGCAGCGGGTGAGTTCGAGGCGTTTAGAGCCCAGTTCCACGCCCGGATGGCGGAAGGGACGGACGCGATCTAGTCGCGCTCCGCGTCAGGCGTGCTGAGCAGATGATAGGCGTCCAGCGCCTCGATCAGCGTGTCGCGTTCGCATGCTTGCACATCAAAGGCGCCGCGCAGCCAGGCGCGGCGTTTTTGCGCCAGCGCCCGCTCCTGAGCGGCGGCCGCTTCGATTTCGCTCGCACGTCCCAGAAAGCGCACCACGGGTCGGGTTGGGTTGAGCCCGATGATGGTGTCACGCGCCGTGTCGGCGGCCAGCTCGGGCGCATCCTCGGCGATGGAGCTGGCGAACCGCGAGGAGCGATCCACCACGCTTTCGTCCTCATGCCCGGCCTCGTCGTCAGGGGCCGGCGCTTCAAGATCCGGTCCGAGAAGGCTGGTCAGACGCGCGATATCCCGAGCCACTGTCGCACAATTGAGCTCAGCGCCCGAACCACCATACGGGGTGGGGACCGTTTCGTCGCCATCATCAATCACGATCTGGCCCGGTCGGGCCTGCGGCAGGCCTATGGTGTCGGACGCGACAGACTCGGTGCGTCCCAGAGGCGTGCGGGGCAATTCCGGCAGGCTGGAACAGGCCGCCAGGGCAAGTCCGGTGCAAACGCAAATCTGTGCTTTGAGAAAGAGGCTCTTCATGGTTTTGTCCTATCACCATAACGCAACTGCAAAAGACGTGTTTTCCCGCATATAGCCGGGTTGACCGCTTTCGGAACCGGCTATAGGTTCCGCGCCTCTCGAGACGGAGAGCCGATAGCTCAGCTGGTAGAGCAACTGACTTTTAATCAGTAGGTCCAGGGTTCGAACCCCTGTCGGCTCACCACTTTCCCCCCGAAAAACTCAATAATTGGTGGATTGTGGTGCGACCCCGATAACGGGGCGATCACCCGGTCATGCTTCATCCGACCTGATCCTGCGTTGACCTGACCTCAGGACGCGCTTCACTCTATCTGTCATCAAACAACAGATGGGGTCTTCCATGATCATTGTCAGTGCGCTGGCCGCAGTCACACTTGTCCAGTCAGATGCTCAGGACGCCGCCTGCAGTGGCGTCGGCGCGGATGTGGACGCCATCTGTTCGGTTCTGATCGCCCAGCAGGACGCCTGGAATGAGGGGGATATTCCCGGTTTCATGGCGGGATACTGGCAAAGCGAGGATTTGCGGTTTGCCTCCGGCGGGTCGATCACCACCGGGTGGAGCGCCACGCTGGAGCGGTATCTGTCCCGCTATGACAGCCCTGAGGCCATGGGGTGGCTGGCCTTCACCGATCTGGATGTGACCCAGCTCTCAGACGATGCCGCTTATGTCTTTGGGCGCTGGACGCTCTATCGCGAAAGCGATGAACCCACAGGTCTGTTCACCCTGATTCTGCGCAAGGATGGGCAAGAATGGCGTGTGGTTCACGATCATACCTCGTCCGCCGGCGAGTGAGCGCTGCATCATTAATCCTGATTGGCAGTCAGTAAGTCGCTGATATCACTGTGATCATGAAAATCCCCCGTCACGTGATTTAGAGTTTGATTACAACTGGAGTCCCACCTTCTGATCGCAGTCTGAAGGGGGCCTCCATGCTCAACAAAATGCCTGTCGCCTACCTGTTCGGCCTGATCAGCCTGGGTGGGTGCCTCGTCTTAGGCGGGGTTCTGGGCGGCGCTGCGGTTCTGGAGAGTCGGGAAGCAGAGCGTCATTCAGCCATCACGCGCCTTGAAAGCGTTCAGCAGGCGCGCCTGACGGCGATCCAGCATTATCTTGAATACGTGGAAGAGGATGTTCACCTGCTGGCGCACAGCACGGCGGTGATCCACGCCATTGAACGCTTCCATGACGCCTGGATGGACATGCCGGGGGCGGACGGCCAAGACATTCGCCGTCTGTATCGCGACGACAGTCCCTATGAGAGCTCAGAACGGATCAATCTTGTGGATGCCGGAGATGGCTCGGCCTATTCGATCGTGCATGAAGAGCTGCACCCCTGGTTCCGCGACTATCATGACCAGCGCGACTATGCCGATATCTATCTCTTCGACCTTGAGGGAAACCTTCTCTACAGCGCTGAAAAGAAGGATGACTTCGGCACCAACCTGCTGAACGGGCCATACAGCGACACCCATCTGTCCCAGATCATGCGGGAGGCGCTGTCGATTGAACAGAGCGCCACGGCGCTATCCGATTACGCCCCGTATGCGCCGGGTGGCGGCGAGCCGGCCAGTTTCATGGGCACGCCCGTGTTTGATCATTACGGCAACCGTCTGGGCGCCCTTGTCGTCAAGATGCCCACCCATGAGCTGGACCGGCTGATGGCGGAAGAGGTCGGGCTGGGGGAAACCGGAGATGCTTACCTGGTTGGGGAAGACGGCATCCTGCGCACCCAGCCGCGTTTCCATAACGGCGAACCGCGACTGAGCATCACTCTGCCTGCGGACATCGTCGAGACGACCTTTCATGCAGCAGGCGCAGAGCACGTCATCGAGGCGGATGACTGGCGTGGTGTGCACGCCATGGCCATCGGCGATCATTTCGAGTTTCTGGGCGTGCATTATGGCGTCGTCGTCACCCAGTCCACCGACGAAACCTTTGCGGCGGCGCGCGCGTTGACCTGGCAAATCATCATTTCGGCCGTTGTCGTGACGGTGATCGTATCGATCGCCAGCTTCTTTCTGGCGCGGAAAATGGCCCAGCCCATCGCCCGGCTGGCGCAGACCACAGACCGGATCTCGGGCGGAGAGCTGGACGCCATCGTTCCCTATGGAGAAGCGACCAATGAAATCGGGGCGTTGTCGAAAGCCCTTGATGGCTTCCGCCTGAGCAGCATCCGGCAGCGCGAGCTCGAGCAGCGCCAGAGAGAGCTGGAAGAAGAAGCCAAGACGGCTCGACAGGCCGAGCGCCAGCGTCTGGCGAATGACTTTGAAACCAAGGTGGGCGGCGTGGTGACCATTGTCAGCTCGGCGGCGACCGAGTTGAGCGCGGCGTCCCAGAGCCTGTCTGCGGCGGCCGAGGAAACTTCGGTGCAGACCAAGCTGGTATCCACGGCCGCTCAGGAAACCACCAATAACGTCCAGAATGTCGCCAGCGCGGCGGAAGAGATGACCGCATCGATCTCCACCATGAGAACGCGCGCCCAGGCGACGGCGGATCAGGCGCGCGATGTGATGGGACAGGCGGCCGGAACGGTGGAAAAGGTGAGCCATCTCACCAGCGCCGCGAGCCGCATTGGCGAAGTGGTGGACCTGATCCAGTCCATCGCCGAGCAGACCAATCTTCTGGCGCTGAACGCCACCATTGAAGCCGCGCGCGCCGGGGAGGCGGGCAAGGGGTTTGCGATCGTGGCCCAGGAGGTCAAGCAGCTGGCCTCGCAGACCGCGTCGGCGACGAAGGATATTGCGGACCAGGTCTCCCAGATCCAATCGGCGACCGGCGAATCCTCCGCCGCAATTCAAAGCGTGGCGGATGTGATTGGCGGGTTGAGCGCGACGGCTCAGGAAATCGCCGCCGCCGTTGAGGAACAGGCGGCCGCCACGACCGAGATTGCCCGCAGCGCAGCTGGGGCGGCGGACAATACCCGTAATGTCTCGGACAATATCGATGGTGTTGTGATGGCGGCGACGGAGTCCTCCTCCGCAGCCGCTCAGGTCAATACGGCCTCAAGCGATCTGACGGTCCAGGCCGAGGCCTTGCGTGGCCAGGTGGACGAATTCCTCGCTCATATTCGCGCGTCCTGATTGATGGGAATCAATATTGAGCGAGAGATGGATTGAGTTGAGACTGAGTGTCAAACGCGCATGATTGCGCTTTAATTGCCTCAAAAACTTCCTTTGGTTGTTTTTCGACTGCCTTATGCCTGTCTGTACTCGGCGTTAACCCAAGGTAAGTGGCTTTCACTGTGTGTGGTGCACTGAAGGTCATTTGTTTGCGGGGACGTCATGCGTTTGTCTATTGCCGTGCGATTTGCACTGGTGGGATTATTGGGCTGTGTGGTGCTGGGTACTGTTCTTGGCGCAGCAGCCATGTGGCGCAGCTCGAGCGCCAACCAGCTGGCGGCGGAAAGCCGTTTGAAAGCGGTTGAGAGCGCCCGCAAAGACGCGATCGAAACCTACTTGGCGTCAATCCGCGATGATCTGACACTTGTTGCCGATAATCCGAATACCGTTCAGGCGCTGACAGATTTCGACGCAGCCTGGAGCCAGCTGGACGCTCCGCAATCGCGACTTCAGAACCTGTACGTCACAAGCAACGCCTATGAAACTGGAGAGAAAGACCGTCTGTATAATGCCGGGGACGGGTCGTCCTACAGCCAGACCCATGCACAGTTTCATCCCTGGTTCCGTTCACTACAGCTGTCGCGCGGCTATTACGATGTCTTTCTCTTCAATGACGAGGGCGATCTGGTCTATTCGGTTTTCAAGGAAGCTGATTTCGCAACGAACATGGTGTCAGGGCAATATGCCGACACCGATCTGGCCCGCGCTTACGAACAGGCCATGCAGGCCGAAGCCGGTGAGGTCGTGTTCTTTGACTTCCAGCCTTATAGCCCCAGCAACGATGCGCCTGCGAGCTTTATCGCAACCCCGGTTGTTGATGCATCAGGCCGCACCATCGGCGTGCTCAGCTTTCAGATGCCAATTGATCGGTTGAACGCCGTGATGAGCGTATCCGCCGGTCTGGGCGAGACGGGTGAGGCCTATCTTGTGGGCATGGATGGCGTTTTCAGAACAGAGCCGCGGTTTGGGACGGGGGATTCGATTCTCCAGCATGGCGTCCCGTCCGAGATGGTGACCCAACTGAGCAGTGACAGGCAGGTCGTTGAGCAGGCTGTCGACTGGCGAGGGGAGCGGGTTCTCTTTGCGAGTGAAGGCATTGAGTTCGAGGGCGTGCATTTCGGTCTGATCGTTGCGCAGACAACCCGGGAGGCGTTCCTCACCGCGCGTCAAACCGTTCGTGACCTTGTCCTGCTGGCGATTGCCGTCACTGCGGTCATTGGCGGCGCAGGCTTCCTGGCTGCAAGGTCGACAGCGCGCCCCATCAGTGTCATTGCAGGCATTCCCGCCAAAATCGCTGCGGGTGACACAAACCTCGACGTGCCCTACAGCGAGCGAACCGATGAGGTTGGAGACCTGTCGCGCGCCCTGGTCGACTTCAAGCAAGCGGCTGAACGCCAAGCCCTGCTAGAGGAGGAGCGCGCCCAGGCCGAACGCAAGGCTGCCGAAGCGCTGCGGCAGGAACGCTTGAAACTAGCGCAGAGCTTTGAAGACAGCGTCGGCGGCATTGTCCACTCGGTTTCCTCCGCGGCCGTCCAGCTGAGCGGAGCCGCGCAACAATTGTCATCGGCGTCGGAGGAAACCTCGGCGCAATCTGTTGCGGTTGCGGCCGCGGCGGAGCAGGCCACGGTCAATGTGGAGACAGTGGCCAGCGCCACGGAGGAAATGTCCGCGTCAGTTGCTGAAATTCGTCGTCAGTCGCAGGCTTCTGCAAAGAGCTCGGACGAAGCGGCGCAGCAGGCCAGCTTGTCCGTGTCAAAGGTCGAGACGCTTTCAGAGGCGGGGCGGGCGATCGGAGATGTCGTGACGCTGATTCAAAGCATTGCGGAACAGACCAACCTGCTTGCTTTGAATGCCACGATTGAAGCGGCCCGCGCAGGTGAAGCGGGGAAGGGGTTCGCAATCGTGGCTCAGGAGGTAAAGGCGCTCGCGTCTCAGACCGCGGCGGCGACGTCAGATATTTCCAAGCAAATCGAAGCCATCCAGTCGGCGACCTCTGAAACGGTAGGGGTGATCGGCTCGGTGTCCACCGTCATCAACCAGCTCAGCGAGACCTCTCGCTCGATCTGTTCTGCGGTCGAAGAGCAATCAGGTGCGACCGCCGAGATCGCCACCAATGTCCAGGAGGCGGCGACCGGGACGCGGAATGTGTCCAGCAGTATCGCCGCGGTCAACGAAGCGGCTCGGAATTCCAGCCAGTCTTCATCTCAAGTGTTGAAAGCGTCCGAGGATCTGAACCATCAGGCGAGCCTGCTTCAGGAGCAAGTCGACCAGTTCCTCGCCTCAATCCGTGCAGCCTAGAAATTCGGGTTCACCGCGAAGCTGACAATTTGAAGCCCCAAGGCGCCTGCGCCCAGGATCACGCCGAGCCAGGCAATGTCCGCAAGGCTTCCCTTGGGACGCTCTTGTGAAGGGCTCTGTATCGGAGCCGGTGTGTCCTGGGGTGTATTGTGCAGGGTCGAAAACGAGGGCGTCGTTCGCGTCATGCGGCGGCGCAACTCCCTTTCGGCGAGGCGCCGTGTCCGGGTGTTGTATTTCTGGTGCGCCACAAATAACCGCAAATCCGTATCGGTTGCGGCGGTCAGGGAGGTCTCTGGTGGCAAGCGGAATACGGGTCGCATCTTGGCGGCTCTGTCAGCTGGTTTGGAACAGGCAGACGGCCTGAAGCAGAATCCCGCTTCAGGCCGTCCCGATGTCAGGTTCGGGTCTAGAACGACTTGGCGATGGTGAAGACGGCGGTGGCGTCCGAGCCGTCCGTGTCTTCACTGGTGTCGACATAGGCCAGTGACCAGTCCACGCCGTAGGCGGCGCCGCCAATGCCGATGGTCCAGTCGATCTTGTCGTCACCATCTCCGTCGAGATCGCCGAAGGCGCCGGTTTCATAGCCGATGCCCAGGGCCAGGCTGAGACCGGAATCGCCGATGGGCGTACTGCCCGACAGGTTCAGATACAGGTTGTCGTCATCGCCCAGATTATCCTGATCGGGCGCGTAGGCGATGGTCCCTGTGGTCTCCATGGTGCCGATCATGCCGGTCAGGCTGCCATAGACCTCGCCATAGGCGACATCTTCAGCGCCGGGATAGAAGTATCCCAGAACGCCCACATCAAAGCTGAGCTCACCGATCGTACCGCCATAGCCGGCGTACAGGTCGAGCTCCAGTTCGGAATTGCCGACCGGTTCGATGCTGGAGCCCCAGGTTCCGATGTAGAAGCCGGAATCGTAGGCCACGTCGAAGCCGCCCTGAATGGCGATGGCTTCATCGCTGAGCGACACCCCGCGGAAGCGGTAGTCCGTGGTCAGGGCGACATTCGCGGACACTTCCTGGGCCTGGGCCACGCCCGTCAGGGGCGCCATGCAGGCCCCGCCGAGCAGGACCAGCGGAAGTGCATGCTTAGCGAGAGAAAATCCGGATTTCATCATAAATCTCCATCATAAGTTGCGTATTGAAGCGGGATGCGTTCGTCAGGACTGGGCGAGGCGGCGATGAAGCCGCCTCGCTCCGCGTCGTTATTCGGCGGGTTTGCCCTTTTCCGGGACGAATTCGGGGTAGGCGCTGTGGCCCAGCTCGGACAGGTCGCCCCCGACATCTTCCTCGTCCGGGTTCAGGCGGATGCCGAGCGTGACTTTCAGAACCATCCAGAGCACGAAGCTGGTCACGAAGACGAAGGCGCCAATGGCCACCACGCCGACGGCCTGGCCGACAAAGCTGGCGTCCGAATTGGTCAGCGGAACCGCCATGGTGCCCCAGATGCCCGCCATCAGGTGCACCGGGATGGCGCCGACGACATCGTCCAGGCGCATGGCTTCAAGAAGCACCGCGCCAAAGGTGGCGATCACGGCGCCCACGGCCCCGATGAGGATGGCCTCGAGAATGGTCGGGGTGAGCGGCTCGGCGGTGATGGCGACCAGCCCGGCCAGCGCGCCGTTCAGCACGGAGCCCAGATTGGCTTTGCCCTTACCGATCAGCATGGAGACGATATAGGCGGTCACGACGCCCGATGCGGCGGCCATATTGGTGTTGGCGAAGATCTGGGAGACCGCGGTCGCGTCCGCTGCGCTGCCCAGAGCCAGTTGCGAGGCGCCGTTGAAGCCGAACCAGCCGAACCACAGGATGAAGGTGCCCAGGGTCGCCAGCGGCAGGGATGAGCCATGCATGGAGACAGGCTTGCCGTCCACAAAGCGTCCGCGACGGGCGCCCAGAAGGATGACGCCGGCCAGAGCCGCCCAGCCGCCCGTGGAGTGCACCAGGGTGGACCCGGCGAAGTCCGAGAAGCCGAACTGGCTGTCGAGCCAGCCTGCGCCCCATTCCCAGGACCCCTGGATGGGATAGATCACGCCCGCCAGCACGGCGGTGAAGATGAAGAAGGCGCCGATGCGCACGCGCTCGGCCACTGCGCCAGACACAATCGACGCCGTGGTGGCGACGAACACCATCTGGAAGAACCAGTCAGAGGCGCTGGAATAGCCAGCGGCCGTGACGTCGATGGCCTCATCGGCAGCGGTTTCGGACGGCGACCACATGGACGGCGTGCCGAAGTAGCCGCCATGGGCGTCGACGCCGGAATACATGAGGTTATAGCCGATCACGAAGAACATCAGGCCTGCGACTGAGTAGAGGCCGACATTTTTCAGGCAGATCACGGCGGCGTGCTTGGTGCGCACAAAACCGGCTTCAAGCATGGCGAAGCCAGCCGCCATCCACATCACCAGGAAGCCGCCGATCAGGAAGAGCAGCGTGTTGAAGATGTAAGCGGTTTCGTCAGTCACTTGCGCGAAAGCGGCTTCGGAAGCCAAGGCCGTGAAGCTCAAGGCGGCCAGCGCCAGAGCCCCCAGGCGCATGGCGCGTACGCGCAGCGTCGGCTGCGCGCCGGTAAGATTGTTCATGATCGTGTCCTCGGTCGCACGCTGACGGGCCGGGTGCTCCCCGGTGCCGGCCAGTCTGGTCGAATGAATGCGACGAAGGACGCGGTGTGAGGGCGTACCTTTGAGCCGGTTCGAGCCGGCTGGGGTCTGTCTCATCTTTGCCTCCGTCGCGGTTTGCGGCGGCCGGCGGTGCGTCTCTATCAGCGGGCGCAGCTCGGGCTGCGTCTCTCGTTAACAAAAGCTTTGCAGAGTGTTTTTTGCGCTGCAACAAAAAAGTGAAACAATTTATTACACTAGGGTCCACTATAGCAGTGAGGCCACAGTATGCGGAATTACATGCCAGTATTTCAGGGAAAAGAAAAAAGGCGGGCCCAGCCCGCCTTTAGTTTTAGAGACGACCCCGAGGCCGCAGCAAAACGCTCTCAGCAAACGTGTGCGGCGCAAAAGAAAAACACATTCATTCGGACAAAGCCTGGCTCGATGCGCGACAATCGAGCGTATAATCTCGAATTTAGTGCATGAGGGCGCCGAAAATGCCAGATTTTGGCCTTGAGACGGTTAAAGCTCGGAGGAGATGACCGCGAGAAAGGCGTCGCCGTAGCGATCAAGTTTGCGAGCGCCGACACCGAATATACGAGACAGGGCGTCCAGATTGTTTGGTTTCTCTTGCGCCATCTCGATCAGCGTTCGGTCTGCAAATATTGTGTAAGCGGGCTTGCCAGCCTCCTTGGCCAGTTCGAGCCGCTTTTTGCGCAGTGCAGTATAAAGGGTGCGATCGGTTTCCGAGAGGAGCTGGTCTGTCGCGTCGCTGGGCCGCGCTCGGGCAGAACGCGTGCCCCGCTGTTCTTCGGGCGGGCGAAGTCGGATCGGCAGTTTGCCGAACAGGATCTCCTTGCCTTTCGCGGTGATGATCCACTCGCCATGGCCGTCAATGGGCTGGTCGATGGCGCCGGACGCAAAGAGCTGCCGGAACACGCTCATCCATTGCTCCTTTGACAAGTCCTCGCCCACGCCGAACGTGGGCAAGCCGTCATGGCCACGCGCCATAACCTTGTCGGTTTTCAGGCCGCGCAGGACGCTGATCAGGTGCTCGAGCCCGAATCGCTGACCCGTGCGGGCGATTGCGGACATGGCTTTTTGCGCCAGGACGGAGCCGTCAATCAGCTTGGGCGGATCATCACACAGATCGCAGTTGCCGCATGGTTCAATCTCATCGCCGAAATAGCCTAGCAGCGTCTGCCGACGGCATTGGGGCGCTTCACAATAGGCGATGAGCGCGGACAGGCGGCGCATCTCCATGCGTTTGCGTTCGTCGTCGGACTCGCTGTCATTGATCTGGCGTCGACGGAGCGCGGCGTCGCTCAACGACCAGAGCATCAGCGTGTCCGCCGGGTCGCCATCGCGTCCGGCCCGGCCGATTTCCTGGTAATAGGCTTCCATGGATTTGGGCAAGGCCGCATGGACCACATAGCGGACATCGGGTTTGTCCACGCCCATGCCGAAGGCGACGGTGGCGCACATCACCACGCCGTCATTCTTCACGAACTCGTCCTGGCGGAAACTCCGCGTCTGCGCATCCAGACCCGCATGGTAGGAGAGGGCGTAGACATCCTCGGCGCGCAGCTTTTCGGCCATCTCGTCACACGCCTTGCGGCTGGCGCAGTAGATGATCCCGGCCCGTTCGGGGCGCGCCTTGACGAAATTGATGACCTGGCTGGCGCCCTGACGGCGGGCGCCGACCGCCAGATGAAGATTGGGCCGGTCAAAGCCTGACACGAACTCTTCGGGGGCGCGCTCAAACAGCCGGGCGGAAATATCGCGCCGCGCCGCCGCGTCTGCGGTGGCGGTGAAGGCGGTGATCTGCGGGCGTCCCGCCGCCTGGGCGAATTCTGAAATCCGAAGATAGTCCGGCCGGAAATCATGCCCCCACTGGGAGACGCAATGGGCTTCATCGATGGCGATCATCGACAGCCCGGCGCGTCCCAGACGTTCGGCAAGGCCTGGAACCGCCATCCGCTCAGGCGCCATGTACAACAGGCGCAAAGTGCCATCTTCAAGGCCGCGCCAGGCCGCTTCGCGGTTTTCGGCGTCATCAGAGGAGGTCAGGGCGGCGGCGTTCACCCCGGCGGTCTGCAGGGCGCTCACCTGATCGCGCATGAGGGCGATCAGCGGCGAGACCACCAGAGTGAGCCCGCCGCGCACCAGCGCTGGCAGTTGGTAGCACATCGATTTGCCGCGCCCGGTAGGCATGACGGCCAGCACATCGCGTCCCTTGAGCACGCTGTCGATGATCTCGGCCTGGCCGGGGCGGAAATCGGGATATCCGAAAACCTCCGCCATCACCTGACGGGCCTTGTCGAGTTGGGAAGAATGTGTCGAATCGATATGCGCCATGTTGGGCAGGCTAGGGGGCGGAAAGCCGGGGGCAATACGCAAGCGCTGCTTGCGCTGGGACGAGGGTAAGGCTAGCCCGGAACTCTCATCACTCGCCAGCTTCAGAAAAGGAAAGCGTAATGAGCTCTGCGCCCCTCTCCCATATCCGGGTGCTCGACCTGTCTCGCGTGCTCGCCGGGCCGTGGTGCGGTCAGATCCTGGGCGATCTGGGTGCGGATGTGATCAAGGTGGAAAATCCGGCTTCGGGCGATGACACGCGAAGCTGGGGACCGCCGTTTCTGAAGGACGAGGCGGGTGAGGATGCCGACGCCGCCTATTATCTGTGCGCCAATCGCAACAAGCGTTCGATCGCCATCAACATCACTGAACCGGACGGCCAGGCGATGCTCAGGCGGCTGGCGGCGGACAGCGATGTGGTGATCGAGAACTACAAGACGGGCGGGCTCAAGAAGTATGGCCTCGATTATGAGAGCCTCCGTCGGGTCAATCCCGATCTGATCTATTGCTCGGTTACGGGATTTGGTCAGACGGGGCCGTGGTCCAGACAGCCTGGTTATGATTTCCTGATACAGGCCATGGGCGGTCTGATGAGCGTGACCGGTGAAGACGCGCCTACGAAAGTGGGGGTGCCCGCCGTGGACCTGTTCACCGGGGTCTATGCGGCCGGCGCGGTCATGGCGGCCCTGATCGCGCGGTCCAAAGGGCAGGGCGGTCAGCATATCGACATGGCGCTGTTTGATGTTCAGGCCGCCATGCTGGCCAATCAGGCCGCCAATTATTTCGTGTCCGGACGCGCGCCGGGCCGGTCGGGCAATGCCCATCCCAATATCGTGCCCTATCAGGATTTCCCCACAGCGGACGGTCGGCTGGCCGTGGCTGTGGGCAATGACGGCCAGTTCAACGCCTTCGCGCGGGCTCTGGGGCGGCCCGAATGGGCGGATGATTCGCGTTTTGCGAGAAATGCAGACCGTGTGGCGAACCGGGAAATCCTGATTGCTGAAATCACGGTCACGCTGGCCACCGAGGGGGTGGATCACTGGATCGCGGCTCTGCATGAGGCTGGCGTGCCGTGCGGCCCGATTCAGCAACTCGATCAAGTATTCAGCCATGAACAAGCGCGCGCGCGCGAGCTGGCGTTTAGCCTCCCCATGTCCGGGGTCGGGGACGCACCGATGATCGCCAATCCGATGCGTCTGTCCGAAACCGGCCCGCAATACCATCGCGCGCCGCCCCGGTTTGCAGAACACACTCAAGAGGTGTTGCACGAACGCCTCGGCATCGATGAAAACGAGTTCTTAACTCTGCGGAAACGCTCTGTCGTGCGCTGAACAGGCCGGAATTAGCGCCATATCAGTGGTGTTGTGCAATAAAATCAGTTATCGATGTGCATGACATGGAACCATCGCTCTCAAGAATGCGTTGGGCCAATGTTGTACTTAATGCTCACACGAAGGGCGTTCTCCGCCCGGAGGGGGATAGGATGAAAACAAAGCTTCTTTCGGCAGTCGCCGTTGGGGCCATCCTCGCCGCGCCGTCCATGGCGGTTGCGGATGAAGGTTGGTACGTCAGCGGTGCGCTTGGTTATGGCGCTCCGGGCGACGTGGATGTCTCCGGCAGCCTGAATGGCGAGATCCAGGGCGAAGGCGATATTCGCGAAAAACTGGCTCTTGGCTACGCATGGGCCAACAACTGGCGTCTTGAAGGTGAGCTGGCTCACCGCTTCAACGACACCGGTGCTGTCGGCCATTTCGAGAACAGCAGCTCGGACTTCCAAGTCTGGTCCGGCATGCTGAACCTCATCTATGATTTCGACACCGATTCGTTCTGGACGCCGTACATCGGCGCCGGTCTGGGTTGGGTGCAGTCTGACGTGTCCGCCATGGGCTACGACACCGGCACCTATGTCCCGACCTCGAACTTCATCGACGTTGATGATTCTGACGCTGCGCTCGGCTATCAGCTGATAGCCGGCATCGGCTGGGAACTGTCCCGCAACCTGACGCTGGACACGGAATACCGTTACTTCGGCTATGGTGACACCGATTACGCTCCGAATCTGGAGCTGGATCGCGTTGGTGGCCATGAGGCTTGGATCGGCCTGCGCTACATGTTCTCCGCTCCGGAGCCTGCTGC
>NZ_JASHIU010000012.1 GCF_030733545.1 Oceanicaulis sp. MMSF_3324
ACGCCCTCCCCCTCCGCCACGCGAACAGCAGCTGCTGCTGTGGATCCCAATGATCCCAGCACCTGGGGTCGGGTTCCGCGCAACTCGGCCTGCCCTTGCGGCTCGGGCAAGAAGTTCAAGCATTGCCACGGGGCGATTGGTCAGGCCTGAACCTGACGCCCCCAGAGAGGCTCCATGCCCGAAACCACCCTGACGCGCCTTGAGCCGGATCAGTTTGACGCTGTGAATGCGATGATCCTGCGCTCAAAGGCGTTCTGGGGATATGATGCCGACATGATGGCGAAGATGGAGACGGTGCTGCGTCTCGATCCCGAAGCGGCCCGCCAGGGACGCGCCATCGCGGCCTGGCAAACCGGCGCTCCCATGGGGCTGGCCCAGATCAGCGCGCCCTATCACAGCGACACCGGTCTGGCCGTCATGCTGGACCTGTTGTTCATCGCACCCGAAGCGATCGGCTCCGGCCTCGGCAAACAGCTCTATGACTGGGCGCTGGAGCAGGCGCGCATGGCCGACGCCGTCACCCTGCACATCCTGTCTGATCCACACGCTCGCGGCTTTTACACCGCAATGGGCGCGAGCTTTATCGAGGATCGGCCGTCAAAGCTGATCCCGGACAGAACCTTGCCCTGGCTGGAGCACCGTCTGAGCTAGCCCAACACAATCATGGGACCTTTCGCGAATTCGGATTTCTTCTTACCGGGGAATTCTTTTGGCGCTAAACTCTCCTGAAAGGAGAGCGCCATGAAACACCTCATCGTCTGTTGCGACGGAACCTGGCAGACGCTTCGCCAGAAAACACCCACCAACATCTCTTTGATCGCGATGTATCTGCAAAACCAGAACGCGATCACACAGACCCCTCAAATCGTTTATTACGATAGCGGAGTGGGCGCCGCCTTCGACGCTGATGATGAGAATTTCTTTGATGGCGTTCAGGACAGTCTCACCCGCATGCTCGGCGGCGCCGTGGGAGACGGTCTGGAAGAAAAGATCTTCGACGCCTATCGCTTTCTGGCCTGCAATTACGAGCCAGGCGACCGCATCTATGTGTTCGGCTTTTCCCGAGGCGCGTTCACGGCGCGCTCCCTTTGCGGGCTGATCTATGCGTCCGGTCTGGTGCGTCGGGACCGTCTGGACAAGATCGATGAAGCCTACGCCATGTATCGCTCCAAGGAGGTCACGCCCTACAGCAAGGAAGCGCTGGACTTCCGCAAGAGTCAGGGGGCTCGCCAACCCATCGATTTCCTGGGATGCTTTGATACGGTGGGCATGAACGGCATCCCGAACCTGTTCAACAATTTGCCGTTTGACCGCTTTTTCAATCGCAGTCACGGCTTTCACGACTACAAGATCAATCACACCGTCAAGCGCGCGCGCCATGCCTGTGCGCTGGATGAAGATCGCAAACTCTTCCCCCTCACTCCCATGCGCCCGTCTGACCGGGCCAGCCCCGACCAGGTCAAGGAAGTCTGGTTTCCCGGTCACCATGGCGGCGTCGGCGGCGGCGAGATCGAGGGCCAGCCCTTTTCAGATTCAGCCCTGCTATGGATGGTGGCGGAAGCGGAAGCGGCCGGGCTCAGCTTTTCCAATGAATTATTCGAGCTGGCCGCACCCGACCCGATGGCCCGCATGATCAAGCCCAAAGGCTTGCAGAAGCTCGGCAACCGTGTCCGCAGCTTGCCGGAACCGTATGAGAGTGTACGGCTGCATCCCAGCGTGATCGCCCGTTATGCAGCGCAGAAGAACTGGCGCCCGGCCGCTCTCAAGCCGCTCTTTCCGCGCCTGGACAAATCCTCAAGGGACTGGGAACTGTCGAACCAATCCCCAGATGCGCCTTTGGAAGAGGACGCCGATTAGCCTTCGAGCAGGGACCGGCCAATCTGAAGGAACCGGTCGCGACGACGCTGCCGCAGCTCGGTCGGGGTCAGCCCGTCCAGGCTCGACAAGGCGGTTTCAATCGCTTCGCCTACCTTGCGGATGGAGCCCGCACGGTCGCGATGCGCGCCGCCGATCGGCTCTTCGATGATATTATCGATGATCTTGAGCTCGATCAGATCCTGTGCGCTGACCTTCATGGCGAGCGCCGCGTCTTTGGCGCGTGCGCCGTCTCGCCACAGGATCGAGGCGCAGCCCTCCGGCGAGATCACCGAATAGATCGAGTGCTCAAGCATCATGACAGTGTTGGCCGAGGCCAGCGCCACAGCGCCGCCCGACCCGCCTTCACCCGTGATCACGCTGACCAGCGGCGTGCCCAGCGTCAGGCAGCGCTCGGTCGAGCGGGCGATGGCTTCAGCCTGGCCGCGCTCTTCCGCGCCGATGCCCGGATAGGCGCCGGCCGTATCCACCAGCGTGACGACCGGAAGGTCAAAGCGCTCGGCCAGGTCCATCAGACGCATGGCCTTGCGATAGCCTTCAGGGCGCGCCATGCCGAAATTGTGCTTGAGGCGGGACTGGGTATCGTGACCTTTCTCATGGCCGATCAGAACCACAGGGCGCCCGTTCAGCCGGCCCAGACCGCCCAGGATCGCGTGGTCTTCGCCAAAGCGGCGATCGCCCGCCAGCTCTTCATAATCGGTCATCAGACCGGCGATGTAATCGCGCAGATGCGGGCGCTCAGGATGGCGCGCCACCATGGTCTTCCGCCAGGCGTCGAGCTTGGAATACAGCGACTTGAGCTGATCAGACGACTTCTGCCGCAACTTGGCGATCTCTTCCGCCGCATCAGGGGCGTCCTCACCGTTCCGGGACAGGACGCTTTCAAGTTCTTCAATCTTGGCGTCAAGCTCGGCGATGGGCCGTTCGAAATCGAGATAAGTGCGCGTGGTATCAGACATGGACGGTCCTGGTGGATGGGCCCTTATGGGAGGGCGCAAACTAATGGGCGCTCAAGCGCGACGCAATCTATGCACTGTTATGAGCAAATGACGGGCCGGTTTCACCCTTTTTCGGCTGTGTCATTGTGCGCCAATGGGTGCGCGTCCTGCACCAGCGCCTTCAGACGCGCTTCGAGCACATGGGTGTAAATCTCGGTCGTGGACACGTCAGCATGCCCCAGAAGGCTCTGAACGCTACGCAAATCCGCGCCATTGGCCAGAAGATGGGTCGCAAAAGCGTGACGCATGACGTGCGGGCTGACCTGTTGAGGATCCAGCCCGGCCTCCAGCGTCAACGCCTTGAGCAGCTGCGCAAACCGCTCCCGCGTCAAATGCCCATCCTTTGCGGTTCTGGACGGAAAGAGATAACGCGCGGCCCGGGCATGGCTCTGAGCAGCGCGCAATGGCAGATGCGCCTCGCGCTCAGCCTTGTAGGCGTCAACGGCCCTTAAGGCGCTATCGGTCAGCGGCACAAGGCGATCCTTGCCCCCTTTCCCCGTCACGATCAAACAGCGCTCAGTGCGGGCGAACGCGGTCAAGGGCAGGGTGACCAACTCACTGACGCGCAATCCGCCCGCATAGAGCAGCTCCAGCAAGGCTCGCAAGCGTGCCCCGTCCGCGCCCTCGACCCGCTCGGCCGCATCAAACAACGCCTCGACCTGTTGTTCACTCAAGACCTTGGGCAGCGGACGCGGTTTTTTAGGACCGGTCAGCGTTTTCGCCGGATCATCAGCCCGCAATCCCTCTTTGAGCAGAAAACGGTAATAGCGCTTCAGGGCGGACAGCCGACGCGCCGCGGTCGCAGGTGACAGACCGTCTGCGGCGAGGTCCGACAGAAAGCGCTCCACATGCGCCGTCTGCGCCTCTTCAAGGCCGACGCCCTGTGATCCCAGCCTCTGAGCCGCATCTTCCAGGTCGCGCCGATAGGCGTCGAGCGTATTGCGCGCCGCACCTCGCTCAGCGGCCATCATGTCCAGGAACAGGTCGATGGAGCGTGCGCTCACGCGGTATCCTCGATGACCCGAGCCAGAACATATTGCAGCGCCTGTCGCCGCAGACCCGCGTGATCGAGCGCCAGCATGGCCGCGGCGCACGTCTCCGCATCATCCGGATGGCGATCCAGCAAGGACGCAGCATGAAGCTGAGTCTCGCCCAGCGCCCCGGCGCCTGCCGCCAGCAATAACGGGCCGAAGGCGGGTGGGGTCACTCCGCTCTGACGCGTCAGGCCGGACAGCGCCTGTTGCAGCTCGCCTTGATCATCCGCGCCCAGCGACACCAGCCCGGCAGCCTGACACAGACGCTCCGGCGTCGCGTTCTCAAGTCGCGCCGCAAGCAAGGCCATGAAGCCGTCGCCCCGTACATCATCAAGAGCAATGGCGCGGGCGAAGTCGAGCGCGACCAGAACGCCCGGTGCAGGCGGCTCCCATTCCGGCGCCGCTTTTTCGGACTCCGGCCCCGGCGCCACGGCATCCCCGTCCAGGGTTGGCAGTCCGCCCAGATCCGTCATTGGATCAACCTGTGACGCTTGGGAAGGTGGTGGCGCGGGCGGCCCGTCCATCAGGGCTTCGCGCCAGCGTTCAGCCGCATTGAGGTCGTCCACGGCAAGTGCTGCGAGCACAAAATGGACGCCATGCGCCAGAGTGTTCTCGGTAATTGGCAAGCTGGCCACTTCCGGACCGAAGGTCAGGGCCGCCTCCATGAACAGGCCCTGCTGGGCCGCGTCCGACAAGCGGATCGCCAGGGCTTCCGCGGCGATCTCGCGATCAAGATCCTGGCCGATCAGGGCCCCCAGCGCCGCGGCGCGCTCCGCCCCCTCCAGGGTGACCGCAGCTTCCAGCGCTTCGGGCAGTGTTTCCGGCAAGGCGATCGCCGGCCCGGTCCGTTCCGCCGCCAGATGCAGCCAGACCGGCGCCTCCTCATGCGGGATCAGCCGCACGCCCGGCGCCAATGCTTCCATCAAGGTCAGTTGCAAGGCGGTCCTGGGTTGAAAATCGTCCGGCGCAGCTTGGTCGAGAACCAGAGCGTCAAACAGCGTATCGAAATTGGGGCTCTGGGCCTGGGCGCGGGCGAGTTCAGCGGTCAGCTCTGCAGCCGGAATGGCGCCGTTCAGCGCCAGGCAGCTGGCGCGCAAACGCAGCCAGTAAGCCGCATCCCGCCCCTCCAACAGTGCATCAGCAGCCCGACAGGCTTCCTGAGTCCGGCCCATGGCGAGCGCGGTTTCAGCGAAGACACGCGACAGCGCGTCTGATTCGTTCACGCGCGGGGTGCGGGACAGCAGCTCATAGACGAGCTGGGCGCGGCCGGCCGATAGCGCGCGATCTGCACGTTTGGCCGCCAGCCGAAAATCATCATCCGCGCCCTGAGGCGGTTCGCCTGACGACCTTAAAGCCGCCAGAGCCAGGCGCGCCGCTGCGGGGCTGGACCAGCCCGGACTGGCGCGATCAGGCAGGACCGACAACGCCCCATCAAGCGCACCGGCGTGCCCAGTGCTCCAGACGGTGTCCGGCAGGACCGGGTCCACGCCCACTTCAAACGGATTGACATCCCCCAGCTCGACCACCTCGATCTGGCCGGTCGCCGGTTGGGATTGAGCGAATGCCGACCCGCCCGCCAGAATGCTGGCGGCCAGCAGCACGGCTTTAATCGACGAGCGCATCAGTCACCTCGACACGCACTTGTTCAGGCGTGGGTGCATTGGCGTCCGCAAGTCCCAACAGAGCGATAAAGCCGCCGATGATGATCACCAGCCCAACGCCCAGGCCGATCAGAATGGATTTCATGATGGTCCCTTTTCCGTCTCGCTTGCCCCTGAACCTACACTAAAGCAGCCGATTGCGGCGTTTTCCAGACGTGAGCAGCGATTGCTCGCCCGTGCAGCATTGGCGTATAGCCTTACAGTGTGATGACAAATTCTGACAATCCGCCTGTGCTGAGCCGTCATGTGGCGCTCGTTGGCCTCATGGGCGTCGGTAAAACCACCATCGGCCGCCGGCTGGCCCGACGACTGACCGCCGCGTTTCGGGACGCCGACGAAGAAGTCGAGCGCGCCGCCGGTCGCAGCGTGAGCGAGATCTTCACCGATTTCGGCGAGCCCGCCTTTCGCGATGGCGAACGCAAGGTGATCGCCCGCCTGCTGGAAGAGCCTGAACCGATGATCATCGGTCTGGGCGGCGGCGCTTTCATCAATGAGGAGACCCGTGCGCTCATCAAGCAGCAAGCCATCTCGATCTGGCTGCAAGCCGATCTGGACGTTCTGGTTGAACGCGTCGGACGCAAGCCGGGCGCGCGCCCGCTTCTGACCCAGGGCGATCCCGCTGAAATCATGGCGCGGCTTGAACGCGAACGCGCGCCGATCTACGCCCAGGCTGACATTGTGGTGGACACGTCCGTGGGCAGCCATGAACAATCCGCCGACCAGGTGCTGGACGCCCTGGCGCAGTATCAGGATACGAATGCCGAATGAGCGTCTTACGCGTGATCGAAGTCGAGGCCGCTTCCCGAACCTACGAGGTGGTGATCGGGCGGGACGCCCTGTCGAGCCGCGCCGACCGGCTCTCAGTCCGCGCGCCGCGTGGTCGGGCCGTCGTCGTGGCGGACACGGCAGCGCTGTCCCATCACGCCACGCGCCTGCATCAGGCGTTCGACGCCGCCGGCCTGGGTCTTGAGATCATCGAGATCGAGGGCGGGGAAGGCGCCAAGACCTGGACCAGCCTTGAGTTCCTGTGTGATCGGCTGCTCGCGCTTAATGTCGAACGCTCCGAACCGGTAATCGCCTTTGGGGGCGGCACGGTGGGAGATCTGACCGGGTTCGCGTCGGCCATTCTCAAACGCGGCACGCGCTTCATCCAGATCCCCACCACGCTTCTGGCCCAGGTCGATAGCTCGGTCGGCGGCAAGACCGGCATCAACACGAGCCATGGCAAGAACCTGATCGGCGCGTTTCATCAACCCGATCTGGTGATCGCCGACACGGCCTTTCTCGACACCCTGCCCCGGCGCGAAGTGCTGGCGGGCTATGCCGAGATCGTCAAGGCCGGCCTGATTCAGGACGCTCCGCTGTTTGACCGTCTGGAAACGCAGGGCGTGGATGCGGTGACTGGCGACGGTCTCGTCCAGGCCATTGCAGACGCGGTCGCTTTCAAGGCGCGGATCGTGGCGGAAGATGAACGCGAGAGCGGCGTGCGGGCGCTGCTCAATCTGGGGCACACCTTCGGGCATGCTTTTGAGGCCGAAGCGGACAAGGGCGCGTTGATCCATGGCGAAGCGGTGGCCTGCGGCCTCGCCCTCGCCTTCCGTTATTCCGCGCGGCTGGGCGCCTGCTCATCCAAGGACGCCGAGCGTGTAGCGCGCCATCTTCAGACCGTGGGGCTACCGGCCCGCATTTCCGAACTGCCCGGCGGGCCCTATGATGCGGCCCGCTTGCTCTCGCGCATGGGTGATGACAAGAAAAATTCAGGCGGCGCGATTACCTTGATCCTGGCGCGCGGGATCGGCGACGCTTTCATAACGCGCGAGACGGATCGGGATGATCTGGCGGCGTTTTTGTCCAGTGAGGTTGAGGACTGATGACTTTCGAACCATGGATGGCGTGGACCGGTTTCGGCATTTTGTGCCTTCTGGCCTTTTCCGGGTTCTTCTCAGGCTCGGAGACCGCCCTCACCGCCACCTCCAAGGCGCGGATGCTGACCCTTGAAAAGGAAAAGGATCATCGCGCCCGCCGGGTGAACCGTCTGATCGATGACCGCGAGAGCCTGATCGGCGCGATCTTGCTCGGCAACAATCTCGTCAACATCCTGGCCGCCTCACTGGCCTCGGCCGTGTTCCTCGCCATGTTCGGCGAAGCCGGCGTGCCCATCGCGACGCTGGTGATGACCTTGCTGGTGCTGATCTTCGCCGAAGTGCTGCCCAAGACCTATGCGCTGTCCAATCCAGACCGCATGGCGCTCTTCGTCTCCCTGCCGATCCGCATGTTCGTTCTGGTGTTCGCGCCCGTCGTCGCCGCCGTTCAATGGCTGGTCCGGGTGACGCTGCGCATACTGGGTCTGTCGGTGGAAGGCCCGGTGCTGTCCGCCCATGACGAGATTCGCGGCCAGATCGACCTGCACCACCAGGAAGGCGGCGTGGTGAAAACCGACCGCGACATGCTGGGCGGCGTGCTCGACCTGCGCGAGCTGACGGTGGATGACGTGATGGTTCACCGCAAAAGCCTGATCATGTTCGACATCGACCAGCCCGCCGAGCAGCTGGTCGCTGATGCCTTAAGCTGCCCGCACACCCGTTTGCCGCTGTATCGCGACGACACCGAGAACATTGTCGGCATCCTGCATGTGCGCGATCTGGCGCGAGAGCTTCACAATGCCGGCGGCGACGCCAGCAAACTCGATATCGAGGCGATCAAGCGCGAACCCTGGTTCATTCCCGAAACGACCGAGCTGCTCGAACAACTCACCGCCTTCCGTCAAAAGCGCGAGCACTTCGCCCTTGTGGTGGACGAGTATGGCGCGCTGATGGGCGTTGTGACCCTAGAGGACATCATCGAGGAAATCGTCGGTGAGATCGAGGACGAGCACGATGTCACCGTCGAGGGCGTCACGCCCCTGCCAGATGGCTTCATCCTGGTGGATGGCGGCGCGCCGGTGCGCGATGTGAACCGGGCGCTCGACTGGGAACTGCCCGATGACGAGGCCGTCACGATCGCCGGCCTTGTGATCCATGAAGCCCAGACCATTCCTGAAGCCGGGCAGATCTTCCGCTTCCATGGGGTTCAGTTCGAAATCCTCGAGCGTCGCCGCAATCAGATCACCCGCATGCGCCTCAAGAAGGAACCCGAGGCGACCGAGGATGACGATTGATCAGGCGGCTTCGCCGGGTGTGCGGGCCATGATAGCCAAGGCGTGAACCTGGACTTTCAGTAGTTCATCAAGGGCCTGGTTGACGAGACGGTGGCGCTGGACGCGGGTCTGGCCTTCAAAAGCGCTTGAGACGATCTCGACGGTGAAATGGCTTTCCCCCGCCCTCGCCTGCTCGGAATGACCGGCGTGAAGCGCGCTGTCATCGGTGATGACAAGGCTTTGCGGAGCCAGCGCCGCGGTCAGGCGATCCTCGATTTGCTGCTTTACGCTGGACATTGTCATCCTCTGTTTATTGTTCAGCAGGCCGGTGCGCCCCATACTTAGGCACATGGATGGCGCTTACAAATATCGACCGCGGTTTAAAGACATCCGCATCAAGCCGCCCAAGAACGAGGCGAAGCAGGATGAGAAGGTGTGCGAGCACCCTCAATGCCGCGCCAAGGCGACCGCGCGTGCGCCCAAAAGCCCCGCCAATCGCAGCGAGTTCTACTGGTTCTGCCAGTCCCACGCCGCCCAGTACAACAAGGAATGGAATTTCTTTGAGGGCATGAGCGAGGATGCAGCCAAGGCGCACGCCGAGGCTGATTTCTATGGTCACCGTCCGACCTGGAGTTTCGCATCCGGGTCTAGCGCACGCCGCGCGGCGCAAAAGGCCAGCCAGAGCTTTGAAGAGGGCTTCGTTGATCCGTTCGACCTGTTTGGCGACCGTCCGCCGCCAGGTCAGGAACGCGCCCAGCGTGAATACGAAGACCCCAATGCCGGCATGGGGCGACTGCAGAAGCGGGCGCTCGATACCCTCCAGCTAGACCCCAAGGCCGACAAAGCCGCCGTCCGTCGACGCTATGCCGAGCTGGTTCGCCAATACCACCCGGACTCCAATGGCGGCGATCGGTCGATGGAAGAGCTGTTGCAGAAGGTGGTCGAGGCGTATCAGATCCTCAAAAGCTGCGGCATGGGCTAACCTGTCCAAAGCTTAATCTGACGGACAGGAAGCTGAAAGGTGACCCCGGTCATTTTCCCTGATGAACACTGGGGAGGACCACATGCTCATCTCATCACTTGCACTTTCGCTCGCCCTGTCGAGCTGTCCATCAAACGCACACTGCCTGGAAGACGACAATCTGTTGGCCGTCTCGACCAGCGCCGAGCGCGCCGAACTCATCCTGTCCGCCATGCAAACCGCTGAAACCCGGTTTGCCGATGTCTTCGAGCGCATGCCGGAACTGACCGCCGTCGTGGAAGACAGCTCTGAATTTCCCGGACTGGCGTCCGAACTCGATGCCCAGGGCTATACCGTCAAACCCTGGGTCTCGCCCCAGGCCATGCGCGCCCAGCTCGAAGCCCAGGTCCGTCCCGCGGTCGAAGCCCAGATGACGGGATCGCCGCAAGCGGTGATCGACGCCACGATCGAGGCGGCTCTCGCCGGTCGTGTCGAAAACAACAACAAGGTCCGCCATGGCGAAGCGATCATCGCCCATGAGCTGGGCCATATGTGGGTGCGCGATCTTTATGACTGGCCGGCGGTCGATCTGCAGGGCGCACGCGCCTATGGCGCGGCCGCGGCGCCGGACTGGTTTGATGAAACCGCCGCCGTGCTGATGGAAAGCGACGCGCTGACCGAAAGCCGCCGCGCTGGTCTGTGCGAAACGACGCCGGATGATCTGAGCGCACAGTTCGAGCGTTATTTCACCATGGAGCATCCGCTGCTCCAGCTGGCCTCCCTGGCCGCGGACCGCGCCGCGGCCGCTGCGGCGGCCGAAGGCGAGGACAGCGAGGGCCCGCGCATCATGGTGATGTCCGGCGAGGCGCTGGCCGCCCAGGGCGCGGACATGATCGGGGCGGAACAGTTTTACGGGCTGACCCGCGCCCTGATCGATTATCTGACCGAGACAACCGGATCCGAAGCCGTGTTTGGCGACCTGGCGGAAGCACTGGCGACCGGGCAGAGCTTTGAAGACTGGCTTGCCGCCAATACGCAGGGCTTGCCCGACAACCGCCCGGCCCTGACCGAAGCGCTGTCATCCCGTGTGGCGGAGAACTGCGCCGCCTGACCGGTCTCACCTGATTTTGTGTACTGAGGGGGAGTGGCGACAGGGCTTTGACGGGCTATGTGTGAGGCTTATGGTTTGTGCCGACCCTGTCGCGCCGCAGCAAAGAGCCTTTCCGCGTATGACCGACGATACCCTGATCAGCCTCACCCCCGACACCAAAGCCGATTGCCAGGCCCTGTTTGGATTTGATCCGGGGTTCGACGTCGCCGCCTTTTCCGAGCGCGACGACCATGTGCCGGACATCGACCCCACCTATGTGTTCGATCCGGCCACAACGCGCGCCATTCTGGCCGGTTTCGCCTTCAATCGTCGCGTCATGGTTCAGGGCTATCACGGCACCGGCAAATCCACCCATGTGGAACAAGTGGCGGCGCGGCTGAACTGGCCGATGATCCGGGTCAATCTCGACAGCCATGTCAGCCGGATCGACATGGTCGGCAAGGACGCCATCGTTCTGAAGGATGGCCAGCAGATCACCGAATTCCAGGAAGGCATTTTGCCTTGGGCTGTCCAGCGCCCGGTCGCGCTTCTGTTTGACGAATACGATGCGGGTCGCCCCGATGTGATGTTCGTGATCCAGCGGGTGCTCGAAGCCTCAGGCTCCCTGACGCTGCTGGACCAGAACCGGGTGATCCGCCCGAACCCGAATTTCCGCCTGTTCGCCACCACCAATACGGTGGGACTTGGCGATACGACCGGCCTCTATCACGGCACCCAGCAGATCAACCAGGGCCAGATGGACCGCTGGTCGATCGTGTCCACGCTCAATTATCTGCCCGCTGAAACCGAGCGCGAAATCGTCGCCGCCAAGCTGGGCGAGCAGGGCAAGACCGAAGCGGGCGCAAAGATGATCGCCGACATGGTCGCGGTCGCTGATCTGAGCCGAGAGGCTTTCATCAATGGTGACCTGTCCACCGTGATGAGCCCGCGCACCGTGCTGACCTGGGCGGAAAACACCCAGATCTTCGACAATCCGGGCGTCGCCTTCCGGCTGACCTTCCTGAACAAGTGCGATGAGCTGGAACGGCCGATCGTGTCGGAATTCTATCAGCGCGTCTTTGGCGAAGACCTGCCCGAGAGCGCCCTGTCCTCCGGCGCCGCAGCCTAAGGGCGATCAATGTCTGACGGTTCGTCTGCAGACCAGTTCCGGCGTGCGTTGAGCGCGGCCACCCGCGCCATGTCCCATGAGCGCGAGCTGGACGTGAAGTTCGGCGGCGATGCCGCACTGGCGCGCGGCAAGGTGGTGCTGCCCAACCCGCCCGAAAAGATGACGACGGAGGATGCGGCGCGTCTGCGCGGCAAGGCGGACGCGCTGGCGCTGAGGCTGCAGCTTCACAACTCCAAATCCCACCAGTCCGCCCTGCCCCCCGGGGCCCAGGCGCGCAAGATCTTCGACGCGGCCGAGCAGGCGCGTGTGGAAGCCATCGGCGCACGCGCCATGCGCGGCGTGGCGGACAATCTTGATGCGGCGCTGTCAGACCGGTGCCGTCGCGAGGGCTGGAACCATGCCGAGGACCGGCAGACCGCCCCGCTCGAAGACGCCATCTCCATGCTGGTGCGTGAGCGGATCACCGGTCGCCCCGCCCCCGAGGACGCCAAGGGCCTGATGAAGGTCTGGCGCGAGGACCTTGAAAGCCATGCCGGGCAAGCGCTGGATGCGCTGGCGGGCGCGGCGGATGATCAGGGCGCCTATGCAGAAGCCCTGCGACAGGTCATTCGCGATCTCGACCTGTCAGACGAGCTCGGCGAGCATGATCAGGACGAGGACGACACCGACGACAGCCAGGACGATTCCGGCGTCGAGCAGGAGCCTGAAGCGGGCGAAGACGACACCGATAGCGACCCCGATCAGGGCGAGGATGAGGAAGACGCCGCCGACGCCAAGGGCACGGCGGCCGATACCGACGACATCCACTTCGCCGAAGACAGCCAGACCCGGGTCGAGGCCGATGACGAGCCCAGCGACACCCAGCAATCGGCCAAGCCCAACTGGGTCAGCCCGCCGGGCGAGGATCCCAATGCCTACAAGGTGTTCACCGACAAGTTCGATGAGGTCATCCAGGCATCTGATCTATGTGACTCCAATGAGTTGAACCGTCTGCGGCGGACGCTGGACCAGCACCTCAAAGGCCTTGAGAGCGCGGTGGGGCGTCTAGCCAACCGGCTGCAGCGCCGCCTGATGGCCCAGCAACAGCGCTCCTGGTCCTTCGATCTCGAGGAAGGGCAGCTCGATCCGGCCCGTCTGCCGCGCATCATCATGGATCCGATGATGCCGCTAAGCTTCAAGATGGAGAAGGACACCGACTTCCGCGACACGGTCGTCACCTTGCTGCTGGACAATTCCGGCTCCATGCGCGGTCGCCCGATCCTCGTCGCCGCGGCCTGCGCGGACATTCTGGCGCGCACCCTGGAACGCTGCGGCGTGAAGACCGAGATTCTGGGCTTTACGACCCGCGCCTGGAAGGGCGGCCGCTCCAAGGAGGAATGGCTCAGCGAAGGCAAGCCGCCCAATCCGGGCCGGCTCAATGATCTGCGGCACATCATCTACAAAGGCGCGGATGCGCCCTGGCGGCGGTCCCGCTCCAATCTGGGCCTGATGCTGCGCGATGGCCTGCTGAAGGAAAACATCGACGGCGAAGCCCTGCTCTGGGCGCACAAGCGCTTGCTGGCCCGTCCGGAACAGCGGCGGATCATGATGGTGATCTCAGACGGCGCCCCGGTGGATGACGGCACCCAGTCAGCCAACTCCCCCGCCTATCTCGAAAAGCATTTGCGCGAAGTCATCGCCATGATCGAGAACAAGTCCGATGTGGAATTGCTCGCCATCGGCATTGGCCACGATGTCACGCGCTATTATCGCAAGGCGGTGACCATTGTGGATGTGGAGCAACTGGCCGGGGCCATGACCGATCAGCTGGCCGCTCTGTTTGAAGAGGACAAGCGCCGCTGACACGTGCATAATCCGCAACCAGTCCGCGCAATTGAACTGGGGGTTTGCATGCTTATCCGTCTCGGCCTGTCACTGTGCCTGTGTCCGCTGCTGATCGCCTGTGGCGGCGGGGGCGAAGCACAAACCACATCGGATCCCGCCAACCTTGTAGTGACACCGGTCCCGCTCTTCCCCGATGATCCGGGGCGGACCCGTCTGGGCGGTTTGCGCTATCTCGGCGGCGTGGCGCTCGCCCTTGAAGATGAGCGGTTCGGCGGATGGTCCGCGCTCGACATTTCTGAAGACGGCGAACGCCTCCTGGCGGTCTCTGATCGCGGCTACTGGATGACCGCGTCCATTGCCTATGACGGCGCTTCGATCACGGGTCTTGAGAGCCTGTTGATTGTTCCGATTCTGGATGAAGCCGGAGAGCTGCTGTCCGGCAATCGCGCCGATTCCGAAGGTCTCGCCCCGTTGGGCCACGGCGCATATGCCCTCAGCTTCGAGCGGGAGCATCGCGTCTGGCGCTATGATCTGGGTGCAGACTGGAGCGGCGTGAGCGATGCCCGGCCCAGTCCGATGAACTCTCCCCTTGAAACCGAAACCCTCTCCAACAATGCCGGCATGGAAGGCCTGGCAGTGGTTGGCGACTGGCTCTGGTCAGCTCAGGAACACACCAGCGGTGATGCGCCCGTGCACATCTTTTCGCGCACGCCGCTGAACGCGCCAGAACTGACGCGGGCTACCTACCAGGTGGCGATGGAGCCCGAGTTCGGCGTCACGGAGCTGGACAGCGATGGCGATGGCGGGCTGTACATCCTGCAGCGCTTCTGGGCGCGTGATGTGGGCAATCGCATCCACATCCTGCATCTGGGCGCCGATCAGATTGCGAACGCGGCGAACCTGACCGAGCTGCAGCCCGAATTGATCGCCGCCATCGAGCCGGACACGATGACAGTGGATAATTTCGAGGGCATGACCATCGAAGAGATCGATGGCGAAACCCGCCTCTTCCTGATCTCCGACGACAACTTCAATGACAGTCAGCGCACGCTCTTGCTGAGCTTCGCGATCGAACCGCGCGACTAGCGCTCTGACAGACCGGCAAAGAAAAACGCCCGCCGTTTCCGGCGGGCGTTGTTTCTCGCGTCAAGACGTGCGCGGCTTAGGCAGCCGCCGCAGCTTTCTTCAGCTCGCGCTTGATTTTCAGCGCGTTGCTGGAGAGCTGCTCATCACGAGCTTTCAGCAGGAATTGGTCCAGACCCCCGACATGGTCGACGCTACGCAGCGCTTTGGCCGCGATGCGCAGACGGAAGGAGCGGCCCAGGGCCTCAGACGCGAGCGTCACCTGACACAGATTCGGCAGGAAGCGACGCTTGGTCTTGTTGTTGGCGTGAGACACGTTGTTGCCCGAAACCGGACCCGTCCCAGTAAGTTCGCAGCGGCGCGACATGGCTTCCACCTTGTTCCACAACAGTCGTAAAATTATATGCGACCGCGAGAGGGAGAACCCAAGATGCGGCGCGAGAGCGGGCGATGTACCGGGCTGGGTGGCCTGCGTCAAGGCGCAGCCGCATAGAAACTGGCGTTCATCTTGCAGACAGACCGCGTTAGATAGGCTGAGCCGACCGGCTGGGGCCAGAGGAATTTGAGTTTTATGCTGACTGTGTCCAAACATGCCCGCTACGCCCTCGCCGCACTGGCGATGGCGGGTCTGCCCGCAACGGCCGACGCGCAAAGCGTTGAACCGCCTGAACACCTGTATGTGCAGTATTCGGGGTCGGTTCTGATTCTGAAGGTCGCCAATATTTCCCTGACCGCCGGCTTTAATGACGGCGTGTATTCCGCCGGCGCCACGTTTGAGAGCGGCGGCCTGCTGCGCTGGTTCGACGACACCAATATCGAGGCCACGTCGAACGGTTATCGCCAGCCTGAAGGGCTGAGCCCCTATCGCTATGAGCATATCAACCACGCCAGCAACAAGGGGCGTGTGGTCGGCATCAACTTTGATGAGGGCGTCGCCATGCCTGACGTCCAGCCGCCCTTTGGCTCCATGGGTGAACCGCCCGCGACCGATGAAGAGCGCGCCGGCGCGCTTGACCCGATCTCGACGCTTCTGAGCCTGATGACCGGTCTGCCCAATGATGAGCACGGCGTGTGCGAAGGCCGGTTGCCGGTGTTTGACGGCAAGGCGCGTTACAATCTGCGGCTGAACAATCTGGGTCTCGATGATGTGCGCACCCGCGCCTGGTCTGGTGAGGCGATCCGGTGCCAGGCCTTTATCGAACCGATCAGCGGCTATGATAACGGTGATCGCCCGGATGAAGACGAGACCGCGCGCCCGGTGATCATCTGGCTTGCCCCGGTAGATGGCGTGAATGTCCCCGTGCGGTTCCGGGCCCAGACACAGATCGGCGCCATCACGATCCAGGCCACGCAGCTATATGCAGGCGACGCTACGCAATAAGCCGCATCCTCTTTAAGGTCCGGACTCAATCTCGCTGGAGAGCGTCATGACGCGCGCCCGCGCAGGCGATAGTCGTATCGCCGCGATCCTCGGCCCCACCAATACGGGCAAGACCCATCTCGCGCTCGAGCGCATGATGGCGCACGGGACGGGTGTGTTCGGCCTGCCGCTGAGACTTCTGGCGCGGGAGCTCTACGACAAGGTGGTCAAGGCCAAGGGCCCGGCTTCGGTCGCCCTGATCACAGGCGAGGAAAAGATCGTCCCGCCCACCGCGCGCTATTTCCTGTGCACGGTGGAGGCGATGCCGCTGAACATGCGGCCCGCCTTCCTGGCCGTGGACGAGATCCAGCTCGCAGCCGATCCCGAGCGGGGCCATATCTTCACCGACCGCTTGCTGCATGCCCGCGGCACGCAAGAGACTCTCTTTCTGGGCGCCGCGACCATGCGGCCGATCCTGCGCCATCTGATCCCCGATGCCGAGATCGAGGAGCGCGAACGCTTCTCCACCCTCAGCTATGCGGGCACGAAGAAGCTCACGAAACTGCCACGCCGGTCAGCCATCGTCGCCTTTAGCTCGGAGGATGTGTATTCCATCGCCGAGCTGGTGCGTCGTCAGCGTGGCGGCGCCGCCGTGGTTATGGGCGCGTTGAGCCCCCGGACCCGGAACGCCCAGGTCGAGCTTTATCAGTCTGGTGAAGTGGACTTCCTCATTGCGACCGACGCCATCGGCATGGGCCTGAACATGGACGTCGATCATGTGGCCTTCGCCAGCTACACCAAGTTTGACGGGCGCAAGCGTCGGCGACTCTTCCCTCAGGAAGTAGGCCAGATCGCCGGCCGCGCCGGACGTTTCCGGTCCGATGGCACATTCGGGGAAACCGCAGACGCCCGCCCCCTCGACCCCGATGTGATCGAGCGAGTGGAAGATCACGAGTTCGAGCCGATCAAGAAACTGACCTGGCGCGAAAGCCATCTGGATCTGAGCTCGCTCGACAATCTGCGCTATTCGCTGAACGCTCCCTCCCCCGATCCCGTGCTGGAACGGGTGCGCAGCGCATCAGATGAAGATGTGCTCGACCTGGTCTCGCGTGACCCGGATGTGCGAGAGCGCGCCGCCGCACGCGGCGGAACGGCGCGGCTTTGGGATGTGTGCCGGACGCCGGACTTTCGCAAGACCAGCCCGGACGACCATGCGCGCTTGATTTCAACGCTTTACATGCATTTGACCAGTTCCAAAGGCTATCTGCCCGATGCCTGGCTGGATGCACAGTTAAGCCGCCTGTCCAAGACCGCCGGAGACGTGGATGCGCTGGCGCAGAGACTGGCCTATGTGCGCACCTGGTCTTACGCGGCGCACCGGAAGGACTGGACAAAAGACCCTGAATATTGGACGAGCCGTACCCGAGAGGTTGAAGATCAGCTCTCCGATGCGCTTCATGAGCGTTTGACCGCCCGCTTCATCGACCGCCGCACGAGCGCGCTGATGAAGGGGCTGCGTGAGAAAACCGATTTGGAAGCCGGGCTGAACCGCCTGGGCGAGGTCACTGTGGAGGGCCATTTCGTGGGACGATTGAACGGGCTGAGCTTTGAAGCCGACGCCGCGGGCGAACCGCTGGCGCGCCGGGCGGTGGCGAACGCCGCAATGAAGGCGGTCCGCCCCGAAGTGAACCGATTGCTCTCCCAGCTCTCCCAGGCCGAGGATGCAGAGCTGACGCTGGGCGAGGATGGCGTGCTGAGCTGGAAGGATGACCCGGTCGGACGTCTTCAGGCTGGCGGCGACCCGTTCACCCCCTCTGTCGCCCTGATCGGCGGGGAGCTCGGTTCGAGCGAACTGATCGCCCAGGCGGAAAAACGACTGATGGATTTTGCAGCCAGCCAGGCTGAAACCCGTCTCGAGCCACTTCTGAACCTTCGTAAGGCGCTCAAGGAAGACGGCAAGCTCGACGGGCTCGCCCGCGGCGTCGCCTATCAGCTGGTGGAAAGCTTTGGCGCCATGTCGCGGATCAAGCTCGCTGACGAGCTGGCGGCGCTGTCTGTTCCCGAGCGGCAATCGCTGCGCCGCGCAGGCGTGCGGATCGGCGAACACGCCGTGTTCATGCCCGCCCTGCTCAAGCCGGGCGCAGCGCGCCTTCTGTCCATGCTCAAGGCCATTCATGAAGGCGATATCGAACGCGCCGTGAACCCGCCGCCCGGGCTGACCAGCATTCCCAATGATCGGCGCTACACCCTGGCGGATTACGCCGCCGCCGGTTTTCAGCCGTGCGGACCGCGCGCCGTGCGCCTGGACATGCTCGAGCGCCTTGCGGACCTCATTCGCGAGCAGCGCTCTGAAAACAAGGAACGTCGCTTTGAACCCAATGCGCCCATGACGGCGCTGCTGGGATGTTCGAACGACGATCTGCGTGAAGTGCTCAAGGCGCTCGGCTATCGCCGCGTCCAGAAAGCCGCAGAGGATCAGCCCGAATTGTGGGCGGGCCGCTCGCGGTCGACCCAGCGCCCGGCCCAGCCCGGTCAGAAGCCGCCGCACGCAAAAGGCAAGGGCAAGGGGCTGCGCAAGGACGCTCAGAAATCCCGGCCTCAGCCTGCCAAGGACAAGCCGGTTGATCCCGATTCCCCCTTCGCTGCCCTTGCCGCCCTGGAGCTCGAACAGCCCAAGCCCGCCAGCCAGAAGCGCCGCAAGCCGCGCAAGAAGCCCAAGGACAAGTCCGCCGAGACCCCGGCGGAGACGGCGCAAGACGAACACAAGCCCGCTGACGCCCCGACAGCCGATCCGTCAGCGTCCAGCCCGGACGCTGGGGCTGCGCCTATAGAGGCTCCGGCCGCTTCAGATACGGCGAGTGCTGACAAAGATCACTCATGAGTGATCACGGCGACTCCATGCGTTGCGATGTGTGGCTGTTCCGCACACGCTTTTACAAGTCTCGGGGTCTGGCCGGACAGATGGTGGAAAAGGGCGCCGTCCGGATTGATCGCAATGGCAAGGTCGTACGACTGACCAAGCCCGCAGCGCCTGTCCGCGCGGGCGATTGTCTGGTGATCCGGCGCGATCCCGACCCGGTACGGCTCACCATATTGGCGCTGCCAGAACGACGTGGACCTGCACCCGAAGCCCGGTCATGCTACAGCCTTGAAACCGAGTAGCGCTTATCTTTTCTGGATCGATCATGTTTGAAACCTTGAAACGCCTCTTCGCCGGATCCGAGAGCCCTCAGGAGAGATCCCTGAGCCCTGAGCTCTCCACCGCTGTCCTGCTGGTGGAAGCGGCGCTCTCTGACGGCATTTATGCTGATGTGGAAGAGGCAGAGATCATCACGGTTCTGTGCGCCGGATTCGGGCTGGAGAAAGACCGGGCTGCCGAACTGCTCGACGAAGCCGAAGACCTTGCCGAGCAGGCTGTGGATCACCACCGCTTCACCCATGTGGTCAAGCAATTACCGCGTGACCAGCGGCTTTCCATTCTTGAGGATTTGTGGCGCGTGGTGCTGGCAGATGGCGAGCGCGACGCCCATGAGGACGCCCTGATCCGGCGCCTGGCGCCGCTGCTGGGCCTGTCCGATCGTGATCGCGCCCAGGCGCGTCATGCCGCCTCGGGCCGTTGACAAACGGCTCCCGGGGGGCCATGTCCCCGCCAACTTTCTGTCTATCATCCTTATTCCGGGACCGCCTGCGCGATGACCTATATCGTCACTGACGCCTGTATTCGCTGCAAATTCACCGATTGCGTGGAAGTCTGTCCGGTGGACTGCTTCTATGAAGGCGAGAACATGCTCGTCATTCATCCCGATGAATGCATTGACTGCGGCGTCTGCGAGCCGGAATGTCCGATCGAGGCCATCAAGCCCGACACCGAGGATGACGCAGACGGCAAGTGGCTGGCGTTGAACTCCAAATACGCGACCGAGTGGCCCAACATCACCGTTCGCAAGGATCCGCCGGCGGACTACAAGGAGTTCGAGACCATCACGAACAAGCTGGAGAAATACTTCTCCGAAAAACCGGCTACGTGAATCTCTGAACGCCTTCAAAATCTTAGCAATCCGTTAACCGCCTTCCGGGGGCGGAATGATCGCCGCTGCGCATCAAGTTGAGTTTTTGTAGTTTTTCTGTTATGGTCTTTGTCTTCGGTGAGCGCAGATGCGCGTATTCCGGGACAGCAACCGCCTTGATGTAACTGTTTCACAAAAAGCCCGGCCGCTGGTCTTCAAGCAAGATCAGAGCGGGGCTTTGCGCGGTCCATTAGACCCCGTCACCATGATCAGTTCGGCAGGCTTTGGACGAGAGGGCCTCGTATGACCAAGAAATCCGCCAACGATAATAAGACGTTCAAGAAAAGCGACTATGTGGTCTATCCAGCCCATGGCGTGGGCCGCGTTGTGGGCGTCGAAAAAGAAAGCGTCGCCGGATATGATATCGAGGTCTATGTCGTTTCCTTTGAACAGGACAAGATGACCCTTCGCGTTCCGACCGCGAAAGCCACGGCCGCCGGCATGCGTCCGCTGGCCAGCGACGATGTCCTCAAGGATGCGCTCAAGACCCTGAAGGGCAAGCCCAAGGTCAAGCGCACCATGTGGAGCCGCCGCGCCCAGGAATACGAAGCCAAGATCAATTCGGGCGACCTGATCTCCATTGCGGAAGTCGTTCGCGACCTGCACCGCCAGGAAGATCAGCCCGAACCGTCCTATTCCGAGCGTCAGCTTTATGAGTCCGCGCTGGACCGCATGGTCCGTGAAGTCGCCGCCGTCGAAAAAGTCGACCGCGAAAAAGCGCTGGAAATGCTGACCACG
This sequence comes from Oceanicaulis sp. MMSF_3324, assembly GCF_030733545.1. GTDB lineage: Bacteria > Pseudomonadota > Alphaproteobacteria > Caulobacterales > Maricaulaceae > Oceanicaulis. The sequence goes on from NZ_JASHIU010000012.1 coordinate 20,957, forward strand.
ACCCTGACGAAAAAGGCCGCGTAACAGGCCGACAGTCGTCAGCATACGAATTGTGGACACCCCGTCAGACGGTTCTGGCGGGGTGTTTTGCATTCCACCCCAGCGTTTCGTGAACCATTACATCCTTGCGTGATCCAGACTGGCCATCGCCTCGTATAGACTTGGGAACAGATCAAAGGCCCATGCGAAACGAAAGCGAATGTGATGTCACACTCAGCCCCGACTCGCTCCGCCCCGGCGCGGTCCGCAGACCCTGACCGTCGCTTCATGAAGCAGGCGATGGACGCCCCTCTTCTTGAACGCGAGGAAGAACTCGACCTCGCCACCGCGTGGAAGGAAAAGGGCGACGAAGAGGCGCTACATACGCTGACGACGGCCTATATGCGGCTCGTGATCTCCATCGCCGCCAAGTTTCGCCATTATGGCCTGCCTTTCCCCGATCTGGTCTCTGAAGGCAATATCGGACTGATGCAGGCGGCAGCGCGCTTTGAACCGGAGCGGGAAGTGCGCTTTTCGACTTACGCCACCTGGTGGATCCGCGCCTCGATCCAGGATTATGTGCTGCGCAACTGGTCCATCGTTCGGACCGGCACCACGGCGGCCCAGAAATCCCTGTTCTTCAATCTTCGCCGCCTGCGCGCCCTCATCAAGGACACCAGTTCAGGCCAGCTGACGCCTGAACACCGCGCCTATGTCGCGCAGGCCCTGCGCGTGGGTGAGGATGATGTGGAGAAGATGGCGAGCCGTCTGGCCGCCGTCGACCGCTCGCTCAACGCCCCCTTCTCAGAAGATGGCGAGGGGGAATGGCAAGACCTCTTGGCCGACGAGAATCCAGATCCGGAAACCCTGGTGATGGAAGATCGAGATCAGGCGCAACGGGCCCAATGGCTGGGCGAAGCGCTGAGCCGTCTGAGCGAACGCGAGCAGCTGATCATCCGCGAACGCCGCTTGGGTGAAGACAGCGTCACGTTGGAAAAGCTGGGTGAACGCCTGGGCATTTCCAAGGAACGTGTGCGTCAGGTCGAGCATCAGGCGCTCAAGAAGCTCAAGCAGTATCTCACCGAAGTGGTGGGCGACCCCGAGGAAGCCGGCCTGCTGCCCACCGATTAGGGTCAGGGCAGCGATACCGGCGCCGGCGCATCGATGATCTCGATCTGCGCCGGGCTTGCGACGTGGATCATCGGGCCGTTTTCGTCGTAGAGCCAGCCGCGCACCCGTATGTGAGCCCCATCCAGAGTTGCAGGATCGTAGAGCCCCTGTTGCTCAAAGCGCTCACGGTCTTGCCGATTGAGGCTGACCGTAAAATCGGTGCGCCAGTTCGAGCCGAAATTGAGATAGAGGCGTCCATTGCGCGCCTCGCCCACCGCAACCACGCGGCCTTCGATGATCTGGGCGCTGTCGAGATGTTGCGCCAGGGGATCGGGGTCCGGCGAACGGATGAGAAAGCCCCCCTCAGCCCAACCGCCCCGATCCGCCGAACGCGCCTCGGCTTCCAGCTCGTAGAGCAAGGCTGAACGCATTGCGGCCGCAGGCCGAGGCCAGACTATGGCCCAGCCCGCCTTTACCATTTCAGCGTCCAGATAGACCGTCTGAGACCCCCGGTTGAACATCGCCAGCACAATGGGCCGATCATACCGGTCGGGTCCCGCTTCGGTCTCAACGAGACGCAAGGCGTCGCCCGCTTCGTCCAGCAAGGACTGCAAAGCCAGCCGAGACGCATCGCTCTCCCCGCCCCGAATACCGGCCAGAAGCGCGTAGACACGCTTCCCTTCCGCATTCTCATAAAGGAAGCCATGCCCTGTGCGTGCGCCCAAAGCCTCGACCGGTTCGACCGGTCGGGCTTCAGGCGCCCGACAGGCGGACAGGCAGATCAGAACCAGCGTCAAACACGCGATCCATCTCATGACACACCCCCCAACAGGGGAATATACTGCCCGCCAGACTTTTAGAGGCCAAGCCTAGAACCGTGCGTTCATACGCAGCCAAGCTCCGGCGCCAGCCCCAGGGATGCGCTCGCCGACCGGCACGCCCAGCCCCGCATTACGGTTATAGCCGCCCAGATGGTCGCGATAGGGCTGATCAAGCAGGTTCTCGACCCCCGCCGAAAGGCGCACGCGCTCGGATACATCCCAGTGGCCGTAAGCGTTCAAAAGGACGTGCCCCGGCGTTTCCGCCTCGTTGTTCTCACGCGACACCCGGTCCTGCTCGGCCACCATCAGGGTTTCAAGGCTCACGGACCAGACCGCCTGCTGATAGGTCGCGCTGAGCCGCAGAGAGGCCGGTGAGATGCGATACAGGTCATTATCCACATCCTCGCGTTCCCCGCGCATATAGGTCAGAACGCCATCCACACGCCAAGCCTGGGTCAGCACCAGTCCAAAATCTGCATCCAGCCCGTAAAGCCGCGCGTCCACATTGGAAAATCGCAAGGGCGTAGGGTCGCCATTCATCGCCGAAACCATCTCTAGCGGCGTATCGGCGACGCCGGGCGTAATCGGTTCGGCCGGAACCCCCTGAATGTAATCCTCGACCCAGCTGACATAGGCCGTCGGCCGCAGATAGGCGCGGGCATTGGCGAAATCGAAGCCGACTTCAAGACTGGTCGCGACTTCAGGTTCAAGATCAAGCGAGCCGACATAGGTGTTGCCATCGGCCAGCCCGCCCGACGCTGTAATCGGCAACCAGCCATAGCGCTCGACCTGTCCGCCGACCCGGGATTTGCGCGCCAGCGCTCCGCGCATGGTCACGCTGTCAGAGACGGGACGGGCGATCCGTACGAGACCATCCAGCGTCACATCATCCCAATCGCGCTCGGCTCGGGTGAATGTCAGAGCCAGCATGCGCGGCCCCATGGGCAGCGCCGTTCCCAGCCGGGGCTCACCGGCTTGGGCGTCATGCGCATCCAGACGCAGACCCGCATAAAGCTCATAGCCGGCCGCCGGTCCTTCCCATTCGGCATAAACACCCGTTCGCGCCAGCTCCACGTCCGGGAACGGCGTAACCTGGAAATCAGGGTTCATCGGATTGGTGATTGTGGTGTCATGGCGGATATCAGCGCGGTCCAACCCCACACGGGCCACTCCGCCCTGGAAAGCCCGGTCTGCATCCAGGCTGAACCGGACAGTCTCAGAGCTCGCAAGGGTCTCACGCTGACGCATGGGCATGGGCGCCGGACGCAGATCGAAATTGTTCATGGCGTGATCAACGCGGGCGTGTTCCGCCGACACAGAGACGCCCCAGCCGCCCCATTGCGTGTTCAGGCCCAGACGGCTTGTGGACGTATCCATGAAGCGAATGTCCATGGGAAAGGGCGGATTGCCGGTCGGACCGCCTTCCTGGCGGCGAAAATCCGCTGTCAGCTCGGTCCGGGGCGCCAGGCGCACGCCATAGCCGAAGCCGTACACATCCCGCTCATGGCCCGTCCCGACCAGTGTTCCGTAAGGGGTATCGCGATCCTCACCGCGTTCTGTCGACGCAAGTAGCTCGAACCGTTGACGATCTATCGCGAGACCGGCCACCCCGCCAATCGCATGACTTTCATCCACGCTGCGCACGACCGTGGTGAGGTCGCCCTGGAGCTCCGGACGAGCGGTCTGAGCATAATCGATATGCTTGAAGACGGCGTTCACGCCAGCGCTCAGGGACGGGCCCTGACTGACCGGCGCCGGGCCGCGCGTCACTTCCAGACGGTCCAGCAAGGGCGCTGGCGCATAATGTAGCGGCGGATCCATGAGGTTCGGCCCGCCTGAATGAAACGCCTGCCCATCCAAACGCACTGCGATGCGCGCGCCGTAAAGACCGCGATACTGGACCTGGCCAGAGAGCGCGCCGTTATTGACCAGCGCAGCGCCCGGAAGGCGAGCCGCCAGGCCGGCGGCATCTGGCGCGGTTGCAGGCGCCAGATCGAGGATGACCGCATCCTGATCGGATGTGAGTGCGGACTGGCCGGTTACGGTGATGACATCGACCCAGCGCGGGTCCTGATCCGGCGCAGCTTCACGGGCGACGGCAGCGGAAGACAGCGCCAGTGCGGAAACGCTGGCGAAAAACAATTTGGTCATGGAGTTTCATATCTCAGAACAGATCACGCGCTTGCCATTGCAAGCGCCCAAACGCGCAGGAAGCGCGGCGGTGAGGGGATCAGTTCTGGAACGGCGGGGCGCGCAAACCGACCGGCGGGCCAGCGGGTTGGCGCGGACTGGCCTGATCGATGCGCAAGGCGTGCGCGTTGGCCGTCTTACGCACGACCCCGATGATCGGTTTCGCGATATCTTGCAGGACCGCAGCCTGCCCCAGGGCGCAGGCCACACACTCAGACGCGTCATATTGCGAAAGCGGCTGGGGCTCTTCCAGACCCGTCAAGGCCACCAATTCGGCGATCTGCGCCCGGGCGGCGGCATCCAGCGCCACCTGGCCGCACATGTATTGCGCCGCGTCAAACCCGGCGGCGTACGCCGTCGTCGCGAGGGGCGACCATAGCGCCTGCAGGACCACGAGCGCGGCGGCGACGCGGATCAGGACCGGATGAAAGCAGCGTAACATAATAACGCTATAGGGCAGGCCCGCGCGTTTGGGAAGTGGACGGAATGCCTCACATCACACGCGTCACACTCAGCTCTGTCGAATGATCTCCGCCTCGATCTGGGCCAGGCGTTCCTTGCCGAAAAACATCTCGTCACCCACAAAAATGGTGGGCATGCCAAACACGCCGCGGGCGACCGCGTCCTGAGTGTTGGCGACGAGATGCGCCTTCACCTCCGTCTCCCCGGCTCGAGCCAGAAGCGTGTCGGCATCAAACCCGGCCTCAGAAAAATGCGCCCGGATCACCTCAGCCTGAGTAAAGTCCAGACCCAGCTCCCACATGCCGACAAACCCCACATCCATGAAGGCGCGCAGCCGGTCAGGCACGTCCAGCTCCACCGCCGCCGCCATGCGCATCAGGGGCAGGGTGTTCATGGGAAAATGCGGATTGAACTGGAAGGCGTCCAGTCCGTGCTCGGAGACGAAGCGGCGAATCTCGATGTGCTCGTAATCAAGCTTGTTCGTGATATCGGCGAACGCATAGTAGGGCGACTGATTGCCCGTCTCCTTGAATACTCCGCCCAGCAGACACGGATTATAGCGAAAGCTGACCCCCGTGCGGCTTTCCAGCTTGGGCAGGACCTTGTGCACCAGATAGGCGTTCGGGCTGCCCAGATCGGTAATGAATTCCGGCTCGATCATGCTCGTGGACCTCACTTGGCCGTCCTGCCCCCGTGCAGGCGCACTCCTGTATGAAGTCTCCGCTCCCGACCGCTCCCAGACAAGCCTTTCAGACATGACAAACCCCCGAAGCCAGGCTCCGGGGGTTCGACAGAAAGGCGTTGGCCGATCTAGCCGCCGAAGGTGTAGCGGAAGCCGAACTGGGCCTGCCAGCTATACTCTTCATACTGGGACGTCAGCTCACGGCCGGCATCGCGGAAGACCGCGCGGAACGGCTCGTCAAAAGCGTTCTTGTAATCAAAGTAGAGGCGGAAATTCTCGGTCAGGTCATACTTGGCCGAGAAATCGAACTGGGTGTGATCGAGAATGATGCGGTCTTCCGCAGCACTGTCGCCCAGCTCATCGATGTATTCGTCGCGATAGGACACCGCCGCCCGCAGATCCAGACGGCCATCGTCATAGCCCAGGATCAGGTTGGCCACGTTCTGGGATTGAAGCGGCAGAGTGATCTCGCGGCCATCCGCCAGCGTCGCTTCGGAGTCCACATAGGTGTAATTGGCGCCCACGATGGTGTGCTGCAGCAGCCCCGGCAGCATGGTCAGGGCCTGCTGGTAGTTCAGCTCGACGCCTGTCAGATCCGCCTCTTGGAGGTTGATGAAGGTCGTCGCCTCCTCCAGCGCCACGCCGTTGATCACGGTGTCTTCATAGACCACCTGCGCGATGAAGTTGTCGATCGACTTGTAGAACACGCCAGCGGACAGGATGGCGTCCTCGGTCGGGTAGACCTCAAAGGCCAGATCGAAGTTCTGCGCTTCCTGACGCTCAAGGTCCGGATTGCCCGCTTCGGCTTCCACTTCGCCTTCGTCATTTTCCTCAAACGCGAGACGCGGGGCCGCCTGAGCCAGGTTCGGACGGGCGATCGAGGCGTAATAGGCCGCGCGGACGATCAGATTGTCCGACGCCTCATAGCGCAGGTTCAGGCTGGGCAGCCAATCGGTGTAGGCGTTATCCGCCGTGACGCTGCGGCGATAGACACGATCGCCTTCAATCACCGTCTCGTCATCGCCAGCGTCATATTCAACATCGAGATCGCTCGCCAGCAGTTCGGCGCCCGTCAGGGACGGAGTGATGAAGCTTTCGAACGCACCGGTGACATCGCCCGCCACCGCGGTTTCGATTTCCTGCTCGAGGATTTCAAAGCCATAGGCGTCATACTGGGTGTCTTCGACCCGCACACCGCCGACCAGACGCAGGCGGTTGATATCGACCGAGCCCATCAGATAGGCCGAGAAGACATCTTCGTCCGCGCCGTAATTGTCGGCGTTGGACGCGACAGCGGTATCGATGTCATTGAGCTCGAAGCTGCTGCGGTTCGAGTTGAAGAAATCCCGCACCGCGCCCGCGTCCAGAGCCGGACCGAAATTGGCGGCCAGCGGATACTCCACAGACGTCTGGAACTGGCTCAGCAGCACATCGGGACCATCAAAGCCGTCATAGACAAGCGTGGTGGCCTCATAGGTCTTCTCCCGCGTGCGGTACTGAACACCTGATTGCACGAAGCCGGTAAAGGCGCCGAAGGTCATTTCGCGGCGCGCATTGAACTGGGCGGACCATTCATCGTCCTGCGCAGTCCCGTCGACCAGTTCCAAGTCGTCAAACTCATAGGAGTCGCCGTCGAAATAGGCTTGCTCCGCCACGCTGTCGCCGAAGATCACTTGCGGGATCTGGGCGTCGGTGACGTTCACGCCGAAAATGCCCTGGTCGAACTTGGCGCGGAAGCCGGTATCGATCCGGCCCGGCTCGGACTCCTCGGCGAAGGCGTAAGCGAGCTGGTAATCAAGGGTCCACGGACCTGCAAAGGTCTCGCCCCCCACCGCAATGGCGTAGATGGTCTGTTCTTCAAGGCGGTCCTTGATGTCCCGGTCCACCTCGAACTCGTCGCCGGTGGAGGCGTCAAAGAACGCGCCATTGCCGGACGACAGAGCGTCCGAATAATCCGGGTCCTCGAACTTGTTCTCGATCCGGTTGCGGTATTCCTGGTCAGAGAAATCCGAATAGGTGGTGCGCAGATAGAGATTGGTGCTCTCGTTCAGATCAAAATCGAGATTGAACACCACCGAGGTGCGCTCACGGGTGACGTCGTAATTGCGGTTCTCGAACTCTTCGGGGAACGGCACGCTTTCATCGACATTCCAGGTCCCGTCCGCTTCGGCGTTTTCAGAGCCGAAGGAGCGCTCCTGATCAGAGATCGAAAACGCCACGCCCAGACGGTCATCCAGGAACTTGTCCGCAAAGGTCAGCGAGCCGCGATAGCCATACTCTTCCACCACATCGGCATAGATGCCGCGCAGACGGAATTGCAGCAGGCGTTCGTCCTGATCGAGGCCCGAAAGAGTTTCGATCTCGATATTGCCGCCAATGGTGTCGCCGGGCATGTCCGGGGTCAGCGACTTGGCGATGACGATCGAGGACAGGACATCGGAATCGATAACGTCGAGCGGCACCTGACGGTTGTCTGATTCCGGGGACGGCAGGCGCACGCCATTGACCGTGGTGGTGTTCAGGTTCGGGTCGATTCCGCGGATCGAAACAAAGCGGCCCTCGCCCTGATCGTTGAGCACGTTGATGCCGGCGATGCGTCGTGCAGCCTCGGCCACGTTTTCATCGGGCAGGCGATCAACAGCGTCAGCGGACAGGACCGAGATCAGGCCATCCGCCGCGCGCTGACGGTTCAACGCGCTGGTCAGCTGACCGCGCTGACCAATGATCAAGATGTTGTCTTCAACCGCCACGTCCGCGCCGAGCACGAAGTTGGTCTCAACGGACTCATCCGCGCTGATCAGGCTGACCTCGCGGGACTGGGCGTCAGCGCCGAGATAATCGACCACAATGGTGAAATCACCCGTGGGCACGTTGACGAGACGGTAAGAGCCATCCCGAGAGGTGGTCACCGTCTGGCCCGTTTCTGAAATGCGCACGATCGCGCCCTGAAGGCCGACAGAACCAGTGGCTTCGGTCACCCGCCCCGTGATCTCGCCCGCTTGAGCAGCGCCCGCAGTCAGAGCCGCCACAGACACAGCGCCAAGCAAAGTGGTCATACGCTTCATCTCGAAATCCCCCAATGAGCTGTTCGATCAAACAATAAAAGCGCCTGGACAGCGCTGATCTCACAGGGGCTTATGAAGAGCAGAAACAACAGTTTCGTGTCGGTCATGACACTGCTTTGTTTCAGTTAAACGCATTCAAGATGACAAGCGCGGCGCTCCACTTGTTCCCGCAGTCCATATGCCTTTATGCAGAGCGCAAGATTGGCTTTCCGGCTTTGAAATGGGGGGTGCGTCATGCGCGCAACACTTACAACACTGTCTGCTCTTTCACTGGCGATGGGACTGTCCGCTTGCGCGGAGGAAACCCTGCCGCCTCTGCCGCGCGTGTCCGTGCCGGCGAGCGTTGAAACCGCCGCCGTGGCGGGCGCTGGCGATGCGGCCGATGATCCGGCCTTCTGGCGCGCGGCCGACCCGGCGCAGTCGCGCATTCTGGGCACAGACAAGAAAAGCGGGCTGTACGTCTACACCCTTGATGGCGGCACGGCGCAGTATCTGCCCGCCGGGCGGATGAACAATGTGGATGTGCGCTACGGGTTCCAGGCCGGGGATCGGACCGTCGACATCGCCGTCGCCTCCGACCGCACCCATATCGCCATGGCCGTCTTCTTCATCGACCCGGCGACCGGTGAGGTCAGCCCGGCGCCGGGCGAGGTCCTGCCGCTCGATTTCGTCGACCCTTACGGGCTGTGCCTGTATCAGCGTCCGTCCGACAATGCGCTCTTCGCCTTTGTCACCGAGGACGATACGGGCCGTCTCACCCAGGAGCTCCTGTGGTTTGAAGACGGCGCCATGCGCAGCGAAACTGTGCGTACCTTCGAGATCGGCTCCATCGCCGAAGGCTGTGCGGTGGATGACGCGACGGGCACGCTCTATGTGGCCGAAGAAATGACGGCGGTCTGGGTTTATGACGCGGACCCGCAATCGGGTGATGCGCGCATCAAGCTCGCCGACGTCAATTCCGACAGCCTCGTGGAGGATGCCGAAGGCGTCGCGCTCTGGCCGCAGGCTGACGCCGCCCCCTGGCTCGTGGTCTCCAGCCAGGGCGATAACGCCTATGCCGTGTTCGACACCGCAGACCATTCCCTTGTCGGCCGGTTCGAGATCAATGGCGGTGATATCGACCGCACCAGCGAAACCGATGGCATCGACGTACACGCCCGACCCCTGCCCGGCCATCCTGAAGGCGTGTTCCTGGCGCAGGATGATGAGGAAGACAGCGGCGGGCAGAACTTCAAGCTGGCGGACCTCGCCGCGATTCGCGCCGCCCTGACCCAGGCGCCGCAATAAGCATGCGCCGGGGTGACGATCGTCTCATCCCGGCGTATTTTGCGCCCGCGTGTCCCCGTAGCTCAGCAGGATAGAGCATCAGATTCCTAATCTGAGGGCCACTGGTTCGAATCCAGTCGGGGACACCATTCAGACAACAGGTCATGCTTCAAAATCCGCACAGGGGTGCACCTTGCGTTGCGCCACCTCGTTGGCGGAGCTTATAGCCTGTCTTATGAGGACAGTCGCCATCTGCTCAATGACGACCCCTTGATGGTCAGCCTCTGGAAGACGCCCTCAATACAGTTGTGTGTTACCGGTTATCCCCGACCGCACCACAAAATGAAATCATGGCAATGCTTGGCATGCACCCTGTAAACAGGCCGCCATGGCGCGTATAACGTTTATCAGACAGTTCTTTTATCCGGTCAGGGTCGGCTGGATTCAGCGCTACAAACTGAGAAAGAGTCTCAGATAGAGGCAAAATTCATCAAACCATTAAATAAAGGCTTTTCACGCCTTGAGCGTCACTCTAGCCTAACCATGGACAAACATTTAGAATTCGGGGGGTAGAATGGCGATAGGCGATCAAAAACCGGCTCTGCTGCTGGTTGAAGATGACGATCAGGAAGCCTTTCTCTTTGACAAAATGCTCCGCGAAGAGGCCGGAGCCGCCTCGATTGACCGTGCCATAAAAGGCGAACAGGCGCTTGAACTTGTTCGCGCCAACCCTCACTACGATTGCGTTGTTCTCGACCTGAAACTGTCAGGAGAGGACGGAGTCTGGGTCCTTGAGCAAATGGCTCAGGACGAAACGCTCTCGCATATCCCGGTCATCGTGTTTTCCGGCGACTCAGAACGCTTGCAGCAAGTCTGCTCACGCTATGACAATGTAGTGTCCTCGGTGCGCAAGCCCGAAACCCTCGAACAATACCGGGCGGCCCTGACCATCGTCATGGCCATTCTCCAGGCGGCGGTGAACGTCGCCTGATCCTGAGCGATTGCGACGCTTGCCCCGCGTCCTTAACCGTTTAAGCTTCCTGGAAAATCATCCGGGAGGACAAAACAGTGGATCTCAACGGTAAAATCGCCATTGTCACCGGCGGCGCCAGCGGCATCGGCAAAGCCTGCGCCCGTGCATTTCACGCCAAGGGCGCCAAAGTCGTCATCGCCGACCTGAACGCTGAAGCCGCCGCCAAGGCCGGTGAAGCCTTTGGCGGATTTGGCCAGGGCGTCGACGTCACCAACGAAGCGTCGCTGGCGCGTCTGATCAACCAGACAGAACGCCAACTCGGCCCCGTGGACATCTTCATGTCAAATGCGGGGATCGGCGTGTCGGACGGCCCGCTCTGGGGCGCGGGCGACGCCCCGACCCCGTCCTGGGACGCCTGCTGGCAGGTCAATGTCATGGCCAGCGTGTTTGCGGCGCGTCTTCTGGCCAAGTCCATGGCCAGCCGCCAGGGCCATTTCATCATTACCGCTTCCGCCGCCGGACTGCTCAACCAGATCGGCGATGCGCCCTACTCCGCGACCAAGGCGGCTGCTGTGTCGTTTGCTGAAAGCCTTGCCATCACCCATGGCGATGACGGGCTCAAGGTTCAATGCCTGTGCCCTGAAGGCGTCAACACCCCGCTCGTGAAAGGCATAGAGGGCGGCGCCCAGGGTTTGAGCGGCTATCTGGAAGCCGATGACGTAGCCCAGATCCTGCTCAAGGCGATGGAAGACAACCGTTTCATGGTCACCACCCATGAGCAGACGGCCGGCTACGCCGCCATGAAGGGCTCTGAACGTGATCGCTGGGTGGGCGGCATGCGCAAGCTGCGCCGCATGTTGATGGAAGCCAATAACGGTCGCCCGCTCTAGGCTTGTCCGGGCGGCCTTGGGCCGCCCGATCAGCCCGTCAGGGCAATAACACCGCACTGCCCTCCGAACTGGCCGGCATGACCGTCCCGGGCCGCCCGGCGGCAGGAAAAGAACCGGTCTTCCTGCGCAAAGGTGCAGGCCTTGATCCAGTGAATGCGAGACTGTGACAGGCCCGCCTTCACAAGCTGGCGGCGAGCGCCCTCTGACACATCAAGGCCGGCGCCGCCCGCATCGTCACGCCGCAGGGCCATGGCGTCATCCAACGGCCCGAACAGCGCTTGAAATTGCTCGAGGACTTCAGGGCCCACCCGATAATTCTGCGGGCTCACCGCCGGGCCGATCACCGCGTGGATCCTGTCCGGGCGAGCGCCATAGGCCTCTGACAACGCCTCGACAGCTCTGGGAATCACCTCTGCGATCACGCCGCGCCAACCGGCATGGATGGCGGCGATGGCCCTCACCTGCGGGTCATAGAGCAACACAGGCGTGCAATCGGCCGTCTGAGCGCACAGAGCGAGCCCGGGTTGATTGGTGATGAGCGCATCACCCTCGCCTGCAAGCCCGTCTTCAGGGGCCGCCTCGACCCGGATCACCGTGTCGCCATGCACCTGCCTAGCGAAAACCGGGCGCGCCTTGAAGGCCGCGCCCACTCGGCGCCGATTCTCTGTGACGGCGGCTTTGTCATCGCCGCGCGACCAGGACAGGTTCAAGCTGGCGTAGGGCCCTTTGCTCGCGCCGCCTGTCCGGGTGGTGAAGCCATGGGTCACATGGGCATCGCCGAACCCGTCCGCCCGTAAAATGTCCAGCATGGGGCTACTCCGATAAGAAGCCGATACGGTCACGCCCCAGATCATAGGCGGCGCGCGCCTGAGCCACATCCGCCAATGTCTGTTCGAGCACCGACCAGTCATCAGCCTCAGCGATGGGCGCCCAGCTCGCCTCCATGCGCTCGATGGTCATGTGAACCGGCGCATCCTTGTCAAAATAGGCATTCTGGAGACGCTCGGGTCTGACGCTCTCCCGCTCCAGCAACAAGGCCTGAACCGGTGCGAAGGCCTCATCGCGATACAACTCGCGCCGGTCCGAGGCGAGCGCGCGCGCCTGAGACGGTTCGCCACAGAACCAGTCAAAGAAGATGGCTTCGAACGGAATTTCGAGTTCACGACTGGCGTTGAGCAAAGTACTGACCAGGGCGCCATCGCCGTCATCGCCTTTCGGCGTCAGGCCCAGACGATGATGGAAGGCTTTGACGATCTCGCGCTTGTAATGGCCCGGATAGGCTTCCAGTGCCGCAATCAGGCTGTCCTGCTCTCCGACCAGGCTCAACGCGCCCGCCAGTTGCTGGAGCGCCCAGAACACGCTTTCAGGCTGGCGCGCATAGGCATAAAGCCCCTGCTCGTCGAAATAGGCCGCCGTAAACCCCGGCTCGAAATGCGGCAGGAAACGCCAGGGGCCATAATCGAAGCTTTCTCCGGTCACCACGAGATTGTCGGTGTTCAGGACGCCGTGAACAAAGCCGGCCGCCATCCATTGCGCCGCCAGCCGCGCCGAGCGTTGCGAGACCGCGTCCAGAAGCGCGGCTGCGCGGTCTCCCTCGGCCTGCGCGGCCTCGGGGACCAGCTGATCAATGGCATACTCCACCAGCTCGCCGACCAGGTCCGCCCTGTCAAAATAGGCGTGCCGCTGGAACACCCCGAACCGCAGATGGGAATGCTGGAGCCGCGTCATCACCGCAGATCGGGTTGGCGACGGCTCATCGCCGCGATGAAGCGGTTCGCCCGTCTCATAGATGGCGAAGGTCTTTGACGTGTAGACCCCGAGCGCCTCGAGCATTTCGGACGCCAGCACCTCACGCACCGCGCCCTTGAGCGTCAAACGCCCATCGCCGGACCGGGAGTAAGGCGTTTGCCCCGACCCCTTGGTGCCCAGATCCAGCAGGCGATCATGCGAATCACGCAGCTGGCCGAACAGAAACCCTCGCCCATCGCCGATTTGCGGATTGTAGGTGCGAAACTGATGACCGTGATAGCGAATGGCCCGCGGCTCGGCCTGATTGTCCGGCAGGGGTTCGAAGCGATGTAAATGCTTCGCCCTCTCCGCCGTATCGAGCCCATCAAGCCCCACTTCCTGCGCCCAGCGGTCATTCCACCAGCGCAGCTCGGCCTTGGGAAACTCAGCCGGTTCGACCGGATCGGAATACGCGTCGCCCAGAGCCGCGAAACGCGGATCAGGACAGTATCGGGAGGTCATGCTCATAAGCCTGAGCTAAGCCTTGCCCGCTCTCATCACAAGGCCTTGGCGCGGAAGGCGGTGTCGAGGGCTTTCGCCGCGGCCTCTACCGCGGTTACGCAGGCCGGGAACAAGCGCGACATGTTCAGGAAGCCGTGGGGCACCATCTTCCACAGCCTGTACTCGACACTGACGCCGGACGCCGTCAGCCGGTCGCGATAGGCGGCGCCCTCATCCAGCAGCGGGTCCATCTCGGCCGCCAGGATATAGGCGGGCGGCAAGCCTTTCAGGTCATCCGCCAGCAAGGGGGATATCCGCACATCAGCCGCATCAGCCTCCCGGATATAATGCTTGCGGATTTCCTCGAGCGTGAACTCGGAGAGGAGCGGCCCTTCCTGCCAGCGCGGGCGGTCCTTCTTGGTCTGCAGAAGCTGCATCAGCGGATAGAGCAGGAGCTGATAGTGCAGCTGATCCCGGCGGTCCCGCGCCACGCTCGCGGCCAGATTGCCGCCAGCGGAATCCCCGCCCACCGCCAGGCGGTCAGGGTCAAATCCATAAGCCGCCAGCTCGCCAGCCAGCGCGGCATCCATGGCGGCGAAGGCGTCATTCACTGCGGCCGGAAAGGGATGTTCGGGCGCCAGCCGGTAATCCACCGAGCAGATGCGCACGCCCGAAACGGCCGCCAGACGGCGACAAAGCGGATCATGCGATTTGAGCGAGCCGACCATGAAGCCGCCGCCATGATAGAAAATCAGGCCCGGACCATGATCGGGCTGGGCGCCATAGGGGATATAGACGCGCGCCGGGCGCGCCCCCTCTCCGCCAGCAATTTCAATATCATGAAGCTCGGCCACCGGCGGGGCCTCGACCTCCACCAGCTCTTCCATCCGGGCCATGGCGTCGCGCATGGCCGTCACCGTTTTCTGAGGGTTGAACAGATCGTTCAACCCCGCCTGATTAATCCACGTGTCAAATAGGGATAAATCGCTCATGGGCTAAAGCTGGGCGAGCGACCGACCAAGCGCAAGTCAATCCTGCGTCATGAACGCATTCCTACTGCATCTGGATGGGGCTTTCGCGCTCGATCGCGCCAGACAGGGCGTCCTCGATCTCCCAACGCAGCACGCGCCAGGCGTTTGCGCTCTCATCCTCGCCCTTTTCCACCAGCTCGTTGACCGCCATGTCGGCATAGTTCAGCGCCATATCACCATGACGGTCCACCAGGGTGAAAGCGATGGCGCGAATATCAAGCGGGGTGATGCGGGATGGACGTTGGGCAGGCATGTCAGGCTCCTTGAGGGTTTGCCACCCCCGTGCAAGCCGCCTGCCGAACCCGAGGCCTTTTAAATCAGCCCCTTAGAAAGCGTTGATGGTCACCTGACTGAGTCAGGACTGCCCTTGGGTCGTTTTTGCCGGGCGTTTCGAGCCGGGTGCATAACCGCCTTCCTCCAGGAAGCGCACTTCTTCAGGCCGCGGCGTCCGACCCAGAACCGCATTGCGGTGGGGGAAGCGGCCAAACCGGGCGATCACATCCATATGCGCGCGAGCATGACGGGTGTTTTCGCTGTCCGGCCCCAGGCGCTCCTCACACATCAGCACGGACAGCGCCTGATCCTCGATATCCTCGGAATGGGAGAAGGGCAGATAGACAAAGGCGCGACGCTCTTTGGGCAAGGCCCAGTCAAAGCCGGCCTCGAGCATGCTCATCGCCGCCTGACGCCCCAGCGGATCCAGCGCAAACGCCACATCGGACCCGCGCCAGACATTGCGCGGCGCCTGATCCAGAACCAGGACCAGGGCCAGCGCGCTTTCAGGCTCCACCAGCCAGGGATGATCCAGAACCGAACGGGTCTGCAGGAAGCTGTGACAGGCCGGCCCGAGCTTGCGACGCACCCGGGCGTCGAACGCCGGGCTCACATTGAACCAAGCCTTGGGCCCGGCCTCTTCGAACCAGAAGTCCAGAATGTCTTCCGGCAACAGCGACATGATCAGACCCGCTTCTCGCCAGACAGGATCTGCGCGCGCAAGTCCTGGGTCAAAGGCACATAGGCATTGGCGTCCGGATCATCGAAATAGACCGGCTCGGCGATCAGTTCGGGATCCCAACCCTGTTTCACGAGGTCGGTTTTCTTGAGCTTGAAGGTGCCGGTCGTGTTCTCGTCCTGGGCTTCCTTGCTCAGACGCAGGAACAGCGGACGGGCGAAATGCGGCAGCTCCTTGTGGACATGGGCATGCAGCGCCTCCAGGTCGAGACCGTCTTCGCCCACCAGGGCGACCATGCCGGCTTTGCCTGAATAGTCCGCCACTTCAACGCCATAGACATTGGCCTGGACGACCTTCTCATGGGTGCCGAAGACCTCGGCCACTTCGTTGGTGGAGACATTCTCGGACTTCCAGCGGAAGGTGTCGCCGACGCGGTCGATGAAGTAGAAATACCCTTGCGCGTCGCGCTTCATCAGGTCGCCCGTGCGGAAGTAGACATCGCCCTTGTCAAAGACATCGCGGAGAATCTTCTTCTTGGTGGCTTCCTCGTCACCGTAGCCGTCAAAGCGATAGCGGGCGTCATCCTCGCGGATTTCACCAATCGCCTCACCCACTTCACCGGGCTTGCACTCGATGCAGCGGCCATTGGCGTCGCGGATCGGGGCCTCCTCGTCCATGTCGAACTTGACGAGCTTGATGTTGAAACGCTTGGACAGATAGGGCGGCACGCGGCCGATGGCGCCCTGCTTGGAGTCCATGTTGATCAGGCCCACATTGCCTTCGGTCGCGCCATAGAATTCCATGATGCGCGGAATGCCGGAGCGTTCCACGAAGCGCGGCCAGACATCCGGGCGCAGGCCGTTGCCGATGGCGATGCGGATCTTGTGCTTCTTCTCCCACTCGTTCGGTTCGGCGGCCACGAGGAAGCGGCACAGCTCGCCCACATACATCAGCATGGTTGCACCGGTATCGGTCGCGTCCTTCCAGAAGCGAGTGGCGGAGAATTTCTTGCGCACGATCACCGCGCCGCCGAAGGACAGCGCCGCGCCGACTCCGCACAGGCCGCCGGTTGCATGGTACATCGGCAGCACCATCATCATGCGGTCATCCTTGTCGGCATGACCGGCCACGCCAAAGACCTGGAGGTAATAGAGCGCGCGCGTGTGCGCCACAATCGCCGCCTTGGGCAGCCCGGTGGTGCCCGACGTGTACATCTTCATGCACGGATCGGAAGCCTTGAGATGGGCGCGATAGGACCGATCCGGACGCACATCGGACTGGCCCGACAGCGCCGCGTCGAAGTCTTGGCCACCCGGCGCCTTGGCCTGCTGGCCGTCGCTGACCCAGGGGGTGAGCCTGCAGTTGATGAGCGCGCAAGCGCTTTCATACTGCTCGGCCAGGTCGCCCTCGACGATCACATGGTCGGCTTCAGCCACATCAATGCAATGGGCGAGGGAGTGGCCTGTGATCTGATTGTTCAGGAGCGCCGCCATGACGCCGATCTTGGTGAGCCCGTACCAGATCGCCACATATTCCCAGCGATTGGCCATGTAGAGAGCAACCGTGTCGCCCGGCTTCACGCCTTGCGCCAGGGCCCAGTGCGCCACCCGGTTCGCATACCGGTCAAACTGGGCATAGCTGATCTCGACACCGCTTTCGGTGATGAAGGCCGGGCGTTGGGCGTGCTTGTCGACGCTGTCTTCAAACAGGTCCGGGGTCAGATACTCAGAGTCCGGGGTGATCTTTTTCAGCGCGCCGAGCATGCGCAACAACTGCGTCGTGTAGAACCACTCGCGACGGATCGTCGACCACAAACCCATATCAGTATCCTCCCTCGTATCCGCCCTGGCGGTTTAGTTGAGGGCGACAGTACGGCTCGAAAACGTCCGGTCAAGTTCAGCTCGGCATGTCGGTCACGCATTTTTCAACCGTCAATGCGTTGCAGTGCAGCACTATTGCGAATATGACCGGACGTGTGACTGAGTCAGATTCAATAAACGCGTCACATCGCTCTGAACCATTAAGTAGGTCAAAAAATATGAACTGGGGAAAAGAGCTTAGAGCTTTCCGTCAACGCACCGGCTTGAAGCAGGAAGCGGCGGCTCATTTGCTTGGCGTCAGCCAGGCTTATGTCTCCCGGCTGGAAAATTCCACAGCATCTCCGTCAACGCAGCTTGAGGCCAAGCTCGAGCGCCTTCTGCAAGAGCCCGAGCACCGCCCGCTGTTTGAGCATTTCCGAACCACGATCAGCCATTCGCCGCACCTGATCAGCATGATCGCCGAGGTCGACAACAAGATTGTCGTCGACACGGTCAGCGAAGCGCTGCGCGATTACGGAACACCGTTCCAGCGTCTGATCCCGGGTCAGGTGCTTGAATCGTCCAATTCCGATGTGATCGAAATCCTGGACGCCTTCCTCGACCTTGGCGCCTTTTCAGGCCGGATCGCCTCCATGCAGGTGACCTGGACCTATGACTATGAGAACGAGCCGGTCTCTCACTGGCGCACTACCGAGATTCCTGTGCGCGATGATGCCGGACGCTGGTATCTGCATGGCGCCCATGTGGAGATCACCGCCGAGGAAAAAGAGCAGTTGCTGCGCGACTGGGGCGGCCCGATCAAGGTCCGCACCTTCGCCGACGACGAGGCGGATAACGGCGCCGCGCCCGACCCGGCCAACGACACCGAAGCGGCCTGAGCCGACACCTTTGCAATGCAAAACAGCCCGGACCTGAGGTCCGGGCTGTTTTGTCTGGTGTGACCGTCAAACGCTCAGAACGCTTCGTCCGAGCTGCCGGTGTCTCCGGTATCGCTGAGCGCCAACTCGTGCCACATGGCGTTGAGGATGGCGAAGGCGCAGGCCAGGCCAAGGCCCAGAATCCAGGTGAAGTACCACATCGTCCGTTCTCCTTGTCCTAGTAGTAATCGCCGCTTTCGACCTGTTCGGTCGTGACCCGGCCCCACATCACCTTGAACGCCCAGGCCGTGTAAGCCAGCACGATCGGCAACAGCACCGCCGTCACAATCAGCATGACGAACAGCGTCGTATGGCTTGAAGACGCGTTCCACACCGTCAGCGACGCATTGGGATCAATGCTGGAGGGCAGGATGAAGGGAAACATCGACAGGCCAACGGTCGAGATGATGCCGATCACGGAAACCTTCGAGCCGATGAAGGTAAGTGCCTCGGAGTTCGAGCGCAGGCCGAACAGCGCCAGTGCTGCACCGCCAAAGCCCAGAACCGGCGCAAGCACCATCCACGGATACCGGCCGTAATTGTTCAGCCAGGCGCCGCCATCGCGGACGGCCTCTGTCAGGCGCGGATTGGCAGGCCCGTCCGGGGCGACGGTGTTGGTGACCTGATAGCCCAGATCTCCCAACGCCACCCAGGCGCCGGCAATGGCGAACAGCACGATCGAGGCGAAGGCGAAGAGCGGCGCGAAGGTCCGCGCGCGATCGCGCACCGGCCCGTACTCCGCCTTCATGGACAGCCAGGCCGCGCCATGCAGGAACAGCATGGTCACGCTCAACAGACCGCACAGCAGAGCGAACGGATTGAGCAGGCCGAAGAAAGTGCCATCCCAGAAGATGCGCATGTCGTCATTCATCCGGAAGGGTGCGCCGACCAGCACATTGCCCACGGCCACGCCAAAGATCAGCGCCGGGACAAAACCGCCAGTGAACAGCGCCCAGTCCCAGAAATTGCGCCAGCGCGGATCATCCCGCTTGGAGCGGTATTTGAACCCGACCGGCCGCAGGATCAGCGCGGCCAGAACCACGAACATCGCCAGATAGAAGGACGAGAAGGAGACGGCGTAGACCAGGGGCCAGGCCGCGAAGATCGCGCCCCCGCCCAGGATCAGCCAGACCTGATTGCCTTCCCAGGTCGGCCCGACCGTGTTGATGGCGATGCGCCGTTCGGTGTCGGTCCGCGCGACGAAGGGCAGAAGCCCCGCCACGCCCAGATCAAAGCCGTCCGTAATGGCGAAGCCGATCAGCAACACGCCCAGAAGCGCCCACCAGATGACCCGCAGCAGTTCGTATGACAGAGGAATGTCCATGGTCTCTCCTCCCTATTCCGCCGGAAGCGGGGTGAAGCCGCTGCGACGTTTCAGGGATGAGCCGCGAGCCGGTCCGTCAGGATAGGGACCGCGGCGAATGAATTTGATCATGAGGGCGACCTCGACCACCGCCAGCGCCCCGTAGAGCACGGTGAAGCCGACGATCGTCAGGATCATCTGGGTCGGATGCAGGCTCGACACCCCTTCAAAGGTCGGCAGCACGCCTTCAATAATCCAGGGTTGGCGACCATACTCGGCCAGCAGCCAGCCCAGCTCCGCGGCGACCCAGGGCAGCGGCAACGAGACCAGCGCCAGTTTCAGGAACCAGCGGGTTTCATGCTTGCGCAGCGAGCTGAGCACGAAGGCCGTTCCGAACAGGGCGATGAAGTAAAAGCCCAGCCCCGCCATCAGTCGGAAGCTCCAGAACATCACCGCCACATTGGGCACGGTGTCCATGGCCGCCTGGGCGATCAGCTCCGGCCCCGCATCGCGCGGGTCTTCCACATAGCGGCGCAGAAGCATGGCATAGCCCAGATCATACTTGGCTTCCTGGAACTGGGTCATCGCGACGGCGTCATCGGGATCTTCGCGCAGGCGCATCATCGCGTCATAGGCCCGAACCCCGTTCTCGATGCGGGTCTCGGCATGAGCGACCAGCGGCAGGATGCCCTCGACCTGGGTGTCCAGTGACCGCGTGGCGATCAGGCCCAGCACCCAGGGGATCTCGATGGCGTGCTCGGTCTCATGGGTTTCCCGATTGGGAAAGCCCACAACCGTCAACGGCGCCGGCGCCTCCTCGGTGTGCCACATGGCCTCGAGAGCGGCCAGTTTCATCTTCTGGTTATCGGTCAGCGCATACCCGCTCTCATCGCCCAGAACGACTGCCGACAGGGCGCCCGCCAGACCGAAGGCGGCCGCGACCGTCATCGAGCGCTTGGCGAAACCGACAAAGCGGCGGTTGAGCAGGAAGAACGCCGATATGGCCAGCACGAACAGGGCGCCGGTCACATAGCCCGCCGACACGGTGTGCACGAATTTCGCCTGGGCGACCGGGTTGAACAGCACCGCCATGAAGTCGGTGACTTCCATGCGCATGGTGTCGGGATTGAATTCGGACCCGACCGGGTTCTGCATCCAGCCATTGGCGATCAGGATCCACAGGGCGGACAGGTTGGTGGCGATGGCCATGAACCAGGTCGCGGCCAAATGGCCCAGCTTGCTCATCCGGTCCCAGCCAAAGAAGAACAGGCCCACCAGCGTCGCCTCGAGGAAGAAGGCCATCAGGCCCTCGATCGCCAGCGGGGCGCCGAAGATGTCGCCCACATAGTGGGAGTAATAGGACCAGTTCATGCCGAACTGGAATTCCATGGTGATCCCGGTGGACACGCCGAGCACGAAATTGATTCCGAACAGGGTGCCCCAGAACTTCGTCATGTCCCGCCAGACCTGACGCCCTGTCATCACATAAACGCTCTCCATGATGGCGAGGATGATGGACAGTCCAAGTGTGAGCGGTACAAAGAGGAAGTGATACATGGCTGTCAGCGCGAATTGCCAGCGCGACAGCTCCACAACGGTCATGTCGACCATTTCACTCTCCAATGCCTTTTGGCGGCGGTTAAAAGTATACGCCCTCAGGCGCAGCCGATGTCTTTATGATGCAAGCGCGTTAGCTTGTACCGTCTGCAAGGTGTCGCATGGGACGAGCGGTCGCACTTCAATCCGGACAAGGGCGTGTATGTCGGGGGTCATGAGTAACACTGATTTGTCTGCTGCGGACATGAAGGCGGCCCAGAAAGCCCGGAAGACCCGGTTGGCCGCCTATCTGAAAGCCTGGGGCGCGCCCGCCACGGGACTGACCCGGCAGAGCACGGCCTTCGGCGCAGCGCAATACGCCGTCTTCGTCGGTTTCGCCTGGGGCGCGGCCTGGGCGGTCAGCGCACTGGTCAATGGCGCCGCCCTGTGGCCGGGCCTGGTCCTCGCCCTGGTCTGCGCTGTCCTGCGCGCGGTGTTTCAGGCCGCCGAAACCCGCACTGGCATCCTCGCCTCCCTGAAAGTGCGCAGCACTGTGCGCTCCCTGGCTGCGCGCAAGCTGGTCGAGCGCGGCCCGTCCTATGTCGAGCGCGCCGATTCAGGCGAGACGGCCTCCGCCCTGATTGACGCAGTGGACAAGCTCGACGGGTTTTTCGGCCGCTATCGCCCCTTGATGGGCGTCGTGATGATGGGCCCCTTGATCATCATGGCCGCGGCGTTCTCCGCCAGCTATGTGGTCGGTCTGATCTTTCTCGTCACCGCGCCGCTTCTGATCGTCTTCATGGCGCTGGTCGGCGCCGGCGCGGCCGCAGCCTCCAAGGATCAGCTCACCACGCTCCAGCGCCTGGCGGGTCGTTTCAATGACCGCCTGCGCGCGCTTGAAACGCTCAACGCCTTCAACGCCGCCGAACGCGAGCGCGACGGCCTCGCCGCTGCCTCGGATGATTTTCGCCGCCGCACCATGAAGGTGCTGGCCATGGCGTTTCTCTCTTCTGGGGTCCTGGAGTTTTTCGCCGCCGTCTCCGTGGCCGGTTCGGCGATCTATATCGGTTTCTCGCTTCTCGGTGAGCTGCCCTTTAACCCAGGCGAGACCATCACCCTGCAGACCGGCCTTTTCTGCCTGATCCTGGCGCCGGAATTCTACATGCCGCTGCGTCGGCTCTCCGCCGCCTATCATGACCGTGCGGACGCGGAGGCCGGCGTCGAAGCCCTCGCGCCGCTGTTTGACGGCCCTGAAGACACGGACCTCGCGCACACCTCTACGGATGCCGAGCGCGCCAACAAGACCGGCAGGCTTCAGAACGCGCCCTCTATTGCGTTCAACCAGGCCGGATCGGTCTATTCAGATGGTCGCCGCGGCCTCGCTCCGCTCAGCTTTGAAGCGCCCGCCGGTCAGATCACCGCGCTTTGGGGCCCCTCGGGCGTCGGCAAATCCACGGCGTTGAAAATGCTGCTGGGTTATGCCCCGCTCAGCGATGGCGAGATCCGGATCGACGGCCAGCCCATGACGGCGCCATTGATCGGTCAGGCGGCCTGGATCGCCCAGCGTCCGCATGTGTTTTTCGGTGATCTCATCGACAATATCAGCCTGTTTGACAAAGCCCTGGCGCGCGAACGCATCACCAGCGCCGCGGAAACCGCGGGCGTCATGGACTTCGCCGCCAGCCTGCCCGAAGGCCTTGAGACGAAGGTGGGCGAAAACGGCTACGGCCTTTCAGGCGGTCAGGCCCAGCGGGTCGCCCTAGCGCGCGCCTGGGCGGTCGATATGAAACTGGTCCTGCTGGACGAACCCACCGCCCATCTGGATGGCGAGGCCGAGGCGCGCTTTCTCACCGCGCTCAAACGCATCAGTGAAGGCCGCACCATCGTGATCGCCACGCACAGCCCGGCGGTCCGCGCCCTGGCCGACCATGTGATCGAACTTCAGCCGGAGGATGCGGCATGACCGATTTGCGCTTCTTCCTGGCCCTGGCCCGCCCGGATCGCTGGTGGCTGCGTCTGGGCGCCGCGCTCGCCGCTCTGACCCTGTTGGCCGGCATCGGACTATTGTCGCTGTCGGGCTGGTTCATCACCGCCTCCGCCGTCGCCGGACTGACCGGCGCCGGGCGAGCGTTCAATTATCTCTTCGCCTCGGGCGGGGTGCGCGGCTTTGCTCTGGGCCGGACCGTCGGACGGTATGCCGAACGCATGGTCACCCATGAGGCCACCTTCCGCATTCTGGCGCGGCTTCGCTTGTGGGTGTTTGATACGGTGGCGCCGCTGGCGCCAGCCCGACTGGGACGCATGCGCGGCGGCGACCTCCTCTCGCGCGTCACTCAGGACGTGGACGCGCTCGACAGCCTGTATCTGCGCTTTGTCACGCCGGTGACCGCTGCGGTGACCGGGGCCGTTTTCGCCAGCGTCATCCTGGCTTTTCTCGCCCCCGCCGCCCTGCCCGGCGTGCTGGGCGTGTTTATTCTGGCAAGCGTTGTGCTACCGCTCTGGGCGGCCCGATCTGCACGTCAGGCTGGCGAAGACCTGACCCGGGAGGCCAGCACGATGCGCGCCGAAGCCGGAGATCTCGTCTCCGGTCTTGCAGAATTGAAAGCCTATGGCGCGGCCCATCGCGTGATCGGTCACCTGGAAGCAGCGGATGCCGGGTCAGTGTCTGCCCAGACCCGTCTCTCTTCAGCCTCCATGATCAATGGGGCGCTGCTGGCGCTCGCTGCACCAGCCAGTTTTGTTCTGGGCTTCGGCCTGGCCGCCGCCTCCGGCGCCAGCGCACCGCTGTGCGCGCTGGCGGGCTTTATCGCGTTTGCGCTGTTTGAAGCCGCTGCACCGCTGGTTCAGGCGGCCGAGCTTTATGGCAAGACCAGCGCCTCCGCCCGGCGTCTGAAGGCGCTGACGGAAATCGAACCTGCCGTGTCCGAACCCGATTCCCCCGCCAGCTTGCCGAGCCGATGGGACATCGCCATCGAGCAGGTCCGGTTCCGCTATCCCGATACGGCGGCAGACGCTCTGAGTGACGTCACCCTGTCCTTGCCCGAGGGCGAACGGCTGGCGCTCGTCGGGGCGTCCGGGGCGGGCAAGTCGAGCCTCATCAAGCTGCTGATGCGGTTCTACGAGCCGCAAGCGGGCGCGATTACGCTGGGCGGACAGCCCCTTGATTCTCTCGCTATCAAGGCGTCTAGGGAACGTTTCGCGCTTGTCGATCAACGCGCTGAATTACTCTCGACCACCTTGCGCGCCAATCTCAGACTGGCGGCGCACGACGCGGATGAAGACCAGTTGTGGGATGCGCTTGAACGTGCGGGCGCAGCTGATTTCGTCAAGCAGCTTCCAGACGGCCTGCAAACCTGGATTGGGGAAAAAGGCGGCCTCATTTCCGGCGGTCAGGCGCGCCGGATCGCTCTGGCGCGGGCGTTCGTCAAGAACGCCCCCGTCCTGCTGCTTGATGAGCCCACCGAGGGGCTGGACGGGAACACCGAAGCCGGTTTCCTGGATGCCCTCGATCGCTGGCTTGATGAGGATTCACGCCGCACTGCGCTGTTCGTGACCCATCGCGCTCGCCTGCTCGAACGAGCGCGTCAGGTCGCGGTCCTCGATCAGGGACGCATCTGCGGGCTCGGAGCCGTATCCGATCTCCGCCAGTCAGATGCACTGTTCAAGCGCCTGTTCCCGACGCTCTAGTGGTCGCCGGGCGGCGGCGGCGGCGGAAACGGAGTGGTCGGAGGCTCGCGGTCACCATTGCCGACGCCAGGATCTGTAACGATACGCTGACCTGTTACAGAATTGCGCAGAACAACCTGATAGCGGTAGGTGAAGAAGCATTTGCACTTGTCGATGACAATGACGCTCTGACGCCCCTCATCCCCAAAGCTGACCTCGAAATCATGATCCGCCGGCATAACGGCGATACCGTCCCAGCTCTTGTTGGCGAGCTCGAAGGACTCAAATTCCCAGTCCTTGGACATGATCACAAAAATCAGTTTCGTCGGAAAGTTGATCGCGAAATTGCCTTCGTGTTCGCCCACATAGGCGGCGAAGGTATCGACCAGCTTACCGTCAATCTCGCGCACGGTCGGCTGAACATACACTCCGATATGTCTCACATCGAGACCGGGCAGGCCCAGCGCCTTCACGCGTTCGACCTGCTTGTCCACTCCACTCATGCTAGCCCCCTTCATACGGCGCGGCTTGCGCTGTATTGCCCTGATCAATGTCGTTCCAGAAAGCCACAAAGTCGCGGCTGGCATAGCCGCGCCCTTCAAGCGCCCGACGCGCCTGCATCGCCTGTGCGATATCGCCAAGTCGCCAGTACAGACGCGCTTCGAGATCGATCGCCGCCAGTCTGCGCGGCTCCGCGATCATGCCCAGCTGGTTGAGGGCGGACCGGTAAAGGGTTTCCGCCTCCCCCTGTCGGCCCAGCGCAGACAAGGCCTCACCGCGGATATAATAGGCATGGGCCAGTGCGCTACGCGCCACTTCCTTGCCGTTGGCGATGGCCTGTTCGCCTGCGCTGATGGCCTGAGTCGTCTCCAGAACAGCCGTCTCGTAAGAACCGGCCCGGAACGCCAGCTCACCCGCCAGGGTCAGCGCCCACGTCCGGGTCAGATACAGGGTGTCGTTCTCACCGTTCTCATTGGTGCGCGCCGCCAGCCTGCGCGCCTCACCGATCAGCAACTGCGCCCGCACCATCTCGTCCCGGCTGAGCGCCACCCGGGCGCGCTGATAGATCAGCTGAACATAGTGACGGCCATAACTGTTGTTTTCCGGCGCTTCAGCAAACAGCGCACTGACCGTGTCCAGAGCCTCGTCGAGCAAGTCTGCGCTGCGCTCATCCTGACCCATATCCGTGGCGATCCCGGCGATCTCGCCCTGGGTATGCGCCACTTTCAGGCGCAGGCGGGACAAGCCGGGCGTTTGCTCCAGCTCCTGACGGTACAACGCCAGTTCGCGTTCGCGTGTTTCAAGCGCCTCATTGAGCGCGCCCGCATCGCGTTGCGCGTCCGCGAGCCAGCCCAACGTATTGCCCAGATCCCCCGGGCCAATGACGCGTTCTTCGATCAGCCCGCTTTCAAAAATGTCCACCGCTTCCTCGAACAGGGCCGTGGCGGATACAGGGTTGCCTGTATCGAGATCGATCACGCCAAGATTGAGGGCCGCATAGCCCAGTTCCGCCCGGTAACTGGGATTGTCAGGCTCCCGCGCATTGAGCGTTTGCGCCATATCGGCATAGATATCCATATAGGTCTCAGCCGTTGCCATATCGCCGCTGCGATACGCCTGATTGCCAACCCAGTATGCCGATTGGGCGTGGTCGTAGACGCGCTGAAGACTGTTCGGCGAACGCGCCAGAAGCGCTTCCGTCATCTCGTAGGCCGCCAGAAACGCCTCGCGCGCCTGTTCGGGCTGTCCGTGGATGTCTCGGGCCTCGCCAATCAGATTGAACAGGCGGGCGCGCCGCCCCAGCTCGTCATCAGACAAACCGGCGACAGACGTGTTGAGATAGGCGCGTGTCAGGTCATCGGCCAGCCGCACCAAGGTCTCCTGGCGAGCTGTTTGCGGCAGATTTTCGGTAATGTCGGTCAGCAGGCGGCTCGTAAAGGCCTGAGCCTCGGCCGCCTCATCCTGGTACGCGCTGATCTGATCGGCCTGCCAGACCGTAACCCCCAGCATCATTGCGGAAGCGACCGCCAACCCGGTTGCAAGCGGGCGATAGGCGATACTGGTCGCCAATGTTCGGGCAATCGAAATACCGGCATCCGCGCTGGCTTCATGAGCGATCTCATCCGCGAGCACTTCAACGCTGGTTTCGTCATTATACAAAGCGCCCAGGACCGGCGGCTGCGGCAACGTCCAGAACGAGCCGTTGCTGCGCCGCTCAGCACGCAAGGCCATGGGCAGAACCGGACGTTCGGTCTCCATCCCGACGACACGGATGTGCCGCATGCCATTGGACCAGGTGAAATCCTCGAGGAAATTATTGAGCGTCTGGCATTTCAGAGCGGCCGGCGAACACATGACGATCAGACGCGCCTTTTTCTCGGCCACGCCAACATCCGTCGACAGAACTGTGCGCACGCCGCGATCGAGCAAGGCCTGACGCAAGCGCGCAGCGCGCGCCTGATCAGCGTTAGCGGCGGCGATAATCACCAGAGGCTGTTTTCTGGAGCTCAACGATTCAGTTCCTGAAATGGGAAAGCGACCTCATCGCTTTGTATAGCCTTTTGATTGATATGGATGCATCAGGATTAATGGAGCGTAGACTATGTGTGGCCGGCTTGCTCCATTAATTCTCACGCAGGACGCGATCCGGACCGGATGGTCCACCTTCACCGGCAAAGCCACAAGCCCATGAATTTGTTTATTTAATTGAATTTGTGGAAAAACATTCAAGACCTTGCAGGGGCTGAGGACATTCGGATGACGCTTCAGCAACTCGCCGTAAAGTCTATAGATTTTGCTGTGGAAAGGTGACGTTGTCGCCGGCCTCCATGCCCGGAGCCGGTCGCCAAACATTGGTACGGGCGGTCGGACTCGAACCGACAAGGGCTTGCGCCCGGGGGATTTTGAATCCCCTGCGTCTACCAATTCCGCCACGCCCGCACGCATGTCGACGCAAGCGGTCTGTATGCCTTGAAAACCGCAGGCGGTCGAGCCCGGTTTTTCAGTTGGCGCGCCACGGCTTGATGACATGGACGAGGCCCGCTGCTGGCTCTAAGACAGACAGGAATTCAGCCTCAAAGGTGAACGTGATGGCGCACGCAGGGCCGCAGGGACCGCATACAGACCAGAATGCGCAAAGCGAGCAGATGGCGCTGACCGAGGCGCTCGCGATCATCGCTGATGACGCGCCTGCGGACGGGCTGACTTTGGGCCAGTTCAGTAACGCTCTGGGCGAGCGTGTGTTTGGCGCCTTGCTGTTCGCGCTCGCCATTCCGGTCTGCATGCCTTTTCTGTATGGCGTGCCGCAGATTGTCGCCCTGCCGATGATGGCCATAGCCGCGCAAATGGCGGCGGGTCGCCCTCACCCCTGGATGCCCCGAAGCTTCAGGGACCGACCGCTGGACAAGGCGAGCCTGGTGCGTATCGCACGCTGGGCGAAGAAGTGGTTCGGCTGGCTGGAAACCCTGGCGCGCCCGCGCCTCGCCCTTCTGTCCGGCCCCACCGCAGAACGGCTGGTCGGCGCCATATTCGTCCTGTTCTGCGCGTCCATACTGATCCCCCTGCCCGCCACCAACACCGCGCCCGGCATCGGGATTGCGATCGCCTCGATCGGGCTGTTGACGCGCGACGGCCTGCTGGTTCTGGCGGGTCTCGTGCTCGGCCTCTTGTGGATCAGCCTGCTGATCATCGGCTTCACGTTTTTTGGAGCGGCGTTTATCGATCTGCTCAAAGACTTCATTCTGGGACTGTTCGGGGCCAGCGGCTGAGCCTGCGTCGACCCGTCGCTCGCCCTGATCGTTTCTGTGAACTAGGTTGGCCATATGCACGCTTTGCAATCACTTCTGGATCGCTGGACCCGTCCCGACACCTGGCCGCTGATCGGGGCGCTGGCCTCCGCCAGCCTGCTGGCCGGCGCATTCGGGTTCGAGCTGATCGGGCGTTACGCGCCTTGCCCGTTGTGCATCGAACAACGCTGGGCGCATGCCTATTTGCTGGTCACCGGCCTGGTGCTGTTTACCGGCCTGCGCGTACTCAAGCCCGCCAGTGCGCTGGTCGACCGGGCCGCCTCGCTGATCATCGCCGGTCTGGCCGGTTTCAGCGCCTGGGTCGCGGGTTATCACGCCGGCGGCGAGTACGGCTTCTGGCGGCTGGACTGCCAGGCCGCCGACACCGATGCGATCAGCGTGGACCAGTTACTGTCTTCCCTGAACACCGCAACCAATGTCGTTCTGTGCGATGAACCGGCCTGGACGCTGTTTGGCGTCTCCATGGCGGGATACAATGTCATCATCAGCGGGCTGGTGATGCTGATCTCGATCCTGGTCGTGTTCCGCAAACCCTATCGGAGCGTGTAATGGCGCAACGCAAGACCATCCGTCGTCCCGGCCGCAAGGCTGACGCCTCGCGTATCGAATCCATGGTGCGCGTCGACCATGCCGGCGAGTACGCCGCCGTCGCCATCTATCAGGGGCAACGCGCCGTCTTCAAAGGCCGGCCGGAGAAAGCGCGCATTGCCAGCCAGCTCGTCCATATGGAAGCGGATGAGCAACATCACCTGCAGGCGTTCGACGATCATATCCGCAGCGGCAAGGCGCGCCCGACCCTGCTGTCCCCGATCGCGAATTTCGCGGGCTTCGTCCTGGGCGCCGGCACGGCGTTGCTGGGCGAAAAGGCCGCCCATGCGTGCACCGAAGCCGTCGAGGCCGTGATCGAAGGCCATTATGACGATCAGGTGCAGGAGCTTCGCTGGGCCGGCAATGATGAACTGGCCGACCAGTTCGCCCAGTTCCGTGACGAGGAAACCGCGCACAAGGATCTGGCCGTCGAGGAAGGCGCCAAGGACGCGGCGGGTTATTCGGTCCTGTCCACACTGATCTCAACCGGCTGCCACACCGGGATCGCCCTGTGCAAACGGATCTAGCGCTCCAGCGCCTTGAGCCGTTCCACCGCCGCCATCTTGTCGATGGCCGCTTTGACGTAGGCATCCAGCGGTGCGCCGTCTGAATAATCCGCATCCGCGGTGAAATGGACCCGGCGATCCGCCTTGAGCTTGGCGGTTTTCTCCGCGCCCTTGCCATCTCCCGCCGGATGCACGGCGATGGACACCCCGCCCTGCTCCTTGACGGTGCGCATGCAGGGCACGTCGGTATCCCCATCACCCACATAGATCATGTTGCGGAACGGTACGGGGCGGTCATCCTCGGGCACATAGGCGTTGACCTCGGCATGGTCGGACAGATCCAGCGCGCCTTTGTTGATGCGGAACAGAAACTGGGTCTTGTTGGTGTAATTGACCGCCGACGCCGCCCAGACCGGCACATCATCGGCATTGTATTTGAACTCGCTGGCGAAGATCGCATCGAACTCCTCGCCCACCGCGCTCGCCGCGATCATCTCCTTGAGCCCCGATGAGATGATGTAGTGCTGAATCCGGACCCCGCGCTCGGCCCCATAGGCGCGCAGGCGTTCGAACCAGCCCTCCGCCACACCGGGAAAGAACGCCACGGACTGGCCATGGCGCTCGATATCCTCGCGGCGGAAGCGGACATCCTCACGCTGAGCAGCTTTCACCATCTCGTGCATGTAGATGAGGATATTGTCCGCGCCCAGACGCGCCGCCTCGCCGTTCACCCGATCCCAGAACGCGCCGATCTCCTCGCCGATCTCGGGAATGAAGGAATGCTCCTGCATGGAGCCGGGACTCAGCGTGCCGTCGAAATCATAGGCGATGGCGATGGTGGGCGTGTGGGTCATGGATCGCGATGAAGCCTGTTTCGGGGCGAAGCGCAAGCCGGCTCAGGATCAGGCCTCCAGCTCCACATCCCAGTACAGATAATCAAGCCAGCTTTCGTGCAGGTATTTGGGCGGGAAACGCCGGCCCTGGGACTGCAGCTGATGCTGGCTGGGCCGGTCCGCATCGCGCAAGAGCGGCATCTTGGCTTCACGCGGCGTGCGCCCGCCCTTCTTGAGGTTACACGGCGCGCAGGCGGCGACGATATTGTCCCAGGTGGTCCGGCCGCCATAGGCGCGCGGCACCACATGATCAAAGGTCAGCTGATCAAGCTTGTCCGTGCCGCAATACTGGCAGCGGAAGCCGTCACGCAGGAAGACGTTGAACCGGGTGAAGGCGGGCGGACGATCCTGGCTGACATAGTCGCGCAGGGCGACGACCGACGGCGCGCGAATCGAGCGCGACGGGCTTCTGATCTCGGTATTGTATTCAGAGACGATGTCCACACGCTCGAGAAAGGCCGCCTTGATGGCTTCCTGCCAGGGCCAGGTGGACAGAGGATAATAGGACAGCGGTTGATAGTCCGCATTCAGGACAAGGCATCTCAGGTCATCAGGCGCAGCCTTAAAGACCCGCATGACCGCCCCCGCACCCAAGCGCCGGGCGGCGCGTTTGAAGGAGGATGGCCCCCTGATATGCAAGCGTCGTCTTGAAGACGCGCCTCCCTCTGAGCCTTCGGGCTGATCCATCCAGCGAATCAACAACCCAGTCCTTGAGACAGACGAACAATACGCCTGTTCTTATGACATGGCTATGACACAGGCTCGACGCTTGTTTGACAGTCGCTAGCCGCGCAACCGGCCTGACAGGGCCGCCTCGATGAAGTGCTGACCCAGCTCCAGCCCATCCGGTCCGATGGAGTGGGGAATGCCGCGGGAGATATGGAATTGCGCGCCATGGCCGGCCTCGGCGAGGCCCTGCGCCGCCATGAAGGTCATGCCCACCGGGAGCACATCATCGCTGTCGCCATGAATGAGCAGGATCGGCGGCTTGGCCGTGATTTCGGACTTCAGCCGCTCCGGCCCCGGCAGCGCGCCGGAATAGCCGATAACGCCCGCGGGCGCGACTTCGCGACGAAGCGCGGTGTGCAGCGCCATCATGGTGCCTTGGGAGAACCCGATCAGGATGAGGTTCTCCGGCGCAACCTCCCAGCGCTTGAGCTCGGAGCTGACAAACTGCTCCGCCGTGGCATGCGCCGAGCGCACGCCCTGCTCCATCGCCGCCGGATCGAGCCGGGAAATCGGGAACCATTGATACCCGCCCGGCGCGCCGGGCACGGGTTCGGGCGCATCGGGCGAGGCCCAAGCCACGTCCGGAAAATGCGGCGCCCAGTGCTGGGCCAGACCTGCGAGATCGGCGCCATTGGAGCCATACCCATGAAACAGGATGACCAGGTGTTTCGCCTGACCCGATTTGGGCGCGATGCGCGGACCGTCGATCAAGATCATGGAGTGCGTCCCTCTTAAGTGTTCGGCGATCATAAAGCGCTGACCGATCTGGAAAACCCCAAGCCTCGCGCCAGCTTCAGCACGGTGTTATCTAGCAGGCATGAGCGCTTTCCTCACCCGTTTCGCCCCCTCGCCCACCGGCTATCTGCATCTGGGGCACGCCTTCTCGGCCATGACCGTATTTGACGCCGCGCGGGACGCAGGTGGGACATGCCTTCTGAGGGTCGAGGATATCGATGTGACGCGCTGCAAGCCCGAATACGAGACGGCCGTATATGAGGATCTGGACTGGCTTGGCTGTGAGTGGCCCGAGCCCGTGCGTCGCCAGAGCGAGCATTTCTCCGAGTATCACTCGGCTCTCGAGAAGCTGCACGCCAAGGGCCTCGTTTATCGCTGTTTCAAGACCCGCAAGGAGATCGCCGAGGACATCGCCCGCGCGCCGCATCATCCGGGCGAAGGCCCTGAAGGCGTGATCTATCCCGGTCCGTCAGAGCCCATGAGCCCGGACGAAGAGGCCGAACGGTTGGACAAGGGCGAGGCGTTCGCCTGGCGCCTGTCCATCTCCGCCTGCCGGGATCATCTCGGTGAGACGTTTGACCGTCTGAGCTTTATCGAGACCGGCGAAGGCCCGGACGGGGAAACCGGCGAGGTGCGCGCCCGCCCGGAAACGCTGGGCGATGTGATCCTGGGCCGCAAGGATGTGGGGACGAGCTATCACCTCGCCTGCACCCATGATGACGCATTGCAGGGCGTCACCCATGTGATCCGGGGCGTGGACCTGTATTTCGCCACCCATCTGCATCGGCTGCTGCAAGAACTGATGGGCTGGCCGGTCCCCGTCTATCGCCATCACAAGCTGATGCTCGATGAAACCGGAAAGCGCTTCGCCAAGCGCGACCAGTCCCTCACCCTGCGCGCCCTGCGGGAAGCAGGCGAAACACCAGACAGTCTGCGCCAGCGGGTGGGGCTCTAGCCGCCTGTCTGGCGTTTGCGCATCACGAACAGGGCCAGCGCGATGACGTTGAACATCGCCGCCATCACGAAGGGCGCACCGGGGAACACCAGCCCCGCCACCCCGTCTTCAAAGGCGAAAAAGAGCTGGGTGTAGATAAGCGGGCTGAGGATCAGCACGATGGCGCCCAGCCCGGACAACCCGCCCTGCAACTCGCCCTGGGCGTCCTGCGGGGTGCGCTCGGTCATCACCTTCTGAAGCGCCGGTCCCTCCATGCCCGTGAACAGCGCCGGCAGGAGCCACAGATAGAGCACCAGGGATGTCGGCGCGGTCGCTAGCCCGATCAGGGCCACCGCTTCCAGCGCAAACGCGATCCAGATCACGCGCCGCTCGCCGATCCGCGGCATCAGGAAGGGCGTGACCACGGCCTGGCAGATCACGAACAGCACGCCATAGGCGGCGAGCGAGACGCCGATCTCGCCTTCGGTCCAATCGAATTTGGCGATGGCCACATAGGACCAGACCGCCGGGTACACAAAGCCCGCGAGCTGGGCGAGGAAATAGACCCAGACCAGCACCCCGAGCCCTTCGGCGCGGCGCAGGCGCATCAGGGTCGCGATGGGGTTCGAGCGCTTCCAGGAAAAGGAGCGGCGGTGTTCTCGCTTGAGCGATTCCGGCACCACGAACCAGCCATACAGCGCATTGACCCCGGCCAGCGCCGCCGCAGCGAAGAACGGCGCGCGCGGGGTCAGCTCGCCTAAAAGCCCGCCCAGCGCTGGTCCAAGCACAAACCCCGCTCCCATCGCCGCGCCCAGAAGTCCAAAGCGGCGCGCGCGCTCTTCAGGGGTGGAAATGTCGGCGATATAGGCGTTGGCCGTGGAATGGGTCGCGGCGAACACGCCCGACAGCATCCGCGCGATGAAGAACACGAACAGGGCGTGCGCGAGCCCCATCAACAGGAAGTCCACCATCAGGGCGGTCAGCGACAGCAGCAGCACCGGCCGCCGACCAAAGCGGTCCGACAAACCGCCGATGATCGGCGAGAAGACGAACTGCATCAGCGCGAAGACGAAGGTCGCAAGCCCGCCCCAGCGCGCCGCCTCCCCCACGCCGCCGCCGGTCAGATCCATCAGAAGACTGGGCAACACCGGAATGATCAGCGCAAAGCCCAGCGCATCAATCGCCACGGTGCCGGTAATGAACACGGTCGCGGCCGCGCGAGGGGCCGGCTTCACAGCGGATGGATCAGGCGAGTTCCGGGTCATGCCTGTCTATGCGCAGACCTGGGAACAACCAGCAAGCCCGGATCTCTTGCGCGCCTTATTGCGTCCGCGTCACATACGGCATGGGCGCTGCGTTATAGAGTTCCGGTCCGCTGAAAAACCCGTCCATGACGCAGCGCGCCAGCACGCCTTCACCGACGGGGATATCCGGCCAGGGGTCACACCGGGTCTGGCGGTCACCGAGATCCCCGCCGCGCTCAAAAGTCAGTGTGATCGCACTGCCTTCACGCTCCCATCGCACGGGCGCGCCATTGGGGGCGCCGTCATCGCCCAGCTGTCCGGCGCCGGACATGGCGCCCCCTTCAGCCGGCTCAAAGACCAGAGGCAGCACATCAAGATCGACACCGACCGTGTAGCTTTTCCCGGCCGGGGTCATTACGTCGTCCTGCCCCAGGGCCGGACCCGCCAGGCACGTTGCGACCGCCACTGCGGCGGCAAGGGTAATGCACTTCATCAGGTCTCTCCCGCTATGTGTGTCCAGAGCCTGACCCCATGAGGTTAAGATATCGACCTGCGTCGGCTCGCCCCTACTGGCTCGCCGTGTAGAAGCCGCTCTCCGAATCAAGCGTCAGGTTCGGTGTGCGCACGCGATCAGGCAGCTCCAGCGGACGCCCCTCCTCGACAAAGGCGCGCATCTCCGCCGCCAGGGTCGGGTCGGCCTGTTCCTCGATCCATTCGTAAACCCGCGACACGTCCGGGCGCTCTGCGCCGTTCTCGCGGGCTTCGCGCGACAGATCGCGCATCAGATCATCCAGGCCGACTGCCCCGTCCGTGCGGGCTTCCAGAGTTTCATTGAGCATGAGGGCGATCAGCTCGCCGCGCGTATAGCTCATCATGGCGCGCTCATCATTGACGGCCCAGAGTTCGGCCATCTCTTCATGGGTGAAGTCACGATGATCCGCCTCGCGATAGGCGTTGATCGCCGCATTCAGGGTCTCAGCGTATTTGGCGTCGTCATAGAGCCCCGAACGCCAGGCCATCTCCCGCGCATAGTAATTGGTGAAGCCTTCAACGAACCAGCGTGCGCCATGAGGGGCGTCGCCGTCTGCCAGAAAGAACAGGACGCCATTCCAGTTATGGAAGTACTCGTGCGCCACCACATCCTGAAGGCTGGGATGGATCCAGGCGCCGTCCGGCCCCAGTGACAGATCCGGGCTGAAATAGAGGGCAAAGGCATTGGTGATCGCGGTCCCGCCGAGCGCAAAGCCGTTCTCCACCACCTCGCCCGCCGCGCCATAGGCGATGAAATACCAGTCGCCGGCTTCCGCAGCGCCTTCAAACAGGGCGCGGGTTTCAACAAGCGCCGGCTCGATCAGCTCCAGAAGCGCGTCAGGCTCCTGCGGCGTTCCCGGCATGGGCAGGGCGCCCAGCTGCGCCCCGTCTTCCAGCGTATGGACCACACCTCCAGGACCCGCCGCAAACAGGCTTTCAGGCAAGCGCGTCTGGGTCAGCGTGACCGACAACGGACCCGCGCCGGGCCCGAACGGGGAAAAGGCCCGCCACCCCTGCGCCTCAATACCCGTCCATTGCGTGGAGAGCGTCAGGCTGCCCCCCTCCTCATGCACGATATGGGTGGGCAGGAAGACCGAAATGCCGGTGTAGAAGGCGACGCCCTCAGCGCTGATAACGGGCTGGTACTGATCCACGTCAGACAGGGCGCCCGCGCCCTGATGCAGCTGATAGTGCAGCGTGATGCGATCAGACGGAGCGTGAGATACCGTGACGGTCAAAGCCTGCGGATCAAAGCGCGCTTCACACGTTTGAGAGCACACGACGTCGAAATCGGAGAACCAGTCCGCTTCAGGAAAGGTGAATCCAAAATCGCGATCGAGATCGAGCACGCTCTCTCCCGACGCCGTCCCTGCAAAGCTGACCGCAACGCCTAAAGATCCATCATTGGAGACATCAAACTCGAGCGCGAGATCCGCTTGGTCTGGCGACGGCGCAGCAACCGGGCTGCACGCCGTCATCATCCCCGCGGCGATCACCGCCGCAACCCTACCCCATACCATCATGTCGCCCCCCATCGGTTCGCCTTACTCGGCGGCCTCGACATCCAGAACATCTTCGAGGAATTCGGCCTGTCGACGATAATAGAAGAGCTGGTTGGAGAGCTTGCGCCAGCCATGCCCTTCATCGGGAATGCGGATGAAATCCGCCCGGACGCCGTTCTCGCGCAGGGTGCGCACCATCACCTCGGTTTCATAGATGTCGATGCGCGGATCCATGACGCCGTGGGAATACAGAACCGGCACATTGATCTGGTCCGCCTGACGGATCGGCGAATTCTCGGTGTAGTAATCGCGCCAGCGCTGTTCGGTGATGTCGCCGTATTCGATACGGTCAGACGCCTTGAGCGCCGGGGATGCAATCTCGAGCGCCGTCACCCAGTCCGCCACGCCATAAAGCGCCGCGCCCGCCGTGAAGTGCCCGGGGAAGTTCGCCAGCACCGCATTCACAGCATAACCGCCATAGGATCCGCCCACGACGGCGGCGCGGTCCGCGTCCACCCGACCGTCTTCTTCCAGCCAGTTGAGCATGTCCACGAGGTCGGCGATGGATTCAAGCCGATTCTCGCGATCATCGAGCGTCACATAGGTATGTCCGAACCCGGTCGAGCCGCGCACATTCGGTTCGAACACCGCCATGCCGCGATCCACATGGTACTGCACCACCGCATCAAAGGTCGGGCGGGACTGGGACGTCGGCCCGCCATGGACGAAGAACACCACCGGCGGCAGCCGGTCATCCGTGCGCGAGCTGTCGTCAGGCAGATACAGAAGACCTTGCAGCTCGACCCCGTCGCGCGCGGTGATCCGGACATCTTCGGGCCGCACCAGACGGTCCGCATCGAGCCCCGCCATGGAGGCGGAGAAGGTGTCGAACACCTCACCGGTCTGCATGTCCCAGAGCTGGAAACCGCCCGGCGTGCGCCAGCCGTTGACATTGATCAGCACCCGGCTGGACTGATCCGTGCAGCTGATGCCGTACACGCCTTCGACCAGGTCAGGCGTTTCGATCGCCTCGCCGGTGCTCAAATCGCGGGCGTGGAGCCGGGAATAGCCCCCTTCATTGACGCTCCAGACCAGATAGCGGTCATTGGCGCCGCACAGATCCACGCCCTCGATGTCATGTCCGACGCTTTCGATTACATCAAAGCTGTTGGTGAAGACGTCATAGCGCATCAGGGCGCTGTATTCGCGCTCCCGGTTGGAGACCAGGTAAAAGCCCGAGGAGTCATCGAGCCAGCTGACCGAGCCATGCGCGGCGCGGCGCTCTGGCGCTGAAATCTGGGTGAAGGCGCCTGTCGCCAGGTTGAGAAGCCCCAGATCGTCGGAATCCTCGCCGCGGGACTGGCTGACGGTGACGAAGCGGCCATCGGGCGAGATCGCACCGGGATAGTTTGCGTAAGACCCCTCATAGACCATTGACCGCTCGCCGGTTTCCAGATCGGCGGTGTAGATGTCGAAGTCGAGATTGTTGCGCGCTGTGGAGGCGAAGACGATGGTCTGACCATCCGCGCCGAAATCGCCGAACACCCGGAAGGCGCCCTCTTCCGCCGGAAAAACCTGCTCTTCGCTCAGGCCATCTGCGGAGATCCGATAATAGGCTTCCTGCTCATTGCCGTCATTGTCGGCGCCATAGATCAGGCTGTCGCCATCGGGCGTCCAGCGAAAGAAGGTGATGCCATTGCCATAGGTCAGACGGGTGGGCTGTCCGCCCTCTGCGTCCATGATCCAGAGCTGGGGTTCGCCGGTAATCGACCAGCGGAACGCGGCTTTGGACCCATCGGGGGAAAGCTGTGCGCCGCCCGCCGCGCCATTGGCCGCCAGCAGGTAGCGTGCGATGTCCGCCGGATCTTCCCCGGCCAGGCCAATGCTGACCGCTTCATCAGTGGGCGAAACCGCTTCCAGGCTCTCATCATAGCCCGACTGGCCGCCTGCCGTCTGGGCGAACGCCGAAGCGCCCATGAGCGTGGAGCCTGCAAGCAGGACTGATAGCAAATGTGTCATGGAAATCCCCGATCTTCGCGTCTGACCAGAAGTGTATGGCCAAATGCGAGGATCGGGAAGTTGTCCCCATATAACGCGCGCTAGAAGCCGTAGAGCAGCGACACGTCCAGCCGCGTATCGGTGGGTTCAAAGCCCGGCTCGGTCTCGAACTCATGCTCGATATGCAGACCGGTCTGAACCGCCCAGTGTCCGAACAGCCGGTTGGTCAGCGTGAAGCGCTGATCCACCCGTGAGCCGCCTCCGCCATAGACTGTGGTCTTGGACTCAAACCGGCTGGTCTCGCTGATCTGGAAGGTGAAATCAGACGCCGCCTCGGCCACCCAGTCATTCAGGGTTACACCGCTGCCGGCCCGTTCGCGCCAGCGGTGACCGGCGCCGGCGCGCAGTTCCAGATTGACCCGCTCGCCGTCAATGGCATGCCAGACCCCGCCCGCCGTCGCGAAGGCGGATTGTTCATAGGCGCCGACCAGATCGCGTTCATAGGAACCACCGGCGTAATAGCCGAAGCCCGAATCCAGCGCCCGCGACACCCGGCTTTCGACCAGCCAGTTGTCCCGGCTCGTCCGGTCGCCGTTTTCGGTGAGGAAGTACTCAAACTGGTTATCCACGCGCCAGCCATGGGGCAGCTCCCGATCCAGTTCGAACGCGAACGAGAAGTCCACAAGGTCGGTATTGCCATCCTCGACCTGGACGCCGGCGCGGATCTGCCCGGACCATGCCTCGCCCTGCAAGGCGCGGATCGGAGCGGCGAGCCATCCGCCCGACCCTTCGGGCGCACCCGACAACGCCACCGGAGCGCCTCCGATGGAGCGCGGTTGAGTTTCGGGTTCCGGCTCGGGCTCAGGCTGCGGTTCGGGGTCCGGCAAAGGCCAGTCGCTCAGCGCGCTTGCGCGATCGGGCAGATGAGCCAGCACATCCGCATGAACCGCCGCGCGCCCGCCCTCGACCAGCACGGCGACCATATCGGCGGTTTCCACAAAGCGCGCTTCATCAATGCCGCGCCGATCCGCTTCCGCGAGCAGATTGCGGTATTCAGGCGGAATGTCGGCAAGGGCAGGCGCGGTGAAAGCGGCCAGAGCAAGGGCCAGGGCGCTGGTGCGAAAGGTCATAAGTCATCCTGATCACGGCGGGTGATTAACCGTGTTTGTGACCTAGACGCCTTTAGATTTCGTTCAACCGTCTATTGGATCCGCCCGAACCAGCCATCGGGCTCGTCTCCGGTCCACCAGCAGGGCAATTGGTCGTAATAGTCACCGACCTCAAGCGCAGGCCAGCGCTCACATCGCGCACTGTCGGTTCCCGGAGCCAGAAGCGGCAGGTCTTCGCCCGTAAGGGTCACAGCGCCATCGGGGTCCATCATCCACTGCCCTTCATTGCCCTGGGCGAAGGGCGGGTGCAGACCGTTGAAGCCCACATGAAACGAGCCATCCGCGTCAAAACTGACCCGGTAGCCTTCATCACCGCCCGGAGAGCCCATCTGATAGACCTGACCCGCTGGCGAAGGGGCGTCCTCGGCTATGGCGACAGGCGCCGCAAGCACCATAAGGGCGGGCGCAAGGCTCAACAGGGCCAGCTTCATGATCAGTGTTCCTCGTGTCCGGCAGCATCACCCGCCATGGCGGCGCGCGTCTCTTCGATCTGGGCTTCAAACCGGGCGAGCAGATCGAACTCGATCTCGGCGACGCGTAAGATGACCGCATCGGTCAGATCATCTGACGGCGTCACGCCGAGCGCGTCCAGGTCGGCCCGGTCAGCAACAGCCAGGCCCTGCGCTTGCGCCTCCTGACCCGCCCCGTAGCGGGCAATGGAGCGGGCCATGCCTGTGGCATAGGCGTGCTGGCTTGCTGCGTGTTCGGCGCTGATCTCACCGTTTTCACGCTGGCTGGCCAGCGTCTGCATGGCGGTCTGATAGGGCGGCCAGTTGGCAGCGACCGCGCTCAGATCGGCGCTGGCGACGGGCGCGCCATTCCAATCGAGCCCGCCATACCGGCTGAGATAGGCGGCGATATCCGAGGGCGCCGCGTTATAGGCGGTGCGCCAGTCATGGGCGGTGGCCCCGTTCAGGGCCGCCCCGTCTTCCTGCGCGATCACGACCGTCGGCGTGCCGAAACTAGCCGCGAGGCCAAAGCGTTGCAGCTGGTCCTGATTGCGGTGGCGCTGGCCCACATCGACACGAGCGAGGACGTAATGATCCGCGATCAGCGTCGAAAGCCGGTCATTCTCGTCCAGCGTTTCGGCCAGGCCCACGCTGTCATGGCACCAGTCTGCGCCAAAGACGATAAGCGCCAGCTTGCCCTCGTCCTGCGCTTGCGCCAGCGCGGCGTCTATGACGGCAGCGGCGTCCGCGTCCTGAGGGTAAAATGTTGTGTCGTGGGCGTCTTGCGCCCGCGCCATGGCGCCCAGCAAAACCAGCAGAATCGCTGCAAGATAAAAGGCCGCTTTCAAGCTCAACCCGTATTCCGCCCCGTATGGTCGGTCATGGCCCTGACGGGCGTGAATGGCGCTCATCTTATTGTGTCCGTCTGACGCTATAGCTGTTTGCATCGACCCAGCAGACATCAGAGCGCACCTCGCCGACCATCATTTCAGGCCAGGCGTTGCAATAGATGTCTTCGAAATAGACCGGCCTGACAGCTGATTCCACATCGAACTGAACCGAGTACTCCGTCAGAGTTAGAAGCGCCGACCCCGAAATATTATTCATGGAATCACGGGCCCCGCTGCACTCCATACTGCCCATCAGGATATCATCCGGCCCCGTCTCGTCCTCGAACCGGAGCACGCAATCAAGCCAGTTATCGATCTCGATAGTATAGCCGTGTCCGAGCGGATATTGAGGCGCGGCGTCTTCGGACGCATCAAGGCCCGCCAGGGCCAAACCGCTCACCAGGACAATGATGTTTGCAATCATGACTGTCTCCGCAATCTATTCAAAAAAGTCTGTCTTATGAGCTGCCCAATGGGCCTGACGCCCTAGCCAGCGATTAATAAGGGCGTCAAAGGCCGGATCGGATTTCATGATGCCCTGACCCTTCGATACAGCAGACACAGGCGCTTGAAAGCCAGCCAGTCGTCGCACCCCTCGAAACGAGCGGGCCACACCCTGGTTTATTCAAGCCGTGAAATGGCCTGGACCGAGTCATCGCTGATCCAGCAAACCTCGGTCGCGCTGTCGCCGACCGCGATCGGAGTCCAGCTCTCGCATTCACTTGCAAAGAACTGCGAGGCCCCGCCATCTCCCTGGTACGCGCCATCCGCCACAAGGGAGTTGAAAATGACCCACTGGCCCAGAACCGACCAGCGCGCCACACGGCCCGTGAGTCCCACAGTGGATGTGCAGGTGGCGTAGATCGAGCCTGCCCCCTCCCCTTCACCCATGAAGTGGAACCGGCACAGCTCCCCGCCATACAGGGTCACCGCATAGCTCAGGCCATCAAGATCCGGCGCGGGGGCCTCCTGCGCCAGCGCAACAGCGGACACAGACAGGCCGACAGCGGCGATCATCGTCACATAGCGTTTCATGGCCCTACTCCACCCGCGTGGCGGAATCGAGCTCAAGGCCCGCGCCCGCGCCATGGCCCAGCCAGCACAGCGCGCCCGCATCCAGGGACTCGCCCACGGCATAGCCCGGCCAGTCGCCGCAAATATACGTCAGCTCGCCCTGATCGCCGGTATAGGTGAAGGTTATCTCGTCTTCGCCTGTGCGCACCCAGTTGCCCCAGCCCACGCCCGAGGGCGGCCAACTGATCCCGAAAATCTCGCTGGCGAGCGCCGCATCAAGCTCCATCGAGCCATCGGCATGGATAGTCAGATAGCCGTCCATTCCCGCCGAAATGCGAAACCGGCCTTCAGGGTCAGCGGCGTGTGCGCTTGCGGTTGCGCCGAGGGAGAGAACGCTCGCGGCCAGACCGGCCGTCGCGGTTTTCAGGAATACTGTCATGGCTGTCCCCCTTTGCCCGTTTCGCAGAGCCTGCGCGATGAGGGATGAAGGGGGCGTGAATGGGGCCGCGCCTTGTGCCTGCAGCCTGGCCTTGGCATCCTGCTGTCGCCTTCCTGTCGTGGGCGACAGGGCGCTGAAACGCTAGGTCATCCAGGCCTTTGGGCGAGAACAGACAGGACTCCCGACGATGAATCACACTCACGGCCTGCGCGCGCTGCGCCTGGACAAGGGCTGGTCACAGGAACAGCTCGCTGCGATCAGCGGGTTGAGTGAACGCACCATCCAGCGCGCCGAACGCGGGGATACGCCCAGCCTCGACACCGTCGGGGCGCTGGCCGCCAGTTTTGACCTGTCCTCCGCCCAGATGCGCGACATCATCCAAGCGCCCCAGGAGGCCCCTGACATGACCGAAACCGCTTCATCCGCCTCATCCGCCACACCTGTGCTGACCGCCCCGCGCAAACGGGTCCTGCTCTGGTCCGCGATCTATGTGGGCGTGCTGACCTGGCTGGGCCTGATGGTCGCCTTGCTGGGCTGGGACCCCGAAATGATCGGCTTTGTCGCCCTGGTCGGCGGCGGCCTTCTGGGCCCTTACGCCGCCATGCAACTCATCCAGACCGGCGACAGCGACACCTAGCGCGGGCGGGACAGCCTGACGTCAAGGATGTGCGCTCGCGTCGAGGCTTTGGCGCGGGCAATGCGAAGGACGCACAAAAAAGGCCGGGCGATCGCCCGGCCTTTCCCGTTCCAGCAAGCACCAACCGACCTAATCAATCGGTTCGCGTGTCTCGCCTTTGTCGTTGAGGTAGATCTCGCTCCCCTTCGCCTTGAACTCCTTGGCTTTCTCCGCCATCGCCTCTTCAACCTCGTCCATGCCGAGGGTCGTGTTGGGAGAGCGGGCCGTGCCGAATTCGTCGCGGATTTCCTGGGTGATCTTCATCGAGCAGAATTTCGGCCCGCACATGGAGCAGAAATGGGCGACCTTGTGGGCTTCCTTGGGCAGGGT
This sequence comes from Oceanicaulis sp. MMSF_3324, assembly GCF_030733545.1. Classification (GTDB taxonomy): domain Bacteria; phylum Pseudomonadota; class Alphaproteobacteria; order Caulobacterales; family Maricaulaceae; genus Oceanicaulis. Next base: position 64,282 of record NZ_JASHIU010000012.1, read on the forward strand.
CTGATCGTGGAAATCGCGGGCGGTGTCGGGATCAAGCGACAGGTTGAACTGGTCTTCCCAGCGGAACTCGAACCGGGCGCGGCTTAGCGCGTCATCACGCAGCTTGGCCGCCGGATGCCCCTTGGCGAGATCCGCGGCGTGGGCCGCGATCTTGTAGGTGATGACGCCGGTCTTCACGTCGTCGCGGTCGGGCAGACCCAGATGCTCTTTCGGCGTCACATAGCAAAGCATGGCGCAGCCGAACCAGCCGATCATCGCCGCGCCAATGCCCGAGGTGATGTGGTCATAGCCCGGCGCAATATCGGTGGTAAGCGGGCCGAGCGTGTAGAAAGGCGCCTCGCCACAGGTTTCGAGCTGCTTGTCCATATTGGCCTTGATCTTGTGCATGGGCACATGGCCCGGCCCTTCGATCATCACCTGACAGCCCTTCTTCCAGGCCACTTGCGTCAGCTCGCCCAGGGTTTCGAGCTCGGCGAACTGGGCGCGGTCATTGGCGTCGGCGATGGAGCCGGGGCGCAGGCCGTCGCCCAGCGAGAAGGAGACATCATAGGCGCGCATGATGTCGCAAATCTCCTCAAAGCGCTCGTAGAGGAAGCTCTCCTTGTGGTGCGCGAGGCACCATTTCGCCATGATCGAGCCGCCGCGCGACACGATGCCCGTCACCCGGTCCGCGGTCAGCGGCACATAGGCGAGGCGCACCCCGGCATGGATGGTGAAATAGTCCACCCCCTGCTCGGCCTGTTCGATCAGCGTGTCGGCGAAGATGTCAAAGGTCAGGTCCTCGGCGACGCCGCCGACCTTCTCCAGCGCCTGATAGATCGGCACGGTGCCGATGGGCACGGGCGAGTTGCGCAGGATCCATTCACGGGTGTTGTGGATGTTCTTGCCGGTGGACAGGTCCATCACCGTGTCCCCGCCCCAGCGGATGGCCCAGACCATCTTGTCCACCTCTTCCTCCACGGAAGACGCGACGGCGGAATTGCCGATATTGGCGTTGATCTTCACCAGGAAGTTTCGCCCGATCACCATGGGCTCCAGCTCGCCATGGTTGATATTGGCGGGGATGATGGCGCGGCCGCGGGCGATCTCGTCGCGCACAAATTCGGGCGTCACAAATTCGGGCACCGCCGCGCCAAAGCTCTCCCCGTCCGCATGGCGGATATGGGCGTCGTGCAGCGCCTGGGCGCGGCCAAGGTTTTCGCGCTCGGCGGCATAGATCATCTCGTCGGTGATGATGCCCGCTTTCGCAAATTCATACTGGGTGACAGGGGCGGAGCCGACAGCGCGCAGCGGGCGGTGACGCACCGGAAACTCGCGCGCCAGATACTTGCCCGTCGCGCCGCCATTATCGAGCGGGCTCGGCTCACGGCCTTCATACTCTTCCACGCCGCCACGGGCTTTCACCCAATCAATGCGCGTGCGCGGCAGGCCCTTCTCCACGTCGATGGACTGGTCCGGATCGGTATAGGGCCCCGAACAGTCATAGACGCGCACCGGCGGCTCCATCGCAGTGGGATGAAGCTCGATCTCGCGATGGGGCACCTTCAGATGCGGCGCCGCCTTGGGCGAGGAGTAAACGCGGGACGAGCCAGCCAGCGGGCCGGTGGTCACGGTCGGGGTCGGAAATTCGGCCTGGTTGGTGGGTTTGTTCATGGCGCGAGCTTTCAGTGAGAGGTGAGCGAGGTCGGGCTGCTAGAGGTCCAGCAAGCCAAGTTCGGTGCGGCGTTTCTTCGTCAGCCCAAGAGCTGCAAGGGCGTAAGAGGCGCGCAAATGGTCGGTGAGTTCCGCGTCGGAGACGGAGGCGTCGGTCAGACGCTGAATCCAGGTCATGCCGCGGCTGGCGAGATAGGGGGCGGGGCGACAGCCGTCGGCGTCGCGCAGCACTTCATAGACAATGTCGGAGCATTTGAAGGTGACGGCGAGCGGGCCGTCAGACTCCGGCCACATGCCGATGGCGAAGACCTTCCCGCCTTTTGGGCCCTTCTCGAGCCCGCCCACTTTCCAGACATGAGCGCCGCCCCACTGGACCACATGGGCCGCGTGAGGAAGAGAGGCACAGAAATCATTATACTCGTCGAGCGTCATCGCGCTGCTCCATCCCGCCGCCGGCATGACCCGGATCCGGTCCTGAGGGTGACGTCTCAGCCCCGCACGACCACCGCGCGGGACACCCCTTGGAACTGTCGCCACACTGAAGACGACCGGCGCGCTTGGCAAGGGTTTGCGTTCAGACGGGCTGGGCGAAGCGGCTCAAAGGCGCTAGAGTGTGATCATAAGAAAAGACCCGCCCGGGGGACCGGAGCGGGTCTGAAGTCAAGGCACGCGGAGCCGGCGAGAGTGATCTCGTCGGCTCTGTCGCTTAGGTCGGCGACATGCTGGCCGAAATCATCCGGGCGATCGCGATGGAGTCCGAGATCGTGTCCACGGAATAGATCTGCATCACGCCCTGGGTGGACGCGGCCTGGGCGTTGGTGAAGCCATGCATCTGGGCGTTCACCGCATTTTCGAACATCAGGCCGTGGGAGTGCGCCAGAGACTGGTACACATTGCCCATGGCCATGGCCGGAGCCTCGCCGACCACTTTCACGTTCGATTGCGTCACTGCATCGGTGACCTGTTCGCTGACTAGGGGCATCTTATTCCTCTCTTTCAAAGCTGCCGTGGTGAGACGCCTTCTGATTGGGGCGCCGGTGTTTCTGGCGGCGCGGGCGCAGCCAGAATTCTGCGGTCAGGGTCAGTCGATCTGACTGTCCTTGACGTTGAGGGTTGAGGCGCCGGAATCGACGAACAATCCGCCCGACCGGCCCATGGTGAGGATGTAGGTGACGCAGGCCGCGCTGGTGGCCGCCTGGATCTGGTTGTTGCTCAGCTGGTTCTGGACATTGCCCTCGAACAGCTTGGCGAGCGACGCAGCGCCGCCATAGGTGACAATCTGGTCGTCGCCGCCTGAGTAATTCTCGATCGTGATCTTGTTGCTGTCGTCGCTCATCTGGAACCTCCTGCTCCTTGCCAGACCGCCATGCGGGCGGCGATCTGGGCCTCCATTTCCGCCATGCGGTTTTGCGCGGCGGCCTGTTGCATGCGGATCTTGTTGGCGGTGAATTGCTCCATCTGCTTCACCATCTCCGCGTTGAGCTGTTCATCCTGCGGGCCCATGGCGGGCCCCCATTGCGGTTGCGCCTGTTGCGTCTGAACCTGCGGGTCGGGGGCAGGCCCCGCCTCCGGCTGGCCCAGCGGCTGAAACCAACCGGCCGGCGGCGTCTCCTCACCCTCGCCCGCCCCGATGGGCGGCGCGGCGACCGGTTCCCCGGTTTCGGGATCGACCAGGGGCTCGCCCTTTTCCATCTGCATGGCCTGAACCGCGGTCCAGATCTGGGACAGGACGGCATTGAGCGGTCCGACCTGGCGCGCGACTTCCTGGGCGATCTTGTCTTCAAGAGTCATGGCGACCTCCCGTCTCCGCTCCGCGCTCAGACATTGTCGTGAGCGTTGTTGCCCTGCTGGTTCACAAGCGGGGGCGGATTGTCCTCCACCGGCGCCGCCCAGTTCAGGGCCGCAAGGGTCGCGATCAGCGTTGAAATGCCGGGGATCAGATAGGGCGAGCCGATAAAGTCATATCCGGCGTTGAAGAGCCCGGTGACCCCGTTGAGCGCCCCGCAGGTGATCAGGATGCCGGCGATGATGCGCTTCTGTTCCGGCGTCAGATTGACCGCGAGCTGTTCCTTGGGCGCGCCCTGCATCCTGCCGGTCGGCGCCGATGTGAGAAGCTGGGACAGGTAGAAAGCCAATCCGGGCGCGTCACCAAATTCCAGCGCCCGCTTCATGCTGGCGAGGCCGGCCTGGGACATGTCGCTGAAACAGGCCGTCGTGCCGGACGTGCTGAACAGGAAGTCGCCAATGCCGTTATTCTTCAGATTGATCGTCGTCGTGATGGCGTTTGTCGTAGGCAGGACCACCTGCACCATGCCGCGCGTCATGGCCTGGCTGATGTCTGACAATCGGGCCAGGGGCGCGAGGGTCACGATCGCTGAACCGGTCAGTCCGTCGCCCAGCATCGAGATGATCACCAGACCCGGCCCGCCATGGGAGGCCTCGACCAGATAGCTGGCGTAATCGGAATAGTCGGGCACGAAGACCGGACGGATGATCGGGGTCAGCTCGGTATTGGGCACCCGGGCGCGGAAAGCGACCGCCGCGCCTTCATCCGCCGCATAGGCCGAATGGAGCCGGGTCAGCCCGTTCGCATCCAGACTCTCGGACAACGGATTGAAGAAGAACTTGCTTTCAAGCTCGCTCACCGGGCGCAATTCTGGCGCAAAGGCGGGCTGGAACGTATCGCTTTGGGTCTTGGCGCCTGACATGTCAGGTCTCCTTGCATGCGCCTGCGGCGTTTTGCCGGCAAGCGGGCGAGTGAAACGGGGGGATGCGGGGGACCGGCTAGCTGAAATCGCCCTTGATGGTATTGGCGGTATCGGTCACCGCGCCTGAAAAGGCGGTCAGCGAGGTCTGCCAGGTCGCCAGCTCCTGCAGGGCTTTTTTGCCGGTCTCCTGGGTCACCGGGTCCAGCAGGAGCGCCATGGCGCGACCCGATGCAGCGAGAACCAGCTGTTCAGAGCCCTGCATGTAGCCGCGCAAATCCTCCAGCATCAGGACTGCAGCCTGATCAGCGACCGGATTTTCAAGCGAGGACAGAACTTCTCCGCTTTGCGGCGCCAGTTGCGCCTGGTTGAACTGGGCTGCCTGCTCCAGAGTGGCGAGAGACGCGGGCGCGGCGGGCGTCTCCCCGGCTTCATCCAGCGCCGCTTCGGCCTCTTCAAGCGCTGCTTCAACCTTGCGTCGCGAGCGGGGGCTGCTGCGTCGGGGCGCGCGCTTTCGCGGCTGGGGCTTGGGCGTATCGTCGGGGGCATCCGTCATGGTTCACCTCCTATCCGCCGTTGATGACCGCAATCGCCTGGGCGACGATCGAGGGGTTGAGCTGGTTGAGATTTTGCTGGTTCGAGACCGCATTGCTCAGAGCAATGCCGTTCGCGCTGGCCAAGCTCTGGTAGAGCGCGCCAATCGCCACAGAGGGCGCTTCGGCCAGCACACCCACGGCAGTTTGCGCCACAGCGTCGGTAATCTTTGAATTGACCTCGTCTGAAGTCGCCATGTTTCGCCTCCTGAGTACCCGTTAACTAAAAACAACCCAGGCGGGAGTCGCTATGGCGACAATGTCCCTTGCGTTGCAGATTGACTTCACGCTTAAATTGAAGCCGAACAAAGAAGGAACCGCATTCCCGCGGGATAATTCAGTCTTCAGGAGAGACAGGGTGACTTCTTACTGCATCGATGACAGCCAGAGCAGCGTTCTGGAAAAACCACACCAAGACGCTGACACACCTTATAGATTGATCGCGCCTCGACTGGACGCGACACAGGATCCAGGCCTGGTCCAGTTCATAGAGGCCCATTTTGAGGCCCTGAGCCCGCACCTGAACTGGTTCACCGTAGAGTTGTTTTTTCAATGCGGGGTCGCGCCCGGCCTGGCCTATCTGGACCGGCACGCCTCCAAGCGGGTGAGCACTCAGAAAATCCTGGCGGACATTCCCGGCTCAGCGCGGTTCACCTCTGTGGTGATGAACAATGCCGGCCAGACCGGCTATGTGGAAATCCAGTCCAAATCGGGCTTCATCGAGAATATCCGCCGCTTCATCGCCGTCGAGGCGCTGACAGCCGGCGCTTCCACCGCAGAGGTGGCGCATCTGTGCGGCATCAGCCTGCGCACCGTTCAGCGCCTGCAGAGACTGGGCGTCCAGGGCCGCGACAGAGCCTGATCCAAATGACAACGCCGACGCCTTTCGGCGCCGGCGCTGAACACGAGGATGGTGATGCAGGCTAGCGCGCTGCGGCTTCCACCGCGCGCATGACCCGAAGCAGGTTGCCGCCCCAGATCTTGGCGATATCGCTTTCGGAATATCCGCGCCGCTCAAGCTCGGCGGTTACCGCAGGGGTTGTGCTGGCGTCATCCCAGCCACCGACGCCGCCGCCGCCATCAAAGTCGGATGCGATGCCCACATGGTCGATGCCGGCCACAGCGACCGCATGATCGATATGATCAACCAAGGTCGAGATGGTGATGTCGTTCATCGAGGCCCGCAAATCGCGCAAACGCGCCTGATAGGCGTCACGCTGACGATCGCTGGCGTTGGCGTAGGCTTCACGGCTGCTGAAGCCCATTTCCTCGGCCAGAGCACGTTCGGCTTCGGCCAGTTCAGGGTCCACTTCGCCGATATAGCGCCGGAAGGCGACCATCTGGGCGACCCCGCCATTATCCCGGATCGCTCGTAATTGCTCATCATCGAGATTGCGGGGATGGTCATAGACGCCGCGCGCGCCCGAATGGCTGGCAAGCACTGGCGCCCGGCTCAGCTCGATCGCTTCGAGCATGGTGCGCTTGCCGACGTGGGACACGTCCACCATCACGCCATGATCGTTGAGCTCCCGGACAAGACCGCGGCCCAGCTCGGTGAGGCCCGGACCTTCCGTCGGATCCCCCTGGGCCAGGTTCGGATTGGAGCTGCCGCCGAACTGGTTATTGCCGAAATGGGTGATGGAGACATAGCGCACGCCGCGCTCCGCCCACATGGCCACATTGTCGAGGTCTTCACCCAGCGGCCAGGAATTCTCCATGCCGATCAGGGCCACCAGACGCCCGGATTCATGGATCGCTTCCACATCATCGGCTGTGGTCGCCAACGCGATCTGGTCGCGATAGCCCCGGATCATCCGCATAATGGCCTGGTACTTGTCTTCCGCCTCTTCAGCGGCCTCTTCATAGCCGATCGGACTGATCAGCCCCTGGCCGACATAGACGATGAAGAACGCCGCATCGAGACCGCCATCGCGCATCTTCGGCAGGTCGACCTGGGCGCGGGTGAAGCCGCCCGGATCGAGCGCCGCGGTGGCGTAGCCCTGACCAATGTCCACATGGGTGTCCATGGTCAACACCCGATCGTGCAGGGATCGATCGGTCGCGCCCAGCGCTTCAGCGCCGCGCAGCGCATGAGCGCCCTCTTCAGCGGGGGCGACGTAACCCGCCTCCTCGGCATACTCCACGCTCACGCATCCAGTCAGCGCCAGCGCCGCAACGCCTGCCATCCAAGCCTTCATCGCCCTCTCCCCTTTGTTCTCATAAGGACAGCCAAAGCTAGTCCCCGCCGGGGGAGAGGAGCAAGGCCGGGAGGCGGCGGGGCATAATCCCATTCCGCTCAGCGACGCTCGAAGCGCGCATCCTCATAGCTCAGCGCGATGATCTCGCCAGCCTCATCGCGCTCGAAGATCAAGGGCGTCACATCATCCAGCGGGTGTTGCTGCAGGCCGAAGACGTCGGTCCGGGCCGGCGCGCCGGTAAAGGCGTAATCTCCCCAGGCCGCCCGTAGGCCATCGCCTTCCACACGGATCGTGACCGGGGCGTACATCACCGGGTTCTCGTAAACGCCCGCGTATTCGGACAAGGCCTCCACATCCGGGCTCCAGCTCCAGTCGCCGAACGTCTCGGCATTGCGGTGCGCCTCGACGCTCTCCCGCCGCATGTCCAGGAGACGCTCGATCCGTTGCGGATATTGGCGCTGACGCTCGGCCATCCACATCTCGGCGTCTTCGTGGTCGATCACGAATTGCAGAAACTGGATCATGGTCCGGCTGGTCAGCCAGCCGGTCATGTTGTCGGAATTGGAGAAGACGCCAATGCCCACTCCCAGATCCGGCGAGAACGCCATCATGGTGCGCGCACCGGTATAGCCGCCGCCATGAGCGTAAAGTGTATGGCCCTCAAAATCGCAGACGTTCCAGCCCAGCGCATAGCCATAGCAGGGCAGCTCGTACGCATTGCGCGCGTCGCGGCTCACCTCGGCGGCGATGGTCTGCGCCTCTTCGACGATCGCCCCGGTCAGGCCGCTGCCGTCAGGCCCCTCGCCGCGCAGATTCATCTGCAGCCAGGTGATCATGTCATTGGGCGATGTGGTGATCCCGCCGGCGGACTGCATCTGGCCATCGGTCTTGGGGCGCACCTCGAACCAGCCCTCTTCCGGCCCGGTCCAGATATGGTTCCAGCTCTGGTCCTGAAGACTGAAGTCAGAGGTCCGGGCGCTGGTGTGCTCCAGCCCCAGGGGCGCAAACACATCCTCGGCCAGCCAGTCCTGCCAGGTCCGGCCCGTCGCCGTCTCAAGGATGGCGCCGTAAAGGTTGTAGCCCAGATTGTCGTAGTCGAAGCCGGGTTTGCGCGCGGTCATCACCGCCTCGATCAGCATCGGATAGTCCGCCGGATCAATGCGCGTGACATAGGCCTCCAGAATGACGATGAGGTCCGCGGAAACCGGAACCTGGTGGCTGAGAAGGTCGCGCAGGGTCCAGTCGGCCGGATCCACCCCGTCCGGAAAGCGCACATCGGGCCAATGGTCCGCCAGCGTGCTGTCGAGACTAAGCACGCCTTCCGCATCAAGCCTTGCCGCCAGAAGCCCCATGAAGGCCTTGGTCTGCGACGCGATGTAGACGGGCGTATCGGCGGTCAGCGGCGCGCCCGTGCTGGCGCGGCTGACGCCTTGGACATGACGCAGCAGAACGTCATCGGCGGTGACCGCCACGACGGCATAGCCCGGCCCCAGATCCGGAAAGCCCGCCAGGAATCCTTCCATCCGCTCCGCCGCCTGTTGCGGGCTCTGCGCCATGGACGGCGCCGGCAGGGCGTTCAGGCTCAGAAGGGCGGCGCAGACGGTCAGACCCAGGGTTCGCATGGTCAGTCTCCAAGACAATCGGTGTTACGAGGCCGCACGATAGGGCGGCGTCGCTGACCGGTCTTGAACGGGTGTAACCTGTTCCGGCGGAGTGCCGGCTTGGGTGAAAATCCGCATGAGCGTGCGCGGCGTCAGGCCGGTTTCCTGCTTCAGGGTCCGCGCGAAATGGGGCTGGTCGGCGAACCCCGCTTCGTATGCGGCTTGCGCGGGCGTTGCCCCTGTTTCCATGAGCGCTCTCACTGCCAGGCCCATGCGGGCCCGGCGACGGTCCAGGCTGATGGGCGTCTGGTAATGCCGACTATAGGCGCGAGACAGATGAACCCGGTGCACCCCGGCTGCTTCAGCCAGCGCCTGCACGTCTGCTCCATCCGGATCTTCAAGGACCGCATCGCGCACCTGTGACAGCCAGACCGGCGGTTCCTGACGCGCAGGCTCAAACGGTTCCGAGAGCAAGGCGATGAGATCTGTCGCCTCACCGGCGGAGATGGCGGAACAGCCGGTAGAAGCGGCCAGTAGGGCGCCGATCTGGTTGGCCGCTGGCGTCGGCGTCCAGCGCCAGGGCGCGCCTTGGCCTGCCTGCGACCTCGCATTGAACGCCAGGATCAGGGCGCCGGACGGGCCATACCGGTTGGCGTGACGCATGCCGGCCGCCTTGAACCCGACCTGGCTGGCGCCCGGCGTCGCGGTGCGCGACGGCGTGTCTTCTGCTAAAGCTCCCGCCAGGATCATCGAGCTCTGATCCACATCATGAGCATGCTCGTCCATGATGTGGCCGGCCGGGTAATAGCTCAGCACCAGCTCCCCGGACTTATCCTGGTGCAGGCTGCGCCGATGCGGGGTCATCCGCAGTTTCTCAGGGGTTTCGCTCACAGCGTCAGTCCAGCTCCCACGACAAAAGGGCCGGCGATTGTCGCCGGCCCCTTTCAGGATGCAAGTGAGCGTCCTGTTAGATGCAGATGCTCCAGCCTGTCGGGTCAGGCATGTGCATCGGCATAAGCTTCGCCGTTCTTGGCGGAATCGAGCGCCTGCTTGAGCAGCGTGCGCCCCGCTGCATCGACGTCATCCTTCTCGAGCTCGGTTTCAACCGCTTGCTGGAGGAATTCCTCGCCATCATCAATGGCGTTGAGCGCGGTTTCTTCCTCGCTGCCGAAATTCTTGCTCATGCCCGTGAGGATACGGTGGATCTTGCCGAGCGGTCCGCCTTCTTCCTTGGGTTCTTCGCCCTGCAACCGGACATGGGCTTGGAACTCGGCTGTGATCGCGGCGCGTTCGGCCACTTTCTTCAGGAACTTGGCCTTGTGCACATAGTCATCATCACACAGGTCCGCGGCCATCTCGTACCCACGACGGCTGTCGATGAGGATCGGGATGATATTGTTCAGCGATTGAGCAGTTTGGTGTCCCATTGGAACCTCCTTGCAGGTGTTCTGGATCAGGCAGCGCCGGTTCAGGCGGCGGCTGCGTTGACCTGGGTTTCGGCGATCCGCGTCAGCTCGCGGTCACCGCCATAGGTTTCATCCAGACAGTCCTGCAGAACGGTCACATCGGATTTGAGGCCCTGACGCTGGGCGAAGGCGCGCACGACGCCATAGCCGGCAAGCGCATAATGGGTCATCCGCTGGGTCTGGGCGATGATCGAGGCGTCGCGCACATCGTCATCGCTGATATCGGCCTCCAGCGCATGGGCGCGGGCCTCGGTCACCAAGCCTTCCATACCCTTGCAATGCTCGCCTTTCGGGTCCGCATCATGGTCCTGGATCAGGCCTTTGACCTTTTCCATACCCTTGCTGATGCCCACAACATTGCGTTCGAGGGCCGCCTTCAGCTCGGGGTTCTTGGCCGCTTTCGCCAGGTCCTTGGACACGGAAAGCGACTGCTTGTCAGCGCTGTAGAGGTCCTGAAGCTGGTCGATATAAAGATCTTTCAAGCTGTTCATGGTCTTGTCCTCCGTTAGCGATCTAAAGGAGCGAACAGCGACGGGGGGAGGGTCAATCGCCAGGTTCGCTTTGTCGTTGTCACGGATATTCAACGCGTTGAGCGCAGACGCGTTCCAAATCGACCGCTGTCCTGGGTGCGCGCAAACAAAAAAAGGGCGGCCCGAAAGCCGCCCCTGTGTCACATCATACCGTGTGCGCAGATCATCCCTTGAAGGGATCCTGCATCAGGATGGTGTCATCGCGCTCGGGACTGGTGGACAGAAGCGCCACCGGCGTCTCGATCAGCTCCTCGATGCGGCGCACATATTTCACCGCCTGCGCGGGCAGGTCCGCCCAGGAGCGCGCCCCTGCCGTGGAGCCAGACCAGCCTTCAAAGGTTTCATAGACCGGCTCAACCCCCGCCTGGGCGCCCGTGCCGGCGGGCAGACGGTCATACATCTCGCCATTGAACTTGTAGCCGATGCAGACCTTCAGCTCGTCAAAACCGTCCAGAACGTCCAGCTTGGTCAGAGCCACGCCATTAATGCCGTTGATCTTGCACGACTGGCGCACCAGCACGGCGTCAAACCAGCCGCAACGACGCTGGCGAGAGGTGACGGTGCCGAATTCATGGCCGCGCTCACCGATTTTCTGGCCCACTTCATCGGTCAGCTCGGTCGGGAACGGTCCTTCGCCGACGCGCGTGGTGTAGGCTTTCACAATGCCCAGCACATAGCCGACCTGGCCCGGCCCGACGCCGGAGCCCGCCGCAGCCTGACCCGCAACCGTGTTCGAGCTGGTCACGAAGGGATAGGTGCCGTGATCCACATCCAGGAACGCGCCCTGCGCGCCCTCGAAGAGGATCTTCTTGTCGTCGCCGATCGCCTTGTCCAGCGTGCGCCAGACCGGATCCGCAAAGGGCAGGATTTTCGGCGCGATCTCCAGAAGCTCGGCGACCAAGGCTTCTGCGTCCGCTTCCTCCACGCCCATGCCGCGACGCAGGGCGTTGTGGTGATGCAGCAGTTCGGAAACCCGACGACGCAATTGCTTTTCATCGGCAAGGTCAATCACCCGCACCGAGCGACGGCCCACCTTGTCTTCATAGGCCGGGCCGATGCCGCGCCGGGTGGTGCCGATCTTCATGCCGTCATCGCGGTTCTCGCGCAGGGCGTCGAGTTCGCGATGGACCGGCAGGATCAAGGTCGCGGTTTCAGCGACGCGCACCAGCTTGGGGCTGATATCCACGCCCTGTTCGCGCACCTTCTCGATCTCGGAGATGAAGGCCCAGGGATCGACGACCACGCCATTGCCAATGAGGGACAGCTTCTTCTGCACGACGCCGGACGGCATGAGCGACAGCTTGTAGGTCACGCCATCGACGACCAGCGTGTGACCGGCATTGTGACCGCCCTGAAAGCGCACGACCACGTCGGCGCGATGAGACAGCCAGTCGACAATCTTGCCCTTGCCCTCATCGCCCCACTGGGCGCCGACAACCACAACATTGGACATCGCGCATACTCCGTATCGCGGAAAAACCGGGGGTGGCTTACGCGCTTCTCAGCCCTGGGGCAAGAAGCGCGCTGGCAAAGCCCTGTGGACGCCTAGTCCGCCGGATTGGCCAGCGCTTCGTGATAGGCCCAGTCGAGCCACGGGCCGAGCGCAACCACATCGTCGGCATCCACGGTCGGACCACACCAGATGCGCAGGCCGGCCGGAGCCTTGGGGTGGGGGATGATGTCGAACGCAGCTTCCTCGCGATCAAGCAAGACGCCCATGCGGCGCGACACCGCCCAGCGCTCGTCCTCGGATTTGCCCTCCAGCTCCTTGCCGGAGAATTTCAAGGTGACAGAGGTTTGCGAACGAGTGGCCGGTTCCTGCGCCAGAAAATCGATCCAGTCGGTGCGCTCCACCCAGGCGGACAGGGCGTCAAAATTGGCCTGGGTGCGGTTGATCAAGGCCGAGACCCCGCCCTCTTTCGCCGCCCATTTCAGCGCATCGAGATAATCCTCGGTGCACAGCAGAGACGGCGTGTTGATGGTGGAGCCTTCATAGATCTTGGCGGTCTCATCGCCCGCTTCAAAGAGCTGCAGGAGACGCGGCACCGGCCAGCTGGGGCGAAACTCGCGCAGCCGCTGACGCGCGCGCGGGCTGAGAATGGCGATGCCGTGCTGGGCTTCCCCGCCCATGCATTTCTGCCAGCTGAAGGTGGTCACATCGAGCTTGGACCAGGGCAGCTCCATCGCGAACGCGGCTGACGTCGCATCGCAGATCGTCAGGCCCTCGCGGTCATCCTTGATCCAGTCACCATCCGTCACACGCACGCCCGCCGCCGTGGCGTTCCAGGTGAAGACGACATCATTCTTGAAATCGACCTTGGAGTAATCCGGCGCGACGCCGTACGGGGCGTGGTGGATCGTCAGACCGTCAGGCTTGAGCTCATCACGCGCATCGATCAACCAGCGACCGCCGAACTCGTCACACGCCAGCACGTCCACGCCGCGCGCGCCCAGCATGGACCACATGGCGCCTTCCATGGCGCCGGTATCAGAGGCGGGGGTGATGATCACCTTGTAGTCGTCGGGAATTTCAAGCACCGCCGCCGTGCGTTCGATGGCTTCGGCGAGGCGCGCTTTCGGCGTGCCGCCCCTGTGGGTCCGGCCCAGCGGCGCGGCGGCGAGCGCAGACAATTCCCAACCCGGACGCTTCTTTGTGGGCCCGCATGAGAAGCGGGCGTCATTGGGGCGGTTGGTGGGTTTGAGAACCGTCATGACACGATGACCTCAGCTTTATGACAGGGAAGCTCACCGGTAGGCCGTGCTGCATGTGCGGTCAATTGCGCAAAGGTTGGAAAATCCTCCCTTGACCCTCAAACATCCGGAGCGTAGCGCAAATGCCATGACCGATTATCGCGCCCTGTTCGACCTGCCCTCAGACACCGCCTATTTCAACGCCGCCCAGGTCGGACCCTTGCCGATCAAGGCCGCAGAGGCCGGTCACGCCGCCTATCGCGACAAGCTGCGCCCCTGGGGTCACACCACCACGCAGACCTTCTTCGACCTGCCAGAAAGCGTGCGTGCGGAAGCGGCGAAACTGTTCGGTGCGAAACCTGATGACATTGCGATTGTGCCCGCCGCCTCATACGGGCTGGCGACGGCGGCGCGCAATCTGTCGCTGAAGCCGGGCGATGAGATCGTCATCCTGGACGGGCAATTCCCCTCCAATGTCTACACCTGGCGAGCGCTGGCCAAGCAGACCGGCGCGCGGATCAGGACCGTCAAACGTGAGACCGACCAGACCTGGACCAACGCCTTGCTGGGCGCGATTGGCGCGCGCACGGCTTTGGTCGCCTGTGGAGCCTTGCACTGGATTGATGGCGGACGCGTGGATCTTGAAGCCGTCTCGAAGGCCGCTAGGGCGCAGGACGCCGCTCTGGTGCTCGACCTGACCCAGTCGCTCGGCGTCATGCCGTTTGACGTGAAAACCATCGACCCCGATTTCGTGGTCGCGGCCGCCTATAAATGGATGCTCGGCCCCTACGCCACCGGCTATCTGTATGTGGCGCCCCGCCATCAGGACGGAATTCCCCTGGAAGAGAACTGGATCAATCGCAGCGACTCCCAGGATTTCTCGCGCCTGATCGATTACCGCGACACCTATGATGCAGGCGCGCGCCGCTTTGATATGGGCGAACGCTCCAATCACCAGCTTCTGCCCGCCGCCCTGGAAAGCCTCAACCTGCTTAACGCCATCGGGGTTGATGAAATCGCGCGTCAGTGCGCGGCGACCAGCACGCTCATCAAGGACGCGGTGGCGCCTTTGGACCTTCGCGCCGACATTCCCGACCAGGCGCCGCACTATCTGTCGCTCGGCTTGCCGGAGGGGGCGCCCGCCGATCTGGCCGCGCCCTTGCGCGACCATAATGTGCACGCCTCCCAGCGCGGCCCGCGTCTGCGTATCAGCGCCCATATCTACAACACTCAAGAGGATGTGGACCTCCTGGTCACGGCCTTGAAGACGGTGCTGGGATGACGCCTGAAGCACCGGGAGCAAAAGGCTGGGGCGCGCTTGGCCTGTTGGCGCTGGTTTGGGGCAGCGCCTTCGCCTTTATCGCCGTGGCGGTGGAGAGCCTGCCGCCGTCCATCATCGTCCTGGGCCGGCTCAGCCTCGCCGCCGCCATCCTGACAGGCTGGGCGTTCTATCGCCGTCGCCGCTTCCCGCCCTTACGCGATGTGCGATGGTTGTGGTTTCTCGCGCTCGGCTTTCTGGGCAACGCCCTGCCCTTCACCCTGATCGCCATCGGACAGAAGACCGTGCCGTCAGGCATCGCCGGCATCCTGATGGGGATGATGCCGCTGACCGTGATCGCGGCCGCGCATTTCATCCTGCCCAATGAACGTTTGAGCCTGAGAAAAGCCTCGGGCTTCGTCATCGGCTTTTCAGGCATTGTCATCCTGATGGGCCCGGCGGCCTTGCGCGGCATGCTGGAGGCGGATTTTCTCGCCCAGCTTCTCATCTTCATCGCCACGCTGAGCTATGCCGCCAATGCGGTGACCTATCAGGCCTCGCCGGAAACCCCGCCCAGCGTAATCGCGGCCGGCTCAATGATTTGCGCGGCGGTGTTGAGCCTGCCGGTGGCGCTTTATGACATCGTGGCGGGCCCGGCCATCATGCCCAGCCTGCCGTCCATCATGGCGGTGCTGGCCCTGGGCCTGTTGCCCACCGCCCTCGCCACCATTGTCTATATGGGCGTGGCGCGGAAAGTCGGCGCGTCCTTCATCGCCCTGATCAACTACATGGTGCCCGTGGTCGCCGCGGTGATCGGTCTGGCTCGCGGCGAACCCATGACGCTGACCACGCTCATTGCGCTCGGCGTCATCCTGCTGGGGGTGTATGTGGCCCGGCGCAAACCGAAAGCCGCACCCTAGTCGATATCGCCGCGCACCGGCGCTTGGGCGAATTCGGACGCATTGACCGTCCAGCCATGCTGAACCGGGCCATTGCCCTTGCCGAACTTGGGCGCGCGACGAATGGCTTCGTGCAGATAGTCGCCCGCCATCTCAACCGCGCGATCAAGCCCCAGCCCCTGCGCCATCAGCGCCGCGATGCCGCTCGCCAGCGTGCAGCCCGTCCCGTGGGTGTGGCGGGTCTGGATGCGCGGACGGGTGAACAGGCGCACGCCATTGCGCGTCGCCAGCAGATCGATGATCTGCGGACCTTCCAGATGGCCTCCTTTGACCAGCACCGCTTTCGCGCCCATTTCCAGCAGCTCGTCCGCGGCGGCGCGCTGATCATCAATGTCTTCAATGGTTCCGCCGGCCAGCGCGGCCGCTTCAGGCGCGTTCGGGGTCAGCAGGCTGGCGCGCGGCAAAAGCTGGGTCCGGATCGCTTCGGCCGTGTCTTCACTGATCAGCTGATCGCCAGAGCTTGCGACCATGACCGGATCGACGATCAGGGGCAGGCCGGCCGTGCCCGCGTCATCAAGCGCCTTGACCACCGTCTCGATCGTGCTGACCGACGCCAGCATGCCGGTCTTGATGGCGTCGGTCCCGATGTCTGACAGCACTGCCTGGATCTGGGCCGCGATGACATCGTCGGGAATGGCGTGTACGCCCGTCACGCCCTGGGTGTTCTGCACCGTCACCGCCGTCACTGCACTGGAGGCGTAGCCGCCCAGCGCGGTCACCGTCTTGATGTCGGCCTGGACGCCGGCGCCGCCCGAGCTGTCGGACCCGGCGATGATGAGGACCCGGCCCTTGGGGTTTTCAAACTGGGTCTCGTCAATCGTATCGCTGGCGTCGGTCATGGTGGTGCTCCGTCTTGTGATGGTGCTGAGCTAGTCTGTGAGGGTGACAGGCGCAAGCGGCGCAGCTGTGCCCGATCAGACACACTGAAACTGAAACGCCACGATCGCCCCGCTGGCATCTGTTCAGTCCCGCGCGGATGGAGTAAGCACGCTCACCCCAGACAGACCCTCTGTCCAGAAGGAGTTCTCGGACCCGTGCCACGATCTTGATAGCCGCGGCGGCCTGGTGAAACCCGGGCGGTGAGCGTCGCAGCAACCGCGGACCTGAGCGCGTATCGCGTTCGGCCCAATCGCTAAATCCCTCGCCTTCTCCGCAGCTAACAAAGGTCGCGCCTCGCCCGTCGCCGGTCACCGGTCCGGGACGACTGGCGCGCATGCAGGACCGAGATGACCGATTTCGAAGATATCGAGGACCCGGACGCCCAGACCGAGCGGGTCCTGTCCAATTTCGCCGTACTCCGCTTTGTCGCCCGCCAATGGCGGCGGCGCCCCTGGCTGTTCAGCCTGGTGGTGGGCTTTTCCACGCTCGCCACGCTGGCGGACGTCTTCATACCTGTGGCCGCCGGCCAGCTGATCGATGCGATCAGCGGTGCGGATGCGGATCCGTCCGGAGATGCGCACTGGGCCGCGTTGATCGTGTTCGTGGGTCTCGCCATTCTGGTGAACGCCGCCCGGCAGATCATGGTCCGCTGCGAGATCCCGTTCTCCAGCGCCAACATGGCCGACATGACGTCGGAAGCCTTCGCCAGGGTGCAACGCTTCAGCGCGGACTGGCACGCCAACGCTTTCGCCGGCGCCGTGGTGCGCAAGATCACACGCGGCATGTGGGCGTATGACACCATCACCGCCACGCTGTGGTTCTCCATGATCCCGTCCATCGGCGTGATGATCGCGCTCGGGGTCTACATGCTCCTGCACTGGCCCGTGGTGGGGATCTACGCCCTGGCGGTGACCTTCGCCTTCATCGTGCTGACGGTGCTGGTGTCGACCTATTATATCCGCCCGCAGAACGTGATCTCCAACGCCAAGGATTCCGAACTGGGCGGCGCCATCGCCGATGTCATTTCCGGGGTCGCCACGGTGAAGAGCTTTGGCGCGGAAGCGCGCGAGGACAGCCGCTTCCACGCGCTGGCCTGGGGCTGGCGGGCGCAGGCGAAAAAGACCTGGTACCGGTTCACCAATGCCTGGCTGATCCAGATGACCGCCGTGATCTTGCTGCAGGCGGGGCTGGCGGGCCTGCTGCTGCAGTTGTGGACCCAAGGCGACGCCACGGCGGGCGATGTCGTGTTCGGCATCACCGCCTTCCTGATGATGGCCGGCTATATGCGGCGCTTCGGCGAGGAGGTGCAGAACGTCCAGCGCGGTCTGGACGAGATCCAGGATCTCGCCGCCTTTGACCAGACCGACGCCCAGATTGCCGACCTGCCCGGCGCGCCCGATTTCAAGCCGGGCGATGGCGAGATCGTGTTCAAGCAGGTGCGCTTCACCTATGCCGGTCAGGATACGCCGCTCTATGACGCATTCTCGCTGACCATTCCCAAGGGCGAGAAAGTGGCCCTGGTCGGGCCCACGGGCTCGGGCAAGTCCACCTTCGTCAAGCTCGTCCAGCGTCTGTACGATGTTGAGGACGGCGCCATCGTCATTGACGGGCAGGATGTGCGCACGGTCACCCAGGCGAGCCTGCGGCGCGCCATCGCCCTGGTGCCCCAGGACCCGGCGCTGTTTCACCGCTCCATTGCGGAAAACATCGCCTATGGCCGTCCGGAGGCCAGCGCGGCGGAGATCGAGGACGCGGCGCGTCGCGCCCGCGCCCATGACTTCATCATGGCCCTGCCCAAGGGCTATGACACGCTGGTGGGCGAGCGCGGGGTGAAGCTGTCAGGCGGCGAGCGCCAGCGGATCGCCATTGCGCGGGCCGTCCTGGCGGATGCTCCCATCCTGATCTTTGACGAGGCGACCAGCGCGCTCGACAACGAGACCGAACGCGATGTCCAGCTGGCGATGGAGGATGTGACGCGCGGCAAGACCGCCATCGTCATCGCCCACCGCCTGTCCACCATCCGCGATGCGGACCGCATTCTGGTGTTTGATCAGGGCCGTGTGGTGGAACAGGGCACCCATGACGAGCTGGCGAGCCAGGGCGAAGGCGTCTATGCGCGCCTCGCCGCGCTGGCGGAAGGCTGAGCGGTCCAATCAAGGCCATTTCGGGGCTGATGCAGGTTTTTCGTATCTTTTCGGTGCGAGGCCTGCTATCAGCCCCCGCTCAGTCGCGCCGGGGCTCTCCGCGCGACAAGGTTTTCGGGACTGCCTCAAGCAAGGGATTGTGAGGCGACGTCCTTTGCGAGGTATATATGAGTTTCCCCAATACCATCCCCTCCGCGCTGGTCACGGCGCTGGAGGCGAAGGGCTATGACGCCCTGACCGACGTCCAGAATGCAGTACTCACCGACGAAGCCGATGGCCGCGACCTTCTGGTCTCCGCCCAGACCGGCTCGGGCAAGACCGTGGCGTTCGGCATGGCCATGGCCGGCACGCTGCTGGCGGGCGAAGACCGCCTGCCCCAGCCTGGCGCACCGCTCGCCCTGATCATCGCCCCGACCCGCGAACTGGCCCTTCAGGTCCAGCGCGAGCTCGATTGGCTCTACGCCGAAGCGGGCGCAAAGCTCGCCAGCGCCGTGGGCGGTCTTGATCCGCGCACCGAGCGCCGGGCGCTGGATCGCGGCGCGCATATCGTCGTGGGCACGCCGGGCCGTCTGCGCGACCATATCGAACGCAAAGCGCTGGACCTGTCCAACATCCGCGCCATCGCGCTGGATGAAGCCGACGAAATGCTCGATTTCGGCTTCCGCGAGGATCTCGAATTCATCCTCGGCTCCGCGCCTGAAGACCGTCGTACGCTCTTGTTCTCGGCCACCGTGTCCAAGGAAATCGCGCGCATCGCCGAGACCTATCAGCGCGACGCGCTGCGTATCTCGACCCTGAGCGCCACCAACCAGCACGCTGACATCACCTATCTGGCGCACACCGTGGCCGGGCATGACCGCGAGAACGCCGTCATCAACGTGCTGCGCTTTCACGCTGCGCCGCGCGCATTGGTGTTCTGCGCCACCCGCGATGCGGTCAACCGTCTGGCCGCCAAGCTGCACAATCGCGGCTTCCACGCCGTGGCGCTGTCCGGCGAACTGACCCAGGCCGAACGCACCAAGGCGCTGCAGGCGCTGCGCGATGGCCGGGCGACCGTCTGCGTCGCCACCGACGTCGCCGCACGCGGCATCGACCTGCCGGGTCTCGATCTGGTGGTCCATGCCGAACCGCCGACCAATGCCGAAAGCCTCTTGCACCGGTCCGGCCGGACCGGCCGCGCCGGCGCCAAGGGCACCAGCGTCTTTGTCGTCGCCAGCTCGCGCAAGGGCCGGGTCATCCGCCTGCTGCGCGAAGCCAAGGTGCAAGCGGAATGGGTCGATGCCCCCGACGCCGATCTGGTGCGCGAGAAAGATCGGGAGCGTCTGGGCGACCACCCCGCCCTCGCCAAGGATCTGGATGAAGACCGGATGGAGGAAATCCGCGATCTGATCGAGCGTTTCGGCGCCGAGAAGCTGACCGCGGCCTTCCTGTCAGAGCTCGAACGCCGTCTGCCGGCGCCCGAGGAACTGTCGGGCACGCCGCCGGAACGTCAGCGCGAGGAGCGCGCGGATCGCGGTCCGCGTCGGGCCCGCGAAGACTTTGACGCCGGTCAGTGGTTCGAGATTGATCTGGGCCGCAAGCAGCGCGCCGAACCGCGCTGGCTGGTGCCTCTGATCTGCCGCGTGGGCGGGATTGTCGGCAATGATATCGGCGCGATCCGTATTGGCGACACCGCAACCCGCTTCCAGATCGCCGAGGACAAGATCGACGGCTTCACCGAGGCGATGAACCAGCCGCGTGAAACCGACAAGAATGTGCGTGTGAAGATCGCCGGCGACGAGCCGTTTGAAACCGCGTCGGCGGATTTCAACAAGGGCCCGCGCGAGCGGACCAAGCCCAAGCGCGCGCCGCGACCGGGCAAGGCCGAGCGCGCCGCCAAGCGTCAGCATGATGATGACGACTTCTTCTCCGGCACGGTCGAGGACACCCGCCCCAAACGCGACTGGGCGCCCAAGGGCGGCAAGCCGCCGTTCAAGAAACGCGATGGCGACAAGCCGTTCGGCGGCAAGCGCGACAGCTTCAAGAAGGGGCCGGGCGGCAAGCCGGGATTCAAGAAATCCGAGGGCGGCAAACCGTCGGGATTCAAGAAATCCGAAGGCGGCGACCGCCCGCTAAAGCGCCTCAAGCGCAAGACCGGCTAATCTGACCAAGAGGTCATGAGACGGACAGGACAAGCCTGCCGCCCTGCGGCAGGCTTGTTTCATGTCCACGCTCCTTCAATGCCTTGAAACCCAAGATCCCACAGCTCTGACCCGATTGCTGGGCCAGCAGCCGCATCTGACCAATTCACCCGTTCTCGACGGGGAGCAGACCGTCCATCCCATCCATGCCCTGTGCGAGCGGGTGTTTGATGGACGCCTGAGCGAAATACAGGGCCTGGCCTTCGCCAATGTGCTGATTTCCGAAGGCGCGGATCTTGATGCAGTCCATCCCCGCAATGGCGACAGCCTCTTGATCAGCGCCATCAGCCTGTCCTGTCCCGCCATCGCCCACCGGCTGCTGGACAAGGGCGCCAATCCCGATCCCCGCGGCGTTTTCGGCGCAACGGCCCTGCACTGGGCCGCCATCATGGGCCTGCCCGATCTGGTGCAGCGCCTGATCGATCATGGCGTCTATATCTTCCTGCGCGACAGGGAGTATCAGGGCACGCCACTGGGCTGGGCCGTGCAGGGCCGGATTGATCCGCCGCCCGGCGCGCGCGGCGGGCATATCGAGTGCGCAAACGTGCTGATGTCGGCCGGCCTGCAGCCCGAATCGGCCTGGCGCTCCAGCGAGTCCATTCTGGCCGACGCCCCCTTGCGCGACGCCCTGCTGGGGCGTCAGTCCGCGTAGCGCCTGAACGCCGCCTGCACCTTGAGGGCCTGCGCCGTCTCGCGCACATCGTGCACGCGCACGATGGCGCATCCGGCGCGTGCGGCCTCAAGCGCGACCGCCAGAGATCCGCCCAGACGGTCCATGGCGTCGGTCGCGCCCTGGTCAATCGCCTGGATGAAGCGTTTGCGCGACGCGCCAAAGAGCACGGGCAGCCCCAGAGACACGAAGTGTTCCAAGGACGCGATGAGCTGGAGGTTATGGTCCAGCGTCTTGCCGAAGCCGATCCCCGGATCCAGCACGATCAGGTCGCGATCAAACCCCGTGGCCAACAGCACGCCGGCCCGCTGGCCCAGATAACGGGCCACATCATTGACAACATCATCATAGCGCGGCGCGGCCTGCATGGTCTTGGGCTCGCCCTGCATGTGCATCAGGCACACCGGCACACCCAATTCCATCGCGGTTTCCGGCGCGCCCTCGGCCCGAAGCGCATTGACGTCATTCCACAACCCGGCGCCGGCATGCACGGCAGCGCGGGCGACGCCGGGCTTCATGGTATCGATGGAGATCGCCGCAAGCGGGCGTTCGGCCCGGATCGCCTCGATCACCGGGATGACGCGGTCCAGCTCTTGCGCTTCTGACACCGGTTCGGCGCCGGGCCGCGTGCTTTCCCCGCCAATATCGAGACAATCCGCGCCTTCGTCCAGCAAACGCAGGGCGTGATCGCGCGCCGCAAGCGTGCTGTCATGCCGTCCGCCGTCAGAAAAACTGTCCGGCGTAACATTGACGATGCCCATGACCTGCGGGCGCCCGTCCGCATGGGGTCGGATCGGGAAGGCTAGCATGGCCGGCTGTCGACCTGGCTGAAGCGGGACGGCTCGCCATTACGGAAATGATCCCGGTCCGTGCGCAAGGCTTCGGCGATATGATCCAGCACCGTCGCCTGGGCGCGCGAGCGGCGCACCGCGCCATGGGCGACCAGCCACAAATCCAGCATGACTTCGAAATCGGGCAGGATGCGCACCAACCCCGGACGCGCCAACGCCAGACGGTGGGACGTCACGCCCAGACCCAGACCATTGCGCAAGCCTTCCAGATGCGCACTGGGATGGGCAGCGACCATCACATCGCGGCGCGGCCGCAACTCATCGCCAATGGGCGTCCGCGGCCATTGAAAGGCGATTGGCGTCGCCCAGCCCACGGCCACATGATCGGCCACGTCTTCAAGGGTTTGCGGAGCGCCGTGCTTTTTCAGATAGCATTCGGAGGCGTACATGCCGCTGCCGACCTCGGCGGCGCGGCGCGCCAGCAAGGAGTGCTGTGGGCCCGGCTGCCCCCAGCGCACGGCGATATCCGCCTCCCCGCCCGCCAGATTGGCCGGTTCAAAGCCGATCTTGAGCTCCACGGACAAGTCCGGATGCGCCTCGAGAAGCGGCGTCAACGCGCCAGGCAGCCAGTCCGCGCCGATGCCATCGCTGGCGGCCACGGTGACCCGACCCTCAACGCGTTCATGACCATTGCGCGCCGCGCGCTCAATCGCCGCGGCTTCGTCCTGCATGTTTCGCGCGTGATCAATGACGGACCGGCCCAGCGCCGTCGGGGTGAGGATATCACCGCGGCGCTCGAACAGGGCGCCGCCGAGATGGGTTTCAAGCGCCCGCATGCGACGGCTGACCGTTGGCTGGCTGAGTCCCATGACCCGACCTGCGGCGGCGTGGCTGCCGGCTTCATAGACGGACAGCGCGAGGTGGTAATCTGACCAGTTATCCATTCAAGTTTGAATATCAGATATACAGATTCAGTCAATTGCACATATGCTGCGCTGCGGCATATTCGAAATCACAAGCCGGAGCCGCTGCGGTCGTTCTTGTTCGGCCCTATCGGCTCCAACCGTTTCATAGGTCGCCTTTTCGAACCGCGAAACCGGAAACTCCTTTCGCTGAAAAGGCTCTCATGGAGGCTGATATGTCTGTGTTTGCCACTGCATTGCTCGCCCTGCAACTGACCGGCGCCCCGGTCCAGGAATTCACCCCGGTCCGCGTGGCCGATTCCGATATCCGCGGGTCTGTCCGCGCCCTCAATCAGGGCGAGTGGAACACTGCGCTTCACTTCACCCAGCAAGCCCTGGAAGGCGGCGCCCGCACCAGCGTTCGCGCCGCGGCCCACGCCAATGCGTGCATCGCCCTGCACCAGCTCGGTCAGACCGCTGACGCCGCCCAGGCCTGCCGGACCGCTGTGGCGCTGGCGCCGCAAAACACCGTGATGGCGTCCAACCTGTCTGCCGTGCAAACCCGCATGGCGGGTTCGCCCTCTGCCGGCGCCGGCAACTAGGCCGTTCACGCACTTGCGATTTGATCTGTCATGACAGGGCCGCTATCGGCCCTGTCATGACGGTGCAATGGATTTCCCGGCTCGGCCCTTACAGCGAAGCGCGCGCCCGCCTGGGTCGGTCGCGCAGGCTCTGGCGCCATCAGGCCGCATATGGGGCCGAGACGCCGCCTCACCGGGTTCTGCCCGAAACCCGTCTGAGCCTTGTGACAGAGCGTCATTATTCACGCTCCGGAACCCTGCTCGATGAACAGCACTGGGTCTTTGGCCCGATCATAACGCCCCGGCTCTATGCGCCTGCGCCCGGGACCGTTCTAGACGGCGTCTTCCTGGCCCCCGAAGAGGCGATCTGTGTGCTCGGCGTTCGGCCCGACGAGCTGGTGGACGCCATCGTTCCGCAATCAGACTTCCCCGCTCTGAACCTGCAAGCCGAGCCCCCTCAGGGCGCCGCGAACGCTTTGGCGGTCTGGGCGGCCGGCATGATCCGGCGCACCCGCGGACAGGTCCGCGCCGCCCGGCTGGCGCGCCATGCCGGGGTCAGCGACCGTCATCTGCATCGCGTCATGACCGGACGGCTGGGGCTAGGCCCCAAGGCGCTCGCCAACCAGATCCGCACCCTCACCGCGATCGAACACGCCGATCAGAGCCCGCATCCGGACTGGGCGCAGATCGCCTATGCCCATGGCTATAGCGATCAGGCGCATCTGAGCCGCTCGGTCCGGGCCATGAGCGGTCTGTCTCCCTCCGCGCTTCATGCGGAACGGTCCGTAGAGTCCGAAATCTTCAAGACCCGCACCCCCGTCTGACAGCAACCTCAAGCCGATTATCCCTCACAGGAGCTTGATGATGAGACTGATGATGACGGCCGCCCTGTGCGCGGTCATGAGCGCCCCTGCCTTCGCCCAGCAAACCCTGGAGTTTGAAGGGATGAACTGGCGGGTCGACGCTGTGGAGCTGGCCGAAACGACCGAGTTTCTGGGCCGCGAGGCCCTGCATTTCCGCGATGGCGTGATCTGGATTGACGGCTCGCAGTTCGAGACCGGCGAGATCCGCTTTGAAATGGCGATCAGCGGCTCACCCGGTCATACGGGCGTGCTGTGGCGCGGCCAGGGCGTGGGGGACTGGGAAAAGTTCTACTTCCGCCATCACCTCAACAACCTGCCCGATTCCGTGCAGTACACGCCCGCCCATGATGCGGTGACGGCGTGGCAAATCTTTTCCGATCCCGACGCCATCAGCCAGGTCAATCACGGCCTCAACCGCTGGATGAATGTTCGCGTGGTCATTGCCGAGGATCAGGCTGACATCTTCATGGATGGCGAACTGATCCACCATGTTCCGGACCTGCAGCGTGACGACCGGTCCGGCTGGGTCGGTTTCTGGCAGCTGGCGCCCAATGGCGTCGCCTCGGGCTATGTGCGCAATGTCGAGGTCGAGGCCCAGTCCAATCCCCCGATCACGGGCATGTCGCAACGCCCCAGCGCAGAGCCGATCGCCAATCTGATCGAGACCTGGCGCGTCTCTGATCCCTTCAGTGAAGCCCAGCTGGGCGACACCTCCATCACGGCGCTGCGCCAGTCGCGGACGCGCTGGAGCGCGCTGCCCGTCGCCTACAACGCCATCGCCAATCTCGCCAGCGTCACACGCCATTCCGACGGCGATACGGTGCTGGCCGAAGCCACCCTGATCGCCGATGGGGACCGCACGGCGCTGGTGCGCTTTGGCTATTCTGATCGGGTGCAGGTCTTTCTCAATGGCGAGCGCCTGTTTGTCGGCAATAATGACTGGCGCAGCCGCGATTACCGCTATCTGGGCACCATCACCCGGCATGTGGCCGTACCGCTGGATCTGCACGATGGCGAGAACACGCTGACCTTCGCGGTTTCAGAGACCTTTGGCGGTTGGGGCGTGACAGCCGCGCTGGAAGACGCGGACGGCGTGCGCATCGCGCGCTAAACCCCAATCTCAACCCCTAAATTGCAAAGCCCCGCGCCGGATCCGGCGCGGGGCTTTTTCTGTAACGATGGAGCCTTGATCAGGCGCCGCCTGGCTTGGGCTCCAGCCCGCTTGTATCGGACGCTTCATCCTCGTCATCATCGATGACCGGAAGCGCGCCGGACGGAGGTGTTCCGTCATCGGGCTTGGGCGGCACGTCGGTATCACGATGGGGCGGATTGCCCTTCAGAAGCTCGATGATCTCCGGACCAGATAGGGTTTCGTATTCCAGAAGCCCTTCGGACAGGGTGACCCAGTCGTCTTTCTTCTCGGTCAGGATACGGCGCGCCTCCTTGAGGCCGCCTTCGACAAGGCCCTTGATCTCCTTTTCGATCTTCGCAGCGGTTTCCGCCGAGATCGAGGAGGATTGCACCAATTGCTGGCCCAGGAAGACCTCGCCCTGGTCCTCGCCGTAATCAACCGGGCCGATCTCCTCGGAGAAGCCCCACTGGGTGACCATGGCGCGGGCGAGACGGGTCGCCTGCTTGATGTCGCTGGCGGCGCCGGAGGTGACGTTCTCCTTGCCGAATTTCAGCTCTTCAGCCACCCGGCCGCCCATCATGATGGCGAGACGCGAGGTCATCTCCTGATGGGTCATCGACATCTTGTCGGTTTCGGGCAGCTGCATGACCATGCCCAGCGCGCGACCGCGCGGGATGATCGTCGCCTTGTGCACGGGATCCGCCGACGGCACGTTCAGCGCCACGATGGCGTGGCCGGATTCGTGATAGGCGGTCAGCGTGCGCTCCTTGTCGGTCATCACCATTGTGCGACGCTCGGGGCCCATCATGACCTTGTCCTTGGAGTCTTCGAACTCGGCCATGGAGACGAGGCGCTTGTTGCGGCGCGCCGCCAGAAGGGCCGCCTCGTTCACAAGGTTGGCGAGGTCCGCGCCGGAAAAGCCCGGCGTGCCCCGCGCGATGACCTTGGGATCCACATCATCCGCCAGCGGCACATCGCGCATGTGCACCTTCAGGATCTTCTCCCGACCGGTGATGTCCGGGTTCGGCACGACGACCTGACGGTCAAAGCGGCCCGGACGCAGCAGCGCCGGGTCGAGAACATCCGGACGGTTGGTCGCGGCGATCAGGATGATGCCTTCATTGGCTTCAAACCCGTCCATTTCCACCAGCAGCTGGTTGAGGGTCTGCTCGCGTTCGTCATTGCCGCCGCCCAGACCGGCGCCGCGGGACCGGCCCACAGCATCGATCTCGTCGATAAAGATGATGCAGGGCGCGTTCTTCTTGGCCTGTTCGAACATGTCGCGGACACGGCTGGCGCCGACGCCGACGAACATCTCGACAAAGTCAGAACCGGAAATCGTGAAGAACGGCACGCCGGCTTCACCCGCCACAGCGCGTGCGGTCAGGGTCTTACCCGTGCCCGGAGGGCCCACCAGCAGCGCACCCTTGGGGATTTTGCCGCCCAGGCGCTGGAACTTGGAGGGGTCCTTGAGGAATTCGACGATTTCCTGAAGCTCTTCCTTGGCTTCATCAATGCCGGCCACGTCATCAAAGGTGACCCGGCCTGTCTTCTCGGTCAGCAGCTTCGCCTTGGACTTGCCAAAGCCCATGGCGCCGCGACCGCCGCCCTGCATCTGGCGCATGAAGAAGATCCACACGCCGATCAGCAGCAGCATCGGGAACCAGTTGATCAGGATGCCCAGCGGGCTGATGCCGCCCTCATTGGGCGGTTGGGCCGTAATGTCCACATCGGCGGCGCGCAGCGCCGGCGTGACGTTTTCATCCTCGGGCACCGTGGTGCGGAAGGTGGCGCCGCCCGTGGTCTGGCCGGTGACCGTATCACCCTGAATGGTGACCGAGCTGACCTGACCGCTCTCGACCTGGTTCATGAACTGGGAATAGTTGATCTCGTTCGAGGGTGCGGACTGGCTCGGTCCCTGCAGCATGTTGAACAGGGCCAGCAGCAGCACCAGCAAAATCGCCCAAACCAGGATATTGCGCATATTCATCCGTCTGTGTCCTTGTCTGCGCCGCCTTGGACCGGGCGCGCATCTGAGACTGTCTTCGTTTCGTCAAGCCTGATATTGGGGCGTCAGGCCGGTTTCGCCAGTGCTGCGACGATATGAGCCGCAGATTTATCCTCATCAAACCACGCCGGGGCCTCGCACGGAAGCAGCCAGCGCCGAAGTCGATCCATGCAAAGCAGCCGCCAATTGTCCGTCTCATCGGACTTAAAGCCGGGTAAAGCCAGAATATCATCGCTGTCGCTGGCCATGATCGCTGTCAGAGAGCGACGCAGCGTGGCCGGAACCTCAGACAGGGTGTCCCCATCCGGCGCAGCCCGATCGCCCAAAGCTTCCATCCGACACGCCGATGAGGCGTGGATTTCGATCCGCCCATCAAAGACAGCCTGATCGCCCTCCGCCAATTCCAGACAGACAGGATCCGCACCGCCATCCGCCCGGCCCAGAACGGCGCCGGGATCGCGGCCCATGACGCCATCCGTCGTCAGCAGGACGCCCGCCTGGGTACGGGCCTCGCCCTGCTCCAGCGCATCAAGACAGGCTTCCACGCCTTCCGGCGCAGGCAGTCGGGCTTCGCCGGACACCGCCATCATCACCGCTTCAAGCGCCCGCAAGGCCATGGGACGTGCGGCCAGGGTGAACTTGTCCCGATCGAGACGCGCCCCGCCCCAGGCCGTCATCGCGACCGCCCGCTCGGTCAGCCGCCAGGCTGCGCTGCGCAACAAGCGCTCCGCGTCCAGGCTCTGGTCAGACAGGCTCAACAAACCGTGTTCGGCCGGTCCGCCGGCCGGATAGGCGTCCTGACGCAAACGAATGCGTTCGAACTGCGGGTCTTCATTGGAGGGATCATCCACCCAGCGCGCCTCGACCTTTTCAAGATAGGCCCGAAGCTCCTCACGCCGCAGCCCGAGAAAGGGTCGGGCCACCGTCAGATTGCGCCCTTCCGGCCAGACCGGCGAGGCGTCCAGACCGGTCATGCCAGTCAGCGTCCGCCAGCCGCCTTCGCGGTTGGCGCGCATGCGCAAGGTCTCGATGCGGTCATCCAGCGTGTGACCCAGGCACAAGAGGTTTATGCCCAGACCTTCACAGGCCCCGGCCAGCAAGGTGTGCCGCGCCTGACGCGCCGCCGCCTGGTTCTTGCGAGGTGCGGACCATTTCAGAATATGAGGCTCAGCGCCCAGGGACCGGGCATAGTCGGCGTTATCTGCGGCTTCCTCGCCGCTTTCCGGGCGCAGGCCGTGATCCACGATCAGGGCATGCAGGCTCACACCAGGAAAGCAGGCCCGCAAAGCATGCAGGAGCGCGGTGGAATCACCGCCGCCGGAATAGCCGAGCGCGAGCGCGTGCGTCACCACAGCTCCTAGCGGCAGCCAATCCTCGAGACTTCACGCTGCGCCTTGCGGCGGGCGTCATCCCCGGCGCGCGGGAATTCGGACGGGAAGGTGGCCAGCACCTGACAGGCGCGGCTGGTTTCCCCCAGCGCGGCCAGCGAAGCGCCCAGACGGACCAGAGCATCCGGGGCGCGCGGTCCCTGACGGTCTTCCTGCAAGGCGGCGATATAGGAATCCGCCGCGTCCTGGAAATCACCATTGATGAAATGGGTTTCTCCCAGCCAGTACCAGGCCTGACCCACTTTCGGATCATCCGGATAGGTCTGGGTGAAATCGCGCAGCAACTCGCGCGCGCCGCCGAAATCGCCATCCAGCAAACGCGCATTCGCCGTTTCAAACAGCGTGTCCGCATCCATGACAGGCTCGGGCGGTGCTGCGAGCGAGCTGACATCGGCGTCCAGCTGGCCCTGAGCCCCGCTTTGCGCACGGGTGTCCCGCGAAGGCGAACGCGGCTGGCTCTGCCCCTGGCTCGGCGCGCCCAAAGGCTGCACCGTGGAGGCGCGCGCCTCGGCGAACGGATCGCTGTCGTCAATCTCTTCAGAGGTCAGCAAATCGGAAGGTCCGCCCAGCGACAGCGGATCACCGTTGGCTTCGGGCTCGCCAGCGCCATAGGCCGCGCCGCCCGAAAGCAGGCGGTCCACATTGACGCCCAACTGCTCGAGCTCCTGACGCAAACGCCGGTTCTCGAACGTCAGGCGCTCGAGCTCACCGGTCTGGACGCGTTGCTGACGCTCCAGATCATCAACCCGCATCATCAGGGTTTCCGCCACCGGATCCCCCTGCAGGGCGCGCCCCTCGATCTGCGCCAGCCGCGCTTCCACCGCATCCAGGCGCGCCGCCAGCTCCCGGCGCGATTGCGCTTCGGCTGGAGCGGCAAGTCCTGCACAGAGCATGGCGAGGCCGGAAAGGGCGATCAAGGCGATACGAATCATGGCGCACGGATCCTGTTAAGCGTCTCAGGTCTTCTGAACGCTAGTGTTGTCGAGCAATTGGCGAAATCAAGGCGAAGTCAGGAATAGTCGAGCAGCCGCACGTTGTCAGGCCTTACAACCCAGTCCCCGCTGGCCGTTTCCTCCATCTGGAAGGTGTAGCCATAGCCGTCTGCGCGGCTCAGCACGCAGTGAATATGATCATAGGCCGGCGTGCAGGAGGCGTTTCCGCCCGAGCCAGGTTCAGCGATCTGCGCCGAAAAGGACGCCAGATCCGCTCGGCTGTCCCGGTTGTAGATCCATGGATCTTGCGTGCCTGCCAGGGCGTCCGCCAGAAACGCGGCCGCCTCGCCTTCACGATAGGGCAACGCCACGGTCAACAGACGGACCTCATCATTCACGACCGTCCAGCCGTCGCCGTCCATGGTGTGCAGGGCAAAGGAATATCCGTAACCGTCTTCGCGACGCAGCGTGCACTGAAGCTGAACATGACTGGGCGTGCAAACCGCCTCACCGCCAGAGTCCGGCTCGGCGATCTGCGCCGAGAACGAGGCCAGATCTGCGCGACTGTCCACGCCCCAGAGCCAATAGGCGTCCGTACCTTCAAACAGCTCCGCCAGAAAGGCGGCGGCTTCGCCGTCCTCATAGGGCAGCGCCAGCGGCGGCTCGCCCACCGGCTCTTCATTGGGTTCGGACGCCGGCTCTTCTCCGGACATGACCGGCTCGCTTTCGGACGAACCATACTGACCCGGTGTCGGCTCCATCACCATGGACAGGCCGTACAGAGCGCCCACAGACGCGATTGGAGCCACGATCAGCCCCATCAAAGCTCGGATAACCATAATGCTGCCCCCTCAAGCAGAAACGCCCGCAAGGATGAACCTTGCGGGCGTCTCGATCAATCCTTTTCAGGGCTGGTCCTAGGAGACAGCGCCCGACTGGATGATGGTCATGGCGTTCCGGTTGGTCGCCCAGCACTCTTGCGTGGAGCGGTTGCAGGTCGGACGCTCCTTACCGTAGGACACGGTCGAAATGCGGGACGGATCCACGCCCTGGCTGACCAGGAAGTCGCGTGCGGCGTTGGCGCGGCGCGCGCCCAGAGCCAGGTTGTACTCGCGGGTGCCGCGTTCGTCGCAATTGCCGGCGATCAGGATGCGGGCCTGCGGATAGGAAGACAGCCAGGCGGCCTGACGGCGCAGGGTGGCGCGGGCTTCGCTGGAGAGCGTGTGCTGATCCAGCGCGAAGAAGACGCGGTCGCCCGCATTCACTTCAAAATCTTCTTCCGAGCCAGGGATCGGGCCAGCCGGTTCCGGAGCCGGTTCGTAGACCGGAGCGGGCTCGGGCTCAGGCGTCGGCGCAACCGGCTCGGGTTGCGAAGCGCAGGCGGCCAGCGAAGCGCTGAGCGCCAGAGCGGCAAGAATAGACAGGCGTTTCATAATATGGTCGTCCTCTCCAAGCCTATGGATGTTATCATAGGCAAATCGGTGTGGATGCTATCAGAATGGGCGCGCTTCACACCCCTCAAAAAACCCCAAAACGCGCACCTCGGATTCGACATTAGCCGAGCAAAGCTCAGTCGATCAAGGGCGACCAGGCGGGGTCGCTTGCTTCGCCTTGCGTCGGCAATCGACGCAGATTGAAGCCCGCCAGATCAATGCTCCAGATCGAATACGTCGTTCCTTCGCGCGTTCGATCGCCGCGTGTGAACAACAACACGCGACCATTAGGCGACCAGGCGGGCGTATCCACGAAATAGCCTTCGTAGAGAATACGTTCCTCACCCGAGCCATCCGCAGCCACAACGCCCAGCATGAACTGGCCGCTGCGCTGTTTGGTGAAGGCGATCAGGTCGCCACGCGGACTCCAGACCGGCGTGGTGTAGCGACCCTCGCCAAACGTGATCCGCTGCGGGTCGGTCCCGTCCGCGTTCATCACGTACAATTGTGATTGCCCGCCGCGCGAGGAGGAGAACACCACCTGGTCGCCATCAGGCGCATAGGAGGGCTCCACATCATCGGCGGGGTGCGTGGTCAGCTGGCGCAGGGTGCGCG
Organism: Oceanicaulis sp. MMSF_3324; assembly: GCF_030733545.1. Taxonomy (GTDB): domain Bacteria; phylum Pseudomonadota; class Alphaproteobacteria; order Caulobacterales; family Maricaulaceae; genus Oceanicaulis. The sequence goes on from NZ_JASHIU010000012.1 coordinate 96,454, forward strand.
AGCGCAGGTCAAAGCGGAACAGGTCATGGCCGCTGTGACGTTCGGCGGACACGACCAGTTCGCGCCCATTGGGATGAAAGCGCGCGGACAGGGACTGGCCTTCGCTGGCGAGCGAGGGCCCTGAGTCAAAGAGCGCTTCCTGACGCCCCGTCTCGAGATCATAGAGATAGCTCGTGGCCCGACCGTCGCGGAAGGACACATAGGTGATCTGCTGGGCGCTCGGAGAATAGTTCGGCAGCAACGCCATGTAGGAGCGGTCCGTGAGGAAGGACGGGTTGGCGCCGTCCTGATCCATCACCGCCAGGCGACGGATGGGCTCGCCATTGGGGCCGTCGCCTTCGGACACATAAACGATCCGCGTGTCGAAATAGCCGGTCTCACCGGTCAGGCGCTCATAGACAGCGTCCGAGACCTTGTGCGCAATCCGGCGCCAGTTGTCCGGCGAGGTGACGAATTGCAGGCCCTGCATCTGCGCTTCAGTATTGGCGTCCCACAGGCGGAACGCGACCAGCATGCGGTCATTTTCATCAATGCTGACCTCGCCCACCAGCAGCGCGGAGGCGTTGATCACCCGCCAGTCGCCAAAGCGCGGACGCAGATTGATGTCGCTGATGTCCTCGATGAACGCCTCTGGATCCACAGGCGCAAACAGGCCCGACGTATCGAGATTGTTGGAGATGACCCGGGAAATGTCCGCGCCGATCTCAGCTTCCCGATTGTCCTCGCCGATGAAGTCGGGGATTGCGATCGGGGTCGGATCCAGCGTGCCCTCGGTCACGTCCACCACGAGCGGGGTTTGCGCAAAAGCCGAGCCGGCCATCACGATCAGGGCGAGGATCGGTGTGAAGAGGTAGCGCAGAACGGTCATGGAGAAGCTCCCGGGGTTCGAACGGCAGGTCAGCGATTGCGTTGGGTGTCGACATTGACCCGAAGCACGCGCCACTGGGCGTAATGCTCGGGGGGTAGAGGATAGGGTTGGCATTCGATCGCGCCACGCAAGGCCCGTTCACCCGCCACCCTCAGATAGGAATTGGGCGAATTCATGATGCGCCCTTCGTCGATCAGGCGTGGCGGCACAGACAGGCGGCCATTGCGCTCCAGCCGGATTTCCAGCGAGACCCGCAGATCCATATTGGCCGGCGCATCGGCGTTCGATCGGATGCAGCGGTTCATATGAGAGGCGGCCATCGCCTGAAGACTGGCGGTCATGTCCGTACCCGGTCCGACGCGATTGCGTTGTTCGCCCGTTTCGGCGTCTCCGCGCGGCGCGGCGTTGTCCCTCGACCGGTCCACCAGTTGCGACAGCGCGTTCAGGTCGAGCGAGTCCTGTTCCGGCTCGGGTTCGGGCTCGCGCGGACGCGGCTGCTGAACCGGCTCGGGCTCCGGTTCCGGCTCGGGTTCAAGCTCGGGCGGCGCAGGTTCGGGTTCGGGCTCAGGCTCATCCTGAGGCGCGGGCGGAATGACTTCCGGCTCGGGTTCGGGCTGGGCGGGCTCAGGCTCCGGCGCGGGTTCAGGCGCCGGCGTTTCCACGATCTCTTCCGGTTCCGGTTCGGGCTCGGGGCGCGCCGCGCGGACATTGGTCTCGCGCGACAGCGTCACCAGCTCGACCGGCACGACGGTCAATTCTTCGCTCATGCGCCGGGCATGCGGAAACGCGACCAGCGCGCTCGCAATCAGCCCTGCGTGGATGAACAGGGAGAGGATGAACCCCAGGGCCTGACGCATGGCCCGGCCCCCTATTCGCGGATCGGTTCGGTGACGAGGCCGATATTGGTGTAGCCCGAAGCCGACACCCGGGCCATCACCCGCATGACCTCGCCATACGGCGCTCCGTCATCGGCGCGGATATAGATGCGCGCTTCAGACCCCGCGTCGGTAATGGCGGCCAGACGCGGCGCGAGCTCGTCATACGCCACCTCGGTCTCCATCAGGTACAGCGTGCCGTCAGACTGGATCGTCAGGGTCAGCGGCTCTTCAGACGTGGTCATGGCGCGCGCTTCGGTGTCGGGCAGGTCGACCTCCACCCCCACCGTCAACAGCGGCGCGGAGACCATGAACACGATCAGCAGCACCAGCATCACGTCCACGAAGGGGGTGACGTTGATCTCAGCCTTGGGCTTGAAGCGGCGACGTCCATTGCCGCCGCCAGTGTCGAGACCGCCAGCCATGAACTAGTTCCCCCGGCTCGCCAGCGCCGCCAGATCGTCCACGAGCCCTTCCAGGCGCGCGGCGTATTTGGCGAGGTTGGAGGACAGGGCGTTGAAGAAGATCACGGCGGGGATCGCAGCCAGCAGGCCCAGGGCGGTGGCGAACAGCGCTTCGGCGATGCCCGGCGCCACAACGGCGAGCGAGGTGTTTTCAGACGCCGCGATGGAGCGGAAGGCGTTCATGATGCCCCAGACGGTCCCGAACAGGCCGATGAAGGGTGCGGACGAGCCGATGATGGACAAGACGCCCAGGCCGCCTTCCATCTTGTTCAGCTCGCGATTGGCTTCGGCGCCGCCGCTCTTGGCGACCGCATACCCGTCCCAGTCGCGCATGGCGGCGGCGAGGACGCGCCCGAACGGCTCCTTGGCGGGTTTGGCGTACTTGTTCACGAGATTGTCCAGCGAACCGCCGGACCAGAAGTCGTTTTCAAAGCGCGAGGCGCCGGCATGGGCCTTGTTCAGCTGCATCCATTTCTCGATGGCGATGGCCCAGGACCAGATCGACATCAACGCCAGCAACGCCATCACTGCCTTAACAACGATATCGGCGCGCATGAACAGATACACGATGGTCAGCTCATTGGCCGGACCCGTCAGTTCAACCGCAACGCTTTCCATGAAAACTCCGCTTGACCCTCTCGCATCCGCTTGACGGGATGCGCCATATTGAAACGCCCTCGGGCTGCAGGTGTAACCGCACGCACGCGCTACGCCAAGCCGAACTCTCCCAGCCAGGCGCAACAAGATGACAAAAGACAGGAATTGAGGCGAATTGAGGGAAAATTCTAGCCGGTTACGTAACGCTGCACCTGGTCCAGCATGGGCTTGGGCAAGCGCCGGGGCCGACCTTCAAGATCGATGCAGGCCGCTTCCACTTCGGCCGTGACCAGCACCTCCGCCGCGCAGATCACCCGCTGGCTGATCACCAGACGCGCGCCCTTGGCCGCCTTGAACCGGGTCTCGATGACCAGGGCGTCATCAATGCGCGCGGGTTTGAGATAGTCGAGATTGATCTTGCGCACGGCGAAGCCCAGCGGCGGATCAAGCTCGAGAATTTCGGCATGAGACACGCCCGCGCACCGCAGCGCGTCCGTGCGTCCACGCTCGAGGAATTTGAGATAGTTGGCGTGATAGACGACGCCGGTGAAATCGGTGTCCTCGTAATAGACCCGCACCGAGAGCTGATGCGTCTTGTCGTCCAGCCACACGCCGGCATGAGGTTCGGCCATTACGCGCCCTCCCCGAACAGATCATCCGACAAATGGCGCGGCATGGTGAAGCCCAGATGCTCATAGGCGCGCTTGGCCGCCACGCGCCCGCGCGGCGTGCGCATGATGAAGCCTTGCTGGATCAGGAAAGGCTCGACCACATCTTCAAGCGCATCACGGGCTTCCGCGCAGGCCGCCGCCAGCGTCTCGACGCCGGCCGGGCCGCCGCCAAAGCCGTCAATCAGGACCCGCAAATACCGCCGGTCGAGGCTGTCCAGGCCCACTTCGTCCACGTCCAGCCGCTTGAGCGCCGCATCCGCCGCCTTGGCGTTGATCACCGGCACGCCGTCCTCTTCGGCGAAATCGCGCACCCGGCGCAGCAGACGTCCGGCGACGCGCGGCGTACCGCGAGCGCGCTTTGCGATCTCGGTCGCGCCGTCCTCGCTCATGGGCGCGCCCAGCTTGTGGGCGGCGCGCGCGACAATCCCGGACAGTTCTTCAGTGGAGTAGAATTCGAGGCGCACCGGCACGCCGAAACGGTCGCGCAAAGGAGTCGCCAGAAGGCCCGCCCGCGTTGTGGCGCCGACCAGGGTGAACGGCGGCAGGTCAATCCGCACGGTGCGTGCGCTCGGACCTTCGCCGATCACGAGATCGAGGCAGAAATCCTCCATGGCCGGATAGAGGATTTCCTCCACGGCAGGAAGCAAGCGGTGGATCTCGTCGATGAAGAGAACATCGCGTTCTTCAAGATTGGTCAGGATCGCGGCGAGATCGCCCGCCTTGGCGATGACCGGGCCGGAGGTGGCGCGGAAATTCACGCCCAGTTCCTTGGCCACGATCTGGGCGAGCGTCGTCTTGCCCAGACCGGGCGGTCCGGACAGGAGCACATGATCGAGCGCCTCGCCGCGCCGCGCCGCAGCCTGGGTGAAGACCTTGAGATTGGCGATGGCGGAAGGCTGGCCGACGAACTCGTCAAACGAGAGCGGGCGCAGCGCCTTGTCCCGGCCATCGCCCGGGCTCGCTTCTGCGGAAATGATGCGCTCGTCTGACTCGCTCAACGCGCCAGCTCCTTGAGGGCTGATTTGATGACCAGCCCTTCGGTCGCATCATCGCCCAGCTGACGCAAGGCTTCGGCAGCGGCCTTGCGCGCATCGCTTTCACTATAGCCCAGATTGACGAGCGCCGAGACAGCGGACTCACGCATGGCGTTATCGGCGGATGCCGGGGCGGGCGCGGCTGGCGCA
>NZ_JASHIU010000013.1 GCF_030733545.1 Oceanicaulis sp. MMSF_3324
GGCGGGAAGGGGGCGGTCGGTTGCCGGACCAGTGTGGCGCGCAGGCGACTCACAGGGGCCGACAAACAAAAACGCGCCTTCCGAGGGGAGGGCGCGCATGTCCTGTAAACAGGGCGGGAAAATCATGGTCGGAGTAGCAGGATTTGAACCTGCGACCCCTGCCTCCCGAAGACAGTGCTCTACCAGGCTGAGCTATACTCCGAACCGAGGCCGGGCTTATAGACCGAAGCCCCCGAAAAAGGCAATGATATCTTCGCAGCTGGATTGCAGCTGATGAAAGTGCAGCAGAGCCGTTGCATCCTGCGAAAAGCCGGGATACATACCGCGGCCCGTGACCAAGCGGTCACACGGTTGGGGCGTCGCCAAGTGGTAAGGCAGCGGTTTTTGGTACCGCCATTCCCAGGTTCGAATCCTGGCGCCCCAGCCAACTTTTCTCCTGCGATGCATGAGTCTTGAGCGCTTGAACACGGCGTGATCGCGTTGCGTTTGAGCCACGCGAACAGGCTTAAAGCCTCCCACATCACCAATTGCAGTTAATATCGCAGACGATTCAAACGCGGCTGCGTCGCGGCCCGCTTTTGCGATGCCTGCGGCAAATTGGCTTTGATTCACATGCTATTTCTGACGATCCGGTAATGCGGCGTCCGGTTTTAATCTCATAACGTCTCCCCGCTCGAAGCCCTAACCGCCGCTCTTTCAAGCAGGCTCTTCGTGTTTGAGCGGTTGATCGGCGAACTCAGCCGGTGCTAGCGTTCCTCCAAACTATAGAGACGGCGGACCACGCCGCGTAACCTTAGGAGGGCGACGTCCTGTGACGTCGGTCTCGTTTACTTGTTTATTGACGCCTGATGCACAGGCGTCATCGCGCGGTGCGCCGCGGTATTTGTGTTTTGGGGGGCCGATGCCGTCGCGGAGACGATCGGCGCACCGATTAAGCGAGGGAAACGGAGCGCGCAGTCATTGTGATCGCGCCGGCTACTGTGAGGCAAAATATGTCCATGACGTTCAAAGGAATCCGCACGACGCTTGCGGCGAGCGCCGCCGCGCTCGTCGTTGCGGGCGCTGCGCATGCGCAGCTCGACCGGGCGCTTGAAGTGGCGCGTCAGTCCACTCAGGACGGCGCTCAGGCTCAAGAGCAAATCAACGATCTGGCCGACGCCGCCGATAACGCGGAGCGTGAATATCTGGCGGTTCGCGAGCAGATCGAATCTCAGCGCGTCTTCATCGCGCAGCAGAACGTGTTCCTGCGCTCGCAGGAAAACGAGCTCGCCGGCCTTCAAAGCCAGCTCGAGCGCGTGGGCAACATCGAAGTCGATCTCGCCCCGATGATGCTGCAGATGTTCAACGAGCTGGAAGACTTCATCTCGTCTGACCTGCCGTTCCGCATGGACCAGCGCAACGAGCGCCTGGACAACATCCGCGAAGTTCTGGGTCAGGCCGACGTGTCCCCGGCCGAGAAGTATCGCCTGCTGCTGAACGCTTTCGAGATTGAATCCGCCTATGGCCGTTCGCTGAACGCCTATTCGGAAGAAGTCATGATCGACGGCGTGCCGCAGGAAGCCAACATCCTGCAAATCGGCCGCGTGGCCATGATCCGTCAGGTCGGCAGCGATCTCGCCATCATGACTCATGACAACCAGACCTGGCGTCCGGTTCCGTCCTCCATGTCGTCCAACGTTCAGCGCGCCTTCCGGATCGCGAACGAAGTGACCACCCCGGAAGTCTTCGAGGCCCCGCTGCCGGGCCCGACGGCACAGTAAGTGAGACGGGAGATTCTTACGATGAAACGCATTCTTACCTCGATTGCGGCCGTCTCGCTGATCGCCGGTGCGGCGTCGGCTCCGGCCTTCGCACAAGCCGACCGCGAACCGGTCACCTCCATCAACCAGCTGCTTGAGCGCGTCCGTGAGGACAGCCGCGATGCGCAAGCTGAGAACCAGCGTCGCCTGCAGGAGTTCCGCTCCGAGCGCGACCGTCAGGCCGCTCTGCTGAGCCAGGCCCGCAACGAACTGGCGTCCCTGGAAGCCCAGTCCGAGCGTCTGCAGGCCCAGTTCGAAGAGAACGACCAGCAGATCGCCGAGCTGGACGCCCAGCTGCGTGAAGCCCAGGGCGCATTCGGTGAGCTGTTCGGCGCTGCGCGTCAGGCCGCCGGCGAATTCGGCTCCACCATCCAGGCGTCTCTGGTCTCCGCCCAGTATCCGGGCCGCGCCGAGCCGCTGCAGGAACTGGCCCAGAGCCGCACCCTGCCGGAACGCTACGAGCTGGACTCCATCTGGCAGACCGTTCTGAGCGAAATGGAAGGCCAGGCTGAAGTCACCACCTTCAACGCCCGCGTGCTGGGCCTGAACGAAGGCCAGCCGGTGCCGGTCACCCGCGTGGGTCCGTTCATCGCCATGGCCAATGACGGCGGCCCGCTCTTCGTGCAGTGGACTTCCGACGAGAACAACGCTGCGGCCGGCTATCGCCTGGCGAACTTGGAGCGTCAGCCTCCGTCACGTCTGCTGAGCGCGGCCTCCAACCTGATCAACGCCGAGCCGGGCGAGATCGTCTCGGGTCCGGTCGACCCGTCCCGTGGCGCGCTGCTGCGCATCTATCGTGACGTGCCGAGCCTGTCCGAGCGCTTCGAGCAAGGCGGCATTGTCGCCAAGATCATCGCGGCTCTGCTGATCTTCTCGTCCCTGTTCGGTCTCTTCCGTCTGGTGAGCCTGCTGCTGACCAACTCCGCCATCAACGCCCAGAAGCGTCGTTCGACCGCGTCGAACTCCAACCCGCTGGGCCGCATCATGCTGGCGTATGAAGAGGTCAAGGACCGTCCGACCGAAACCATCGAGCTGAAAATCGACGAAGCGATCCTTCGCGAGACTCCGAAGCTCGAATTCGGTCTGAACTTCATCAAGCTGGCGGCTGCCGTGGCTCCGCTGCTGGGTCTGCTCGGCACCGTGACCGGCATGATCCGGACCTTCACCCAGATCACGCTCTTCGGTACGGGCGACCCGACCATCATGGCAGGCGGTATTTCCGAAGCCCTGGTGACCACGGTGTCCGGTCTGATCGCGGCGATCCCGCTCCTGTTCATCCACTCGTTCGCCGCCAGCTTCGCACGCGGCGCGCAGAGCGCTCTGGAAGAACAAGCAGCGGGCATTATCGCCCGTCACGCCGAAGAGAAATCCGCAGGTTAAGGAAACAGACCTATGGATATCTCAGGCGCCCTCACAGGTCTCCAGGAATTCCTGGAACGCGGTGGTCCGATCCTGACCTGGATCATGGCCCTGACCTTCGTGATGTGGGCGTTTATCCTGGAACGTCTGGCGTATTTCGGTTTCGCCCATAAGGGTGCGGCCGATCGGGCAAGGCAGGAATGGGGGGCGCGTAGCGACCATCATTCCTGGCACGCCCACGCCATCCGGGATCAGCTCATTAGCGAAGTGAAGGCCAAGGCCGACCAGAATGTGGAACTGATCAAGACTCTCGTCGCGGTCGCTCCCCTCTTTGGTCTGCTGGGCACGGTGACCGGGATGATCTCGGTGTTCGACGTGATGTCGATCTCCGGTTCGTCCGATGCTCGCGCCATGTCATCGGGGGTGGCTCGCGCCACCATTCCGACCATGGCCGGCATGGTTGCTTCCTTGTCCGGACTGCTTTTCTCCAACCAGATCGATCGCATGGCCAAACAAAAGGTCCATGAACTCGCAGACGAGCTGGAGGTGGACTAGGCCATGCGTAGACGAGTAAAACGCGGAAACGATAACGCCGACGTCGATATGACGCCGATGCTGGATATCGTCTTCATCCTGCTCATCTTCTTCATCGTCACCGCCACATTCCTGCAGGAGCAGGGGGTCGATATGCGGCCTCCGCCCCCGTCGGACAACGAGAACACCGAGCCTAACCCGGTGATTCTTGTTCAGGTGACGGACGAGAACCGTGTGTTCGTGAACCAGGAGGCCACCAGCGAACTTCGCGTGCTGGCCGCCGTGTCACGCATTCGCGCCGAGCAGCCCGATTCAGCTGTGCTGATCGAAGTGGCTGACGAGGCCGAACACGGCACCATCGTCCTGCTCTGGGATGAGATGAAGGCGAACAGCATTCCCGTTTCAATCACTCGCGCTGAAAACAGCGAGAGTTAAAGGACCGGGAGAGGAGACAAGCCAATGGCTCGCCGACAAAGCCGCGTGCTGCAAGATGACGAAGATGTCCAGCTGGACATGACGCCGATGCTCGACGTCGTGTTCATCCTGCTGATCTTCTTCATCGTGACAGCCGTGTTCGTTAAGGAGCCAGGTGTCGAAATCGTGCGTCCTGAAACTCAGCTTCAGGAACGTGAGAAACCGACCCTGCTCGTGGCCGTGACGGCCAATGACGAAATCTACGTGGATGGGAATGTTTACGAGCTCGCGCAGCTTCGTAACGTCCTTGAACAACTCCGGGAAGAGAATCCCCGCGCCGAAGCCATGATCCAGGGTGATCTTGGCGCGCCGGCCGGCACGGTTCTCGACGTCCAGGAATTGCTCATGGACATGGAGATTCCCGTCAAAATCTCGGTTGAAGACTAGGGGGACGCGATGGCTAGCTTAATTCGCCTGATCGTCGGTCTGCCTATCGCAGCCGTGATCACCTTTCTGCTCTTCATGCTGATGATGCGCCTGATCCTGACCGACGAAGTCGAGCTGGAAGAGGCCCGTGACGAGCTGGCGATCTCCATTTCCGAGGAAGTGGAAGATCTTCAGGTCCGTCAGCGTGAAGTGACGATGGATGACGTGAACGACGTCGAACCTCCGCCCCCGCCGCCTCAGATCGAGCGGCAGGTGGCCGAGGCTCCGGCCGAGGACATGAACACCATTGCGGGTGAGATTCCCGAATTCGACGCTCCGGACCTGGGCAGCGGCGACGTCAGCTTTGACGTGTCCGACCGTGACGCCCAACCGATGGTCCGCATCCCGCCGCAATATCCGCCCCGGGCGGCTGAACGCGGCACGGAAGGGTACTGCCTGATGCAATTCGACGTGACCCCGGACGGGACGCCGACGAACATTGTGGCGCTGGATTGCTCCAGCTCGCTGTTCGAACGCTCCTCCATCCGGGCCGTGGAACGCTGGCGGTACGAGCCGAAGATCGAGAACGGCAACGCTGTCTGGCGTCGCGGCGTGCAAACGCGCCTCGATTACCAGCTGGCCGACTAAGCAGTGCGGCGCACCGTACTCAGATTTGAGCGCGGTGCGCCGACATCGGGAGAGAGACAATGACTCTGAACGAGACTTTCAACCCCGCCAGCTTGGTCCGGTCTGTGGGCGTCGCCGCCATTGCCGGCCTTCTGGCCCTCGCGATTGCTGCGCCTTCCGAAGCGCAACGCCGTCGTGACAATGATGAAGAACAAGTCGAAGGCCGCGTTCTGACGTCTGCCGTGGGCGAGCAGGTGCTCGCTGCACAGGAGTGCCAGGAAGCGGACGACATCAACTGCGTTCTTCAGATCATGAACGAGCTGGCGGGCCGGGATAACCTCAGCCCGTATGAGCGGTTCGTGGTGCTCCAGCTGCGGGCTCGCGCCTACTTCCAGGAAGATCGTCTGGATCTGGCGATCCGCGACTTCCAGGGCGCACTGGACACCGGTGTGACGACGACGGATGAAACCGTTTCGCTCCGCACGGCTCTGGGGCAGCTCTACCTGGTCCAGGAAAATGTGGACCAGGCGATCCGTCAGTTCGAACTCGCCATTCAGGCGGGCGCTGAACTGACGCCGAGCTTCGCGAAAACGGTGGCCCAGGCTTATCTGCAGGCCGAGCGCCTGGCTGATGGCGTGCGGTATGCGGAGATCTTCTACAACAATACGCCCGACAAGACGGAGCAGGACTTCAACCTGATGTTCTACTTCTACCAGCAACTGGATCGCACCAGCGACCAGCTGCGGGTGATCCGGGAGTATCTGTCCGCGTATCCGGGGGCTCGTCAGGCCTGGCAGAACCTGATTGCGCTGTATGCGCAGCAGGATAACGCCAGCATGGCGTTCGAAGCCAACAAGCTGATGTACCTGAACGGTTTGTTCCAGGAAGAGAACGAACTGATCCGTCTGGTGCAGTACTACAGCTTCTTCGAGAACCCGTTCCGCGGCGCTTCCATTCTGCAGCGTGAGATGAATGCGGGCCGTGTTGAGGTCGACCAGGACAATCTGGAACTGCTGGCCAATATGTGGCGTCAGGCTTCGGAGTTCGAACGCGCCATTCCGGTGCTCGAACGCCTGTCTGAGCTGCAGGGCAGCGGTGAGACGGCCCTGCGTCTGGCTGAAGCGAACTTCTCGCTGAACAACTTCGCAGCAGCGGAAGACGCGTTCCAGACGGCCATTGATCGTGGCGGCCTCAGCGATACGGGCAAAGCCTGGGAATTGCTGGGTACGTCGCGTTTCCGCCAGGGCAACCGCCAGGGCGCGCTCAACGCCTTCCGTGAAGGCGCGCGTTACCCGTCCACGCGCTCCAGCTCCAATGGCTGGATCCGCTGGATCACCGCGCAGATCGAAGGCGAGGAACGTCGCCGGGTTCAGCAAGAGCAGATCGTCATCGACGAATGCCGCCTGACCCTGGAAGCCGAGCGTCGTCAGATCGTTCTGACCGGTTCTGTGGATGATGAAGGCCGCGTGCGGTTTGAATCGATCCCGGAACGCTGTGAGCCGTACTACAACATCTACGGCGAACAGATCCGCGAAGCGGGCATGACCGATGCGGAAGCCGAAGAAGCTCAGGCGCAGCGTGAGGCTGACGCTGCGGCGGCTGAAGGCTAAGACGCAATCAAACCAGACTGGAAAACCCCGGCGCTTGCGCCGGGGTTTTTCTTTGTCTGTGTTCAGCCTCTCTCCAGACGAAAGTCTAAAAGGTCGCCTCGCTTTAAACGCGAACTTGTCCGGTTTTGGCCTTATTCAGATTACAGCCTCGCAATGTTTGCGGGGCAGAACCTAAACGGCGCCCCGCCCAACTCGGGGAGTGCATTATGACCGCCTTGCCTGCTTCGCCTGTATCCGCCGTCCCGCCGTCCAGAGGGGCCGTGTCCGCCGCCGCGCGATGGGGCACCGCCGCCAGCGTGGCCGTCATCATCACATTCGCATTGTTCCTGCTGATGCAGGTGCTGATCCGGGTCGAGGTCATCTCGCTGCCAGAAGTCAGGGAGCGAGAACCCGTTGTCATGAACGAATATGTCCCTGACGAACAGCTGACGCCGCGCACGCCGCCTCAGCCTGAAGCGGTGACGCCGCCGCCCTATTCGGCGGTCACGCCCGTCGACCCTCAGGCCTTGCCCTCTGAAGGCGGCGCGGTGTTCACGCCATCGCCTGTGACGCCAGAGCCCGAGATCGGCAACGGGACGAACACCGTGGTGCTGGCGCCCTCACCAGTGTCTGTCCGCATACCGCCCGTCTATCCGAGCCGGGAGCACCAGCGCGGCATTAGCGGCCAATGCACCATCCGCTACGACATTCTCGCATCGGGCCGCACGGTGAACCTGCAGGCCGTACGGTGTGACACCACCGGGTTCGCCCGCGCCAGCCTGGCGGCGGTGGAACGCTGGCGTCACCAGACGGTTCAGGGCGAAGATCCCAACCGTGTGGTCAATCGGGGCGTTGAAACGACGCTGGTGTTCAGTGTCGAGGACTAGGCGGCAAACAGACAGAAAAAAACGGCGCGGGAGAGGCTCCCGCGCCGTTTGTTTGACCCAGCTTGGTCAGGCCTAGTTGGCGCCGTCCTCGGCGCTCTCAGAGGCCTCAGACGCGGCTTCGGCGGCTTCGCCATCCGCCAGTCCCACGGTCATCAGCGCGAAGGCGTATTCCTCTGCGGTTTCGCGCAGGGAATCAAACCGGCCCGAGGCGCCGCCATGGCCCGCGCCCATATTGGTGCGCAGAAGCGTGAGCCCGTCATCGCTGCGGCGGGTGCGCAGACGCGCCGCCCATTTCGCCGGCTCCCAATAGGTCACGCGCGGATCGGTCAGGCCCGCCGTGGCGAGCACATGCGGGTAATCCTGTGCGCTCACCTGATCATAGGGGCTGTAGGAGGCGATATAGTCATACGCCGCTTCGTCAGTGATCGGGTTGCCCCATTCGGGCCATTCCGGCGGGGTCAGCGGCAGGCTCTCATCGGACATGGTGGTCAACACATCCACGAAGGGCACCGCGCCAATGGCGCCGGCGAACAGTTCGGGCGCCTGGTTGATAGTGGCGCCGACCAGAAGACCGCCAGCGGAGCCGCCCATGGCCACCATCTGGCCTTCGGAGGTGTACCCCTCATCGATCAGGGCGCGGCCGGAATCCACGAAATCGTTGAAGGTGTTGATTTTCTGGTCGAGCTTGCCGTCCAGATACCATTGATAGCCCTTCGACATGCCGCCGCGGATATGGGCGATGGCGTAGACCATGCCGCGATCCACCAGAGACAGGCGCGAGACCGAGAAGCTGGCCGGAATGGTGATGCCGTAAGAGCCATAGCCATACAGCAGCAGCGGCGCCGTGCCGTCGATCGGGGTGTCGCGGTGATACAGGATCGTCACCGGCACGCTGGCGCCGTCGCGCGCCGTGGCCTGGATGCGGCGCACCACATAGTCATCGGCGTTATGGCCGGAGGGCACTTCCTGTTCCTTGATCAGGGTGCGCTCGCGCGTGCCCATGTCATAGTCATAGGTCTGTTCCGGCGTGGACGGGCTCTCATAGGAGAAGCGCATCTGGTCGGTGGCGTATTCATAGCCGCCATCCATGCCCAGCGCGTATGCCTCTTCGCCAAAGGCGATCTCGTGCTCTTCGCCTGACCGCAGATCGCGCACGATGATGCGGGGCAGGGCGTTGGCGCGCTCGGACCGGACCAGCCAGTTCTCAAAGCCCATCAACCCGTTCACCAGAACGCCGGGACGGTGCTCGATCAGCGGGGTCCAGTTCGCGCGGCGCGGATCGTCGAGCGGGGCTTCCATGATCTGGAAGTCCACGGCGTCATCAAGGTTGGTGCGCACGAACAGGCGGCCGCCCGCTTCGGTCAGCGAGTATTCCACGCCCGGTTCGCGCTCGGAGACCAGGATCGGCTCGGCATTCGGGTCATTGGCGTCGAAGACGCGCATTTCGCTGGTGGTGTGGTCATTGGCGGACAGCACGATCCAGCTGTCGCCATCGGTCTTGCCCACGCCGAGGAAGTAACCCGGATCGGTTTCTTCGTAGATCAGCTCGGGCTCGTCCGAATTGATGTTCTGACGATAGACGCGGCGCGGGCGGTTGTTCTCGTCGCGCCAGACCCAGTAGATGGTTTCGCTGTCATTGGCCCAGACGATGGAGCCATAGCCCTCATCGGTAAGGGTGGCGATGTCTTCGCCGGTTTCGAGATCGCGGATCTTCACCGCATAGAATTCAGAGCCCGCCGTATCGACGGCATAGGCCAGATACCGGTGATCCGGGGAATGCTGGACCGCGCCCAGGCCGAAATAGTCGATGCCCTCGGCTTCGGCGTCGCCGTCAAAGATGATGACTTCCTCGCCGGCCATTTCGCCGTTCTCGCCGGTGGCGCGGCGCACGAAGACCGGATACTGGCCGCCTTCGCGATAGCGCGAGGAATAATACCAGTCACCGTCGCGAGAGGCGGGGGATTCGTCGTCTTCCTTGATGCGGCCGCGGATCTCTTCATAGATCCGGGTCTCAAGGCCGGACAGCGGCTCCATCACCTCGTTGTAATAAGCGTTTTCCGCTTCCAGATGCGCGCGAATGTCCTGACGCAGAACCGACGGATCGCGCATCACCTCCTGCCAGTTGGCATCACGCAGCCAGCTGAACTCGTCCGTGCGGGTGCGGCCCAGTTGTTCAATCTCTTCGGGGCGCTGCTCGGGCGTCGGAGCCTCGAGGGTCTGCGCGCGAGCAATAAGATCCTGGGCGGAAGTGTCAGTCATTGTCTGTTCCGTATTGGTGGCGGCGCCGTCAGAAGCTGGCTGGCTGCACGCCGTCAGGGCCAAGAGGGCCGCCCCGGCGAGCAGTGCGGCTTTCGAGCCGTATCGAGATAAGGTCATGATGATAATTCACCAGACGCGCGCTGCGTCTGACTCCCCAAAAAGATTGATGGGGCAGTGTTTCTCGCAGCTGCAGCGCTGTCCAGTGTGTGTGTCTGAAATGTAATAAAATAACGCTCTAGCCGGAGCGGCGCAGGCGCAGGATCGGCGTTGTGAGCGAAACGAAGATCAGCACCAGAAGCAGCCCGGCCATGGGAATCAGCGCGGACAAGCGCGGTCCGATGTCATGGACCACATGCCCCATGACAAAGGCGCCCAGCGGCATGCCGCCGAACAAGCCCAGCTGATACACGCTCATCACCCGCGCGATCATGCGCGGCGGCGCGTTTTCCTGGACCACAGCGCGGGACAGGGAGATGGCGATGCCGCCGCCCAGCCCCCAGCTGAAGACCAGGCCGAACAGGGCGTAAAGCGGCATGGGAAAGGCCAGCAGGCCCATGGTCACGACCGTGGCCATCTGAGCCATCATCAGGGCGCGGCCGGGCCGGTCCACATCCCCGGCGCGGGCCAGCAGGACGTTCGCGATGAAGGCCCCGATCCAGAACGCCACCAGCAACAGGGCCAGCATGCCGTATCCGCCGCCATAGACGTCACGCACCAGCACGGGGATGATGACAAAGAAGCCGCCGCCGACCACCAGCAGGCCCAGCGCCAGCATGATCAGGGTCATGGGCGCCAGAATGGGCGAGCGCAGCACTTCCAGCACGCCGGTTCTCAGGCTCGCCCACAGGCTTTCTCCGGCCGTGTTCTGGCGCGGCAGGCGCGGCATCATCAAGGCGGCGGCGCCGCCAATGGCGAGACCGGTCGCCTGCACGGCGAAAAGCGGCGCCGGTCCCAGCCGGCCGGCCAGCACGCCGGCGCCCATGCCCAGGATCTGGGCGGCGAACTGAACCAGCGAGGCGAGAATGACCGCCTTTTGCAGGGTGAAATCGGGGCGCCCCAGACGCTGGGCGACGCGGGTCACCGCGTTCACCGCGCTGTCGCGGGCCGGCATGACGAATGCGCCGGCCACGCCCACCAGCAGGGCGTAGATGATCATGGCCCAATAGCTCAGAAGATTCTGAAACAGCATGAGGGACAGAACCACGGCGCACACACAGGCGAGGGCGTGAAAGCCGCCCATTACCCAGCGCCGGTCCAGACGTTCGGCGACGACCCCGGCGAGCGGAAGCAGGAACAGCATGGGCGCGGTGAGGGCGGCCTGCGCCAGGCCCAGCCGGTCCGGGCTTTCATTCAGCGTGTAGTTGATCACGCCCGGAAACAGGGTGGTCTGCAGGCCAAAGCTGAAGAACCAGCCTGACACCGCGATCATGTAGACGCTGAAGGGCGGCGCCCGTCTTATCCGGCGCAGTCTGCGAAGGCTTTTCAGCGCCACGGGTCGTCCTGTCGTTTCCGTCGGTAAAGGCCTATGTGAATGAACACACTGAACCTTAGCAACCCAAATACGGGCAGAACAAGGTTGATAAGGGCTTAAGCACTGAACCGTGATCGGAGCATCGGTCGGTTCATCTTCTCGACGCTTCCTTAACGCCCTCGCGGTCATTCTCAGACCACGACAGCAGGATGCGACCCGATATGGCCGAAGATCTCAGCGCCGCCCCGCCCAGACCCGCCCCGCCCAAGGCGCGCGACCTCCTGACCCGGAGGCTGGCGGACATTGTCTGTCTGCCGTCCAGCCAGATCGCCCCGCAGGAGCGCTGGATGGTGGCGGATGTGCTGGATGAATTGCTGCGCTCCGCCGATCTCGAGCTTCGTGTGAAAGTGGCCAAGCGCCTGGCCCAGCAGCATGATGCGCCGCGCGGCCTGTTACGGCGCCTGGCCCATGACCAGATCGAGGTGGCCGAGCCGATCCTGCGCCAGTCCCAGGCCTTGTCCGATTTCGACATGATGGACATCGCCCAGTCCGGCGCGACCCCGCACAAGCTGGAAATCGCGCGCCGCGAACAGGTGTCCGAAACGGTGGCGGCGGCGCTGTGCACCAGCTCCGACATCGAGGTCATGAGCGTGCTCTTGCGCAATACCGGGGTGCGATTCGCCAATTCCACCATGGATGTGATCGTCCGGGTCGCCGCCGAGCATGACACCATCGCCCGGCTTCTGATTCCGCGGCCCGAATTGCGGCCCGCCCAAGCGCTGGCCCTGTTCTGGTCGGTCTCGCATGAGCTGCGCCGCACGATTCTCGATCGCTTCGCCGCCTCCCGGAAAATCCTTCAGGACGCCGCCGAGGACGTGTTCCCGCTGGCGGCGCGCGAAACGGCGCCGGACGCGGCCGTTCGCGAAGCGCTGGCCTATATCGATCGCCGCCAGCGCGACCGGAAAGCCGCCGAGGTGACGCCCTTTGGCTCGCTTGAAGGCCTGGTGGAACGAGCCGCCCAGATCGGGTTCACCGAGGAATTGCGCGCCGAGGCGGCGGTGCTGGCCAATGTGCAGCGCGATCTTCTGAACCGGATGATTGATGATTTCGGCGGCGAGCCGCTGGCGATTCTCGCCAAGGCCACCGGTTTGTCGCGCGAGCATCTGACCGCGATGATTGAAGGCTCGGGCCGTATGGACGCCTTCAACCGGGTCGAGCAGGCCGTGCGCGTGTTCGACACCATGAGCGTGGACAAGGCGCAGACCGTGTTGCGGTACTGGAACTGGGTGATCGCCCGCGCCGCCCGGGCCGGCTGAAACCGCGTTTCGCGCACGCAACAAGTCTTGAACCGGTGAACCAGTGCGTCTAGCTGTCGCACCATGACCGACGTTCTTTCCCTCGCGCTTGCGAACCTGACTTCACCCGCTGTCCTGTTCTTCGCCCTGGGCGTGCTGGCCGGGGTGGTGCGATCCGATCTCAACATTCCCCAGGCCGTGGCCAAGGGGCTGGCGCTCTATCTGATGATGGCGATCGGCTTCAAGGGCGGGGTGGAAGTCTCCAAGGCCGGTTTGACGACCGAGTTGTTGCTGGCGGCGGGATCGGGCGTGCTCCTGAGCTTCGCCATGCCGCTGGTCGCCTATGCGCTGTTGCGCGCCTTCACCCAGCTCGACCGGACGACGGCGGCCGCCAGCGCGGCGCACTATGGTTCGATCTCGGTCGTGACCTTCGTGGCGGGCTCTGAATTCCTGCAACTGTCGGGGCTGGTCTATTCCGGGCACATGGTGGCGGTGCTGGCCTTGATGGAAACGCCCGCCATTCTGACCGGCCTGCTGCTGGCGGGCGCGTCGAGCAAGGGCCCCGATCCGTCTGCGCGCGGCGAGCTGGTGCGCGAAGTGGCGCTCAATGGCTCGGTGGTGCTGTTGATGGGCGCCTTCTTCATCGGCTGGATCTCGGGCGAGCCCGGCATGGTCCGGCTCGAACCCTTTGTGGTGGACCTGTTCCAGGGCATTCTGTGCCTGTTCCTGCTCGATATGGGCCTGGTCGCGGCGCGGCGGCTCTCGGGCGCAAAGAAGCTGGGCGTGCCCGGCGCGCTGTTCGGCGTTATCATGCCGCCCATTGGCGCCATGGCGGCTCTGGGTCTGGCGCTGGTGACCGGCATGGGCGCGGGCGATGCGGCGGCGCTGATGATTCTCGGCGGCTCGGCCAGCTACATCGCCGTGCCTGCAGCCATGCGCATTGCGCTGCCCGATGCGGACCCGTCGGTCTATCTGACCTTGTCCCTGGCCATTACCTTCCCGTTCAACCTGGCGATCGGCATTCCGCTTTATACGGCGGTGGCCCGCGCCATCATTGGAGGCTGATTCATGACGCGAACCGTTCGAAAGAAACTCATCGCGATCGTCGAGACGCCTCATCTCAAACGCCTGATCGACCTGTTCCGGCAGTGCGGCGTGACCGGTTTCACCGTGATCGAAGGCCGCGAAGGCAGCGGTCTGGGCGGGGACTGGACGCGTGAGGACGTGCTGGACGCCACCGAGATGAAGGTGGTGCTGTCGGTGATGAAGCCGGAGACGGCCGAGAAGGTGTTCGAACTCGCCGAACCGTTCTTCGCGCGCTATCCCGGCATCATCTACGCGCATGATGTCGAGGTCGTTCGCGGCGATCGCTTCTGAAGAAACTCCAGTCTTAACGACCGGTTTCACTGGAAAACGCGGTTGGGGGTGGTCTAGAACCCCACACAACGCTGCCCGATGAGGGGCGAAAAGGGAGGGTGATCGGTGGCCTCAAGGCTGTTTTACGGCGTCTTGCTCGCACTCGTTCTGTCCGTGCTCTGGCTGTTATTGTCCGGGTACTGGTTCAAACCGCTTCTTGTGGGCTTTGGCGTGCTCGCCGTTGTCGTCGCCTTGGTGACGACTGCGCGGATGGGGCTGCTGGACGGCGAATCCGTCCCCTTCGCCCGCCTGCCGCATTATCTCAAATACTGGAGCTGGCTGGGCGCGGAGATCTTCAAGGCGAACATCGCTGTCGTGCGCATCTCCATGGCGCCGGACCTGAACATCAAGCCGGTGATGACCCGGGTGGCAGTGACCGCAAAGACCGACATGGCGCGCACCACCTACGCCAACTCCATCACGCTGACGCCGGGCACGGTGACGGTCGAGGTGGAGGAAACCGGCTTTCTGGTGCATGCGCTGACCGAGGAATTCGCCGACCAGGACGCCTTCCGGGACATCGAGCGTCGCGCCATCGAAGCGGTTGAGGGCAAAGACGTGCTCGAGAAGCCGCGAGGAGAGGCCTGATCATGATCACCCCTGTTCTCGATTTCGGCATCGCCATCGTGCTGGCCATCTCCATGGTGCTGATGATCAGCCGCCTGTTCATCGGCCCGACGCTGTATGACCGCGTGCTCGCCGTGAACTCGTTCGGCACCAAGACGGTGCTGTTCTTGGCGGTGTTCTCGCTGATGGTGGGCCGGGGCGACGGCCTCGACATCGCGCTGCTGTATGCGCTGATCAACTTCATCGCCACCATCGCGATCCTGAAATTCTTCCGCTACCGCTCGCTGGATGTGGCCCTGTCGCAGATGGCCCTGCGCCGCGCCCTCGATGGGGAGGAGGACGACTGATGGATTACGGCTTCTGGATTGCACTGGGCCTCGACATTGTCTCGGCGGCCTTTGTGATCACCGGCGCGGTGTTCGTGCTGGCGGGCGCCATCGGCGTCATTCGTCTGCCCGATTTCTACACCCGCATGCACGCCGCCGGCGTGACCGACACGCTGGGCGCGGAACTGATCGTCATCGGACTGATGATCCAGGGCGGCTTTACACTGATCACGGTGAAACTGGCGCTTCTGGGCGTGTTTGTGTTCCTGACCAGCCCCACCGCCACCCACGCCGTGGCGAACGCAGCCTACAAGTCCGGGCTGAAGCCGCTGCTGACGCGCTATCGCCCCCATGCCGGTTCTGACGATGGAGGGGCGGCATGAGCGCGTCTGACATCACCCAGTATTTTGACTACATCTTCATGGCGATGCTGCTGTGCATCGGCATTGCGGTCATCCGCCTGCGCAATCTGTTCGCGGTGGTCATGCTGACCGGCGCCTACTCACTGATTTCGGCCGCCTGGTTCGTGTCGCTGGACGCGGTGGATGTGGGCTTTACCGAAGCGGCTGTGGGCGCGGGCATCTCTACCGTGCTGCTGCTGGGCGCCATGCTTTTGACCTCACGCGAAGCGGACAAGACCTCCCTCGGCCGTCATGCGGCGGCGGCTGTGGTCACAATCGCCGCTGGCGCCGGGCTGTTCTACGCTCTGGGCGATATGCCGGTCTATGGCGACGCCGCCAGCCCCGCCAATACCGGGGTGGGCATGGAGTATGTCGACCTGACCGCCGAGCAAATCGTCATCCCCAATGTCGTCACTGCGGTGCTGGCCAGCTATCGGGGCTTTGACACCATGGGCGAGGTCTTCGTGGTCTTCGCCGCCGGTCTGGGCGTGGCCCTGCTGATCGGCCTGGGCGGCTCCAAGCGTGAGGAGGACTAAGCCATGATGTCACCCCACGTCATTCTGCGCGTTGTCGCCAAGGTGCTGATCCCGCTGATCATTGTCTATGGCTTCTATGTGCACTTTCACGGCGAGTACTCGCCGGGCGGCGGCTTCCAGGCCGGCGTCGTGCTGGCGTCCGCCATCATCCTGTACGCGCTCATCTTCGGGCTTGATGAAGCCCGCAAGGTCTTCCCGCCCTACTGGGCGCGCGTGGGCATGGCGCTGGGTGGTTTCATCTACGCCAGCGTCGGCTTTGTCTCCCTGATCATGGGCGGCAAGTTTCTCGAATACACGGTGTTTCACCCTGATGTCGCGCATGGCACCGGCCAGCATATCGGCATCATCGCGGTGGAAGTCGGCGTGCTGACCACGGTGACCTGCGTGATGATCGCGATCTTCTACGCGTTCGCGGGCCGCACGCCCGAAATCTCTGACGAGGACTGGTAAGCCATGCTTGAAGTGCTTGCGGAACGGTTCAACTACGCCGTCATCATCGTGTTGATGATGGTGGGCCTGTATGCGGTGATTGCGACGGGAAATCTCGTCAAGCGCCTGGTGGGGCTGTCGATTTTCCAGACCTCGGTGTTCTTGCTCTATATCAGCGTGAGCAAGGTCTTCGGCGGCGCGCCGCCGATTTTCGACTACAAGGATCTCGCCTATGACAAGCTGGATCCCAACGCGATCTACTCCAATCCGCTGCCCCATGTGCTGATCCTGACCGCCATTGTGGTGGGGGTCGCAACCCTGTCTGTGGGGCTGGCGCTGGTGGTGCGCATCCGTGAAGCCTACGGCTCGATCGAAGACGATACGCTGGCCGAGGCCGATTATTCCCTGGAACTGGAAAAGGGCGTTTAAGCCGTGACGGTTGGTCAATTCCTCCCGGCCGCGCTTGCGGCCCATGCCCCGGTCTTGCTGGTGGCGATCCCGCTTATCCTGTCGGCGCCGGCCGCCGCGCTAAAATCCGGGCGCGCAGCCTGGGCGATTGCGCTGGCGGCGTCGGTGGCGGCGTTCCTCTTCGCGATCGAGCTGTTTCTGGCCACACGCGGCGATGCGCCGGCCATCAGCTATGCGCTGGGCAATTGGGCTCCGCCGATCGGCATCGAATTTCGCGTGGATGGTCTGAATGCCGCCTTGCTGATGCTGTTGTCCGCCAGCGCCATCCTGGCGTTGCTCTTCGCACTGCCCAGCGTCGAGGACGAGATCGAGAAGGATAAGCGCGCCCTGTTCTATTCCGCCTTTCTGGTGGTTCTGGCCGGCCTGGCCGGTGTGGCGACCACAGGCGACGCCTTCAATTTGTTCGTCTTCCTGGAGATCTCCTCCATCCCCACCTATGCGCTGATCGCCATGGGGGCGGGGCATGACCGTCGGGCGCTCACCAGCTCGTTCAACTATCTGGTCATGGGCACCATCGGAGCGACCTTCTTCGTGATCGGGGTCGGGTTCCTGTACATGTCCACCGGTACGCTCAACATGGCTGACATGGCGGTGCAGCTCGTGGAGCTGCGCGGTAATCGCGTGGTCGAGATCGGCTTCGCCTTCATCCTGGTCGGGCTGGGCCTGAAAGCGGCGCTGTTCCCGCTGCATCTGTGGCTGCCCGGCGCGTACGCCTATGCGCCCAGCTTCGTTACAGTCTTTCTGGCGGCGACAGCTACCAAGGTGGCGTTCTACGCGATCATCCGCTTCAGCTTTGACGTGTTCTCGGTCGGCAATGGCTTTGTTCTGAACAGCTTCACCTATGTGATCACGCCGCTGGCCATTGCAGGGATGATCATCGCCTCTGCCCAGGCCCTGTTCCAGAGCGATGTGCGCCGACTGCTGGCATACTCCTCGGTGGCGCAAGTGGGTTACATGATGCTCGGGCTGGGGATCGGCACCCAGGCGGGTGTGTCCGCCGGCGTGCTGCACCTGATCAACCACGCCATGATCAAGGGCGCCCTGTTCATGGCGCTGGGCGCGTTCGCGATCAGCTATGGCGTGCGCCGGATCGAGAACTTCAAAGGGTTGGGGCAGGCCCTGCCGGTCAGTTCGGCGGCCTTCACCGTGGGGGCGTTGTCCCTGATCGGCGTGCCGTTCACGGTGGGCTTCGTCTCGAAATTCTACCTCATCCAGGCGGCGCTTCAGAAAGGCTGGGCCTTTGCAGTTGTCGCCATCCTGATCAGCTCGGTGCTGGCGGTGTTCTATTGCTACCGCGTGCTGGTCAATCTGTGGGTCGCTCCGCGGCCGGACGGCGCCAGCCGCCCGGTGCAGCGCGTGCCTTACATGATCCTGGCGCCGCTTCTGGTCCTGGCCCTGATGAACCTGGTGTTCGGCGTCAATGCCGAGCCGATCGTGAACATGGCTGAGACGGCCGCCGCCGCAGCCTTTAACGCCGGAGTCGCGCCGTGAGCTGGACCCCTGAACTGGCCCTCGCGCTCGCCCTGATCCTGCCGCTCATTGGCGGCGCCGGGGTGCTGGCGCTGGGCGCCAAGCCCAATCTTCGTGAAGCCGTCACCCTGATCACCGCCATCGCGCTGGCGATCGTCGTGGCCTATCTCGTGGAAGCCTCCGCGGGACGCCCCGAGTTGGTGCTCGCCACCCTGGCGCCGGGGCTGGAGCTGAAATTCAAGCTCGAACCGCTGGGCGCCATGTTCGCCATGGTGGCGAGCGGTCTGTGGATCATCAACTCGCTGTATTCCATCGCCTATATGCGCGGAAACAACGAGAAGGATCAGACCCGCTTCTATTTCTGCTTCACGATCTCCATCGCCGCGGCCATGGGCATCGCGCTGTCGGGCAACCTGCTGACCCTGTTCTTCTTCTATGAAGCGCTGTCGCTGGCGACCTATCCGCTGGTGGCGCACAAGGGCGACGCCAAGGCCAAGCGCGGCGCCTCGATCTATCTGGGCATTCTGCTGGCCACCTCCATCGGCCTGTTCCTGCCCGGCGTGTTCGCGGTCTATGCGCTGACCGGCACCACCGACTTTACCGTCGGCGGCGTCATGTCCAGCGTTGGTCCTGCGGCGGGTTCTGTGCTGCTTGTGCTGTTCGCCTTCGGGATCGGCAAGGCGGCGCTGATGCCGGTCCATCCCTGGCTGCCGAACGCCATGGTCGCGCCGACGCCCGTGTCCGCCCTGCTGCACGCGGTGGCGGTTGTGAAGGCGGGCGTGTTCTCGATCCTGAAGGTTGTCGTCTACATTTTCGGCGCCGATTACATGCAGACCCTGCCGGCGGCGGATGTGCTGGCCTGGATTGCGGGCGGCTCCATCGTGCTCGCCTCGGTCTTCGCGTTCACCAAGGACAATCTCAAGGCCCGGCTCGCCTATTCCACGGTCTCCCAGCTCAGCTACATCACGCTGGGCGCCATGATCGCGAGCCCGCTGGCGCTGCTGGGCGCGGCGCTTCAGATCGTCATGCACGCCTATGGCAAGATCACCCTCTTCATGACGGCGGGCGGCATCTATACCGGCGCCAAGAAGTCCGAGATCTCCCAGCTCAATGGCCTGGGCCATTACATGCCGGTGACCTTCGCCGCCTTCCTGATCGGCGCGTTGTCCATTATCGGCGTGCCGCCCTTTGGCGGGGTCTGGCCGAAGGTCTTCCTGATGGAAGGCGCCGCTTCGGGCGGTCAGCCCTGGCTGATCGTCATGCTGATCGGCTCGACGCTTCTGAATATCGGCTATCTGCTGCCCATCGTGATCCGCGGTTTCTTCAAGCCCAAGCCTGAACAAAGCCCGATGCGGCCCGGCCAGCCGCCGGCGCTCGCCTGGATCGCGCCGCTGATCACGGCTCTGGGCACGGTGGTGCTGTTCTTCGCCATCGGTCCGCTGATCGACTTCCTGTCGCCTGTCTTCACCACGGAGATGACGCCATGACCGCGCCCCGTGATCCCAAATCCGGCGTGCATCCGCTTGCGCGTCCGCTGAGCGGGCTGAGCAGCCTGCGCGCGGGTCTCATCACCCTGATCGTTCTGGCTGTTCTGGTGGTCGCCGGTTTCGCGCTCGAGACCGTGATCCATGACGGCGGCCTGTCCAAATACCCCGAGGTCTACGGCCCTTACGAGCTGCTGCCGCTGGCGGCGGCGGCGGTCGCGATCCTGCTGGGCTGGGGCCTGGTCTGGCTGGTCAGCCGTTCGGGCGATTTCTATGCCCGCGCGGCTGGCGATGTGAAGGAGGGCGAGGATGACTGACGCCTTGTCCATTCTGAACGGCGTTTCGCCGGCCTGGTTCCTGATCCTTGCGGGCCTTCTGGCCTGGGCGTCTCCGCGCTCTGAATTGCGCAAGGCGCTGATGCTGCTCGGGCCGATCGGCGCGCTCGCCGCCTGGTTCGCCACCGGCGAGACCGGCGTCTACGGCGTGCTGGATCTTGGCCCTGTGGTGCTGGAGACCTTCCGCCTCGACAATCTGTCGCGCGTCTGGGCGCTGGTGTTCATTCTCATCAGCTTCATCAATGCGGTGTACGCCCTGCATGAGCGCAATCGCATGACCGATGGCGCCGCGCTGATCTATGCGGGCTCCGCCGTCGGCGCGGTGTTCGCGGGCGATATGCTGACCCTGTTCTTCTTCTGGGAGCTGACGGCCCTGGCTTCGGCGCCGCTGATCTTCTCGGTAGGCACGCCCGAAGCGCAACGCGCGGGCCTGCGCTATCTGGCGATCCAGGTGCTCTCGGGCGTCATGCTGCTGGGCGGAGCGGCCATGCTGGCCAGCCAGACCGGCTCCTGGGCGTTCGACGCGATCGGAACCGGCAGTGCGGCGGGGATCGTCCTCCTGCTCGCCTTCGGCCTGAAAGCGGGCTTTCCGCTCCTGCACATGTGGATTCCGGACGCCTATCCCAAGGCGACGGGCGTGGGGTCGGTCGTGCTGTCCGCCTTCACCACCAAGCTCGCCATCTATGCGCTGGCGCGCGGGTTCGCAGGCGAGGAGGCGCTGATCGTGATCGGCCTCGTCATGGCGATCTTCCCCGTCTTCTACGTGGTCACCTCCAATGATCTGCGCCAGACGCTGGCCTATGCGCTGATCAACCAGCTGGGCTTCATGGTCGTGGCCGTGGGCGTAGGCGGTTATCTGGCGATCAACGGCGCGGCGGCGAACGCCTTTGTCGGCGTGATCTACATGGCGCTGATGTTCATGGTGCTGGGCGCGGTGCTCCTGCGCACGGGCACGGTGAAGGCCACCGAGCTGGGCGGGCTGTACAAGTCCATGCCGATCACCACGCTCTTCGCCATTATCGGCGCCTTGTCGGTGATGGGCGCGCCGCTGTTCTCGGGCTTTGTGGCCAAGACGCTGATCCTGTCCGCCACCCATTACGAGCACCATGACTGGGCCTACACGCTTCTGGTCTACGCCTCGGCGGGCGTGATGGAGATCAGCGCGCTCAAGGTCGTCTGGTTCGCCTTCTTCGGTAAGGATCGCGGTCTGCGCGTGAAGGAAGCGCCCCAGACCATGCATCTGGGCATGGCGCTGGCCGCCTTCCTGTGCGTCTTCCTGGGGGTGAACTATCCGGCGCTCTACGGCATCCTGCCCTATGACATGGACTACAAACCCTACAAGCTCGCGAGCGTTTACGGGCAGAGCCAGCTGTTGCTGGGCACGATGCTCGTCTTCGGGCTGGCGCTGTACTTCAAGCTGTTCCCGCTGAAAGAGGACCGCACCATCCTGGATGCGGACTGGCTCTATCGCCGCTTTGGCGACGCCAGCGCGCGTTGGGGTGCGGCCATGGGGCAGCTCCTGTTTGACGCCATCGGCAAGGTTCTGGGTGCGTTCATCAGCTTTGTGCGCTTGCGTCTGTTCAACCTGTTCAGCCCGGCGGGCGCCCTGTCCAAGGAATTTCCGTCCGGCATGATGGCGCTGTGGACAGCGATTATGCTCGCAGGAGTGGTTCTGGTGGCATACTTTTCCCCCGTCTAGGACATTGAATGCGATCAGCGTCAACTAGCCTAATAAGGGAATTCACGCGCGCATAATAGGAATGTTATCCTCGCCCTTCATCGCGATCCTATACTTTCACCGTGGATCGAGAAGGGAGGGGATAACCTTATGCGTACCAATACGCTTGCCCTGGATCAGGCGCGGGCGCGCCTGGCCCAACAGGCCGCCGCCTACGCCTTCGGCGTGCCGGTGGAAGAGATCAATGCGCCCACACGGGGCCGGGCGCGCGCCGCTCTGGCGCGTCAGGCGGCCATCTATCTGACCCATGTGGCGTTCGAGTTGAGTCTCAACCGGGTGGCGGACGCCTTTGGCCGGGATCGCTCGACGGCGGCCCATGCCTGTCACCGGATCGAGGATGCGCGCGACGACCCCGCCTTCGATGCGGCGATGGAGGATCTCGAAGCCTGCCTGCGCAGCGCGCCGGGGCCGGATCTCATCCCCTTCCGGATGACCCAATGAGCCCGGCCTGGATGCGGCGCCTGATGCGCAAGGACGCCGTTCTGGCGCCGCTGGCCGGCGGCAAGCCGGGCTATGGCGTCTATGCGAGCGGGGATCGTCGCCGTCGCCCGCTGACGCGGCTGTCGCGCGCCGCCTTTGACGAAGCCGTGGCGCACGGCTGGCTCACACAGATGGGCGAGGGCGCCTACGGGTTGAGCGTTTCGGGGCGTCGCGCCGCCGCGGAGGAAGGGGACGCGCCCCGTCCGGCGCTGTCGGTGGACCGTCGCTCAGCGCCCGATCCCGACGGCGGGGTGAGGGTGCATCAGGTCAATCTTCACACCTATGACGGCCCGCTATTGCGCTATGCCCGGCCGCGCAAGGGTCAGCCGCCGCTTCTGGAGCCCGCCCATCTCAGCGCGGCGGACAGCCTGATGCGCGATTATGAACTATCGAGCCTCTCAAGTCGGGTCACACAGGACTGGAGCGGCTTGCCGGGCGGAAGCGGGCGCTCGGCCCCCCGCGATCGCTCCGACGCGCCGCTCAAGCGAATGAAAGCGCAGGAGCGCGTGATGGACGCGCTGGCCGCCGTAGGTCCGGGCCTTGATCACTGGCTGGTGGAAATCCTGATCCGCCAAAGCGCCATGACCGACGCCGAACGGCGCCTCAATTGGCCCACACGCTCGGGCGCCCAGGCGCTCAAGCTGGCGCTCGACCGTCTGGCGATTCATTATCGGCTGAAGCCCGAGCGTCGGGCCGCGGACCCGTTTGGGCGCTAGACCCGGCTTTCCGCTTCTGCCCGGATGCGCTTGATCATCGACGCCAAGCCATTGGAGCGTTGCGGCGATAGGTGTTCGGCAAGGCCGATGCGCCCCAGAACGTCCTTGGGGTCAATCGACAGCGCTTCTTGCGGCGTGCGGTTGTCGTAAAGCCGGTTCAGCAACGCCACGAGCCCCTTGACGATATGGGCGTCGGAATCCCCGCGCAGGACAAGGGCGCGATCAGGACCTTCATCCATGACCAGCCAGACCTGGCTGACGCAGCCCTGAACGCGAGTGTCGTCATTGCGCTCGCTGTCCTCAAGCCCGGGCAGGGCCTGACCCATTTCGATGAGATAGCGATAGCGCTCTTCCCAGTCGCCCAGGAAGTCGAACTCGTCCACGAGGTTGTCGATATCGGTGTTGAGATCACTCATGCGCGCTGAGGTAAAGCGCGGAGCGGCAAGGGGCAAGACCCCGGCCGGGTCTAGCGCAGATCGCTGGTTTCGCGGGTGACGTCCGCCAGCAGCGCGTCCAGGCTTTGCGCCGGGGCTTCAGGCGGCAGGGCGAGCGGATCGGTCGACCGCGGCGCAGCCTGATCCTGGGCCCATTGCTGGGCCCGGTCGCCCACCACGCCCATCACGACAGAGGAGAAGCTGGCGAGTTGCTGGCCCACGGCGCAGGCTTCGGCCTGATCGTGACAGAAGCTGCGGGTGTGTTGGCCGGCCTGGCGGGTGAGATCTTCAGAGGCGGTCACCGCGTCAGTGGCGATGATGAGCTCGCGCGTTTCACGTGCAAAGGCGCCGTCCGGCGCGGCGCTGAAGCCGGCGGGGACGAAGGCCGCCGTCACGGCGGTCCAGAATACAGCGCGTAGCACGTTGCGGAGCATGCCAAGCCTCTAATCAACTTACTTCAGGTCTTGAAGCAAGTTTGAGGCTAGAAAAACGCTCCCGAAAATACCAGCGAATGCGCTATTGAAGGTAAAGCGTGTGTTAACGCTGAACACTTACCGTTAATTTCAACTTACGTTACCGAGTAAAGTGTCTCAATTTGAGACAGCTTCGCTGGGCGCCCGGGTCGCGGTCAGGCAGTCAGCCACATCATTAAGGGCATGCTCGGCGATGCAGAAACTGTCCTCATACTTGAAATGGCCGGCCGCGACGCATTGAGCCAGGTCGAGGCGCACCCAGGACATGCACCGTTCCACCGCCGGATCATCAAGCAGGCGGTCCATATAGGTCATGTCGCCGTCTTCAATGGCGTCCAGCGCCGCCAGCGAGAGCATGCGGCCCACCCGGCGTTCATCAGGCTGAAGCTGGCTCTGGCCCACTTCGACGCTGAGATCAGGCAGGTCGAGATCCACCACTTCGGGCTGGGCGAACAGGGTGTTGCTGGCGCCCATGGGGGCGGCGGCGGGCGTGTCAGGGGCGCGGAACTGGACTTCAAGGCGCTCCGAAGCGCTCTCCAGCGAAGAGAGGCGTTCCTGGCGATCGCGGGCGCGCTGCTGGGCCCAGCGTTCGTGCTGCAAGTCATAGGCGGCCTGGCGATAGCGCGCGCCGACCTCACGGATGTCGGTCACATCGCCGTCAATGGCGACGGCGACGGTCTGGCCTGCGGTGTCCGCGCCCATGAAGCCGGTGACATACATGGGATCATGGGTGAGGGCGGCGGCGGCGGTCTCGGTGCCATAGTAATCGGCCACGGCGCGCACGGCGTCGATGAATTCGGGATTGCGCGCGGCGACCAGCGCCGCATAGGCGATCTGGGCGTTCACCAGCCGGTCACCGTCATAATATTGCGACAGAGCATCCATGGTGGCGTCGAGATCGGCGCCGGAGAGCAGTTCACGCTCCCCCGCCAGCGTCACATCCGAACGATAGGCGGCATAGGTCTGCGCATTCTGAAGCACTTCAGGTTCGGTGGTGTCAGGCAGGGTCTGGCCCGCATCGGGCGCAGGCAGGCTGAGCACCGGCCCGTCGGAGGGCGGCTCCTGGGCGGCGGACTGGCTTGCGGCTGACAGCAAGGCGAGGCTGATGGCGGCAAAAATCATGATCTCGTCATCCAAGGAGAAAAACCTGATCTGATCATGACCTAGAGCGCAGCCCGCGCCAAGGGGGATGACGGTGTTTGGCGCGAATTCAGGAATTGTTAACGGGCCCAGACGAGCGTGCGGTTCTATTCTCATTTGTGAGTCGAGATTCGCTTCCATGCGCGCAGCCTTCGCCCCTCTCTCCCGCTTCCTGGATCATCAGGCGGCGCGCCTGATTCATGGCGGCTGGCTGGTGCTGGTCGCGCTGGTTGGAACAGGGGTGCAGACGCCGCTCGCGCAGGGCGATCTGGGCGTGCTGGGTCTGGCCGCCGCACCGGGCCTTCTGGGCCTGCTGCTGGGCGGTCGTCGGTCCGCTGGCCGTGACAGCGTGCGCTTCCTGCTGGCCCTGGCCTGGACCCTGCCGGGTCTGGCGGCGGCGCTGGCGCTGGGGTCGGCCCTGTCTCCGGCGGCTCTGGTCTTCCTGGCCGGGCCGGCGGCCCTGTCTGCGGCCGGCCTGCGTAAGGATGTGCATCTGAGCGCCACCATGAACACGCTCGCCTTTGTGATGCTGGCCATTGTCAGCGCCTGGGCGCCTTTGAGCACAGGCTCGGCCAGCCTGGTCACCGCGCCGGTGAGCGGACTTGTCCTCGCCATCTTCTTCGCGGCGTGCGGGTTTACGGCGCGGGTCCAGCTTCTGGGCGCGCTGGATCGGGCGCGGGCCGATCTGCGGGCTCTGGCGCCGGCGGCGCATGGCTTCGAGAACGCCCCGACGGCCCTGATGACGCTCGACCGCAAGGGCCGGATCGCGGCGGTGTCGCGCCGGGTGCGCGGCTTCACGCCGGGTGCGCCGCGCGACATGAACGGGCTTGAGCTGACCGGGCTCGCCTTTGATGACGAAGGCCGCGCTGACATCCAGTCCGGTCTGAACTCTGCGCTGGCGCAGGGTCAGCTCGCCGACAGCCGCTTCAGCTTCCCGGTGCGCAGCGCCCGCGGCGCGCGCCAGATGCTGGACGCCCAGGCTCAGGCGACGGAAACCGGCTTTGTGCTCAGCCTTGAAACCCCGCGCGCCGAAGCCGCTCCTGCGGTGAAACCCGACGTTATCGCCGAGCTGGAAGCCGAGCGCGACGCCGCGCTGGCGGCCAGCCAGTCCAAGTCCGAATTCCTGGCGGCGGTGAGCCATGAGCTGCGCACGCCGCTGAACGCCATTATCGGCTTTTCCGACATCATCAAGCAGCGCCTGTTCGGCCCGCTGCCGGCCCGCTACGCCGAATATGGCGACCTGATCCATGAAAGCGGCGAGCATCTGCTGGAGCTGATCGGGGATGTGCTCGACATGTCCAAGATCGAGGCGGACAAGTATGAGCTGACGCCGGAAGAGTTTGATGCGCGCGACGTGGTCTCGATCTGCGCCAAGATGATCAATCCGCGCGCCAAGGATCGCGGCATCGCCCTGTATTGCGAGCCGGGCGATGCGGACCTGCCGGTCAAGGCGGATCGCAAGGCCCTGCGCCAGATCCTTCTGAACCTGCTGTCCAATGCGGTGAAGTTCACGCCCGAAGGCGGGGCCGTCGTCGTGATGGCGCGTCAGGACGGGGCTGAGCTGGTCCTGGCCGTGGGCGATAGCGGCGTCGGTATTGGCGAGGATGAGCTGGCCGATCTGGGCAAGCCCTACCACCAGACCCGCTCGGGCAAGGAAACCTCCGAACGCGGCACCGGGCTGGGCCTGTCCCTGGTCCAGGCGCTGGCGGAGATGCAGGGCGGCGATGTTCGCGTGCAGAGCGCCCGCGGGCAAGGCACGACCGTGACCGTGCGTCTGCCGGTCATGGGCGAAGCGAAAAGCACCGTCACCGATTTCGCGCTGCTGGAAGTGCACCAGCGCATCGCCGCCGCCCAGCAGGCCGGCGAGGTCATCATCAAGGCCAATGGCGGCGCGGCCTAGACCGCTCCCCCCTGACGCTCTCGATCATTGAAATCAGTTGGAGGGCGGCGGGGTTGTCGCTTGCGGCGCCATTGTGGGCAGGCGCATGAAAGCCAGAGCGGCGTCAAACGCGCCCACTTCCACCCAATAGCGATCAATCACCGTGCCCGTCCCGTCATAAAGATCGATGCGCGCGCCTTCGCGCGGGGACAGCGTGGTGAGCGCCTCGGTCAGCGCTTGGGGAAAGACAAAGCCCACAGCCGGTTCGCCGCTGGCGGGCGCCAGTTCGCCGGCGCGCTGGCGGCTCAGGGCCTGGGTGGCGAAAATCCGTTCCAGCCGGTCCGAGGGCGCGCCCCAGGCGCTGACCGGGTCATCGCCGGGCGTGGGCAGAAGCCCGCCCGCAGTGAGGTCCACCGGCTCGGGCGCCTGGTCCACATCCCGCAGATAGGCGACGGCATAGGCCGGTTGCCGCCCGGTGCGCAGGCTGAGCGCCAGGCCGGTCTCATCGCCGTGCTGGAAAATGCCGAAATTGGCCGCGCCCTGGCGCAAGCTCTGGACGATGCGCCATTGGGCGAACTCGTCGGAGAACCCGCCGCGCTGGGCGGTCCAGCCCTGGGCCCGACCGTCAAAGCGCGCCTGGTCATAGCCGCTCAGTCGCAGGGTTTCCTGGCGGTGCAGGGCCACGCCGGGCAGATCAAAGGCGGTGCGGCACGCGGTCTCGAACGTCTCGTCATGGCGGCGTTCGAAGCCGTCGAGCTGGCCGGGGCTCGCCCCCTGCATCACCGCATCATCGCGCGAGCGCTTGATGGCGGCGTCCAGCAAGTCCCGCTCAACCGCGGTGAAGACCGAACAGGCCTCGTCCGCCGAGCGGGCCTCCAGACGCAGCTCATAGGCGTCAAAGGAGGCGTCAGCGTCAAAGGCGGCTTGCGCGACAAGAAGGGCGAGGGCGGACGTCCACATGCCCTCCAGTCTAGGCGCGGCGTCTTGACGTCCGGTTTACGTTGATGCTGCCCAGCAAAAGAAGCACAGCCAGGCTGAAGGCGCCCAGGGCGAACCATTCATCATGGGCGCGCAGCTGTCCGCTGATCCATTCCGCCGAAAAGCGCGGCGCGGAGGACGGGCCGAAATGGGTCACATTGGCGGCATCCCAGAGCGCGGCGCGGCCATCGAGCTCGCTCCACAGTTCTGACCGCGCCAAGCGCTTGGCCGCGCGGGCGAAGTCGGCGCCGTCAGGCGCGGTGAACAGCGCCACCTGGCGGCCTTCGGGCAGGGCGAAGAGGGCGGCGACGCCGGTGATGCGCGCATCGCGTTCGCTGGGATCGGCCGCGAAGGCGGTGGAGCCGTAATAGCGGCGGCGTTGCGGGGTGCGATTGGCGGCGGCGTTGGCGGCGGCGCGCACTTCCACAGGCGCTGCGGCCAGAAGTCGCGGATCCAGCGCTTCCTGCGGGCCCAGCACCATCAGGTCATAGCGTTCCGGCGCGGCGTCCACATCATCGCCGAACCAGGCGTAGAGCCAGGCCGAGCCCGAGGCGAGCCCGGCGCGGGCGATGACGGACAGGGCGGCGTTGCGCTGGTCTTCACCCTCACCGGTGATCACCACCGCGGCGCGTCCGCCCTGGTCCAGACCAAAGGGGGCGCCCATGCTGGCGAGACCCGCCAGGGCCTGGTTGTCGCCGTTCAGGGCGGGCAGGGCGCGCATCAGGCGCGGCGCGTTCAGGGCGGCGGCCATGTCGAAGCGCACGGTGTGCTCTTGCATGGAGCGCGCTGCAAACAGGCGAGCCGACGCGATCAGGGCCGCCGGAGAGGCGCCGGACAGGCGCACTTCAGACGGGCCGGTCAGGTCAATGGCGGGGGCGCCGGAGCCGCGCACATGGGCGGTGACGACCAGCTCGGCCACATCGGCGTCGCTGACCAGGATCGGCGCTTCGCCCATGCGCAGGGCCAGGCCCTGGGCCACAAGGGCGGCGACCGCCAGCTCGTCCTCGCCGGCTTCACGGGCGTCGATATGCACGCGACGCGGGGCGGCGAAGTCCGCCTTCAGCGCGGCTTCCACTTCGGACAGCGCCGAATAGCCCCGCGGGGGAGCGGCGGAAATGCGCAGGCGGCTGGCCTGGGCGCTGATGGTCCAGCCATCGGCGCTCGGATTGACAATGCGCAGGATGAGCGTGTTCTCACCGGCGCGCAGATCGTCGGAATACAGCGAGAAACGCGCTTCGAACGGTTCGGCGCGCGGTTGCAGCACCACGGCGCGGGAGCGGTTCACGAAGGCCTCGATGCGGCCATCGGACTGGGCGCTGTCGGGCACGGCGTTCATCAGAAGCTCGATGCCCTGCGGATCGGCGCTGGGCGCGATCGTGAACGGGATGCGGATTTCGCGATGATCGGCGTCCAGCCGCAGATCGTTCGTCGCGTCGGTCAGCTCGTTGAGCAGGACTTCTTCAGAGCGCGCGGCCCTGTGGTCGTCCGCCAGAGCCTGTGTCGTAAACACGACAAGTGACATCAGGCCCATAAGAATAAGGCCGAATGAACGATTTTGTGTCAGCATGGCACGCTCCCCTCGATTAACAAACTATTAAGCAATTGCTTTGCCATCAAGTGAAATGACGATGACCGATCTCAGAGCGCGATTTTGGGTGGATGCCTTGCGGTGGCGGGCCGAAAGCGCCGGCGCCAGCGTGTATGTGGCGCACAAGGGGGACCCGGACGCCGGGGTTATTCTGTTGAAAACACTGCTGCCCGAGCGGATGGCGCAGCTGTATGCGCCCATGCGCAACATGGAGGGGGAGCGGGTCTGGATGACCCCGCTGGGGGCCGATCCTGTGCCGGATCCGGACGCGGACGCCTATGCCCGGCGGCGGATCGAGGATGATCCGGATCTGTGGCTGGTGGAGGTGGACGACCGTCATGGTCGACACTTCCTTAATGAGCCGATTGATAATTCTTAAGATCGTTGCGCTAGGGTCTGCCACGGGTTGGGGAAGACCGACGGGTTACAATCGACATGCTGTTTTTGTTCAACGATGCTCTTTACGATCTGGGCGACGCCGGAGAGACGGCGCACCAGCGGGCCGAAGCGTTGGGGGTCAATCCCCTGGCTTTGCGCAATCTTCGTATCGGTCAGGTGATCAAGATGGTGCGCGACTGGGTCTGGGAGCGTCCTGCGCTCGCCAAGTCCGATCCTGAAAGCGGGATCTTCCTGGCGTCTCTGGTGGCTCTCAAGACCAATGAAGCCAATGCGCTGATGGCGGTGGCGCCGCAGACAGCGAAAAGCTCCGCCGATGTGCAGGTGCGTCTGGCGTCCGTGTCGCTGGTCACCATGAAACAGCTCATGGATTTGCAGGATGATGGCCGCCTGACCGGGCATACGGCCAACATGGCGGTCTGGTCCCAAGCTCCCGCCCGCATGCAGGCCTGACGCCTGAGCGCTTGCGTGAGCGGGACGGCTCGGCTACCTCGCGGGTCTGAACACTTTGCAGGATATGCCGATGACCACCGCCGCTGACGGCGCGCAATGGGCGCGCCGGCGCACTTACGCCATCATCTCTCACCCTGACGCGGGTAAGACGACGCTGACCGAGACGCTGCTTTTGGAAGCCGGCGCCATTCGTCTGGCCGGACAGGTGCGGGCGCGGGGCGAAAATCGCCGCACCCAGTCTGACTGGATGAAGATCGAGCGCGAGCGCGGGATTTCGGTCTCCGCCTCGGTGATGACGTATGAGCATCGCGACCTCATCTTCAACCTGCTCGACACGCCGGGCCACGAAGACTTCTCCGAAGACACCTATCGCACCCTGACGGCGGCGGACTGCGCCATCATGGTGCTGGACGCAGCCAAGGGCGTGGAGCCGCGGACCCTGAAGCTGGTGGAGGTGTGCCGCCTGCGCGACATTCCCATCATCACCTTCATCAACAAGTTCGACCGCGAGGCGATGGATCCGTCCGAGCTGCTCGATGACATCCAGGACAAGCTGGCGCTCGACGTCACGCCCATGCAATGGCCCTGCGGGTCCGGCAACCGGTTCAAGGGCGTTGCGGACCTCGCGACCAATGAGTTCGTTCTCTACAAGCGTCCCGATGACAGCGAGGTCAGCCGCTCTGAACGCCTGCCGCTGGACGGCGACAAGGTCGCCGAGATGCTGAGCGCGGAGGAGCTGGCCGAAGTCACCGAAGGCGCGGAGATGGCGCGCGAGCTGTTGCCCGAGTTTGACCGCCAGAGCTTTGAAGAGGGCCATCTCAGCCCGGTCTACTTCGGCTCGGCGCTGCGCCGCTTCGGCGTGCATGAGCTTCTGGATGCGCTGGCGGACCATGCGCCGGGCCCGCAGCCCCAGGCCGCCGCCAAGGGGCCGCGCGAGGTGCTGGAGCCG
Source organism: Oceanicaulis sp. MMSF_3324 (assembly GCF_030733545.1). GTDB lineage: Bacteria > Pseudomonadota > Alphaproteobacteria > Caulobacterales > Maricaulaceae > Oceanicaulis. Next base: position 31,317 of record NZ_JASHIU010000013.1, read on the forward strand.
GGCGACAAGGAAGTGGCGGGCTTCGTGTTCAAGGTCCAGGCGAACATGGACCCCAACCACCGTGACCGGGTGGCGTTCGTGCGCCTGAGCTCGGGCCAGTTCAAGCGCGGCATGAAGCTCAAGACCGAAGCGGGCAAGACGCTGTCGGTGCACAATCCGATCCTGTTCTTTGCGTCCGATCGCGAGATCGCCGACGAAGCCTTCGCCGGCGATGTGATGGGCGTGCCCAACCATGGCGTTCTGCGTGTGGGCGACACCCTGTCGGAAAGCGGCAAATGGCGCGTGGCGGGCATTCCGAACTTCGCCCCTGAAATGCTGCGCCGGGCGCGTCTGAAAGACCCGCTCAAGGCCAAGCACCTGAAAAAGGCGCTGGAATCCCTCGCTGAAGAGGGCGTCACCCAGCTCTTCCGCCTGCAGCTGGGCGGCGAGTTCATCATCGGCGCGGTGGGCGCGCTGCAGATCGATGTGATGGCCCAGCGGGTCGCGGATGAATACGGCATCGATGTGGTGTTTGAAGCGAGCCCCTATGATACGGCGCGCTGGATCACCGGCTCGGAGGCGGACATCGCCGCCTTTGTGGACCGGCACAAATCCGCCATCGCCGAGGACATCGACGGTGATCCGGTGTTCATGGCGAAATCGGCCTGGGAGGTGAATTACTCCCAGGAGAAATTCCCCAACATCACCTTCAACGCCACCAAGGAGCGCAGCTGATGAGTACGCCCTCCGTCACCGAGCAATTGCCCGAGCCGGTCCAGACCTCGATCGCGGATCTGCTGGCGATCGTTCAGACGGTCTGGGATACCAGTTTTCTGGGGCTGTCGGTCGGCGCCGGTCTGGCGGCGCTGGGCATCATCCTGATCGCCTTCGTCTTCCGCGGCCTGTTCTCGGCGGTGATCGTGCACCGGGTGCGCAAGGCCGCCGAAAGCACCCAATCCGAGCTCGATGACAAGCTGCTGGATGCGCTGTACGGGCCGATCAAAATGATCCCGGTGATCATCGGGGTCTATATCTCGGTGAATATCCTGGGCCTGCGCGGCGAGAATGCGGCGATCAGCGGGGACTCCATCGTCCAGACGCTGGTCATCATCGCCCTGTTCTGGGGCTTGCGGAATGCGGTCGATCCGGTCGCGCACCTGTTCAAGCCGCTGCGCCGCGCGCTGAACCCGGTGATGATCGACTGGCTGGCCAAGGCCCTGAAAATTCTCTTCATCATCATTGGCGCAGCCGCCGTGCTCAGCGCCTGGGGCATTCCCGTGGCGCCGGTCATCGGTGGTCTGGGGCTGCTGGGCGTGGCGGTCGGCCTGGGCGCGCAGGACCTGTTCAAGAACCTGATCGCGGGCATTCTGATCCTCACCGAAAAGCGTTTCGTACCGGGCGAGTGGATCAAGGTGGACGGCATTGTCGAAGGCGATGTGGAGCAGATCAATTTCCGCTCCACCCTGGTGCGCCGGTTCGACAAGAGCCCGGTCTATGTGCCCAACTCCTTCCTGTCCGATCAGGCGGTGACGAACTTCCAGCGCATGACCCATCGCCGGATCAAATGGGCCATCGGGGTGGAGTACAAGACCACCACCGAACAGCTGGGCTATATCCGGGACAAGACGCTCGACTGGGTGATGAACCATCCCGAATTCGCCAAACCGCCCGAAGTGCCGACCTTTATGCGGGTGGACAGCTTCGGGCCGTCCTCCATCGACTTCATCCTGTATTGCTTCACCAACACCACCAATTGGGGTGAATGGCTGCGCATCAAGGAAGAGCTGGCGCTGGCGCTCAAGGAGATCGTCGAAGAGTCCGGCACGGCCTTCGCCTTCCCCTCCACCTCCATCTACATGGATGATGGCGCGGAGGTCTTCGTGCCGCCGAAGGTGAAAGCCCATTCAGGCGCAGACGCGACGCAAACGCCAAGCCGCCAGATTGCGAAGGGTGAAAGCGAGGATGGCGGCGGCGACAACTAGGCCGCTGCGGCGGCCTGCTTGCGCAGCTTCCAGAACCGCAGGGCGCGTTCGGCCTGTTCCGGTTCCAGCTTTTCATAGATGGCGCCGATTTCGCGCGCATCATTGAAGGCGTTCTCGGCCGCCTGGGACCGCAGCACGGCCAGGGTGACGAAGAGCGCCTTTTCAATGCCCGCCGCCTTGCAGATCAGCGCCAGTCCGTCCGGGCTCTTGTGCTCGAAGGCGCGCTTGGCCGTGAAGTAATCCACGCCCGTGATCTCGGCGAAGCCCAGAGCGCAATGGACGGGCTTTTTCTCGCGCAGCAGGCTGACCAGCAAAGAGCCGTCGAGCTCCTTGCGCACGCGCTTGGAGGCGATGAAACGCTTGGCTTCGGTCAGGGCCTTGTCCTCGGCCATGCGCTTTTCCAGACGCGCCTGGGAGGCGGCGAGGGCGGCTTCGAGCACCCCCGGTTCGAGCTTGTCGAACCGTTCGGTGATCTTGTCGCGCAAGGTGCGGCTGACCACGACCATCAGGTCATTGAGCAGGTCGGCGGGCGCGTCCGCGCGCTCCACCATGGGCGCTTGCAGGACTTCGCTGTCTTCGGCGCGACGGGCCACCTCCTCAAAGGTGGAGCGCGACAGCTTTGCGCCATCATTGCGGATCAGGGTCGCGACCGTGTCGTCATCGCCTTTTTCCACGATGGCGTGCGACAGGCGTTCGGAAACGGTCTCGCGGTTGGCGATGGCCTGGATGTGCGCCTGGCCGGTCTCGTGCACGATGGTGACCAGATCCTCCTCGCTCAGAACCGACGAGCGCGACAGGATCGGCGCGGCCACATCGATGGCGTCCTTGGCGAGTTGCTGGATCAGGCCCTTGGGCGCGAACGGCGTGTCGGCGAACCGGTCAGCCAGCTCGGCGCGCGCATCCTGGGCGGTTTCGGTGGCCAGGGTCTGCAGAATGTCGTCGAACTGGCCCTGGGCGACGGAATCGGCCGCGGGCGGGGCGTCAAAGAACAGATCCGTTACCTCGCGCAGCAAATCGCGCCGGCGATCTGACGATTTCTCTTTCGCTAGTTCGGTCAGCTTGTGCAGCTTGGACGTAACCGACATCCGGGCCTCCGCGGTGAGAGGAACATCATGCTTGCACTCGGGTAAAGAAAGCGTGCCGCACCATGGTTAACGTGCGGTTCAATCGTCGCTTTTTTACCCGCCACCGGCGAGTTCGTCCGCGCCGGGCTGTGTCGGGCCTGTAGTGGCGGGGTCATTGCTCAGGGCGGCGCGTTCACGCGCGCTGGGCGCACGTTCGGCGCCGGCTTCGATCCGGGCCGCCAGCGCCGGCGCCAATCCGGTGATCGCGCCAGGGGCGAACTGGCTGGGGCCGGCGATGGGATGCAGGTCACAGCGCGCCGCACGGGCGGTCTGGGCGGGCCTGAAGGTCCAGGCCTGGCATTGATCATTCAGACCGCAGGCGCTGATGCAGGCCTCTCGGCTTTGCGCTGCTACGCCATCAAGGCGTGCGATCACCCCGCGCCGCGCATGATTCTCGATCATGGCGCTGGGCGGCAGAGCGGCGGGGGCGGGTGCTGCGGTTTGCAGCATCAGGGCGAAGACAGCAATCATGTCTGCAACTATGACAGCCCGACTTTGACAAACCGTTGCGCTGGTCAGGGCGGACGGCTAACCAAGCGCGGACCATTTCACAAAAGAGCCTGTCATGAGCGAGCCGTCGCCCAAAGAACCCCAGAACGTCCTCAAGCGCTTCTTGTCGAGCGCTGCGTTCCGCAACACCATTACGGCGCTGATCCTGATCAACGCCGCGATCCTGGGCCTGCTCACCTACACTCTGCCCGAATGGCTCGTGACCATTCTGCGCTATGCGGACAAGGCGATCATTGCGGCGTTTGTCGTGGAGATCGTGCTCAAGCTGGCGGTGCACCGGCTGAGCTTCTTCAAATCCGCCTGGAACTGGTTCGATTTCCTGGTGGTGGGGATTTCACTGGTGCCGGCGGCGGGCGCCTTTTCGGTGCTGCGGGCGCTGCGGGTGCTGCGCCTGTTCCGCCTGTTCTCCGTCATTCCCGAAATGCGTTCGGTCGTCGAGGCGCTGGCCAAGGCGATCCCGGGCATGGGCGCCATCATGCTGGTGCTGGGTGTGATTTTCTATGTCGCCTCGGTCATGGGCGCGATGCTGTTCTCGGGCACCCATCCCGAATTCTTCGCCAATCTGGGCGGCTCGGCCTACACCCTGTTCCAGGTGATGACGCTGGAAAGCTGGTCCATGGGCGTGGCGCGCCCGGTGATCGCCGAGCATCCCTATGCCTGGATCTTCTTTGTCGGCTTCGTGATCATCACGAGCTTCGCGGTGCTGAACCTCTTCATCGCGGTCATCGTGGACTCCATGCAGTCCAAGCATTTTGACGCCGAGACCGAGCGTCAGGCCGAGGCCCATGACGAGCGTGAAATCCTGATCCATGAAGTGCGCGCTTTGCGCTCGGAACTGGCGGATATCCGCACCTTGCTGGCCGAGAAGGGCGGCGACGATCAGTCGTCGATGCCGTCCTTGAGCGATTCAAAACGGGCGGACAATTCCGAATAATACGCCGCCAGCGCTTCTTCCCGCGCCCCGCGCCGTTGCGGTTCGGGCGCCGAGAGCGGCGCGGCCGGCAGCCCCTGATGCGCCTCGCTCATGAACCGGCGCCAGATCTCGGCGGGCAGCTGACCGCCGGTGACGTCGGAGGTGGGGGTGTCGTCATCATTGCCGACCCAGACGCCGGCTGCCAAATGCCCGGTATAGCCCACAAACCAGGCGTCTCGATTGTTCTGGCTGGTGCCGGTCTTGCCCGCGGCACGGCGTCCATTGAGCTGGGCGCGCTGGCCGGTGCCGTCCTGGATGACGCTCTGCAACAGCGTGGACATCCATTGGGCGTGCTCGCGTGAGATCACCTGGCGGCCTTCGCTGGGCTCGGGCGCCTGATACAGAAGATCGCCGCGTGAATTGCGCACCTCGAGCACCAGGACGGGATCGGGGCGGCGTCCGTCATTGGCGAAGACGGCGTAAACGCGCGTCATGTCGATCAGCCGCACCCCCGATGAGCCCAGCGAGAGGGCGGGGACGGCGTTCAGACCGGTCGTGATCCCCAGCCGTTCGCCCATTTCGGCGATGGCCGGCGCGCCCACTTGCGCTCCCGCCTGGGCCGCAACGGTGTTGATGGAACGTTTCAGCGCGTCCGCAATGGTGATCCGGCCGCGATAATTGCCGCCATAGTTTTCCGGGCTCCAGCCCTCGATCTCGATGGGCTCGTCATTGAAGGCGGTGGACGGCTCCATGCCGGCTTCGAACGCGGCGGCGAACACGACCGGCTTGAAGGCTGAGCCGGGCTGACGGCGCGCCTGGACCGCGCGGTTGAACTGGCTTTCGGCATAGTTCCGGCCGCCCACCAGCGCGCGCACCCGGCCTTGCAGGTCCATGGCCACCAGCGCGGCCTCGTCAGCATTGCGCGCTTCGGCCTGCAAATCCATGACGGCGGCAACGGCGCGCTCGGCGGCGGTCTGGGCGCTGACGCTGACGGTGGTGCGGATCACCAGATCGGGCGTATCCGCCGCATCCCCCAGATGCTGGCGCGCTTCGGCGAGGGCCTGGTCAAACACATAGCCAAAGGCGCCCGGTTCAAAGCTCTCATCGCCCGCCGCCAGCTCGGCCGGATTGTCGATGGCGTCCTGATAAGCGGTCTCGTCGATGAACCCCGCGTCAAGCATGTCATAGAGCACCTCGGCCGCCCGGGCGCGGGCCGCGGGCAGGTTCGAGGTGGGCGCCAGACGCGAGGGCGCCTTGGGCAAGGCCGCCAGAAGCGCCGCTTCAGCCACGCTCAGATCGCTGGCGGGCTTGTTGAAATAGCGTCGGGCGGCGGCTTCCACCCCATAGGCCTGATCGCCCAGATAGACCCGGTTGAGATAGAGCTCGAGGATCTCCTGCTTGGTCAGAGTGTCCTCAAGCTCGGTGGCGATGCGGATTTCCTGGATCTTGCGCCGGATCGTGCGTTCCGGGCTCAGGATGAGGTTCTTGACCAGCTGCATGGTCAGGGTCGAACCGCCCTGCACCAGCCCGCCCGCGCGCACATTCGCCCACATGGCGCGTGCAAAGCCGCGCTCGTCAAAGCCGTCATGCTCGTAAAAGCGCCGGTCCTCGACCGCCAGGAAGGCCTGGGGCACATGGTCGGGCAAGTCGTCCAGCCGGACCGGGCGCGCATAGAGCGGACCGCGCTGGCCCAGCACCGCGCCATTCTCCGCCAGAACGGTCACCGCCGCCTCGCGCCGGACGCTCCACAACTCTTGTGCGGTAGTTGGAACGGTCGGCAAGTCGTGGTAGGCCCAACGCCAGAAGGCGATCCCGCCGACCAGCCCGATCAGGATCACGATCTGCGCCGTGATCAGGGCGAGAAGACGCCAGCGGGATTTGAGCTGAGTCCATGGGGAGGGCTTGCGATCGGCACGGAAGGTGATGGCGGGCCTCTAAGGTGTTGCCGCCCGGTCGGGCGTTTTGGGAATGATCTCAAGAACAGCTGATCACGGCTAAATTCAGGCGATGAGCGATACCCGTCCTTTCTACGAACGCAAGACGCTTTCTGAAATGAGCGTGCGTGAATGGGAGTCCCTGTGTGATGGGTGCGGCAAGTGCTGTGTCGTCATTCTGGGCGATGAGGACGACCCCGATACCTTCTGGCGCACCAATGTGGGCTGCAAGCTCTTGGACCTGAACACGATCCGGTGCTCTGACTACGCCAATCGCCAGTCTCGGGTGCCTGGCTGCGTGCGCCTGAGCGCGGACAATATCGCCCAGCTCAAATGGATGCCGGAAACCTGCGCCTATCGTCTGTTGAACGAGGGCAAGGATTTGCCCGACTGGCATCCGCTCAAGACCGGGGATCCCAAAAGCGTCGAGCAGGCGGGCCATTCGGTCAAAGGCTCCCTGATCAGTGAAAACATCGTCCATGAAGACGATTTCGAGCACCATATCGTCGCCCGGCAGGACGCAAAGCCGGAATAACTCCGCGCCAATCCCGCATTTGTAGACCAGGGACCGCTGACGCTTCAGGGCGTTGGCGGTTTTCGCGCGCAATCAATCCGACCGAGACGGTGATCGCCTAGTCTTCAGGCATGGTCGAAATGAACCGAAGGACGTTCTGCCCGGAGCCGAAACGGACGGGCGGAAAACGGTTTGACTGGATCGCCATTCATGAAGGCTGGCGGGCCGGTGAAAGCGCTGACGCATTGGCGGCGGCCTATGGGCTGAAAGCCAAGACAATCACGGACAGATGCGGCTGGATTGACCAGCATTTTCCGCCCCCCACGCCCGTCCGCCTGATCGCTGAGCTGAACCGGCGTCTTCTCAAGGCGATGGCGCGACTGGATGACGGCGATCCGGGACAGGCGGAACGGCAGGCGAAGACCATCGCCGCGCTGATCCGCGCGGGGCGCGATCTCAAGCAATGGAGCGAGACGATGACCGAACAGACGACCGGCGGGACGCCCGCCGCGCAGGCGGAGGCGGCCAAAGGTGAGCAACGAGATTATCACGCCGAACTTGAACGCAAACTTACTCGCTTACAGTCACACCTTCTGTCCCGGGACATGGGTGAAAGCGCTGAGCGAGAGCGAAGCGCAACATCTGAGCGATAGCTGGGCGTTCTGGGCGCGCGATGAGCAGACGCCACCCAAGGGCGACTGGCGGATCTGGCTGTTTCTGGGCGGGCGCGGGGCAGGCAAGACCCGCGCCGGGGCCGAATGGGTTCGCGCGCAGGTGAAGGCGGGCTGCAGGCGCATCGCGCTGGTGGCGCCGACCTTTTCCGATGTGCGCGAGGTGATGGTGTCCGGCCCGTCGGGTTTTCTCAATATCGGGGATGAGGACGATCGGCCCCGATACGAAGCCAGCCGTCACCGTCTGATCTGGCCGAACGGGGCGGAAGCCCATGGCTTTTCCTCTGAAGACCCGGACGGGTTGCGCGGGCCGCAATTTGATTGCGCCTGGGCGGATGAGTTCGCCGCCTGGACCCGCCCGCAGGAGACGCTCGACATGCTGGGGCTGGGCCTGAGATTGGGTGAAGACCCGCGCTTGATGATCACCACGACGCCCCGGCCTCTGCCGGCGCTGAAGGCGCTTTTGACACAATCGGGCGTGGTCATGACCCATGCGACGACACAGGCCAATGCCGCCCATCTTGCGCCGGGCTTTGTCGCGGCGATGACCGAGCGCTATGGCGCTTCCCGTCTGGCGCGGCAGGAGCTGGACGGCGTTCTGATCGATGATCCTGAAGGCGCGCTGTGGACGCGCAGCCTGATCGATCAGGCGCTGGGTCTGCCGGCCTTTGAGCCCGAGCGCGTGGTGGTGGCGGTGGACCCGCCCGCCAGCGCCAGCGGCGATGAATGCGGGATCATTGCAACCGGTTGCAGCGGGCAGGGCCGGGAGGCTCAGCTTGTGGTCCTCAAGGATATGAGCCTGCAGGGCCGGCCTGAAGTCTGGGCGGCCAAGGTGGCCGAAGCCTTTGAGGCGGTGGATGCGGACTGGGTGGTCGCCGAGGCCAATCAGGGCGGAGACATGGTCCGCGCCGTCTTGCAGGCCGCCGCGCCTGATTTGCCGATCCGGTTGGTCCATGCCAGTCGCGGCAAGCGGGCGCGGGCCGAACCGGTCGCCGCCCTCTACGCCAAGGGCCGGGTGCGCCATGCGGGTCGGTTCCCGGCGCTTGAAGACCAGATGTGCGCCTTTGGCGCGTCAGAACTGAGCGGTAGCCCGGACCGGGTGGATGCCCTGGTCTGGGCCATCGCCGCCCTGACCCCACAGGCCGCCAGCCCCAGGCTGCGACGGCTCTAACCCACAGGAGAACGCCATGCACAAGCATTGGCTGGGTCTCGGTCGCAAGGCGGCCGGGCGAACCCTTGCGCTCGGCTTCGGCACGAGGGCGCAATGGAGCCCGCGCGGCTATGCCGGATTTGCGACCGAAGGCTATGCTCGCAACGCGGTCGCCCATCGCTGCGTGCGGCTGGTCGCTGAAGCGGTCGCCGCAACCCCGTTCAAGGCGGGTGAAGGCCGGGCGGGCGGGGCGGCCTTGGCGCTTCTGAACGCGCCCAACCCCGACCAGTCCGGTCCCGAACTGATCGACATGGTCCAAAGCCATCTTCAGGTGGCGGGCGACGCCTATCTGCATCTGTCGGGCTTTGAGACCGGGGCGCCGTCGCTGTATGCGCTGCGGCCGGACCGGGTTCGGGTGATGACCGGGCCCAAGGGCTGGGCCGAGGGCTGGGAGTATCGCACGGCGTCGGGCGCGGAGGTGTTCCAGCGCGACCGGGCTTCGGGGCGCTCACCCATCCTCCATCTCAAGCGCTTTCACCCGACCGATGACCATTATGGCCTGTCGCCCATGGAAGCGGCCGCGCGGGCGGTGGATGTGCACGCAGCGGGCGGCGCCTGGGCAAAGGCGCTGCTGGATAACGCCGCGCGACCCTCGGGGGCTTTGGTGGTGAAAGCGGGAACCGATGGGCAGGGGCGTTTGACGCCCGATCAGTTCGAGCGCCTGAAGGGCGAGCTGGAAAGCCTTTATACCGGCGCCGAGAACGCCGGGCGGCCACTGCTCCTGGAAGGCGGGCTCGACTGGAAGCCCATGGGCCATTCCCCCGCCGAGATGGATTTCATCGAGGCAAGGCGTGAAGCGGCGCGCGAGATCGCGCTGGCTTTTGGCGTGCCGCCCATGTTGCTGGGCCTGCCCGGCGACAACACCTATTCCAATTATCGCGAAGCCAATCAGGCCTTCTATCGCCAGACAGTGCTGCCGCTGGCGAAAACCGGCGCCATGGCGCTGAACCGCTTTCTGGCGCCCTGGCTGGGGACCGATCCGAAGCTCTGTGTGGATGAAGACGGCTTGCCTGCCTTTACCGATGAACGCGCGGCGCGCTGGGCGCGGGTGGCGTCGGCGGACTTCCTGTCAGACGCAGAGAAGCGATCCCTTCTGGGCCTCGCCTCGCAAGGCGGTGATCAATGACCGACGCGGCTCACACGATCCGGCCCTGGCGGCTCGATCGCTCGATCACGCTCGGGGTCATCCTGGCGCTGACGCTTCAGACCGCGGGCGCCCTGATGTGGGCGGGGGCGGCGAATGAGCGGCTTGATCAGCTCGAAACCCGCGTGGAGGCCTCCGCTCCCGTGGCCGAGCGTCTGGCACGGCTGGAAGCGCACGCCGCCTATTCCCGCGCTGCGCTCGAACGCATCGAGCGTCGGCTCGAAGAGGACTGAGGTCCGCCCCTTTTGACAATGGAGACGCCGATGGAGGCGCTGAACCGCTCTGGCGAGACGCTGGAGGTGGCGGGCTATGCCAGCCTGTTTGATATCGAGGATCAGGGCGGCGATCTCGTCCGCGCCGGGGCTTTTGCTGAAGGGCTCAAGGCGCGCGGCCCGAACGGGGTGCGCATGCTGTTCCAGCATGACGCGACCGAACCCGTCGGGGTCTGGGACGAGATCGCCGAGGATGGCCGCGGGCTCTATGTTCGCGGCCGCATTCTTTCCACCGCCCCGCGCGGCAAGGCCGCTTTGGGGCTGGTGCGCGAAGGGGCTGTGGACGGCCTCTCCATCGGATTTCGCACCATCCGCTCCGCGCCCCGACCGGGCGGCGGGCGCGATCTGTTGCAGCTCGATCTGTGGGAGGTGTCGATCGTGACCTTCCCTATGCTGGCTCAGGCGCGCTTGCGCGTTGTGGAGCCTTCCAGGACGCGGCTGTCCGCGTCGGCGGCCTGACCGCCTTTTCTCTTCATGACCAGAAAGGATACTCATGAGCCGGGAAACCAAGATGGCGGTTCCCTCCGCCGAGACGCGCGCCGCCATGGCCGACATGCTGGCCGCGTTTGAACACTTCAAACAGGCCAATGACCAGCGGCTGGACGCGCTGGAATCCAAAACCGGCGCCGATCCGCTCATCACCGAGAAGGTGGACCGCATTGATGCGGCGCTGGATGAAGCGAAATCGCGTCTGGATCGCCTGAGCCGGGAAACGGCGCGACCGGACCTGACGGGTGGCGGGACGAAAAGCGCAGGCTGGGGCGATTTCCTGCGCACGGGCGCCGCGCCCGCGCTCGACCAGAAAGCGCTGTCGGGTCAGTCCGGCGCGACCGGTGGCCATGTGGCGCCCGCGGAGCTGGAAACCCGCATTGAGCGCCTGATCCGGGAAGTGAGCCCGATCCGCTCTATTGCGACGGTGAAGCAGACCCAGTCTCACACCTTTCGCAAACCCGTCAGCGCGGGCGGCGCCACCGGCGCCTGGGCGGCGGAAACCGCCAGCCGGCCTGAAACCGATGCCTCCGCGCTGGAGCTGTTGGAGTTCCCGACGGCCGAGCTTTACGCCATGCCCGCCGCCACCCCGGCGATCCTGGATGATGCGCTGGTCGATCTTGAACAATGGCTGGCCGAGGAAGTGCGTGATGTCTTTGCCGAGGCCGAGGGCCGGGCGTTTGTGCTGGGCGATGGCGTGAACAAGCCCCGCGGCTTCCTGGATTATGACGTGGCGGCCACAGGTTCGGAGAGCTGGGGCCAGCTCGGCTTTGTCACCACCGGCGTATCGGGCGGCTTCTCGGCCTCTGACCCGGCGGACGCCCTGATCGACCTGATCTATGCGCCCAAGACCAGCTATCGCGCCAAGGGCCGCTTCGTGATGAACCGCGCGACGGTGTCCGCCGTGCGCAAGTTCAAGGATGCGGACGGGCAATATATCTGGCAGCCTGCCCAGAGCGCGGGCCAGTCCGCCAGCCTGATGGGCTATCCCGTCACCGAGGCCGAGGACATGCCCGATATCGGCGCCAACAGCTTCTCGATTGCGTTTGGCGATTTTGAGCGCGGCTATCTGGTGGTGGACCGCCAGGGCGTGCAGGTGCTGCGCGATCCCTATTCGGCCAAACCCTATGTCCTTTTCTACACCACCCGCCGCGTCGGCGGCGGCGTGCAGGATTTCGACGCGATCAAGCTTCTCAAATTCGCGGCCTGATCAAACCCTCTCTCCCCCACCTCAAAGCCCCGGCCCCTGCGCCGGGGCTTTGCTTTTTGAAAAGGAGGCGAGGCGATGAGCCTGAGTCTGACTACGCCGCCTGCTGTCGAACCGGTCAGCGTGGAGACGGCGAAAGCCTGGCTAAGGGTGAGCCATTTTGAGGATGACGCCCTTATCGCGGATCTGATCGGCAGCGCCCGCGAGCATGTCGAAACCCGGACCGGGCTGGCCTGATGACCCAGAGCTGGCGAGAGCGGCTGGAGGACTGGCCTCAAGACCGGCTGAGCGCATCAGGACTGGCGTTTCAGCTCAAGCGGGCGCCGCTTGTGAGCGTTGAGGCGGTGCGGGTGCGAGACCGTACCGGCGCGCTGACCGACTGGAATTCTGCGGAATACCGGGTGGAGACGGGCGAGCCGGGACGGCTGGTCGCCATCCTGCCCTTTGCCTTGCCGCATCCGGAGGCGCGGGGCGGCGGCATTGAGATCGACTTTACTGCCGGCTATGGCGAGGCGCCCGACGAGGTGCCTGCGCCCTTGCGAGCGGCGATCCTGCATCTCGTCGCAGCGAGTTATGGCGCGGATCGGGGCGAGGGGGGCGAGAGCCCGCCGGCGCCGGACATGGTCGATCGCTTGCTCGCCCCGTTTGAACGGGTGCGGTTATGAGCGCGGAAGCCGCGTTCCAGAGCGGACTTCTGGCGCACTTGAAGGCCGATGCGGGCGTCGCGGCCGTGCTGGGTGAGCGGGTGTTTGATCTGCCGCGCTTGGGCGTGCGCTATCCCTTTCTCTATCTGGGACGGGTGGAAAGCGAGGCCGCCGACGCCAGCGAAACCCGCCTAGTCGAGCTGCGCCAGACCCTTCTGATAAGGGGCCGCCGCGATGACGCCGACACGATCAAGCAGGCGCTGGGCGCGATAAGGGCGGCGCTCGATACGGCGCTCCTGGCGCTGGAGCCGCCCCATCAGGCGATCCATGCGCGGGTCGTCTATGCCGACCTGTTCTCGACGCCCGACAGCCGCGTGATGCAGGGGCTCGTGCGGGTGAGGGCGCTACTTCAAACACAAGGAGACACGCCATGACGGCGCAGGCGGGCAAGGATGTCTTGCTGAAAATCGGCGATGGCGGATCGCCTGAAAGCTTCACCACACTCGCAGGTTTGCGGGCGAAAACCCTGTCGCTCAACGCCCGCGCGGTGGATGTGACCCATGCGGACAGCCCGGGGCGTTGGCGCGAATTGCTGGACGGCGCCGGGGTGCGTCAGGCGGCGATTTCGGGCGCGGGCATCTTTGTCGACAGCGCGGCGGACGAGACCGTGCGCGGCGTCTTCTTTGATCAGGCCAAACGCAGCTTTCAGGTGATCGTGCCGGACTTTGGCGTCATCGAAGGCCCGTTCCTGGTCACGGCGCTGGAATATTCCGGCCGCCATGATGGCGAGGCGAGCTATTCGCTCTCATTGAGCTCCGCCGGAGCGCTGAGCTTCACGCCGCTATGAGGGGCGATCCTCGATCTCGCGCTGGCGTCGATGGTCCTCAAGATCATTGAGACAGGCGCGATAGGCGTCCGGATTGCGCAATTCCTCGCATTCCGCCTCATAGCGCTCGTCATAGACCTCTTCGAACACGCTTTCACAGCCGCACAGCAAGAGCGGCGAGGCGAGGGCGAGAGCAGCAAGCATACGGCGCATGGATCATCCTTGAGCTGGAGGGCTGCGCCGAGACTAAACCCGAACTCTGGGGCTTTCACATGACAATCTCTCAACCTGGAAATGTCTCCGCCCGGCTGGGCGAGACAGCGGTTCAATTGCGCCTGTCGCTCGCCGCCCTGATGGAGATCGAAAAGGCGCTGGGCGTATCGGGGATGGAGGCGCTGGCGGGGAGGTTCCGCACCCTGACCGCGACAGATCTGACGGCGGTCCTGAGGGCGGTCTTGCGGGCGGGCGGTCACGCGGATGCCGATGCCGATGCGCTGGCGCAAGCCGCGGCGCCCCACGAAGCCGCGCAGGCGGTCCTCGCCTGTTTTGACGCAAACCTGAAATGAGCCCGCACTGGCAGGGCTGGTTCGCAATGGGCGTTGTTACATTCGGCCTGAGCCCGGATGATTTCTGGCGGCTGTCGGTTCTGGAATGGCGGGCGCTATGCGCGAGCCAAGGGGGTGCGAAGCCGCCGGACCGACAGACGCTCACAGCCCTGATGGCGCAACATCCTGATGGAGACGAGAATGACGGACACGTTTGACCTGTCCGAGCTGGCCGCAGGTGCGAGTGAGGCTCGACAAGGGCTCAGTGAGACCGCGCGCGAAGGCGAACGCGCCGCCCAGGCCCTGTCCGACGCGTTTGAAAGCGCCGGGCGAGACATCGCGTCGAGCCTTGAGGGCGCCGCGCGCTCAGGCGAGCTTAGCTTTTCCGCGCTCGCCGAACAGATCGCCCAGAGCTTTGCCCAGATCGCGCTGGATCAGTTTGTGCTCCAGCCCGTCTCCGGACTTCTGGGCAATGCGGCAAGCCTTCTCGGCGGGGTGCTGGGCCAGCGCGCCGAGGGCGGGCCGGTGATGGCGGGTGAGCGCTATCTGGTGGGCGAGCGGGGACCGGAAGTGTTCACGCCGGGCCAGTCCGGCGCGATTTCAGCCCTGGGCGCCGCGCCGATCTCCATCACCATCCACACCCACGGGGCGCCGCTGGACAGCGTGCGCCGGTCTGAAAGCCAGATCGCGGCGGCGGTCGCGCGGGCGGTGCAACGCGGAGGCCGTCAGCTATGAGCGGGTTTCATGATGTGCGTTTTCCGCTGTTCATCGGGCTCGATGCGCGCGGCGGGCCGGAGCGACGCACCGAGATCGTCACCCTCAATTCCGGCCGTGAGGAGCGCAACGCCGTCTGGCGCGACTCCCGGCGGCGCTGGGATGCCGCCCCGGGGGTGAGGTCACAGGCGGATCTGGCCAGGCTCATCGCCTTTTTCGAGGCGCGGCAGGGGCGGCTGCACGCCTTCCGATTCACCGATCCGTTTGATCACAGCTCGGGGCAGGGCGGAGTTGCGCCTAGCCCGCTCGATCAGGTCATCGGCGCCGGGGATGGCGCCACAGAGCGCTTCCAGCTGAGCAAAAGCTATGGCGATGCAGCAAGCCAGTGGCGCCGCCCGATCACCCATCCTCAGCTTGAGAGCGTGCGCGCGGCGCTGGATGGCGTGGAGACCGCCATCGCGCTTGAACCGGATGGCTGGATCGTCTTCGAGACGCCGCCCGCCGACGGCGCCCTGATCACCGCCGGGTTCCGCTTTGACGTGCCCACCCGCTTTGACGCGGACCAGATCGAGGCGAGCCTTGAGGGTGGCGCGGCGTTGATTGCGTCCGTTCCGCTACTTGAAGTCCGGCTTTAGGGCTGGACAGGCGCGCGGTTCAGCGCCCTCATGGTCAGGCAGACTGGGGAGGACGATATGATCGCTTGGATCGCCGCACTGGCGCTGATGCAAACAACGCCCGAGGCGCCTGTCGTCGAGGCCTTCGAGGTGCAGGGCTTTCGCAGCCAGATCGTTGTAGAGATTGAGGCCCCGCGCACCGAAGTGTTCGAGGCGGCGACGGGCGATGTCTCTCCCTGGTGGGATCATACCTTCTGGCCGGGACCGGCGGAGCTGGTGATCGAGCCCGAAGTGGGCGGATTGTTCTACGAGCGCTTTGAAGCGGGTGAGCCCGATGGCGTCGTCCATGCGCGGGTGATCTTCGTGCGGGCGCCGGAACAGCTTCGGCTGGATGGACCGCTGGGCCTGAGCGGTCGGGCGGTGCAGCTCGTGTCCAGCTGGACGCTGGAAGAGGGCGACAGCCTGGATGAGACACGCTTCACCGTCGATCTGGCGCTGACCGGCGAGGTGGATGAGGAGCTTGCGGGCATTGTCCGCCGGGTCTGGGTGCATTTCATCGAGGGTCGGCTCAAACCCTATATGGAAACGGGCTGTCATCTGGCGCCCGAAGCGCCTTGTGCGGCGTTTGAGGAATGATGCAGTCGCGCTGACGCTGCGGGCGGGAAGCTTTACTTGTTCTCCCGCGCCTCCGCGCGGTCGATCCTCGCTTCGCTGCGGACGGCCTTTGGCCTTGCGAGCCTTTCAGGCACGGGGCGCCCAATCTGAGACGCTTATCTGAATTCATGCCCCGGCCCTGCGCCGGGGTTTTTTGTTGGAGGTCGCATGATCGACATTCCACCCCCCTTGCAAGCCAAACTCGATGCGGGCGCCACGACCTTGTGCTGGGTCTGGATCCTGACACGCCGGGACGGCATGACATTCGGCTTTACCGACCATGATCAGGCGCTGAAGATAGAGGGCGTAAGCTGCGAACCTGCTTCAGGATTTTCTGCTGGGGATTTGCGCAGCGAGACAGGCGGGGCGCCCGCGCGCGGCGCCGTGTTCGGCCAGCTCGACTCCGGCGTCATCACGCGCAGCGCCATCAAGTCCGGCGTCTGGGACGGGGCCGGGCTCGTGCTCTATCGCGTCGACTGGTCCGATCCGTCGCTGTTCTGGCGCGCCTTTACGGGCGAGCTCGGGGAAATCCGCCACGGAGAGCAGGGCTTTGAAGCGGAGGTGGCGGGGCTGGGCGCGCGGCTCAATCGCACCATCGGGCGCGCCTTCTCGCGTCTGTGTGACGCCGAGCTGGGCGATGCACGCTGTGGCGTGGATCTGGGCTCTGAGGGGCGCTCGGTCGAGGCCCGTGTCGCTGAAAGGATTACCGCGCGCGCCGTGCGGATCAGCGGAGCGGACAGTCTTGAGGCGCTTGAACTCAAGAACGGGGTTTTGCACTGGCCCGATGAGGACTGGGCCGACCAGCGGATCGTTTTGGCGCGCACGGTCGGCAATGACCGGATCGTCGAGCTCGAGGGCGTCCTCCCCGAAGCTGTGGCGCCGGGACAGACGGTGCGCCTCAGCCTGGGGTGCGACAAGCGGTTCGAGACCTGTCAGGGCCGTTTCAACAACGCGCTGAACTTTCGCGGTTGCCCGCACATGCCCGGCAATGACGCGTTGATCCGGCCCGTGAGGACCCGCCAATGAGGGCGGCTGCGCTGGCCGAGGCGCAGCGCTGGATCGGCACGCCCTATCACCATCAGATGAGCGTGGAGGGCGCCGGGTGTGATTGTCTGGGTCTCGTGCGCGGGGTGTGGCGGGCGCTCTACGGACCGGAGCCGGAAGCCCTGCCGCCCTATGCGCCGGATTGGTCTGAACGGACATCCATCGACACGCTCAGCGAAGCGGCGGCGCGCTGGCTGGTTCCGCTTGATCTGTCTCAGGTCCAGCCCGGCGATGTGCTGTTGTTTCGCTATGCGCCGAACGGCTTTGCGCGCCACTGCGCGATCCTGTCAGCGCCGGACCGCATTGTGCACGCCTGGCGCGGGCAGAGCGTGTGCGAGACCGCGCTGGGGCCGTTCTGGCGTCGCCGGATTTCGGGCGCCTACGCCTTCCCTCACATTTAGAGCGAGGACCATATGGGCCAGCTTCTCCTGACCGCCGCCGGACAGGCGGGGGCGTCCTTTCTGCAGGCGGGCGCCTCGACGCTGGTCGGCAATCTGTTTGCACCCGACCGCGAAGGCCCGCGCCTGGACGGTTTGAGCGTTCAGACCTCCACCGAGGGCGCCTTCGTGCCCATTGTCTATGGCCGCATGCGACTGGCGGGACAGGTAATCTGGATGGGGCCCGTGACCGAGAGCGCACGGACATCCGGCGGCGGCAAGGGCGGGCCGGAACTGACCGAGTATCAGTACGCCGCCAGCTTTGCGGTGGCGCTGTGCGAGGGGCCGATTGCGGGCGTAGGGCGCATCTGGGCGAATGGTGAGATCCTGAGCCATGACGCCGCCGTGATGCGGCTTCACACCGGCGCCGAGGACCAGGCGCCCGACCCGCTGATCGAGGCGGTAGAGGGGGCTGCGCCCACCTATCGCGGGCTGGCCTATATGGTGTTTGAGGACCTGCCGCTCGATGGCTTTGGCGCGCGCCTGCCCAACTTGAGTTTTGAAGTGCTGGGCGCCGGGGCGTTGGATTCAGACGAGCCGCAGCTCGAACAGCTGGTGCAGGGCGTGTGCCTGATCCCGGCCTCGGGCGAGTTCGCCTATGCGACCGAGCCGGTCTATCGAGAACTGCGTGAAGGCGAGGAGCGGGCCGAGAATGTCCATACCAGCCGCGCCTTCACCAATCTCGATGCGGCGCTCGATGATCTAGAAGCGCGCTTGCCGAATGTGAGATCGGTGGCGCTGGTGACGAGCTGGTTCGGAACCGATCTGCGCTGTGATCACTGCCAGATCCGGCCCGGCGTGGAGACGCGCGAGAAGCTGACCCGTCCGCTGAGCTGGCGTGTGGCGGGGCTGGATCGGGCAAGCGCGCATCTTGTGTCGCAGACAGAGGGCGCGCCGGTCTATGGCGGCACACCCTCTGACGACACGGTGATCGCGTGCATCCGGGCGCTCAAGCAGCGTGGCTATCAGGTGACGCTCTACCCCTTCATTCTCATGGACATTCCGGCCGAGACTCTCCCGGGCGACCCCCATGGCGGCGGCTACCAGCCTGCTTATCCCTGGCGGGGGCGGATCAGTTCCAACCCGGCGCCGGGCCAATCGGGCAGCCCCGATCAGAGCGCAGATGCGACGGCGCAGGTGAACGCCTTCTTTGGCGGCGCGACCGCGACTGACTTCTCTCTGAACGGCGATGAGGTGCAGTATCACGGAACAGAGGATTGGGGCTTTGACCGGTTCATCCTGCACCATGCCGCGCTCGCCCAGGCGGCGGGCGGGGTGGAGAGCCTGCTGATCGGGTCTGAAATGGTGGCGCTCAATCAGGTGCGCTCAGACCGCACAACCTATCCGGCTGTTGCGCGTCTCAAGGCCTTGGCGGGCGAGGTGCGCGCCCTGGTCGGGCCGGGGGTGAAGCTGTCCTATGCGGCGGACTGGTCTGAATATGCCGGCCATGCGCCAGCGGATGGATCCGGGGACCGATTCTTTCATCTCGACCCGCTCTGGGCGGATCCGAACGTGGATTATATCGGGATCGACTGGTACGGCCCGCTGTCGGACTGGCGCGAGGGCGAGGCCCATGCGGACGCTGCTGCGGGATCGATCCATGACCGCGCCTATCTGAGCGCGAATGTGGAGGGTGGCGAGGGCGGAGACTGGTATTACGCCAGCGCGGCGGACCGCGCGGCCCAGACCCGCACCCCCATTGTTGATGGCGCCCATGGCGAAGACTGGATCTGGGCTTACAAGCGCCTGCCCGATTGGTGGTCGAACTTCCATCATGACCGGGTAGGCGGGGTGCGCGCCAGCACGCCCACCGCCTGGACGCCGGGGCTGAAGCCGATCCGGTTGACCGAGCTGGGCTGCCCGGCGGTCGACAAGGGCGCGAACCAGCCCAATGTCTTCCTGGATCCCAAAAGCGCTGAAAGCGCGACGCCTTATTTTTCGACGGGCGCACGCGATGACCTGATCCAGCGCCGCTATATCGAAACACTGCTCGACTATTGGGCTCCGGAGGGCGGGCGTAATCCGGTCTCTGCGGTTTATGGCGGACCGATGCTGGATGTGGCGCGCAGCCATGTCTGGTGCTGGGATGGGCGGCCTTTCCCCGAATTCCCGACGCGTGAGGATGTGTGGAGCGATGGCGGCAACTGGCGGCGCGGGCACTGGCTGACAGGGCGCGCGGGACAGTCTGCGCTGGGCGCGGTGGTGCGCGATGTGGCCCGGCGCGCGGGGCTGGAGCGTCTGGATGTCTCTGCGCTGGACGGCGTCATGGCGGGCTTTGTGATCGACCGCCCGCAACGCGCCCGCGATATTATCGCCCGGCTTTCGGGCGTGTTCGGCTTCACCCTGACCGATCAGAGCCGGGGGGTGGTTGGCCTGACGCAGACGCCGCGGCAGGCTCCAACCGCGCTGAGCCGGGACGCCTTGCCCCAGGGCGAGGATGGATTTGTCCAGACGCGCACACCGCCTGAAATCATCCCGGCCGACGCCCGGATCACCCTGATCTGCGATGATGGCGATTACGCGCCCGCCGCGGTGCAGGCGCATGGGCTCGACTTTCTGACCCATGGCGTCGTCGCGCTGACAGCGCCCATCCTGGCCGATCGCCAGCAAGCGCAGGATTGGGCGCGCGAGCTGCTCAATCGCGCCCGGCATGAAGGCGAACATTTGATGCTGGCCCTGCCGCCGTCTCTGGCGCGACTGGAGCCCGGGGATGCGGTGCAGCCGGAGGGAGAAGCCGTCTGGCGTCTGGATATGCTCGATGGCGGCGCCGTGCGCCAGGCGCATCTGGGACGCATGTCGGATAGTGCGCCTCCGGTATCCGGTCCTGAGCCCGCATCAGGCCCAACGCCCGCACCGGCGGGTCGGCCCCTGGTGCGCCTGTTGGACCTGCCCCTCGATCCAGAGGCTGACGCCTCGAGAAACGGTCTTCTGGCTGCGGCCTGGAGCACGCCCTGGCCGGGCGGGGTTCAGGTCCATGCCGGCGCGGATGAGGCCAGCGCATCAGCGCGGGTTCGGTTGAGCATTCCGGCCCGGACCGGGGTGCTGCTGGACGCTTTGCCCGCAGGCCCGGAAGGGCGGTGGAGACGGGACGCGGCGCTGCGCATCCGGCTCAATGAAGGCGCTCTGCAAAGCCGCACGCCGAACGCGGTTCTGGCGGGCGCCAATCGGCTGGCGGTGCAATCCGCTGCGGGCTGGGAGGTGATCGGGTTTCAGACCGCCCAGCTGGAGCCGGACAAGAGCTGGACGCTGACCGGCCTGCTGCGCAGCTTGGGCGGCTCCGTTGCGGCGGGCGCGCCATCAGGCGCCAGCCTTGTCATGCTTGATGAGGCCTTGGCCGTAATGCCGGTCAACGAAGTCGAGCGCGGCGCCGCGCTCAGCGTGATTGCACTTCCGGACGGCGCAAGGCGCAGCGATGGGCGCGCCCGGCGGCTGACGGCGGTCTATGAGGGGCGTGATCTGCGTCCGCTTTCGCCCGTCCATTTCAAGATCAAACAGGAGCCGGACAGCCTGTCTCTGAGCTGGATCCGGCGCACCCGGATCGGGGGCGATCCCTGGCAGAGCGTGGAGGTTCCGCTCGGCGAAGCGTACGAGGCGTATGAGGTGACGCTCAAAGATGGTGATGCGGATGTGATCGGCGTGTGGATGTGTGAGACGCCACGTCTTGATCTGCAACGTTCGGCCTTGCCGACGGACCTGACCGGTCACGCCTTTGAAGTCCGTCAGGTGTCGGAGCGTTATGGTCCCGGTCTGGCGTCTGTCTTGCAGATGTGAGGCGGAAGGGTCAGATATGCGCCAACCGGGTGCGCCCTGATGCTCGCCCGACGGGAGATGGACTGCTATCACGACGGCCATGATGACTGACCCTTATGCGATTCTGGGCGTGTCCCGCACAGCGAGCGCCGATGAGATCCGGCGCGCCTACCGCAAGCTGGCGAAGGCCTTGCACCCTGACGCGCGCCCCAATGACAAGGCGGCGGAGGACAAGTTCAAGCAGGTCACCCAGGCTTTCAAACTGCTCTCTGATCCGGAACAGCGCGCCCGCTTTGACCAGGGCGAGATTGATGCGCAAGGCCAGGAGCGCCCGGCGTATCATTTCCGGTCACGGCCTGGCGGTGGTCCGGGCGACCGTGGCCCCAGCGGCAGGTTCGAGGATCTGGGCGATCTGTTTTCAGACCTGTTCACCGATTTTGGCGGCGCCCGCGGTCGGGGGCAGCCCATGCGCGGCGCCGAGATCAAGGCGCGCCTGACCGTCAGCTTCGAAGACGCCATGCGCGGCGCGAAGAAGCGTGTCAGCCTGCCCAATGGCAAATCGCTTGAAGTCGGCGTGCCTGCGGGCGTGGAGAGCGGCAAGGTGCTGCGTCTGCGCGGTCAGGGGCATCCCGGTCGCGATGGCGGCCCGGCGGGTGACGCCCTGATCGAGATCGTGATCAGCGAGCATGCCTGGTTCCGGCGTGAGGGCGACAATATTCGCCTCGATCTGCCGATTTCCCTGAAAGAAGCGCTGTTCGGCGGCACGGTGCGTGCGCCCACAGTGGATGGCATGGTGGAAGTGCGCGTGCCAGCAGGGGCCAATTCGGGCGCCCAGCTTCGTCTGCGCGGCAAGGGCGCGCCCAAAAGCGAGGGCGGCCGCGGCGACCAGATCATCCGGCTGGTCATTGATGTGCCGCTGAACGATCCTGATCTTGAAGCGTTTATCGAGGACTGGACGCCGCCTCCGGGTTATGATCCGCGTAAGCGTTTCATGTCATGATGGGTGTCCATCGCGGCGAAACCCTGTCAGCCGCGTTCAGCATGCGTTCAGCCCGGATCCGTCATTAAGCCTGTCATGAAACGAATTCTCACTCTTTTCCTGACGTTCGCCTGCGCTGCCGCTCTTGCGGATGCGCCGGCCTACGCCAAGGGCCACAAGGATGCGGTCCATGCCGCAGCCCAGTCCATCGTGCCCGTGTCGGTGGCGGTGGCCGCGGTGCGTCGGGCCTATCCCGGTTCGGAAGTGCTTTCGCACCGGCTCGTGAATGGTGAGAATCCCTATTACATGATCCGGATTCTGACCCCGGAAGGCCGCCGGCTGGATGTTCGCGTCGATGCGATTTCCGGACGGGTGCGGCGCTAGCGGAGGACGCTGACATGCGTGCGCTTATTGTCGAAGACGACCCGGACCTGCGCCGCCAGCTGGCGGATGTGCTGACCCATTCCGGTTATGCCGTGGATACGGCGGCTGATGGTGAAGATGGTCTGTTCCTGGGCGAAACCGAACCTTATGACGCCATTGTCCTTGATCTGGGCCTGCCCAAGCTGGATGGCGTAACGGTGCTGGAGCGCTGGCGCGACATGGGCATGTCCGCCCCGGTGTTGATCCTGACGGCGCGAGATCGCTGGAGCGAGAAGGTCGCCGGCTTCGACGCGGGCGCCGATGATTATCTCACCAAGCCCTTCCACCCCGAGGAATTGCTGGCGCGCCTGCGTGCCCTGACCCGCCGGGCGGCGGGCCATGCCAGCTCGACGCTGGTGTGCGGCGATCTGAGCCTGGATACCCGTGGCTCACGCGTCTTTCTCAATGACCAGCTGATCAAGCTGACCTCGCACGAATTCCGGATGTTGAGCTATCTCATGCATCACCGGGACCGGGTGATTTCGCGCACCGAGCTAGTCGAGCATATCTATGATCAGGATTTCGACCGCGATTCCAACACGATCGAGGTGTTTGTCGGTCGTCTGCGCAAGAAGATCGGCTCGAACCGGATCGAGACCGTGCGCGGGCTGGGCTACCGCCTGGTCAATCCCGGTGAAACTGAAAGCTCGGCGGCTGAGTGAGTGAGCCGGGCTCATCGCCGCCCCTGGTGAGCCAGGGGTCGATGGTGCGCCGTCTGGTTCTGACGGCGCTGGGCTGGGCGCTCGTGCTACTGGTGCTGGGCGCCATGTCGCTGACGGCCTTGTTTCGTCAGACGGTGCTGAGTGATCTCGAGGATCGGCTGGCCGGTGTCGCCGATGCGCTGATTGCGCATGTGGAGGTCAGTGACGCACTGAACCTGCGCCTTGATGAGGATCTGATTGATCCGCGGTTTTCCCAGACTTTCTCCGGGCGCTACTGGCAGGTCGCGCTGGCGGGCGCCCGGGATGTGGAGCCGCTGCGCTCGCAATCTCTGGCCGATGCTGTGCTGACGCCGCCCGACAAGGCGGTGGGCGACGCATTGTCGAGCCCGGGCCGGCCGGTGAGCAGCACCAGCAAGGGCCCGGATGGCGAACCGCTGCGTCTGGTGATCCGGGCGATCCTGATCGAGGGGGTGGAGCACCCCTTGCTGGTGGTCGCCGCCGAAGATCAACGACCCGCCAATGCGCGGATCCTGCGCTTTGGCCTGGCCTCGGCCGGGTTGTTTTTCCTGTTCACCATTGCGCTCGCGATTGGTGTTTTTGCGCAGGTTCGCGTGGGCCTGGCCCCGGTCCTGCGCATGGGGCGCGCCGTGGCCGATGTGCGCGATGGTCGCGCCGACCGCGTCAGCGGGATTTATCCCGCCGAGCTGATCACGCTGGGCGGTGAGCTCAACAAGTTGCTGGATCACTCCCAGGAAGTCGTTGAGCGCGCCCGCACCCATGTGGGCAATCTGGCGCATGCCCTGAAAACGCCGCTGACGGTGCTGACCAATGAAGCGCGGGACCAGGAAGGGCCGCTTGCCCGTCAGGTGGACCGGCAGACTCGGTTGATGTCTGAACAGGTCGAGCACCATTTGCGCCGGGCGCGCGCCGCCGCCCATGCGCGCACGATCGGCGCTCGCACCCCGGTGGAGCGCACGCTCGATGATCTGGGGCGCACCTTGCAGAAGATCTATGGCCGTCAGGGCATCTCGCTGCATTGGTCCTGTGAGGGGCGAATCCTGTTTCGTGGCGAAAAACAGGACCTTGAAGAGCTGCTGGGCAATCTGATTGACAACGCCTGCAAATGGGCTGCGAGTGAAGTGACTGTGGAGGCCAGCCTGCGCGACGGGCAGTTATACCTGTGCGTGGAGGATGACGGGCCGGGGCTGACTCAGGACCAAAGTCAGGCGGTGCTTGCGCGCGGCGTTCGGCTGGACGAGCAGGCGCCGGGAACCGGGCTGGGGCTGGCCATCGTGGTGGACCTGGCGCGCGCCTATGACGGTGCGCTTGAACTGGACCGATCCCAAAGGGGCGGACTTAAAGCGTGTTTGTGGTTGCCCGCGCTTGTGGAAAGCTGACATTAACCGCGTTCAGTTATGTCCTTAGTCCAGTTTTGCTTAACCTGGTGATCCCATGGGGCCGCTCTCTGCGGAGAAAGTCGAAAAACTGTCCATGCTGCTCGCCCACATGTCTGTGGAGCGGATGGACGGACTTGTCGACCTGGCCAATGAAATGGACCCGGGCATGGCGCGGATGCTGGAATTTTGCCGCTATGGCGCGGATGGCGCCGCCTGCCGTCAGTTTTTCCTGCCGTTGAAGGACGCCATTGGCGACCGCACGGTCATTGAGCCGTCCCGGGCTCTGATTCCTGAAGCGCTGCTGGTGCCGCTGTGGAGCTGGATCAGCGCGGATCTGGATCCGGAGGCTGCGGCCGAGGCGATGGACGCCGCCTCCACCTTCTCCCACGACCTTGATGATGAGGCGCTGGATGAAGCCCGGGTGCGAGTGGCGAACACCATTATCGAGACGCTGGACGAGCTCAAGCATGAGCCCAAGGAAAGCAAGCGCTTGCGTCATCAGCTGGGCGTGACTGACTTTGAGGAAGTGCGCTCTATCGCTGGTCTTCTGATAAGCGTTCCGGCCTTGCGTGAAGCGATGGACGGTTTGCCGGACGAGATCGAGAAGATGGATGACGAGGTCTGCGCAGAGTTGCGCGACCGCTATGAGCAGGCCATCGAGAAACAGCCTGAAGCGGGCGTCTGGGTGCTGTTGATGACCATGGCGCGCGTTCAGAAGCCCTGGCGCATGCTGCGCGTGTTCGAACGCATTGCCCGGCGCGATGACGACTTCCTGTTGACCCATACCGACATGTCCGGGGTGGGGGAGGCCTTGCTCAGCGACGCCGCCTTTTACCTGAAGGGGTTCCAGACCGCGCCCACAACGCCCGAGGCTGTGGAGCGCTGTGTCGAGGCTGTCACCCAGTTTGCGGCGGTCACGGTGGGGATGATCCGCGAGATCGGGATCCGCAAGGATGGCTCCTGGGGCAAGCGCCTGTTTGCGTTGCGCACCTCCGCCAGTGAGCAGATGGGCGTTATCCATGCAGAGGCGCGGCGCCTGTTCGAGCATGCGCTGCCTGAAACCATGTCACGCCGGTGGACCAAGGAAACGCCTCATCCGGGCGATGCGGTGTTTG
Organism: Oceanicaulis sp. MMSF_3324; assembly: GCF_030733545.1. Taxonomy (GTDB): domain Bacteria; phylum Pseudomonadota; class Alphaproteobacteria; order Caulobacterales; family Maricaulaceae; genus Oceanicaulis. The sequence continues at coordinate 57,070 of NZ_JASHIU010000013.1, forward strand.
ACCAGGCCGAAGCGCTGTGCGGTTTCCTGTATCGCGTGAAGGATGACGCGGCGCGGACCGCAACGGGCAACGCCCATGCGCATCTGCTCGACGAGTTCCGCGAGATGAGCGAACAGGCGGGCGAGGACATTCTGGCGCGCTTGCGGCGAAACGTCTCTGAGGACGAGGAAGCGGACCATCAGCGACTGCGTGAAGTGACCCGCTTCCTTGATGTGCTGGGCATGCGCGAGACCGGTGAAGTCCTCCTGCGCCGAGCCGCCGCAGTCCAAGCCGCCTAATTCGCCTTCAAAGCGGGCGGGTGACAGTCTATCTACCCCCCTATGACGAAGACATCTCCTCCCATCGCCCTGGAAGATCGCGACACGGATGGCGCGCGTCTGAGCTCACCGAGCGCTGCGCGCAATCGCGAACCGATCACAACCGCGCTTAGCGCCCGCTTGCCCGAGGGCGCGCGCGTTCTGGAAATCGCCAGCGGCACGGGCGAGCACGCCCTGGCCGTGGTCAGCGCCCGTCCGGATCTGAACTGGACGCCCAGCGATCCCGATCCTGCATCGCGCGCCAGCGAAAACGCCTGGGCCGAAGACGCCGAGGGGCGTATCCAGCCCGCGTTGAATCTTGATGTCAGCGCTCAGGGCTGGTGGGACTCACTGGAGCCTTTTGATGCGATCTATTGCGCCAACATGATCCATATTGCGCCCTGGGCGGCGGCGGAGGGCCTGTTTGAGGGCGCTGCAAACCGGCTCACGGCCGATGGCGCGCTCCACCTGTACGGGCCCTTCTTGGAAGGGGCTGACACCGCGCCGTCCAATCTCGATTTCGACGCCAGCCTGAAACAGCGCGATCCGCGCTGGGGCGTGCGGCCGCTGGCCGATGTAGACGCGTTGGCGGCGCAACACGGTCTTGAGCGGACCGAACGTCTGGCCATGCCGTCCAACAATCTCATGCTGACTTTCAAGCGAGGCGCGGCATGATCGTCTTCATTCTGTTGACAGCGCTCATTGGCGCAGCCGCCGCCTGGCGTCTCGCCACGCCGTTCCTGAGCCAGGCTGAAGGCGGCGCCGGGCGCTTCATGGCGCTCATTATTGCGCCCGTGGTGCTGCTGGGCGCGCTGGGGTTCTATTTCGTCAATGGCGAGCCCGATACGCCGGGCGCACCTTATGCGTCTGTCGCGGACCGGTTGGCGCAGGCCGATCCCGCAACATTGTCTCCGGACGAGCAGGAAGCGCGACTGCGCGCCATCCTGCGCGAGAACCCGGAAGACCTGGAAGCCCTGAGGCTTCTGGGACGCTTCCTGTCGCGCAGCGAACGCGAGCTGGAAGCGGTGACGATGTTCACGCGCGCCCTGCGGATCGAGGAAGATCCGCGCCTGCTGTCGGATCTGGGTCAGTCCCTCGTGGTGCTCAATGACGGCCAGGTCACGCCCGAGGCCGAGCGCGCCTTTGAAGCCGCGAACCGCCTGGACCCGACCTTGCCCGAACCGGCCTTTTTCCTGGGCGCCGCGTATTACGAACGGGGCGAACGCAATCAGGCCGCAACGGTCTGGTCTGACATCATCGCCCGGCTGGATGAGGGTGATCCGTTTCGCGCCGCCATCGCCGCGCGCGCCGCAGACCTTCTGTCGCGTCCGCAGGGCGGGCCGGGGTCCGATGGCGCGGCGCCGTTTGCAGACGCCATCGCGGCCGGGGCGGCGCCGGAAGATCTGGCTGAAATGATGGTGGGGCGGCTGGAAGCCCGTCTGGAAGAAGATCCCGAGGATCTGTCAGGCTGGCTGACCCTGGCCCGCGCCCGATGGGCGCAGGGTGACAACCAGGCCGGGCTCGCCGCGCTGGATCGCGCACGAGCGCAGTTTGAAGACGATGCCGGCGCACTGGCCCTGATTGCGGCCATGCGTACTGCCTTTGACGGCGAGGAGATCGAGCCATGAGAAAAGCCCAGCGACGTCTGTGGATCACGCTGGCGGCCGGCGTGGTGCTTGTCGGGGCCGCAGGTCTGGCGATGACCGCCATGCGCGACGCCATGGTTTTCTTCTATTCGCCGGCCATGGTGGCCGAAAACCCGCCCGAGCCCGGTCAGCGAGTGCGGGTTGGCGGCCTGGTGCTGGACGGGTCCGTGGAGCGTCCCGCGCGGGGCGGCGCCAATTTCACCATTACCGATGGCGGCGGGGAAATCCGGATCAATTATGACGGCTCGCTCCCCGATCTCTTTCGGGAAGGGCAGGGCATTGTGGCTGAGGGCGTGTTTGATCCCGAAGGCCGGTTCACCGCCGATACCGTGCTGGCCAAGCACGACGAAAACTACATGCCGCCCGAAGTCGCCGCAGCCCTGCGCGAGTCGGGCATGTGGCACGAGGAAGCCGGCGACCATTCCGGCTATGGCGGGCCTGACGGTTATGATGCCGCTGAGACGGAGCAGCCCTCATGATTGCCGAGCTGGGACGTTATCTGATCGCGCTGGCGCTGCTGGCGAGCCTGTTGCAGATGTTCGTCGCCTGGCGCGGCGCGGAACTGGGCGGGCGCAACGCCTATGCCCGCGCGGGCAAGGCGGCGTCCGAGATTGCGGTTCTGGCCGCAGGCGTGGCGATGATCCTGCTGATCGCCAGCTTCTTGCGCTCGGATTTTTCCATCGCCTATGTGGCGGCCAATTCCTCGATCGAAAAACCCTTCGCCTACAAGATCGCCGCCAGCTGGGGCGGGCATGAAGGCTCCATGCTGCTGTGGTGCCTGATCCTGGCGCTGTTCGGTTACGGTCTCGCCCGGTCGGGGCCGCGTGATGACGGTCTGCGCTCGCGGGCGGTGAGCTTTCAGGGGCTGCTGCAAACCCTGTTCTTCGGCTTTCTCGCCTTCGCTTCGAACCCGTTCGAACGTGTGTCTCCGGTCCCGTTGCAGGGCGCTGAGCTCAATCCGATCTTGCAGGATCCGCTCCTCGTGATTCACCCGCCCATGCTCTATGTGGGCTATGTGGGGCTGTCGACGGCCTTCGCGATCGCCGCGGCGGGCCTGATGCAGAAAACGCCGGGCCGCATTCTGGCGGCGGCGCTGCGCCCCTGGGCGCTGGGCGCCTGGACCGCCCTGACCGCCGGCATCGCACTGGGCGCCTTCTGGGCCTATTACGAGCTGGGTTGGGGCGGCTGGTGGTTCTGGGACCCCGTCGAGAACGCCAGCTTCATGCCCTGGCTTCTGGGCGCGGCCTTGATCCACTCCTCCATCGCCACTGAAAAGCGCGGCGCCTTTCCGGGCTGGACCGTCTTTCTGGCGCTTCTGGCCTATATTCTCTCCATTCTGGGCGCCTTCCTGGTGCGCTCGGGCGTCATCACCTCGGTGCACGCCTTCGCGCTTGATCCCGAACGCGGGGTCTGGATCCTGGGCATGTTGGGCGTGTCTGCGGTCGCGGGCTTCTTGCTGTTTGCGTTGCGCGCCGGCTCGCTGGGTGAGGGCGACGGGTTTGAACCCACCAGCAAGGAAGCGCTGATTGGCGCCAACAATCTCTTGCTGGCGGCAACCTCGGGCGTGGTGCTGATCGGCACGCTCTATCCCATGCTGCTGGAAATGATGGGCGGCGCCACGATTTCGGTTGGCGCGCCGTATTTCAACGCCGCCGCCACGCCGCTTCTGCTGATCGCAGCCTTGTTGATGCCGCTCGCGCCGTTTCTGCCCTGGGCCAATGGCGGGTTGAAGAACGGTGTTTCGCAAATGCGCGCGGCTTTGATGCTGATTCCTGTGGCGGCTGTGGTCATCGCCTTCCTGTTCGCCGGAGCCAGTCCACTGGCGGTCATCGGCGGCGCCATCGGCGTCTGGGCGATTTCGGGCGCCGTGATGGATCTGGGTCAGTTCCTGCCGGTGGCCATGGCGCGCGGTCAGAAGCTGCTGGTGATAGGTCGGGTGATGGCCCATGCCGGTGTCGGCTTCATCGCGCTGGGCGCTGCTGCAGATGCATCCCGTCCGCCCGATCAGAATGTGGCGCTGGCGCCGGGCGAAAGCGTGTCCATAGCAGGACGCGAGCTGCGACTGGATGGCGTCAGCCGGGCGGATGGTCCCAACTATATGGCGGACCGCGCGCGCATCGTGGTGGATGAAGGCGAAGGCGGCGTGATGTCGCCCGAACGCCGGTTCTACGCTGTCGCGAACCAGACCACGCGGGAAGTGGCGCTCAAATCCTCCATCGCCGGCGATCTCTATGTCTCGGTGGGCGAAGCGCGGCTGCGGTCTGACGGCACGACCGCGTTTGAAACCCGGGTCGCGTTCCACCCGCTGGTCTGGTCGCTCAGTCTCGGCGCTGTCTTCATCGTCTTGGGCGGCGCGCTCGCCCTGACCGGACGTCTGCGCGCTCATGCGCCGGTGGTGCAACGCGATCGGGCGACCAAGCCTGCGGAGGCGGTGTGATGAAAGCCCTTGTTCTGGCGCTCGTGCTGGCGATGCAATCAACGCCCACATTTGGCGGCTTGCCCAAGGAGGAGGAAGCCCGGGCTCAGGCGCTGATGCGTGAAGTGCGCTGCATGGTGTGCTCGGGGGAGTCGATCCTGGACTCCAACGCCGCCCAGGCCCAGGACATGCGTCGCTTCGTGCGCGAGCAGGTCGCTCAGGGCGCCGATGATGACGCCGTCCGCGAGGCGCTGGTGCAGCGTTTCGGCTATGCCGTGCTGATGCGTCCGCCCATGGATTCCAACACCCTTCTGCTTTGGGCGGCGCCGGTCGTGTTTCTGGCGCTGGGCGGCGGCTTGCTGATCACATCCATGCGAAAGCGCCCCAAGAAAGCGTGAGCAGGGTCTGCCTTGAAGCCAGGCGGTCCTGACGCCACCTCATGATGTCGAAGACAGGATGAGAGGCGGGTATGGCGCAGTCGCAGAAAGTCACGTTTGAAGGCGCGTCCGGCGAGACGCTGGCTGCGCGGCTTGAACGCCCGAACGGACCGGTTCGGGCCTGGGCGCTGTTTGCGCACTGTTTTTCCTGTTCAAAGGATGTCCATGCCGCCCAGCGGATTTCCCGGCGTCTGACCACGCATGGCTATGCAGTCCTGCGGTTCGATTTCACCGGTCTGGGCCAGTCCGAAGGCGATTTCGCCAACACCAATTTCAGCTCCAATGTCGCCGATCTGATCAAGGCCGCGGACTATCTGCGCGAGACGCATGACGCGCCAAGCCTTCTGGTCGGGCACTCGCTCGGCGGCGCCGCGGTCATCGCCGCTGCGCCTTCGATCGCCGAGGTGAAGGCGGTCGCCACGCTCAATGCGCCCGCGGATGCGGACCATGTGCGCCATCATTTCAGTAAGGATGATGTCGAGGCGATCAAGACAAACGGGTCGGCGAGAGTGTCGCTGGCCGGGCGAGACTTCACCATCAAGAAGCAATTCCTCGACGATATCGAGGATCACAAGCTCGACACGGTTGTCGGGGAGATGAAGGCGGCGCTACTGATCGCCCATTCACCGATCGATGAGACCGTCGGGATCGAGAACGCCACGCGGCTGTTCGTGGCGGCGCGCCATCCCAAGAGCTTTCTCAGCCTGGATGATGCGGATCATCTGCTGAGCCGGGAAGCGGACACCAATTACGCCGCTGATTCCATCGCCGCCTGGGCGAGCCGGTATGCGCCGCCCGCTCAGCTCGGCCCGCCGCCCCAGCTCAGATCGGGCGAAACTGCGATCGTCGAGGAAACGGGGCTGGGCGGTTTTCACAGCTGGGCGGTGACGGGCGAGCACGCCTTCATCGTGGACGAGCCTGAACAGGTTGGCGGTCTGGATGGCGGTCCTGCGCCCTATGACATGCTGTCCGCGGCGCTAGGGGCGTGCACCACCATGACCCTGCGCATGTATGCCAATCACAAGGGGATCGAGCTGGGCCGCATCACCACGCGGGTCACCCATAGCAAGGTCAAGGCGCAAGGCCCCTCTGATCTGTTTGACCGTGAGATCGAAGTGGAGGGATTGAGCGATGAATCCCTGCAGCTGAAACTGCTCGAAATCGCCAACAAGTGTCCGGTCCACCGGACCCTGGAGCGCGGCGCCCATGTGGAAAGCCGCTACAAATCAACGCGCTGATCAGCAATATTCCATCATTACGGAACCGTAAGGTCGCCGTAATATTCCTGTCAGCCGCACCCTGTCATCACACATGTATCCCATGGGCCGGTCCGCCGGTCCCGATACGCGCAAAGGACTGTGATTGTCTGCCATGAAACTGACCCAACGTTTGATCCTGTCCGCCGCCGTCGCCGCCCTTTCAATCGGGGCTGTGACCACCGTCGCCGTCAATGCACAGGAAGCCCCCTCCGCCTACACCTATGCGGCGCCGAACGGCGCGCCGATGAGCTTCGCCAGCCTGATCGAACAGGTCAGCCCGGCTGTGGTTTCCATCGAGGCCGAAGGCAGCGTGGATGCGCCGAACGCGCCGGACATGTCGCAATTGCCGCCGCAATTTCGCGAGTTCTTCGAACGCTTCGGCGGCATGCCCGATCAACCGCGCGAACGCCGCGCCCAGGGGTCCGGCTTCTTCATTTCCGCTGATGGCTATGTGGTCACCAACAACCATGTGATCCGCGATGCCGACACCATTCGCGTCGTGCTGACCGATGGCCGCTCGCTTGAAGCGACGGTCGTGGGCACGGACATGGCGACCGATCTGGCGCTGCTCCGGGTCGAGGAAGAGGACGAGCCCTTCGCCTATGTCGAGCTTGAGCGGGATCTGGGCATCCGCGTGGGCGACTGGGTCGTGGCCGTGGGCAATCCCTTCGGTCTGGGCGGCACCGCCACGGCGGGCATCATCTCCGCGACTGGCCGTCAGATGGGCGCCTCCCAGGCCTATACTGACTTCCTGCAGATCGATGCGCCGATCAATCGCGGCAATTCGGGCGGTCCGGCCTTTGATCTTGATGGCAAGGTGATCGGCGTGAACTCCGCCATCATCAGCCCCACCGGCGGCAATGTGGGCATCGGCTTCGCCATTCCGTCCGATCTCGCCGCGACCGTGATCGACCAGCTGATCGAGAACGGCGAAGTGCGCCGTGGTTATCTGGGCATCGCCCCGGCGGTGCTGACCGATGATCTGCGGGACGCCATGGGGCTGGACGCGGATCTCGAAGGCGTGTTGATCAACCAGGTGCTTGATGACACCCCGGCTCAGGCCGCAGGCCTTGAGAACGGCGATATCATCCTGGAAATCAATGGCGAGCCGGTCGATGACCCGCGCGAGCTGACGCGCCGGGTCGGCGGCTTCGCCCCCGGTGAGCGCGTGGCGTTCCGGGTTCTGCGCGATGAGCGCGAGCGCACCATCCGCGTCGAGCTGACCGAGCGTCCGGACACGTCGAGCCCGGAAGAGACGCCGGATCGTGAAGCGGGCGCCGCCGCCCAGTTCGGTCTGGCGCTGAGCGAGCCCGATGACGCAGAGCGCGAGGCCCTGGACCTTGAGGAGCGCGGGCTGCTGGTTGAGGGCATCCGTCCGGGTTCTGAAGCCGCAGAGAAAGGCTTGCGCCCGGGGGATGTCATCCTGGAAGCGGGCGGACGTGATCTGAACGCCCTGTCTGATTTTGAAGCGGCTGTGGAGGATGCGCGCGCGCGTGACCGCCGGGCGCTTCTGGTTTTTGTGGTCTCGCAAAACGGCCAGCGCCGTTATGCGGCGCTCGAAATGCCGTCCGAAGAGACGGACGAATAACAACAACACGCAGGCGTCGGGTCGGGAAACCCGGCGCCTGTTCTGGTTCGGGAGTGAGTCATGCGTATTCTGATCGTGGAAGACGACCGCGAGGTCGCGGGCAACATAGGCAAAATGTTGCGCGAATCCGGACATGTGGTCGATATGGCCCATGATGGCGAGGACGGCCTCGCCATGGCGCGTGACGGCGCGTTCGATGTTTTGATTGTGGACCGGATGATGCCGCGTCGCGACGGCCTGTCCATGGTCTCCATCCTGCGTGAGGAAGGCGACAAGACCCCGGTGCTGGTGCTGTCCGCGCTGGGCGAGGTGGATGATCGGGTGGCCGGTCTGACCGCAGGCGGGGACGACTATCTGGTCAAACCCTATGCGCCCTCCGAACTGAAAGCGCGTGTGGATGCGCTGGCCCGTCGCCGCGATCCCGAAGCGCTGAAAACCCGCCTGTCCGTTGGCGATCTGGAAATGGACCTTCTGGCGCGCACCGTCGTGCGTGGCGAGGAGGCGATCCAGCTTCAACCGCGCGAGTTTCGCCTGCTGGAATTTCTCATGCGCCATGCCGGCCAGGTCGTGACCCGCACCATGCTTCTGGAAAAGGTCTGGGACTATCATTTCGACCCCCAGACCAATGTCATCGACGTTCACATTTCCCGTCTGCGTTCGAAGATCGACAAGCCGTTCGAGACCTCCATGCTGCACACCGTGCGCGGAGCAGGCTATCGTCTCTCCGACTAGGTCAGAGCGGCGGGGGACACACTGGACACGCAAACCCATAAAGGCTGGCGGGCGCCCGCGTTTCTGCGGACGACCGCCTTCCGCCTGACGCTGCTGTCTGCGGCGCTGTTCGCGTTGTCCAGCTTCGTGATCCTGGCGCTGGTCTATGCCGCGTCCGTCAGCGCGGCCATGCGGCGCGCCGACGCCTCGGTCTCCGCTGAAGTCTCTGAAATCGAAACGCTCTATGAAGAGCGGGGCTATCAGGGCGCCTATCGCTATCTGGTCCAGCGCTCGGTGGGCGGCGGCGAGTTCTTCTACATGCTGCTCGACCCGCAGGGTCAGCAGCTGGTGGGCAATATCTATGGCCTGCCCGAAGCGCCCACCGATCCGCAGGGGCGGGTGCGCTTCACCTATGATCGTCAGCCCGTGGACGGGGTGATCGACCGCGCCGAGGAGGGCCGCGATGCGCGCGGCCAGATCGTCGAGTTGGGCGATGGCTACCAGCTTTTCGTCGGCCTCGACGTGGAAGAGGAAAGCCGCTTCGTCGCCAATACGCTGAACTCGGTGCTGATCGCGTCGGGCCTGTCACTGGCGCTGGGCATTGTCTCGGGCGCGGTGGTGTCGCGCCGCTTTGCGCGACGTCTGGATGGCATCAATGAGGCGGCGCGCGCCGTGATGACGGGCAAGCTCGACACCCGAGCGCCGCGCACCTATTCGGGCGATGAGCTCGATGAGCTGTCGCGCAATTTCAATGACATGCTCGACCGGGTGGAAAACCTGATGCACCGCATGCGCACGGCGGGCGATTCCATCGCCCATGATTTGCGTCTGCCGCTGACCCGCATGCGCGGACGGATCGAATCCGCCCTTGTGGAGGAAGGCGATCTGGAGGCCCGCGAAGCCGCCCTGATGCAGGCGGTCAGCGATGTGGACGAGCTGCTGAAGACCTTCAACGCCGTCCTGTCGCTCTCCCGGCTCCAGACCGGCGAGCGTCGCCGCGCCTTCGAACCCATCGATCTGGCGGCCCTGATGGAAGACATGTGCGAGCTCTATGAGCCGGTGTGTGAAGATACGGGCACCGAATTCCTGTGCGAATGCACGCCCGGTCTGATGCTGACCGGCGATCGTGAACTGATCGCCCAGTCCATCGCCAACCTTCTCGACAACGCCATCAAGTACACGCCTGATGGCGGCGCGATCGCCTTGCGCGGTCGCAAGACCGGCGAGGGGCGGATCGAGCTGTCGGTCACCGACACCGGCCCCGGCATCCCCGCCGAGGATCGCGACCGGGTGCTGGAGCGGTTTGTGCGTCTGGATCGTTCGCGCAATCAGCCCGGCGTGGGCCTGGGCTTGTCACTGGTGCACGCCATCGCCGAAGTGCATGGCGCGACGCTCAGCCTCGATGACGGCCCCGGCGCCGTGGACGGTGCGGGTCCCGGCCTCAGGATTGCTCTGACCTTTCCGAAGCGGAAATAGGCTCGGCCTTGTCATGTCCGGCGGTTCGCAGGGTCTGGAACTTGCGCAGCAGGGGATGCAGCCGGAAGCCGAAGAGGAGCAGGCCGGCGCCAAATACAGAGCTGATGACGGCTTCAAACAATAAAGAAGCCAGGCCGGGCCTAGTTTGCATCTGTAACGCCGTGTTTGGGTTTGCGGCGGCGCCTTCAGCAATTCGAGAGCGTATAACTTCAGTCGCGTATACAATAACGTCTGGAAGACTGTTGATCAGTGTGTTCGCACCAATCAGGCAGAGGCCGATTAGAACGAAATCCTGCGCCTTGATATCAGATTCTGCAGAGCTTTTTGTCTCTGGTAAAATGACCTTTGTGAGCAAACCCGAAAAGACCCATAGCGCGATCGCCAGAGTGATCGTTATGCCAAGCCCTATGAAGTTCTGAATTTCGTATGCGTTGTCCGAGATTGGGTGGCTCCTGCCGAATAATCGCAGCAGAGTGAAAAACAGATTGGGAAGAGTAATCGCTACCAGATACAGAGCGAGCAGGCGGATTGCCGCCACACAGAGATTTCTGATCATGGATTCCCCTCCCAAGTGAATCAGACGGTAGGGGATGCTGAACCGCCTCGCAATCTTGCAGCAGCCCGCAACGCTCTGCACTCTGCGCCCATGACCGCGCCCCTCAAAGACCGCATCACCAAGCGCCTGCCCAATATTGCGCCCGACCGCGCCCGGCGGGCCCGGGACCGTATAGGCGCAGCGGTGTTTGACGCCTGGGGCGAGGGGGCGGATTTCCTGGATGGCGTATTCGCGGCGGCGCCCTATCTGGCGCGCACGGCGGCGCGTCGCGCCGACACGCTGAGTGAGCTTGCCACGACCAGCCCCGAAGACCTGATCGTGCGCTTGTGCGAGACCGCGCGGGAGGCGGCCACGCTGGAGGATGAGGCCGAGGTGATGGCCGTATTGCGCCGGGCCAAGCTCGACCTGCATCTGGTCACTGCGCTGGCGGATCTGGCCGGGGCGTTCAGCCTGAAAGAGGTGATGGCGGCGCTGACCGATTTCGCCGACGCGTGCGTACAAGCGAGCCTGGCCAGCGCGGCGCGCAGCTATGGCGTCGAGGTGAGCGATCCGCTCAATCCGCTGCCGGGCTATTTCGTGCTGACCTTGGGCAAGCACGGCACGCGCAGCCTGAATTTCTCCTCCGACATTGATCTGGTGATCGCCTACGAGCCCGACATCGCCGAGGCGCCGCAGGGCAAGGATCCGCTCAAGCTGTTCTCGCGCATCGCCCAGAAGCTCAGCAATATCCTTCAGGACGCGACCGCAGACGGCTATGTCTTCCGTGTCGATCTGCGCCTGCGCCCGGACCCGGGCTCCACCCCGGTCGCGGTCAGCGCCAACATGGCGCGGCACTATTTCGAGGCGGTGGGCCAGAACTGGGAGCGGGCGGCCTATGCCAAGGCGCGCGTCTGTGCGGGCGACCGGGCGGCGGGCGAGGGCTTTTTGAAAGACCTCAACCCCTTCATCTGGCGACGGACCATGGACTTCGCCGCGGTTGAGGATATCCGCGCCATCGCCAAGCAGATCCAGGCGGTGGGCAAGCGCGCCGAGGTGCGGGCGGCGGGCCATGACGTGAAGCTGGGACGGGGCGGCATTCGCGAGATCGAGTTCTACGCCCAGTGTCTGCAGCTGGTGTTTGGCGGACGCATGCCGGTCCTGCGCGCGCCGGGCACCATTGACGCCCTGGCCGCGCTCGCCGCTCATGATCTTATTGAATCAGAAGAAGCCGAAGCGCTGACCGCCTATTACATCGCCCTGCGCGATGTGGAGCACCGCATCCAGATGCTCGAGGATGAGCAGACCCAGACCCTGCCGCTTCAATCCGAAACGCGCCGCGCCGTGGCGGCGCTGTCAGGCTCGGATGATCTCAGCGATTTTGATGCCCGGATGACGGCGCTGTTCGGGGCGGTGCATGCGGCGTTCTCGGCCCAGTTCGGCGAGGGGGAAAGCCTCGCCACTGAAGCAGGCAGCCTGGTGCTGACCGGCGTCGAGCCCACGCCTGATACCCGCGAAACGCTTGATCGTCTGGGTTTTTCCCAGCCCGACCGGGTCTGGGAGCGGCTGGCGGGCTGGGCGGCGGGTCGCGCCCGCGCCGCGCGTACCGAACGCGCCCGGCGCCTGTTCTCCCGGTTTGCGCCGCGCCTGATCGAAGCGCTGTCGGCCACTGGAGATCCGGACGCCGCCTTCACCCGGTTTTCGACCTTTTTTGAAGGCCTGCCCAGCGGCGTGCAGCCCTTGTCCTTGCTGGTGAACCAGCCGGTCCTGGCGCGCGAATTGATCGCCATGCTGGGCCTGGCGCCCCGTTTGGCGGAAACGCTGGCGCGGCGCCCGGCGCTTCTGGACACCTTGCTCGACCCGGCCTTCGCCCGGCCCTTGAGCGAAGACCCGCCCGCCTATCGCATCGAACGCTTTTCGGGCCTGGATGCGATGGAGTATGAGCTCGCGCTCAACGCCGCCCGGCGTCTGGCGCGGGAAGAGAAGCTCCGCATTGGCGGGCAGCTCCTGTTGGGCCGTGCGCGCGCGCAGGATGCCGGTCAGGCCTATGCCGATCTGGCGGACGCATCCCTGGCCGCGATGGCGCAGGCGGCGGTCCGGGAGATGACGGTGCGCCATGGCCCGCCGCCCGGCGATTGGGCGGTTCTGGGGCTGGGCAAGCTGGGCGGGCGGGAGCTGACGGCGACCTCGGATCTCGACATCATGCTGGTCTATGACCCCACGGCGGAGCAGTCTGACGGCAAGCGACCGCTCGGGGCGCAAACCTGGTTCATCCGCTTCACCCAGCGTCTGGTCTCGGCCCTGTCGGCGCCGACTGAAGAGGGCGAACTTTATGAAGTCGATCTCGCCTTGCGTCCGTCTGGCTCGGCGGGGCCGGCGGCAGTCAGCCTGTCGCGGTTCAAGGAGTATTATCAGACGTCCGAAGCCTGGACCTGGGAACGCATGGCGCTCACCCGAAGCCGTATCGTGGTGGAGGGAGGGCTCGCCAGCGCGCTGGACGCCGCCATCCACACCGTCATCGGCGCGGCGGGCTCGGCTGAGATGCTGCGCGCGGATGCGGCGGACATGCGCGCGCGTCTGGAACGGGACCGGCCCGCACGCTCCTTCTGGGACCTCAAGCTGCGCCCCGGCGGTCTGATCGATATCGAGTTCATCGCCCAGATCGGCCAGCTGGTTCAGGGCGAACGGCTGGGCGCGGACACCTCCGGCGCGATTGATCGCCTGTGCCAGGCCGGATGGCTCTCAGCGGGCGATGCGTGCGTGCTGCGCGACGCGCATGAGCTGTACAGTGATCTGACCCAGATCCTGCGCGCCGCCCATGGCGCGGACTTTGACCCGGACAAGGCGAGCGATCCTTTCGCCCGGCGGATTTGCCAGGCCGCCCATTGCGAGGATCTGGGCTGCACCGCCGATCGGGTCGACGATACGGCGCGCAAGGTGCGCGCCATTTTCGAGCGCTATGTCGGGCCGGTCAGACCCCGTCCGACGGAATAGACGCTCGCCGCCCGTACCAAGACCATGAGCGAGGGAGACAACAAGCCCCCGCCGGGATACAGGAGATTGGTACGATGAAGAGACTTCTGAGCGCTGCTGCAGCGATGATGGTTCTGGGTTCGGGCGCCGCGCTGGCCCAGCCGATGGGCTTTGACGGACACGGCGCGCGCGGTCAGGGCCATCATGAACGTGGCCATGGTCGTGGCGGAATGCGCGGTCTGCGCATACTGGAAGCGGCGGACCTGAACGGCGACAACACCGTCAATCGCGCCGAGATCGAGACGCTGCAAGCGGAAGAGTTCGCCTGGCGCGATCGCAATGGCGACGGCTTTCTGGACCAGGCGGACGCCTCGCCGATGCGGATGCGCATGATGGCGCTGCGCGAAGACCGCCCCAACCGCCGCAACGCCCGTCGGGGCGAAGGCCGGGGGTTTGACGCGGATGAGGATGGACGCGTGTCCGCCGATGAATTCATGATGCGGTCAGGCCGCATGTTCGAACGTCTGGACGCCAACTCTGATGGGGCGGTATCCCCCGATGAGCTCGACGCTCACATGCAGGCGCGTGCGGAACGCCGCGAGGCGCGTCGTGCGCCCTGGTGGCGCGACTAAGCGATAAGGAAGGCCGCGCGTGTCTCGTCCCGTCCTCAAGGTCATAGACGGCTCCCCCCGCCGGACAGGCGGGGGCGAGGAAGCGCGCGCGGCTGACGCCCGGCTGGCCGCCGGCGTCGCCCAGGGCGAGGCCGGCGCCATTCGTGCGCTGACGCAAAGATGCCTGCCGCGGGTGCACGGCGTGGCGGCGCGACTTCTGGGAGATCGCGAGGAAGCCGAGGATGTGGCGCAGGAAACCTTCGTGAAGGTCTGGCGCAAGATCGCGCTCTATGACCCGGACAAGGCGCGGCTGGAGACCTGGGTGACGCGGATCGCCATGAATGCCTGCTATGATCGCTTGCGCAAGAAGCGTGAGACCCAGATCAGCGAGGATGCGCCCGAGCGGGCGGATGGCGCGGCGAGCGCCGAAAGCCGGCTGACGGGCGAGGATGCCCTGAGCCGGGTGAGGGCGGCGGTCGCGGCCCTGCCGGAGCGGCAGAAACTGGCCCTGCAATTGTGCCATTTCCAGGACCATACCAATATCGAGGCGGCCCAGATCATGGAGGTGAGCGTGGAAGCGCTGGAATCCCTTCTGGCGCGGGCGCGTCGGGCTCTGAAGGCCCAGCTGGCGGCGGACCGTGACGAGTTGATCGCCGATGCGGCCGGACTGCACGGATCGGGGAAAGAGATATGAGCGAGACAGACACCATGAACCCGGACCGGTTTGCCGAACTGGCCGACGCCTATGGCGGGGATGTGTCGCGCTGGCCCGGTGACGAGCAGGCGCGCGCCCGGGCCTTCATGACGACTGACCCGGACCAGGCGCAGGCGCTTCTGGACGAGGCGGCGGCGCTGGACGCCTTGCTGGACCTTGATGAGATCGCGCCGCCATCGCCCGCGCTTTACGAGACGGTTGCGGCGTCCGGCATTCGACGCGCCTTTGCGCCGCCGCGCTGGGCCGGGATCGCTGCGGCCATCGCCCTGATGTGCGGTGCGGGAACCGGTTGGTTGGGCGCCCAGATGAAGACCCAACCGAACCACGATGCCTTGTACGCCAACGCGTTTTCGGTTCTATCCGAAACCGAAACCCTGTTTGAGGACGGCTCATGAACCGGATCAATATCTGGATCGCCCTGCTGCTGGTGTCAGTTCTGCTGAACGGACTGCTGATCGGGTCGAGCGCGCATCGCTGGTTTCATGATGACGGCCCTTCGCGCGCCGCGATCCGGGCGGACGCCGCCGATGCCGCGAGTGTG
This sequence comes from Oceanicaulis sp. MMSF_3324, assembly GCF_030733545.1. Taxonomy (GTDB): domain Bacteria; phylum Pseudomonadota; class Alphaproteobacteria; order Caulobacterales; family Maricaulaceae; genus Oceanicaulis. The sequence continues at coordinate 72,271 of NZ_JASHIU010000013.1, forward strand.
AAGGGCTTTGAGCCGCGCAGCTTTTTCCGGGCGGTTCCGGAAGAATACCGTCGCGCGCTCTTTGAGCGTATGGCGCCCTCGCGCGACGAGGTTTACGCCCTCATGCGCGATCTGGGCGACAAGCGCCGCGCCGTGCGCGATGTGCTGACAACCGAGCCCTATGACCCCGAAGCTGCCGCCTTGGCCCTGACCGAGGCGCGCGAAGCGCGGGCGCGACTGGAGCAACGCACCGAAGCGCTGATCCTGGACGCGGCCGGCATTCTGCCGGCGGATGTGCGTCGGGACGCCTTTGACCGGGCGCTGACCCGGCGTCATGACCGGGACCACAGCCGCGATGGCGAACGGGGGCGCTCACACGATCATGAGGGGCGTGACGATGAGCGCCGGCGTCATGAGATGCAGGGGGGCGAGGGTGATGACACGCGCGATTCCGACGCGTCTCCGCCCGACGCGGCGCCGCGACCGGACCTGTTCTAGCAAGCCAGCGGTGTCGGGATCGCCGATAGGCGCCGGGGTCAGGCTTCGGCGCTGATCGAGGCTTCGTTCGATGACGTCTGGCTGCCGGTGTCGGCGGGTTCAGCGTGTGACGGCTGAACCAGCCCGGGTTCGGACGGCAGGGTGAAGGAGACGGTGGTGCCTTCGCCCAGACGCGAGTCGATGCGCAGCGAGCCGCCATGCATCTCGACAAGGGATTTTGACAACGCAAGACCAAGGCCGGAGCCCTGGTGCTTCTTGGAATGCTGGCTTTCGATCTGTTCGAAGGGGCGGCCCACCCGGGGCAGATCGTCTTCGGAAATGCCGATGCCGGTGTCAGAGACCTGCAGCACCACGCCGTCCGCCGCATGAAAGCCGCGCAGCCTCACCTTGCCGCCTTCAGGGGTGAATTTCACGGCGTTCGACATCAGGTTCAGGATCACCTGCTTGAGCGCGCGCGGGTCGGCGGTGATTTCGGGCAGATCATCGCCATCCACGTCAAGCTCGATGGATTTCTCCTCGGCGCGGGCGCGCATGATCCGCACGCACTGGCCGATGACTTCCGCGGGCAGAATGGGCTCGGGCTGGAGCTGCATCTTGCCGGCTTCGATCTTGGACATGTCCAGAATGTCGTTGATCAGTGACAGGAGGTGCTGGCCGGAGCTGAGAATGTCGCGCACATAGTCCTGATAGCGCTCATGGCCGAGCGGGCCGAACATTTCGCCCGCCATGATCTCGGAAAACCCGTTGATGGCGTTGAGCGGCGTGCGCAGTTCGTGGCTCATATTGGCCAGGAATTCGGACTTGGAGCGGTTGGCCTCCTCGGCGCGGATCTTCTCCTGCTCGTAATTGGCGGCCAGTTCCTGCACCCGTTCCTGGGAGCGGCGCAGGTTTTCCACCGTGCGGCGCATCTCGCGGTCATTGTCCTTGAGCGCGCGTTGCTGGTCTTTCAGGGCCGTGATGTCCGCGCCCACGCTGACGAGGCCGCCATCGGCGGTGCGGCGCTCGGCATAGTGGATCCAGCGCCCGTCATTGAGCTCAAGATCATAATCGTCCTGGCCGTCCTCGGAAGCATGCGCGGCCTTTATGGCGCGCGCGGCCGTCGCCTCGACCTGCTCATAGCTCGACCCGATGCGCAGATCGGGTTCGTTGAAGCCAAAGAAATCGCGGAATTTACGGTTCCACAGCACCAGACGCCCGCGCGCATCCCAGAGCACAAAGCTCTCGCTCATGGATTCAAGCGCCGCGCGGAGACGCGATTCCGCCGCGGCGACCCGCGCCTGGGCGCCCTTGCGTTCGGTGATGTCGATGGCGACGCCGATGATCCGGCGCGTATTGGGCAGGAGCCGCCCGCGCAATTGCAGCCAGACCGGCAAGCCCGCCGCGCGCACTTCCAGATCCACATCCTGGGCGTTGGCGGCGCCGCGCAGGGCCGCACGCACCTTGGGCCGGTCTTCCTGGCCGAGCAGCAGCAGCAATTCGGGGCCGGACAGGGATTCGCCGCGGGCGCGCCCGATCAGCTGGGCGAAGGAGTCCGTCAGCTCCACTTCATCGGTATCCAGATCCCAGTCCCACACCCCGCACCGCGCGCCTTCAATGGCGAGGTGCAGGCGGCCTTCGGAGTCCGTCAGGCGCGCCTGGGTGTCGCCCAGACGGCCCATCTGGTTGCGCAAGACGATGGACAGGGCGCCCGCTGTGCCCAGCGGCGCCAGGAAGAGCAGCAGGTGGAACAGCAGCGTGCTGTTCCAAGCCTGCCGGTCAATGCCGTCAGGGCCCAGGCTGAGCGCCTGCAACGGCGCGCCGTTGATGGAGGCTGCCCCCAGAATGCGAGACCGCTCGCCCAGCTGGGCGCCGCGCATGGCGCCGCCATTGCGCGCCATCTCCGAGACGGCGAGGGGATCAAGGCCCAGACGTTCGGCGGCGAAGGGCGCGCCGGTGAAGGGCGTGTCAGGGTTCAGCGCCAGCAAGCGTCCATCCGCATCGGTCAGCATGGCGACTTCATCGCGGTTCCAACGCGGCAACAGGGATTGGGGCGTCAGGCTGGCGATCAGCGCGCCCACCGACCCGTCCGCCAGGGGCGCCGGCGCGGTGATGACCAGCGGCGGGGTCTGGCCCGGGCGGGCGGCGAGGCCCGAAGTGGACAGAAGGGCCGCATTCGCTGCTTCGCGCAGCGCGTCCGGATCCGCTTCACCCGCGGCGATCAGGCGTCCATCCGGGGTCAGCAACGCGGCTGCGTCCACCCAGGGCGCCTCGATCAGGCTGTCCAGCCCGGCCTGGGCGCCGGCGTCCAGGCTGGCCGGGCTCATCACTTCAAGCTGGGAGGCGGCCATGGCCAGAGCCCCGCGCACTTCGGACAGACGACCGGAGACGCGTTCGGCGATAAAGGCGGAGGTGCGCGCCTGAGAGGCTTCGGCTTCGGCGCGGGCGGCGGTCCATTCCTGGTGCAGCTTGACCAGGATCACACAGCCGAAAACCAGCGAGAAAGCGATGACCGCCAGGGTCGTCGGCCATAATGAGCCTTTCGCTTCAGCATCGGCTGAAACGGGAGAGCGATCGCTTTGGGCGCCGCGCGCAGTGTGTTGGCCGACACGAATCATCCTTGCCAAACTACGGTGTTCCGCGGGCGTTCGTCCAGCGCCGTAAATGCCGGGTTAAGAGCCTGCCGAGCGGTTAGGCCATCAGCTGGTCGATGGCGTCCTGGTCATTGGCGTCAACGACCTCGGATTCATTGCCCTCGCCCTCTTCTGGCGGTTTCTCCGTGGTCACCGCGCGACGCTCAGGGCCTTTATAGTCTTCACGTTTGCGGCGACGATCCGGGCCCAGATAGTTGGCGGTTTTGACGAAGGGGCGGGGATTGTTCACCACCGCCACGATTTTCTCCCACATCTGACGCGCGGTGACCGGCTTGGCGCAGATCTCGGTCACGCCCGCATCCCGGGCGGCCATGATGCGCGAGCGTTCGGTGTGCGCGGTCAGGAGAATGATCGGAACGAACGGGTTTTTCATGTCCGCGCCGCGACGGACCATCTGGATGAATTCCAGACCATCCAGCAGCGGCATCTGATAATCGACGATAATCAGATCGATGGGTTCGTGACGCACCATCTCGAACGCTTCCACGGCATCCCGCGATTCATGGGTGCGGGAAATGCCGAAACCGAGCAGCATCGAGCGGATAATGCTGATCATGTGAGCATTATCGTCGATGATCAGGGTGTTCACATTGCCCATGCGGGGCGTCATGCCGCGGCTCCGTTCGCTCAGGGCTTAATCTGACTCACGTTCAGTCTAGGCTTAATGCCATTGCCGTGTCGTTAATCCAATGAGCCTTCAGACTTTTGTTGCATGTCCTCGGGGCGGGCGTTCACAGCGCGAATCAGATCGGCGGCGGATTTGGCGAGAGTGATGGTCTGGGTCGACGCATCTGGATCATCCTGAGCCGATTTGACCAGGCGCTCGGCGAGAGCAAATAGGCTGGGCGCATGCACGATCAAGCGGGCCTGGTGTTCGATCCGGCCCGGATCGCGATCATACTCGGCGCCGGGCACCCGCCAGCCGCCCCAGTTCTGGGCGTCTGTCACCACGACCGGATAGGTACCCGGTTGCGGGTGGTGGGCGCATTCCTCGACCGATTGCCATTTGTTGCGCGCCCGCATCAGCCGCCAGTTGCCGACGGGGTTGTCCTCCACCGCTTCGGCGCTGAGCTCATCGGCGGAAAAGTCCCGGCCCAGACCGCAATCGTAAGCGATCTTCACCGGCTCTTCGACGTCGCGCACCCAATGGGGCTTCACCTTCTCGATCACCGCCCAGGTGCCGACCGGTTTGACGTAGACGCGTTGATGCTTGTGGTATTCAGCTTTGGCCATCGAGGTCTCCCTTGCCCTAGTCCTAACCCGGACAGGGTCTAGAGCGGGTTAACCAACACGGTTACGAAACCCCTTCCGTATCCGGGCGCAGGTCAGGTTTGCGCTCGATGCAAAGCGTGTGTACATCGCTCGCCATGACCCAGGATACGCTGACCCTCCGCAAGCCCGACGACTGGCATGTGCATCTGCGCGACGGCGCCATGCTCGATTTCGTCGCCGATTTCACCGCCCGGCAGTTCGCCCGCGCCATCGTGATGCCGAACCTGACCCCGCCGGTGACGACGGTGGATCAGGCGATCGCCTATCGAGACCGGATCAACGCAGCCGTGCCTGCCGGGCGCGGCTTCACACCGCTGATGACGGCGTATCTGACCGACACGATCAGCGCCGACGAGATCGAGCGCGGCTACAAGGGCGGCGTGTTCACCGCCGCCAAGCTCTATCCCCAGAACGCCACCACCAATTCCGCGCACGGCGTCAGCGATATCGCCAATATCCGCCCGGTGCTGGAACGGATGGAGAAGCTGGGCATGCCGCTCCTGGTGCATGGCGAGGTGGTCAGTCCCGACATCGACATCTTTGATCGCGAAGCGGTCTTCCTCGACACGGTTCTGGGGCCGCTCATCCAGGACATGCCCGGCCTGCGCGTGGTGCTCGAGCACATCACCACCGAGCAATCGGTGGAGTTCGTCAAAGCGGGCGGGGACACTATCGGCGCCACCATCACCGCGCACCATCTGCGCATTGATCGCAATGACATGCTGGTGGGCGGCATTCGACCGCACGCCTATTGCCTGCCGGTCGCCAAGCGGCGCCTGCACAAGCTGGCCCTGCGCAAGGCGGCGGTGTCAGGCAATCCGAAATTCTTCCTGGGCACGGACACGGCGCCTCATGAGCGCCACGCCAAGGAAAGCGCCTGCGGCTGTGCGGGGATCTTCAGTGCCCCGGTGGCCATTGAGAGCTATGCCCAGACGTTTGAAGAGGAAGGCGCGCTCGACAAGCTCGAAGGCTTCGCCAGCGAGTTCGGGCCCGATTTCTATCGTCTGCCGCGCAATGAGGGCACGATCACGCTCAAGCGCCAGCCGACCGATATTCCTGCGACGTTTGAGGACGGCGATATCAAGGTCGTCCCCTTCCATGCGGGCGAACAGATGAGCTGGCGCCTCGTCGAAGGCTGAGGCCTTCAGGACGCGCGCCTGATGCAAAAACGCCGCCCTGCATGATGCAAGGCGGCGTTTTCATGTGAGCTGTGGGCGCCTAGGCGGCGGGCGCGTCGACGCTGCTCATGTCGATGACGAAACGATAGCGCACATCGGCCTTTTCCATGCGGTCAAAGGCGGTGTTGATCTCGTCCATCTTGATCATCTCGCACTCGGGCAGGATGTTCATGCGACCGCAGAAATCGAGCAGCTCCTGGGTCTCCGCAATACCGCCGATCAGGGAGGCGGCGACGCGGCGACGGCCCATGAGCAAGGGCGGGGTCATGAACTCTTCCATCGGGCCGACCTGGCCGACCAGCGCCAGCGTGCCGTCAATGTCCAGAAGCGGAACATAGGGGTTCACATCGTGCTTGACCGGCACGGTGTCGATGATGAGGTCGAGCGAGTTGCGCGCCTGTTTCATCGCGTCCTTGTCGGTGGAGATCAGAACGGCGTCCGCGCCCAGCTCCAGTGCATCCTTTTCCTTGCTCGGCGAGCGGCTGATCACGGTCACATGGGCGCCCATGGCCACGGCCAGCTTGATCGCCATGTGACCCAGACCGCCCATGCCGACAACGCCGACGCGGCTGCCCGGGCCCACATTCCAGGTACGCAGCGGGGAATAGGTGGTGATGCCGGCGCACAGCAGCGGCGCTGCGCGGGACAGGTCGAGACCGTCGGGCAGGGCCAGCACGAACTCCTCGCGCACGACGATGTGCTTGGAATAGCCGCCCTGGGTCGGCTCGCCGCTGATCCGGTCCTTGGAATCATAGGTGGCGGTCATGCCGTTGCGGCAGAACTGCTCCTCGCCATGGGTGCACTGGTCGCATTCCTGGCAGCTGTCGACCATGCAGCCCACGGCCACATTGTCGCCGACGGCGTATTGCTCGACATCGGGGCCGACGGCGATGACCTTGCCGACGATTTCGTGGCCGGGGACGACGGGATAGTCGACAGCGCCCCAGTCACCGCGGGCGGTGTGCAGGTCGGAGTGGCAGACGCCGCAATAGGTGATCTCGATCGCGACATCATTACCGCGCAGCTCACGGCGTTCGAAGTCATATGGGGCGAGGGGCTTGTCCGCGGCGTAGGCGGCATATCCGGTGGTTTTCAAGTTCTCTCTCCTGAGACTGGCTGTGAGCGTCCTGTCATACGTAGGACGACGGAGTTATATCGCAAGCGATATAAGATAACGCTTACTGTTTGCGGATTTGCGATTTTTCCGCGCGCGCACTACATCCCGCGGCCATGACACACAGCGCAGCCCCTCTCGACCGCCGGTTCACGGTGGCGCCCATGATGGACTGGACGGACCGGCATTGCCGCGCCTTCCATCGCGTCCTGACGCGCCGCGCGGTGCTGTATACCGAAATGGCGGTGGATCAGGCGCTGATCCATGGCGATGTGCCGCGCCTGATCGGGTTCGAGGCGGCCGAGCATCCCGTCGCCATCCAGCTGGGGGGCTCTGATCCGGAGATTTTGGCCCGCGCCTCGAAGATCGCGGAACGCTATGGCTATCTCGAGATCAATCTGAATGTGGGCTGCCCGTCTGACCGGGTGCAATCGGGCAAGTTCGGCGCCTGTCTGATGCGCGAGCCCGAGCTGGTGCGCGACTGCCTGACCGCCATGCGCGAGACGGTCTCGGTTCCCGTCACGGTCAAGCACCGACTGGGCGTGGATGACCAGGATCCGGAAAAGACTCTGTTCGATTTCGTCGAGACCGTGCGCGAGAGCGGTGTGACGACCTTTGTCGTGCACGCGCGCAAGGCCTGGCTGAAAGGGCTGAGCCCCAAGGAAAACCGCGACGTGCCGCCGCTTGATTATGATCTGGTGCGCCGGATGAAGGCCGAGCACCCCGATCTCGAAGTGCTTCTGAACGGCGGTCTTGAAACCCTCGAGCACGGCCTGGCGGAAATGCAAGGCACGGATGGCATCATGTTGGGCCGGGCGGCGTATCACACGCCCTGGACGCTGGCCGAAGTGGATACGCGCCTTTACGGCGAAGCCTCTGATCCGTGCGCAACGCCGTTTGAGGCGGTTGAGGCCTATCGTCCCTATGTGGAAAGCCAGCTCGCCAAGGGTATAAAGCTGCACGCCATAACCCGGCACATGCTGGGCCTGTTCGCAGGCCGTCCCGGCGCCCGCAAATGGCGTCAGATCCTGTCCGAGCGCGCCAACCGGCCCGGCGCCGGCTGGGAGGTGCTGGAAGACGCGCTCGACGCCGTGCGTCCCGCGGCGGCGGAATAAATCCCTTTCCAGCCTTTATGTTGCGGCGCGCCATGAAACGGCGCAAAAGTGCGGCCCTCTTTCAGTCTGCGTGAAAGGCCCGCGCCATGGACGCCTCGCTCATTCCCTTCATCCTCGCCCTTCTGGCCGTCGGCGCCTTCGCCGGGCTGATTGCGGGCCTGTTCGGCATTGGCGGCGGCATCATCATGGTGCCGGCGCTCTACTATGTGCTGACCGCTTTGGGATATGAGGCGCACGCCATGCATGCGGCTGTCGGCACATCGCTGATGGTGATCGTGGCCACGTCGCTCAGGTCCGTGGCCGCCCACGCCCAGAAGGGCGCGGTGGATTTTCAGGTGCTCAGGACCTGGACGCCCTTCATCGTCATCGGCGCGCTTCTGGGCTCTGCGGTCGCCGATCTGGCGCCGGGCCGGGCGCTGACGGGGCTTTTCGGCGCAGTGGCCTTGCTGCTCTCGGCGCAGTTCTTCTTCGGACGTCCGGACTGGAAGCTGGCGGATGACCTGCCGGGCCAGCCCCTGAAGACGGTGCTGGGCCTGCTGATCGGCATCCTGTCCTCCCTGATGGGTATTGGCGGCGGCGTCTTTGGCGTGACGCTGATGACCCTGCACGGTAAGACCATCCACACCGCCGTCGCCACCGCCGCCGGCTTCGGCGTCGCCATCGGCCTGCCTGGCGCGATCGGCTTCATGGTGGCGGGGCTGGATGAACCGGCGCGCGCGCCATTCTCGCTGGGCTATGTGAACATGGCCGCGTTCGTGACGCTGGCCGCATCCGCCGTCTTCCTGGCGCCAGTGGGCGCGAATCTGGCCCACAGCCTGAACGCCAAACGGCTCAAGCAGATCTTCGCCATCGGCCTTCTGATCATGTCGCTGAACATGCTGCGCGAAGCGATCTTTGTCGGCTAGCTAGCGGGTCGTCTTGCGTTTTTCACGATAGGCCGCCTCGCGGGCTTTCAGCTCGGGCTTGATCGCCAGGCGCTCTTGCTGGGTCATGCTCATCCAGCGGCCCAGCTCATCCATGGTGCGGAAACAGCCCACGCACATCGCCGCATTGGGATCGACGACGCAGACGCGTTTGCAGGGGCTCCAGATCGGTTCTGTCATGGCCTGAAACTGGCGCGTTCAGCCGTCTGCTGCAAGCGCACTAGTGTTTCGGACAGAAAACGGTATTTTGGCGAACCTGTGACAAACGCCCGGTGCGGCGTGGGCGGTCATTAGGGGATTACATCCACATGATTGAAGATCTGGGTCTGCAGCTGCGCAGCCTCATCGGCGTGTTCGTGTTTCTGGCCATCGCCTGGGCGCTGGGCCCGCGCAAAACGCCGCCGGTGGTGCTTGTGCTGGGGGGCGTCGCCGTTCAGTTCGCCATCGCCATCTTGCTGTTCAGCTTTGCGCCCACGCGCGCCTTCCTGTCCTCGCTGACCACAGTGGTGGAAGTGCTGCAGGCGGCGACGACCGAGGGCACCAGCTTCGTTTTCGGCTATCTGGGCGGGGGCGAAAGCCCGTTCGTCATCCGTGAGGGCGCGGAAGGGCTGACCTTCACCTTCGCGTTCCAGGCGCTGCCCATGGTCATCGTGCTGTCCGCGATCTCGGCGGTGCTCTGGCGCTGGCGCATCCTGGAATTCGCCGTGCGCGGCTTCGCCAGCCTGTTCCGCCGCATCCTGAACCTGTCCGGCGCCGCGTCCCTGGGCGCCGCCGCCAACATCTTCCTGGGGATGACCGAAAGCCCGGTGCTGATCCGTCCGCGTCTGCCGGCGATTTCCCGCTCGGACCTGTTCCTGATCATGACGGTGGGCTTTTCCACCGTGGCGGGCTCGGTGATGGCCATCTATGTGAGCCAGCTCAACTCCGTGCTGGATGACGCAGCCGGTCATATCCTGACCGCCTCGCTGATCTCGGTGCCGGCTGCGGCGATCCTGGCGCGGCTGATGCACCCGCAGGACGAAACCGCCGAGCAGGCCGAGAAGGAACGCATTCCGGTCCAGCTTTATCACTCCACCATGGACGCGCTGACCACCGGTGTGGCGGACGGCGTGAAGCTGTTCGTGAACATCATCGCCATGCTCCTGGTGTTCACCGCCATCGTCGCGCTGGTGAACTTCATGCTCGGCGGCATGCCGGACGTGATGGGCGAGCCGATCACCATTCAGCGCGTGCTTGGCCTGATCTTCGCCCCGCTCGTCTGGGTCGCGGGTCTGCCCTGGAGCGAAGCGCAGGCGGGCGGCACCGTGATGGGCTTCAAGACCGCGCTCAACGAGATCTTCGCCTATGATGCGCTGGCGGCGAACGCCGATCAGCTCAGCCCGCGTTCGCGTCTGATCATGACCTATGCGGCTTGCGGCTTTGCGAACTTCTCCTCGGTCGGCATCCTGACCGGCGGTCTGATCGCCGTGGCGCCGAGCCGCCGTGAGGACATCCTCCAGCTCGCCCCGCGCGCGCTCATCTCGGGCACCCTCGCCACGATGATGACCGGCGCCGTGGTCGGCGCCTTGCCGATGAGCCTGTTCAGTTAGGCTCCTTCACAGGCAGACATGAAAACGGCCCCGGATGTCCGGGGCCGTTTTGCTGTGAGCTAGTGCATGGCGTCCGACGACAGGACGCAATTGAAATCCTGATCGTCATAGACGAACAGGATTCGAAGCGCCTGGTTCTCGAATGTGTCGTCCATGTTCAGGATGACGCGGTCCACATGCTGCTCGGACAACCCGGACGGGATGGATGAGGACATGAAATCGTAATGCCCGGAAATGCCCATCGGGAACATGCCGATCTCGGCGTCCATGACGGTGGTCGTGGCGGACATCATGCCGGTGGTCGTATTCACCTCCCAGCTGGAATGCGCGTGCAAACCGACATGGTCAGACAGCAGCGCATCGCATTGCTCGTCATGAGTGGGGTCCACCGGTCCGGTGTTCAGGACCGCAGCCACATGGGTCAGTTCGAAATCCGCCGAGCCGGTGTGGTCGTCCGCGATGGCGCTTGCAGACATGAGCACAGTCAGGCTCGCGGCGGTTGAAATGAGAGATTTCATGAGGGACCTCCTATGTAAATTCCCCATACAGGAGGTAATATGGATTCTAAATCTCACAAAAGTTGAATCTGATCGGTTCAGTCTCCCCGACGCGGGAAGACCTTGCTCCTGAGCCAGCCCAGCGTGGAATTGCCGCCTAGTTGTTCGCGATAGGCGGCCTGCATGAACCGCTCCAGACCCTCGGCGTCGCCCAGCATCTCCATGCGGGTCTTGAACGGGCCGTCCGGGTCGAGGGTCTTGAGGGGCTTGGCCGGCGCGCCGGCGACCACGGTGTTGGCGGGCACATCCCTGGTGACGACCGAGCGGGCGCCGATGACGGCGTTGTCGCCAATGGTGACGCCCTTGCCGATGAAGGCGCCGTCGCCGATCCAGACATTGTCGCCGATGATCACCGGCGCGCTGGGCGGGCGTGCGGTGGTGCGGTCATACAGACCATGCCAGTCGCTGTCGGTGATGGTGACCGATTTGGCCAGCAGCGCGGCGTTTCCGATGATGATCCTTTCGGCCGCCAGGATGCGGATGCTGCCGGCGAAGAAACAGCAATCGCCGATATGGATCTCGCCCGGCGCGTCAGCGGGCGACCAGACGGTGAAGCTGACCGGCTGGTCGCGGCGGCTGACAATGTGGATGGCCTTGCCCGCATGCACATTGGGGCCGAACACCTCCACATTCCACGGGCGCACCACCTTGGCGTGATCGCCCAGGCTTTCGAAATGCGGCTTGAGGAAATGACGCGTCCAGGCGTTCTCGAACTGCTCCCACAGGGCGTGCATCCAGTATGGGCGGTGGTCATGACGCATGGTTTTGGAGTATCCAGCCAGGAATGAGCGAAGACGTTATCGAAACCGCGATTCTGTCCCTGGTCGAGCAACGAGGGCCGGATAAAAGCATCTGCCCCTCCGAGGCGGCCCGCGAAGTCTTCCCCGAAGACTTCCAGAACCGCATGCGCCATGTGCGCAACGCCGCCATCCATCTGGCCCGGCAGGGCAAGATCGTGATCCTGCGCAAGGGCAAGCCGGTCGATCCGGAGAACTTCAAGGGCGTCTATCGCCTCGCCAAGGCGCCCGAGGCGCCTGCGCCGGAAGGCGATGGCTGAGGATTTCGACCAGCTCAAGCGCGAGATCCGCGCCTGTCGGGTCTGCCAGCCCCATCTGGACCATCCTGTCCGTCCCGTTGTCTGCGGCCAAGCCAGCGCCCGAATTCGCATCATCGGACAGGCGCCGGGCACGCGGGTGCAGGCCAGCGGCAAGCCCTTCACCGATCCCAGCGGGGACCGTCTGCGCGACTGGATGGGGGTGAGCGAGGCGGAATTCTATGATGAGCGGGCCGTCGCCATTACGCCCATGGGCTTCTGTTTTCCCGGACTGGATGCCAAGGGCGGGGACAAGCCGCCGCGCCGAGAATGCGCGCCGCTCTGGCAGGACCGTGCGGGCGCCGCATTGCCGCATGTGGGGCTGACTTTACTGGTGGGCGCCCATGCACAGCGCTGGCATCTGGGGAATCGAGCTGCAAAAACCCTGACCGAGACCGTAAAGCAGTGGCGACTGCATTGGCCAGATTATGCTGCGCTGCCGCATCCGAGCTGGCGCAATACCGGATGGCTGAAGCGTAACCCTTGGTTTGAGCAAGAAGTTTTGCCTGAACTGAAAGCTCGCGTCCGCGAAATGTTGAACAGTCTAAATTGACCGTACATTTACCCAAGTAAAACGGACACTTGCGCGGAACTGTCGCAAAAGGTATCGAGACGGCGCACGCGCTGGCCCTGGCTGATCGTGACCGCCGATGAAGCGGCTCCGGCCCCCAGCGTTCCATTTTCGTTTCGCGACAGGAAGGACTCCCCGCTCATGAGCCTGTTCGAGCACACCGCGTTTGATAACCACGAGAAAGTTCTTTTCGCCACTGATCCGGCGACGGGGCTCAAAGCCATCCTGGCGGTGCACTCCACCGCGCGCGGCCCGGCCGTTGGCGGCTGCCGCATGTGGTCCTATCCGTCCTCTGCCGAGGCGGTGACCGATGTGCTGCGCCTGTCCCAGGGCATGAGCTACAAGAACATCATGGCGGACCTGCCCATTGGCGGCGGCAAATCCGTGATCATGAAGCCCGAGGGCGAGTTCGACCGTCAGGCCCTGTTTGAAGCCTTCGGCCGTGCGCTGGAAAGCCTGAACGGCCAGTACATCTCCGCGGAAGATGTGGGCGTGTCTCCCGACGACATGGTCGTCGCCCGCCGCACCACCCGTCACGTGGTCGGCCTGCCGGACGGCACGGGCGATCCGTCCCCGGTGACCGCCAAGGGCGTGTTCATGGGCATCCAGGCCGCTGCGGCCCGGGGCCTGGGTTCGGAAGACCTCAATGGCGTGAAGATCGCGGTTCAGGGCGCCACCGGCCATGTGGGCGCCTATCTGGTCCGTCACCTGGCGGAAGCCGGCGCCGAACTGCACCTGGCTGACATTCGCGAAGCCGAGCTGAAGGCCATCGCCAAGGAAACCGGTGCGAAAGTGGTCGAGGATCCCAACGCCATCTACGACGTGGATGCGGACATCTTCACCCCGTGCGCGCTGGGCGCCATCATCAATCCGAGCACCATTGACCGCCTGAAGGTCAAAGTGGTCGCCGGTGCTGCGAACAATCAGCTCGAAACCCGCGAAATGGGCGCCGAGCTCGTCAAGCGCGGCATCCTGTATGCGCCGGACTATGTCATCAACGCCGGCGGCATCATCAATGTCATGGGCGAGATCGACTCCCGCTTCGACAACAAATGGGTGGAAGGCAAGCTGCACACCCTGAAAGCCACGCTGGGCGAGATCATGGACACAGCGGCGCGTGAAAACCGCCCGTCCAACATCGTCTCCGACGAGCTGGCGCGTCAGCGCCTGGCCGATGCGGCCGAACAAAAGGCCCTGGCGGCGGAATAAATCGCCAGCAGGCTGAATTGGACTTGCACATGGAAGCGGGGGGGGGGGGG
>NZ_JASHIU010000014.1 GCF_030733545.1 Oceanicaulis sp. MMSF_3324
CCGATCCCCACGTCCGCCACATCGCGGACATAGACGGGGCGTCCGTCGCGCGTTGTGAGCAGTAACAGACCAATGGAGGCGGGGTCGCGCAGGGTTTCCCCCACAAGGGTTTGCGCCACCGCGCCGTCGCGGAAGACCGGCCGCACCGGAAAGGCGGAATTGGCGGCCGCGATCTTGCCCGCCAGCTGTTGCAAGGTGACGCCATAGAGCGACAGGCGCTCGGGATCGGGCTCGATGCGCACCTGATCGGCGCGACCGCCGACGATGAAGCTCAATCCCGAGCCCTCGACCGCCGTCAGGCGCGATTGCAGCTCTTCGGCCAGGGTCAGCAGCGACGCGTCCGTCCAGCGCTCGCCAAAGCCGGGCTCCGGGCTCAGCGTCAGGGTCAGGATCGGCACGTCATTGATGCCGCGCGCGATGATCAGCGGTTCAGGCACCCCCAGCGGCAGCTGGTCGTAATGGCCCCGGATTTCCTCGTGCACGCGCAGGACGGCGAGGTCCTCGGCCACGCCCACCTTGAACCGGGCGGTGACCAGAACCTGGTCATCCATGGTGTTGGAATAGGTGTGCTCCACCTCGGAAATGCCCGAGATGATCGCTTCAAGCGGCTCGGTGATCAGCTCCACCGCATCGGCCGCCGCCAAACCGTCCGCGCGCACCATGATGTCGATCATGGGCACAGAGATTTGCGGCTCTTCCTCGCGCGGAATGGTCAAAAGCGCGATCAGCCCCAGGCCAAGCGCGGCCAGCAGTAGGAGCGGGGTCAGCGGCGAACGGATGAACCCCTTCGCAAGATATCCGGACAGGCCCAGCTTCATGGCTGCACCAGACGATCACCGGCTTTCAGACCCGACAGGATTTCCACCTGCTCGGCGCCCGCCTCGCCCACGCTGACGCCGCCACGCTGGACCACCACGTCATGAGGATGGCCGTCCGCATCGAGCACGCTGACATAATCCAGCCCGTAGCGGGTCTCGATCAGGTCTGCAGGGATCAGAATGCCCATGCGGGCTTCGGTATTGACCCGGACGCGCACCCGCTCGCCCACAAAGAAGTCCCCAAGCCCCTCCACCACGGCATCAGCCGTCACGCGCCCCGCCTCGATCCGCGGATAGACCTGACGGATTGTGCCGGTGGCGGCGAGGCTCGTCCCGTCAGGATGCTGCACATCAAGCTGAACTGGATCGCCCTCGGCGATGAACCGGGCATGGCGTTCGGGCAGAGACAGGCGCAGCACATAAAGATCGGTGGCGATTTCGGCGATCTGCTCGCCCGGCATCACCACGGTTCCGGCGGTCACCGGCACGGACAGGACCACGCCGGTGGCGGGCGCCAGCACATCGCCTTCACGCGAGCGCTGCACGGTCACGGCGCGCTGCTGACGCGCAGACGCAACCTGGTTCTCATACACCTCGACCTGGGTGCGCGTCGATTCAAGGCGCGCTTCGGCGACCAGGCCGCGCTCGAACAGGCGCTCATCCCGTTGAAGATCGGCGCGAGCCTGGTCCAGCTGGGCGGTCACTGCCGCCAGCTGGGCGTTGAGCGAGCCGATCTGGGGGGCGAGCTGGTCATCCACGACCACAGCCAGCACCTCGCCCGCCTCGACGCGATCACCCTCATCCACGCGCAATTCGCCGATCGTGCCCGACAGGCGCGCCCGCGCCATGGTCACATCCACGCTCTGCACCGTGGCGAACACGGCCTTCTGATCGGTGATTTCGGTCTCGCGCACCTCATAAGGCTCAGACGCCTCTGTCTGCGCCCAGCCAGAGGCCGGGCTCAACACCAGCGTGAGCGATGCCAGCAGCAATGAACGGATCATGCACGTCCTCCTTGTGCGCGCTCATAGAGACTCAATCCCGGCGCACTTGTCACTTATCAAAATAGATAAGTGTTGGAGGTTTGTCACCGCCCCGCGCTGCTCTGCCGCACCTCAACGGCGCTTCACGTGGGAGGGCAGGCTCGGGTGAACCTGAGCAAGCACGTGTCACGCGTCACAGACGTGTACTGGTTCAGGCCATTGCTGGCGTAATTGTCGTTCGCCGAGAAGGACGGCCGCCAGACCAGATCCTCGCCGCTGAGCGTGCTGCTGAGGCTTTCACTGAGGATCTGACCCACGCCATTGGAGGTGAAGTCATAAGCCACCTCCGCCCCCGCGCCATTGCACGCCGAGGCCGCAGCGCCGGTCAGATGGATGTCATGACAGCGAATATCCCCGCGCGCGGAATAGCCAAACAGCGCGGTTGCGCCATTGGCGTAACTCACGCTCTGCCGGCGCGACTGGGCGTCATAGGCGATACTGGCGAGGCGTTCAATCAACTGAGCACGTCAGGGTTTAGGTCTTCGCCAGCTCAGCACCTGCGTAGTTATGCGAATAGCCCGTTCATGCTAGCAAACTCAAAACTTGCACAGAGGCATTATGGGAATCTTGAAAAAAGAGGATTCAAATTAAACCTATGCAATCATATTTAATTACGAACCCCACTCAATATTCTTTAATCCACTCCCTAATAGAATTCAGCCTCTCGCTGGTAAAATAGGAAAACACACCTAGCGTCAATAGATCATCCCAAGCCAATCCTCCAAAAATTATTTCATTAGCCAATGATGAATCCCACTCGACAATAAGCGATTGCGGAATATGGACTCCATTTTCAACATAAATAACAGAAATATTATCACGCAAAGAATTAATCCAAAAACAACCTCCTCCGCCATCATAAACCACGAAGTCTTCCGTATAAACCGAATCCAATAACTCTGACCTAAATTGCTCACATTCAGTAAATTTGAGTTTGGATTTAAATCTAGATGAAAAGGTCTCCGCCTCATAGGAAGCAAAGTATTTTTTAGAAAAAAGCATATATTCCAATTTGCGATCAATCTGAATCTGCGAAACACCGATCAAAACATTGCCTTTCTTATTAGGAAGAGTCCGATGTACCAAGTTCTTAAAATCACTATTCATCAAGATAACGAGCCTCTCTAGTTTTATTGATCACGCGCCCTCTACGGCCTTGTATCGTAATCGACGGATCGCCCCCGCTCGTAGATTCAGGATAGCCGACAATCCGCCCACCGTCAGGCAGATATACTATTGGCTTACCATCGGCAGTGCTCTCCACCTCAACGCCTGCTGCCTCAGCAGCCTCTCCCAATACCCCTTCTACGGACCGATCTTGATCAGTCATATCGATCTCACGTTCGCCTCGTGCCGGTTCACGACCACCGCGGACAACATCTCGCCCCCGTTCAGATCTTTCTCGGTCTTCACTAGCATTTTCATTCGTAAATATATTTTCGAGAAACTCAGGCGCTCCCGACTTTTGCCACGCGTCGGTAATTATCACCCCAGTCACAACGATCCCTGTCCCCACAGCCGCCGCACAAGCGGGATTAGTCGCGCAAAGAGCTATACATGCACCAATTGCTGGCCCACACATCCCCGTCGGATCGGTCGCGTTGATCGGATCATTGCCCACATAGGCGTAGAGATTCATCTGGTCGGAATAGCCGATGGGATCGGTCTGCAGGAAGCGACCGAGCTCGGGGTCGTAATAGCGGGCCTTGTAGTAATAGAGCCCGGTTTCGTTCGATCATCCCTCGAACCAGTGGCGGGATGATCTCACCCAGCTTCTGGCCCGTGAAGCGGCCCGATCGCGGACGCGATCAAACCTGAAATAGCGAAGCCGCCATCGCCCTCGCCCGCCTGGCCGAAGGGGGAATAGGTGTGCGTGTCGATCACTGCGCCCGTGCCGTCGCTGATCACAATCGTGGAGCCCAGACGGTTGGGATGCGCCCAGCGTTCGCGGTCACCCGCGGGGGCGCTCAGACGGTTCAGGTTTTCAAAGGAAAAGGGGTGGTGGCGGGGGGGAGACTTGAACTCCCGACCTCACGATTATGAGTCGTGCGCTCTAACCAGCTGAGCTACCCAGCCAAACCATGTGTCCGCAGCAGGGTGGGCTGCGAACCGGAGGGAGGCGTATAGCCGCGCGCGGGCCGCCTTGCAAGGGGCCCGCGCTGATACGGCGACACCAAATTCAGTTACGCAGCGCGCACCGAGGACAGGAACTCGCTGACGGCCTTGCGCAGACCCGAGGATTCGGTGTTCAGCGCATGGCTGGCCGAGTTCACCTGGGCGGCGCACTGGCCGGTCTCGGCGGCGGCGGCGTCCACCTGGCCGATGGATTCGGCCACTTCGCGGGTGCCCGACGCCGCTTCATGGGCGGCGCGGGTGATTTCGGACGCCGCGGCGCGTTGCTCTTCCATCGCGGCGGCGATGGCGGCGGAGATATTGTTCATCTCCGAGATGACCTCGCCGATATTCTCGATGGCCCCGACGGTCTTGCCCGTCGCGCCCTGAATGCCGGAGATCTGGTCGGAGATGGACTTGGTGGCGTTCGCGGTCTGCTCGGCCAGGGTCTTCACCTCGCTGGCCACAACCGCAAAGCCCTTGCCGGCTTCACCGGCGCGGGCCGCCTCGATGGTGGCGTTCAGCGCCAGCAGGTTGGTCTGTTCGGCGATGCCCTCGATCAGGTTGACGATATCGCCAATGCGCGAGGCGGCTTCATCCAGCTGGGCCACATCCGAATTGGTCTGCTGGACGCGGTTGGCCGCATCCTGGGCGATCTCGGTGGAGCGGGAGATCTGCTGGGCGATCTCGGCGATCGACCCGGTCATCTCCTCGGCGGCGGCGGCCACCGTGTCCACGTTCTCGGCGGCGCGGCCCCCCGAGGCGTTCACGCGGGCCGTGGTCTCGCCAGCGCTGCGCGAGGAATGATCCAGAGCCGTGGCGGCGCTTTCCATTTCCTCGGCGGCGTTGCCCACCGCATCCAGCGCGCGACGGGACACATCGTCGAACTGGGCGACCAGCTCCTCGATGCGCTTGGCGCGAGCTTCGCGGGCCAGACGTTCGGCTTCGCTTTCCTCTTCCAGACGCTGACGCTCGATGGCGTTCTGACGGAACACGGCGACGGCCTTGGCCATCTCGCCGATCTCGTCCTTGTCATTGTCCTCGATTTCCTGACCGAGATTGCCCTGGGCCAGGTCCTTCATGGCGCGCGCAATGCGGGTCAGGCGGTCGAGCAGATTGCGGGAGACGTAGAAGTATCCCACAGCGCCGCCCACAGCGACGGACAGGATGGCGAACACCCACATCAGGGCCGAGCCGAACGCCATGGCGTTCAGACCGCCCTGGCTGGCCTCGGCCTGGTCGGCGAGTGCGGATTCGCGGGTCTGGGTGACGATCTCGGCGAGCGCGGCATCCATGATGCGCGCATCTTCAACGAGCATCTCGGTCTCGTCGATCATCGCCAGTTCGGTTTCGCGCAGGGAGAACATGCCCTGATCGCCCTCGGCATAGGCCAGAAGGCCATCGACCGCCTCGCGCAGTTCCGGCGTCGCCACATCGCCCAGAATGGCCATGTTGATGCTCAGATCATCAGCGGCGTAGTAATATTCGTCCTGGATTTCAGCGACTTCGCCCGGGCTGTCAGCGGTGCTCAGCTCGGCGAAGCGCGCGGCGACCAGGTTCACGGCCATGGACGAGCGCAGCAGCGTCTCGATCACGCCTTCATCGGTGGTTTCATCCAGCGCGGCTTCGAGCATCTGGGCGACCTCGGCGCGCTGACGCAGCACATCGCGCATGGCGCGTTCACGGGCGGCGCTGGCTTCGAGCTTGGCGCTCACCGGGCCGGAGGCTTCAGACACGGCGGAGCCGACACCGTTGAGCGCTTCGCTCAGTGCATCGGCGTTGGCCGCGCTCAGACCGGCCTGACGCAGGGCTTCGATGGAGGCGCTCGCCTCACCCATCAGCGCGTCCAGTCGGGAGGCGGAAACTTGTTGGTCAATCGTGTCGCGCGACCGCGAGAAAGCCGCCAGTTCGCCGGTCAGGGCGCCCGAGGCGGCTTCAAGTCTTTGTGCAGCGGCGGCGCGAGGGGCGGTTTCCTCGACGATGGCGTCCAGGGCGTTCTTCGAGCTCGAGAACGCGAACAATCCTGCAGCGCTGGTCGCCAGAGTAATCACGATCACGGCGGCAAACGCAGCCAGCAGACGTGTCTGCACAGAGTGGAACGAGATCGCCATTAGTCAGCCCCAATTAAGGTTAATAGTCACGAATACAAAAACGGCGCAGTCATTTCTGACTGCGCCGTCTTGATAAAAGGTTTATCCGCCGAAGTTAAAATCGAACCGGCGTTCAACACCCTGGGCGCCGGCGCCCGATGCGTAGCGCCAGTCTTCAAGGGCGCGCATCACGGAGCGTTCGAACACGCCAGCCGGGGTCGCCTCGACCACTTCAACATCAGCCACGGCGCCGTCGGCGGTCACATTGTAACGCACGACCACATGGCCTTCGATCTCACGACGTTCGGCCGCACGGGGAAATTCCGGAGCGGAAGCCTCGACCAGTTCCGGCTCCTGCGCCAGCGCCGGAGCGGCGCCAAAAGCGGAGATCATGGAGACGGCAGCGATTACACCAGCAAACTTTTTCATAGTCACACCCAAACCTTGCAAGGGGGCCCTCTTTTTGAGGCCCGCATTGATCCCAAAACGTCGACGATTGAGCGTGTCGCCCGCTCTTATTTCGTCCGACAGGGAAGCTTTATGACAGGAAGGGCTGAATCTTCGTTTAAAGTGTATGCCTAACGGCGAGTAAATTTCGCGATCAGGTTTTATCGTCTGCGCAAGGACCCGTTTCCACCTCCACGGTGACATGGGTCAACTTGTAGCGCTCGGCCAGCCGGCCCTTGATGGCCACGATGATGGCGGGCGCATCCGCCTCGGGCTCGATCCGCGCATGCAGCGTGGCCATAGGACGGTCCGGCGTCAAGGACCAGACGTGCACATGATGGATGTCGAGCACGTCGGGAATGGCGGCGGTCAGATCCGCACGCAGAACGCTGGGGTCTATATGGTCGGGCGCCGCTTCGAGCAGCACCCGGCCCGCATCGCGCACCAGCCGCCAGGCCGAAATGCCGATCAGTGCGGCGATCAGCAGCGACAGCAGTGGATCAATCGGCGTCCAGCCGGTCCACCAGATGACGCCCGCCGCGATGATGGCGGCGACAGAGCCCAACAAATCGCCCATCACATGGGCCAGCGCCCCGCGGATATTCAGATTGTCGGTGTCCGCGCCATGCAGCACGCCGAACGCGGCGATGTTCACGAACAGACCCAGCACCGCAATGACCGCCATGCCGGTGGCTTCGATCTCATTGGGATCAAACAGGCGCATCACGGCTTCGCAGGCGATCCACACCACCAGGATGGAGAGCGTCACCCCGTTGGCGAAAGCGGCGAGGATCTGTAGCCGGTCATAGCCATAGGAGCGCTTGTCCGTGGCCGGACGCCGCGACAGGCGGAACGCGCCCCAGGCCAGGATCAGCGCGGCGAAGTCGGTCAGCATGTGCGCCGCATCCGCCAGCAGCGCCAGCGACCCGGTCAGCAGCCCGCCAATCACCTCGGCCAGCATGAACCCGCCCGTCAACGCCGCAGCGATCAGCGTGCGACGCTCATTGCGGCCATCGACGGGGTGCGCATGACCATGGCCATGATGGTGATGACCGCCATGGTCGTGAGCGGAGTGATTGTGGGAATGGGCGTGATCGTCAGTCATGGCTCTCCCCTAGCGCTTCGCCCCGAACAAAGGAAGCCATGACATAACGTTACGGCTTGAACACCCTCCCGCAATGAGGGAAATTGAAATAATTGTTCGCTCTTTGGGGGAGTGGCGGTGTTCAGGCACAGCTTCACGCTCACACTCGTTTATTTCATGATCTTGTTGGCCGCGTGTACGAGCGTGCCGCTAACCACGCTCGCCGCTTATTCACGGCTTGAAGCTGAGGATATCGATTTCGCGGCGGCGCGTCTGGCGATTCACTATCCAGGCCTGACGGATCATCCGGGTCGATGGACCGTGACCACTACACTGCAAAGGGATGGAGAAACGCTGGAAGAGGCGCAGTTCGCGCTCATCGTGGAAGACGATCCGGTCGAGCGTTTGCCCTTCCTCGGCCTCGCCCCAGAGGACCGTCCGATCGTTCTGAGGCTTTCGCCCGCAGACGCCCGTCGTGCTGAGACACTGCGCGACCGCTTCAGTTCGGACGAAACCGCATCACTCGTCTTCCTGGTCGAGACGCATTTTCAGGCCGGACAGGTTTGCGGTTCAGACGCGCGCGCCAATGTCTGGACCCGTCCCAATGCCCAGAGCGATTATCGACGCGCCGCCCGGGATGCAGATGTGGCAAGGCTGTTCGGAGACAGCCTCACCCAGGCCTGCGACGCCTGACGGGATCAGGCCGAGATGTGGATGGGGTGACCCAGCGCCGTGAGCACGCCTTCGGCGAAGCCCTCGGTCAGGGTCGGGTGCACGTGAATGGTGCCCGCCACATCTTCCAGGGTCGCGCCCATCTCCAGCGCCAGGGCGAACTCGCCGGACAATTCGGAGACATGCTTGCCCACGGCGTGAATGCCCAGGATCACATGATCGCTCTCACGCGCGGTCACACGCACAAAGCCGCCATCCGCGCCGCCTTCCATGGTCAGTGCGCGGCCGGACGCCGCCAGCGGGAACTTGCCGGTGATTACGGTCTCGCCCTTGGCTTTGGCTTCATCCGGGCTCAGGCCGACGCCGACAAGCTCGGGTTCGGTGAAGCAGACCGCGGCGACAGAGACCGGATCATAGGCGCGCTTGTGACCGGCGATGATCTCGGCGACCAGCTCGCCCTGCTTGGTGGCCTTGTGCGCCAGCAGCGGCTCGCCCACTAGATCGCCAATGGCGTAGACGCCGCGCATGGCGGTGCGGCACTGATGGTCGATCTTCACGAACGGGCCATCCATGTCGACGCCCATATTCTCCAGGCCCCAGCCCTCGGTGACCGGCTTGCGGCCCACCGCGACGAGGACCTTGTCCGCCTCGATACGCTGGGTTTCACCCTTGGCGTCCTCGAACTCGAGATAGGTCTGGCCGCCCTCCTCGACCGCGCCCTTGGCCTTGCAGCCGGTGTGCAGCGCGACCTTGTTCTTCTTCAGCCACATCTGGACCGGGCGGATCAGCTCCTTGTCATAGCTGGGCAGAATGGAATCGAGCGCTTCCACCACCGCGACCTCGGAGCCCATCTTGCGGAAGGCGATGCCCAACTCGAGGCCGATATAGCCGCCGCCAACCACCACCAGCTTTTCCGGACGTTCGGTCAGTTCCAGCGCCTCGGTCGAGCCGATGACATCACCGCCGAACTTCATGAAGGGCAGCTCGGTCTCTTTCGAACCGGTGGCCAGGATGACGTTCTCCGCCGTGATCTCGACGGTTTCGCCATCCTCCATCTCCACAACACAGGTCTTGGCGTTCTTGAAGGTCGCCCAGCCGGCGATCGCCTCGACTTTCGCCGCCTTGAGCAGCTGGCCCACGCCCTTGGTGAGTTTGGAGACGATGCCGTCTTTCCATTCGGTCACGCCCGCCATGTCGAGGGTCGGATCCGCGACCTTCAGGCCCATCTCGTCCTTCTGGGCGTGATGAACCATCTCCTCATACTTCGATCCGGCATGGATGAAGGCCTTGGACGGGATGCAGCCCCGGTTCAGGCAGGTGCCGCCCAGCCCGTGCTTGTCCACGATAATGGTGTCCAGGCCCAGCTGGCCCGCACGAATGGCGGCCGGATAGCCGCCCGGGCCGCCGCCGACGACGAGAACCTGACACGTTTTAGACTGGGCCATGAGCAAAACTCCTGCGGGTCCGGTATAGATTGGCGTGATGTTTAGACGCTCGGCGCACAACAAAAAAGGGGCAGGCTGAAACCTGCCCCTTTCGCCAGTAAAGGTCCGTACAGATTACGTCTTCTCGACATTGACCTTGGTGTCATCCGCCCATCGTTTGGTCAGCCCGGCGCCGCTGGCGACGGCGATGCCCAGAAAGATCATGTCCACGATCACGACCCAGGTCGCCGGAATGCCCAGCTGGACCAGCGCCCAGGTCAGACCGCCAATCGCCAGAAGCGCGCCCAGAAGGAAAATGCCGAAGGTTTTCATCTCATCACCCATTGTCTGTGCTGGGTAAGAAACGCGATGTCGCACGCGAAGGTTCCGATCAGGGCGCGCCCTGGCCAATGTCATAGGCGGCGAAAAAGGCCTGAACGAGATCGGAGCGGTGCACCTCGGACCGGTCCGGCCGGTTCCCCCACCACAGGCTTTCGGTATTGGCGAAGGCGATCAATGTCAGGCCGCGTTCGGGGACTTTCAGATAGATCGCGGAATAGGCCTCCGGCTGCCAGCCGGAATGAAACACAAGACGCTCTCCCTGATAATCCTGAAGAAACCAGCCATGGGCGTAGTCCGAGGGCGTGCCGTCGGCATTGCTCGGCGGCGTCCACATCGCCTGTCTCTGGGCATCGGTCAGAAGCGTGCCGTCATCCAGCGCCCGGTCAAAGCGCGCCAGATCCATAGGCGTCATGTACAGACCCGCCGCACCCCGGAAATCATCATCCGGAAAAGCCTGCTTCACCAGACGCTCGCCATCAAAGAGGAAGGGCGGCGCCAAATGGCTGAGCACGTGGTAATTCCGGGTGTCGCGCCAACCCGCCATGGTGTCGGTCATCTCAAGCGGATCAAGCACATAGGCGCGCACCAGAGCGCGGAAGTCCCGCTCATGCACCTCATCCACCCACCGGCCCAGCCGGGCAAAGACCAGAGCGTTATAGTAAAAGTCCGTTCCCGGCTCGCCATTGACCTGCATGTTCACCACCTGGCGCAGGGTCTGGCCCTGACAGGTGAAGTCCGGGAACATCACGCCCCCCACATCTCCGCCCGCCAGAGGAATGTCGGAGTCCGGAAACCACTCACACAGGCCGCGCCAGTCCTCGGCGTCCGCCATGGGGCGATCGAGATCGATCTCGCCCGCCTGATCTGCGAGAAACAGCGTGGTTCCGGTCACGGTCTTGGTGACAGACGCGGTGAAATAGGTCGTGTCGGCGCTCGTTGCGACTTCGCCTTCGTCATCGGACCAGCCCAGATAGGCTTCGACCTCGGCCTCGCCATCGCGCAACACCAGTACGGACAGGCTGGGGATCTGATGCGCGCGGCGATACTCGGCCAGTCCGCTCTCAAACGTCTGTGCAGGCGTCTGGGCCCAGGCCAGCCCACCGGCCATCAGCGTCAGCGCTTTCGCGAATGCGGCGTGTCTCATCATCTCGGCTCTCCTTGTGGAAGAAAGCCTAGCAGATGGGCCGGTCGCTTGGATGAATTCGGCGTAAGGCGTCACGCCTCGGCGGAACGAGCGCCAAACCGCAAGAGCTGGCCTTCCAGCACCCCGCGCACCTGATCGATGACGAACGCCTTGAGATCGTCCGGGCTGCGCGGCATCAGGGACGCCGTGCTGGCCAGTGTCACCAGGCCATAAGCGGCCGATAAGGCGGCGAAGGCCAGATCACGCGCATCTGTCTCGCGCTCTCCCTTTTCCGCCGCCAGCGCACGCCGCGACCAGACCATGAGCTGTTCAAGCTCGGCCTTCACAGCCTCGCCCAGCGCCTTGTGCGCATCCATGGCCGCCCGCGACCGGGTCAGCATCAGGGCGTGCAGATGCGGACGGTCGAGCGCGAAGCGGACAAACACCTCGAACGCGGTTTGAAGCGGGTGTTCTGCGGCTTCACACGCGGCCTGCTGATCGCGCAGAAGCTGGCGATAGCCCTCGGCGGCGACTTCGGCCAGCACCGCGTCCCGGTCCGGGTAATGGCGGTAGAGCGCGCGATGATCGACGCCCACCGCCCTGGCCAGCGCGCGCATGGTCAGCGCGTCGGAGCCCTCCGCCTCAATCAGGTCGAGCGCCGCTCGGACGGCGGTCTCGCGCACCTCGCCATGATGGTATTTGCGCCCGGCCATCAGCCGGTTTTCTTGACGTGCCAGTTCACCACCATTTCGGCGACGGTCACGCCCTCGGCGTCGGTGATGGCGACATTGATGTCGAACACCACCTTGCCGACCTCCTCAAGCTCCTGGCGGATCGCTTCGGCGTCCGAATTGGCGGTCGCCGTGGCGGTCAAATCGGTCTTGCCGGTCTTGAGATACTTGATGCTGGCATCCGCCGCCACGGGCCGCGCCGCCATCAGCTGGTCGCCCAACACGCCGCCCAGCGCCGCGCCCGAGGCCGCCTCGCCCAGGGTGAACATGGCGCCGGCGTGCATGGTCTGGATGTGGTTCTCCACGTCCGGGCGCTTCTTCAGCCGCGCCACGCCGCGCTCGGGCGAGACCTCGACCAGCTCCACGCCCGTCACTTTCGCAAACGGCACCGACGCATCCATATGATCGCGGATCATCTCATAGATCGACATCAAACCCTCCTAATGTCACCACTGGTGACATTAGGAGGCGGAGGTTTGTGTGGCAAGGGGGGAAACAACCACTGAGTTGAGGCGCAAAAGCTTCCCCCCTCCCCCTTGGACAAGGGGGAGAGGCCGTGTGAGGGGGTGCGCTTCAGCCAGGGTCACGCTTGCTAGATCAAGCGCTGCTCACCCCTCACCTGCCCTCTCCCCTCAAAAAGGGGAGAGGGACGCTCGCCAATGTCGAGGTTATCCTGGCAGCCGACCTGTTTTATGGGTCCCCGGGTCTAGCCCGAGGACCGAGACTTCATAGCTCAACCGACTCGTCCTTCGGACTTGATCCGGAGGCCCATGCCACACTTGCCATGAAGCACACCCTGTCCTCCCGGCCTTGAGCCGGGATCGCCTGCATGCGTCTCTGTGATCAGGACAGAGCGGCTCCGGTAGATCCCGGATCGCCTTCGGCGTCCGGGATGACACTTGAGGGGCTTTGAGTCATCCCTCTTTCCCCGCGCAGGCGGGGACCCAGAGATCATCAAGCGCTGGCATATCCGGCTCTGGGCCCCTGCCTGCGCAGGGGAAGAGTGTCATACAAAGCCTGAATTCCCGGGCGAGCGGAGCGAAGACCCGGGACCTCCCTTCACGTAAAGCGCTTTTCCTGCACGAGGCCCCGGCTCGGCGCTGCGCTTGGCCGGGGTTTCAACTTGCAAGCAAAAAGCCCGGCGCGAGGGCCGGGCTTTGAGCATGTCAGACAGGGCGGACGCCATAATCCATGAAGAGCGTCGCGGGGTTTTCCAGATACGCCTTCATCTCCTGCACCAAGAGGGCGGCTTCATAGCCGTCCACGATGCGGTGATCGAAGCTCGAGGACAGGTTCATGATCTTGCGCGGCACCAGACGGCCTTCGCGGTCATAACGCGGCAGGGTCTGCATCTTGTTCACGCCGATGATCGCCGTCTCGGGATGGTTGATCACCGGGGTGGTGACGATGCCGCCAATGGCGCCCAGCGACGTGATGGTGATGGTGGAGCCGGTCAGCTCGTCCTTGGTGGCCTTGCCCGCTTTCGCGGCGTCGCCCAGGCGCTTCACCTCAGCGGCCACTTCCCAGATATCAAGGCTCTCGGCGTGCTTGATCACCGGCACCATCAGCCCGTTGGGCGTGGCGGCGGCGATGCCGCAATGGATACCGTCATGCTGGGTCAGCAGCGAGCCATCGGTGTCGAAATGCGCATTCGCCTGCGGGAATTTGGGCAGGGCTTTCGTCAGCGCCATGACCAGGAAGGGAATGATGGTCAGCTTGGTCTGATCATCGGACTTCTTGGCGTTCATGTGCGCGCGCAGATCTTCGAGCGCGGTCAGATCGATCTCGTCCACATAGGTGATATGCGGAATGGTGCGCTTGGCGTGCGCCATGTTCTCAGCGATCTTGCGGCGCAGGCCGATGACCTTGATCTCCTCGCTGCCGGTGCGCGGCGCCTTGCCGCCGCCCGAACCGCCCGCCTTGGAGACCAGGCGACCGCCCGCGGCGATGAAGTCATCGAGATCATTATGGGTGATCCGACCCGCCGGGCCTGTGCCGGGCACATGCGCCAGATCGATGTCGGCGTCGAGCGCGCGTTGACGCACCGCCGGGCTGGCCAGCGGACGCTCGCCATTGGACCGCGCTGGTGCTGCGGTTTTCGCCGGAGCGGCCGGTTTCGGCTCCGGCTTGGGTTCAGGTTTCGGTTCGGATTTAGGCTCGTCCTTGGGCGCCTCGGCCTTGGGCTCCTCCTTGGGAGCGTCGGCCTTGGTTTCAGGCTCCGCCATCTCCTCGACATCATCGGGGACTTCACCATCCACATCGATGACCAGGATTTCGGTGCCCACTGCAATGACTTCACCGGGCTCGCCGACAATGGATTTGACCACGCCGTTCACCGCGCAGGGGATTTCCACGGTCGCCTTGTCGGTCATCACATCCAGGATGTGCTGGTCCTCGGTGACCTTGTCGCCGGCCTTGATGTGCCATTCGACGATTTCCGCCTCGACGACGCCTTCGCCCACATCGGGGAGCTTGTACTTGTATTCGCTCATGCTCAGGCCTCCGTCACGGTCTTCATCGCGCGCGCAAAGCGGTCGCGCGTGGGGAAGTACGCCCATTCATGGGCGTGCGGATAGGGAATGTCCCAGCCGGTCAGGCGGAAGATCGGCGCTTCCAGCGCATAGAAGCATTCTTCCTGGATCTGCGCGGCCAGCTCGGCGGCGAAACCGGAGGTCCGCGGCGCTTCCTGGGCGACGACGACCCGGCCGGTCTTGTTCACCGATTGGGCGATGGTCTCGATGTCATAGGGCGCGAGCGTCTTCAGATCGATGATCTCCGCATCAATGCCTGACGCTTCCGCCGCCGCCTGGGCCACATGAACCAGCGTGCCATAGGCGAGCACGGTGCAGGCTTCGCCTTCGCGCACCACTTCGGCCTTGCCCAGCTCGACGGTGTAATGGCCTTCGGGGACCTCGCCCTTGGCGTGCTTGGCCCAGGATTTCAGCGGCGTGTCTGGCACGCCGTCGAACGGACCATTATAGATCCGCTTGGGCTCGAAGAAGATCACCGGATCGCCGCTCTCAAGCGCCGCGATCAGAAGACCCTTGGCGTCATACGGGTTGGACGGCACGACGACCTGCAGACCGGGCACATGGGTGAAGAAGGCTTCCGGGCTCATCGAATGGGTCTGGCCACCGCGAATGCCGCCGCCCCAGGGGGCGCGCACCACGCAACCGGCGGTGAACTGGCCGGCCGAGCGATAGCGGATGCGACTCATCTCGGACACGATCTGGTCGATGGCCGGGAAGATGTAGTCGGCGAACTGGATCTCGGCGATGGGCTTGAGTCCCTTGGCCGCCATGCCGACCGCCATGCCGGCGATCGCCGCCTCGTTGATCGGGGTGTCAAACACCCGGTCGAGGCCGTACTTGTCCTGCAGCTTGTCGGTGGCCTTGAAGACGCCGCCGAAATAGCCCGCATCCTCGCCAAAGATCACAACGTCCGGATCACGCTCCAGAAGCACGTCCATGGCGGAGTTCAGCGCCTGAATGATGTTCATGGCCGGCATGGATTAAACCCCCAGATCCTGGCGTTGACGGCGCAGGCGCCAGTCGGGCTTGGCGTACACGTCCTCGAAAATGCTTTCGGTGGGGCTGAGCGGCCCCTCATGGAGCGTGCCGTGGCTTTCCGCTTCCTTGTAGGATTTCACCACCAGCGCGGTCATCTGCTCTTCAAGCTTGGCGTGACGGTCTTCGTCCCACTCATCCTTGCCGATCAGATGCTGTTTGAGGCGTTCGATGGGATCGCCCAGCGGCCAGCGGTCAAATTCGGTCTTGGGGCGATACTTGGTCGGATCGTCCGATGTGGAGTGCGCATCCCCGCGATAGGTGAACAGCTCCAGCAGCGTGGCGCCCTTGCCCTGGCGCGCGCGCTCGGCGGCCCACTGGGTCGCGGCGTACACGGCCAGGAAGTCATTGCCGTCCGCCCGGATCGAGGCGAGGCCGTAGCCCAGCCCTTTCGCCGCAAAGGTCGGCGCATCGCCGCGGGCGATGTTCTGGTTGGAGGAAATGGCCCACTGGTTGTTCACCACGTTGAAGATGACCGGCGCGCGATAGGTGGAGGCCAGGGTCAGGCCGGCGTGGAAATCGCCTTCGGCCGTGGTGCCGTCTCCGATCCAGCTCGCAGCGATCTGATCCTCGCCCTTGTAGGCGCAGGCCATGGCGTAGCCGGCGGCCTGGGGAAACTGCGTGCCCAGATTGCCCGAGATGGTGAAGAAGCTGCCTTCCGCCCAGGTGTAGTGCACCGGCAGCTGACGGCCCTTGAGGTTGTCGCGGCTGTTGGAGATGCAATGGCACATCATGTCCACGATGTTGCGCCCGCGCGCAAACAGGATGCCCTGCTGGCGATAGCTGGGGAACACCATGTCGGTGGGCTTGAGCGCCATGGCCGCGGCGACGGCGACCGCCTCCTCGCCCGTGGACTTCATGTAGAAGCTCATCTTGCCCTGGCGCTGTAGCTTCAGCATGCGCTCGTCATAAATGCGGGTGAGCACCATATGGCTCAGCCCCTCACGAAGGACTTCCGCGCTGAGCTCGGGGTTCCACGCCCCGACCGCCTGGTGGTTATGGTCGAGAACGCCCACAAGGCCGGTGGCCAGATCGCGGGTCTCTTCCCAGCCGACCGCCGGATCCGGGCGCGGCGCCGCGCCGGCTTTCTGAAGGTCGAGATGGGTGAAATCGGGCTCGTCCCCCGGCCGATAAGGCGGGGTCGGAACATGGAAGCGGGATTGGCCGTTCGACATGCTTTGTCCGTACGTTTCTTCAAGCCACACAAGGCTTTTCGGGCTGCGAGGTAGCGATCTGAGACGGGTTTGGCAAGCGACGCGCAGCGGACAAAGCCATGCTGCACCGCATCATAAATCTTCGTTCTGCGTTGAAGGAACACGCCTTGGCGCGCCCTTGAAGGCGGGCGTCAGCCGCCCCGATCCTGTTGTCCAGATGGGCCATCTCAGCACGGATGGCGCGGGCGCGCTCAAGCGCCACCCCTGCGCTTGCGGACCGGAAACCCGCCATAGCCGCTTATAATCTCAGTCCAGATGATTCAGGAAACGTAAGCGTTACCCCGCCAAGCTCGGGATATCCCGTTATGCTGCAGGGACTCCCTCATGCGCACCAACCTGTCTGACATGCTGATCGCACGCCGTCCGCGCATCTGGTATCTGGCGGTGGGCGGCGTCGAGACCATTCATGGCGCCATGGGCAATCTGCAGACCCTCCAGCATCGGGTCCAGGCGGACCGCATTCAGGGCGCGATCATCGATTTCAGAAAACTGGACGGCTATGACCCCAAACAGGACTGGATGGGGTTCTTGAAGGGCGTGGACGCTTATACGCCCCATGGCCTGCCCATCGCCTGGCTGGCGCATTCACGCGGCTCCCATGCCGCCCGCCAGCTCGCCCAGGCGGCCCAGAGGGCTGGCGCGCTGTCGCAATACTGCGTGAACTGGGAAATGGCGCTGATGACGGTGGGCCTGCGCGCCTCGATCGAGGACCCGTTACCCTCGCTGATCCCACGGCCAAAGGACTCCAAGCCGCCCGATGACACGGATGATATCTTCTATCTGGACTGACATGAAAAAGCCCCGGCCTGACAGCCGGGGCTTTGACGTTCAGCAGATCAGCGCTGATCAGTTCAGGCGTTCGATGGCGACCGCCGTCGCTTCGCCGCCGCCAATGCACAGCGACGCCACGCCCTTGGTCTTGCCCTGGCTCTCGAGCGCCGCAATGAGGGTGACCATGATGCGGGCGCCGGACGCGCCGATCGGGTGACCCAGCGCACAGGCGCCGCCATTGACGTTCACGACGTCATGGCTGAGGCCCAGCTCTTTCATCGCGATCATCGGAACCACGGCAAAGGCTTCGTTGATTTCCCAAAGATCCACATCATCCTTGGTCCAGCCCGCCTTCTCGAGCACCTTGCGCATGGCCGGAACCGGCGCGGTGGTGAAGTAGGCCGGCTCATGGGCGTGCGCCGCCGTGGCGACGATCTTCGCCAGCGGCTTCAGGCCACGGCGTTCCGCTTCGCTCTGGCGCATCATGACCAGCGCAGCCGCGCCGTCGGAAATGGCCGAGGCGTTCGCGGCCGTCACCGTGCCGTCCTTGCCGAAAGCCGGCTTCAGGCTCGGGATCTTTTCCGGACGCGCCTTGCGGGGCAGCTCGTCGGTCTCGACCGTCACATCGCCCTTGCGGCCCTTGATCGTGACCGGGGTGATCTCGCGCTTGAAATCGCCCTTTTCGGTCGCCCGCGTGGCGCGCGCCAGGGTTTCCAGCGCATAGGCGTCCTGGTCTTCACGAGTGAACTGGTGCTCACGTGCGATCATGTCGGCGAACACGCCCATGGCGTTGCCTTCATAGGCGTCTTCGAGACCGTCCTGGGCCATATGGTCCTTGATGGTGTCGTGACCGTATTTGAAGCCCGTGCGGTGGTTCGGCAGCAGGTGCGGCGCATTGGTCATGGATTCCATGCCGCCCGCCACGATCACCGAGGCATCGCCCGAGGCGATGGAGGCGCGACCCATGATGGCCGCCTGCATGCCCGAACCGCACATCTTGTTCAGCGTGGTCGCCTCGACCGATTTGGGCAGACCGCCCTTGATGGCCGCCTGGCGAGCCGGGGCCTGGCCCTGACCGGCGCTGAGCACATTGCCCATATAGATGAGGTCCACATCATCGCCCGCGACGCCGGCTTCGGCGAGGGCGGCCTTGACCGCTTCCGCGCCCAGCTCATTGGCGGACAGCGCCGCCAGTTCGCCCATCAGGCCGCCCATCGGGGTGCGCGCCATGCCAACGATGACAATCGGATCTTCGGCACTCATTGTCCGTCTCCTATCATTATTGCGGCCGGCTCGGCGGCCGGTCATTGAGGGGGAGAGAAAGGCCTTGTTTCGCACCGCGTCAAGTCTGCTCGCATACGCAGCAGTCCGGCTGAGGCGATGGCCGGATCGCAAAAGCCTGGCTCAATTGCTAGGCGCGGTCGGGGTTTTCCTGTCGTGCGCCCTCGCAATTCACATACTTATGAGCCCTATTCACCTGTCTATGAGCCTGCCCGGATTGCGGAATGATCCGGATGCATTTCTACTTCTGGCAGTGATTGCATTCTTTGCACCCGCTCTGGGAGAGGAGCTGGTCTTCAGGGGCGCGCTTCAACCCCGGGCCGTGAGTCGCTCCAAGGACTGGAGTCTCGCCCTCCTGTCGCTCGCCGGGTTCGTACTGTGGCATCCAGTGCAGGTCTGGCTCGGCCTGCCGATGGCGCAACCGGTTTTCACCGAGCCTGCTTTTCTCTTGCTCGTCGCCATTCTGGGCGCCTTGTGTACGGCCCTCACCCATCTTTCGGGCAGTTTGTGGCCCGCCATCATCCTGCACTGGCTTGTGGTGATCGGCTGGAAAGCGGGGTCGGGCTAAGCCGTCGCCCTGATCCAACCGCCGCCCAGCACCCGATCATGATCGGGATGGGAATAGAACACGCAGGCCTGGCCCGGCGCGACGCCCTCTTCACCCGCTTCCAGAAGCACAAAGACGCCGGTCTCGCTGACTTCCAGCACAGCCGGTTTGGGCGGACGGGTGGAGCGCACCTTGATCCCGACTGTCAGACCGTCAGCCTCGTCGAGATCGCCATCGCCGATCCAGTTCACGTCATGCAGCGCGATCCTGCGCACTTTCAGCGCCTCGCGCGGCCCCACGATCACTTGCGCGGCTTCCGCATCCAGACGCACCACGTACAGCGGTTCGCCGGTGGCGATGCCCAGTCCGCGACGCTGGCCGACCGTATAGCGCAACACCCCCTCATGCTGGCCCATCACGCGGCCATCAAGATGCACGATTTCGCCGGGGCGGGAGGCGCCGGGACGCACTTTCTCCACCACCGAGGCATAGTCGCCGTCCGGGACAAAGCAGATATCCTGGCTGTCGGGCTTGGCCGCCACGATCAGCCCCAGCGCGGCTGCTAGCTCGCGGGTCTGTTCCTTGTTCAGATGCCCTAGCGGGAAGCGCAGATAATCAAGCTGCTCCTCAGTGGTGGCGAACAGGAAATAGGACTGGTCCTTGCCCGCATCCGCCGCGCGACGCAGCTCGGGCCGGTTGCCGTTCATCGTGCGCTGGATGTAATGGCCCGTGACAAGGCAATCCGCGCCCAGTTGTTTGGAGGTCGCCAGCAGGTCGGCAAACTTGACTGACTGGTTGCAGCGCACGCACGGGATCGGCGTGAAGCCCGCCAGATAGGTGTCGGCGAAATCCTCGATCACCGCCTCGCGGAACCGGGTTTCATAGTCGAGCACATAATGGGCGAACCCCATGGCTTCGGCCACGCGGCGAGCGTCATGGATGTCCTGACCCGCACAGCACGCGCCCTTGCGGTGCACGGCCTCGCCATGGTCATAGAGCTGCAAGGTCATGCCCACGACCTGATAGCCCGCACGATGCAGCACCGCCGCCACGACAGAGCTGTCCACGCCGCCGGACATGGCCGCCACCACGCGATGGTCGGAAGGCTCGCCGCCCAGATTGAGAAATTCGCCCGTCAGCCCGTATTCGGCCATCAGCGCGTCCACGCGCGCTTCATCAAGGGTCGGCGCCGGCATGTCAGGCGTAGGCGCGCCCGCATCAGTGCGCGGCGCGTTGGAAATCAGTGTGGTCATCATCCTCTCCCTCGCCGGTTCAAGGCCGACGACGAACAGCAACAGGAGCGCGGCATATAAGGCCAAAAGCCACGCAACACCACACAACCAGATCACATTTTCTTTGTTAACGCCTTTGCCGGAGACTTTTTCAGCTTTTGTTAGGCACACTCATGAGTTCGTGGGTGCGGTCCATACATGGGGATTTTGATGTCCAACTCTCTTGTTACACGGCTCGTCGCCCTGATCTTGGGGCTCGTCGCCATCGGGATCTTGCTGACGGCGGTTTCGTCAGGATGGGTGATCAACAATTCGATTTCCCGCTCTGCGTCTGAAGCTCAGGAAATGAACTTGCGGGTGGCGGCCGCGACCTTGAAGACCACGCGCCTGCCCGAACTTGAAATCAGCTACGATAGCCAGGGCGATATCTCACGGCTTGTCGCGCCCGCCCTGCCCGAGTTCAGCTCGCACGAGATGATCGACTCCATCGGTCAGCAAACCGGCCAGACCGCCACCTTGTTCATCTGGTCAGAGGCGGAGCGCGACTTCTTCCGCCGCACCACGAATATCGTCAAACCCGATGGCAATCGCGCCGTCGGCACCCCGCTCGGCCAGGGCGCAGTGTATGACTCGATGATGGCGGGCCAGGGGTTCCGCGGCGAAGCCACGATCCTGGGCAAGGACTATTTCACCGCCTACCAGCCGGTCTTCACGCCCGAGGGGGAGACCATCGGCATCCTGTATGTGGGCGTCGAGAAAGCCGCGATCATCGCCACGCGCAACCAGGTTCTGATGATCACCGGCCTGCTGGCGCTGATGGCGCTGGCGATCGCCGGCGGGGTCGGCTTCTGGGTCAGCCGCCGGGCGCTGTCGCCCTTGCACACGGTCGCCGGCACCATTGATGAAGTGGCCAGCGGCAATTACGCGCCGAACCATCAACATCTCAACCGCAAGGACGAGATCGGACGCATCGCCAAAGCCGTGCGTGATCTGTGCGGCAAGCTTCAGGACGCCGAAGCCCTGCGCAAGGCCGAGCTCGACAACCAGGCGACCGAAGCCAAACGCGCCAAACGCCTGGCGGAGGAAATCTCCAAGTTCGAGACTGCCGCTCACAAGGTGCTCGGCGCAGTGATCGAAGCGGCGCGCGAAGTGCATGCCTCGGCCGACGCCACCCGCGCGACCTCCGTGGAAAGCCGGGACCGTCTGATCAAGGTCAGCGAAGCGGCCCAGGCCGCCAGCGCCGGCGTGCAGACCATGGCCGCATCAACCGAAGAGCTGAACGCCTCGATCGGGGAATTGCGGGGGTCTGCGGCTCGGGTTGCGGAACTGACGTCCGCTTCGGCGGGCCAGACCCAGCAGAGCCGCGCCAAGATGGAAGACATCAGCGAATCCCTGAGCGGCATGACCGAGATCATCGCCGGCATTGATGCCGTCGCCGAACAGACCAACCTGCTGGCGCTGAACGCCACCATCGAAGCGGCGCGCGCGGGCGAAGCCGGCAAGGGCTTCGCGGTGGTCGCCAGCGAGGTCAAGGCGCTGGCCGAACAGACCACCAAGCTGACCGAGACCATCAACGCCCGCATTCAGAACTTTAAATCCCTCGTCGATGAAGCGGGACAGGCGACCGACAGCGTGGCCGACGCCATGATCCAGATCGATCAGGCCTCTTCGGAAAGCGCCTCGGCCGTTGAACAGCAGACCGCGGCCGTGTCCGAAATCAGCCGGTCCGCCCAAACCGCCGCAGAGCGCACGGGCCTGGTGGATGAAGAGACCAGCACGGTCATGCAGGGCGCGGAACAGTCCGTGACCAATGCCGAACAGATCGCCGCATTATGCGAGGAGCTGGAATCCAGCGCCTCCTCCATGTCGCAGACCATCAATGACTTCCTGAAGTCGGTCCGCGCCGCCTAAGCATAAGACTATTCACCCGATACCCCTCTGGTGGGTGTGGCTTTAGCCACATCCATTAGGGGGGAATTAACCGAACGGGCCGCATCAGCGTATTAGTCCAAGCTGATGAGATGCCGCATGCCCGCCCTACCGCTTTCCGTTCGCTTCATTCTGGTTTTTCTGGGATTGATGACCTTCGGCGTCATGTTGAAGACCGCGATCTACGCGGCTCTGGGAGCGGGATGGCAGGGCTTCTTGCTGGCCACCGCCATTGCAGGCGGGATCACCGCCGCCGCGGCCTGGCCGGTCATCCAGCGCATGTTCAAGCCCATGCTCGACCTCGCAGCGCGCATGGATGCGGTCTCGGAAGGTGATCGCAGCACCGATGAGAGCCTGGATGCGCGCAATGACGAGATCGGGCGCATTTCCAAGGCGCTCAATCACATGACCGCTCAGCTGCGGGACGCGGAAGCCGCCTCGGCGGGCGAGCTGTCGCGCAAGGCCTCCGAAGCCGAACGCGCCCAGCGGCTCCAGGCCGAGATCGAGACCTTCAAGACCGGCGCGGGTCAGACCTTGCGCGCCGTGGAATCCCTGTTGGAGCAAGTGGTTCACGCCGCCGAGACCTCGCGCAGCGCCGCTGAGGACGGCCAGAGCCGCGCCTCTTCCATGAACGAGGCGGCGCGCGAGGCCAGCAATGGCGTTCAGACCATGGCGGCGGCCACCGAAGAGCTGAATGTGTCGATCAATGAAGTGCGCGGATCCGCCGATCGCGTGTCCAAGCTGACCCGCCGTACGGCGGAGCGCACGCAAGAAAGCCAGGCCAGCATGAACGAGATGGCCTCGGCCCTGGCCGACATGGTCGAGATCATTTCCGGCATCAATGCGGTCGCCGAGCAGACCAATCTTCTGGCGCTGAACGCCACCATCGAGGCGGCCCGCGCAGGCGAAGCGGGCAAGGGCTTTGCCGTGGTCGCCAGCGAAGTCAAAGCGCTCTCCACCCAGACCACAAAGCTCACCGAGACCATTGGCGAACGCATCTCCCGCTTTGAAGCGAGCGTGCAGGACGCTTCCAAGACCGCGGCCGCAATCGTCGAGGAGATCAGCGAGATCGATGCCGCTTCCGCTGAAAGCGCGTCAGCAGTCGAGCAACAGACCGCGGCTGTGGCCGAGATTTCCGGCACCGCCCAGACCGCGGCGCAGAAAACCCAGACCGTGGACGAAGACAGCGTTCTGGTCCGCCAAGGCGCGGAGAACGCCGTCGCCGCCGCCAAACAGATCGCCGAAATGGCCAAAGAGCTGCGCACCAACTCCGACAATCTGTCCAGCCGCATCGACGGCTTCCTCGAAGCGGTGAACGCGGCCTGACCCGTCCCCGTCTGCCCGCCCCCCTTTCCTCACAGGCGCATCCGGCCTATACGGCCCGCCAAAGCGAGCCGGTCGCGGCAAGGATGAGCAGGAGGCGTGCGCCATGGGTTTCAAATGCGGGATTGTCGGTCTGCCGAATGTGGGCAAATCCACCCTGTTCAACGCGCTGACCCAGACGGCGGCGGCCCAGGCGGCGAACTATCCGTTCTGCACCATTGAACCCAATGTCGGCGAAGTGGCGGTGCCCGAACCGCGCCTGACCAAGCTCGCTGAAATCGCCGGCTCCGCGAATGTCATTCCGGCGCGCATGAACTTCGTCGACATCGCCGGGCTGGTGAAAGGCGCGTCGCAGGGCGAAGGCCTCGGCAATCAGTTCCTCGCCAATATCCGCGAGACCGACGCCATCTTGTATGTGCTGCGCTGCTTTGAAGACGGCGACATCACCCACGTGGCGGGCAAGATCGACCCGCTGGCCGATTTCGAGACCGTGGAGACCGAGCTGATGCTCGCGGACATGGAGAGCCTCGAAAAGCGCCGCGCCAACCTCGAGAAAAAAGCCAAGTCCGGCGACAAGGAGGCGAAAGCCACCATCGAGCTGGTGGACCTGGCGCTGGCTGAACTGCGCGAAGGCCGCCCGGCCCGGCGCGCCGACGTGCCCGAGGACATGGCCAAGGAGTGGAAGATGCTCCAGCTCCTGACCTCCAAACCGGTGATGTTCGTGGCCAATGTGGACGAGGA
The DNA here is from genome assembly GCF_030733545.1 of Oceanicaulis sp. MMSF_3324. Lineage (GTDB taxonomy): Bacteria > Pseudomonadota > Alphaproteobacteria > Caulobacterales > Maricaulaceae > Oceanicaulis. The sequence goes on from NZ_JASHIU010000014.1 coordinate 24,491, forward strand.
CAGCGCCGGAACGGGCAATGAATTCTCCAAGGTGGTCGAAGAGCGCGCCAGCCAGGAAGGCGCAGCCTGTGTCGTGATCTCCGCCAAGATCGAGTCCGAACTGGCGCTTCTGGAAGATGACGAGCGCGAGGAATATCTCAACGAGATCGGCCTTGAAGAACCCGGCCTCGATCGCCTGATCCACGTCGGCTATACGCTGCTGGACCTGCAGACCTATTTCACTGCTGGCCCGAAAGAGGCCCGCGCCTGGACCATCCGCAAGGGCTGGACCGCCCCCAAGGCGGCCGGCGTCATCCATGGCGATTTCGAACGCGGCTTCATTCGCGCCGAAACCATCGCCTATGACGAGTATGTGGCCAATGGCGGGGAAAGCGGCGCGCGCGAAGCGGGCAAGCTGCGCCAGGAAGGCAAGGAATATGTCGTCCAGGATGGCGACGTCATGCTGTTCAAATTCAACGTCTAGAAGCCTCACGCAAGAGCTGACGGACCAGCATTAAGCGCTTAAGCTCCCCGGAAAAACACATCCGGGGAGTGATATGAGCTATTCCACCATCCGCTATGAGGTTCAGGACGGCATCGCCCTTCTGACCCTTCACCGGCCCGACGCCATGAACGCCTTCACCACCCAGATGGGCGAGGAGATGGCGGACGCGTTCGACCGCTCGGACGCTGATCCTGACGTGCGCGCCATGGTCGTGACCGGCGAAGGCCGCGCCTTCTGCGCCGGAGCGGATCTGTCGCTGGGCGCTGAAACCTTCAACGCCGTCGCCACCGCCCAGGCCGAGGGCGAGCTAGTGGACACCGATCCGCAATGGCGTGATTTCGGCGGGCGCTTGAACCTTCGGATCTATGACAGCGAAAAGCCCGTCGTCGCCGCCATCAATGGCGCCTCGGTCGGCATAGGCGCGACCATGATCCTGCCCATGGATGCGCGGGTCGCGCTCAAGGGCGCGAAATTCGCCCTGCCCTTCACCAAGCGCGGCATCGCCTGGGATGGGTGCGCCAGCTGGTTCCTGCCGCGTCTGGTGGGGGTGGAAGCCGCGCTCGATTGGGGGCTGTCGGGTCGAACCTTCCTCGCAGAGGAAGCCCACGAGCGTGGCCTCGTCAGCGAATTGGACGACACGCCCGAAGCCGTGCTCGAGCGCGCGCTGGAACGGGCGCATCTTTTTATTCGCGACACGGCGCCGGTCTCGGTCGCCATGAACCGTCGCCTGTTGTGGCGCATGCTGGGCGCGAGCCATCCCATGGAGGCGCATCGTCTGGAAAGCCGCGCCATTCTTCATCGGGGCATGTCGCCAGATGCGGCTGAGGGCGTGACAAGCTTCCTGGAGAAGCGTACCCCCGACTTTCCAGGCGCGGTTCCGGCGGATTACCCGCCCGGCTGGCCCTGGGACCAAGACCCCGAATACTGACTGTCCCACCTGTGACGGGGTCGGGAGGCGCTTAGGAGGCCCTGATGCAGCACCTGCAATCTCCCGATCCCCTGCGCCCCCAGATCACCACGCGTGAGCTGATCGCCATGGTCGGCTGCCTGATGGCGCTGAACGCCCTGTCGATCGACATCCTGCTCCCGGCCCTGGCCGAAATCGGGCAGGCCCTGGGCGCGCCGGGCAATGACCGCCAGCTGGTGATCACCTCTTACGTCTTCGGCTTTGGCCTGGCGCAATTGGGGTTCGGCCCGCTGTCGGACGCCATGGGCCGACGCAAGACCTTGCTGATTGCGCTGGTGGCCTATCTGGCGGCGACTGTGCTTTGCCTGGTGTCGCAAGGGCTCTGGGCGCTGGTCGCCGCACGCGCCCTGCAGGGCATCGCCGCCGCCGCAACCCGGGTGATCGCGGTCGCCATTGTCCGCGATCTCGTCTCCGGTCGCCGCATGGCGGAAATCATGTCCTTCGCCATGACCGTGTTCACCGTGGCGCCCATCCTTGCGCCCAGCATCGGTCAGCTGATCCTGTTCGGCGGAGACTGGCGGGTGATCTTCATCTTCCTGTTCGTCATGGCGAGCGCCCTGGCGGTCTGGATGCTGACGCGCCTGCCTGAAACCCTGCATCCGGAAAAGCGTATTGAATTGCGTCTGGGCTCGGCGCTCAGGAATTACGCGCTGGCTGCGTCCAACCGCATCACCCTGGGTTATCTGTCCGCCTCCTGCTTCATCATGGGCGCGCTGTTCGCCTTTATCGCCACATCTGAACAGGTGCTGGCCGAGCTTTATGAGCTGGGACCGTACTTCCCCATCGCCTTCGCGGTAATCGCCCTGGGGCTGGCCGGCGCCAATATCGTCAACGCCAAGATTGTCCGGAAGCTGGGCATGCGGCGTATCTCCCACAGTGCGCTGATCGCCTATCTGCTGGTGAACGGGGCGAACATGACGCTCGCACTGTTCGGCAAGCCGCCCTTCCTCGCCTATTTCCTTCTGCTGATGGCGGGCTTGATGCTGTTCTCGATGATCGGGGCGAATTTCTCCGCCCTCTCCATGGAGCCCGCCGGTGATCGCGCCGGCACGACCGCCGCCCTGTACGGCTCTTCGACCGCCATGGCCGGAGCGGTCCTGGGCTCTGTCATAGGGCAGACCTATGACGGCACCGTGCTGCCCATCACCGCGGGTTTCACCGTGCTGGGCGCTATCGCCCTGGGCGTTGTCCTGTGGACCGAAAAGGGCAAGCTGTTCGGCGTGGGCGAAGCCAATGAGCCTGACGCTTGAAGCGGTCTAGAACTCATCCACCATCAGGCTGTCATCGGTAATGCAGCCATCAAGCCGCCAGCCTGCGCCCTCATCCTGCGCCAGCAGATCGGTCAGCCAGGGCAATAGCTTCAGGAGACGCTCCTCAAGCTGGAAGGGCGGGTTCACGACCACGACGCCGGCGCCCGCCAGCGGGCCCTCCTCGCTCAGCTCGCGCACCCACATGTCGGCGCGCAGGAGCTTCTCGCCCTCCAGCCCCTGATCGGCGATCAGCCATTCGGCGAGCCCCACATCAAAGCGTTCCTGGGCCCACAGATCCTTGAGCGGGCGCCAGAAGATGAAGGTGCCCGTGGGCCAGCGCTCCAGGGCGGATTTGGCCGCCTGGGCCATGAAGGCCATCTCGTCGCGATGCTCGAAGGGCGGATCGATCATGACCAGACCACGCTTTTCCCGCGGCGGCACAAGCCCCGGCAGGGCGCGATAACCATCCATGGGCTGGACCTTCACCCGCGCATCGCGGGCATAACGCTGATCCAGTGTGACGGAATCATCCTTGTGCAATTCACACAGATGGATGCGGTCATCCTGACGCGCGAGCCGCGCCGCGATTTCAGGCGATCCGGGATAAGCGGTCAGCGATGCGCTCTCATTCATCGCCCGCACGACATCAAGATAGGGCGCGAGCGCATCATGGAGATCGCCGGGAATGTCCGCGTTGAGCACGCGGCCAATACCCGCTTTCCATTCCGGACTGCGACGCGCCTCGTCCCCGGTCAGGTCATAGACGCCGACGCCCGCATGGGTGTCGATCACGCGGTAGGGCTTGGCTTTCTTGCCCAGATGCTCGAGGCACTGCGCAAGGACAAGGTGTTTGAGGACATCGGCGAAATTGCCTGCGTGAAAGGCGTGACGGTAATTCATGAGGCCTCGCTGACGCGTGTTTTCAATTCGAAATGCCGGGGTCTGAACAATTGTGACCAAACTGTAAGAGATCACGTCTTTGCTCTCGGCGGTGGTCCAGCCTAGTTTGTCACACTTGTACGGCAATCAAGAGGGGAGGGCTTGGAGATGTCGCAGTTTCGCAGCCTATGGTTCGCAGCGGCCATCGCAGCCATTTCAGCGGGCGCGCCCGCATTCGCCCAAGACGAGGGCGAAGACGATGAAACGGAAACCATTGAAAGCTTCACCGAAGAGTTTGAAGCCATCGATGGATTGTTTCCGCTCTATCGCAATCCGGAGAACGGTGATCTCTACATGGAGATCGCTGCCGACCAGCTCGATGACGAGTTTGTCTATTTCACCTATGCCGAGGATGGCGCGCCGCGCACCGGCCTGTTCCGCGGCCAGTTCCGCGACAACCGGGTCCTGAGCTTCGCCAAGCATTACGGCGAGATCGAGATCAGCGCCGAAAACACCAGCTTCTCGTTTGACCAGGACAACGCCCTGTCGCGCGCCTCGGAAGCCAATATCACCCGCGCGCCGCTGGCCGTGCTCGACATCGCCGCTGAATCCGAAGGCGATGAAGAAAATGGTGAGCGCTATCTGGTCCAGATCGACTCGCTTCTGAGCGGCGAGGACCTGTCCCAGATCAAGCCCAACCCGCCGCGCGGACCGGGCGCGGAGAATGCGTTCTCCATGGGTCGCCTGTCCGGTGACCGGACCCGCGTCCTGGATGTGCGCAACTATCCTGAAAACACCGATGTTGTGGTGGAGTACGTCTACACCGAAGATTCCCCGCGCAATGGCGGCGGCGCTGAAATCACGGACGCCCGTGCGGTGGCCGTGACGGTCCAGCACAGCTTCCTGGCCCTGCCCGAAGAGGGCTATGAGCCGCGCGCCGATGACTTCCGCGTGGGGTATTTCGGCCAGCGCGTCACCAATCTGACCGACACCACCGTGACGCCGTATGACGACGTCATCAATCGCTGGCGTCTGGTGAAGGAAGACCCGACCGCAGAGGTCTCCGATCCGGTCGAACCGATCGTGTGGTGGATCGAGAACACCACCCCGGTCGAGCTGCGCGACACCATTCGCGACGCAGCCCTGACCTGGAACATCGCCTTTGAGGAGGCCGGGTTCTCCAACGCCATCGAAGTGCGGGTCCAGCCCGACGATGCCGACTGGGATGCCGGCGATATCCGCTATAATGTCCTGCGCTGGACCTCGTCCCCGACCCCGCCTTTCGGCGGCTATGGCCCGAGCTTCACGCATCCGCGCACCGGCGAGATCATGGGCGCGGACATCATGCTGGAATACGTCTTCCTGACGAACCGCATCCGCTATTCCGAGCTGTTTGACGTGGCCGGCCTGAGCCAGTGGCTGCCGGCGGACCAGCTGGCGGAGATGACCGGTGAGCCCGTGGTCGAGCATGATCACGACGCCCACGGCGCCATGTGCAATTTCGCCGAGCACCTGCAAATGGAGACCCTGGCGGGCCTCGCCACGCTGCAGGCGCAGGGCGCAACCACCGTCGAAATCGACGAGCTGATCCGTCAGTCCCTGCACTATCTCGTCATCCACGAGATCGGCCACACGCTGGGCCTGATGCACAATATGCGCGCCACCTCCACCATCTCTCTGGAAGAGCTGGCCAATGGCGAACGCGTGACCGGCTCCATCATGGATTATCCGGCGCTGAACCTGCCGCATAACGACGAAGAGACAGTTCAGTACTCCCAAGAGATCCCGGGACCGTACGACATCTGGGCGATCAGCTATGGCTACACTCCGGAAGAGGACGCCCTGCCGGCCATTCTGGAGCGCTCGACCGATCCGGCCCTGGCTTTCGGCAATGACGCCGACGACCTGCGCAGCCCGGGCATCCACTCCGACCCGCGCGTCATGATCAACGACCTGTCGTCTGATCCGGTGACCTGGGCCGGCGAACGCGTGTCGGTGATCAACGACACCCTGCGCACCCTGCCCGAGCAGTTCGAGATCGAGGGCGAGACCTATCAGCCGCTTCTGACCAGCTATCTGGTGCTGTCCGGTCAACGCTTCGGCGCGGCCAATGTCGCCAGCCGTCACATTGGCGGGATCTACAACAACCGCTCTGTTGTGGGTCAGCCAGGCGCTGAAACGCCCTTCATCCCGGTCCCGCGCGAAAAGCAGGAACAGGCGCTTGAAGTGCTCGACGCCGCCCTGTTCGGCCCGGACGCGTTCGAGGCGGAAGAGGACTATCTCGACCACCTGCAGCGTCAGCGCCGCTTCTTCGACCATTTTGGCACCGATGAAGACCCGGCCCTGCACGATCGGGCGTTCACCCAGCAGCGCGCCGTCATGGCTCACCTGCTGCACCCGAACATGCTCGATCGCATGAATGATGCGCGTCAGTATGGCGGAGATTACCCGGTCGCGGACTATCTGCAGGACCTGACCCAAATGGTCTATGCCGACGATATCCGCGGCGAGCCGAACACCTATCGTCAGAACCTGCAGGTTGAGTATCTGCGCAGCCTGATCGGCATTACGGCCAACACCGACTATTCCCCGGTGGCCCGCTCGGCGGCTCTGGCCTCGATCCAGGACGTAAAGGGCTGGATCGGCCCGGACTGGATGCCTGACCTGACCGGCTCTCGCGAAGCCAAGGCGCACCGCGCCCACCTTCGCACGCTGATCAACGCGTTCGAAAACTAGAGCGACACACTTGCCGCCGCCCCCGTCTCCGGACGGGGGCGGTTTGCATTTGGGGCGGAGTCATATGTCTGAACTTGACCGGCCAAGCCCCGGCCCTCACAACGTTTCATTATAACACTCGCGCCGGCCTCTGTGTTGGGACGCGAGGCGACTTGGGGAAAAGGAGACGGAGATGATCCGCACTGCCGCGGCTGCGCTCAGCGCAGCGCTCATGCTCACAAGCCCACTGCTGGCTCAGGACGACACGCCTGAGATTCCTGAACCGCAACGCTGGGAATCCAGCGGTCAGATCACCGCCGATGGTGAGCGCATTCGCTATAGCGTGATCGCGGGCGAAACCTATCTCGAGGACGAGGACGGCACGCCGACCGGCTCGATCTTCTCCACCACCTATCTGCGCGACGGCGTCTCCGATCCGCGCACCCGTCCGGTGGCCTTTATCTTCAATGGCGGCCCGGGTTCGGCCTCGCTCTGGCTGCATATGGGCGTATTCGGCCCGCAGCGCGTGGTCCTGCCCAGCGACGCACGCGATGATGGCGCCGCGCCGTTCGATCTGCGTGACAATCCCGAAACCCTGCTCGGTGAAGCCGACCTGGTCTTCATCGATCCCGTGGGCACCGGCTGGAGCCGCGCCCTGGGCGATACCGACCCGGCGGAAGAGTTCTGGGGCGTGGATGAGGACGCCGCCTCCGTCGCCGCCTTCATTCGCAAATGGCTGACCGAGCACGAGCGCTGGAATTCGCCGAAATACCTTCTGGGTGAAAGCTATGGCACCACCCGGATCGGCGCGCTAATGCGTCAGCTGGAAGCGGGCTGGAATGATGTCTCGATCAATGGCGTCGTGCTGATTTCCGTCGTTCTGGACTTCCGTCTGGACGCAACCAATCCGGGCAATGAAATCGGTTATGTCGGCCTGCTTCCCGGCTATGCCGCGACCGCCTGGCACCACAACCTTGTGGACCGCGCGGCCTGGAACAATGATTCCGAAGCCTTCCTGGACGATGCCCGCGCCTTCGCCACAGACGAATACCTGCCCGCGCTCGTGCGAGGCCATGACATCGATCCGGCGCGCAAGGCCGAGGTGATCTCGCGCATGAGCGAGCTGACCGGCCTGTCCGAGCAGTATATCGACCGGTCCGATCTGCGCGTGACTCTGTCGCGGTTCCGTACCGAGCTGCTGCGCGACCAGGGGCTATCCGTGGGTCGCTTTGACTCGCGCTTCACCGGCGTCGAGCCGATCGGCGTTTCCGACAGCCCCGAGGGCGATCCGTCCGGCTATGGCATTGATGGCGCCTACACCGCCGCCATGATGGATTATTATACCCGCGTGCTCGGCGTTGACCTGACCCGCCCCTACACCACTCTGGGCGGCGTGCGCGACTGGAACTGGGATGCCGGTCCGGGCGGCGGACGCAACAACTATGTCAACGTGTCCGTCTGGCTGGAACGCGCCATGCGTCAGAACCAGGACCTGCGGGTCCTCGCCACGAATGGCATCTATGACCTGGCGACCCCGTTCTTCGCCACCGAGATGACCTTCAACCGCCCCGGCTATTACGATCAGGATCGCATTGAGCTGACCTATTATCCGGCTGGCCACATGATGTATCTGCACCAGCCCTCCATCGAACAGATGGCGCAGGATGTACGCGACTTCATCGAGTAAGCCGCGCACGCAGACCCTCAAAGAGAAAGCCCCGGAGCCAGGCTCTGGGGCTTTTTCATGATCGTCCTTGCGAAAGGCCCTAGTCGCCTTCGAACGCCACCAGGCTCGCCACTTTCACGCCATGGCTTTCGATCCGCTTTGCGCCGCCAATATCGGGCAGATCGATGACGAAGGAACAGCCCACGACCTCGCCGCCCGCTGCACGGATCAGCTTGATGGCCGCCTCGGCGGTGCCGCCTGTCGCGATGAGATCATCCACGATCAGCACGGTTTCGCCCGGCTGGATCGCATCCTTGTGAATCTCGACTTCGTCGGTGCCGTATTCGAGCTCATAGGACTGGCTGAGCGTGTCATGGGGCAGCTTGCCCTTCTTGCGGATCGGAACAAACCCGACGCTGAGCTGGTGCGCCACGGCGCCGCCCAAAATAAAGCCGCGCGCCTCGATGCCCGCCACCTTGTCGATCTTCTTTCCCGCATGGGGAAAGACCATGGCGTCCACCGCCGCGCGAAAGGCGCCAGCGTCGCCCAGCAGCGTGGTCACATCCCGGAACATGATGCCGGGCTTGGGGTAATCGGGAATGGTGCGAATGGCGGACTTGATGTGGTCCATGGGGTGCTCCGGCTCAAAGATGACAGGCAGGCGCACCCTGCCCTCTGAACGCCAAGCATTGAAGAGCCCGGACACAGCGTCAAGCACTCCGTCCCAAACAAACGGCCCGCCAACTTGCGCTGGCGGGCCGTCTTGATCGGTGCTGAAGGATCAGCCCGAAAGGTCAGTGCGGGTGTTAGCCGCGATCCGCCACATAGCGGGCTTCACGGGTCCGCTCGATGTGAAGATCGCTCAGACCCTCATGGGACACGGCGCCCACCACATGCTCGACGACGTCAGCGCGGCAATAGGCTTGCTCGCTGGACTCGATCGCCAGGGCTTCGCAATAGCGCTGGGCTTCGACGTTGAGGCGCTGGTACGCCACGCGAACCGCTTGCTCGGACGTCAGTTCAGCGCGGTCCACCGCAAAGGTGAATTCCTGGCTTTGCTGCGCAGAGACTGCGAAAAGGCCTGCAGAGGCCAGAACAGACGCGGCAGCGACGGTTTTGATCAGGTGCTTCATTGGGTTCACTCCTCATTATTGACGCGGCCCGCCGGGCCTCTCGGCTTTACGGTCCGCTCTTGGGGCTTGATCCGGTTCAGTCCTTCTCCAGGGGGGTGAATCCTGCGCGCTGAAGTCTCGTCTCTCGCCTCGGTTATCGTTCTGTCACCCAACAGTCATATAAATGTAATACATCTGGATACGGATGAAAAGTGGGGAGCCGATTTAAACTTCACGATTCCCTAAAATGTGTATTTCATTGATATTATTTATACAATCGGGCCGCCTGGCAGACACTTGTCTCGGAGCTCAGTGTGTGACGTGCTTAAATCTGCTGTTTTCAGAGGCACTTAAATGGCTTCTGATATTTTTTCAGTTTTATGTCATGCTGTTTGCAAGCCTGTGGATATTTCTTTATTGTCTTCATTATCAATATCTTGTGAAATTTCACGATCTGATTCCAGACCTTGGTCTGGCTCATCATGTCAGCCGCAAGACAACTGAAGCGCCTCAGCGGTCATCGTATCGGTCGGGATGCGTCTGTGGACTTTTGTATCCCGGTTACGCGCTCAGCCGAAGAGAATGGCTCAAACCCGGGCAGCTGGCCCGCTGAAAGGCCGCGAGGGGCGGACAATCGATCACCCCTCGCGCACCCCATCAGTACAGATAGCCCGGGCACTGACCGATCAGTTCCGTGTCATAGTAAGCCGTCACCTGGCCGGCCACGGGGCCTGACGTGATATAGCCGTTATTGCAGATATCCCGGCGGAAGCCGACCATGTCGGTCTTGCTGGCATCTGAATAGAAGAAATAGAAGTACATCGGCTCTGCAGATCCGGCCTGTGATGTCAGGCCCGCCATGGCGCCTGCAGCCAGCGCAGCAGCGCCCAGAACAGCTTTGTAGTTCAGCATGAAACTCTCCAATTGATTGGGATTTGCGAGGAGCGTCGGGCTAGTACAAATAGCCGGGGCACTGGCCGATAACGGAACGCGTATAATACTGGGTCGCTGTCCCATGGGCCTGACCCAGAACGACATGTCCGTTGATGCATTGATCGAATGCGAATCCGACCTGCGTGGTTTTGCTGGCGTCGCTGTAATAGGTGTACTCATACATGCGCTCGACATCCGGCCACATGGCCATGGATGCCGCGCTCAGAACGACACCGGCCGCCACAGCAGCACCGAAAACTCTGAAAGTCATGAGTTCGTCTCCTCCTCGCGTTTTCACATGGCCTGTCGGTCAATGTGAAAACGGGTGAACACCCCCAAGGGGGCAGGAATCGACGCAGTTTCAGTTATCCAGCACCGTCGTGGACGTAACGGAACGCCCCGAAAAGTCGGTGCTGGCTCCCATGCCGGACCAGAATACCCCCATGAGTTGTTTGGTCAACTCACTTGTGATTGACGACGCCAACACAAAAAACCCCGCCTTCCCGAGGAAGGCGGGGTTGAGCGTGCTTCTGACAGGGCTAGCCCTTCGACAGGTCTTCACCCGCCAGCGCGCGTTCAATCAGGGTGATGGTGCCCGGCAGTCCATAAAGCGCCGCCAGACCACCAAAGCGCGGCCCCTGGCTTTGTCCCAGCAGCACCTCGTAAAGCCCTTTGAACCAGTCGCGCAGATTGTCGAACGGCTGGCTTTTGCCCGCGGCATACACCTCGGTCTGGATCAGCTCGGCATCGGTCTCTGCCGGATCCAGCGCCTTGAAACGCGCCAGCAGGTCTTCCATTGCCGCGCGCTCCATATCGGTGGGCGCACGATAGGTCTTATGCGGTTTGACCTGATCCTCGTAATAGGAGAGCGCATACCCCGCCAGACGGTCGAGGAACGGGTCGCTCTCCGGCGTCACATCAGGCGCATACTTTGCAATGAAGCCCCACAAGGTCGCCTTGTCATTGGCGTTCGCGGCCGAGACGAGATTCAGCAAGAGCGAATAGCTGATATCCGCGCCCGCTTTGGGCGGCTCACCATCGTGGATGTGATAAACCGGGTTCTCCAGCTGCTTGTCTTCAGCCTGTCCCGGATAGGCCCGCAGATGCTGACGGTACTCATCCACGGCCTTGGGGATGACGTCGAAATACAACCGCTTGGCCGTGCGCGGCTTCTGGAACATGTACATGGACAGGGATTCTTGCGGCGCATAGCTGAGCCATTCCTCGACCGACAGTCCATTGCCCTTGGACTTGGAAATCTTCTCGCCCTGATCATCCAGGAACAGCTCGTAGACATATTGCACGGGCGCTTCGACTCCCAGGATGCGGCAGATCTTGGAATAAACCGGCGCATTGGCCTGGTGGTCCTTGCCGAACATCTCGAAATCCACGCCCAGAGCAGCCCAGCGCATGCCGAAATCGGGCTTCCATTGCAGCTTGGTGTTCCCGCCCGTCACCGGCAGGGTGGTGTCGGTTCCGTCTTCATCTTCAAAGGTGATGGTGCCGGCCTTGGCGTCGATCGCCTTCATCGGCACATACAGCACACGGCCCGTAGTGGGTGAAATCGGCAGGAAAGGCGAATAGGTCGCCTGACGCTCCGCACCCAGGGTGGGCAGCATCACCGCCATGATGTCATCGAACTTCTCGAGCGCCCGGATCAGCGCGTCGTCAAACGCGCCTGAACGGTATTCCTGCGTCGCGGAGCGGAACTCGTACTCGAAGCCGAAGCTGTCGAGGAAGGCGCGCAGACGGGCATTATTGTGCTGGGCGAAGCCGTCATGGGTGCCGAACGGGTCGGGCACATCGGTCAGCGGCTTGCCCAGATGCTCGGCCAGCATGTCCTGATTAGGCAGGTTCGTGGGGACCTTGCGCATGCCGTCCATGTCATCGGAAAAGGCGATGAGCTTGGTCGGATACTGGTCCTCGGTCAGAACGCGAAAGGCATGGCGCACCATGGCGGTGCGCGCCACTTCGCCAAAGGTGCCGATATGCGGCAGGCCAGACGGACCATAGCCGGTCTCGAAGATGACCGCATCGCCCTTGAGCCCGCTCTTCTCCACCCGTTTCTTCACCAGGCGCGCCTGTTCAAAGGGCCAGGCCTTGGCGTTCTGGGCGAGCGCGGCGAAATCGGTCATCGCGGGTCTCTTTTCCTGCTGAGGGTGAAATCAAGCAGGCCAAGTAGAACCGGGGAGGGATTTGGTCAACTCATGCCGCCGGTTTTGACGCGTCAGAGCTCATCCTCGTCATTGAAAATCTGTTCGATCGGCTGACCGAAGACCCGCGCAATCTTGAAGGCGAGCGGCAGGGACGGATCGTACTTGCCGTTCTCGATGGAGATGATGGTCTGGCGCGACACATCGAGCCTGTCCGCCAGCGCCGCCTGGCTCCAGCCCTGCTCGGCCCGAAGCGCCTTGATGGTGTTCTTCATGAGTAGCGCCGGGCAATGACAAACAGGGCGAAGTAATAGCCCATACCCATCACAGGCAAAGCGAGAGCGCCGGCCAGCGCAGGCAATTGCCCCTCTCCGGCAAGCGCGAGGACAGACAACACAGTGCAGGACGTTGCGGCGACACCGCCCGCAATCGCCAGAGCCGTCATGTGGATGCGGAACTGCAACTCGTCCAGCGCGCGCATCAACACACTGAATTCCCAGACCAGAAACATGATCAGAAGCGCCTCCACTCCGAAGAAAAGCGCCTCCGGCCTGACACTCACCGCCAGACCGCTACTCAGCACAATCGCCAGTGCGGCCAGTGATGAGCGTCGCACATAACGCTTGCGCGCCTTGGGCGGCGCAGACGCCGTTTCAGGCATGATGATGTCCAGAATGCGATCCACGCCCACCTCCTGACTGAGACCTGCCCTGTCTTAAGCCGATCCGGTCAGTCTCTTCCAGATGCGCGCGCGGTTGGCGAAGGCGGTCCAGCCCAGCAGTGCGCCGCCAACCCAGAACAGCGCCTCGGTGGACACAGCGGCCGCAATGACGGCGATGACCAGCACTGCGCTGGGGCCATCCAGCAGCACCACAAGCCCCAGCGACACCCAGGACAGGACGCAAACGCCCATCAGTGCAACAGCCGCAATGCGGCGGAAATTCTGTGCAAACGTCATGGTCTTTCTCCTGTCGGAAAGATCAGGCCTCAGCCTGAGTGTCTGTGATGGCCGAGGTCGGCGCATTCTGTCCGGCGGCCGTATGGCCCAACGGGGCCAGAGCAAAAGCGAGCGCATACATCGCCAGCCAGCACATCGCCTTCATTCCCTCTGCAGACATCTCGCCCTCCGTTGTTGTAAAGCGTGCTTCACATATGATGTAAAGCTCACTTCACGTCAAGCACCCTTGACCAAAAGACCTGAAAAAAATGGCCGCCCCGGGATCGGAGCGGCCATCATTTCACGCTAAAGCGTTGTCAGACTTACTTGTTCGGCTGCGGCGTGGTGCGCAGATAAGGCTTGATCTTCTTGTAGCCTTTGGGGAACAGCTTGTCGGCGTCTTCATCGGAGAGGGTCGGCACCACGATCACGTCCTGGCCATCTTCCCAGTTCACCGGCGTGGCGACCTTGTGGCCGTCGGTCAGTTGCAGGGAGTCGATCAGGCGCAGGATCTCGTTGAAGTTCCGGCCCGCGCTCGGCGGATAGGTAAAGGTGGCGCGGATCTTCTTGTTCGGATCGATAATGTAGACCGCACGCACGGTCACTTTCGGATCCGCATTCGGGTGGATCATCGTGTACAGCTCGGACACCGAACGGTCGGTGTCGGCGATGATCGGGAAGTTCATCGTGCAGCCCTGGGTCTCCTCGATGTCCTTCACCCAGCCATGGTGATCGGCGATCGGGTCCACGGACAGCGCAATGGCCTTGGCGCCGCGCTTGGCGAATTCATCCTTGAGCTTGGCGGTGTAGCCCAGCTCGGTGGTGCAGACCGGGGTGTAGTCGGCCGGGTGGGAGAAGAAGACCACCCAGTCATCGCCGATCCAGTCGTGGAACTTGATCTTGCCTTCGGTGGTTTCCGCTTCGAAGTTCGGGGCGATATCGCCAAGCAGCAGACCCATAATTATTCTCCATCTCAGCATTTGCGAGGGGCGTCAAACACGGCTTTACTTGGCGTGAGGGGGCGTCCAACGCAACCCATACCGACCTGTAAATGCCGTGCCCGAGGATTTCATCCCATGCCGCTTCTGATCGCCATGCGCCACGCCAAAGCCGTCGACCGGATGCAGGCGGAGGATGATTTCGAACGCGGACTGACCGAACGGGGCGTGGCGGATGCGGACCGCGCGGCTTCAGCAATCGAGCAAGCCGGGCTGAGCGTCACGCATGCCCTGGTCAGCCCGGCGCGGCGCACGCGTGAGACCTGGAAACGCATTACCGCAAGCGTGGGCGAACCGCCGGTCACCGACCCGATGGCGCTCTATCACGCGTCGCCCGACATGCTCGAACGCGCCATTGGCGAACAGCTCGAGGAGGGCGCCGAAGCGATCATGCTGGTCGGTCACAATCCGGGCATTGGCGCGCTGGCGCATCTTCTGGCCGGTCAAGCGGACGCCGCGTCCGACCTGCCCTATGGCTGGCCGACCAGTGCGCTCGCCGCCTTTGAAGTCAGCGTGCAGAACAAAAAACCCGTCGCATCGCGACGGGTTTTGTATTTCAATCCGAAAGCCGATTGATTCTCCTGTTAAGAGAATATTAACTATGCCGCAGCTCGGGCGTTCAGGGGGCTGCAGCACATGGTTATGGCCTACAGGGCCCTTCGCTACGGGCGCTTTCCCCATCTGCGGGTAGCACAACCTCTCGACATCCATGACGCCGCCTTTGGCTTGCGGACACGCCATCCGCAATCAAGCGCAGGTGGTGCGCTCTGGCCGCCCCCCGTCCTGATGCTGGGTCCGCTCGGCTTTGCCGGGGTCCTGATCATCATCTTGCAGGGCCATGTCCTGGTGCTGCTGTTGGCCGTCGCTGCGTTGGCGGTTTTGGGACAGAGCCTGTTGCGATTGGCTGCAGCTCTGTTGTCGCCCCAAGCTGCTTCCACCCAAAGCCTGGCTGAGAACGCACTGCCGGTCATCAGCGTCATTGTCGCCCTTTACGACGAGGCGGCGGTTCTGCCCGGACTCGTCACCGCGCTGAGCCGGCTCAACTATCCCAGGAACAAGCTCGAGATCATCCTGGCGCTGGAAGCGCATGATCAATCCACACGACTAGCGGCGCGCGCCCTGTCCTCACGACAGGCGCTGCGCGTTGTGGTCCTGCCGCCCCTGGGGCCGATGACCAAGCCGCGCGCGTTGAACGCAGGGCTCCAGGCCGCACGGGGGGATCTCATCGCGATCTATGATGCCGAGGATGCGCCCCACCCTGACCAGTTGCGCGCCGCAGCGGAGACTTTCGCATCAGATGCCATGCTGGGCGTCGTGCAGGCTCCGCTGGGATGGTACAACAGGTCGGACAACTGGCTGACGGCGCAGTTTGCACTGGAATACGCCACCCAGTTCCATGCGCTTCTGCCTTGCCTGGCGCGGCTGGGATGGGCCCTGCCGCTTGGCGGCACCAGCAATGTGTTCCGCCGCAGCGCCCTGGTCGAGAGCGGCGGCTGGGACCCGTTCAATGTCACCGAAGACGCGGATCTGGGCTTTCGACTCGGTCGGATGGGATGGCGCGCCGGACTGATCGAACCGGGCACGCTGGAAGAAGCCCCCATCTCGCTGAAAGCCTGGACACATCAGCGCAGTCGCTGGCTCAAAGGCCATTTCGTCACCTGGCTGGTGCATATGCGTGACCCCAGGGGCCTCCTCCAGACGCTGGGCTGGGGCGGCATGCTGAGCCTGAGTTTCACGGTCCTCGCCAACATGGTCAGCGCCCTGGTTCACGCCCCGTCTCTGGCCCTGATGGCGCTGGGCGCCTGTCTGCTGGGCGTCCTGCCCGGCTGGGACGTGTTGTGGACCGCCGGCGCCGTGATGATGGGCTTTGCCTATGTCTCCGCCATGACCTGCGCCGTCGTCGCGGCCCGGCGCGCCGGCTTCCGCGCCAGCCTCTGGCATGTGCTCACCATGCCCGCCTACTGGTTGCTGCAAGCGCCCGCCGCCATCAAGGCCTTGCGCGAACTGCCGCGCCAACCCTATCTGTGGGACAAGACCCAGCACGGCGTTTCCAGCGCCCGCAGAGAAACGCCCGATGACGCTTACCGTTACACTCAGCCTCATGGCCGCCGCCGCCGCCCTGTTCGCGTTCGCCGCCTGGCGCAGCGGCAGGCCCTCAAATCCGCTCAAGCCGCGGCTTATTCCGTGGACCCTGCTGGCCATCGCTAGCGGTGTGTTCTTCATGATGCTGCTGACCCATATGTTCGGCCTGTTCGGCATCGAAACCGGTCAACGGCTCATGCGCTAGGCGCGCCCGCCACCAGATAGATCGCAGCCCCCATCATCACTGCGAACAGCACCAGCACGCCCAGCATGATCATCTGTCGCAGCCAGAGCGGCAGGCGCGCCCAGACCCAGAGCACACGGCGTCCGAAGATGAAGATCAGCACGCCCATGGCGCCATAGCGCATCAAGCGACCAATCAGGGCAGCCACGACAAACAGGGGCGCAGGGATCTGCGCCGCCCCCGCCGCAAACGCGCTGAGCTGGACCGGCACGGGCGTCAGCATGGACAGGCCCACCGCGAACGCGCCATAGGCATCGATCCGCTCGCGCGCGCCTTCCAAAGACAACGCCAGATCAGGGCGCGCGCTGATGAAGTCCGCCGCAAGATCGAGCGCCAGTCGCCCGGCCCAGTAACTCAAGACACAGCCCAGCACCGACCCGAGCGTGACCACCAGTGTCGCCTCGACCACCTGACGGCGACCGCGCAACATGTAGGCCAGCAGCGGAAACTCGATCGGCCAGGGCAGAAGCGTGCTTTCCAGCACAGAGCCTGCAAACAGCGCCGGCAGGGCCCAGACGCCCCGCGCCGCCCGGTCCAGCCGTGCGCGCCAGATCCGGATCCGGCGACGCCAGCTCATACGGCGTTTGAAGGGCGCTCGAGTCTCGCTCATGAGACTGACTTACACTGCAAGCGTTAACCAAGCACCCGGTCGCGTCGCCGCAGGGGGAGGGGCAGCAGGACAACAATGTCAGGAAAAGCGTGGAGCGGGTGAAGGGAATCGAACCCTCGTCTGGAGCTTGGGAAGCTCTCGCTCTACCATTGAGCTACACCCGCAAGGCGCTGAAATGTTCTTACCAGATTGCCGGTCCGCGACAAGCGTTCTGGCGCAGGAGCGATCAGCACGGCGCCTGATCAGCTCTTGAAATGCTTGGCGAGCTTGAGGCCCTGGGCCTGATAGTTCGAGCCCGCTGCGCCATAGGGCGTTTTCACATCTGACGACATGGGTTCATAGACGAGGCGAGCGACCGCCTGACCATGATCGAGGATGAAGGGCACGTCGCGACCCCGCACTTCCAGCACGGCGCGCGAGCCCGTCCCGCCCGCCGCATCGACGCCAAAGCCCGGATCAAAGAAGCCGGCGTAATGGGCGCGGAATTCGCCGATTTCGGGCGCAATGGGCGCCATTTCGGCGGCCTGATCCACCGGCACACTGACGGCCTCACGCGAACACAGGATGTAGAATTCACCCGGATCGAGCACGATACGGCCATTGGGCGCGTAGATCGGCTCCCAGAAGCGGTCCGGATCGTGCGCGCCCACTTTCACAAGATCCACCAGCGGGCTGTGACGCTTGGCGCGATAGCCCACGGGCTGGCCGTCCCCGGCCTTGAGATCGACGGACAGCGTGACCGCATCAAGCGCATTCATCTCGCCTGCGCGCAGACGCACCTGCACCAGGCGGTCGCCGGGCCGAGCCAGCACCGAAAAGGTACGCGGGGATATCTCCACATAGAGCGGGCCATCATAGCCTGCGCACACCTGATCAAAGGCGCTGGACCGATCTCCGATCACGCGGGTGAAGACATCCAGACGCCCTGTGGAGCTCTTGGGATTGGCGAAGGCGGCCACCGCGTCGGGCAGGGTCAGGCCTTCCTGAAGCTCGGCGAGATAGACGCAGCCGGTTTCCAGCACCGCCCCGCCCTCAAGGTCGAGCTCGTGCATCACCACATCGTCATCGAGGCATGCGGTCACAGTCCGCTCCGGCCCGGGCAGGAAGCTCGCGCGCAAGCGCCAGGCGCGACGCGCCAGACGCAGATCCAGGCTCGCCGGCTGGATCTGGCCCGGTTCGAGATCGGTCATGGCGCGGATCCAGCCTTTGGGCAGGGCGTCATGAAGGGCGCGGTCGGGCAGAATGCCGGGAGCGAGGGTCATCAGGTCAACAATTCGGGCTGGCGAACAGAATCAATTCAGCGCTCAGAGTGTCCGCGCTAGAACCGGGGCTTGTCCAGCAAGCAGGTCTGTCGCACAAGCCCCTGTTGCGTCCGCGCACTATTTTGCTTGAGCCCGGACGTCTATCTGGGTCTGATGCTTGCGAGCTCACCAAGGGAAGGCCACCCATGTATGAAGAAGTCACCCGGGACATTCTGATCCGCGTGCGCCCTGCCTTTCGCGAGGATGATTCCGAGCCCGATGACAGCCGCTATGTCTGGTCCTACACCATCGAGATCGAGAACCAGGGCGCTGAGACCGTCCAGCTGATGAGCCGGGAATGGCGCATCACCGACGCGTTCAACCAGACTGAAATCGTGCGCGGGCCGGGCGTTGTGGGCGAGCAGCCCCATATCGAACCGGGTGAAGTGTTCGCCTATACCTCCGGCGCGCCCTTGCGGACGCCATCGGGCTTCATGCGCGGCAGCTACGCCATGCGCACAGAAAGCGGGGAGAAGTTCGAGGCGGTGATCCCCGGATTCGCGCTCGATTCCCCCTATAACACCGTCACCCTGCACTAGAGCGGCTGCGAGTAATCCTTTGAGCGCATCAGGCCGCACCGTTCTGTTCGTGCTGGGAGTCATGCTCGCCAGCCTGTCCGCCGCCATGTTCGCACCGGCGATCGCCGACCTGCAAGACGACGGCCAGGCGGCGCACGCCTTCTTTGGCGCCGGCGCCTTCGGGCTCGCGCTTGGCGGGATCATGACCCTGATGGGCCGCGGCACGGCCAAGGACCTGACGCCACGCGGCGCCATCCTTCTGACCGGAGGGGCGTGGATCGTGCTGTCGGTCGCCGCGGCAATCCCGCTCAAATTGTCCGGGTTGGACATCAGCTGGACGGACGCCCTGTTCGAGGCCACCTCCGGCATCACCACCACCGGCGCGACCGTGCTGACCGGGCTTCAGGACCTGCCTGCCGGCATCCTGCTCTGGCGCTCCATCCTGCAATGGATTGGCGGGGTCGGCATCATCGTCACCGCCATGGCGATCTGGCCGTTGCTGGGCATTGGCGGCATGCAGCTGTTCCGGCTTGAAAGCTCTGACACATCTGAAAAGGCCCTGCCCCGCGCCGGGCAGATCGCAGGCG
This sequence comes from Oceanicaulis sp. MMSF_3324, assembly GCF_030733545.1. GTDB lineage: Bacteria > Pseudomonadota > Alphaproteobacteria > Caulobacterales > Maricaulaceae > Oceanicaulis. Next base: position 43,927 of record NZ_JASHIU010000014.1, read on the forward strand.
CGGTCGGCCTTATCTATCTCGTACTGACCTTCCTGTGCTTCCTGGCCTATCTGGGCGCCGACATGACGCCCTTCCAGGCGATCAACCACGCCATGACCACGGTGGCGACCGGCGGGTTCTCCACGCATGACGCCTCGATCGGCGCCTTTGTCGGCGGCGGCGCCGATCTTGTGGCGCTTGTGTTCATGGTGCTGGCGGGGCTGCCTTTCGTGCTGTTCCTGCGCGCCGCCCAGGGGCGCCCGGACCTTCTGATTTTCGACACTCAGGCGCGCGCCTTCCTCCTGGTGGTGGTGACCGCCTCACTCATCCTGACGCTGTTTCTGGTGGTGCAGGATCCACATGACCATGACTATCTGCCGGCCTGGCGACTGGCCGCGGTCAACGCGGTCTCGGTGCTGACGGGCACCGGCTACGCCTCGACCGATTTCTGGCTCTGGGGCGGGGGCGCGGCCGGGATCTTCTTTGTGTTGATGTTCATTGGCGGCTGCGCCGGATCGACCAGCTGTTCGGTCAAGATTTTCCGCTATCAGATCGCCGCTTCAGCGATGAACGCCTATATCGCCCAGTACGCACGACCGAATGCGGTCAAACCCATCCGCTATCGCAATCAGACGGTTCCCGATGAGACGGTGCGCTCGGTTCTGGGCTTTTTCTTCCTGTTCTTCCTGACCTTCGGGATCAGCGCCTCGCTGCTCGCCCTGATCGGACTGGATCCGGTCACCGCCGTCACCGGCGCCGCCACCACGCTCGCCAATGTCGGTCCGGGCCTGGGCGACATCATCGGCCCCGCCGGCTCGTTCCAGACCCTGCCCGCGACCGCCAAATGGGTCATGACCGCCAATATGATCATCGGCCGGCTGGAGATCATGGTGATTTTCGTGCTGCTGGCGCCGCGCTTCTGGCGTGGCTAGACGCCTTTGAGGATATCGCGGATGAAGGCGCCCTTGGCGTCGCGATAGCGCTCCATCTCACGCCCCCGATAGGCGCGCTTGAGCGCGTTATACCGGGCAAGCAGGGCCTTGTCCGCCAGCAGCGCGTCCCGAAAATCGGTAAAGCGATCAAACTCGTCGCCGTTCACGACGAGCTTCACATCGACCTCCATGGCGTAGCCGGGGGCAAGATAGGCGACAAAGCCCTTGCGCCGGGCGGACCTAGGGTTGGGGGTGTGGGTGCGGTCGAGATAATCGCGCGCCGCCTCAAAATCCTCTTCGGGCACGCGCACGGCGATATCGAGATCGCCCTTGGTTTCGCACCCTTCGATGGCGGTTGCGCCCACATGCAGCGCCTCGGCCGAGCGCGGCAGTTGCCGGGCGTGCTGACGCCGCCATGTCTCGAACGCCGCCAAGGCGCGTTGACGCGCATCCTCGGGGTCCGGGCTTAGCAGGAAGAGCGCGGAATCATCGCTCATCAATCGTTCGCTTTTGCAAAGGCGTCGATCTCTTCTGCGGTGAAGCGCCATTCGCTCTTGCAGTACTCGCAGGTCATCGCGATCGAGCCATCATCCTTGGCCATGTGCTCGCGATCATCCGCAGGGAAGCGCGCCAGGAGCTCGGCCAGTCGCGCCCGACCACAGGTGCAGTACCGTTCGACCTCGCGCTCGGCCTGGACCCGCACGCCATCCTCATGGAACAGGCGGTAGAGCACCCGTCCCGCCGTCAGCTCCGGATCGATCAGCTCGTCATCCTCGACCGTGTTGAACAAGGCGAGCGCGTGCTCGAAATCCTCGGCGTCGGACGGACGGCTGTCATCAGCCGCCAGCTTCTGGATCAACGCCCCGCCGCCGCGCCAGACGGTCTGCCCGCCTTCGAGCATTTGCTGGCCCACAGCCAGACGCAGCCGGGTCGGCACCTGTTCGGACTGGGCGAAATAATGCTCTGCGCTGGCGGCCAGGGTATCGCCCTCGATCGCCGTCACGCCCTGATAGCGCTCCATCCCCTCACCGGGATCGATCGTCATGACGAAATGGCCCTTGCCCAGAAGCTCCACAGGCTTGAGCGGGCCATCGGACTGGGCTTCAAGCGCCTGAACACGGTCGGGGTCATACTTGGCGTAGGCGCGCACGCCCTGCCCCGGCACGAAATCGGCGACCACAAAGCCTACCGCGCCATCGCCTTCAATCGCCTGCCCCTGAGAGCCCGGACCACTGGCCTGAACGATCAGCCGTCCGTCAAATTTCAGGGAATCCCCGATCAGAATGGCCACAAGGGCGCATTCGCCGACCAGACGGGACACAGAAGCCGGGTAGTTGTGCGTGGACAGGATTTTGTCGATCGTTTCGCCCAGACGGACCAACCGTCCACGCACGCTTAAGCCTTCGAGCTGGAACGTAAGAACGATATTGTCGCCTGCGCCCAGTGCGTCAGGGCCAGGAGTGGAAGTCATATCAGTCATACGTTCCGTCTCGTTCCGCTTGTTGATTACTCAGGCTGCAGCTCGCCAAGCGCCTTGTCGAGAGCGCTGACTGCTTCACGCACATGATCTTCAGTGATGATCAGCGGCGGGGCCATGCGCGCCACATTGTCCCCGGCCGCGCCCATCAGGAGATGGTGATCGCGCGCCTTGCCGACAAGCGTGCGGTTGACGAAGCCGTCCTTGAGCTTCAGCCCGATCAGCAGACCCCGGCCGCGCAGCTCCTCAACCTTGTCAGAATGCTCGTCCGCAACGCCTGACAGGGCCTGGCGCAGCGTGTTCGAGATATCATTGACGTGCTCCATGAAGCCGGGCTTGGTCAGCTCGTCATAGACGACATTGCCGACCGCCATGGCGAGCGGGTTGCCGCCGAAGGTCGAACCGTGCGTGCCCACGACCATGTGCTCGCCTGCGGCGTCCGTGGTCAGGCAGGCGCCCATGGGGAAGCCGCCGCCCACGCCCTTGGCCACGGCCATGATGTCGGGCTTGGCGGTTTCGGCCCATTCATGCGCCCAGACCTTGCCGGTCCGGCCGGCGCCGCACTGGACTTCATCATAGATCAGCAGAAGGCCGTGCTCGTCGCACAGCTCACGCAAGCCGCGCAGGCACACATCCGGAATGGCGCGCACGCCGCCTTCGCCCTGTACAGGCTCGACGATGATCGCGGCGGTCTCTTCGGTGATGGCCGCTTTCAGGGCGTCATGATCGCCAAACTCGACCTGATCGAACCCTTCCATCGCCGGACCGAAGCCCTCGAGGTATTTGGGATTGCCGCCGGCATTGATGCCGCCATAGGAGCGACCGTGGAAGGCGCCGGTGAAGGTGATGATGCGATACTTGTCCGGACGGCCATTGGCGAAATGGTAATGGCGGGCCGATTTCAGCGCGCATTCCACCGCTTCGGTGCCCGAATTGGTGAAGAACACCCGGTCCGCAAAGCTGTCGCGGCAATACTTCTGCGCCAGTTCGATCTGGCCCGGCACCCGGAACATGTTGGAGGTGTGCCAGAGCTTGTCCGCCTGCTCTTTCAGAGCCGCCACCGCCTTGGGATGGGCGTGGCCCAGCGCATTCACCGCAATGCCGGAGATGAAATCGAGATACTGCTCACCATTCTTCTCGATCAGGTAAGCGCCCTCACCGCGGACGAAATCGAGATCCGGCGGCGAATAGGTGTTCATCAACGGCTTGGGCATGAGAGGCTCCCTGGGTGGAAAGGGGTGAACAATGAGAGGTGCGCTGATCTAGGACCAGACGCGTCAGCTCTTCAAGCGCCAGCCTGAGCGCAGAAGCAGATAGGACGCGACCAGCAGCGCGATATTGATGGCCAGCACCACGAGACCGCCGATCAGAAGCGGGCTGTCATGGGCGCCGATGAAGCCATAGCGGAAGCCGTCAATCATGAAGAAGACCGGGTTCACATGGCTGATCGTGTAAAACGGCTCGGGCAGGATCTCGACCGAGTAGAAGGTGCCGGACAGGAACGCCAGGGGCATGATGATGAAGTTGGTGATCACCGCGAGGTGATCAAACTTCTCCGCCCACAGACCCGCGATCAGACCGATCATCGACATCATCGCCGCCGCCGAGAGCCCGAAATACAGCATCGCCCAGAGATGGCTGATCGACACGTCCACAAAGGGCGCAACGGCGAGCGCCGTAGCCGTCCCGACGATGACTCCGCGCGTCACCGCGCCGCCAATGAAGGCGGCGGCCAGCTCGCCCGGCGAGAGCGGCGGCATCAGGAAATCCACCGTATTGCCCTGCACCTTCGCCACGATGAGTGAGGAAGAGGAATTCGCGAAGCTGTTGTTGAGCATGCCCAGCATGATCAGGCCGGGGGCGACAAAAGCAGTGAAGTCCACGCCCATCACCTCGCCCCGCCGCGATCCGATCGCGAGCGAAAAGACGATCATGTAAAGCAGAGTCGTCGCCACAGGGGCCAGTACGGTCTGGAAGCTGACCTTCAGGAACCGGCGCACTTCCTTCTTGTAGAGCGTCCACAAGCCGAGCCAGTTCACAGCGCCCAGCGGTCGCGGCTGCGGGGGTGTGGAAACAGCTGTGGATTGCGGCGCCGAGGCGGCTTGATCTGACATGAGCGACTCCCCTTAAGGCTCTGTACGCGCATCTAGCACGCCGGTCGCGGCCTGTTGAGGCCATGCAATGCGCAAGAAGTTATCCACGGGCGAATCGAGTCGGCATCTTGTGCCTAGCGACGCAGGGGATACTGTATCTCGTGTTCACACCCCAGATGTAGGGCAAGGCAATGACCCTATCACTAGGTGTAGAATATGTGGATGAGCTTAATTGGGCGAGGAGCGCACCGCCATGGCGTGGACCGAAGACCGTGTGGAAACCCTGAAAAAGCTGTGGGCTGATGGCCTGAGCGCCAGTCAGATCGCCAAGCAGCTGGGCGGGGTCACCCGTAACGCCGTGATCGGCAAAGTGCACCGTCTGGGCCTGTCCGGCCGCGCGGCGCCCTCGCGCCCAGCGCGCCGTCCGGCCCCACGGCCGGCCCCGCGTCCCGCGGCCAAACCCGCCGTGGCGAAAGCGACTGCGCCGCAGGCTGCACCGGCCAAGCCCAAGCCTGTTGTCGCCGAAGCCAAGTCCGCGCCGCTGGCCGCTCCCAAGGATGCCGCGAAGCTCCCCAATGGCGAATACGCCACTGTGCTGACCCTGCGCGAAGGCATGTGCAAATGGCCGATCGGCGACCCGACCGACACTGAATTCCGCTTTTGCGGCCGCCATTCCGGCATTGGCAACGCCTATTGCGAAGCCCATGCCCAGCTGGCCTACCAGCCTCAAGCCAAGCGCAAGCGCAAGCCCGGCGATGACGCCAAGGCCGTGCTCGACAGCCTGCAGGCGGCGCGCCGCGTGAACTTCTAGTCTGACCTCACATCAGACTCACAAAAGCCCCGGTCATTGGCCGGGGCTTTTTCGTGGCGCGAGCGAAAGCTCGTATCTCAGAAAGCGCTGACCGGCATGATCATCCTCTCCGGCATACACTGCGCCATAGCGCGTCAGGGCTGAAAGGGAGCGGCGTGACGGCGCCAGAAGAAAGCTGATCACCTCGATCCGCTCATCATGGCGGGCGAACTCCAGCGCCTTGAGAAAAACGGATCGCCCCAGGCCGAACGCCTCCGGGGTCAAAACCAGGCCAAAATCCCAGGTTTCGCCGTCCTTTTCGAACCCGCCCCAGCCCACATAGCGCTCCCCTGAATAGATCGCCCAATGGCCCAAACCGTCCTTGATCCAGCGTTGACGCTTGGCAGCCTGAAAGGCCTGAGCGTCCTGTATGGTCCAAGGATGCGTCAGCAGCGGCAGGTGGGCGGCCACGCGCGGATCATTCATGTGCGTCACGAGCTGCTCGGGCGGGACAGCGCCCAGATCATCAAAGCGGAGGGATGAGGAGACTTGGTCAATCATGGCCCTGAAATATAGCGCCAAAGCGCGAAGGCCCAATCAATAGCCGGTCACGATCCAGCCAGACATGGCCTGTCGCGCTTGACCCATTGACCGCTGGAGAGTGAGATCATTCTCGCTCGCGCTTTATTCCGCCTGGCTCCGGAGCGATTGACTTGATCTGGCTCAGCCTACTTCCCGCCCTCCTGGATCTGGCGTTTACAGTCCACAATATCCTGAGATGGGGCATCGAGGCAGAGGACAACCCATTATGGAAATGGGTGCACCGGCACGGTGGATTAACAGGGATCGTGCTGGCCTTTCTGGCCCTCGTCACGGCATTGGCGGCAGTCGCCTATGCATATGACCTGCTCCCCGTGCTCGCCCTGATCTACATGCCGCCTCTGATCGCCCATATTGTGATCATACCGCACAATATCCGTGCGGAACGTCGTTAGCAGAAACGCGCTTGATCCCATGAAAAACCCCGACGAGCAGAACTCGCCGGGGTTGTCAGAACCAGAGATAAGGGCCCGCCTTATTCCGCCGGCGTTGCGCCGGCATTCACCGCGCGCTTCATCATCATGTTGTCGAAGTTCGACCAGACGCCGGCATCGCCATGCCAGTCGCCCTGGGTGGCGCCCTTGGAATATTCCGTGGCCCGCGCTTCGAAGAAGTTTGCGTGCTCGACCCCGTTCAGGATCTCGGTCAGCCACGGAATTGGGTGCTCTTCCACGCCATAGATTGTGGGCAGCTTGAGCTGCTTCATGCGCCAGTCGGCGATGTAGCGAATGTAGTTCTTGATGTCTTCAGGCGTCATGCCTTCGACTTCGCCGGCCTCGAACGCGAGCTCGATGAACTTGTCCTCAAGCTTGACCACTGTCTGGCAGCAATCGGCGATGTCGTCCTTCACGCTCTTGGTCAGCGCACCGGTTTCATCGGCGAAGGTGTGGAACAGCTTCATCATCCCTTCGCAATGCAGCGACTCATCGCGCACCGACCAGGACACGATCTGGCCCATGCCCTTCATCTTGTTGAAGCGCGGGAAATTCATCAGCATCGCGAAGCTGGCGAACAGCTGAAGGCCTTCGGTGAAGCCGCCGAACACCGCCATCGAAGTCAGGATGTCTTTTTCGGTCTCACAGCCGAACTTGCCCAGATAGTCGTGCTTGGCCGCCATCTCCTCGTACTCCATGAAGGCGGAGAACTCGGTGTCGGGCATGCCAATGGTTTCCAGCAACAGCGCATAGGCTGCGATGTGGATCGTCTCCATGTTGGAGAAGGCGGCGAGCATCATGCGCACTTCAACCGGTTTGAAGAGCGGCATGTAGTTTTCCATGTAGTTCGCGCCGACTTCCACATCCGACTGGGTGAAGAAGCGGAAGATCTGTGTCAGCAGATTGCGCTCCTTGTCGGTCAGCTTGGTCGCCCAGTCCTTGCAGTCCTCGCCCAGCGGCACCTCTTCAGGCAGCCAGTGCACCTGGGACTGCACCTTCCAGAAGTCATACGCCCACGGATAGCGGAACGGCTTGTAGGTCAGGCTGGGAGTCAAAAGGCCCGGGCGGTCTGAAGCGACGGTAAGCATGGCGTTTCTTTCTCGGCTCTGCGCGTTCGGTATGAGGGGCAGGAACGTTTTCAGCACGACAGATAGCGCTTCAGCCCCTCAGGTCCACTACATATTGTGTCGCAATGAGTCTGGTTTCCAGTGTATTAATCCGGTTATCCACGTTGGAAGAAACTTGACCCGGACGCGACTCAAACCGGCCATCGGCTAAAAGGCGCGCGATAGCGAAATCGCGCCAAAGCGTTGCGGCCCGCTCTGGCTCGCATACTGCTCGCTTCGGACCACATAGGTAAAGGCCAGCCGGAAGGAATTGATGTGCAGCGCCGCGCCGGCCTGCAGGTCGCCGACCCAGACATTGCGATCCACCGAGCGCGAGTCACGATAGGTGTTGCCGTCCAGGAAAACGTCGCGCGCCACGGCATAACCGCCCACGCCGGCGAACACGTAGGCCGCAATATGTTGTGTGGGCGTGTAGAGGCTGGAGGGCGCGAGCGCCGGCCGCAAACGCGGCGGGGAAAACGCATCCTGCAAATCCGTACCGAAGCGAACCGTCGCCCCGGCGGACACATCTGTGCGCAGCGTGCCCAGCGTCAATCCGGCATGTCCCATGATATCGGCGGCGTAATGGCCGAATCGCCATTGATGCAGACGCTCGGTGCGCTGGCCTGAAATCGCGAACACCAGCTCGTCATGAAGCTGGGTGTCCCAGCCCTGCGGCTCCTTGCCGTCTATCAGCTGGTGCCAGCTGGACTGAACGAACTCGCCCTGGGCGCTCGGACCGATCATGCCCACATCGATGAGAATGGTGTGCTCGCTATTGGGAGTCCGGGCGGATGCAAACCAGTTCACGTTCAGATGCGCCGCATAGGGATGGTCATCGAGCGGCGGCGATTCAAGCGAGATATCGCTCGCCGTATAAAGCGTATGGGCAAGCGCGAAGCCCTGACGCACGCGCGCGCCCTTGAGATTGACGAAGGGTTGCGTCCGCGCCGCCTGGGTCAGCCAGCGGCTGACCTCGTCCTCGGGCGCCACCCATTCCAGCCGCACCCCGTTGGTGTAATGCCGGTCCGTCCCGCCAAACAGGTCGTTCTCGACCACAAGAGTCAGAACGCCGCCGTCTTCAGGCGGCGCATTGCGGGGATGGTCGCGCGCTTCAGCATGGGTCGCGATCACACATAACAATGCCGCCGCCCCGAAGAGCGCGGAGGTCAGCTTTATCATGACGTGCAATCCTTCCGCCGCGTTCAGGTCCGACGCTCTGAAGCCCTATCGACGCAGTGTCAGTGAGAACGCTGCGAACCCTTCTGATGTTTCCCAGGATTCCGTGGGAAGCGCATAGCGGGTTTCACGCTGAATATAGGCAAAGGAGATGTCTGCGCCGCCAAAACGAGCAGCAATGCCGGCCTGCGCATCACCGACGGTGGCATAGGGCCCCATGGCCAGCGCATTGCGCATGTTGAAACCGGCGCCGGGATCATACATCAGCGCCTGTTGATCAGCCCCTGCAAAGAACCACCAGGCCGGACGATCCTCGCCAAATCCTTCATCCAGATACTGACCCAGACGCACAGTGGCGCCCGCTTCCGCTGCGGGGCCGTTCTGACCAATGGACACACCTGCACGCGGCGCCACACCGACATCCAGACCGTCCAGACCGCCGCGCGAGTCAAAAGCATTCTCATAGCGCAGTGTCATGCGGCGATTGGCTCGTCCGGAAGGGTCAAGCTCGCTACCGGCGATATCGGCATAGGAATCGGACAGGACCGAAAGCGCGGCATCCGGAGCTCGCCCGTCGAACAGGGAGACCGATATCCGGCCGCCAGAGGGCATTTCCACAAGCGTGGTCCCAGCCTGGTAAAACGCTGAAAAACCCTCCATGGCCGCGCTGTCGGAACGAACACTGAGCGCCACCCCGGCGAGACGCGCCGCGTCCGGTCGCGCGGATGCCGAATCAGATCCGATAAATTCGCTGTAACCTGGCGAGCGCCCCAGGGTCGGACGGCTCTGATAGTCGCTGGACGACCGAACGGCGGCGCCGGGCGCAAACTCGGCCTGAAGGGGGCCGAGAATCATGGCGCGCGTTTCTTGAGATGCCTGCCCCTGCTGTGCAAAAGCGCGCTCAGACGGACCGCTGAACACACTCAGGCTTGCTGCAGCAAGCAGCGCAGCAAGAGCGGGTGCGCTCCGGCCGGCTGGTCCTGCTGTACACTCCTGTTGCGTGATCATACCGGTCCCCATCGGTTTCAACTTAGCGTGATCAAATCATACCATGAACAATGGCCATTCTTTGATCAAGGAGGCTTCTTTATAGTTAACGGTTCATAAAAATAGTTAGCCCTGTAAATTCATACGCTTAAATACAAAGAACCCCGGCTGGCGCCGGGGTTCTTCGTTTATGCCCGAAATTTTTTCGCGCCTACTGACAGGCGAGGCACTCGTCATAATCCTTGGGCGCAGCATCGTTGAGCGATTTGGCCATCTCGTCCTTTTCACCCGCGCCGGCATAGGCGGCGCGCTGCACCGATTTCGAGCGGCAATAATACAGGGACTTCACGCCCTTCTCCCACGCCGACCAGTGCAGCATGTGCAGGTCCCATTTGTTCACGTCACCCGGCAGGAACAGGTTCAGCGACTGCGCCTGGCAGATATAGGGCGAGCGATCGGCCGCGTGCTCGATGACCCAGCGCTGATCAAGCTCGAACGCGGTCTTGAAGACGTCCTTCTCCAGCTCATCCAGGCAATCAAGATGCTGGACGGACCCTTCATGCTCAAGGATCGACGCCCACACGGACGGGGTGTTCTTGCCCTTCTCCTCAAGCAGCTTCTCGAGATACGGGTTCTTCACGGTGAACGAGCCGGACAGGGTCTTGTGCGTGTAGACATTGGCCGGGATCGGCTCGATGCCGGCAGAAGTGCCGCCGCAAATGATGGAGATCGACGCCGTCGGCGCGATCGCCAGCTTGTGAGAGAAGCGCGCCTTCACGCCGTTCTCGTCCGCGTCAGGGCAAGCGCCGCGCTCTTCAGCCAGTTTGACCGAGGCTTTGTCTGCGCCCTGGCGGATATGCTGGAACATGCGCTTGTTCCAGGACTGGGCCATGGCGGACTCAAACGGCACATTCATCTTCTGCAGGAAGGAATGGTATCCCATCAGGCCCAGCCCCACCGAGCGCTCGCGGGCCGCCGAGTATTTCGCGCGCTCCATCTCATCGGGCGCGCGCTCGATGAAGTCCTGCAGGATGTTGTCGAGGAAGCGGAAGATGTCCTCGAGGAAGCGTTCGTCGTCTTTCCACTCGAGGAACTTCTCGGCATTCAGCGAGGACAGGCAGCACACGGCGGTGCGGTCATTGCCCAGATGGTCCACGCCAGTCGGCAGCGTGATTTCAGAGCACAGATTGGACTGACGCACCTTCAGGCCCAGCTTGCGCTGGTGAGCAGGCAGATTATTGTTCACCGTGTCGGAGAACAGGATGTAGGGCTCGCCGGTCTGAAGACGAACTTCCAGGATCTTCTGCCACAGCTTGCGGGCGTTGACGGTTTTCACCACCTCGCCGGAGCGCGGAGAGATCAGCTCGAACTCTTCATCCTTGGCGACGGCCTCCATGAACGCGTCAGAGACGTTGAGACCGTGGTGAAGGTTGAGGCTCTTGCGGTTGAAGTCGCCCGACGGTTTGCGGATTTCGAGGAATTCCTCGATTTCCGGATGATGGATGTCGAGATAGACGGCTGCGGATCCGCGGCGGAGCGAGCCCTGGGAGATCGCCAGCGTCAGCGAATCCATCACGCGGATGAACGGAATGATGCCGGAGGTCTGACCGTTCTGGCCCACTTTCTCGCCGATGGAGCGCACGCTGCCCCAATAGGTGCCGATGCCGCCGCCATTGGAGGCCAGCCACACATTCTCGGTCCAGGTGGACACAATATCGCCCAGCGAATCGTCCACCGAGTTGAGGAAGCATGAGATGGGCAGGCCGCGATCCGCGCCGCCATTGGAGAGCACGGGAGTCGCCGGCATGAACCACAGATTCGACATGTAGTCATAAAGACGCTGGGCGTGCTCGAGGTCGTCGGCATAGGCCGTCGAAACGCGCGCAAACATGTCCTGGTAGGATTCGCCGGGCAGCAGGTAACGGTCGACCAGGGTCTTCTTGCCGAAATCGGTCAGAAGCGCATCCCGGCTGGGGTCCGTCTTAACCTTATCAACCAGACGAAGCTGAACAGCCTTGGGCTTGCCGCGCAGGGCCGAAGCGGACTCCTGCTCGCGGGCTCCGGTAGCGTGGGCTTGGTCGAAAGGCGTCATCTCTACCCGCTCCAATTCAGCGTCGCGCGTTATGCCTGCGAGAGGCCTTTTCCCGCGCGCTGCTTAAGAAAAACCTATACATGGTGTGCGGCTTCCCCCGGAAACCGCAACATATAGTGCTAGCGTCCCCACTGACCGTCAACGGGTCAAACCGGCCGCCAGCCGCTTTTTTCGTAAACAAAGTCCTACCAGAAAACGCTCCGGGCCCGGACTCGTTAAGGAGTCCGGGCCCGGGGATAAATGCGGTTTCTTGTGGATATCTGTTGCGAACCCTAAAGCCCGCAACGTGGGTCGGGTTAACCCAGAGACAGAAGCTCGGGGTCGCCGCCCTGGGCCGCCACGTTAATGGTCACGGTGTGCTCGGCCGCGAAGCGGTAGATATAGTGCGGACCGCCCGCTTTCGGACCCGTGCCGGACAGGCCTTCACCCCCGAAGGGTTGAACGCCGACCACAGCGCCGGTGATGTTGCGATTCACATAGCAATTGCCCACCGGCACCGCCGCACGGACCATGTCCGCGAATCGATCCAGCCGACTGTGAATGCCCAGCGTCAGCCCATAGCCCTTGTCCGCCAGCTGGCGCGCAACGGCCTGAAGGTCAGAGCGCTTGTACCGCATGACATGCATGATCGGGCCGAACTTCTCTTCGGTCAGCTGATCAAGCGAGTCGATCTCCACCAGGGTCGGCGCAAAGAACTGCCCCTTGGCGGCCATGTCCTCGCTCAGCGGCGCCCGGTGAAGCACCTTGGCGCGTGCTTCCATGTCCTTGACGTGCTCGCTGAGCATTTCATGGGCTTCGGAGTCGATCACGGGGCCGACATCGGTGGCGGTATCCGCCGGGTCGCCCAGCACAAGCATGTCCATGGCGCCCTTGATGCCGTTGATCAGAAGATCACCGATTTCGTCGGGAATCAGCAGGACACGCAGCGCCGAACACCGTTGGCCCGCAGAGCCGAAAGCCGAATTGATCGCATCATCGATGACTTGCTCATGCAGCGCCGAGGTGTCCACGAACATGCCGTTCAGACCGCCGGTTTCTGCAATCAGCGGCACGATGGGCCCGTCCTTGGCGGCAAGCGTGCGGTTGATGATCCGCGCCACATCGGTCGAGCCGGTAAAGGCCACGCCGTCAACGCCAGGCAGCTCGGTCAGGGCGCCGCCAATCTTGCCGTCACCCGGCAGGAGATGCAGCACGCCTTTGGGCAGGCCCGCCTCGAGATAGATCTTCACGGCTTCAAAGGCGATCAGCGGGCTTTGCTCCGCCGGCTTGGCCAGGACAGCATTGCCCGCGGCCAGCGCCGCAGCCACCTGTCCGGTGAAGATCGCCAGCGGGAAGTTCCACGGGCTGATGCAGACAAACACGCCCCGACCCGCCAGGCCCAGATGATTGGTCTCGCCCGCCGGTCCGGGCAGACGCACCGGATCGCCGAACTTGGTTTCCGCCTCGACGGCGTAATAGCGCAGGAAGTCGACCGCTTCGCGCACTTCGGCGATGCCGTCCGGCAAGGTCTTGCCGGTTTCACGCGCCATCAGCGACATCAGGCGATCCGTGTTGGCCTCCAAGGCGTCCGCCATGTCACGCAGGACCTGCGCGCGCTCCGGACCGCCCTTGGCGTTCCATTCGGCCTGGGCCTCATGGGCGATCTCATAGGCGTTCTTCACATCCTCCTCGGTCGCATCATGGATCGTGGAGACCGTGAAATCCTTGTCCGCCGGGCTGACCATGGGCTGGCCGTCTTCAGTGCGGGCCTCACCATTGATGATCGGGCCACAGGCATAGGGAGCCTTGTCGTCGAAAGCCTTCTGGGCTTCCGCCAAACGCTTGCGCACCGCAGCCTGGGTCAGATCCATGCCGGCCGAATTGAGGCGGTCGGGACCATACAGCTTCGGCGGAATCGAGATGGACGGGTGACGATCAAGCGTTGAGGCCGCCGCAAACGGTCCGCTCGCCACATCCGCTGCGGGCACATCTTCATCCAGGAAGGCGTGCACGAAGGAGGTGTTGGCGCCATTTTCCAGCAGGCGACGCACCAGATAAGGCAACAGATCCTGGTGGCTGCCCACAGGCGCGTAAACCCGCACATTCCCCAGATCGGAGAAAGCTTCAGCCGCAGCGGCGTAAAGCGGCTCGCCCATGCCATGCAGACGCTGGAACTCGTAAGGCGGATTGCCGGTTTCCGCTGCGATCTGGCGCACCGCAGTCAGGGTGTGCGCGTTGTGGGTCGCAAATTGCGGGAAGATGGCGTCAGGAGCGCCCAGAAGCTTGCGCGCGCAGGCCAGGAAGTTCAGGTCCGTCGCCGGCTTGGTCGTCCAGACCGGGAAGTCCGGCTGGCCGTTCATCTGAGCGATCTTGATCTCGGTATCCCAATAGGCGCCTTTCACAAGACGGACCATGAACCGGCGACCGGTTTCCTGGCCCAGCTCGATTAGCTTGTCGAGCACGCTCAGGGCGCGCTTTTGGTACGCTTGGATGACGATGCCGAGCCCGTCCCAACCCGCCAGGGAAGGTTCACGCGCCAAGCGATCAAAGATCTTCAGTTGGATGACCAGACGATCACTCTCTTCAGCGTCCAGGCTGAAGCCCAGATCGGCGTCCTTCGCCAGCTGCGCCAATTCGAGCGCCCGCGGATAGAGCTCGTCCATCACCTGCTCTTCGCGCACCGCCTGATAGCGTGGGTGAAGGGCAGTCAGCTTCACGCTCACGCCATCTACGTCCTCGATGGCGCCCTTCTGACGCTTGTCTGCGACGACGCGGATCGCATGGCGATACTTGTCGAGATAACGCTGGGCGTCCTCATCCGTACGGGCGCCCTCCCCGAGCATGTCGAAGCTGAAGAGCGGCTTGACCGACCCGTAGGTTTTCCAGCCCCGTCCGCGTTTGATGGCGCTTTCGATATCGCTGCCCAGAACGAACTGCTCGCCCAGGATACGCATGGCGCGACGAACGGCGGTCCGGATCACCGGCTCGCCCAGACGCCCCGCCATCTGCTTGAAGTATTCGCCCGGATTCTTTTCGGCGCGGGAATCCACCTTCAGGATGGACCCGGTCATCATCAGACCGATCGTGGAGGCGTTGACCAGCCAGTTATCGGACTTCCAGGCGTGCTCCACCCAGGACCCGGACCCGATCTTTTCGGCGATAAGGTCATCAGCGGTTTCAGCATCCGGGACTCGCAGAAGCGCTTCAGCCAGACACATAAGCGCCAGGCCTTCTTTATTGCTCAGGCCGAATTCCTGGAGAAAGCTCTCCATCAATCCGCCGCCATGGCGCGTCTTGCGCGCTCGCTCAACGAGCTTGATGGCGGCGTCGCTGGCGGCCTGTTGGCCTTCAGCGCTCAAACCGATCGCATCCTCAAGCTGGCGGGCCGCTTCACGTTCATCAGCGAATTTCTCGCCGTCCAGAGCGTCCCAATCGATAGAAATGTCTGTCCAGTCGCGCATGGTCCAAAGCCTCTCGAACCCAGATCGGCCGGCGCATCCGGCCCTGTTACAGCGGACAATGCTTGCTCAAGCCGTAGAATTCAACCCCGGCTATTCACAATCAGTACAAGTCCGCACGGCGTGGCACTGCAGCATAACTGCATAGAATTTATTTTGAACTGAAAATATCTAAGTTCACTTTAATATATTCCATTACAGATTTCGTCATGACATAACCTCTCGCACTTTACTTCGTCGCAGATTTTATTTTTGGCAATCGTTTTCGCAGCAGGTTTGAGCTTCGAAATTTTCTATTTCAGCCAACATGGAAGTGTTTGTACAGTTAGAGAAATCTATTTCTCTCGACACATACTCATGTTGAAAGCGGCTCGTGCTACGCGGGACATCTGCAAAGACTGGTTTTCCGTTAGCCGGCTGCCTGCAGATTGCTCCTTACTTGACGATTGCCTCCATCTCCTTTGTTGCGCTGTGCGAGCGCAGACAAAGCTTGCACATTTTATCAACGGCGCAGTTCGAGAAGGGTTCCACCAGTGATCCGCCCGTCCGCGTTCGCCATGCACAGAAAGCCCGGCGGGCGCCGACAGCCCTTCGACAAACGGCGAAAACACGCTAAACCGGCCTCAAGAGACACAGGTTCTGGAGGTCCTCGCCATGGAGGAAAGTGCGCCGCTGCGCATCATGCTCGTCACCGATGCGTGGGAGCCTCAGGTCAATGGCGTGGTCCGCACGCTTTCGCGCACCGTGGAAGAATGTCGTGCAATGGGTCACGAGGTCGAGGTCATTCACCCCGGCCTTGGCTTCAAGACCTTCCCGTTGCCGACCTATCCCGAGATCAAGATGGCGGTCGGCGCCCGCAAGGAGCTTGAAAGCCGCTTCAAGGCGTTCGAACCCGAAGCCATCCACATCGCGACCGAAGGCTCGCTGGGCCAGGCCGCGCGCGCGATCTGCCTGAAGTGGAAGCTGCCCTTCACGACCAGCTATCACACCAAATTCCCCGAATATGTGAACGCGCGCTTCCCGTTCATTCCCATTTCGGCAGGCTACTGGTTCATGCGGCGCTTCCACAATTCGGGCAACCGCCTGATGGTGGCGACGCCGTCCATGCGCGATCTGCTGTCCGAACGCGGCTTCAACAACATCACTCCCTGGGCGCGCGGCGTGGACACCGAGCTGTTCCACCCCGACAAGCGCCATATGGGCGGCAAGAGCGTTTATGAGGGCATCGAAGGCCCGATCTTCGTCTATATCGGCCGGGTTGCTGTCGAGAAGAACATCGAGTCCTTCCTCGATCTCGACCTGCCCGGCACCAAGGTCGTCGTCGGCCCCGGCCCGCAGCTCGAAGAGCTGAAGGAAAACTATCCCGACGTCGTCTTCACCGGGAACAAGTCCGGTGATGAGCTGGCCCGCCACTTCGCGGACGCCGACGTCATGGTCTTCCCCAGCTTCACCGACACATTCGGACTGGTGATACTGGAATCCATGGCGACGGGCACTCCGGTCGCCGCCTATGTGGCGAACGGACCCAAAGACATCATTCCCGGCTCCAAGGCCGGATCCGTGAATGACGACCTGAAAGTCGCCTGCCTTGAGGCCCTGGAAATGACCCGCGAGGACTGCCGGGCCTATGCGGAGAAATATTCCTGGCGCTCCTGTGCGGAGGAGTTCGTGCAGAACCTCAAACCGCAACCGCGCCCGGAACGGCGCCGCTTCTGGCGCCGGCTGCGCCGACTGGGCCGCGGCGGCTAAGCCCCCCTCAGAACACAAAAAAGGCTGGAGCACTGCTCCAGCCTTTTTCTGTTTCAGACGCGAAGTCGCCGATCAGGCCGCTTCGCCCTTATCCTTTTTTTCGGAGTCGCCATCCGCCGCATCCAGGGCTTTCTGAGCGTCGACATCCGCCTTGCTGCGACGCGTGCGCGTGCGCTTTTTCGGCTTTTCGTCGCCTGAGGGCTGGGCATTGCCGTCTTCAGAGGATCCGGAGGCTTCAGCGCCCTCGGGTTCGACAACCTGGAGCGGATCCTCGCTACCCTGATCATCACGCCGGCGACGTCCGCGCTGGCGGCGCGGACGCGGCGCTTCATCCGATTGCGATGCGTCGTTATTGCCGCCATTGCCTTCAGCGGAATTGTCGCTGGAGTCATCAGAGGCGTCAGAGTCATCACCAGAATTGTTCTGGTCCTCACGCTCATCGCGTTTGGGCTGGTTCGCCTGCATGATGCGCAGATAGTGCTCGGCGTGCTGGTAATAGTTTTCAGCCATCACCCGGTCGCCCGAAGACGAAGCGTCGCGCGCGAGCTGCATGTATTTGTCATAGATATGAGAGGGCGCGCCCCGAACTTTGACGTCCGGCCCGTTACTCTCATATGAGCGATTACTGGGCGATCCGGCCTTCCGGCCTCGTCCGCGTTGACGCTTCATGTTCAAGAACCTGATCTCTTTTCGGGTTGTTGATACCGTAATAGCCGACACGAGCCGCGAAATCCGCGTCTATCGGCGCGAGCGCAATCAAGAGGTTGCGGTCGAACTCGATAGTGTATGGGCCAATGGGTCAGCGAGGTGCCCGGTAATCGCGTCAGAACAGCCCCTGCTCCGACATGCATCACCCGCTGGACTTAGCCGCACCCTAGACGCAGCTTGAGGCAGATTCCAACACTTTTCTGCACGCAAAAGCGATCATCCCGCAAACTGCACGCTCAAGACGCGATCATGACCGGCCAGATCCTTGATGATCCGAGCCGTTTTCGCACCCGCTTTCTGCGCCGCGTCCACCGCCCATTCACCCTGGTCATAGCCGATTTCAAACAATGCCAGTCCGCCCGGCGCCAGCAGGCGGGACGCCTCTGCGATCAGATGCGGATAGGGTTCAAAGCCGGTTTCGCCCCCTTCAAGCGCCAGACGCGGCTCATGCACCCGCACTTCAGGTTCAAGCGTATCGACCACGGACGCTGCGATATAAGGCGGGTTGGAAACGACCAGATCAAACCGCCCTGTCACACCGTCCGCCCAGCTCGCATGCAGGAACCGGACGCGCTCCGCCAGACCCGTGAATTCGGCATTCTCACGCGCCACATCCAGCGCAGCGTCGCTGATATCCGTCGCCAGACCTTGGGCATTCCCGTACTCGCTCAGCAGCGCCAGAATGATGGCGCCCGATCCCGTCGCAATATCCAGAATTTTCAAAGGCGCGGCGCGATCGTCGAACGCGCTCAGGGCCGCTTCGATCAGGGTTTCAGTGTCCGCGCGCGGGGTCAGCACATCACGCGTCACCTTCAGATCCAGCGTCCAGAAAGGCTGCGTTCCCAGGATATGAGACAGCGGTTCGCGCTGCTCGCGACGCGTCACATAGCGCTCGAATAGGGTCTGTTCGGGCGCCGGCATGAGCGCCGACATCTCGGTCAGAAGACGCGCTGGCGACAGATCGCTGGCGGCATGCAGGAGCCGACGCGCTTCATCGGCCGCATCGTCCAGTCCGGCATTACGCAGCCGCTCGGTTGCAAGCCGGACGTTTTCAGAGCGCGTAACCGGACTCAAGCTTCTTCCATCGCCGCCAGTTTCGCGGCCTGGTCCTCGGACAACAGCGCGTTGATCACTTCATCCAGCGCATCCCCCGCCAGAATTTCATCGAGCTTGTACAGGGTCAGATTGATACGGTGATCGGACACCCGGCCCTGGGGGAAGTTGTAGGTGCGGATGCGCTCTGAGCGATCGCCCGAGCCGACCTGGCCCTTGCGTTCAGCGGCGCGCGCCTCGTCCTTCTCTCGACGTTCCTTTTCATAAAGGCGGGTCTTGAGCACCTGCATGGCGATGGCGCGGTTCTGGTGCTGGGACTTCTCCGAGCTGACCACCACGATGCCGGTCGGGATGTGCGTCATGCGCACGGCGGATTCGGTCTTGTTCACGTGCTGACCGCCGGCGCCGGAGGCGCGCATCGTGTCCACGCGAATATCCTCGTCCTTGATGTCGATCTCGACATTCTCGGGCTCGGGCAGCACCGCCACCGTGGCGGCAGAGGTGTGAATGCGCCCGCCGGATTCAGTGACGGGCACGCGCTGAACCCGGTGCACGCCGGATTCAAACTTCATCTTGCCGAACACGCCCTTGCCGTTCACCGACGCCACGATTTCCTTGAAACCGCCGACTTCCGCCTCAGACGCCTCGATCACCTCGACCTTCCAGCCATGGGTGGAGGCGTAGCGCTCGTACATGCGGAACAGATCGCCTGCGAAGAGCGCCGCTTCATCCCCGCCCGTCCCGGCTCGGATCTCGAGCATGATGGACGCGTCGTCGTCTCGGTCCTTGGGGATGAGCAGAAGCTGAAGCTCACGCTCGAGCCCGGGCAGCCGCTTTTTCAGGTCCTGACGCTCTTCCTCGGCCAGCTCGACCATATCGCGGTCCGAGCCGTCCTCGATGATGGCTTCGGCCTCGGCGAAGCTCTCACGCGCCGTCTTGAGCTCACGCGCCTTCTCGGCCACCTGCTTGAGCTCGGCGTGCTCCTTGGAAAGCGAAACAATCTCGTCCGGGTCGGCGGCCGCGCTCAAACGCGCCTCGACCTGATCGAACCGGTCAATGACCTGGTCCAGCTTTGCGTCCTGAATACTCATGATCGATCAGTTACGCCCGAGCGGCCGTTTTGGAAAGGGGGAGAGGCTGTGTGTGGGCGGTTTCAGACCTGCCCCGCCTCCAGCGTCGCAATCATGCCAGGATGCTCGAAGGCCTCGAACTTCTCAAGCAGCTCTTCAATGGTCTCGCCTCGCACCAGCATAGCGCGGTGCTTGTCCAGAAGGAAATCCTCCGCGGTCATGTGATCGATGAATTCGAGCAACTTGTCGTAATACCCGTTCACATTGAGCACGCCGACCGGCTTTTTGTGCCGGCCCAGCTGAGACCAGGTCCAGACCTCGAACAGCTCTTCCATCGTACCGATGCCGCCGGGCATGGCGATAAAGGCGTCCGACGCCTCCGCCATCATCAGCTTGCGTTCGTGCATGGAGGAAACGATGTGCATGTCCTGCACGCGAGGATGGGCGATTTCCTTCTGGTGGAGAAAGTCGGGGATCACCCCGAAGACGTCACCGCCCGCATCAATGCAGGCGTCCGCCACCAATCCCATCAGCCCGACCTGACCGCCGCCATAGACCAGGCGGATATCGTTTTGAGCCAGTGTCTCGCCCACCGCTTTCGCTGCGCGGGCGTATTCCGCTGCGGCGCCCGGATTGGAGCCGCAATACACACAGATAGATTTTTTCATGGGTTTCAATCTAGGGCGTCAGAGCCTGCTTCGATAGGGCCATTTGCGCATAACGGCTCACCTTTGCAGCGCTGTACGCACTTCGTCCGACCAACCGACGGTGACGGCGTCATCGCGCTCGATGACCGGGCGCTTGATGAGCGTTGGGTTCTCCACGAGCAATGCCGCCGGGTCAGTATCCATCCGCGCGCGTTGCGTTTCATCCAGGCCGCGCCAGGTGGTCGAGCGCGTATTGACCAGCGCCTTCGCCCCGACAGCGTCTAGCCAGACCGGAACCCGGTCTGCAAGATCGGCCTCGGCGCGAATATCGACGAAGCTGTGCGCGAGGCCGTCGGCCTGAAGCGCTTTGACTGCCTTCTTGCAGGTGTCGCAGTTGTGAAGTCCGTAAACGTTGATCATGACGAGCCCCCTTGCTCTAAGCTGATCGCGATCATTTCATCATTTCAATACGCTGATTACACGACGCGTACGAATCCAAGCCTGATGGACGGCCTAAGCCTGCGGGGGACGCAATGAAAGTCTTGAAACACATCTTGTTGCTGCTGGGCGGCTTTATCGGGGTAGTGGCGGCCCTGGCTCTGGGCGTCACTCTATATGTCATCATCAACGCCCAGATGGGATGGCGCGACCTGCCCGACGAAGACGCGCCACAGCATGCGGACGTCTATGATGAGCGCTTCGCCGATATTTCCGATTCCGCTCTGGCCCTGCTTGCAGCTATGAGACGTGAAGAAGGCGTGCCAGGGGCAACCGCAGCCGTCGCCGTTGATGGCCAGCTGGTCTGGGCCGCCGGCGTCGGCTGGGCCGACCTGGACACCAACACGCCAGCGACCCCCGACACCGTGTTCCGCATCGGCTCCACGTCCAAAGCCATAACCGCCACCGTCATCGCCCGACTGACAGAGGCCGGCGTTCTGGATCTTGATGACACGGTCGACGCTCACGTCGCCACCCCGCCCAATCCCAACTGGGGCCCGATGGAGATTGATCAATTGCTGTCCCATACGGCCGGTTTTCCCGGGTATGAGGAGAATACGGACTGGGCCGGCGTCTATGCCTCCCTGCGCATGTCGCGCCAGTATGACAGCATCGAAGAGGGGCTCGGGCTGGTGGACGGCTCAGACCTGCTTTACGCGCCGGGCGAGGATTTCCACTACAACTCGTTTGACGTGAACCTTGCCGCCTTTGTTGCGGAACAAGCCTCCGGCCAGAGCTATGCGCGCCTGCTGGAAGAGCAAGTCCGCCGTCCTCTGGGGCTGGAAACGCCCATCCCGGCAGACCTGGGCCCGGCGCCGGACAGCCTCGCCACGTTCTATCTCATTCGCGACAACGGTGAGTACCGCAATCGCGGACAGGTCAATGTCAGCCAGCGATGGGCGAGCGGAGGCCTGTACAGCAGGTCGGTCGATCTGGTGCGCGTCGCCAGCGCCTGGCTGGATGACGACTATATCTCTGAAACCACGCGCGAGCGGTTCTGGACCCCCATGACGCTCTCTTCGGGCGAAATGAACGAGCAGGGCTACGCCATTGGCTGGCGCACCAACCCTGAAAGCACCACCCGCTTTGGCGAGGACGCGCCCGTGCGCATCGTCCACCATGGCGGGGTCAGTCGCGGCGCGATGAGCTGGCTGATCCTCTATCCTGAACTGGGCATGGCGGTCGCGGTGAACATCAACACCGAGACCGAGGAATTCGGTGACTTCTCGAGCGTGGAGCCCGAAATCACCCGCCTGTTCGCCGAGGCGGTCGGCCGGACGCCCGAGAACGCCCGGCTGCCGGACTAGACCATCAGAACCAGCAGATTGCGCACCGCCATCACGATCAGCACCACGCTGGACAGGCTGAACAGCACGAAGCGGACGGGCACGAAGTTCACTGTCGCCTGGAAGATGCTGTGCGCCACGCGCAGGATGACATAGGCCCAGGCGAGCCCGATATTGAGCGGATCGGCGACGCCGACCAGGTGGCTGTAGGTGGCCAGCGCATAGAACACCACGGGCTGTTCGTGCAGGTGATTGTAATTGTCCGCCACCTGGCGCACCGAGCGCGGCAGCACGTCGAGCTGGGATCTTTCCTTGAGCTCGGCGGGCTTGAGCCCGGCTTTCTGCATGGCCGGAATGCGTGTGGCGTACATCCACAGCCACATGATCAGCGTCCAGCACACCAGCATCAGCACTGGCGTCATCATCGATTGAAACATGGTCTACTCCCCTGACAGGCCGCTCTGACGGCGGCTCCAGGGGAAGCTAAGCGCAAGCCGGGCCTGCAGGGAAGCGCAAACTGGGTCTCTATTGGGCCGCTGCTTCTGACGCTTCACGCTCGGCGCGCATCTTTTCGGCCTTGTCCTCGACCGCCTCGACGATGCGCTCGATCATGGTCTCGTTGGAGACCTTCTCATCGGCCTGGCCGGCGAAGTAGAGCATGCCCGAGCCCTTGCCGCCGCCGGTGAAGCCGAGATCGGTATAGGCGGCTTCACCCGGGCCGTTCACCACGCAGCCAATGATGGACAGCGAGATCGGCTCGGAAATATGCTCGAGCCGCTCTTCCAGCGTTTCAACGGTCTTGATGACGTCAAAGCCCTGACGCGCGCAGCTGGGACAGGCGATGATGTTCACGCCGCGCGTGCGCAAACCCAGCGATTTGAGAATGTCGTAACCGACCTTGATCTCTTCCACTGGGTCGGCGGAGAGCGATACGCGAATGGTGTCGCCGATCCCCGCCCACAACAGCGAGCCCATCCCGATCGAGCTTTTCACGCCGCCCGTGCGCAGGCCGCCCGCTTCGGTCACACCGAGATGCAGCGGCGCATCGGTGGCTTCAGCCAGCGCCTGATAGGCGGCTACCGTCAGGAAGACGTCGGACGCCTTCACCGAGATCTTGTATTCGCGGAAATCGAGGTCTTCGAGGATGCGCGCATGATTGAGCGCGCTTTCCACCATGGCTTCCGGACAGGGCTCACCGTACTTTTCGAGCAGCTCGCGCTCCAGCGACCCGGCATTGACCCCGATCCGGATCGAGCAGCCATGATCACGGGCGGCGGAGACCACTTCTTTCACCCGGTCCATCGAACCGATATTGCCCGGATTGATCCGCAGGCAGGCCGCGCCGGCTTCGGCCGCTTCAATGCCGCGCTTGTAGTGAAAGTGGATGTCGGCGACGAGCGGGACCTTGGCGGCTTTCGCGATCGTCTTGAAGGCGGCGGTGGAGTCTGTGTCGGGGCAGGAGACCCGCACAATGTCCGCGCCCACCTCTTCGAGTTGGCGGATCTGGTTGATCGTCGCGTTGGCGTCCGCGGTCGGCGTGTTGGTCATGGACTGCACCGAGATCGGCGCGTCGCCGCCAACCGGCACATTACCCACATGGATCTGACGGCTTTGGCGACGGTCAATCATCCGCCAGGGCCGCACTTTGGTGTGGTCTTCAACCGCCATGTCGCCGCCTCGCTTGAAAGCAGGGTTTCAGTCTTGCAGAGGATATAAGCGTTTCAGGCGCGCCAAGCGAGCCCTGCTCATGAGCGCGCGGGCTCAAAGCACAGTTCTAGCCCGCGTCGGTTTCGCGCAATGCGGTCAGCACGAATTCAGCCGCCGACACATTGTCGACCGCCTGACCCGGCTCGCCCAGGGCGCCGAGCGGGCGTCCGGCGGCGCGAACAAGCACCGCGCCGGCGTCATTCGTGGAAATGGTCAAACCCGGCTCATCCGGCGCGCGATACAGCTCGCCCGGCTCAAGCTCACGCGCGGCCAGGATGCGTCCCGACGCGTCGCGCACTTCGATATCGACGCGACCGCCAGCTTCCAGGATCAGCGTATTGCCTGCATTGGCGTCCGGCAGTCCGGACCAGATGGCGGCGCGGCTGGGCGCCGAGGAGCTCTCCAGCTCCACAAGCGGGGCTTCGGCGCGCATGAGCGCATCCATGGGCGCGGCCGCGCCTGCGAAGGCTTCCGCGCGGGTGACGTAATTGCCGTACCAGCCGGCCGCGACCACAACGCCGCCCAGAATGAGGATGGCGCCGACAAGACCGCGGGGCAGCTTGATTTCGCGACGTTCCTGCGGCGCGGTCGGCTCACCGCGACCCGCATCGCAATCGACTTCCGCCTTGAACTGACGCACGCAGTCGGCAACGTCCAGGCCGAGGAAAGCGGCATAGGTGCGCAGATACCCGACAGCATAGGCCTTGGACGGCAGACCGCGCGGGTCCATCGTCTCAAGAGCGTCGAGGTAATCACGTTTGATGCGAGTGCGTGCCGAAGCGCTATCGAGGGTCAGTCCGGCATGGGTGCGGCTCAGGCGCAGGCGCTCGCCCAGGCTCACGCCTTCCAGCGCCGGGGCCGGCGCGCTGAACACCGCGTCGACAGGGACATAGCCTGTCTCGTCAGACATCGGTTCGTAATCGCGCATCTTCGCGTTCGCCATTTTCTGCGTCACAAGGGACGCTCCCCTCTAGTGTGGCGCCCCAGCCTCACTGGTAGTTATTCAACCAAATGCTTTAGTTTTTATCAACAACTTCTCGCGGCAATCCGATTTCTTTTCCAGCCCGGAGCATGCGGTCACGCAAGGAAGGCGGACCGATTTTCGCGCCTTGCTGGATTTCGGCTTCCAGCCAGGGCGTCAGAAGGCTGAGGTCACATCCCGCCAACGCCTGCTTGACCGGGCCGATCGAACCCGCCGCCATCGAGAGGCTGCGATATCCCAGCGCCGCCAGCACACAGGCTTCGAACGGGCGCCCCGCCAACTCCCCGCAGACATTCACCGGCTTGCCGGCATTCTCACACGCTTGCCTGACATCTTTAAACAAGCGTAACGCAGGTGCGCTGATCGGGTCGTAACGGTCTGAAACACGTGGGTTTTGCCGGTCCGCCGCGAAGAAATACTGCATCAGGTCATTGGCGCCGACCGAGACGAAATCCGCCAGCTCCAGACAAGCCTCAGGCGCAAACGCCACCGCGGGCGTTTCCAGCATCAGCCCGACGCGTAATTCATCCGGCGCGTCGTGGCCATGACGGCGCGCCATATCCAGTTCGCGCTCCAGCACATCGCGTGCTGCAGCAAGCTCTTCAGCGACCGAGATCATCGGGAACAGGACATTGAGCGTCCGGCCGCCCGAGGCCCGAACCAGGGCGCGCAGCTGGTAACGGGTCAGGGCGGGACGATCGAGTCCCATGCGAAGCGCCCGCCAGCCCAGGGCCGGGTTCGGCTCACGCATGGACGGGATGAAGGGGGTCACCTTGTCGCCGCCCAGGTCCAGGGTGCGGAACACCACGGGCTTGTCACGAGCCGCGTCATAGACGGCCTTGTACAATTCGATCTGGGCGCTCAATCGCGGCAGCGTATCGGCCACCATGAACTGGAACTCGGTGCGGAACAGGCCCACGCCCGCCGCGCCCGTATCCTCGAGCCGGTTCATCTCCACCAGAAGGCCGGCATTCATGCCCAGGCTCAATTCCTGGCCGTCCGCTGTGCTGGCGGGGGCGTCGCGCAAGTGCGCGAAGGTCCGCTGGCGTTCTTTCAGCGCTTCGATGCGCTCGTCATATGCGGTGCGCACTTCTTCGTTGGGACGCACGTGCAGGAGGCCGAACTCGCCATCCAGAATGACGCTATCGCCCTCCTCGACCCGGTCGAGCGCGCCTTCCAGACGCCCCACCATGGGGATGCCCAGAGCCTTGGCGACAATGGCCGCATGGCCGGTCACCGAGCCCTCCTCGACGGCGATGCCCGCCAGGCGCGAGCGGTCAAATTCGAGCAGTTCGGCCGGCCCCACGGAACGCGCCACAATGACCGCATGCTCCGGCAGGCTGTCTTCGTCATGTTCTTCAGTGCGCGCGAGGTGACGCAGAAGCCGGTTGGCCAGGTCTTCCAGGTCATGGAGACGTTCCTGGAAATGCGCATCGCGCGCTTTCATCAGGCGCGCGCGGTGTTCGTTTCGCACTCGCTCGACAGCCGCTTCCGCCGTCAGGCCGGCCCGGATCGCCTCGCCCAGCTGGTTCAGCCAGCCGCGGTCATGGGCGAACATGCGATACGTCTCAAGAACTTCGCGTGACGGCGTGCCAATGGGCACGCGACCGGAATCCAGCAGCTGATCCACAGACCGGCGCAGACGCGTGACCGCCTCGTTCAGACGCGCTTCTTCGGCTGCCGCGTCATCGGCCACGAGCCGGGTCGACAGCACGTGGGGCTCATGTTTCACCGCCACGCCGCGCACCACGCCCGACGACAGGGCCAAACCCTGGAACCGTTCAGGCTTGGACAGACGCACTTCAAGCTCGGCAAAGCCTTCCGCCTGCACCAGCTCGCCGGAGGTGACGATCTCCGCCAGCAGCATGGCCACGGTCTGAAGCGTTTCGATCTCTTCTTCGGTGGTCGGACGCACAGCGCCGGTCTGCGCGGTCAACACGCCCACGAGACGACCGCCTCGCAGAATGGGCACGCCCACAAAGCTCTTGAACGGCTCTTCGCCGGTTTCGGGCTTGTAGGAAAAGCTGGGATGGGACGGCGCGTCTTCCACCGCGAAGGGACGGGCCCGACGCGCCACTTCGCCGACCAGTCCTTCGCCGGCGTGCAGCCGCACACGGTGCACGGCGGACGCATCCAGACCATGGGTCGCCGACAATTCCAGTGCGCCCGACGGGCGCACCAGATAGATCGAGCACACATCCGAGCCGGTTTCTTCCGCTATGATGTCCGTCAGCCGGTCGAGGCGCTTTTGCGCATCTTCCTGGGCCGCCATAAGGTCACGGATACGGCTTAGCAGGCGGCGAGGGCCGCGCGCGGTGGACAGGCTTTTCGGCGTCATGGCGATCTGTCAGGCATCCTGTCTGGGGCCGTCACACAACGGGACGCGCCCGGTCGAGTCCGGCATTGAGCCGATAGAGGCATTGTTTAAGCGGGGTTCGTCAAGTCTTGGACGGCGCCGCACCCAACCTGTAGGCCGTGTGCAACGCACGCACAGCGTGTTCGAGAAGGTCGGCATCCACAAGGGCCGAGATCTTGATCTCGCTGGTGGCCGTCATCCGCACGGCGATCCCCTCTCGCGCCAGAACGCCATAAAGCGTGCGGGCCACATCCGCCCGACCGCGCAATCCCGTGCCGACGACCGAGACCTTGGCGAGCCCGGTTTCCGAGCGCACTTCAAGCCCGTTGGGACGCGCCGCGCTTTCAGCTGCGGCCAAAGCTCGCGGCAGGTCCCGCCCCGCCACCGAGCATTCCACAACCGAGCCGCCCGAACGTGCGCGGGCCTGCACGATCATGTCCACATCCACATCCGCTTCGCCCAAGGCGGCGAACAGAAGCTCGGCGGCCTGGGGTCCCTCGCCGCCATGGATGGACAGGCGCGCCTGGTCGCGCGCATAGGCGACGCCGGAGACGATGCGCTTTTCGGCGATCTCGGCCTCGGGCGTGACTTCGGTTCCGGCGCTTTGTCCCGCCGGCAGGAAGCTCGATTTCACACGCAGCGTGACGCCCTTGGCCTTGGCGTATTCCACAGAGCGGGTCTGAAGCACCTTGGCGCCCATGGCCGCCAGCTCCAGCATGGCGTCATGGCTGATCCGCTCGACCCGCACTGCTTCCGGCGCAATCCGCGGATCGGTGGTGAACACCCCGTCCACATCTGTGTAGATATCACACTCCGCGCCCACGGCCGCTGCGACCGCAGCGGCGCTCAGATCGGTGCCGCCGCGCCCCAGCGTGCCCAGACGCCCCTCGGCGTTCAGCCCCTGATAGCCGGCGACCACAGGGATGACGCCATCGCTCATCATGGCGTCCAGCGGGGCGCCATGGATGTCGGTGATCTTGGCGCTGCCGGGCGGGCCTTCGACCAGAATGGGCAGGCTCCAGCCCATGACCGCTTCAGAACGGAACCCTTCGCGCTTGAGCGCCAGCGCCATCAGCGCAGCGCTGGCCTGTTCGCCCGCCGCCAGCACCGTGTCGGTCTCCACCTCACCCAGGCCGCCGCCCAGCGCTTCAGCCGCGCCCAGCAGGCGATCGGTTTCCCCCGCCATGGCGGATACGACGACCGCGACCTGTTTGCCGGCGCGCGCCTCGGCCGCGACGATGGACGCGGAATGAGCGATCCGCTCAGGGTTCGCCATGGAGGTGCCGCCAAATTTCAGCACAAGGCGTGGCGCGGTCATAAGCGTCCTCCAGACACGGGATAATCAGCAGTACAGATGCGGCAAACGGCGCAACAGGGTCGATAATCGCGGGAGATGGGACCATATTGCGGCGCGATTGGTACAAAACCGGCGATACCAGTGCAAATGCCCATCGCTGTTTGCCCGCCGCGCTGTGTAAGGAGCCCGCCATGGCCCAGGCCGAAGCCCCGACGACCCTGTCCACGCCTTCGATCGATCCTGAAGAGGTGGAGAAATTCTCCCGCATCGCCGGGGAATGGTGGGATCCCAAGTCGAAATTCGCGCCCTTGCACAAGTTCAACCCGGCGCGCCTGACCTATATCCGCGACCTGCTGA
This sequence comes from Oceanicaulis sp. MMSF_3324, assembly GCF_030733545.1. Taxonomy (GTDB): domain Bacteria; phylum Pseudomonadota; class Alphaproteobacteria; order Caulobacterales; family Maricaulaceae; genus Oceanicaulis. The sequence continues at coordinate 72,743 of NZ_JASHIU010000014.1, forward strand.
GCCGTCATTTCAAGACCGAGGGCGCCGAGCCGCTCAAGGGCCTCAAAGTGCTCGATATCGGTTGCGGCGGCGGGCTGGTGTCCGAACCCATGGCGCGTCTGGGCGCTTCAGTGACAGGCGTTGACGCCGCCGAGGCCAATATCAAGACCGCGCTGGTTCATGCCGAGGAAAACGGCCTCAGCATCGATTACCGCCACGGCACGGCGGAACAGCTGCTTGAAGAGGGCGGACCCGACCAGTTCGACGTCGTGCTCAATCTCGAAGTGGTCGAACACGTGGCCAATCCCGACCAGTTCCTGCGTGATTGCGCGCGCATGGTGAAGCCCGGCGGCATGATGATCGTGGGCACCATCAACCGCACCCCCCGCGCCTTCGCCACCGCCATCTTCGGCGCCGAATACGTGCTGGGCTGGCTGCCGCGCGGCACGCACCGGTTCGACAAGCTGGTCAAGCCGGTCGAAGCCCGAGCCGCGCTGAAATCGGAAGGCCTGGACGTGATGGAGCCTGTGGGCGTGAGCTATAACCCGTTCAAGGACATGTTCTTCATCTCGTCAGACTCAGGCGTGAACTATCTGATGGGATCGGTGAAACCGGCCTGACGGCGCCGCCACGATGTCTGATCCGCTGCTCCAGGCCGTCATCTTCGCCCTGCTCGCGGGCGCCACCATTCCCCTGGGCGCGGCCCTGGCGCTGTGGGACAAGGTGCATCCCAACTGGATGTCAGGCGAGCTGCGCCATGGGGTCATCGCCTTTGGCGGCGGCGTCCTGATCGCGGCGGTGGCGCTGGTGCTGGTCCCTGAAGGCGTCGAGCGCATGCCCGGCTGGATGGCTTTGACCGCTTTCATTGCAGGCGGGGTGAGCTTTTTCTTCATCGACCGCACGCTTGGCCGGAGCGGCAAATCCATGGGTCAGCTCATGGCCATGCTGGTGGATTATCTGCCCGAAGCCATTGCGCTGGGCGCGATGCTGGCGACCGGCGCAGAAGCCGGGCTCTTGCTGGCCCTGCTGATCGGACTGCAGAACTTCCCCGAGGCCTTCAACGCCTTTCGCGAACGCGCCGCCAATAGCGATGAAAGCACCGGACGCACCTATCTGCCCTTCGCGCTCATGCCGTTTCTGGGGCCGATCGCCGCGGGGCTGGGCGTCATGGTCTTCGCCCCCAACCAGATGGTGCTGGGAGCGCTGATGGTGTTCGCCGCCGGGGGCGTACTGTTCCTGACCTTCCAGGATGTCGCGCCGGACGTGAAACTGGACAAGAGCTGGGCGCCGCCGCTCGGCGCGGTTCTGGGATTCACCCTCGGGCTCGCCGGCCATCTCTTCCTGTAAAGGCTCAGTTCGCCTTCTTGGGCGGCGTGGGCGTAAACGGTTCAGGCAGGGGCGCACAGGGCACGCCCTCCTCGCTGAGCTGTTCACGCTCTTCTGAAGTGGTTTCGCCGTAGATCAAGCGCTCGGCCGCCTCGCCCTTGTGAATGGCGCGCGCTTCATTGGCGAAATTCTCGCCCACATAGTCGAAATTGGACCGGATATGCGCCTGGACCTGGCGCGCCAGGGTTTCGAAATCAGGTGCGCCGCTGGCGGTCGTGTCCGTCTTGCGCGACGTGCGCACCGAGGGCGCCATCAGTTGCTTTGACACTTCGAACGAGCCGCAGCTGGGACATTCCACAAGGCCGCGCTCTTTCTGGACGTCAAAATCCTCTGAATTGCGGAACCAGGCCTCAAACTCATGCCCGTCCGCGCAATACAGCGCATAGCGGATCATGGCCCCGTGAACTCCCGGTCATTGCTCAGCGACGGAATACGGCTACGCGCGGCCTCGACTTCATCCAGATCGATCTCGGCATGAAGCACGCCCGGCTCGTCATGATCAAAGGCGGCGATGATTTCGCCCCAGGGACCGATCACCATGGAGCGCCCCCAGGTCTTGCGGCCATCTTCATGCTTGCCGCCCTGGGCGGGGGCGAGGATGAAGCTGCCGGTCTCGATCGCCCGCGCTCGCAGAAGGGTTTCCCAATGGGCGCGCCCGGTGGGCCGCGTAAAGGCGCTCGGCACTGCGATCATCTGGGCGCCGGCCTTGGCCAGACGGCGATAGAGCGCAGCAAAGCGCACATCATAACAGATCGTCAGGCCCAGTCGGCCGCCCGCCGCTTCGGTCAGAACGGCGCGATCGCCGGCCGCATAATTGGTGGATTCCGAATAGGTCTCGCCGCCACCCAGCGCCACATCAAACATGTGGATCTTGTCATAGGTGGCCTTGAGCGCCCCATCCGGGCCGAACAGATGCGCCCGATTGACCGCGCGCTCACGGCCATCGACCGGCGCGCCGCCCCTGAGCGCCATGGAGCCGATCAGGATGTCGATCCCCAGCGAGTCCGCGAGGTCCGCGAACCGCACAATGGCGGGCTCCACCTCGGGGGTGTGGATGTGTTCGAACAGGCGCTCGGCGTCTTTCTGGACCAGCGTCGTGGTCTCAGGCGTGAGCACGAAATTCGCGCCGGCAGCCGCCGCCTCGCGGATCAGGGCTTCGGCGTCATCCAGATTGCGCTCCGGGTCGACACCGGAACGCATCTGGATCAGGGCGAGTTTAACGGCGCTCATAGCGCTCCTTCGGTCCGCAGCAGATCATCGAGATTACCCGCATTTTCCATCGCCATCATTTCATCGCAACCACCCACATGGGTATCGCCAATGAAGATTTGCGGGAAAGTGCGGGCGCCGTTGGCGCGATCCACCATTTCCTTTTTCTTCTTCACATCGAAACCGGCATCAATCTCGTCAAACGCCACGCCTTTCTTCTTCAGAAGCGAGACGGCGCGCACGCAATACGGACACATGGGACGGGTATAAATCGTAACGGCGGCCATAAGGCCCTCCTTGTCTGTCGGTCGGGGGGAGCGGTTCATCCGCATTCGCCCCTTATTTAAGCGGGTCCACGGCTTTAACAACGCGCGCCAGCGTGATCGCGGTCACATCTTCGGCGCCGCCGCGTTTAAGAACCCTTGCGCACGCCTGCAAGGTTGCGCCGGTCGTATGGACGTCGTCCACAAGGACAAAACGTCGCCCGGCCAGGAAAGGTTTCTGCTTTTCCCGCACATGGAAGGCGCCCGCCACATTGCGCTGGCGGGCCTTGGCGCTGAGCCCGCCCTGGCTGGGCGTGGCGCGCGTCCGCTCAAGGATGTGCGGCGCGACCGGCAGCCCCGTATTCCGTGACAGAGCGCGCGCCAGCAAGAAGGACTGGTTGAAGCGGCGCTTGCGCAGGCGATGCGGGTGCAGCGGAATGGGGATGAGGGCGTCCGCCCCCGCGAGCGCCTCTGCCCCAGCGCGGGCCATCCATCGTCCGAACACACTCAACCCGTCTGTACGCCCGGCATGCTTGAGCATCAGGACGAGTTTGCGACTGGCCTCATCATACACAAAGGCGGCGCGCGTCATCGAGCAGGGCGGATCGGGGTGCGCCGCGCACGCCCCGCAAAGCGCGCCCTTGCCGATGGGGTAGTCGAACGGCCTGCCGCAGCTGGCGCACCAAGGCGCATCCAGAAATCGGACTTCAGACCAGGCCTGAGGCGACAGCTCGCCGGGGGCTGACACCGGCTCACCGGTCACGGGGCACAAGGGCGGCCAGACCAGGTTCGCGCACACGCGCCACAGCGCCCGGGCTTTGCCTGACAGCGGATCGGGTCCATATCTGGGCCATGAGCCCGGTGACGCTGATTTCATCCAAACCCGCCCCTCAGCCTGAAGGCGGACCGCCCGCCCTCTTTGACCGGCGATTGCTGGCCTATCGCCGGGACCGCGCCGCGTCTGAATTTCCATCCTACGACTTTCTGCACGCACGCGCTGCCGATGATCTTCTCGATCGGGTGGAAAGCGTCACGCGGGATTTCGAGACCTGTCTGGTACTGGGCGGCGGCGGCGCAATCGGGCGCGCATTGGAAGACCGCCCCAAAGCCCGTGAGAAAATCACCCATCTGATCGAAACGGATCTGTCGCCCGCCATGGCGGGGCTGAGCACGCACACTGCCGTCTGTCTGGATGAAGAACGCTTGCCCATCGCCCCCCAGAGCGTCGACCTGGTAATCAGCTGCCTCAATCTTCACTGGACCAACGACATTGTCGGCGCGCTTATCCAGATCAATCATACGCTGAAGCCGGACGGCTTCTTTGCAGGCGCGCAACTGGGCGGCGCCACGCTGACCGAATTGCGGCAAAGCTTTCAGAAAGTCACAGACGAAGACCCTGCGCCCCGGCGCGTCTCCCCATTCGCCGACACCGTGGATATGGCGGGCCTTCTAAGCCGGGCGGGCTTTACCCTGCCGGTGTCAGACGTGGATCGCGTCAAGGCCCGCTATGGCAATTCCTTCGTCCTGATGCGCGATCTGCGCGCCATGGGGGAAACCAATGCGCTGTACGAGCGGCCACGGACACCAGGCACCAAGAGCCTGTTCGTGAAAACCGCTCAGGCCTATTCCGAAGCCTTTGCGGAAGAGGACGGGAAAGTTCCGGCCACCTTCGAGATCATCCATTTCGCCGGTTGGGCCCCGCACCCGGATCAGCCCAAGCCCAAACGGCCCGGCTCGGCGCAGGCCAGCCTGGCTGACGCGCTGGGGGTGACCGAACACAAGACCGGCGACAAGGCGGGCTAGCCGCCCCCGCCGCCGGACGCGGTGCTGATGGTGGTGCTGACGCTTTGCAGCAGCGCCCAGAGCTGGTTGCCCAGCAGCGAGACGGCGGTGATCACGACCACCCCCAGCAAGCCCACCAACAAGCCATACTCAATGGCGGTGGCTCCGCTTTCATCCGCAATCAGCCGACGCGCGCACCGACCAGCCTGTCGCGCAACTCGGCCGCCAGCGGTTTGTCGGCGGGCGGCATGGGGTAGTCGCGGAACTGATCGGGACGCGTCCAGGCGATCGTCTGCCCCTCGGTGGGATTGATGAACCCGTCCCAGCGCCGACACACGAACAGCGGCATCAGAAGATGCCCGCCCGTTTCGAGCTTTTCCGACGCAAAGGCGAAGGGCTGCAGGCATTGCTCGCATGGTTCAATCCCCAGCTCCTCGCGCAGTTCGCGCACCAGAGCCTGCTCAGGGCTTTCGCCCGGTTCAACCTTGCCGCCTGGAAACTCCCAGAGCCCTGCATGCTGTTTGCCTTCAGGACGCCGGGCCAGCAGCACGCGCCCGTCCGGATCGACCAGCGCACACGCCACCACAAGCAACAGTTTCGAACTCATATCACTAGGCCATTCTGGTTAAAGCGGTCTTTTGAGACAGGGTATATGGGCCATTAAGGCCTAGGGCGCATCCTGGCCCGGCGCCTCTTCAGGCGTATCGATATCGTCGGGCGTGACCGCGCTGGGCTCGGTCGTCCGCAGGGCGCTCGGCGCGCGGCCCGCGACGCGGGTCACGGGATAGCGTTCGCGCAACACTTCCAGAAGATCATCAATGCCCTGCAGCGTCAGGAAACGCACAATATTGGGGCGCACCTCCTCCAGGCTCTCCCGCGGCTGCAGACGCCGGTCGATCACTTCGAGCACATGCCAGCCATATTCCGTTTCGAAAGGCGCGCTCACTGCGCCTTCATCGGTGGAGAACGCCACCTGCGCAAAACCCGGCAGGATGCCGGTTCGGGTGAAATAGCCCAGATCCCCGCCGCTGAAACGGGTGGCGAGATCGCGGCTGACCTGAGCGGCCAATTGCCCGAAATCGCTCCCCTCCGCCAGAAGGCGCGCGACTTCATCCGCTTCTTCGCGGGTCTCGACGAGAATATGGCGGGCCCGAATCTCTTCGGTGCGCGGCGCCAGTCGCGCCTGTTCCTCATACACCTGTTCAACGGAGTCTTCGGTCACCGCCGAGGCGATGGCGTTCTCAACGAGGATATTGCCGAGAATGCGCTCTTCCGCCGCGGCCAGGCGAAGCCGGGCTTCCTCCTCGTCCTGCACATTGCGCGCGACAGCTTCGAGAGCCAGAAGGCGCTGGTCGATGAGATCGGACAGGGTGTCGCGAAAGACCGGGTCGGTCGGCAACAGCGCCTGGGGCGTCTCAGTCAGCCCGAGACTGACCGCTTCACGCTGCACATCCTCCACGGTGATGACCGTGCCGCCCACCCGCGCGGCGATCTGGGACTGACTGACATCCCTGTCGGCCACGAAGCGCAGTCCGGACGGTGTCGAGCCCGCTTCGCCAAGCTGTGAGTCTCCAGTATCTTGAGGGCTGCACCCCCCTGCAAACGCAGTCGTGATCATCGCAGCTGCTACAAGCAGACGGCGGGCTTGATTGACAGTCAATCAGGGCCTCCTTAAGTCACCAGTGACCTTCTACGACGTGAGAATTGCGACCCGGCTCCGCCGAACGCGTTCACGCCGCTTTTAATTCATTGTTCGCCCGTCAAGGCAGATACGTCATGCTCAACATCGCCCGCAAGCTTTTCGGCTCCTCCAATGACCGCGAGGTCAAGCGCATGCGTCCCATCGTGGACCGGATCAATGCGCTGGAGCCAGACTTTGTCGAGCTTGATGACGCAGCGCTGGCGCAAAAGACCGTCGAGTTCCGCGAACGCCATGAGAATGGCGAAAGTCTCGACAAATTGCTGCCCGAAGCCTTCGCCGCTGTCCGCGAAGCCGCCAAGCGTGCTCTGGGGCAGCGCCATTACGACGTGCAGCTGATGGGCGGCATCGTGCTGCACAAGGGCAATATCGCCGAAATGCGCACCGGTGAAGGCAAGACGCTCGTCTCCACCCTGGCCGCCTACCTCAACGCCCTGCCGGGCAAGGGCGTGCACATCGTCACGGTGAACGATTACCTCGCCCAGCGGGACTCCGAGTGGATGGGCCGCGTCTTCGCCAAGCTGGGCATGACCACGGGCGTCATCATCCACGGCATGAGCGATCCCGAGCGCCGGACAGCCTATGGCTGCGACATCACCTACGGCACCAATAACGAGCTGGGCTTTGACTATCTGCGCGACAACATGAAGTACGCGCTCAACGACATGGTCCAGTTCGGCGGACGTCCGCTGGAGAAGGCCGAGCACCACTTCGCGATCGTCGACGAGGTGGACTCCATCCTGGTGGACGAAGCTCGGACCCCGCTGATCATCTCCGGCCAGACCGAAGATCGCACCGATTTTTATAAGACCATCGACCAGATCATCCCGCTGCTCGACGATGAGGACTTCACCATCGACGAGAAGTCCAAGTCCTGCACCTTCACCGAAGAAGGCAACGAGCATATCGAACAGCTCCTCAAGGAGCGCGACCTGCTCGATGGCGATGCGGATCTGTACGACATCGAGAACATCTCCGTCGTTCACCACGTCAATCAGGGCCTGAAAGCGCACAAGCTGTTCGTGCGTGACAAGGACTACATCGTGCGTGAAGGCAAGGTGGTGCTGATCGACGAGTTCACCGGCCGCATGATGCCGGGCCGTCGTCTCTCCGATGGCCTGCACCAGGCCATCGAGGCCAAGGAAACCGTCGAGATCCAGCCCGAGAACCAGACGCTGGCCTCGATCACCTTCCAGAACTATTTCCGCCTGTACAAGAAGCTCGGCGGCATGACCGGCACCGCAGCGACCGAAGCGGACGAGTTCCACGACATCTACTCGCTCGGCGTGGTGGAGATCCCGACCAACCGTCCGGTTCAGCGGATCGACGAGGAAGACGAGCTTTATCGCACCGAGCAGGAAAAGTTCGACGCCATCCTGCAAGCCATTGTGGACGCGCACGCCAAGAACCAGCCGGTTCTGGTGGGCACGGTCTCCATTGAGAAATCCGAGCGCCTGTCGGACTTCCTGAAGAAAAAGAAGATCCCGCACCAGGTGCTGAATGCGCGCTATCACGAGCAGGAAGCGGGCATCATCGCCCAGGCCGGCGCGCCGGGCGCGGTGACCATCGCCACCAACATGGCCGGTCGCGGCACCGACATCCAGCTCGGCGGCAATGTGGATTACAATCTGCAGGAATGGGTCGAGGCGGAGAAAGCCGCAGGCCGCGAACCTGATGATGACGCGCTGAAAGCCAAGCGCGAGCAGTTTGAAGCCGATGTGGCGGACAAGAAGCAGCAGGCGCTCGAAGCAGGCGGCCTGTTCGTGATCGGCACCGAGCGCCATGAAAGCCGCCGCATCGACAACCAGCTGCGCGGCCGTTCGGGCCGTCAGGGCGACCCGGGCCGGTCCGCTTTCTATCTGTCTGTGGAAGATGACCTGCTGCGCATCTTTGCGCCCGAACGCCTGGACAGCATCATGCGGACCCTCGGCCTGAAGCCGGGCGAAGCCATCCAGCACCCCTGGATGACCAAGGCGGTGGAGACCAGCCAGAAGAAGGTCGAACAGCGCAACTACGACATTCGCAAGAACATCCTCAAATACGATGATGTGATGAATGACCAGCGCAAGGCCATCTTCGAGCAGCGCATCGAGTTCATGACCGCCAAGGACGTGTCCGACGTCGTCACCGACATGCGCGAGACCACGGTCGAGGACCTTGTCACCCAGCACATCCCGCCGCGCGCCTATCCCGACCAGTGGAACACGGACGGGCTGAACGAGGACGTCCTGAAGTATTTCAGCCTCGAACTGCCGATCAAGGACTGGGCGGCCGAGGAAGGCATTGCGGACGAGGAAATGCGTGAGCGCCTGATGAAGGTGGTCAACGAAACCTATGCCGAGAAAGCCGCCAATATCGGGCCCGATCTGATGCGGCGGATCGAGAAGCAGATCCTGTTGCAGACGATCGACCAGAACTGGCGCGACCATCTGCAGAATCTGGACGCGCTGCGCTCGTCCGTGGGTCTGCGCGGCTACGCCCAGCGCGATCCGCTCAACGAGTTCAAGACCGAGGCCTTCGCCCTGTTCGAGCACCTGCTCAATGAGCTGCGCTACGAGACCACGCGCGTGCTGTTCGCGCTGCGCATGTCCCAGAGCGCCCCGGCCCCCGAAGCGCCGCAAGCGCCCAAGAACATCCAGACCCAGCATATCGACCCGCAAACGGGCCGGAATGAAATGGCGGATGGCGACGCACGCCCGCCCCA
>NZ_JASHIU010000015.1 GCF_030733545.1 Oceanicaulis sp. MMSF_3324
GCATCCGCGCCCGCCGGCGCCAGAGCAGCGGCCAGACCGGACACGCCCGCGCCCAGCGTGCGGCCGAGCGGCGGCGCCTTGTCCTTGAGCTCGGTGGCGATGCGTTGGGCGAGCTTCTTGCCCACGCCCTTGGCGCGCTCGAAGGTCGAGGCGTCGCCCAGAATGGCCGAGCTTTCGATCTCGCCCACCTCGATCGTGTCGAGCATGGCCAGCGCGTGCTTGGCGCCGACCCCCTGCACCGATTGCAGGCGCACGAACCAGGCGCGCTCGGAATCGCTGAGAAAAGCGAACAGCTTGAACTGGTCCTCGCGCACATGGGTCTCGATATGAAGCGCCACCGGCTTGCCCGGTTCGAGGCGCCCGAGCGTGCGCGATCCGGCGCTGACCAGATAGCCGACGCCATTGACGTCAATGACGGCTTCTTCCTCACCCACGCTGTCAACGAGGCCCTTGAGCTTTCCGATCACGAGGCCATTCCTTTCGCATTCGTCCGATGGTGTGCATGGCAGACCGCCACTGCGAGCGCGTCCGCCGCGTCTGCATCCGCTTTTGAACCGGGCAGCAGGATGGCGATCATCGCCGCAACCTGCGCCTTTTCCGCCGAGCCGGTGCCCACGACAGCTTTCTTCACGAGCTTGGGCGCGTACTCGCCCACGATCAGGCCGGCACGCGCCGGCGCCAGCATCGCGGCCGCGCGCGCCTGCCCCAGCTTGAGCGCGCTGACCGCGCTGGCGTGCACGAACTGGTCCTCGACCGCCGCTTCATGGGGTTTGTGGGCGACCACCAGCTCTTCAATGGCGTTGTAGATCACGGTCAGACGCTCGGCCATGGGCGCCTTGGACGGCGCCTTGATGACCCCGTACTCGACCAGCGACAGGCGCGAGCCGGTCTGGTCGATCACCCCCCAACCCGTGGCGTTCAACCCCGGATCGATGCCCAATATGCGAATCGCACTGCTCATGGCGCGTCAGCATAGAGCACTCGGAACAAAACGCGACCAAACTCTGCACGCAGGGCTGTTCAGCCCGTATTCAGCTTCTCCCATTCCATAATCGGTGTAAGGTCATTGTCTTTGGGGGAGACGGACATGAGCAAGAAACGGACGCTCTCACGGCGATCCTTCCTGACCCAGGTCGCGGGCGGCGCCACAGCCATCGGCGCGGCGGGCCTGACGGGCTGCACCACAACCGGCGCGGGCTATACCGGCCTGACCGATCAGGATCAGGGGCCATACGCCGACGCGATCGGTTATGGACGCGGTGGCGCCTATGGCGGCGGGCGCAATTGCACGGATGCCGATCAGGGCCCTTATGCCGATCCCGCCAATCAGGGCAGGCGGTGCCAGGGCCAGACCGGCTATACTGATAACGACCAAGGGCCCTATGCTGACCCGCCCGGACAAGGGCGCGGCGGTGGATATCAGAATGGCTATACCGACAATGACCAGGGCCCTTACGCCGATCCTCCCGGGCAGGGGCGTCGGGGCGGTCAGACGGGCGGCTATACGGACAATGATCAGGGCCCCTATGCCGACCCGCCCGGTCAGGGCCGGGGCGGCGGATATCAAAGCGGCTATACTGATAATGATCAGGGTCCATACGCCGATCCTGCAGGCCAGGGGCGTCGTGGTTACCAGGGCGGCGGACGTCAATGCACGGATTCTGATTCCGGGCCCTATGCGGACCCGGCCAACCATGGTCGGCGCTGCTAGGCCGGATGACTCAGATGCCTGCTTCCATGTCCGGCGCGCTGGTTCAGCTGATCGCGCCGCTCAAGGCCGACGCGTTCTTCGACACGGTCTTTGAACAGACCCATTTGCATGCGCCCTGCCCGGACCGGGACCGGTTCAAGGCCCTGATCAGCCTTGATTCGATTGATCGAATCCTGGCCGAGGACCTGCTGCGGGACGGGGATCTGTCCATGGCGCGCGCCGAACCGCGCCTGCCGGACACTGCCTGGCTGCGTGAGGACGGGCTGGTGGATCGCGGCGAGGTCGTCCGGCTTTACCAGCAGGGCGCGACGTTGATCCTGCCCCAGCTGCAGGCGCGCCATCGGCCCTTGGCGGATCTGTGCCGCGAACTCGAAGCCGAGTTTTCCTGCCCGGTCCAGACCAATATCTATCTCACCCCGCCGAACGCGCAGGGCTTCCAGACCCATTACGACAATCACGATGTCCTGGTCATGCAGGTGGAAGGGTCCAAGCGCTGGCGGCTCTATGATGCGCCCGTGGGCACGCCTTATCGCGGCGAACGCTTCACGCCAGGCCGGTTCGCGCAGACCGAGCCGCGCGACGAGTTGGTGCTCAATCCGGGCGACGTTCTGTATGTGCCGCGCGGGCTGATGCATGACGCGGTCAATGAGGGCGCGGATGAGGCCTCGCTGCATATCACGACCGGTTTGCTGGCGAAGACCTGGGCGGATTTCCTGCTCGAAGCGGTGTCCGAAGCGGCCTTGCGCACGCCGGAACTGCGCCGCGCCCTGCCGCCCGGCTTCGCCCGCGGCGCCGTGAGCTCCGGCGTGTTCGCAAAAACCTTCGCCGAAGCCCTGGAAGCGGTCGGCCGGAACGCCGACATCGACGCCGTGCTGGGGCTCTTTACTGATACCGCCATCAGCTCGCGGCCCGCAGACACGCGCGGCGCGCTGACCTTTGGTCCGATCACGCCGCAGACCCGGTTGAAACGTCGACCGCTGATCGCGCTTGAGCTCGTTGATGACGGGGATCATGTGGCGCTCGTGGCGCCGGGGGGCGCGCTCACCTTTGACGCGCCGGCCGAGGCGGGGCTCGAACGGTTGCTCAAGGGCGAGACCATCGCCCTTACCGATTTCAGCGCGCTAGGCGAGGCCAAGGCCCGCGACGTGCTCGAGCGCCTGATCGCCTATGGCGCAGCGGAGCGGGCCTGAGCCCGCCCCGCCTGACCCTTGCCTAGCGATTATCGAGCTGGGCGCGGACCAGCTCCAGCCCGCGCCGCGTAATGCGATAGGGCTGACCTTGCCGTGACGCGATGGCGCGCTTGGACTTGAGCTTGCGGAACAGGCGCGGCGTCACGCCGGGCATGGTCCAGCCTTCCCGCGTGATCAGCTCAACATCCAGAATGCGTCCTGATGAGGTTTTGACGGCCTGCAAACGGCCGCCCTTGGCCAGCGCGTGCAGGACGCGCTGTTCGTCTTTTGAAATATCCATGGGTCTGTCGGTCCCGAGGGTCCGCAGCCAGGCTGCAGACACACCAAAACGGCGCTCACCGATCGCAGCGAGCGGGCTCTTGAAGCCGCCTCACCCCGCAAATGCGAGGAGAGGCCCTACCGGGTCTCAGACAGAGTGTTACGCATAAGCGGCCCAGATAGCATGAAAGCCCCGGGCCGCCTATGTCCAAAGGGTCACACCCGGGCGAGCGCCTGCTCGACCACGGCGTCGGCGGTGATGCCGAAATGCGCGTAGAGGGCTTCGGCAGGCGCCGACGCGCCAAAGCCGTCCATGCCGACAAAGCCGCCTTCAAGGCCGATCAGGCCATCCCAGCCCCAGCGGATCGCGGCTTCCACAGCGACCACCGGCAGATCCGGGTTCACGACCGATTTGCGATAGGCCGGATCCTGCTTGAGGAAGGTTTCCAGCGAGGGGGCGGAGACGACGCGGGCCTGCACGCCCTTGGCCTTGAGTTTGTCCTGCGCCTCGATGGCGAGGCTCAACTCGGTGCCCGTGCCGATCAGCGTCACCTGCGCCTCGCCCTCGGCCTCGCGGATCACATAGGCGCCCTTGGCCGAGAGGTTTTCGGAGCCATCATCCTGACGCGCATGGGGCGCTTTCTGGCGCGACAGCACCAGAACCGTCGGCCCATCGGTGCGCTCCAGCGCAGCTTTCCACGCTTCGGCCGCCTCAACCGCATCGCCCGGGCGATAGACCGCCACATTGGGCATGGACCGCAGGGCGGTCAGATGCTCGACCGGCTGGTGGGTCGGGCCGTCTTCGCCCAGCCCGATGGAATCGTGGGTGAAGACATAGATGACCGGCTGATTCATCAGCGCGGACAGGCGGATCGCGCCGCGGCAATAATCGGAAAACACCAGGAAGGTGCCCGAATACGGACGCAGGCCGCCATGCAGCGCCAGACCGTTCATGGCCGCCGCCATGCCGAATTCGCGCACGCCGTAATGGACGTAAGAGCCCGAGAAATCATCCGGCGTGATGGACGCCATGCCCGGCGCACGGGTGTTGTTGGAGCCGGTCAGGTCCGCCGAACCGCCAATCAGGCCCGGGAAGGCTTCCCAGAAGGCTTCAATGGCCTTGCCCGAAGAAGCGCGCGTAGCGAGCGCCGGCGTGTCGGCGAGAGTCGCCTTGATATGCGCGTCCAGTGCGTCGAGCGCCGCTTTCGGCGGCTGGCCGGAGATCTGGGCCTTGAAGGCGTCGGCCTTGTCGGACGCCGCCAGACGGGCTTCCCAGGCTTCGCGGGTCTGCCCGCCCAGCTCGGCGGCGAAGCGCCAGCCTTCATAGATCTCGTCCGGGATCACGAAGGGCTCATGGCTCCAGCCGAGCGCCTCGCGCGCGCCCTTGATCTCGTCCGCGCCCAGCGGCGCGCCATGGCTGCCTGCCGTGCCCGCCTTGGTGGGGGCGCCAAATCCGATCGTGGTCTTGCACGCGATCATCACCGGCTTGTCCGACGTCTTGGCGTCATTGAGCGCCTTGTCGACGGCGGCGGCGTCATGGCCATCCACTTCCAGCGTCATCCAGCCCGCGCTCTCAAAGCGCTGACGATGGTCCACGGTGTCGGACAGTCCGGTATCGCCATCGATCTGGATGGAGTTGTCGTCCCACAGCACCACGAGCTTGTTGAGCTTGAGATGGCCGGCGAGAGAGATGGCTTCCTGGCTGACGCCTTCCTGGAGATCGCCATCCGACGCGATCACCCAGGTGCGGTGGTCCACGAGCTCATCGCCGTAATGGGCGTTCATGATCCGCTCGCCCATGGCCATGCCAACCGCAGTGGAGAGACCTTGGCCCAGCGGGCCTGTGGTGGTCTCGATGCCCGGCGCATGACCGAATTCGGGGTGACCCGCGGTTTTTGAGCCCAGCTGGCGGAAATTCTTCAGCTCGTCGAGACTCAGCGCATCAACACCGATCAGATGCAGGATCGAGTAGAGCAGCATGGAGCCATGGCCCGCCGACAGCACGAAGCGGTCGCGGTCCGCCCAGTTGGTGTCCTTGGGATCGAACTTGATGTGCCGGGTCCACAGCACGGTCGCCACATCGGCCATGCCCATGGGCATGCCGGGGTGACCGGACTTGGCGGCCTCGACCGCGTCCATGGACAGGGCGCGGACAGCATTGGCAAGGGGCTGGATCCGGGCCGGATCAAGAGCGGGCTGGGTCATGTCGCAAGCCTTTTAAGAGCGCGGTGTGCGAGGGGCGTATCCGGAATGTGTTTACACAGCCCTGATGACGATCAATCAAGGCCCAATCTGTGCGTCAGGTCACGCGCGGGCCCGTCAAACCCGGCCATGTCGCCGGAAAGAATGGATCGGGCAAGGCTTTTGCCCAGCTCGACGCCCCATTGGTCAAACGGGTTGAGCCCGTAGAACAGCGCTTCCACGAACACCTTGTGCTCGTGCAACGCCAGAAGCGCGCCCAGCGCCTCCGGGCTGAGGGCCGGCATCACGAAAGTGGAACTGGCGCGACCGCCGGCGATGGCCTTGTGCGCCGCCAGCTCGCCTTCCCCCTTGCGGCCCTGGGTCAGGGCGGCGCCCTGGGCGGCGAGATTGGCGTTGAGCGCCCGCACCCGCTCATCCTCGCGGCCATGATCGGCGATGGCGATGAAGTCCACTGGCGCCTCATCCAGCCCCTGATGCAGCCATTGAAACACCGAGTGCTGGAGGTCCGACCCGCGCCCGCCCCAGACCAGCGGTCCGCAATGGCTCTCTCCCAGGGGCCCGCCCTCGGTATTCACCGATTTGCCCAGGCTCTCCATTTCAAGCTGCTGAAGATAGCTCGCCAAGCGCTCAAGCCGGGAGGAATAAGCCGCCACGCATCGCGAGGGCAGACCGCGCCCGGCGCGATTGAACACATCGACCAGCGCCTTGACGACCGGCATGTTGCGAGCAAGCGGCGCAGAGGCGGCATGCTCGTCCATGGCTCGCGCACCCGCCAGAAGACGGTCAAACACGTCTGCGCCCAGCCCCACTTCCAGCGCCAGCCCCGCGGCGGACCAGAGCGAATAACGACCGCCCACGCCATCGGGAAACGGAAAGATGCGCGCATCTTCCAGACCGAGAGCCTTCGCCTTGTCCGGGCAGGCCGTTGCAGCGGCGAAACGCGGTCCGACTCCCGCCTCGCCCAGACGTTCGACGATCCAGGCGCGCGCCGCGCGCGCATTCATCAAAGTCTCTTGCGTGGTGAAGGATTTGGAGATGACCAGGATCAGCGTGGTCTCGGCCTCAGCGCCTTCCAGCGCATCATCGAGATCGGCCGGATCGAGATTGGAGACGAAACGCGTCTCGATGCCGTCGCGGCGATAGGCCTTGAGCGCATCATAGACAAAACGCGGCCCCAGATCAGACCCGCCAATGCCGATATTGATGATGCGCCGGACCGGATGCCCGTCCAGCACGTCCGGCTGTGCGACCCGATCTGCAAAGGCGCGGGTCTTGTCCCGCGCTGACGCCAGCGCCACCCCTGCGGACGCGCCTCCCAGGAGCGCGGTGTTGCGGCAGGCCGGATGCAGGGCGGGGCGTTGTTCAGTGCCGTTGACGGTCTCGCCGGAAAACAGGCGCTGAATATGAGCAGTCACGTCCAGACGCTCGGCTTCGGCCAGAAGAGCGCGAAAGCCCGCAAGATCAAGCTTCTGTCGCCGCAAATCGAGATACAGACCCGCAGCCTCGAACTGCAGCGCGTCATCGCGCGCTGCATCATCGAGAAGGTCCGCCATCGTCACGCCCGTTTGCGTCGCGGCGATCGCCTTCACCCCCGTTTCAGGCGTCATCCCCATCCCCTTCAATCGGGCGCTCAGCCGCCCAGATCAGCACCGTCAGTCCGCCTTCAATGCCTTCAGGCTGCAGCGTACGCAACGACTTTAGGGTGAGTCCACTTGTCTGAAGCCAGGCCGTCACCTGCGCGGGCGGGAAACCCAGCCAGCGATGGTGGTGCTCGAGACGCAGGCTTTCATGATGGTGCTCGGCGAAATCGACCACCAGCAACAATCCGCCGGGCGCCAGAACGCGCGCGCACTCAGACAGCGCCGCTTGCGGATCAGGCAGGTAATGGAGCACCTGGTGCAGGGTCACCAAATCCGCCGCGCCGGCATCCAGCGGCAAGGCGGACGCATCCGCCTGGCGCACGAAGCGCGAGGACAAACCGGCCTCGGTCAGCTTGGCGCGCGCCACATGGAGCATTTCACGGCTGAGATCGACGCCCATGCCTTCCTGAGCCTGGTCGATGAACAGCTCCAGCATGCGCCCGGTGCCGGTCCCCACATCCACATGGTGATTGAACGGCCGGCCTTCGGCCATTTCAACCATGGCCGCTTCGACCGCGGCCTCGGAGAAGTGGAGCGAGCGGATGGTCGACCATTCCTGGGCCGCCACTTCGAAATACTTCGCGGCCTCTTCGGCGCGCAGGCGCTTGAGTTCCTGCAGACGCTGGCGATCGCGATGCACCTGCGGCTCGTTCGCCTCGGTGAATTCATCCACCAGGGCGGCCAGACGACTGACCGGTCCGGTGCGCATCAGCCGATAGAAGACCCAGCCGCCTTCGGGAAAGCGTTCGCACAGGCCGGCATCGGCCAGCAGCTTGAGATGGCGGGAAATGCGCGGCTGGCTCTGCCCCAGCACTTGCATGATTTCACTGACGGTCAACTCGCCCTGGGCCAGCAACGACACGATCCGCAGGCGCGTCGGCTCCGCCAGAGCCTTGAGCTTCGCCAACAGATCAGATTGCATCGTGTCTCCCACCCGGCGCGTCATGCGCCTGATACCTATCCCCCACCGATTAGCGGGAGATTGGTGAAAAGTCATCTTTCCGGCGCGGCTTGGGTCGTGTTCAGCTCAGCCCAAGCCGCTCGAAGACGTCTGGTATGGCGGTTTTGAATTTAAAGAAACCTTTCGTCGCGTACGGATGAAAGGCCTGGTCCCAGTCCCGCGTCAGTCGTGCAACCCTCAGCCCGGAAGCTTCGAGCGCCTCTTGAACCGGCTGCGCATGATCGGCGACCGGACCCTGGAACGGTCGCTGGGTCACCACATGCGTCGCGCCGTTCTGATGCGCCGCCGCGATCATGTCAGACGCATCCTGGCACGCCAGCGCCTGCACGCCCCAAAGATTGGACGCACGCTGCGCGCCGTCTTCCAGGGCCTGCGTGGCAAAGCGCCATGCGACTTCACCCGGCTTTGACGCCCCCCGGCTCACAGGGTCAGGCCTGAACACAACACAGCGTATGTCCGCAGCCCCCAAACCCCAGCTTTCAGGATGAAGATCATCTTCGTGAAGCCACAGAACAGCAGGTCGCCCTTCTGTCCAGCGATCGCCCGGCACTATCGCAGACGGTTCCGGGGCGGGTCGATGAACCGGCAAGGGCGGCGCGGATGAGGCGAGAGACTGAGGGTCGGGTGCAAATCGTCCTTCAGTAAACTTCTCGATGTTGGAAGCGCGCGCCAGATAGGTCTTACCGACGGTTTGCAGCCCGCCGACCCAGCGCCAGCCCAGCGTGTTGGACGCCGGGTCGCCATCCATCAGATGGCGCAAAAAGAAGTCCGCGCCCAGAACCCAGGGCAGATCCAGGGTGAAAATCCAGATCGAGGCGAACCACATTCGCGCATGATTATGCAGATAGCCTGTCTCGATCAGCTCGGCCGTCCAGGCGTCAAAACACGCAATTCCTGTCCGGCCTTCAATGGCGGTCGCATAGCGTTGCCGCAGAACGCCGTCTTCCGCCAGGACGTTCAACGCGTCCGCCAGTTCCGCCTTGTAGTCGGACCACACGCTCGGGCGCATTTCCAGCCAGCCCTTCCAATAGGTCCGCCAACACACCTCCTGGATGAACTTTTCCGCCCCCTCGGATCCGTGCGCAGACAAGGCGGCCTGGGCCAGTTCGGATTCCAGCACCAGACGGTGGCGGATATGAGGACTCAGGCAAGAAATGTTCGAGCGGTCTTGCGGGCCGAAATCAAAATTGCGCTTGCTGGCGTAAGCGCGCCCCATGGAGGCGGCGAAAGCCTCTACCCGTTTGAGACCGGATTCCCGGTCCGGTTCTGGCGGCAGGTCAGATGCAAAGAGATCAGCTTGGCTCATGCCCGCTGAACTAGATCAGCGCCTCCATCAGGAAAGCGATTGTGAGAGATTGTCCTGAAGGTGATCAGCGCGCGTCGTGGTGAAGAGCGTGCTGATGACGCCCGGTCGGCCCATCGCCTGCCGGAGTCCGTCCGGCACGCCGACACGGCCACGTCCCGGATCGAGGCCCCGCACCCGCTTCGCCAGAGGATAAATATCCGCAAGGCTCCGGGGGGAGCGTAGCGCCGGCGGGGCGTCGCCCGCGGTTTCTATGGCGATAATCCCGCAACCGCCCGACCGTGCCCGATCCAGTGTCGCCTCTTCGCCGGTCCGCAGAAACGGGTGAACCGGCGCCATCAGCACATCAAACCAGCCCGCATCCAACGCCCAATCCAGAGCCGCGCCCCGACCGGTCGCCCCCAGCCAGCGATAAGCGCCAGCCTGTTTCAGAGCCCGCAAACGCTCCAGCAAGGCCACATTGAGCTCGTGCGGCGCCGCGCCATGCAGGATCAGCAGATCAACGCCCTCCAGCTCCAGGCGCCCCAGAGACCCGCGTACGCTTTTTTCAACGCCCTCAGGTGACAGATCACGTCGCCGTCCTGCGATCCCGTGACTGGACAGGCCCGCCTTGGTGGACACAACGATATCACTACGTCCCAGCTGCTTGAGGCTTTGGCCCAGCCGTCGTTCGCATTCTCCCGCGCCATAGGAGGGGGCCGTGTCAAAATACCGGACGCCCCCCGCCACCGCCGCATTAATCAAGTTGCGGGTGCGCATCGGCGACACGAGCGGCGTGCCATGAGCGCCGGAGACTCCGAAACCGAGGGGGGAAAGCTCAACCATTCCGACACGCTAAGCCGGTTTTAGAGCCTCCGCCATGTCCAGCTGTGAGATTGGCGAGATCCGCAATACTTGACATATGCACAGTTCAGGACAGCTAATCGTGTCGCGCGAATAATAAAAAACCGCGCCTGAAATGCGCTCTGGGGAGGAGCTAAATGTTTAAACAAATGCTGGGGGCCTCGCTGGTCACCCTGTCTTTCGCATCTGCGCCTGCGATGGCGCAGACCTGGGACTTCACCGCCGGCAAGTCTTATGTGTTCGGCGACAGCCTCTCGGATACGGGCAATGTGTTTTTGGCGACCGGGGCCGGCGCACCGCCGGTCTATTTCAACGGACGCTTCTCGAACGGCCCTGTCTGGCACGAATATCTGTCAGATGAGACCCTGGCGCTCTCGCCTTTCCTGACCACGATCGTGGGCGATGCCTCCAATGGCATCAACTTCGCCCATGGCGGCGCACGCACGGCTGGATTCGAAACGAGCCCGGGCGGTCCCGTCCTGCCCGGCTCCATTGAACAGGCCCAGTTCTACGCGGCGGGCGTGGCCAATGGCTCCATCGCGGCGCCGACCAGTTCGGACATCTTCTCGGTCTGGATCGGCGGGAACAATTTCCTGTCCGCTCTGAGCGGCGGGGGCGGCCTCGACATCGAGCAGGGCGTCGCCGACATCCAGCAGACCCTGGCCACGCTGGCGAGCGCCGGCGCCCAGCGCTTCATCCTTTTTGGCCTGCCGCCCATCGGAACCTCTGTCGAAGCCCCGGCGCCGTTCGACGCCCAGTTCGACCAGGCCGCGGCCCAGTTCAATCTGGGCCTGCGTAGCGTGGATGCGGCCATCAGCGCGCAATACGGCGCGGACGTGCTTTACATCAATGTAGAAGACCTGCTGCTCGACCTGTACGCCGACCCGGGCGCCTATGGGTTCAGTGAAGCGCGGCTTGACTGCGTCAGCCAGGGCCTGCTGCTCGATGCCTGCCCCTCGGACTGGCAGGATTATGACGGCATCCACCCCACCACCCAGTCCCACGCCCTGCTGGCCTCCTTTGTCGTCGCGAGCGGCATGAATGACGACTATGCCGCGCAAAGCGCAGGCGGGCTCTCCGAGCATGCCTATCAGGTGACGCGCCATGTGATCGTCGACGCGCTGGATGAAGCCGGACGGGAGCGGTCCGAGACCGGGACCTATCTGACCGGCGGCTGGCTGGACGGTTCGGTGGACGCCGACGGCGAACGCGCCGGGGTCGAGTATGACGGCTGGTCCGTCTCTGGCGGATTCAACGCCAATCTGAACAATGGCTTCTTTGCGGGCGGCCGCGTCAGCTTTACCGACACCAGCAGCGACGTCAGCAGCGTGCTCGCCGCGTCCGGTGAAGCGGAAACCTTCGCAGTGGCCGTTCATGGCGGCTGGTCGACGGGCGCGTTCTATGTGATGGGCGGCGCGGGTCTGGGCCGCACCGACATGGACACCCAGCGCGTGACCGGGTTCACCCCCCGCAATCAGGTCACAGGCCAATGGGCGATTGATCACAGCTTCACCGCTCTGGAGGCCGGTTTTGATCTGGCGCCGTCGGAGGGCTTTGCGCTGACCCCGTATCTGCGCGGCGTCTTCACCGACTACGATCTCGCCGCCAATCTCGAGCAAGGCGTCTTGCTCAACGGTCGCTATCAGGAAACCGACTTCAGCAGCACGCTGTATGAAGCGGGCGTCCGGGCGGCGTGGCAGGTCTCCGATGCCGGGGTGCTGCAGGCTGGTCTCGCCTATGAGAGCGAGGATGACGCGGAACGCACTCTGGGCGTCCTGCTCAACGATGTGGACCTGTCCACCGCCCGTATCGGCGGCGATGAGGATGGGCTGTTAAGGGCCCAGCTGGGCTATGAGGCCCAGATCCGCGACCGGATCAGCGTCGCGCTGACCGCAGCCGGTCGCTCCGGCGATGGCACGGAGAGCCTTCAGGCGCGCTTGCAGGTGCGGATGGGCTTCTAGCCCGGGTACAGATCCCGGCCGCCTCTGGCGGTCGGGGTCAGCCCAGCTTCGCCTCGACTAGGCGGATCGCTTCACGGACCGCCTCGTCCACAGACATCTCCGATGTATCCAGCTCGATGGCGTCATCGGCTTTCAGCATGGGCGCATCCGCCCGGCTGGCGTCACGCGCGTCGCGCTGGCGCAATTGCCCAAGCACCTGCTCAAAGCTGATGTCCTCGCCACGATTGACGAGTTCGGCCCGGCGACGCCAGGCGCGCGATTCCTCGTCTGCCGTGACGAACAGTTTCACATGCGCATCGGGACAGATCACCGTGCCGATATCCCGGCCATCCAGGACAGCCCCGCCCGGCTGGGACGCAAAAGTGCGCTGTACGTCCAGAAGCGCCGCCCGCACCGCTCGATGGGCGGACACAACACTGGCGGCGACGCCCGCGCCGGCCGTGCGGATCTTGCCCTCGTCAATCGCGGTCACATCCAGCGTCCGCGCGGCCTCTTCGGCGGCGTCCGCGTCTTCGGGCGGCAAGCCCTTTTCGATCATGGCCACCGCAACCGCCCGATACAGCGATCCGGTATCCAGATGGGGAATGCCGAAACGCGCTCCGAGCGCACGCGCAATGGTCCCCTTGCCCGAAGCGAGCGGACCATCCACGGCGATGATGACGGAGCGCTTGGAGCCGGTCATCCGTCGAGCGCGGCCATGTCTTCGTCGGAAATGTCGAAATTGGCGAAGACCGTGCTCACATCATCGAGATCTTCCAGCGCTTCCATAAGTTTCATCACGGTCGCCACCTTCTCGCCGGTCACCTCGATCAGGTTCTGCGGCTTCCAAATGATGTTGGCGGACTTGGCCTCGCCGAATTTTTCCTGCAGGGCGGAGCTGACTTCGGCCAGGTCTTCCCGCGCACAATAGATCACGTGCTCGGGCGCTGGCTCGCCGTCATCGTCCAGCAGGTCCTCCTGAACCACGTCTTCAGCGCCGGCCTCGATGGCGGCTTCAAACACGGCTTCTTCATCGGCCACCGAAGCGGGAAAGCGGATTTCGCCAAGCTGGTCGAACATGAAGCTGACCGAGCCGGTCTCGCCCATATTGCCGCCATTCTTGGAAAAGGCGGCGCGCACTTCGCCGGCTGCGCGGTTCTTGTTGTCGGTCGACGCTTCCACGATCAGGCCGATGCCCGCCGGGCCGAAGCCCTCATAGCGGATTTCAAAGTATTCTTCCGCGTCGCCGCCGGCCGCCTTGTTGATGGCGCGCTCGATATTGTCCTTGGGCATGGATTGGCCCTTGGCGTTCTGGATTGCCAGACGCAGGCGCGGATTCATGTCCGGATCGGGGCCGCCCATCTTCACAGCGACCATGATTTCCTTGGACAAACGCGAGAACAGTTTGGCGCGAGCCTTATCCTGGCGACCTTTGCGGTGCTGGATATTGGCCCATTTTGAGTGGCCGGCCATGGTCGAAACCTCCGGGTGGGCGAATGGCGCGACGGCTTGAACAAGCCGCATGAATTCTTGGAGCGGGCCTTCTACCCCATGGAAGGGGCTTCGGCCAAGACCTTGAGCGCTCAGCGCCTGCACTGGCCTTCAGCGGCGGGGCGTGGCATTGAACCGGGGTGTTCGCTTTGATCTCCGCAAAGGCGCCCCATGACCGTTATCGCCGTTATTCCCGCCCGTTACGGCTCCACGCGTTTTCCCGGCAAACCCCTGCATGAAATCGCCGGCATTCCCATGGTGGAGCGCGTGCGCCGCCTGGCCGCGGCTGCGCCAAGCATCGACCGTGTGCTGGTCGCCACCGATGATGCGCGCATCCAAGAGGCCGTAACCGGTTTTGGCGGCGAAGCGGTAATGACGCCGGAGAGCTGCCGCAACGGCACCGAACGAGCCTTCGAAGCGGTGAAAGGCTTCGCCAAGCGAGATGATGTGATCGTCAACCTGCAGGGCGACGCCCCGCTTACCCCGCCCTGGGTGGTGGACGCCGCCGCGGCCGCCATGAAGGCGGACCCGGCCTTGCGGCTCGCCACGCCGGCGGTGGCGTTGAGCGAAGACGCGCTGGACAAGCTGAGCGAAGCCAAGCGCCGCGGCGAAGTGGGCGGCACCACGGTGGTGTTCGACAAGGTCATGAATGCGCTTTATTTTTCCAAAGCCATCATCCCCTTCAAGCGCGAAGCTACCGGCTTGCCGATCTACAAGCATATCGGGCTTTACGCCTATCGCTTCGAGACGCTGACGGACCTGGTGGCGCTCGAGCCCAGCCCGCTGGAACTCACTGAAAGCCTTGAACAGCTCCGCGCCCTGGAGAACGGCATTCCGATCCGGGTCGTACTCACCGAATATCGCGGGCGCACCCCCTATTCGGTGGACTCCCCGCGCGACGCCGAAGTCGCCGCCGACATCATCGCCCGTGAAGGAGAGATTTTGTAATGCTGCTCATCCTGGCCCGACACGGCAACACCTTTGGCCCGGACGACACCCCCGTCTGGGTCGGCGCCAATGAGGATCTGCCTCTTGTTGAAATGGGCCTCGAACAATCCCGCGCCATGGGCGAAGCCTTGCGCGAGCTCAACCAGCTGCCCGACCGCATCCTTGCCGGCCCGCTCAAGCGCACGCGCCATGGCGCCCGGCTCGTCGGCGAAATCTGCGGCTTTACCGGCGAAATCGAGATCGACGACCGGCTCAAGGAAATCGATTACGGCGTCTGGGGCGGCAAGACCGACGCCGAGATCACGGAAAGCTGGGGTGAAAGCGCCATCACCGATTGGCGCGAACGCTCGATCGCGCCCACAGGTGCGGGCTGGAGTCCGACGGTTGAAACCCTCAAAGCCAATGCCCGCAGCGTGCTGGATTCCGTCTCGCGCGACCGCGGCGATGATCAGGTCGTCTTTGTTCTGACCTCCAATGGCGTGCTGCGCTATTTCCACGCGCTCCTGGCGGGCGAGACCGCCGCCACCGAGGACGCCAAGGTGAAAACCGGGCATATGGGCGCTGTACGCATTACCGCTGAAGGTCGTGAATTGCTGGGCTGGAACCTGTCTCCGGACGCGTTTGTCGAGGCCCTGCGTCCGTGAAGCACAGCTGGCGCGTTTCATCCGTCACACTGGCGGCTCTTCTGACGCTAAGCGCTCTGTTCATTGCAGCGGGCGGGCTTGGCCTGGCCAGCTCGGTCGGCCTGATCGGCCTGATCTTCACTCCGGTCGTCTTCGTCTCGGGCTGGCGCGCCTTCAAAAGCGCACCCACCCTGGTCTTTCTCGCCATTTTGAGCGTGGGCTGGATCTGCCTGACCCATGCCTGGTCGCCTTATGAAAAGGCGGATCAGGCGTACAAGCTCGCGCTGTTGACCCCACTCTTTGTGATCGCCGCCTATATCGCCTGCCGCCTGACGGATGAAGAGGCGAACCGTCAAACTACAGTGTTGACCATCATCACCGTGCTGGTCGGCGGTTATTTCCTGATTGAGGCGCTGACCGGCGCGTTGATCGGCGGTTGGATCGAGCTCAATCTCGAGGAATCCACCTATCCCGCCGAGGCGATCCGCAATGCCAAGGTGACCCTGTCTCGCGGAGCCACCGCCTTTCTCATGATCGCAGGGCCCGTGGCGATGTCGCTCTGGCGACGCGAGACGCCGCTGAACCGCAGCATGGCGGTCACCCTCATCGTGATGGCGGCTTTTGCGTCAGCCAGCTTTGATGTGGAAGCCAATATTTTGGCGTTCGGGTTTGGACTCATCATGGCTGCGGCGGCCTATTGGGGCGCGCAACTGGCGCCGCAGATCCTGCTTGTGGGGGCCGGGATCTGGGTGCTGGGCGCGCCCTTGTTCATGGGCATGGGGCTCGCCTTGATACCCGACAGCCTTGAAGACCGCCTGCCCCTGTCCTGGGCCTGGCGACTTGAAATCTGGCAGGCCGTCCTGTCTGAGATCCGCCAGGCGCCGCTGATCGGGCACGGATTGGACAGCATGCGCGCCATCAGCGATCCAGCCCCCTATCGCGACATCATCATCGATCGACTGCCCCTTCACGCCCACAATGCAGGCCTGCATATCTGGATGGATGCCGGAGCCATCGGGGCGATCCTGTGCGCGGCAACCCTTTTTGCCGCCGCCGCCGGCATCGGACGGGCGCGCCTGAACCGTGATCAAATCATCTCCCTGTCCTATGTGGGCGGCCTCTGGCTGGTCAGCGTCATGCTGGGGTATGGCGTCTATCAGGAATGGCACCATGCCGCCCTGGCCCTAGGCGTCTTCACAGCGTTCCTGAACAGGACAGACACACGTCCTTAAGGTCGCCCCATCCGGCGCCATTCTTGCTCCTGATATCGGCAACCGCCTCAAAGAGCGGGTGTTGCGTATCGAGGAGAGCCACATGTCGTCCCGGATTGAAGCACAGGCGCCGTCATTCATCTCGGATCACGCCTCGCGCAAGATCAATCCGTTGCAGGTTTTCGTGCTCTCGGACATGAGCGCAATCAGCCTGTCCGGCATTCTTCTGCAAGCTCTGCATGCCTTTGGCGGCTCCAGTCACGCCCAGGGCGAGCTGGCGATTTTTTTCCTGTTCGGCGTTTTCCTTCTGGGCTGGTTCAACGCGCAGGGCCATTACCGGACGCGCCAACCGGTTACGGGCGCGACTTTCGCCATCCTCAAAGCCTGCCTCCTGGCGCTCAGCGCGCAACTGGCCGGACTGGCCGCGTACGGCGCGCTCGATCAGGCCTTGCCTCTGGCGGCGAGCTGGATCAGCGCCGCCACGCTCATCCTGGCCCTGCGTCTCGGGGTGCGGGCCCTGTTCAAGGCCACGGGCGCCTGGCTTCAGCCGGTGACGGTGCTCGCGCCGCAAGACATGACCCTGTCCCCGGACAGCGTGATCGCCTCGAACAAGGGCCATGGCTTGCGCGCTGAACGCAGTGTTGCGCTGGAGCCCTTCAGCCAGCTCAGTGATGCGGCGTTGCTCGAACATGTCCAGGCCCTGTCCAATCGCCCGCTTTTCCTGGCGCCGAACGCCGACACCCAGCAGATCGCCGCGCGTCTGGCGAACCTGCTGACCGCCCAGGGGGCCGCGTTCTATTACCGCCCGGCGCTCGGAAGCATTTCAAACGAGTCGTTGGATCTGGTCACATTTCCCCCGGAAGACGGGCTCATCCTGTCCATGCAGGATCCGCTTGAACGGCCCGTCGCTCGCGCCCTCAAACGCGCTTTCGATATTTGCGCGTCACTGGCGACACTGGCCTTTCTCAGCCCGGTTCTGGCGCTGATCCTGATCGCCATCCGCCGCGATGGCGGACCGGCGCTGTTCAGTCAGAAACGCCTGGGCGCCAACGGACGGGTCTTCGGCTGCCTGAAATTCAGAACCATGATTGTCGACGCCGAGGCCAAGCTCGAGGAGATCCTCGAAACCGATCCCGAACGCGCCGCCCAGTGGACCGCCTATCAGAAGCTGGATGATGATCCGCGCATCACGACGGTTGGCCGCTTCTTGCGCATGACAAGCCTTGATGAGCTGCCCCAGCTGATCAACGTGCTCAAGGGCGATATGAGCCTGGTGGGGCCGCGTCCGATGACGCTTGACCAGCGCGAGGCCTATGGCGACGCAATCATGGAATATGAGCGTGTCCGCCCGGGCCTGACCGGCTTGTGGCAGGTCAATGGTCGCAACCAGACCACCTTTGAAGAACGCGCCCAGCTGGACCGTTTTTATGTCCGCAACTGGTCGCTTTGGCGTGACGCCGTCATCGTCATCCGGACCGTGCGCGAGGTTCTGTTCAGCTCGGGACGCTAGACGACTGGCTTTTCGACAATGATGCGATCCTGAAATTCGCCGACTCGGGTCGGGCCCGACCAGTGACCGGCTTCGACAGGCTCAGCAAAATACAGGCCCGCCCGGTCGAGCCAGGCTTCAAAGGCTGACTGTTCGTATCCAATCGCCCGCTCGGGCTCACGTGGGTCCGCCGCCCAGGCGCCATCGCGGAACGGTTTGAGCGACAGAACCGCATCGTCCAGCGACATGCGCGGATCAACCAGAAAGCCGGTCAGGCACAAACGGCCGCCCGGCTTGAGCACACGCCCGGCCTCCTTGAGATAGGCAGCCGCATCTTCCGGCAGCAAATGGCTGAACAGGGAGATGGCCAATGCGGCGTCAATGCTGTCATCCTCGACGGGAAAGCGATAGCCGCTCGCCTTGCTTCCAGCCCCGCCGTACTCGCGGCTTTGCACGTCAGCCTTGATAAAGGTGAAGCGGGCCGGCCCTCTGACATGACGCCGCGCGAACCCCAGCGCCCGCTCTGACAGATCAAACCCTGTATAGCCCCCCTTACTGCCCAGATACTGCGCCAGGGGGAAAGCCAGACGCCCTGCGCCACACCCCATATCGAGCACGTGAGCGCTCGGGGTCAGATGTGCGCCCTCTCGGAACCACTCGAAATACTGTTGGCCAATCTGGTGGAAATCGCCGCCGCCCACATTGTGCCAGACCCGCCAGGGCCGAGGCGCGCCCGGCGCTTTCAGCCGCATGGGCAGGTCTTTGAGGTCGCTTGCAAGGTTCCACCCGCCATTCATGACAGGCCGCGGGACAATCCGATGCGCCCAGTTTTTGAAGCGGGTCGCCGGGCCCATGCAGTCTTCCTCATTCCCAAAGCGGTTTTATGGTGCTGTTATGATTGAGGAGTAAGGGGTGTTCAAGTTGAACACGCCGCACATGCACCGGAGGGCCCCATGCAGATCTTTCTCGACACCGCCGAAATCAGCGAGATTGAAGCCCGCGCGGCCCTCATTGACGGCGTGACAACAAACCCCTCCCTGATCGCCAAATCCGGCGCAGGCGTCATGGAGCGCGTCAAGGAAATCGCCAAGACGGTCTCCGGTCCCGTCAGTGCCGAAGTGGTCGCCACAGATCGGGACGGCATGCTGGAGGAAGGCCGGAAATTGCGCGCCATTGGCGACAATGTCGTGGTCAAACTGCCACTGACCGCAGCCGGCCTGGAAGCCTGCCGCATCTTCCACGAGGAAGGCATCGCGACGAATGTGACCTTGTGCTTCTCACTCAATCAGGCGCTGATGGCGGCCAAGGCGGGCGCCACCTTCATCTCGCCCTTTATCGGCCGGCTCGACGATGCCGGCGGCGATGGCGTGAAGCTGCTCGAAGACATCCGGGCCGTTTATGATCAATACGGCTTTGAGACCTCTATCCTGGCCGCATCACTGCGCAGCCTCAAGCATGTGGAAGACGCCGCGCTGACCGGAAGCGACGCTGCAACCTTGCCTGTGAAAATCTTTGACCAGCTGATCAATCATCCCCAGACCGATCTGGGTCTCGACGCCTTCATGGCCGACTGGAAAGCCACCGGGCGCGAAGGTCTCGTCTAGAGGCCAGATATGCTGGATCATCTGCAGGCGACCCTCGACCGGATTGAGGCGCTGAACGCCTATGTCCATGATCAACAGGTCCGTCAGTTCCAGCACGACATCCTGACCACGGGCAGCTTCCAGCTGGCTTCACCCTGGTCCGGGCGGCCCCTTGAGTGCGTCGAGGCCCGGCTGATCGCCTATATCAACGACCCCTATCACTTCAAATTGCCACTCTACGCGTATCGTTTTCAGGATCGCACCGACATCTGGGTGATGAGCTTCCAGATCGGGCTGGGCTTCCCGCTGTGCGCGCTTTTCATCAACGGTGTCTACCTCGCTTATACTCAGGCGCGTCCGCCTCTGCCCGCCGCCTATGCCATCCTGAAGCGCCTGGCGCCCGAATTTGACGCCCTGGCGGAGACCGCGCCGGAAGAGACGGTCCTGACGGAGCCGCTGGCCATTCTGGGCCATCCCAATTTCGCCCATCATATGTGGAATGAACTGCCAGCGCTCAATCGATTGCGTTCCGACACGCCCATTTCGATACAGACGCTCTTTGCGCCGCTGGGTCCGCTTGACGGCCTACCCGACCCAGTGCCCTTCCGCGCCCTGCATTGCCAGCGAAAGCCCTATTTCTCCCCGATCGGCGGGGAGCTTCTTGATCAGCAAACGGCCCGGGGACTGACGACGCAATTGCCGGCTCCCGCCACTGCGCCACCCCAGGATGACGCGCCCTTGATCTGGATCGCGCACCGGGAGGATGGCCGCAGTTGCGAGAATTTTCTCGAAATGCTCCAGGCGTTCGACCAAGAGGTGCGCCAGTTGTGCACGCCACGCTACGTCTTCGACAGCTTCTCCGCGCCCGCCGACCTGCAGCAGTCCTGGTATGATCCCGTTCGCACCGCGTTCGAGGCCCGGCAGGGGCAATCGGAGGTGATCTTCAAGGCCATGACCGAAGCGGTCGGCGGCCCCGAGGCCGTGCACGCCACAACCTCCGGGCTGACAGTCACGCAAGCTCTGGCCCTGGCGCAGCACGCGGATTTCTACATCACGCCGGTGGGCTCCATCCAGCACAAGGTCGCCTGGCTTCAATCCATACCGGGCCTTGTCCACGGGCCGCATGGCTCCATGAATTGGCATGTCGCCAACTGGCACGGCCAGAAATCGGAGATCGCTGTCCCTCCCTGCGTCCTGCCTTCCGAACTCGTGGAGGACACAGGTGCGTCAGCCCATCACCCCAATGCCGCGCGCAACATGAACTACCGCATTATCAATCCCGATGCAGCCGCGCGTGTCGCGGCAAACCATCTCTGCGAGGCATTGGGGCTGACCCGTTAGGCCATTCGCTCCCGTCGAACGGACGGATGGGGGCATGTGTAGGGTCGAGCAGCCCTCACACACCCCCTTTCACCTCACCCTAGATAATCTGAATATTTTTCGCGTCCCGCGCCGGTTTTCCCCTTGCAGACTCTCTCACATGATGAATATGCATATTTATCGGCTCAAATCCGAGTGTCTCAAGGGGAGTATCATGCGCATCGACATCTTTGCCGTTTCCGGTCTGGTTCTGGCGCTCGCCGCCTGTTCAGGCCCTTCCAACGACGCCCAATCGGCGCCCGAAGGCGCTTCGGATACGGCGATGGCCGGCTCCGATGTCAGCGAGATGGAGCATGGCGCAACCCTGGCGTCCTCCGACGCCCCGCTCTGCGAAGGGTTCGGCCCGCAAACTCCTCGCGATATCACCAGCACCGAAGGCGTGAACCCGATCTTGTTCGATCTGGCGCCGGCCCCGACCCAAATGAACCTGTGCAATATCCACACGCACACCAATGCCGAGCACAAGGGTCCGGGCTTCTCGGTCTTTGTCGGTGACGGCGTGAACGGCGGGTATGCGTGCAATGACGCCGACACCCTGACGGAAGAGGAATTGCGCGATCCCTATGATGGCGAAGGCGCTTTTGGTCATGTCAGCCCGGGCGACACGATTGAAGTGCACTGGGTGTATTCCAGCTGTGACATCGCCCCCGGCGAAGGCCTGGGTTCTTGCCTGAGCGAGAGCTGCACCGATCCCGTGTTGCGTGTTGAGGCGCAGGCCTTCCTTGTCGTGAACGATCCCGAGGCTCTGGACTTCACCCAGTTCGGCTATGCCGGCGCGGCGAACGAGGCGGGCCTGCATCAGCCGCTGGCGCTGCCGAGCGGCACGGGTGAACCGGTCCTGTTCCGCGGCTCCACCACGGGCCCGAGCTATACCCAGGCCGCCTGTTCGCCGTTGCAAGTGACCTGGAATGTGCGTCCGCAATGCGCCCGCGTGGACATCAGCTCCCTGCACCGCTGGGCGGAAGAGGGCAATGTCTTCAACGAGACCGAAAGCCATGGCGTGCGTCAGCTGGTGACCGCGCCAGAACTGCTCTCGCCGATTGAATAGTCACTTCTGATGATGTTCGCCCCCGGTGTCTGCGCCGGGGGCGGACGATCAGCTCAGCCCTTGATCAGACGCACGCGGATCGAGCCGTCAATGGCGCGGACCCGGTCAAAGAAGTCTGCGGGCAACTCGCCTTCAAGGTCAGCCACCGCATAGCCCAGATCACCGTCGGTCTGGAGGAACTGAGCGGCAACGTTCGCCCCGGCCTGCTCGGCCGCATCATTGAGACGGCGCAGGAAACCCGGCCGGTTCCGGTGCGGCGCCAGAATACGGGTCCGCCCCGGCTGGATCGGTCCGGGCTCCACTTCGGGGAAATTCACCGCAAAGGTCGTCGAGCCTTCATGCAGATAGCGAGACAGCTTGCCAGCCGCGTCCAGACCGATGGCCTGTTGCGCCTCCAGGGTCGACCCGCCGATATGCGGGGTCAGGATGACGTTCGGGCATGAAGTCAGCGGGCTTTCAAACCGCTCATCCTTGCTCTTGGGCTCGACCGGGAACACATCCACGGCCGCACCCGCCAGATGGCCCGTCTTCAGGGCGTCGGCCAGCGCATCCACATCCACGAGATCGCCGCGCGCCTGGTTGATCAGGAAGGCGCCGTGCTTCATCTGCGCGATCTCGTCCTTGCCGATCATGTTCTTGGTGCGAGCGGTGGATGGTACGTGAAGCGTGACCACATCACATTCAGACAGCAATTCCCCGAGCGACTCCATCGGACGGGCATTGCCATGGGCCAGCTTGGGCGCGATGTCGTAGAAATAGACATGCATGCCCAGCGCGGACGCAATCACCGAAAGCTGAGCGCCAATATTGCCGTAGCCGATGATGCCGAGCTTCTTCTTGCGCACTTCATTGGCGCCGTCGGCGGTCTTGAGCCATTCCCCCCGATCAATGGCGAACATCTTCTCGGGGATGCGCCGCATCAGCATGATGATCGACGCCATGGTCAGCTCGGCCACCGAGCGCGTATTGGCGAAGGGCGCATTGAAGACGGGCACGCCGCGTTCGGCGGCGGCGGTCAGGTCCACCTGGTTCGTGCCGATACAGAAACAGCCCACCGCCTGAAGGTCCTTCGCCGCATCCAGAAGCGCGGCGTCCACATGGGTTCGAGACCGGATCCCGAGCACGCTCGCCGTCCTGATCTCTGACTCAAGCTGCGCCCGGTCAGGCGAGCCGGGCAGACGCTTCACCGTGACCGGTCCTGCGCTCTGAAGCGCGGCGTCCGCGTCCGGGTGAACGTTCTCCAGAAAAAGAGCGGTGTATTCAGGGGTCTGGGCCATAACGGGAGTCTCTCAGTTATGCTGCATTGCGTCACTGTGCCTGAATGCCCTCACAATTCAATGCCGCGATCGAGGCATATCCTGATTTCGCGCATTCGTTATTCTTGCCCAGGCGGGTCCGTCAGCTTAAGTGGGCGCGCATATACAGCCAAAGCTCCAGGAGGTCGCCATGAAGACCCGCGCCGCGATTGCGTTCGCCCCCAACAAACCGCTCGAGATACACGAGGTTGATCTTGAAGGCCCGCGTGCGGGCGAAGTGCTGGTGGAAATCATGGCCACGGGCGTGTGCCACACGGACTCCTACACGCTGGACGGCAAGGACAGCGAAGGCATTTTTCCCTCCATCCTGGGCCATGAAGGCGCCGGCATTGTCCGCGAAGTCGGCGAAGGCGTCACCAGCGTGAAGCCGGGCGACCACGTCATTCCACTCTACACGCCCGAATGCCGCCAGTGCAAAAGCTGCCTGAGCCAGAAGACCAATCTGTGCACCTCGATCCGCTCCACCCAGGGCCAGGGCCTGATGCCTGACGGCACCTCGCGCTTCAGCCTCAACGGTGAAAAGATCCACCACTATATGGGTTGCTCGACCTTCTCGAACTTCACCGTCATGCCAGAGATCGCACTGGCGAAAATTCGCGAGGACGCGCCCTTCGACAAGGTCTGCTATATCGGTTGCGGCGTGACCACCGGCGTGGGCGCGGTGATCTTCACCGCAGGCGTGGAACCCGGCGCGAACGTCGCGGTCTTCGGTCTGGGCGGTATTGGCCTGAATGTCATCCAGGCCGCGCGCATGGTCGGCGCCGACAAGATCATCGGCATCGACATCAATCCCGCCAAGCGCGCCATGGCCGAACAGTTCGGCATGACCGACTTCATCAACCCCAACGAGATCGGTTCTGACAAGATGGTCGAGGCCATCCTGGACATTTCCGGCGGCGGCGCGGATTACAGCTTTGACTGCACCGGCAACACGCATGTGATGCGTCAGGCGCTGGAATGCTGCCATCGCGGCTGGGGTGAAAGCATCATCATCGGCGTGGCCGAGGCCGGTCAGGAAATCTCCACGCGTCCCTTCCAGCTGGTCACGGGCCGGGTCTGGAAAGGCTCCGCGTTCGGCGGCGCGCGCGGCCGGACCGACGTGCCGAAAATCGTCGACTGGTACATGGACGGCAAGATCGATATCGACAGCCTGATCACCCACAAGATGCCGCTTGATGACATCAACAAGGCGTTCGATCTCATGCATGCGGGCGAAAGCATCCGCTCGGTCGTGGAGTTCTGATCTGACGCTCTTCATCGACGCTGACGCCTGTCCGGTGAAGGACGAGGCGATCAAGGTGGCCGAACGCCATCGCACCGAGATCAAGCTTGTGTGCGATGGCGGTCTGCGCCGCCCGCAAAGCCAGTGGGCCGAGCTGGTGATCGTGCCGGAAGGCGCAGACGCGGCCGATGACTGGATCGCCGAGCGGATCGGACCAGGCGACATCTGCATCACCGGAGACATTCCCCTCGCCGACCGTTGCCTGAAGGCCGGCGGCAAGGCGATCGACCATCGCGGGACCGAGTTTGACGCCCACTCCATCGGCTCCAAACTCGCCATGCGCGACCTGATGACGGATTTACGCAGCGCCGGAACCATGGAAGGTGGGGGCGGCAAACCCTTCGGACCGCGCGACCGGTCGAACTTTCTCAACGGGCTCGAACGCCTGTTCCAGGATCTCAAACGAGGACGGTAAGCCCATGGAACTCCAATCCGAGAACCGCAGTTTCGGCGGCCGCCAACAGGTCTGGACCCACAAGTCCACGGAAACCGGCACGGACATGACGTTCGGGCTCTATCTGCCGCCCGCCACCGAAGACGGCCCCGTACCCGTCGTCCTGTACCTGTCGGGTCTGACCTGCACCCATGCCAATGTCACCGACAAGGGCGGCTTCCAGCGGGTTTGCGCGGAACTGGGTCTCGCCTTTCTCGCGCCGGACACCTCCCCGCGCGGCCTCGACCTGCCCGGCGAGCATGACAGCTATGATTTCGGTTCAGGGGCCGGCTTCTATGTGGACGCCACCCAGGACCCCTGGGCCAAGCACTATCGCATGGAAAGCTATGTCACCGGCGAGCTTCTGAAGGCGGCCGCCCAAGCAGCCCCCTGTCTCGATCTGGAAGACATCGCCATTACCGGCCACTCCATGGGCGGGCATGGCGCGCTGACCCTGGGCCTCAAGCGCCCGGACCTTTTCAAGGCGATCAGCGCCTTCGCACCCATCAGCTCTCCAATTCATTGCCCCTGGGGTCAGAAAGCACTCGGCGGGTATCTGGGCGACGATCTGGCGGACTGGCGCCAATACGACGCCTGCGCGCTCATCGAGGATGGCGCACGCTGTGAAGCGGGGATTCTGGTGGATCAGGGGCTGAGCGATCAGTTCCTGTCAGAGCAGCTCAAGCCAGAATTGCTGGAAGAGGCCTGTCGCGCAGCCGGCCAGCCGCTGACCCTGCATCGCCAGGACGGCTATGATCATAGCTATTTCTTCATCGCCACCTTCATGGAAGACCATTTGCGGTGGCTGAGCGAACGGCTCTGATCAGACCTCGGGGATGAAGTCTGCGAGCTGCCCGCCCGTACGGATCGGCTCGCAGCGCACCGCCAGCCCTGTCGCATCATCGGTTTCCACATAGAGACCACACACGGTCGCCTCGCCAGAGGCCGGGGTGAAGCGGCCCGAACGCATATGGGTCACGAAGCGGTTGATCGGTTCGTCCTTCACCATGCCGATCACGGAATCATAGTCGCCGCACATGCCCGCATCGGTCTGATAGGCCGTGCCCTTGGGCAGGATGCGATGGTCAGCGGTGGGGACATGGGTGTGGGTTCCGACAACGAGGCTGGCGCGGCCGTCACAGTAATTGCCCAGCGCCACTTTCTCGCTGGTCGCCTCGCCATGCATGTCGACAATGATGGCATCCGCCACTGCGCCCAGCGGGCAGGCTTCAATCTCGTGATTGACGTAGGCGAACGGGTCTTCCAGCGGCTGCATGAAGAGGCGCAGCATCACATTCATGACCAGCACCCGACGACCGTCAGGCAGATCATAAAGCCCGGCCCCGCGCCCCGGCGCAGTCCCCTCGCGATAGTTGACCGGACGCAGAAGCCGCGGCTCGCGTTCGATGTGAGACAGGGTTTCAGACTGGTCCCAGGCATGATTGCCCAGCGTCAGGACGTCCGCGCCCGCGTCATACATTTCGTTGGCGGTTTTCTCGGTGATGCCGAAGCCGCCGGCCGCGTTTTCCGCGTTCACGACCACGAAATCGAGGTTCAGTCGCTCCCGCAAACCGGGCAGCGCGTCGCACAGGCCTTCACGGCCCGCCTTGCCGACCACATCGCCGAAAAACGCAATACGCATGAGCTCGCCTTCACTTCGCTAGGCGTGCGGATATAGGCGAAGCGCAGCGTTTAGGCCAGCGATGGCCTGATCCCCGTGTCAGCCGACAAAGGACTTCTCGACCACATACTGGGCCGGGCGGGCGTTCGAGCCTTCCTTGAGACCGGCTTGCTCACAGCGTTGCTTGCAGGATTCGAGCATCTCCATGGAGCCACAGATCATCACACGATCGGTCTCGGGATTGAGCGGGGGAATGCCCAGCTCTTCGTAGATGATGCCGTCATCCATCAGCTGGGTGATGCGGCCCTGACGCTCGAAGTCTTCGCGCGTGACCGAGGGGTAGTAGATCAGCTTGTCGCCGACGAACTCGCCCACCAGCGGATCTTCACGCACGGCCTCCACCAGCTCCTTGCCATAAGTCAGCTCGGCGACCTCGCGGCAGGTATGGGTCAGGATCACCTGATCAAACCGCTCATAGGTCTCCGGGTCCCGGATGACCGAAGCGAAAGGCGCGATCCCGGTGCCGGTGGAGAGAAGATAGAGCCGCTTGCCCGGCTCCAGAGCATCAAGCACCAGCGTGCCGACCGATTTCTTGCCCATCAGAATGGTGTCGCCAGGCTCGATATGCTGCAGCTGACTCGTCAGCGGTCCATCCGGCACCTTGATCGAGTAAAAATCGAGCTCCTCATCCCAGCTGGGGCTGGCGATGGAATAGGCCCGCAGAAGCGGTTTGCCCTCGACCATCAGGCCGATCATGACAAACTCGCCCGAACGAAAGCGGAAGCTTTGCGGGCGGGTCACCCGGAATGAAAACAGGCGGTCGGTATAGTGCCGAACCGCTATGACTGTCTCTTCCGTAAACGCGCCCATTTCCGTCTCGCTTTCTGAAGTTGATAAGTGAGGGCGTTCTAGGCCGGGGGCGGCTTCTTGCCAATGGTTCGCACTGCGGCGCGCGGTCACGCTGCGACCGTCTGACCTAATCTCCGAAGCCGGGATCGCGGGTTTTGTCCGACACCGGCAAGCGGCCAAAGGCCGAGTGAGCGCCGGAGACATAATGGGGCTGATTGTTATTGACCTGCCCGGGCAGGGCGAACGACCCCAGATTGACCGTCGAACCGCCCGCATATCCCAGGCTTTCAACCGGCCCGTAGGCGGCCTCGATCTTGGCGATCTCTTCGGCGCTGGCATATGCGACATACCCATTGGGGTCAGTTTGCGCTGTGTGATCGCATCCGGCCGCAGCGCGCGTATGCTCAGAGCCACCCGCGCATAAAATCCCGCGTAGCGCGCCCGCCGTGCGTTCACTGACAGCGGGCCCTGCATCCGGCGCCCAGCCCGCCTCACCGCCCTCCGCAGTGAGAACCTGTTGCGGCTGCGGAGCCGAACCAGCAGGAGGCGCAGACGTGTCTGGTTCGGAGACAGATGCTGCCGACTGCGTTTCAGGCGCTGAGGCTGTTTCGGCAGACGCCTCGACGGCAGGCTCGGTTCGCGGCGCCGGTGCGAGTTCAACAGGGGGCGGCGAGACCTCGTCCTCTTGCTGAGCGGTCCTGACCGGCGGCTCCACGACAGCCGGCGTGAACAGGGTGACATTGACCGATTGGGGCGAAACAGGCGGCGTGTGTGACGCCTGTTGCATCAGAAAAAGCGCCGCTGCGCCCAGCCCCAGATGCAGCAATACAGCCGCGCCGCCGGACGACCATTTCAGGCCATTCGGGCTCAATTGCGATGACAGCGCTTCAACAGACAGCGGCCATCGGTGCGGCGTTGCGATCGCATTCATGACAAAGCCTGACTAACCAGACGACACTCAGACAGCATGAACCCGTACGGTCAACGCAATGGCCGCCAGCTTGCGGTTTTGTAATCTGGTCAGGCTTGGATTTCGTAAGCGCCCTGTTCGGTGACCACCCAGTCCAAGCGCACATCATGGCGCTCGGCGGGCACCTTGTTCAGGCGCTGCGCCTCATACGCCAGCCCAACCACGGTGAGCGGACCCTGCGCCTTGAGGGCTTCAAGCGTACGGTCATAAAAACCGCCGCCATAGCCCAAGCGGCGTCCCTTGAGGTCAAATCCGACAAGCGGAACCAGAACCAGGCTGGGGATCATTTCAGGATGGTTGGCCGCTGGCTCTCGTGTGCCGAACGCGCCGGGCTCCAGGAGCTGGTCCAGTGTCCAGCTACGGAAGATCAGGGGCTGATCCTTCCCCACAACGCAAGGCAAGGCGATCCGGGCCTGTTCCAGCGCGAAGGTTTCCAGCAGCGGCAGCGGATCGATTTCATCGCCAATCGCGGCATAGCCCGCCACGACCTGGCGAACCTTCGGCCACAGCTTATCGGGAAAATGCTCCGCCAGTTTGCGGCCAGCCTGCGGATCGGCGGCATGGGCCGCCGCTCGCGCCGCCCGGGCTGCGCGCCGCGCATTGGTTTTGCGCCAGGCCGTCAGCATGTGGAGCCGGGAAAGGCGGTGGCGGCGCCAATTCCGCCGTCGGTCGTTTTCCAACCCTGATGACCCGGTAGACCAGGTGGGCGCCGCTTAGATAGGACCACGGTCCAGTCCAGAGGCAGCTCCCTCTCAGAGATGTAAGGTCCTCGGGATGTTAAGACCTGACGAACGGTCCAGCTACCGCCGGGATTGAAGATGGGGGCGCGACCGCCCGCGCTCAAGCGCTTTCTCCATCTGGCGGCTCGGATGACGCAGCCATGGCCTCGGTCACCGCTTCAACACCAATCATGGCTTCAAGCTTTTCAGCCGCACTGACAAGCGCTTCCGCCGCACGCGCCCGGTCGGAGCGCCGGCGCGCGTCGGCCTGTGAGACCTTGCCTTTAAGGTCCAGAACGGTGTCCTCGAGCTCGTCCACCTTGCCCCGCGCCTCGCGCATTTCATCGGTGACGATCAGAGCCGCCATCAGCAAAAGGCGGACATCACCGATCTGGCCCACTTTTTCGGCGAGATCGCGCACATGGGTGTCCAGATGTCCTGCCAGCTCACGCAGATAGGCTTGTTGGCCGTCTTCACAGCCAATGGTGAAAGCGCGTCCGTTCAGGGAGATGGTGACCTTGCTCACGCCTCCTCCCCCGAACTGTCACTGGCGGCGAGCAGGGTCTGGAGGTCCGCCATGGCGTCATCCAGCGCCTGTGTCGCCTCTTCCGCGGCAGACTGGAGTTCCTCTTCCCGCGCCCGCGCCTCGTCCAGCGCCGCGGCGAGTCGCGCCCGGTCATTATCCAGTTCATGGGCGGCCTCGACATCGCCGGCCGCCGCGTTCAGGCGCAGCTGATAGTCCTCAAGACGCGAGCCCACGCGCGACACCGCCCGGTCCAGGCGGGCGACGGCGTCAGCCAACGGATCGTCGGCGGCAGAAGGTTCAGGCGCGCTCATGCCCTTAAAATCCGTCTTTAACAGCAAAAGTTCAAGCTGTGTGACAGGACAAGCCTGAAAGAATCCTCCGGCTCGGCCCTAGTCCAGATGCAACTGCCCCAGCATGTCTGACAATCGCTCACGCACCACTTCGCGGGATGTTTCTCGGCGCGCGAAGTCCAGACCCGCCTGACGCAGTTCGTTCCAACGGTTCTCATCATCAAGCATGGCGAGGATATGGCGGGCGAAGCCTTCGGGATCATCAGCAACCAGCACGTCCACGCCCGGGGTAAGCCCCATGCCTTCCGCGCCGATGGAAGTTGAAACGCACGGCGTGCCCAGGGCCAGGCTGGCCGCCACCTTGCCTTTCGCGCCTGCGCCATAGCGCAAAGGCGCCAGGGAGGCGCGCACCCCGCCGAAGAATTCATCAATCGTGTCGACGAAGCCGAGCACTTCGACACCATTCTTGCCATCAAGTGACTTGAAACGGTCCGGCATCTTGCTTCCGGCCAGCACGAAACGCGCATCCGGCTTATGCTCACGCACGCGCGGCCAGATCTCGCTCATGAACCAGTCCACCGCGTCCACATTCGGCGGATGGCCGTAGCCGCCGATGAAACCGACGCCTGATCGGCCATGAAACCCACTCGCGACCGGATCGGGGTCATGAATAAGCGGTAGTTTGAAGGGCGGCGTCTCAGGCGCTTCCGCCTTCAGGAGGTCGATCTCGAGATTGGAGTGCGGCAAGACGGCGTCGGCCGAGCGGATGATGGAGAGCTCGCGGCGCTTGGTTTCAGCCGCCTGCTCTTGCGCAGCGGCGTCTCCCGACAAGTCCGCCTCGCGCTGTTCACGCAGGAAATGCAGATCGGCCGGCATGAAGGCGATCTTCGCTTGCGGCGCATGGGTGCGCAGCGCGCCCATGACCCGCTCGGCGGCGCCGAACCGATGCACCACGACAAGATCAAATTCGCCCCCGCGCACCGAGATGAACGGCTCAAAGCGCGAGTAGAAGGGATGATAGATCGTCTCGACCCCCATCGCCTGAAGCGGTGCGGAATAGGCCTTGGTCCACAAGAAATTATCGACCGGCACGAACGTCACCTTGAAACCCAGCCCCTGCAAGGCGCGCATGGTCTCCACAGCCACCAGAGAGCCGGCGTCATGCTGGGGTTCGGGCGTGGTCAGATCGATGAAGAGCACGCGCTTGGTCACGGCGCGCTCTTTCTCCCGTTCAGGCTCCTGGGCGTTCGGGCGGTGCGCCGCCAGCACCCCGGCCCAGCGCTCGCGCAGCTTCTCGAGGTTCTTCACCTGATAGGCCTTGGCCCCTGCGGCCAGATCGGTGCCCGAACTCACGCCTTCAAAATGAATCAGCATGGAGCGCGGCTGAAAGACAGTGCGCAACCCTTCGGCGCGAATACGGAACGCTAGGTCGGCATCCTCGGCATAGGCCGGGCGATAATGATCATCAAACCCGCCCAGCTGCTCCCAAAGCGCGCGCGGCACGGCGATGGACGCGCCGGAAATGTAATCGGCGTCCCGCGCATAGCTGAATTCGGGACGACGCGGATGATCGAACCGTCCCAGATTCCACGCCGAGCCATCCTGCCAGAAAATGCCGCCCGCTTCCTGAAGCCGGCCATCAGGATAGATCAGCTTGGAGCCGACCAGCCCTGCCTTGGGATCCGCATCAAGCGTGTCCACAAGCGTATCCAGCCAGTCCGGCAAGACCAGAGTGTCATTGTTGAGCATGAGAACAATCCGACCGCGGGCCTTCTCGGCGGTCAGATTGCAATTGCCCACAAAGCCTTGATTGGTTTCATGGCGCACCCAGCGCACATGCGCCATGGGCACGCTCGCCGCCGCCTGGGTGCCGTCGGTGGACTGATCGTCCCCAACCAGGATCTCGAAACTCGCCTTGGGCGCGCTCGCGAACACGCTCTCGATACAGGCCAGCGTATAGGAAATCTGATTATAGGCGGGGATGACGATGGAAACGTCCGGCGCATCCGTCTCAAGGCGTTTGGCGGTGATCTTCGCCAGACGCTCCGCCATTTTGCGCGCAGGCGCATCACCGACCACGGTCTTGATCGGCGCCTGGCCTTCTGACTGGAACGACAGCTCATACCGACTGATCAGCTCGGGTATATAGCTTGCGGCGTCGCCAAACTCTTCCGTGAGCACCCCGTTCAGCGTCTTGATCGAACTGCGCCCTCCCGTTGAGGGTGAGCCGCCGGGCTCTGCGCGAGACGCGTCAAGCTGGGCGGCGAGTTCGGACGCCTGACGCGCTTTCAGACGCGCGCCCAGCTGGCCGGTCGCGGTCCACCAGGCGGCTTTCAAACCCCGACGCACCCAATGTCTCACGCCGGGCAGGCGCGCCATGACCGCGCGCAGCGGGGTCGTCGCCTTCCAGATCGAGCTTTGTTCGATTGCTTTCAGACGCACCGCCTCGATCCGCAGGGCCTGACGTTCGGCATCAGCGGCGACATAATCGGCCTGGGTCTGTTTAAGCTGGGCTTCCAAGGCTTCGGCCTGATCTGCATAGGCGTGTACGGACGCTTCGAGACTTTGGAAGTCTGCAATCAGGCGATCAACTTCCTGCTTCGCCTTGGCCGCTTGTTGTTCCGCATTGGCGGCGCGCGCGTCCTTAGCGTCAAGCTCGGCGCGGGCTTCATCCCGTTCTGCAGTCAGTCGCGCTTCGGTCTGCGCCAGAGCCTGCCGCGCCTGATCGCGTTCTGACGCCAAGGCCGCATTGGCGCTCTCAAGAGACTGTCGCTCCGCGTCGCGTTCCGCGGTCAGCCGGGTCTCCAGCTCCAGATAATGCTGGCGGGCCTGATCGCGCTCATCGGTCAGCCGCGCTTCGGTCTCAACAAGCGTCTGTCGGGCTTCATCCCGCTCAGCCTTAAGCGCCTCTTCAACCTCGGCAAGCGTCTGTCGGGCGTCATCCCGCTCAGCCGTCAGCGCCTCTTCGACCTCGTTCAGCGTCTTACGGGCAGCGTCGCGCTCCTTGATCGCCGCCTTGAGCGCAGCATCACCCGCCTTGCGCAAACGCAAAACAGAAGACCGGGTCACGCCACTCAGACGATCCGCCTCATCGAGCAAGGTCTCGATCCCGTCCAGGCTCTCTCCCCGGACCGCCGCCAGATAAAGGGCGCCGACATCATCGATCAGGCTCTGAACAGAAGCGCTGAAATTGGCTTCCGGACGCGAGGCCGGCTCTGTCAGGAAGGCGTCCACCGCCGCCTCTCGCTCCGGGGTCACCGACAGGGAGGCCAGGCTCCACTCAGCCTGGATTGTCTTGATGACGCTGCGCCAGTCGCCTCTGAGGTCGGAATAGGCGACCACGACGCCGCCTGTGTCACGGATCGCTGTGAGCGCCTTCAACCCATACCAGCACCAGAGCAGACCGGCTTCATCATCGGAAAATCCATCCCGGCGCGCCAGGGACTGGGCGACTTCCCCCGCATCCCGATAAATGAGCAATTGGCGCGGCGTATAGCCTGCCCGCTCGATTCCGGCGCGCCAGGTGTCGGAGAACAGAGTGCAACGCGGATCCTTGAGAGCGATCAGGGCATGATTGGACCCATAAGCCTCCTTCACCGTATCCGCAGCGCGACGAACGGCATTGGAAGGCAAATCAGCGTCAAGCGGCGCGCGCCCCGTATAGGGCGCGTCCCAGGCGGCCTTACTCGAGTTCAGCCAATGGTCATTCAGAGCCACGACCTGCGACGGCTCCCAGTATCCGCTGCGATTGAAGCGGTTCGCCGGGATCAAATCCTCGGGCAGGTCGGCGCCCAGCAGATTGAGCACACGGGTCAGCGCGGACGTTCCGGAGCGATGCATGCCCAAGACCAAGATCGCATCCGCTGATTGTGCACTCATATCGTCCCGCCAAGTCTTTACCCCGTTGCGTCTGTCTAGCCCGCATCCGGGCGAAGCCGTCAAGATCAATCGTGCATCAAGGCGCTTGATTCATTGAGCCGTCGCGGTCAGTTTGCCCCTTATAGGGAGAGCAAAAAATGAAATCGCTGTCGTCGGCGTTAAAGCCTGAACGCCTCGTCAGAGCTGCTCGCAGACTGGGGCTGATGCCCGGGGGGAAGCCGTTGAAAATCGCCATCAGCGCGAACTGCCAGGGCACGCCGCTGGGACAGCTGATCACCACGATGTGCGACGGGGTGGAAATCTCGCACATCACGATCGTGCACAAGGCCCGAGATGATGCGAGCGCTGAGGACCTGGCCGCCTTCAAGGCCGCCGACATCATCCTCGCTCAGAAAGTCGCCGACAATTACCCTTGCGAATACGTGCGCACCAATGCGCTTCGGGAGCGGTTCGGCGACAAGGTCCTGTCGTGGGTGAACCTGTACTTTTCCGGCTACAATCCTGAACTGACCTATATGCGGGGTGATGATCGCACGCCCATGAACGGCCCCTTGGGCGATTATCATTTGCGCCCGGTCATCACCGCCTACCAGGATGGTCTCAGCGTTGAGGATGCGCTCGCGCGACTGCGCGATCCCGACTACAACGCGACCCATTATTCAGGGGCCGCAAAAGCCTCCATGGACGAGCTTCATCGGCGTG
Source organism: Oceanicaulis sp. MMSF_3324 (assembly GCF_030733545.1). Classification (GTDB taxonomy): domain Bacteria; phylum Pseudomonadota; class Alphaproteobacteria; order Caulobacterales; family Maricaulaceae; genus Oceanicaulis. The sequence continues at coordinate 34,409 of NZ_JASHIU010000015.1, forward strand.
ATGAAGACACCAACATCAAGATCGCCGATTTCGTGGAACGCCGCCTGCCGATCGCCAAGCAGTTTCACACCTTCAACCATCCCAGCCTGGATCTGCTGACGGAACTCGCGGCCCGTTGCGCTCACGCCATGGGACGTGATGTGAGCCGCAGGCCGAGCCCCGGCATGCTGCCTGAACCACTGGGCATGATCATGGCGCCGATCAATCCGCAAGCGCGTCTGGAAATGGGCTTCCCGGAAGATTTTGACCCGGTGACCTATAAAGGCACCCCGCTGGACTGGAGCCAGCCCCGCCCCACACGCCAGCCCGGCCATGCGCTTTACAGCATGACCGAAGTGATCGAAGCCTTTTATCGTCGCTACGACATTGATCGGGAAGCTGTTCTGGCGTTCGAGGCGCATCCGGAATCATGATCGGGCTTTTCTCCGGCATCCCCAAGACCATTTGCCAGTTCTGGGACAAACCCGATCTGCCGGACGATCTTGGACCGCTCGTTCAAAGCTGGCGGGACCTGCCCCGCTACACGCACCATCTGTTCAACGATGAAACCGCTCGCGCTTTCCTGGCCGAGCATTACCCGGCGGCCGTTGTGGACGCATTTGATGCGTGCATGATCCCGGCCATGCGCAGCGATATCTTCCGGATCTGCGCTGTTCTGAAAATGGGCGGCTGGTATGCCGATTGCAGCATCGAGGCCCTGAAAGATCCGTCCGGGCTGATCCATCGCTCGGACGGGCTGGTCTATTACAGACGCTGGCATGGCGGCGTGAACAATGGCCTGTTCGCCGCCAAACCCGGCAATGCCCACCTCGCCGCCCTGCTCGAGACGATTATCGACAACGTGAAAGATCGGGTGAGCGACAATCTGTTTCTGGTGACAGGTCCCGGCGTCTGGAACGAGCGCTTCCCCAAGGAGACGCCGCCCCCACCCCAAACACGCCAGCTCGACCATTCCGAGATCGCAAATATCTATGTGCGCTTCCATCAGGATCTCGCGCACAAGAAAGATGGCCAACACTGGTCTGATCAGCAAAAGGCGGGCGCGATCTTCCGCGACCCGGCCTAGCCTCAGCTCGACGATTTCAGCGAAGCGGCGTACTGATCGATAATCTCCTCGATAGGCCCGAAGGCCTGGGCGCGCCCCTGCTCAAGCCAGAGGCCCTTATTGCAAGTGCGCTTGAGCAGATTGTTGTTGTGCGAGGCCAGCACGACGATGCCCGCGTTCTCCACCATCTCGTCCATGCGCTTGGCGGCCTTGTCCTTGAAGGCCGCATCGCCAGCGCCCACCCATTCATCCATCACAAGGATGTCGGCGCCGATAGAGGTAATGATCGAAAAGCTCAAACGCAGCTGCATGCCGCGCGAATAGGTTTCCACGGGCAGATCCAGGTATTCACCCAATTCCGAATAGGCTTCGATGGGGCCGGCGGCGGCTTCCGCATCGCGCCAGTTGAGCCCTTCGGCCAGCAGTCGCAAGCGGACATTCTCCCGACCGGTCGCATCACCGTTCACGCCCAGACCCATTTCCATCATCGACTGCACACGGCCTTCGATCACCAGGTCGCCGGAGCGCGGGTAGATGAGCCCCGCCAGGGTGCGAAGCAGCGTCGTCTTGCCGGCGCCGTTCGCGCCGACAAGGCCCAGGCGGTCACCCTCATCCAGTGAAAAACTGATATCGGAAAGCGCGACCATCTCACGATCGCCCGCTCTCACCCCGATCAGGGGATAGGCGACGGTCAGGTCCTTTACAGTGATTGAGGTCATGCTCGCCCCCTAGACCCAGAACACGATGCGGCGGCGATTGATGGCGAACACCAGATAGGCCGCAACCGAGCCCAGCACCGTCAAGGCGCAGACAATGCCCCAGCTGAACCAGGGGATTGTCCCCAGCACCAGCGGGTCGCGGATGATGGCGATGTAATGGGTGAACGGATTGTAGACCGCGAATTCGCCGAATGTCCCGAAATCGCTCGGCACCCATAGGATGGGCGTCAGGAAAAACAGCAATCTCACAATCGTTTGAGACAAATGGACCAGATCACGGTGCCGAGCGCAAATCACGCCCAGAAAGGTCTGCGACCAGATCGCGTTGAGCACAAGCACCAGCATGGCGGGCACAGCTGTCAGCGCTATCAACGCGTTGGGAGGCGGAAAGAAGACCAGCAGGGCCACGATGACCCCAAGCGCCAGCAAAAACTGGATGATGCTGCGCGCCACGCTCTGGAACACATAGATCAGATAGGGCAGGTCCGCGCCCTTGATCCACCTCGCCGAGCTGATGAAGACGTTGCCGCCCTCAACCACGTTGGAGGAAATATAGGTCCAGATCAGAAAGCCGATGGAGAGCCAGAGCGCAAAAAAGCCGATTTCATTCTGCGTCATGGCCCCGAAGATGAGAATCTTCACGCCCACGAACATGGCGAAGGAGACCAGCACCCACGCAGCGCCCAGCATTGAGCGCCGATAACGGCGTCGCCAGTCCTGCCAGGCCAACGCACTCCAGAAGCGCCAGAGGCTTATAGAGCGCGAGAGCTCGAGCACGGAGGGTTTGCTTTTCTTCGCCGTCACAGGCGTCGCAACAACCGGTTCGGTTAAACTCATAGAACGGCGGACCTCACAGGTGCAGGGATTGTCCCGGACACGAGAACTGGTAAACAGCGTAACCGCTGTCTACACGCTAACTTCCCAGAATGCACAACCCCTCATGACCACTTCACCTGCCCCCGCCCCCATCTTCATTATCGGCGCCCCTCGGTCAGGGACATCGGTCATGACATGGGCCCTTGGACAGCACCCCAACATCCAGCCCATGCCCGAGACCGTCTGGATCGCCGGCGCCTGCGTCGGCGCGTATCAGGCTTACCTGTCCGGATCGGACCGTGGCAAGTTCTCGCATCTGTCAAATGTGGACTACCCGCTCGACCGGTTTCTTGAACGCAACGGTCTGGCCATCAATCAGATTGTTCATGACGCCTATGACATGCGTCTGGAACAGACCTATGGCGCGGATCGTCATCCCCCGGCGAACTGGCTAAAGCGCGATGACTGGCTGCACCTCAAGCGCTCGGTCGACGATCCCAAGCAGTGCTGGGTCGACGGCACGCCGCTCAACACCTTCTACACCTGGGCGCTGGCGCAAATGTTTCCGGGCGCGAAATTCCTTCATCACATTCGTGCGCCACACAAGGTGATCGCCTCTCTGGAAAAGTTCGACCAGGTCGGCGCTTCGCCGGTACAACGGGCCCAGGGGCTGGACACCTGGTTACGGCACGCCCGTGCGAGTTGGTGGACCGAACAGGCGTTAGGCTCCAAGCGTGTCTACCGGGTGGATTTCAGCCGACTTGAACGCGAGCCCAAGGCGCTCCTGGACGACATTTGCGCTTTTCTGGGCGAAAGCCCGAGCGAGCACTGCCTGAATCCTTTGAACCAACGCCTGAACTCCTCAGGCACTCATGGGGAGGATCTGCGTGACTCCATGGCGGACAAGCTGAAAGGCTTTGCTGAAGCAGAGGCCCTCTACCAAACGATCATGGAAGCGCCGACAGACCTGCCGGGCGGCGATGAAACGGCTGAAGCGGAACTGCGCGCCCTGTTCGAAATGCTCGCGCAGAATCGTCCTCTGGTTGGCGAATAGGCGATGCCGCAGTCCGAGCGCGACACGACAACAGATTCCGTCTCGATCACGGTGATCATTGTCGCGTACAACAGTGGCGATTTCCTTCAACCCTGCATCGATGCGCTGGCGGCCCAAAGCTTCACCGATTTCGAAGCGGTCGTGATCGACAACGCCTCCACGGACGGCGCTGTGGATGCATTGTCGCTTCCCGACAAACGGTTCCGAATTGACCGACCTGGCGCCAATCTTGGCTTTGCCGGAGCCAATAATCGGGCGGCCCGTGCGTCCTCCGCGCCTTTCATCGCCTTGCTCAATCCCGACACGCGCGTGGCGCCGGACTGGCTTGAGCACCTCATGGCGGGCGCAAGCCGCTGGCCGGATTGCCCCGCCTTCGGCTCCACCCAGCTCAGGCTCGACGAACCGGACATTCTGGATGGCGCTGGCGATTCCTGGTTCGCCGGAGGCGTGGCCTGGCGCGCCCTGGAAGGACGCCCCGCACGCGACAATCCGCCAGAAGGCGAAACCTTCGCCCCCTGCGGCGCTGCGGCCTTCTATGACCGGGCGCGCTTTGTGGAGCTGGGCGGCTTTGACGAGCGGTTCTTCTGTTATTGCGAAGATGTCGATTACGGCTATCGCGTGCGTCTGAGCGGGCAGGTCTGCATCCAGATCAAGGACGCCGTCGTCTATCACGCCGGCTCAGGGACGACAGGGCGCGCGTCTGAATTCACCCTGTTTCACGGCCACCGCAACCGGATCTGGGTCTTTTTCAAGAACACGCCAACCGTGCTTTTGCCGGTTCTGACGCCCATTCATCTGGCGATCAATCTGTACCTTTACCTGCGCGCCAATCGCGAACGCCGCGCCTATCTCAGACGCGCATACAGCGCCGCCTGGGCCGGGCTTGGCGCAGTCATGAAGCAGCGCAAGGCCCTCGCGCGTCATCGCACCGGCTCTCTGCGCGCCCTGATCCGAGCCATGATCTGGTCGCCCCTTCTGGTCAGTCGCCGCGGCGCCAAGCTCGACAGGGCCGGACGCCGCATTGTCAGCCGCAGCTGATGGCGACCGGGTTGTGTTGTTCAATCGCTTTATGAGCCATGCTAATCCTCGTCCCAGGGGGCAGGAGAATGGCAACGCGATGACACGGTCGGCTGGATACACGCTCATTGAAGTGCTGATCATGCTGGCTGTAACAGCAATCCTGGCAGCCACAGTGCTGGAAACCGTGCGCGCGTCGGCCGCCAACGGCGTCCGGATCGAACAAGCCGCACGCCAAGCGTCCCAGGACTACATTACCCTGGCCAGCGTCCGCCGGGCTGTTCAGGCCAGCCGAGCCGATTACAACACCAGTGCAGATACGTTTGACGGTGACGAGCAGGGATTTCAGGCCCTGACCAGTTATCCGATCACGCCACAGCGCAGCGGCATCGGCGCGTATGCGCTGCGGCTGGAGAACACCCCGTCCGGAACGAGTCTGGTTTATGTCGAGAATGACCGGAGCTTCACCGTGCAGCACTGGCCGGGGGGCCAGGGGCGGTTTTCATATCTGGTCGAGCAGACAGAGAGCCGAGTTGGGTTCACCCAGCGTAGGGACGCATCCCGGGACCGCGAATGGGTGTCGAGCTGGCCGCAACAGAATACCCTTCGCACCATCCGCACGCAAAGCTATTTCCAGCCGCTCCCCTTGGCCGTCAGGGCCGAAATCGAGATGGCGAATGGAACCCGGCGCATCATGATCTTTGAAATGAGCATTACCGCCCCGCCCCGCCCTCGGGTGCAGGATCTGCTGGGGAGTTTGCCGCAATGACGCAGCGAGACGGCTATGCACTGCCGCTTACCCTGGCGGCGATCATTGTCATCGCTCTGGTGGCGGCCATGGCGGCCGAGCAGGTCAGAAGCTCCACGCAAACAGTCACACGACTATCAGATCAGATGCGGCACCGCACAGACATGATCTCTGCGGAGCAAACGCTGATCTACAATTTGCTCACCGAGCCCATGGGCCGGAGCGGCGTCGCCATGGGACAGGTCTCGGACACAACCTCCCTGATTCTGGGCGGCTCAAACAGCACCCAAGGCGGCGCGATGATACGCGCCAACGGTCAGGCTTACCGCTTCAGCGGGTCCGGCATCGTGGTCCGGCTATACGATGATCAGAGCTTCCTGAACGCCTCGAGCAATGATCCTGCCCATATTACTGACATCTTGACGCTTTATGGTGTTCCAGAGCCGCAACACGAACGCCTGATCGCCGCCTTGCGCGACTACCAGGATGAGGATGACCTGCGAACGCTGGCAGGCGCCGAGGCTCAGGATTATGAAACCGAAGGCTTGCCCCGCAACGAACCCCTTCGCGATGTGGTCGAGTTATGCGCCGTGCAATACTGGGGTGAAACCCAGGTCTGCGAAGATGCGGGCCGCATGCTGTTGACCCTTCGGGCGCGCACATCGGACCGGCTCAGTCCAATGCTGACTTCAGAAGCGATGATCGACCTGATGCTCGCGGACGAAGACCGTGAAACCGTTCTGGAAACCTTCCGCCTCTATGCACAAGGACAATATTCCAATTTCGGGCAGATCGGCCAAGGCCGACTTGATCAGCTGAGAGACCCGCTCAGCACGATCACCAATCCGGGTCCATTCCTGACGCTTGTGACCCACACATCAGACGGCGCCACAGCCCAGCGCACCGTCATCGAGCTCACCCCAAACAGCCTCATCTCGCCCTTTGTTGTTCACAGCAAGTACGCTATTGGGGGTGAGTATTCGCAAAATATCTTGCGTATCGAGAGTATTGAAGATGTCGCGCCGCTTCCCCAATCGCCCTCTATCCCGGCTGAGCGCTAAAGACGGCGTACACCGCAGCGGCACGCCCCTCCAGCGCCTGGTGCTGGGCGAGCGTCTGATTGTCAGCCGCGCCCTCTGTCATTTTGAAACCATGCCGCTTCCCCCCGGAAGCCAGAGCCTGCATCGGTACGAGGCCGCCAAGCTGAGCGCCAAGGCCCGAACGCCCATCAACGACCCGGACTTCTATTTCGACTGGGGAGCGGACCGGATAGGAATCTGGAGCTGGCCCAAGTCGCTTTCGGACGATCTTGCCGATTTTGAAGGTGAGATCCTGCCTGAAACCGTGCTGCACCCGCCCATGGAGCGCGGCGTCCGTCTGGTTGCAACACTGGACGGCGTTGAGGGGCAGGTCTGGCGCGAGGGTCAGATGACCGCCAGTCGTTGGTGGCCGCAAAGCCCTGCGCCCTCTGACTGGTTCGGCTTTTTGCGCGTATCCCGGGAAACCGAATTCGGACAGGACGTCCCTGAGCCGATTGTCCCCACACTGAGGTCCAGTCCGGTCCACGCCCAACCCTATACGGCGCTCGTCGACCGGATTCGCGCCATAAAGGCGCGCGATCTTGCAGCATTGGCCATGATCACGCTGGCTGTCCCCGGCCTCTTCCTGATTGGTCAATGGGCGCAGTTGAGCCGAACCGAAGCGGCGGTTTCTGCTGAGCTGGCGGAGCTGTCTGAACAAACAGCCGAAATCAGCGCAGCGCGGCAGAATGCTCAGCAAGCGAGCAATGAGCTGGCTGCTTACGCGCAAGCCTTGAACCAGCGCCATCCCGCCGCTCTGCTCGCCAGCGTCAGTGAAGAACTTGCACGTTTTTCCATTCGTCTGGATGCGTTCGAGCAAACCGAAACCGGCCTCACACTCGTCCTGCACGCCAGCAATGATTTCGCGCCGGAGTCGCTCGTGCGAGCGATGGAGAACAATCCGTTGATGAACAGCGCCAGCCTGGAGCCCGGTCGCGGAGCCGGAGAATGGATTCTCACCGCTCAGCTGGAGGACGGGCAATGAGTTCAGCCGCCTTGTCCAAACTGCGAGCCGAGCTGAAAAGCCAGGCGACGCCCCGGGCCATGGTCGGCCTGGCCGCGCTGATCCTTATTGTCTCCATCTGGGCCCTGGGAGAGCTGAGCGCCTCGGTGAGCAATTTGCATCAAAATGTCGAGGAACTCGAACGCGCCCGCCGGCTGGAGCAAAGTCTGGTGAACGACCAGGGGTGGCTGGATCAGGCCGGCGACATTCAGGCGCGCCTGTCACAGACACAGGACAGCTTCTGGAGCGGCTCGACCAACGGTATTGTCGCCGCCCAGCTACAAGGGGCTGTTGAGCGCGCGGCTCGCAATGCAGGCCTGTCGCGTGTGCGGGTCAATGTGACCGGCACGCCGGACGCCTTGGGCGAGCAAGCCAGCCTGTTCGAAATTTCTCTGACAGCACGCGATTCTGATGGCCAGTTCCTGGCCTTCTTCCAGGAACTGGGCCGGGCTGAGCACCAGATCATGATATCGCGCTTCAACTGGCGGCGCCCCAATGGCGCACTCGATGTCCGTCTGGTCGCTCCCGCGCGTATAGCCGAGGCAGGGCCAGCGTCATGACCGCACGTTTTCGCTTCTGGCTTGCCGCAATCGCCTGCCTGGTCGCGCTTTTCAGCGGCTGGCTCACCAGCGTCTCGCAGAATGACACGCCGCCGACCGGTCGCAGAGCCGGCCTCGCGATTCCGCAATTGACGGCCTCCACCGATATCGACCGTTACGTCCAGGCGGTCTTTGACTCAAATCTGTTCCCAGATGTCGAGTTACGTGAAGACGCAACAGCCGCCACAGCCGCTGGCGGCCCGCAAACGGTTGAAGAGCTGGAACAGTCCTTGCGGGACCCCTCCCTCTCCGCGTTGGTGAAACGGGAAGACGCATGGCGCATCATTCTCTATGGTGTCAGAGAGGGGGCGCAGATGCGCGAAGTCGGCGACCAGCTTTCAGACGGCTGGGTCATCCAGAACATTGATTCAACGACGGTCCTTCTCATCAAGGGTGAGCAAACTCGCCGCATAGAAGTTTTCAAGGCGGAGCCTGACACACAATGAACGCTCTTCGTATTTCACTGGCCTGCGCCACGGCGCTGTTCACTGTGAGCTGCGCGACGCAAACCGGGTCGAATCGTCCGCAATGGCTCTCCTTGCCGGATACTGTCATCACCCAGAACGAGACGACGTCTTCAGCGGAAGGCGAGAACACGGATGTCATGACCGCTCAGGTTCAGGAGGGGCCGACAGTCGTCCGCAATACCGTCCCGACCCTGCGCAATTCACGATCTGGCGAGTCCAGCGCGGATCAACAACGCGCCGCGCTGCCTGACACGCGGATCAATGTCACGCTGCCGCCTCAGCCTCTGCCGACCTTCATCAACACCGTCTTCGGCGATGTTCTGGAACAGCCCTTCAGCATGGGCCCGAATGTGGCGGACAGGACGGAAGTCATTTCGCTGAGAAGCGTCAATGACATGCCCGCTGACACATTCCTGACTCTCGTGGAGCAGGCCCTGCAGGATTACGGGCTGGGCGTCACGTATAATCAGGGGCTGTACCGGATCATCGAGCTGGCGGAACTGCGCGCTCAGATGCCGCGCTTCATCCGGGCTCGGGCCCACAGCAATGTACCTTCCGATCTGCGTCCGGTTGTCCAGTTCGTCGAGTTGCAGGCCATCGATTCTGCGGACATGCAGCAGATCCTGGAACAGGCTTTCCCCGATCGCGATGTTCTGACCATCAATTCCAATCGCAGCCTGAATACCGTCACGCTCAGCGGGCTGGCTGAAGACGTGAACGCCGCCATGTCCATCATTCAGCAAATGGATGAGTTGCGCTTCGCCGGCACCCAGGTTGTCACGGTCAGCCTGCGCAATTGGGAGGCGCCGGAATTGGCCACAGCCATGGGCAACATCCTGACCCTGGAAGGCTATAGTGTCGGGGTTGGTGTGAACACGCCTCGGTCCCTGACTCTGTTGCCTCTGAATTTCACCAACCAGATCATGATCTTTTCGTCGTCACGGAATCTGGCTGATCATGCGCTGGCTCTGGCGGTGCGCTTGGACAGGGAAGCCTACAACGCCGAAGTGCGTAGCGCACATGTCTATCAGGCCCAGAACACCGAAGCGTCGGCCCTGGCTGAGATCGTGGCTGGCGTGATGGGAGTTTCGCCCAGCACAGGAGGTGGAGGTCAACGCAATGCCTCCAGCACTGACAGTGAAAGCGAGGAGTCTTCAGGAGGCTCTGTTACGCGTTCGTACGAGAACATCACCGTCGACGAGCAAGGTAATCGCGTCATCTTCTTTGGCACACAGGCGGAGTACGATCAGTTCGTGAACCTGGCGCGTCAACTGGATACGCCTGTCCCTGAAGTAATGATCGAAGTGACCATCGCCGAGGTCACGCTGACCGACGACTCCTCATATGGCCTCGACATCCTGTTTGATTCAGACGCTGTTCCCGGTTTCAGGGCTGAACTGTCCAGTGACGGGGTCTTCTCCGGCACCGTGGAGACCGGCCAGGTCACGCTGGACGGCAATGCGAACTCAGGCAGCAACCAGATCAATGTGCTGTCCACACCCCGCATTGTCGCGCGCTCTGGCACCGAGGCCACGGTTCAGGTCGGCACGGATGTTCCCATCATTACGTCCCAACGCGCCGCGAACACCCAGTCCGGCGGTTCTACAGACGTTCTGCAAACCGTCCAGTACCGCAGTACGGGCGTCCTTCTGAGCGTCACACCCCGCGTCTACAGCGGAAACCGCATTGATCTTGAAATCGCCCAGGAAACCAGCGCGGCTGAAGCCAATAGCGACTCCTCCATCACCAGCCCGCTCATCTCGACCCGTACGCTGAACTCCCAGCTGTCCTTGCAGGACGGTCAAACGGCAGTGCTGGGCGGCCTGATCGAGAACCGCTTTACCCGGGGCAATAACGGCGTTCCGCTGCTCAAGGACGTGCCCATACTGGGTACGCCGTTCCGTAGCGAAACCCTGAACGCCACCCGCACCATGCTGGTCGTGCTGGTCACGCCCTTCGTGCTGGACACACGCAATGACCGCCAGCAGGTCGTCGATACGCTCGTGCGCGCTCTGAATACAGGATTCCAGAACCAGACGCGCCCGAACGGCACTTTGCTGCCGCCCAACGAGCCGTTCCAGATCAGGGCGGCTGGCGGGGTCGACGAGACGCCTTCAGAGTCTGACGACACCTAGGGACCGGCCATGAGCGGACTGAGCGCGCTTGCTCTGGCTGCCGGCGTCCTTGGCGGCCTGATGGCGCTCTGGGTCGATCAGGCCGTAACACGCCGGCAGTCAGACACGTTCAACAGCGTCAGTTTGGCGGTCTGCGCCGGCTTCGGGCTAGCAGTCGGCCTCCTGTCGCACCTGACCCTGCAGACGCCGCTCCTGACGGGGGCGGCCCTGGCGGCATCCACCGCCTTGGCGGTCGCGGTGAGCACCGATTTGCGGTTCGGCCAGCTATCGGACCTGACCAGTCTGATCATCGCCGTGGCGGCCATGTTCGCCGCTCCGATCCTGACCCCCGGCCTGACCCGCCTGGATATGGTCATCGCTGCAGCATTGGCGGCAGGCATCCTTCTTCTGGCAGGTCTTTACGGGCGGTTGCGGCGCGGAGAGATGGGGCTGGGATCTGGTGATATCTTGCTGGCGGGCGCACTCGGCTTGTGGTGCCCACCCCAGCTCGCCGCCCTCAGCGTCGCGCTCGGCGCCGGTTTTACGTTGGCTGCAGGCGTTGTCATGGGCGCGCGAAACCAGACACGTCTGCCCTTTGGCCCCGGACTGGCGGCTGGTTTCGCGCTCGGCATTATTCTAGACAGGGTTTTATGACACGGATCCGCACGCGGCCTGGCTTTTCCATCATGGAGACACTGGTCGCAATCGCCCTTCTGGCGATTGCGGTCATACCGCTTTACGCGTTCCAGCAGACGCTGGCGAACACGGCCGCGCGCCTTCAGACCGCCTCAGAGCTCCTGGATGCCCAGGAAAGCGCCTTGGCTGTTCTGCAGACCATAGACCCCATCGCCCAGCCCAGTGGTGAAATGGATCTGGGGGAATGGCGGTTGAGCTGGCAAAGCCGTGAGTTGGCCTCCGAACGACCTGCCGACGGGTTCCTGGGAAACAGCATCTGGGGCGTAGGCCTCTATGAGATAGACGCCACGCTGGAACGCGGCGACACGCGCCACGAAATCCGGTTTCGACGGACCGGCTGGGTCCAGGTCCGCGATCCGGTCCGCTTCTAGAACTGCGCTCCGCGTTCTATCGCGCACGCACCCTCGGAAACCTGCAGATTCCAACGCCGTCCCCCCGGGGACTCCACGATGATGCGGCCCGGCGTGCAATACCCGCTCGGACTCACCATAATCTCTTGGCCGGTCTCCAGGCGCCAGCCTTCAGGCGTCTTGTCCAGCAAGCGCGCCTGAATGGCGTCGGATGGAACAGATCGGCTCTCGATAAAGGCCTCGGCTCGTATCGCGCTGACTTCGGTCACAAGACCGCGCACGACCTGTCGGGCCTGTTGACCAGCGATCATGCTGGACACAGACGGACCGCTGAGCGTGACGGCGATCCCGAGGATCGCCACCACCACCATGACCTCGAGCAGGGAATAGCCCGGCCGCAAATGCGAGAGGGCGCGTCGAGGCCCGGACATCACAACCTAAAGACCGATATCGCTATCATTGCCGGAGCCGCCTTCTTCGCCATCAGCGCCGTAAGAGAAGACTTGCCCGCGCTGGGAACCGCTACCGACGCGATATTGATAGGGGCGTCCCCATGGGTCTTCGGGCAGACCGCCATCCAGATACGGCCCCGCCCACATGCCGGAGACGGAATCGGTCGGAGTCTGCAACAAGGCCAGCCCCTCTTCCTGTGTCGGGTAACGACCAATATCGAGACGCATGGTGTCCAGAGAGGTTTCGATCATACGGATCTGGGTCTGCGCCGCCGTCACTTTCGATCGATCCAGATACCCGAAGAGATTGGGCGCCACCAAAGTCGCCAGCACCGCAATGATCGCGACAGCGATCAGGACTTCCATCAGGGAGAAACCTTCGCGCGTGCGGGGCTTGAAGCGGCGAATGTGACGGATCATGAGCACACCTCGTGCATGACTAAATCGAGCGAAGGCGGCCTCCCTCGCCATATGGCGCAAGCATATCACTCGCCTAACAAGCAATGAAAGACTCAAGTGCGGTTTCATCGGTTTCCGACGGACCAAGGCGCTGATATAGCTCTTGAACCTGAAGGAGCCGCCCATGACCCGTCATCTGTCCGCAACAGACGCCAACGCCCTCAAGCCAGGCGATGATCATTATCGCGCCTATGTCGGGCCGCCCGGCCGGTACGGACTTCTGGGCTTGTTGCAAATGAACCTGCTCACAGCGCTCGGCCTGGAAGAAACCGATACAGTGCTGGATTTCGGCTGCGGCTCGCTGCGTCTGGGTCGGATGCTGATCCCCTTCCTGCTCCGCGGCGGATATTACGGGATAGAACCGCACGACTGGCTGATCCAGGACGGTTTCACCCACGAAACCGGAGGGCAGCTGCGCACGCTGAAAGCGCCCCTGTTCTCCAACGACGCCAACTTTGACTGCACGGTTTTCAACACGCGCTTCGACTTCATCATGGCGCAGTCGATCATCACCCATTCAGGCCCGGACCAGACCGCCAAGCTGATCCAGACCGCCGGTGAAGCCCTGAAAGACGATGGCCTGTTCCTGTTCAGCTTCATCCTGGGCGAAGACGATACGCCCTTGCCGCAAGCCGACTGGACCTATCCGCACAACGTGCCCTACCCCAAACCCTGGCTTGAGCAGCAGTGCGCCAAGAGCGATCTGACGCTGAAGTTGATCAACTGGCACCACCCCGGGGCCACTTGGGCCGCGATTGCGCGCAATCCCCAACGCCTGGACGCCATTTCCGAGGATATGGGGCTGGCGGGCAAACCGCTCGACCGCTGGCGCGCCTGACACGCCGCAAGGCGGCTAGATCGCAATCTCGTAGATGCTGGTCATCGCCATGACCAGGCTGATCACGATCGTGCCCACAACGGCCGCAATGAACAAGATGGCGGCCGGCTCGGCCATAGAGGTGAGACGCTTGGCGCGATTGCGCGATTCTTCTTCGTAGATGTCGGCGATGAAGAGCAGCATCTCATCCAGGCTGGCTGAAGACCGACCGGTTCGCACCAGATTGATCGTCATGGAATCAAACCCGGCATGAGTCTTCAGGGCCGCATCAATCGGCTCACCCGAACGAATGGCGCGCCGGGCTTCTTCGAGCCCCTGCTTGCGTCGAGCTGAATTCACCGACGATTCCGCCAGCACCAGCGCATCCACCAGCGGGGCGCCGCCAGACAGAGCCGTACCGCAGGTCCGCGCCCAACGCGCCACTTCCGACGCCGCCAGGAAGCTGCCCACCACCGGCATGCGATACATCATTTCAGACACGCTCTTGCGCACCGTGGCGTTGCGCGACAGGGCGAACACGATGGCTACGCCCCCAACGACAATCAGGCCTGTCTGAACCACATTCTCGCTCATGAAGACGCCGGTCTCGATAACCCAGCGCGACAGAGCTGGCAGAGCACTGCGGTCATCGCCCAGAAGATTGGCGAAGCGCGGCACCACGAACAGGAAGATCAGGACGATGGCGAGCAGGCCGACGACCGCGAGGAATGCCGGATAGGACAGCGCGTTCCGGATTTCGGTTGCAGCCTTGAGATCATGCTCCATCTGTGCGGCGATATCGGCGAGCGCCTTGGGCAGCTGCCCCGTGGCCTCTCCCAGTTCGACAAGCCGCGGCGCATACTCAGGCAAGTCCGCGAACCCTTCACGCATCGCCGTGGACAACTGAGCGCCCGAACGCAGGTCCTGACGCACTTTCAGGGCCTGCTCCGCCAGATCCTGGCAGGGTTCGTCCGCACTGAGCGAATCAAAAGCGTCCAGCAGCGGCGTACCGGCCTTGAGCAGCACTGACAGCTGTCGCATGAAGCGGAAACGGTCCTGCGGACGCGCTTTCTTCCGATCATATTTTCGGGGTTCGAGCCCGGCCTCGCTCAGCTTGAAGGGCGCGATTTTCTGCCCTTCGAGCTGGCGCAGGGCCTCCACTTCATCCGCCGCGGTCAGCCGGCCATCCACCTCGGCGCCGTCTGCATTCAGGCCACGATACAGATAGGTGGGCATGATCAGTCCTGGCCGGTTTCACGAATGAACAGCGCCATGCGCTGGTCACGCGGATGATCCCAGCGCCCCATCACATTGAGCCGCCAACCGGACGGCGTCGCACCGCTGAGCGCCGCCAGGGTGGTGTCATAGGGATCTCGATCGGGATGAGTGACGACGCCGCCCGGCTCATGGGGCAAGGGCGCAGCAGGATCCGCATCATCAGGCCGCTCGAAATAGGTGACATAGAACCGCCCCCCCTCTGTAAAGACGGGACGCAGTGCGGTCAGACAATCGGTCAGCCGAGTGATCGGCATGTGCGTAAAGACCGATTGGGCGATGCCATAGTCAAACTTCACACCGAAGCCGGTCGCATCGAAGTCCGCGTTCGCCGCGAGATTCGAGCGCGGCAGCTTTGCCTCAAGGCCCGCCGGAACGATTTCGCGCTCATATCCGGCGACCAGGAGGTCAGGACTGATATCGACGCCATAATAGCGTTGCGCATCCAGATACTCGGTCAACGGAACCCCTGCCCGCAGGGACCCACAGCCCATATCAATGAAGCGGTGCTCGGGTTTCAGTCCCTGAGACAGCAGGAATTGTTTCTGAAGCGCGCCCAGCTCATCCCACATGCCGCCAATCACCGCACGATGATGGCCATCCGCGACGGCTTTCTTCATGTTCTCAAGAGCGTCGTAATGGCTGTATTGCGCACTCATGTCTTTCCCCCTCAGGCCTTGACCTGTCGCCGGACCTGACCGGCGCCCAGAACCCGCAAGACCTCACCGATTGATGTCACGCCTCGAGAGGCCTTGATCAGGCCGTCTTCCAGCATGGTGAGGTATCCATCCTGCCGTGCGGCTGCGAGAAGTCCGGCGGCGTCCGCACCTTCATTGATCGCACTGCGCAGAGCTGGCGTGACCCGCGCGGCCTCGAACACGGCCACTCGGCCTGAATAGCCCTGCCCGCCGCAATGGTGACAGCCATCCGCCGTCCGCCAGTTCGCCCCCTTCGCAGGCAGCCCGTTGGCGCCATCGGCGCGCGCCTCGGCGATCATGCGATCCCCGAGCGCGATGTCGTCGGGGTTGGCGGGACGGGCGCAGTGTTCACACAGACGGCGCACCAGACGCTGTCCCATAAGCCCGCGCAAGGCGGAAGACACCAGGAAGGGCTCAACGCCGAGATCGATGAGACGCTCGATCGCAGCGAGTGCGGAATTGGTGTGCAGGGTGGAGAGCACAAGGTGGCCGGTCAGCGCCGCCTGCGCCGAGATGGAGGCGGTTTCCCCGTCCCGGATCTCACCGATCATGATGACGTCGGGGTCCTGACGCAGAATGGCGCGCAGCCCCTTGGCGAAGGTGTACCCAATCTCGGACCGCGCCTGGACCTGTGTGATGCCGGCCATGTCATACTCGACCGGGTCTTCGATCGTGATGATCTTGCGCTCACCGTCATTGACCAACTCAAGACCGCGATAAAGCGTGGTGGACTTGCCCGAGCCTGTCGGTCCCGTGACCAGAATGACGCCATTGGGCTCGGCGATCAGATCCTCGAACACGCGCATGGCGTTTCCATCCAGCCCCAACCCCTCCAGGCTGGGCAGTTCCTGCTGCTTGCGCAGGAGGCGTAGAACCAGGCTTTCCCCCCAGGCGCCGGGCAGGGATGAGACACGCAAATCAATATCCTGGCCGGCAAAGCGGACAGATTGCCGCCCGTCCTGAGGCAGTCGACGTTCTGCAATGTCCATATTGGACAAGAGCTTGATGCGACTTGCGACAGCGTCAAAGCGGGCGCGCGGCAGAGTCTGCATCTGGTGCAGCACGCCATCGACCCGAAACCGGATCTGGAAATGGCTTTCAAACGGCTCGATATGGATATCAGAGGCCCGACGCTGCAGCGCGTCTTCGAAAACGCCATTCACGAAGTCGATGACCGGCGCTTCCTCGGCCATTTCGCGCAAACGCTGGGCGTCATCCAGATCGTCCCGCGATTGCACCCGCCCCGCCGAACGCAGCGCCGACAGAGCACTGTCGAGCAAGCGATTCGGTCCCAGCACCACCTGGACAGGTCCGGACGCGCTGCGTGACAAGGTCTCGTGCAGGGCGGGATCCAACGGGGCCCGAGAGAAGACAAAGAGCGGCCGGGAGAGATCGGTCTGTGCAGGCACGCCCTCTGCCGGGTCCGGCTCATCCACCGCAGGCTCTCCGGGCTCATGCCAGAGCACCGTGTCGTGCAGTAACAACCAGTCCACAGAGACGCCGAGCGTTCGCGCCGCCTGATGGTATTGCAAAGGCGATTGCGGCAGTTGGTCCGGGGACAGGACAGGCAGATCCAGCTGATCGGACAGTGCGCTCAGCAACATGTCTTCCGACACTGCGCCCAGGCGCAGCAGGGCTTGCCCGAACAGGGCGCCGATCTCGTCCTGATAGCGGGCTGCACGGTCCAGATCGACTGGAGTGACAAAGCCTCGTTCCAGCAGAATGTCGCCAATCCGACGGTGATCCATTCTTCCACCCGCAGTTCATCGGACCGCTTCGGTCCCGTGCGCGCCAAGCATACTGCATCTGGTCTGCGGCGAAAGCCGCGCCCCTCAGCCAACCGGCTTTCAGACAAAAAGAAAGGGCGGCCGAAGCCGCCCTTTCCATCCAATTGATCCGAAGATCAGAAGGATTAGCCGCCAATCGGCGTAGCGCCGACAGCGTAATCGGTGGTGTTTTCAGACACGACACCATTGGTGACCATGAAGCGACGGACGCTCACGCCAGCTGCTTCAAAAGAGAAGGAAACATCAGCGCGGCCGAAGGCAGAGCCCACAGCAGCTTCGATGTCAGCTTCGGTCATGATGAGCTCACCGTTGGTCAGCGTGCCAGCCGGGGTCACCACGTACTCTCCGTCCACGTCAGCGGTGGAGTTAGCGAGGGTCACGCGGATGGTCGGCAGGGTAGCGCCGAGGCCAGTTGCGCGGAACACGTTCGAGGTGGCGGCGGCAGAGTCACCGACCCACTCGAAAAGAGCAGTGTTGGAGCCTTCACGCACGACGTCACCAACAGTCGCGCCCAGCACGTCATCGACGTTCAGGTCAGAACCAGTGGCTTCGTCAAACGTCAGGTCAGCAGTGATGTCCTGGTTTGCGATCGCCGCCGGGGTGGTGGTGTCTGCAACCAGTGAAACATCAACACCAAGAGCGGCAGAAAGAGCGGTCAGATCAGCATTGGTCAGAGCGAAAGTGGCTTGACCATTGGCATCGAGATTTTCAGTGCCAATACCCGCCAGGGTCACGCTCGCGATACCGGCCGGAGACGGCACGGTCACGACCAGTTCAGCACCGTCAAATTGAGCTGCCGTTGCAGTGTCGAAAGGAACCGAAGCGCCGCCGACAGAGACAGAGTAGGTGGTTGCGCCGCCATCAACGTCATCCACCCGAAGATTGCCGACAACGTCGGTCGTCGAGCTACCATCGAACAGCTCATAGCTGTCATCGAGTTCAGGCACTGCGGTACCTGCCGTGAAGGTCACGTCGAGTGAATTACGGGCAGTGTAGAAGTCCTGAGTCGCGGGAGCAACTGCCGCATTGTAGTCGCCCGATGCGAGCACGGTTCCAGTTGAAGCCAGTGCCAGCTCGTAGGAGACGTTGCCGACACCTTCGATATCGACCGGCAGAGTGAAGCCGATGGACGAACCGAGACAGTTGTTAGGATCAAAAGATGCATCGCTGGTGAAGGTAACAGTCGTACCCCCATTGGAACCACCAGCAGAGATGTTCAGGTTACAAGAGGCCAGCGGGGTGGCAGGCGTGAAGTTGGAACCACTCAGAAAAGTCGAGAAGGACAGACCACCATCGACGGTGAGCGTGATGTTGATATCATCAGTCACGCCCAGTGCATTGATCGCAGTAATGTCGGCTGCGCTCAGCGTAATGCTCAGTTCGTCTTGGTATGCAGCGGCAGACAGGTCGACCTGGGAAGCAAATTCCACAGAGTTGTCACCATCGGTGTCAGCAACGACCAGTTGGGCGTTCGCGGCACCGGTGAGAAGAGCCGCAACAGCGACGCCAGTGAGAAGTTTAGTCAGTTTCATCTGGGTATCCCCCAATTGATTAGCCATGGCTGTTCAGCGCCATGGGGCCAAACATGAATTTGTCGTGCTCCTGCAGAGAACACGGTTTCACGCCCCCCTCAAGCGAGGCGCCGAACGATGCGGAGTAAAGGCGAGGGGTGGCATAGGTGTCAACCGTTTATTCGCCCGCTCCGTGTACATGGACCCAACATACGCCCCCGAAATTTCATGTGTTACTTTCACGCAACGGCAGACATTTACAGTAACTCAAATGCGGGTTCATGCACCACGGTGATAGGGCGGACAGGGTTAACGAGGCGCTAGCGCCCTGCATTAATCGCGCCTTATATTTCCAATGGGTTTGCACAAGCCTCAGCTTGGGGTAGGTCCAAGCCTCTTCAGGCTTTAGTCGGCGCCGCAATGACATTTGATACATTTCCAGAGTTTGATCTCCAGTCACGACCGCAAACGAACGGACCGCTCGTGGTCACCCCGGCGCGCTTTGGCGATTCGCGCGGTTGGTTCAGCGAAAGCTATAACCGCCGTCGGCTGGCCGAGGCGGGCTTTGATGTCGCGTTCGTGCAGGACAACCTGTCCTTCTCCGCCCACAAGGGCACGCTGCGCGGGCTGCATTACCAGTCCCCGCCCCACGCCCAGGGCAAGCTGGTGGGCGTGATGACCGGCGCGATCCGGGACGTGGTCGTGGACATTCGTGAAGGCTCTAAGTCTTACGGCCGGTGGGCCGCGGTCGAGCTGAGCGAGGACAACGGCAAGCAGCTCTGGGTCCCGCCCGGTTTCCTGCATGGATTCGTGACCCTGTCCGACAATACCCGGGTTGCCTACAAGGTGACGGACTATTACTCGAAAGAGCATGATGGATCGGTGGCGTGGAATGACCCCGATCTGGGCGTCGACTGGGGGGTGGACGATCCGATCCTGTCGGACAAGGACGCCGCCGCCCCGCGCCTGAAAGAAGTCGCCCCGCTCTTCCCGGCGGGATGGGATGGAGCGTAGGCATGCGGGTTATAGTGACGGGCGGATCGGGCTTTATCGGCTCCGCCCTGGTGCGGCGGCTGGTGCTGGAAACCGGCTGGCAGGTGCTCAATCTGGATGCTCTGACCTATGCGGCCTCCCCCGCCTCCCTGGCGGATATTGCGGATCACCCCAATTACGACTTCCTGCACGCCGACATTCGCAATGCCGAGGCGGTTGAGCAGGCGTTCGAGCGGTTCGAACCGGACGCCGTGATGCATCTGGCGGCGGAAAGCCATGTGGATCGCTCCATCACCGGCGCCAAGGATTTCGTCGACACCAATGTGCTGGGCACCTTCACCCTGCTGGAGGCGGCGCGCGCCTATCGCGACAAACGCGGACAGGCAGCGGACGACTTCGCCTTCCTGCATGTATCGACCGATGAAGTGTTCGGCTCGCTGGGCGCTGAGGGCAAGTTCTCCGAAGAGACGGCCTATGACCCGTCCTCGCCCTATTCCGCGTCCAAAGCCGCATCCGATCATCTGGCGCGGGCCTGGGGCCGGACCTATGGGCTGGATGTGCGCGTCTCCAACTGCTCGAACAATTACGGACCGCGCCAGTTTCCCGAGAAACTGATCCCGCTGATGATCCTCAAGGCGCTTTCGGGCGAGGCGCTGCCCGTTTATGGCGACGGCTCGAATGTGCGCGACTGGCTGCATGTTAACGACCATGCCCGCGCGCTTGAAATGGTGGTCTCCCACGGTCAGGCCGGACACACCTATTGCATTGGCGGCGACGCCGAGCGGACCAATCTTGAGGTCGTCACCGCGATCTGTGACCGGCTCGACGCCATCCGCCCCGCCGAAACCGCACGGCAGGCGCAGATCCAGTACGTCACCGACCGCCCGGGGCATGATCAGCGCTACGCCATCGACGCCAGCACGATCAAATCCCAGCTGGGCTGGACGCCCTCTGTCAGCTTTGAAGATGGGCTGGCCCAAACCATCGACTGGTATCTCGCGCATGAAGACTGGTGGCGGCCCATTCTGGACAAGACCTATCAGGGCGAGCGTCTCGGGCTCAGCGCATGAGCCGCGCCCCTGCTGACAGCCTGAAACCGATCCTGGTGATCGGACGGTCCGGACAACTGGCCCAGGCGCTTGTCCAGGCAGACCCGGACCTTCTGGCGTGCGGGCGTGACCAGTTTGATCTGGCGCAGGACGATCCCGCAGCGTTGCTGGACGCCCATGCGCCGTTCGCGGTCATCAACGCCGCCGCCTATACAGATGTCAATGGCGCTGAAGCCGATCCGGAAGGCGCCCAGGCGCTCAATTGCACCGGGCCGGCGCGCCTGGCCTCGGCCTGCAAGGCGCGGGGCATCCGCTTTCTGCACGTCTCGACCGACTATGTCTTTGATGGCGCGCCCGGCGCAGCCCCCTACAAGGAAAGCGCGCGCACCCACCCGCTCAATGTCTATGCCCGCAGCAAGCGCAATGGCGAGGATGCGGTGATGACCGCCAATCCGGATGCGCTGATCCTGCGCGCCGCATGGATCTTTGACGCGCGTGGCGGCAGCTTTCTCAATGCCATCCTGAACCGGCTGGACAATGGACTGCCCCTCAAGGTCGTCCATGATCAGATCAGCACGCCGACCTGGGCGCCGGACCTGGCGCAGGCGCTGCTCGCCCTGGCCCAGCGTGATGTGATGCCGGGCGGACTGTATCACTTCAGCGGCGGCGACGCGGCCAGCTGGTACGACTTCGCCAAGGCTGCGATTGCATTGTCGCATGAGCGTCTGCCGGTGGAGCCTGTGATTGACCCGGTGGATTCCAGCGCCTTTCCGCAACCCGCTCAAAGGCCGCTCGATACGCGCATGGACGCACAGGCCTTGCTCAAGGCAACCGGGATCGGCCCCGGAGACTGGCGCGCGGGCTTGCCTGAGGTGATCGCCCGGCGCTATGAGCAGCGCAAAGAATAAGTGAGCTAGCGCCATGTCAAAAACTACCAAGGGCATCATACTGGCCGGGGGGCTGGGCAGCCGTTTGCGCCCGATCACGCTCGCCGTGTCCAAACAGCTTCTTCCGATTTATGACAAGCCGCTGATTTTCTATCCGTTTTCCACGCTATTACTGGCGGGAATCCGCGAAATCCTCATCATCACCACGCCGGAGAGCAAGGCGGCTTACGAGACCCTGCTCGGTGACGGCTCGCGCTTTGGCGTCAGCATCGAGTATGCGGAACAGGATGAGCCGCGCGGCCTGGCGGAAGCCTTCCTGATCGGCGAAGAGTTTATTGGCGATGACAATGTCGCCCTGATCCTGGGCGACAACCTCTTCCATGGCGCAGGCCTGGTTGAGGGTCTGCGCACGGCTGGCGAGTTCGACGAAGGCGCGCTTGTCTTCGCCTATCATGTCGCTGACCCGACCGCCTTCGGCGTTGTCGAGCTTGATGATACCGGCCGCGCCATCAGCCTTGAGGAAAAGCCCAAGAAACCGCGCAGCAACTGGGCCGTGACCGGTCTGTACTTCTATGATTCCAGCGTGGTGGAGATCGCCAAGTCGATCACGCCGTCCGCACGGGGCGAACTCGAGATCACTTCGGTCAATGAAGCCTATATGGAGCGCGGCCAGTTGAAGGTTCAGCTGCTCTCACGCGGCGTCGCCTGGCTGGACACCGGCACGGTGGAAGGCATGGTCGAAGCGACCGAATATGTCCGCGCCATCGAGAAACGCCAGGGTCTGAAGATCGCCTGCCCCGAAGAAATCGCCTGGCGCAACGGCTTCATCACTGACGAGCAATTGAAAAAGACCGCCAACGCGATCCCCAACGCGTATGGCGCCTATCTCAAAAACCTGCTGAAATCCGAACGCCGCTAATCGCTCATACTGAAAGGTCGTGACCATGACACTCGACGCTCTCGCCCGGTCCTTTGGTCAGATCTGTCTGGAAGCCGCCATCCCCGTGATGGAGGTCTATGAAAGCGATTTCACCGCCGAGCAGAAAGCGGACAAATCACCGGTCACCGAAGCGGACAAACGCGCCGAGGACGTCATCCTGAAGGCTCTGGCCAAGCTGATGCCGGACGTACCTGTGCTGGCCGAAGAAAGTTTCGAAGCTGGCGTGCGCCCCTCGGTCGAAGATGAATTCCTGCTGGTGGACCCGGTCGACGGCACCAAGGAATTCATCGCCAAACGCGGCGAATTCACGATCAATATCGCCTTGATCCGCAATGGGGAACCCGTTGCCGGCGCGGTCTACGCGCCAGCACTCCGCCAGCTCTATCTGGGCGGCGAGACCGCCTTCACCGGCGCTTTCAAGCCTGGCGACACCTTGCAAGATGATCGCCTGTCTCCTGCGCAAACACGCCGCAAGCCCGAAGCCGGCATGACCGCGGTCATGAGCCGGTCTCACGCTGATGAGCAGACCAAGGCCTTTGCCGAATCCCAAGGCGTCACGGAAGCCATTTCCGCTGGCTCATCCTTGAAGTTCTGCAAGCTGGCTGAAGGCGCTGCTGACCTGTATCCGCGCTTCGGTCCGACAATGGAATGGGATACGGCGGCGGGTCACGCGGTTCTGAACGCAGCCGGTGGCGCCGTAACCGAACCTGACGGCGCGCCCTTCCGTTATGGCAAGACCGAAGCTGGCTACAAGAACGGCGCCTTTGTGGCCTGGGCGCAGCCCCGCGCCTGATGCGAGAGCGGCGTCAGCAGACTTTCAAGCCCGCCAACGCCGTCAGCTCTTAGCCGATAAATCCGCGTTCAATCAGCGCTTCGATCACCGCTTCTGCGGCGTCCTCTGCTGACATGTCCCCGGTTTTCAAGTGGATCTCAGCGTTTTCAGGCGCTTCATACGGACTGTCAAAGCCTGTGAAGTTCTTGATCTCCCCCGCCTGGGCTTTCTTGTAGAGGCCCTTGGGGTCGCGCTGCATGCACACTTCCAGCGGCGCATCGACGAAGATCTCGATGAACTCCGCCTCGTCCACCAGTTCGCGCACCATCTGGCGCTCGGACCGGAAGGGCGAAATGAACGAGCAGGTGACGATCAGGCCGGCATCCACGAACAGCTTCGACACTTCCCCGATCCGGCGGATATTCTCGACCCGATCCACATCGGTGAAGCCCAGATCCTTGTTGAGGCCGTGGCGCACATTGTCGCCATCCAGCGAATAGGTATGACGGCCCGCCTCGGCCAGCTTGCGCTCAACGAGGTTCGAAATGGTGGACTTGCCTGCGCCGGACAATCCGGTGAACCACAGGACAGCAGGTTTCTGTCCTTTCATGTCGGCGCGGCGCGTCTTGTCCACATCCATGGCATGAGTGTGGATGTTGCTGGCCCGACGCAGCGAGAATTCGATCATCCCGGCGCCCACCGTCTGGTTGGTGAAGCGATCAATCAGGATGAAAGACCCCGTCTCACGTTGGTCCTTGTATGGATCAAAGGCGATCGGCCGGGAGGTGGACAGCGTACAGACGCCGATTTCGTTGAGCTTGAGCGATTTGCCGGGCTCTTTCTCGAAACTGTTGACGTTGAGCTTGTGCTTGAGTGTGGTGACTGACACCGGAGAGGTCTGCCCGCCCGCCTTCAGAAGATAGGAGCGCCCCGGAAGCATCTCCTCTTCCGTCATCCAGAGGATTTCCGCAGCGAATTGATCTGACA
Organism: Oceanicaulis sp. MMSF_3324; assembly: GCF_030733545.1. Classification (GTDB taxonomy): domain Bacteria; phylum Pseudomonadota; class Alphaproteobacteria; order Caulobacterales; family Maricaulaceae; genus Oceanicaulis. The sequence continues at coordinate 58,743 of NZ_JASHIU010000015.1, forward strand.
CTTCCGGACGCTGCGACGGATCGGCCAGCATGTCCCCGCGTGCGATATCGATCTCGCGATCGAGCACCAGGGTCACCGCCTCACCCGCACGCGCCGTGTCGAGGTCTTCATCTGCTGTCACAACACGGCTGATTTTCGCCGTCTTGCCCGAATGGGCCACGACCACGTCATCGCCCGGCGCCACAGCGCCAGACGCCACGGTGCCGGAAAAGCCGCGGAAGTCGAGATTGGGGCGGTTCACCCACTGGACCGGGAAGCGGAAGGCATAAGCCGCTTCCTTTTCGGTGTTCGTGTCCACCGATTCCAGATGCTCCATCAGTGTCGGACCATCATGCCATTTCATCGCATCTGAGCGCGAGAAAATGTTGTCGCCATACCGGGCCGAGATCGGAATCGGGGTGATGGTGTCAAAGCCCAGATCTTCGGCAATGGTCAGATATTCGGATACGATTTCATGGAACCGGGCGCGGGAATGGTCCACCAGGTCCATCTTGTTGACCGCCAGCACGGCATGGCGAATGCCCATCATGTTGGCGATATAGGTGTGACGCCTGGTCTGGGTCAAAACGCCTTTGCGGGCGTCCACCAAGATGATGGCGAGGTCCGCCGTCGAAGCGCCCGTCGCCATGTTCCGCGTGTATTGTTCGTGCCCGGGCGTATCGGCGACGATGAACTTGCGCTTTTCGGTATTGAAGAAGCGATAGGCCACATCGATGGTGATGCCCTGCTCGCGCTCAGCCTCCAGGCCGTCGAGCAGAAGGGCGAAGTCGATCTCTTCACCCGCCGTGCCATGCTTGCGGGAATCGCGCTCGAGCACCTTGATCTGATCTTCAAACAAGAGCTTGGAATCATACAGCAAGCGGCCGATCAGCGTGGACTTGCCGTCATCCACGGAGCCGCAGGTGATGACCCGCAGCACGCCATTCTCACCCGCTCGGGTCAGACGCTCGGAGACTTCTGCGCGGATTGCATCATCAGCCATCTTAGAAATACCCCTCGCGCTTCTTCTTCTCCATGGAGCCGGCCTCATCAAAATCGATCAGGCGGCCAGCACGCTCGGAGGTGCGCGCTGTCAGCATTTCAAGGACGATGTCATCAAGCGTCTCCGCCTGGCTCTCAACCGCGCCGGTCAGCGGGTAGCAGCCCAGGGTCCGGAAACGGATCTTGCGCATTTCCGGCGTCTCGCCATCCTCGAACACCATGCGCTCGTCATCGACCATGATCAGCGTGCCATCGCGCTCGACAACAGGTCGTTCGCCTGCGAAGTAAAGCGGGACGATCGGGATATCCTCTTCCAGGATGTACTGCCAGATATCCACTTCGGTCCAGTTGGAGAGCGGGAAGACTCGGATGCTCTCCCCTTTCCGGATCCGGGTGTTGTAGGTCCGCCAAAGCTCCGGGCGCTGATTACGCGGGTCCCAGGCATGGGCCGCATTCCGGAAAGAAAAGACGCGTTCCTTGGCGCGGGACTTCTCTTCGTCGCGACGGCCGCCACCAAAGGCCGCGTCATAGCGCCCGTGATTGAGCGCCTGCAGAAGGCCTTCAGTCCGCATCACCTGGGTATGCAGCGCAGAACCGTCAGTAAACGGATTGATCTCGCGTGACTTCCCTTCCTCATTCACCCAGACGATCATGTCGAGCCCGAGCGCCTCGGTCAGGGCATCGCGAAATTCGCCCATGGCCTGGAACTCCCACAGGGAGTCGATGTGCAGGAACGGGAAGGGCGGCTTGGACGGGAAGAATGCTTTCATGGCTAGATGAAGCATCACCGTAGAGTCCTTGCCGATCGAATACAGCATGACCGGGCGCTCAAATTCAGCCGCCACTTCGCGCATGATATGAATGGCTTCAGCTTCTAGCGCCTTGAGGTGGGGAGAGAGCTGGCGCTTACGCGGCTTGGCGCCGTGAGTAAAACGCTGCGCATAATTCTGAATGCGCGACTGGATGTCGGTCATGGCGACGTCCCTTGGTCAGAAGAAGATTAGCGGCTTTGTTAGTCAGTTTGTGCGGGTTTGGAAAGCGTAGAAACCAATCTCACGCCAGCGAGTGTGCACTGCAGCATACTTTGAGGGCCATGACGACACAGAAACGGGCGGCCCCAGCGGGACCGCCCGTACAAATCAACTTCAACGCGAACACGATTATGCGTTCGAAGACAGGCGCGCCCTCCCCTAGACGGAGGCGCGCACCGCGGCGATCACCTGCTCGAGGCGATCACCTTCAAGATAGGCATCCATGGGCAGGGAGACGACGCGCTTGGCCGCCGCTTCCGTGACAGGCAATCCGCCGGCGGGTTGCTTGAAGGCGGAATAACAGTCCTGCATGTGAAGCGGAACCGGGTAGTAAACGGCGGTGGGCACCTGCTTTTCAGCCAGTTGCGCACGGAAGCCGTCCCGGTCGTCCACTTCGATCGTGTACTGCGCCCAGGTGGAAACGCCGCCCTCGATCACCTTGGGCGCTTTCACCACGTCGCCAAAGCCCTTGGCGTACGCATCTGCAGCCACATTGCGCGCCTTTATTTCGTCTGCGAAGATTTCCAGCTTCAGCAGCAGCACTGCGGCCTGGATCGTATCCAGACGCGAATTCAGTCCGATGCGGGCATAGTAATAGCGCTCATCCGCCTCGCCATGATTGCGCAGCGACTTCATCAAGTGCTGCAGATCGTCATCCTGGGTCAGCACAGCCCCGCCATCGCCGTAACAGCCCAGCGGTTTGGCGGGATAAAAGCTGATGGTCGCCACATCCGCCCATTCGACCGGATGCTTGCCGTTGAGCGTGCAGCCAAATCCCTGAGCGCTATCGGCGATGAGCTTCATGCCGTGCGCCTTGCAGATCTCGGAAAGCGCGGGATAGTCAGCCGGCTGACCGAAGAGGTCCACCGCGATCACGGTATGCGGATTCAAGCCTTCGGACTTGGCCCACTCGACGGCCTTCTCCAGCTGCTTGGGGTCCATGCAGTAGGTGTCAGGGTCAATATCGACAAACACCGGGTGCGCGCCCAGATGCGCCGGCATTTCCGCGGTCGACGCAAAGGTGAAGCTGGGTACGAAAATCGCGTCCTTTTCGCCGACTTGCCAAGCCATAAGCGGCAGGGCGAGCGCATCCGTGCCGTTCGCGCAGGTCAGTCCTTGCCTGGATGCTCCGAATTGCGCCAACCGCTCTTCCAGTTCGGTGACTTCCGGGCCGAAGATATAGCGACCCTCCTCGATCACCTTGGCGATGGCCTGGTCCAGCTTGGGCTGAAGGCGGGCCCGCTGGGCGGCGAGGTCGATGAAAGGCAGCATGGTGCGAATTCCTAACGCAGTGCGACAATGATGGTTCTGCTCATATGGGCTTCGCAGTTTGGAGAAAAGTCACGAAGCCTGTCGTTTTATTTCACACGACGCCTGATCGGCCCCGTCATTGCATCACAGGGACGATCAGCCTACCACCAGAGCCCCCTAAGCCAGCACGGGAACCTTTGTCCATGAAACAGTATTTCGGCACTGACGGCGTACGCGGCCGTGCGAACCAGCACCCGATGACCCCTGAAGTCGCGCTGAAACTGGGTCGCGCCATTGGATCCTTTGTGCGACAGGGCGAGCGGCGTCACATGGTGGTGATCGGAAAGGACACACGCCTGTCCGGCTACATGATCGAACACGCCATGGTGGGCGGCCTGACTGCGGCGGGCATGGATGTGCGGCTGATCGGCCCCTGCCCCACCCCCGCCATCGGCATGCTGACGCGCTCCATGCGCGCGGATCTGGGCATCATGATCACCGCGTCACACAATCCCTATACTGACAATGGCATCAAGCTGTTCGGCCCTGACGGGTTCAAACTGGCTGACGACAGTGAATTGGAGATCGAACGCCTGATTGAAGCCGACCCGGACGCGTCGTCCGTGGATGGAGAGAAGATCGGCAAGCTCGATCACTACAAGGACGCCTATGGCCGCTACATTGAAGGCGCCAAGGCCAGCTTCCCGCGCGAGCTGTCCCTGTCCGGCATCAAGGTGGTGGTCGATTGCGCCAATGGCGGCGGGTACAAGACCGCGCCGATCGCCCTGTGGGAGCTGGGCGCGGAGGTTCACCCCATTGGCGTGACCCCGAACGGAACGAACATCAATCGCGCCTGCGGATCCACGGCCCCTGACGCCATGATCAACGCTGTTCGCGAGACCGGGGCTGATATCGGCATCGCGCTGGATGGCGATGCGGACCGCGCCATTCTGTGTGACGAGAAAGGCGAGCTGATCGATGGCGATCAGATCATCGCGCGCATCGGAAAGGACCAGCTCGACACCGGCCAGCTGCGTGGTGATGGCGTGGTCACGACCGTGATGAGCAATTTCGGGCTCGAACGGTACCTGCAGTCAGAGAATCTGAAGCTGATCCGCACCAAGGTGGGCGACCGCCACGTTGTCGAGGCCATGCGCTCTGGCGGTTATAATGTGGGCGGCGAGCAATCGGGCCATGTCGTTCTGCTGGATCACGCCACGACGGGAGACGGTCTCATCGCCGCCCTTCAGGTACTGGCGAGCTGCGTGCGCGCCCAGAAACCGGCAAGCGAGATCTGCCATCTGTTCGAGCCCGCTCCGCAGGTGCTGATCAATGTGCGCTATGAGGGCGCCTCGCCGCTGGAGCTGGAAAGCGTGCAAAAGGCGCAGGAAGACGCGGAAAAACGCCTTGGAAACCAGGGACGCCTCGTGCTTCGCAAATCAGGCACCGAACCGCTCATTCGCGTCATGACCCAGGGTGATGATGATCAGCTGGTGACGTCTGTGGCTGAGGACCTGGCCGAGACCATTCGCACGGCGGCGGGCTAGACCCGCCGATCACCTTTGAGAAGTCCGGAGAGCACCGCTTCGCTGGTGGACGCGTCCGCCTTCAGCGCCATGGCGGCGAACGCCTCCAGATAGCCCTGCGGCGACCCGGTGTCATAGGTGACGCCCTCGAACTTGTAGGCATGGAAGGGACGGGTCTTGAGCAAGGTTTCCATGGAGTCGGTCAGCTGGATCTCACCGCCGGCGCCCGGCGGCTGATCACCCAGCAGCGCCATGATCTCAGACTCCAGAATGTACCGCCCTGAAATCATCAGATTGGAAGGCGCCTGATCCACGGGCGGCTTTTCCACCATGCCCAGCATCTCGAGCAGCACGCCCTTGTCGGCGCCCGGCTTGATGACACCGTACTTGGACACATCCTCTTGCGGTACGGCTTCAACCGAAACCATGTTGCCGCCGGTTTCACCATAAGAGTCCACCATGCCTTTCAGGCAGGGCGTCGCACCATCCATGATCATGTCCGGCAGCATGACCGCAAACGGGTCATCGCCCACCAGGTCGCGCGCGCACCAGATGGCGTGGCCCAGACCCTTGGGCGCCTGCTGGCGCACGAAGCTGCATGTGCCCGCTTCCGGGCGCAGCGTGTTCAGCGTGTCCAGCAAGGCGGTCTTGTTCTTCTGAGCCAGCGCATCTTCAAGTTCATAGGCGTGATCGAAGTAATCCTCGATGGCGCCCTTGTTCCGACCCGTGATGAAGATGAAATGCTCGATGCCGGCGGCCAGCGCTTCGTCGACCACGTATTGCAAAGCCGGCCGGTCATAGACCGGCAGCATCTCCTTGGGGATGACCTTGGTGGCAGGCAGCACCCGCGTGCCGAACCCTGCGACCGGAATGACTGCTTTGCGAACGGCACGCGACATCACTTACCCCCTGATGGTGATCCGCATGTTGATAGCTTTTGTGGTGCGCCGCGGCAATATCTGCGCGAGCGCATTACTCAACGGTCACGGACTTGGCGAGATTTCGGGGCTGATCGACATCCGTGCCTTTGAGCGAAGCCGTATGATAGGCGAGCAGCTGGATCGGCGCTGCCGCCACGATGGGGCGTATGAATTCAGGGCACTCAGGCATGATGACGATGTGTTCCGCCGTATCGACCGCAAGGGCGGCGCCCTTCTCATCTGTAATGAGAATGATCTCGGCGCCCCGGGCCGCCACTTCCTGCATATTGGACAGGGTTTTCTCAAAGAGCGCGTCATGCGGCGCGGCGACGACGACCGGCGTGCCCTCTTCAATCAGCGCGATCGGCCCATGCTTGAGCTCTCCGGCGGCATAGCCTTCAGCATGAATATAGCTGATTTCCTTGAGCTTCAGGGCGCCTTCCATGGCCAGCGGATGATAAACGCCACGCCCCAGATAAAGCACGTCCCGCGCCTGGGTCAGGCGTTGGGCGATTTTCTCGATCTGCGGCTCTACCGCCAGGGCGGCGTTGATCAGGCGTGGCGCCTCCAACAAAGCCGTTACGAAACGGGCTTCGTCCTCATGCGTCAACACGCCCCGCGTCCGACCCGCCCCGATGGCGAGACAGGCGATGGCGGTCAGTTGCGCCGTGAACGCCTTGGTGGACGCCACGCCGATCTCGGGACCCGCCTGGGTCTGGGCGATCGCGTCCGCTTCACGCGCAATGGTGGATTCAAGGACATTGACCACAGCGAGCGTACGGGCGCCGGCCGCCTTGCAATAGCGGAGCGCAGCCAGGGTATCCGCGGTTTCGCCCGATTGCGAAATGAACAGGGCGGCGTCCTTCGGCCCGATAACGGGGTCGCGATAGCGGAACTCGGACGCGACATCGATCTCCACCGACAGGCGCGCATACTTCTCGAACCAGTACTTGCCGATGGACGCCGCATAAAACGCAGTGCCACAGGCCGTACCCAGAAGCCGGTTCACATCGTTCCAGTCCAGCAGGCCATCCGTTGTGAAGCGACCGGCGTCTATATCGACATAGCGAGAGAGGGTATGGGCGATGGCGTCGGGTTGCTCATGGATTTCCTTCTCCATGAAATGGCGGTACTCGCCCTTGTCCGCGAAGCCGGCGACAGCCCTGGACACATGCACTTCGCGATTGGCGGGACGCTGCGCCTCATCAACGATCCGGACATCGCCCGCAGTGACGATCGCGCGGTCGCCTTCTTCAAGATAGATCACCTTGTTGGTCCAGCCGGCCAGCGCCAGCGAATCCGAGCCGACATACCCTTCTGTCTCACCCAGACCGACCACCAGCGGACACCCGGAGCGGGCCACATAAAGGGCGTCTGGCGCCTCCTGATTCAGCGCCGCCAGCGCATAGGCGCCACGTAAGCGATCCACCGCCGCGTGAAAGGCTGCGGCCATGTCCAGACCGCGCTTGAGCCCGGACGCGATCAGGTGCGCGATCACTTCAGAATCGGTCGGCGTCGTGCAGGTGATCCCTTCGGCTTTCAGCTCCTCGCGCAATTCAGCGTAATTCTCGATGATGCCGTTATGGACAATGGCCACAGCCCCGGAGACATGAGGGTGTGCGTTCTGCAGGGTCGGGGCGCCATGGGTCGCCCAGCGCGTATGGCCGATGCCGACAGCGCCATCCGCCGGCGCAGCGGCGATGGCCTGATCCAGGCCTGAAATCTTGCCCGGCGCACGGCGACGCTCCAGCGCGCCTTCACGCGTAATTACAGCAATGCCTGAGGAGTCGTATCCGCGGTATTCAAGCCGCCGCAGCCCTTCCACGAGGCGTTCGGTGACCGTGCTCGATCCGACAATACCGACAATGCCGCACATGGACTGCTCCTGAGTTCTAACCGGGTCGCGTCAGCCTTCGATAGCCAGCCCAGCGCGCTGTGGCCAGCGCCCCGCGCGTCTTAATGACGTGAAAGGCTTCAACAATTACTGCGGCAGGTTTCAGGCGAGCGCCGTTTCACCGCCCCACGCTGACATAGTGGAAGCCGCGCTCATTCATGTCTTCGGGGTCGTAGATATTGCGCAGGTCCACCAGG
>NZ_JASHIU010000016.1 GCF_030733545.1 Oceanicaulis sp. MMSF_3324
CGCCGCCTCCGGCGCCGGAATGTGAAGACGCCGGCTTCGTGGTGTACTTCGCTTGGGACCGTTCTGAGATCTCCAGCCAGGCGGCTGCCGTGATCAACCAAGCGGTCAACCAGGCTCGCGAATGCGGTGTGGCTTCCGTGAACATTGACGGTCACGCTGACCGTTCGGGCGCTGCCGCCTACAATGTGGGCCTGTCCGAACGCCGCGCCCGCGCGGTTCGCGACGAAATGGTGCGCCTGGGCGTGCCGGCGTCCGCCATCTCTCTCGACGCCTTCGGTGAAAGCCGTCCGGCCGTCGAAACTCCGGATGGCGTGCGTGAGCCGCTCAACCGTCGCGCTGAAGTGCTGATCGACCTGAACTAGGTCTGTCGCACTGGCGAAAGATTGCGGCCCGGGGCGTCATGCCCCGGGCCGTTTTCGTTTCAGGGCTTGCGCGATTTCTCGCAAGGTGAGGCGAGCTGCGGTGCAGCAGGCTTTGAGCAGGCGCCGCAGGGCTGGCATGACCGGGGCCGGGCGGGTTGACCGCGCCGCGCCCGCATCGCAAGTACCTGCCATCACCGACTTACATTTTAACGCCCGCCCGGTCCCGGCAGGGCGTTCTGAACAAGGACCTGGCCGATGAGCAAGCCGGATACTCCCTATCGCAAACGCGCGCTGGGCGACCGCGCGCTGAGCCCTGAAACCCTGATGATGAGCTATGGCTTTGACGCCAAGATGTCTGAAGGGTCCATCAAGCCGCCGGTCTTTCTGACCTCGACCTTCGCCTTCGCCACTGCGGAAGAGGGCGCCGCCTATTTCCGCATCATGGGCGGCAAGAAGGAAGCGGGCGATCCTGAAACCGCCGGCCTTCTGTATTCGCGTTTCAACAACCCGAACATGGAAGTGCTCGAAGACCGCCTGGCGGTTTTTGAAGGCTCTGAAGACGCGCTGGTCTTCTCTTCGGGCATGGGCGCCATCTCGACCGTTCTGATGGCGCACTCCAAGGCGGGCGACGTCATTCTGCAATCCACGCCGCTCTATGGCGGGACCGAAACGCTGATCCGCTCCATCTTGCCGCAATACGGCATCGACAGTGCGGACTTCTTCGCTGGCGCCTCGGAGGCGGAAATTCGCGAAGTTGTGGACGCGGCGATGAAAAAGGGCCGGATCTCGGTTCTGTATTGCGAGACCCCGACCAACCCCACCAATGAAGTGGTCGATCTGCAGCTCATGGCGAAACTGGCCGATGAAATCGGCGAGCGCCAGGGCCATCGTCCCCCCGTGGTCGTGGACAACACCATTCTGGGCCCGATCGGTCACAAGCCGCTCGAGCTGGGCGGCGACATCGTGGTCTATTCGCTGACCAAGTATATCGGCGGGCATTCCGATCTCATCGGCGGCGCCGCGCTGGGCAAGTCCGACCAGATGCTGCCGGTGCGCAAGCTGCGTTCGGGCATGGGCACCAATCTGGACCCGCACACCTGCTGGATGCTCGCGCGGTCGCTGGAGACGGTGACCCTGCGCATGCGCGCCGCCTTTGAGGGCGCGCGCAAGGTGGCGGAATACCTGCGCGATCATCCCAAGGTGAAGAAGGTCCGTTATCTGGGCTTCCTCGAAGAGGGATCGCGTGACCATGAGGTGCACAAGCGTCAGTCCGGCGACATGCACGGCTCCACCTTCGCCTTTGACGTCGAGGGCGGTCAGGATGCGGCCTTCCGCATGCTCAATGCGCTGAAAGTCGCCAAGCTCGCCGTGTCCCTGGGCGGCACCGAAACCCTGATCTGCCACCCGGGCAGCACCACCCATGCGGCGGTGGATCGCGAGCTTCAGGAGCGTCTGGGCTTTGATCCGGGCATGGTGCGCGTGTCGATCGGGGTCGAGAACCCCGATGATCTGATCGCGGACTTTGAACAAGCGCTCAAAGAAGCCTGAACAAGAAAGACTTCCATGACTGACATCTCCCTCGACCATGACGAACGCAAGGTGCTCGATTGGGTTGAAAGCCGGGGCGATCACATGATCGAGACGGTGAAGACCTGGTCGACCATCAATTCGGGCAGCCGCAATGCGGAGGGCCTGGAGACCATGCGCTCCGCCCTGTCTGATGCGTTCGCCGAACTTGAGGGCGATGTCAGCGCGGTCGAGCTCAAGCCGTCCACGACGGTCGAGCTCGACGGCGAGATCAAGGACGTGCCCTATACGCCGTCCATGAAGGTGTCCAAACGGCCCGACGCGCCTGTGCGCATCGTGCTGACCGGCCACCATGACACCGTCTTTCCCAAGGATAGCGGGTTCCAGGATTGGCGCCTGCTTGATGACGACACGATCAACGGGCCGGGCGTCGCCGACATGAAAGGCGGACTTCTCGTCATGCTGCACGCCCTTCTGGCGCTAGAGCGCAGCCCGTGGGCCGATCAGATCGGTTACGATGTTCTCGTGAGCCCGGATGAAGAGATCGGCTCGCTGGGCTCCGGCCCCGTACTGATGGAGCTGGGCTCCAAGGCGCATGTGGGCATGACCTATGAGCCGGCCTTGGCGGATGGCTCGCTGGCGGGCGCGCGCAAGGGTTCGGGCAATTTCTCGCTGCGCTGTCTGGGACGCGCCGCCCATGCGGGACGTGAACACCATCTGGGGCGGAACGCCATCGTCGCGGCGGCTGATTTCGCCCGGTCGCTGGATCTGCTCAATGGCCAGCGTCCCGATGTGACGTTCAATGTCTCGCGCATTGATGGGGGCGGGGCGCCCAATGTGGTGCCGGATCTGGGGATTTGCCGCTTCAATGTGCGGGTGAAGACCGAAGAGGACGCCATCTGGGCCAAGTCCGAGATGGAAAAGCTGGTGCGGGCCGCCGATGCGCGGGACGGCATCACCGCAGACCTTCACGGCGGTTTCACACGTCCGCCCAAGCCGATGAGCCCCGCCAACCAGCGCATGTTCGACTGGACGCGGACGGCGGGTCAGGCCATAGGTTTGGACATAAAGTGGGCCGATACCGGCGGCGTCTGCGAAGGCAATAATCTGTGGGCGTCCGGTTGTCCCAATGTGGACACGCTGGGTGTGCGCGGCGCCGACATCCACTCTGACCGCGAGATCGCGAAGCTGTCGAGCTTTGTCGAACGCGCCCAGTTGTCAGCGGTGATGTTGATGCAATTCGCGCGCGGACGGTTCAATGCGCAGGATGCCCGGGCTCTGTCAGAGGCCGGTTAGAACAAGGGGGACGCGCCATGCTCGTGGTGCGCGCCGCACGGTCTGATGACCATGCCGCATTCGTAGAACTCGCGCGGGCTGCGGGTCCGGGTTTCACCAGCCTGTCGCTGGATGACGAAGCCCTGCACGCCAAGCTCATGCGCTCGGAGCAGGCCTTTGAAGGCGTGCTGCAGGACCGTTCGGACTGCGTCTATCAGCTGATGCTGGAAGACTCTGTCACCGGGCAGGTTTACGGCACCGCGGCGGTGAAGGCCGAAGTCGGGGTTAAGAAGCCCTATTTCGATTTCAAGATCTTCACCATCGCCCAGTCGTCCCAGGAAGCGGACCGCCGTTTCGACATGGACGCCATGTTGCTGGTGAACGATTTCGCCGGCTGCACCGAAGTGGGCTCCTTGTTTGTGAGTGACGCCCTGCGCGGTTCGGGCGCCGGGCGCCTGACCTCTCAATGCCGCTACATGCTGGTCGCGGCGGATCGCTCCCGTTTTGGTCATCGCATGCTGTCTGAATTGCGCGGCGTCGTGGATGAAAAGGGCGAGTCCGTCTTTTACGAGCACGTCACGCGTCCCTTCTTCCGCATGTCGTTCCAGGAAGCGGATTCCCTGTCCGCCGCCACCGACAACCAGTTCATTCTGGACCTTATGCCGCGCTCGGCGATCTTTCTGGATCTCCTGCCCAGTGAGGTTCAGGCCGTCATCGGCAAGACCCACCCGCACGGCGCCAACGCCTTGCGCCTGCTGGAAGATGAGGGCTTCCGGTATGATCGCTATGTGGACATTTTCGATGGCGGGCCCCTGGTCAGCTGTGAAACCGACGATGTGCGCACGATCAAGGACAGCCGCCTGATGACCGTGGCGGACGGCGCGCCCGACAGCGAACGGATCCGCGCCCTGGTCTCGAACAATCAGATGCCCGACTTTAGATGTGTGCATGCAGAGGTGAGCGTCACCGGAGACGCCGTCTCGCTGGATGCCGACGCCGCCCGCGCGCTGAATATCAGCGCGGGAGACACCGTACGCCTGTGGACCAAGGAGCTTAGCTGATGGCGCATTCCGCTTATATCTCGGGACAATGGGTTTCTGGCGGCGGCGCCGCGATGAGCTCCACCGATCCGGCGACCGGCGATACGGTCTGGACCGGCAAGAGCGCCACGCCTGACATCGTCAAGGAAGCCTTCGGGTCGTCTCGCGCAGCCTTCGGCGAATGGGCGCTGACTCCGTATGAAGAGCGCCGGGCGGTGGTTGAGGCCTATGGCGAGATCGTCAAGGCGGAAGCGGATCATATCGCCCAGCTGATCAGCCGCGAGACCGGCAAGCCGCTTTGGGAAACCAAGGGCGAGGCGGGCGCCATGGCCGCCAAGGTGGGCGTGTCGATCGCCGCCCATGATGAGCGGGCGGGCCGGAAAGTCACCGAAACCGAGTTCGGTGAAGCCGTGCTTGATCACAAGCCGCTGGGCGTGATGTTCGTCCTCGGCCCGTACAACTTCCCCGGACACTTGCCGAACGGGCATATCATTCCCGCGCTGCTGGCGGGCAACACTGTGGTGTTCAAGCCGTCCGAGCTGACCCCGGCCGTGGGTGAATTCATGGCTCAATGCTGGGAGAAGGCAGGCTTGCCCGCCGGCGTGCTGAACCTGGTGCAGGGCGCGCGTGAAACCGGCGCTGCGGCGCTGGACGATCCCCAGCTTGACGGCGTGCTCTTTACGGGCAGCTGGAACACCGGTTCCTTCATTCACAAGAAGTTCGCAGGTCGCACGGGCGTGCAGCTGGCGCTGGAGATGGGCGGCAACAATCCGCTCGTGGTCTGGGACGCCGCCGACGCCGAAGCCGCTGCGCGCATCGCGGTGCTGTCGAGCTATATCACCGCGGGCCAGCGCTGTTCGTGCGCGCGCCGTCTGATCCTGCCGCAAGGCGCTCAGGGCGACGCTGTCGTGGACCAGCTGGTCGGGATGATCGGCAAGCTCAGCGTCAATGTCTGGAACGCCGACCCCGAGCCCTTCATGGGCCCGCTGGTTTCCGCCCAGGCGGCGAGCCATGTCCTGAAGGCGCAGGATGACCTGATCGCCCTGGGCGCCAAGCCCATCGTCAAATCCGAAGCCATGGCGCTGGGCGACGCCTTTGTCAGCCCCGGGCTTCTGGATGTGGATGGCGTGGACACGCCGGACGAGGAAGTCTTTGGTCCGCTCCTGCAGGTGCGCCGGGCGGACAGTTTCGAAGCCGCGCTCAAGGAAGCCAACAACACCGCCTATGGCCTGTCGGCCGGGCTGGTGTCTGACAGCGAGGACTTGTGGAAGCAATTCTGGGCAGGCAGCCGCGCCGGCATCGTGAACCGCAACCGTCCGACCCCGGGCGCGGCGTCCACCATGCCGTTTGGCGGGCCGGGCCAGTCGGGCAATCTGCGTCCGAGCGCGTACTATGCGGCGGACTATGTCGCCTATCCGGTGGCGACCCAGGCGGCGTCCAAGGTTGAGAAGATGCCGGTGAAAGGGCTTTAGGCATGAGCGCGGTGGAAGCCAATTTCGACGGCCTTGTCGGACCGACCCATAATTATGGCGGCCTTGCGCCGGGCAATCTGGCGAGCGCGAAGAACTCAGGCTCCATCGCCGCGCCGCGTGCGGGCGTTCTCGAAGGTCTGGCCAAGGTCAAAAGTCTGGCCGATGCCGGTCTGGTCCAGGGCGTGCTGCCGCCGCAGGAGCGCCCGTATATCCCGCACCTCAAAGCGCTGGGGTTCTCCGGCGCGAGCGACGGCGCGATCTGGGAAGCGGCGTATAAGGCCCATCCGGCCCTGGCGCTGAACATGCTGTCCGCCAGCTCAATGTGGGCGGCCAATGCCGCCACGGTCAGCCCCAGCGCCGATACGCAAGACGGACGCCTTCATTTCACGCCGGCCAATTTGCTGACCGCGCTTCACCGCTCCATCGAGGGTGAGCAGACCCGTCGCGCCCTGTCGGCGATCTTTCCCGATCCTGCGCGCTTTGCGGTGCATGACACGCTGCCTTATCAGTCCGCATTCGCCGACGAGGGAGCCGCCAACCATGTGCGCCTGTGCGCCGAGCATGGCGCGGAGGGCGTGGAGATCTTCGTTCATGGTCGTGATGCGTTTGAAGCCTGGGACGGGAAGTTTCCCGCGCGTCAGACCTTGCAGGCCTGTGAGGCGGTCGAACGTCGCCATGGCCTGAAATCCGCGCGCACCGTGCATATCCGCCAGTCGCGCAAGGCGATCGAGGCGGGCGCCTTCCACAATGATGTGGTCTGCGTCGGGACCGGTCCGGTGCTGTTCTTCCATGAGCATGCCTTTGAGGACAAGGCCGAGGCGCTGGACGCCATCCGCCGGGCGGCGGACGGTTTGTTCGAACCGGTCTTTGTGGAAGTGCCCGACGCCGAGGTGCCGCTGGCGGACGCCATCACATCCTATCTGTTCAACTCCCAGCTCCTGGTCTGGCCCGGTGAGGTGCGTCAGGTGTTGGTGGCGCCCAAGGAGACCGAGGAAACCGCCTCCACGAACGCCTATTGCCAGCGTCTGGTCGAGGGCAATTCCCCCATCGGCGCGGTCAAATTCGCCGATGTGCGCCAGTCCATGCGCAATGGCGGCGGGCCGGCCTGCTTGCGCTTGCGGGTGGTTCTGACAGAGGCCGAGCGGCAAGCCGTCAATCCCAAGGTGATGATGGATGATGCGCTGTATGCGCAGCTGACCGACTGGGCGAACACCCATTATCGCGAAGCGCTGAGCCCTGATGATCTGGGCGATCCCGCACTGGTGGATGAAAGCCGTCGCGCCCTTGATGCGCTGACGTCCATTCTGGGGCTGGGATCTGATTTCTATCCCTTCCAGCGACAGGGCGCCTGACCGCGTATCACGTCTGAAAGTAAAAACCCCGGCGCGCGCGCCGGGGTTTTCTTTTGGATGCCCGTGCGTTTAGCGCACGCAGAGCACGTCCACGAGGGCTTCATTGCCGCGCACGGGGCGGCGTTCACCCAGCGACCAGACCGAGCCCCGGGCCCGCTCCACGCCGTAATGAATGGCGCGGCCCAGTCCGCTGGCGCGGCACAGCCGGTCCGCCTCCTGCTCGCCGCACCGGCCATAGCTGCGGCCGTCACAGGCGGCGATCGCATACCCGTTCGTGGTGGGGCGGGCGAAGAACACCGATTGCACGCCGTTCACACCGCCCTCGATGCGGTCAGAGCCGTAGCCGGGACGCCCGGGATAGCCGTAATCATCATCATCACGGGGGCGGCGCTGATTGGTCGCCGAGCTGATCTCGCGATTGAGGTTGTAGGCGTTGAGATTGCGGACATCGCGATCAATCTCCACGCAGCGCCCGCCGTAATCGGCATGGCGGCAGAAAGTCCAGTTGCCCGAATGCACTTCGATGGACTGGGCGGCGTCGTTGAAACCCAGCCGGTTCAGATTGTCGACGGGCTCGATCAGCGTGACGCTGCGCCCGGTGAAGTTCGGGCCCGACCAGAGCGTGACGCCATTGTCCCGCGTGCGGCCCCGGCGGCCGCGGTCATGGACCGGACGGATCGAGCTGATGCGGTCATTGAACGCCCATTGGGTCATGTTCGGCAGATCGGAGTCGATCACCTGGCACGAGCCGCGATAGCTCGCATCCACGCAGACTTCCCATTGTCCGCCGCTGATCCGGATGGAGCTGGCCATGTCGTTGAAGTTCAGCCAGTCCAGATTCTCGGCATCGGTCTCGATGACCACCGAGCGTCCCTGATAATTGGGCTGGTCATACAGGGTAATGGATGCGTCGCGACCACGTCCGTGACGTTGGGCCTCGGCGAAGTCCGCAGTGACAACGAGACCGGCCAGGGCAGCGAGCAAAACAGGGGCGAAACGCATATCAGTCTCCTTACACTCAGATCAGACTATGAGCTTGCTTATGAAGCGTCCAACCTGAACCGGGACTGAAAGCGAAATCGCCCCTGTGTTCATCACAAGGCTTTAATAGCCTTGCGCGTTTCCGTCCTTGCGCATCTCACTGGCGCCATAGAGCACGCCGGTTTCGCGATCCCGCCAGATGGCCTGATAGCCGCCAAAACCGCCATCGGACTCCCCGATGACATGGCCGCGCGCTTCGAGCCCTTCGCGCACCTCGCCGGGCACGCCGCTTTCCAGATGCACCACGCCGACACCGGCGGTCTCGCCGGCTTCGCCGGTTTCCGAGGTCGAGCCTTCATGGCGCCAGCGTGCGGCGTCGCCCGCCTCCTGAACGTTGAGGCCGAAGTCGATGATGTTGGTGACGATCTGCACATGGCCTTGCGGCTGCATGCTACCGCCCATCAGGCCAAAGCTCATCACGCCCTCGCCCTCCTGAGTGATCATGGCCGGAATGATGGTGTGGAAGGGACGCTTGCCCGGCGCGTAGACATTGGGATGGTCCGGATCAAGGCTGAACAGCTCGCCCCGGTCCTGGAACATGAAGCCGAGACCATCCGGGACCAGGCCCGAGCCCATGCCGCGGAAATTGGACTGGATCAGCGAGACCATCATGCCGTTGCCGTCCGCAACGGTCAGATAGGTGGTGTCGCCATCCTCGAGGATCGCCGGATCGCCATGGGTGACGCTCTCCATGGCCGCGTCCATGGAGATGAGCGCGCGACGACGGTCCGCGTACTCTTCGCTCAAAAGGGCCTCGACAGGCGCCGGCGCAAAGTCGGGGTCCGCGTAGAACCGCGCCCGGTCTTCGAAGGCGAGGCGCTTGGCCTCGATCTGCACGTGCAGGGCTTCCGGGCTCATGAAGCCCATGGAGGCAAGGTCATACTCTTCAAGGATCTGCAGCATTTGCAGGGCGGCGATGCCCTGACCCTGCGGCGGCAGCTCCCACACGTCATAGCCGCGATAGTTCACGCTGACCGGGTCCACCCATTCAGATTGGTGATTGGCGAGATCCTCATAGCGGATCCAGCCGCCGATGCGCTGCATGTAGGCGTCGATCGTGCGCGCGATCTCGCCCTCATAGAAGGCGTCGCGACCGCCCTCGGCGATCTGGCGCAGCGTGTTGGCGAGGTCGGGATTGGTGAAGACCTCACCCTCGCGCGGGGCATCGCCATCTGCGGTCAGATAGGTGGCGCGGGCATTGTCGAACTCCTCGAACCCGCCCTGTTCAAAGCGGTCTGCGAGGATGGTCATGTTGCGATCCCAGTAATAGGCGATCGTCTCGGTGAGGGGAAAACCTTCCTCGGCATAGCGGATGGTGGGCGCCAGGACCTCGTCCATCGGCATCTCGCCAAACCGGTCATGCAGGGTGAACCAGCCATCCACCGTGCCCGGCACGGAGACGGGCATCGCGCCCAGCGGCGGGATGGCGCCGTCTTCACCGACGGTCTCGACAACCTCGTCATAGCTCAGCCCCATGGGCGAGCGCCCGGCGCCGTTCAGGCCATAGACCTGTCGGGTCTCGGGATCATAGACGATGACGAAGATATCCCCGCCAATGCCGTTGCCGGTCGGCTCCATCAGGCCCAGCGCCGCATTGGCGGCGATGGCGGCGTCCACGGCGTTGCCGCCGGACTTGAGTACATCCAGCGCCACCTGGGTCGCCAGCGGATGGGCGGTCGCGGCCATGCCCTGGGTGGCGGTCACCGGTGAGCGCGTGGCGAAATGATCGCCGCTGACCCGGTCGCCGGGATAGAAGGTCTGCGCGCCTGCTGACGCGCCGAATTCACTAAAAGCCATGGCGGCCACCATGCCCGCTGCTGCGATCTTGTTCATAGGCTTGCTCCCCTGGTGAGGGGCGGACGTCGAGGCCCGCCCGTTCGGAGCAAGTAGATAAGCCGCAGCGCCTGTGATCAAGGCCTAGTTGGGCTGTTCGCCGCCATCCTCCTCGTCCGGCGTCTCCTCGGAGCTGTCGCGCGAATTGTTCAGCAATTGCCCGAACAGGCCGCGCACGACATCCTCGGGCGTGGCGGGGCTCTCGTCTTCTGCTTCGCCATCGCCGGACTGACGCAGCAAGCGTCCGGCCTTCTGGCTCAGCAGATTGCGCGCGACGGCTTCAAAGTCGATGCGAGCGGAGACATTGTTGAAACCGCCCTCAAGCCGCACCGGAACTTCCAGACCCTGAAGGTCCAGCTGGCCGCCCTGACCGGTCAGGGACTGAACCGCACGCGGGGTCAGCCGATAGTCGATGCTCTGGGCCCCGAGATCGATTTGGCCATTGCCGAGCACGCGCAGCAGCGGGCTGAGCATTTGAAGGTCCTGATTGCTGACCACGCCATTGGTGACGGTGAAGCTGCCGCCCAGGGTGGAGAAATCGGTTTGCTCGGACTCAGCGAATGCGGTGGGCAGGGCGCGGTTCTGCAGCGCGGTCTGAACCGTGCGGATCATCTGGGCGAGATTGACGCCCTGAATGGCGCCGTCATTGAATTCGAACCGGCCCGTGCCCGAGAGCGAGTTCATGATGGCCGCCGGGCTGGCGCCATTAGCGGTCAGGTCCATGGTGAACCCACCATCGCCAATCAGCCGGTCAAACTGGGCGGCGGCCAGCAAGAAGGGCTGGGCCTGCAGGGAATCAAGGTTAGCGTTGAACGAGAAGCTGGGCGTATTGCCGCGCGCATTGATCACCGCGACCGCTTCGCCGGCGCCGCCATACAGCTGGAAGCGGTTCAAACGCGCCGTCAGCCGGCCCTGGTCCAGCGTGGTCAGGGCGGTCACATCGCTGACTTCGATGTCGCGGGCCTTGAGCTCATCTGCGCGAATGGTGATTTCGGTGTCCACGGTGCGCAGGGGGGCGAGATCCATCGGCTCGTCGCTCCACTCGGAAATCCCAGAGCCGCCAGAGCGGTTCGCGTCAGGCGCGCTCTCCGCCGGTATGTACGGCGTCAGGTCCAGAAGGGCTGTGCTCAGCTCGCCCGTAATGCGCGGACGTGCGCCCGAATAGTTCAGGGTCATGCCGCCACGGGCGTTGATGTCGTCAAAGCTGATGCGGGCATCGTTCAGGCGCACCAGGCCCGGCTCGCCCGAAACGGCCGAGCGTGCGCTGAACTGGCGGAAGATGTCGCCATCAGGCAGGTCGGCGCCCAGATACCGCGCCAGAGCGCGCAAGGGCAGGGTAACGTCCATTTCGCCGTCAAAGGCCAGCTCGGCGCTTTCAAGAAACCGTCCGTCCAGGGTGAGATCTGCGAGCGGGCCGTTCAACGTGGTGGAGAAGGCGGTTTCCTGGCCTTCGAAGAAGCCGCGCAACGAGCCCAGCTCGGCATTGAAATCCATGGGGCGGCCATCCGCTTCGAACGAGCCGCGCAGGCGCACGGGTTGATCCACGGACGGCAGGTCAATGGACAGGTCAAGCGCGTCGAAGCGCCGGGTCTGGACGCCGTCATCAAAGATCACCGCGCCGTTCTCGATGCGGACATCGCCAAAGCTGGCTTCAAAGGGCAGGGCGCCGGGGCGGCGCTGGAAGCCATCCTCCCCATTGGCCTGCGCTTCGGCTTCGGCATTGTCCCCGAAGGTC
Organism: Oceanicaulis sp. MMSF_3324; assembly: GCF_030733545.1. GTDB lineage: Bacteria > Pseudomonadota > Alphaproteobacteria > Caulobacterales > Maricaulaceae > Oceanicaulis. Next base: position 11,638 of record NZ_JASHIU010000016.1, read on the forward strand.
CAGTTGTTGCCGCTCGTATTGCTCTGAAGGCGGATGACCGGATCGACGAGCACGAATTCCTCGATTTCGATCTGACGCTGCAAGAGCGGGATCAGCGCGACGGAGACCCGCATCTCCTGCATCTGGGCGAAGGGCTCCTCGCCAAAGCCGGGGGCGTTGGCGATCCGAGCGTCCTGGGCGCGGACCTGAAGTTGGGGGAGAACCTGAAGCCGAATGTCGCTGGCGAGGATGACGTCCCGTCCGAGCGCGTCTGTCGCTGCGGTTTCCGTGCGCTCTCGGATCACATCGGTCGGGATAAGGGCCGGCGCCACAAAGGCGACGCCGATCACGAGGATAACCAGGGCCAGAAGGGCGATGAGCAAGCGGCGCATGAAGTAACTCCCCGAGAGCGCTTTTGGGCGGCGTCGATCAGGCTGAGCTTGCGGAATTCCCGCGATCAGCGACAATGATTTACCATATCGCTCAACCTGACCCCAGCCGGTAAGGGGTGGTGTGGGCGATTTCATGGCGAAAGCGCCTGAAATCAGGAATAGGGGACATGTAATGACCGAAGACGAACTCAACGCCCTGCCACGGGTCAATATGGGCCGTCGTGAATTGCTGGTGGGGCTGGCCGCCGGCACCGTGTTTCCTCTGGCCGGGTGCGCCACCGATGGCGGTTTCGGCGCGGCCCTGGTGTCTGACGCTCAGATCATGCAGGCCTCCCAAGCCGCCTGGGAGCAGGCTCGCCAGCAAGAACGCATCAGCCAGGACCGGACGCTGAACAATAGGGTGCGGCGCGTGGGCCAGCGCATCGTCCCGGTCTCGGGCCTGACCCAGTATCAATGGGAGTTCGTGGTCTTTGACTCCGACCAGCAGAACGCCTGGGTGCTGCCCGGCGGCAAGGTCGCCTTCTATCGCGGCATTCTTGAAACCATGCAGAATGATGACCAGGTCGCGACCGTGATGGGCCATGAGGTGGCGCATCTGAGCCGCAATCACGCCGCGCAGCGCGCCCGCCAGCAGGCGGCGGCCGGGCTCGGGCTCGCCGTGGTGAACGCCGGGCTCGGCGCCGCCAATGTCGAGAATGTCGATACGTGGGCCGGCATTCTGGGCACTGGCGTGACCTATGGGGTGCTGTTGCCTTATTCGCGCCAGCATGAGCTGGAAGCGGACATTCTGGGCGTCGATTACATGGCGCGCGCCGGGTATCGCCCGTCCGAGGCATTGGAGTTCTGGCAGGCCAAGGCGGCCCAGAACGCCCGTCGTCCGGTGGAGCTCATGTCGACCCACCCCTCGGACTCCACACGCATTGAAAACCTGCAGCGCCATATCGCCGAACAGGGCTATGCGTAAGGCGCTGATCACGGGTGCGCAAAGCGCAGAAACGGGTCTTGCGCCCCGCCGCGCCCGGCGCTAGTTTCCGCGCCCTGTCGTGAGGGCTCAGCCCCGACAGGGCGCAAAGCGTGCCGCCTTAGCTCAGTTGGTTAGAGCGCTAGATTGTGGATCTAGAGGTCCCCCGTTCGAACCGGGGAGGCGGTACCATTTCTTCTCGGAACCCGATCAAAACCGCTGGCAGTGGCGCCTTAGCCTCACAGGCGAATTGTGATTCTCAAGCCTCTGTTTTTGGAGGCTCAATCAAGGTCTTCCACAGCTTCCGCCCAAATCGTTAACGCGAAGTCTTGTGCCTGCGCAGAATTGAGACACCATATTTTCCAGCGCGAATCTCTAGTTGTGAGGCGGATATGGGACGGTTGAGTGCAGGCGGCGCCCAGTTTGTCATCATCGAGAGCGACCCGATTTATTCGGATGCGGCTCTGGATCGGATCTGTACGCGTCACGACATCGCCGCCAATAAACGCGGCGCGCTCAAGCGCGTTCTTGAGGAGGCCGGACAGGTCTATCTGGACCAGATGCAGCTTAGCGGTCGACCGACTCAGACCATCCGCTTGCGCCAGGATCTGCGCAAGGGGCTGTGCCTGCTGTCGGAATTGATGGAGCTCGTGCCCGACATGCATGAAGCCGGGCCGAGCGGCGCGGACTCTGCTCACGCCGCCGCCTTGCGTGAAGGCGATCGTCAGGTGAAGTCCGCCGCGACGCGCTCGCTGGGCTTGCTCGCGGATGCGCCTTCGACCCTGGGTTATCTCAAGGATGTGTACGAGGCGGCGCTGGAAAGCGCGGCGCGCGGCGCTCGCGGGGCGCCCGAGCGGGCTCGCACGATTGATCGCTGGCGCAGCCCGGTCATCGAGTTCTACACGCGCACGCTGGGGCGGGCCTGGATGGATACCGGCACCGAACATGATGGTGAACGCTTCATTCGCGACTGTCTCGCCGTTCTGGAAGATGGCGCGGCAAAAGCGGAACAGGATGAAGCGGCCTCCGAAGTCGCCAGCTGAGCCGTCAGGCTTTCTTCAAGGGCGACAAGGCCGCTATCTTTCGCTTGGCGTGTCCTGGCCTGAGCGTTCAGCGATCAAGGCCCGCGCCATCTCTGCGTTCTCCACTTCCTCAATCGACTCGATGCGGCAGCGTCCGCCATCTGGGACGACGACGTATTCCATGCTGGCGTTGCAGATGCGCGTGCGGTTCGGGAAGCTGAGCCCGACCTGCATGCCGTGTTCAAGTCCGTAACAGGAACGTCGCGTCGTCACGAGGTAATGGCGACTGGCGCCGCTATTGAGCAGCAGGTGCTGGTCATCCAGCGATGAATAGCCGTTGATGTTGAGGATGCGAACGCATTCGCGCGCCGGCTCTTCGGTCGCCTGGGCCTGAGCCGGGCCGGAAACCATCATCCCGGCTGCGAGCGCCGCCACTCCAAACAGGGTCGAAACGGTTGCAGCTTGCGCCATGGCTATGCCTTTCTTGTCGGAGTACATCAGACGCGCTGATGTCTTCTCGCCCAACGGGATCACCCGCCCCATGCCCATGCGCAGTCTAGCTCAAAATCTGCCCGATCACACCCTGATCGTCGGAGGCGGGGCGGTCGGACTGGCGTGCGCCTGGGCTTTGGTCCGGGCGGGCGCACAGGTGAGCCTCGTTGACGCCCAAAGGGTTGGACAAGGCGCGGTCTGGGCCTCTGGCGGCATGCTGGCGGCAGGTTTCGAGGCCTGTTTTGAACTGGAGCCCGAGCATCCGTTGGCGGAACCCTATGCAGCCTTCCTGCGCAGCTCACAACGGCTTTGGCGTGATTGGGCGCCAGAAGTACAGGCGTTGAGCCGCCAGTCTCTGGGCTATGAACAGCAAGGCTCGCTGACCCCGGCGTTCCAGGCGAGCGATAGGGCGCGTCTGGATCAAGGCGAGGCTCTGGCCAAGCGCTTCGGCGTGCTGACAGAGCGCGTGGATGCGCGCACGCTGGCCCAGATCGAACCGAGCCTCGCGCGCGGACACGGCGCCCTCGTGTTCCCGCAAGATGGTCAGATCGACAATCGGGCCATGGGGGGTGTGTTCGCCGACGCCATCAAGGCGAAAGGCGGCGAGCTGATTGAACAGGCGCGAGTGAAAACGCTCTTGCGTCAGGCCGGGCGTGTCTGCGGTGTAATTCTGGAAGACGGGCGGGAACTCCAGGCCGATTGCGTTGTGCTGGCGACGGGCGCGGAACGGTTCGCAGATCTGCCCGATTTTGCCCGCATGACGCCGGTCAAGGGTCAGATGATCCGCTTTGAACGCGCCCGTCATGCGGCCCCGAAGCGTGTGGTGCGCGCCTTGTCGATTTATCTTGCGGCCAAGTCGGGCGATCGACTGATCGCAGGGGCCAGCAGTGAAGCGGGGCTGTCCAGTCTGGACACCGATGAGGAGACGGTTTTGCGCCTGGCCCGCGCCGCGCAGGCAGCTCTCCCAGGGCTGGAAGGGGCAAGTGTTGTGGAGCAATGGGCCGGGCTTCGTCCTCAATCACATGACGCCATGCCGATCGTGGGCGCGCTGGAGCCCGGACTTCAGCTGGCGCTCGGGGCGTATCGGAACGGTGTTCTGGCGGCGCCGGCCATGGCGGTGATGTTGCTGGAGGCGCTGGGGGCGACGTCACGGACTGCGGCGACGGATTATTTCTCACCCGAGCGCCTCGCGCTGAGGTGTTAACGAATGTTTACCACATGGATGGCACTGTGAATGCCTAACGATTCGCGGTGGTCGCCATGTCAAACCCCATCAATCCAGCCGGCGCCAATGCCGTCTCTCCGTCCCGCCTCATTGCGCAGGCGGCCGAACGGACAGGGGCGGATTTCGACTTCCTGATGCGCACCGCCTCGCGCGAGAGCGGCTTTGATGCTGGCGCGCGCGCCGCCACATCGAGCGCAGCCGGTATGTTCCAGTTCATCGAACAGACCTGGTTCGCCATGGTGGCGCGCTATGGCGACCAGCATGGCATGGCCGAAGAGGCCGCCGCGATCCAGCAGAACGCCGATGGCCGGTTCCATATCGCCGATCCGGCGCGCCGTGACGCCGTGCTCAATCTGCGTTTTGATCCGCAGGCCGCGTCTTACATGGCGGGCGAACTGGCGGCCGAGAACGCGTCGCGTATTGAAAGCGCCATCGGGCGCTCCCCCAGCAGTGGAGAGCTCTATGCGGCGCACTTCCTGGGCGCGGGCGGGGCGATCCGTCTGATCGAGGGTGTGCAAGAGAACCCGCAACAGCGCGCCGATCAGCTCTTCCCCAACGCCGCCGCGGCGAACCGGCCTGTCTTCTATGACAATGGCCGGGCGCTGAATGCGGCCGAGCTGATGGAGAAGCTGACCGGAGAGGCGGCGACGCTGACCCGTGAAGTGGCGCAGGTGCAAGAGCCGAGCTCCCCCGTGACGGCCATGGCGTCGTCCTGGGCGCGGTTCGCACAAACGGGCTATGGCGCGGCGCGGATCGGTGATGGCGTGCTCTCGCCATCCGTTGTCGAGATCCTCGCCTCTCTCAAAGTACCGGAACGCTCGTCATCCGATTCATAAAAACAGTGATAACTCGCGCAACAGGTCGTTAACTTCTTGTTGAGACGCTAGGGGCGCGAACAGACCCAATATGAGGCTCGTAGTGCCATGACTGTTCAGACCCTGCGTGCGCGGCTGACCCGCGATGACATTCAGCGCCTGTCAAACGCCACTGATACCGAGGGCCGCGCCCTGGCGGCGCGCAAATTCTGCGCCCGCTTCGCTTCCGTCGATCTGAGCGAGGATGAGCGCGCCATCGGTTCCGAAGTCGTCCGTCTGCTGGCGGATGACGCCGCTGAAATGGTCCGACGTTCCCTGTCGGTGACCCTGCAACGCTCCACGCATTTGCCGTCCGATGTGGCGCGTAAGCTGGCTGAAGATGTGGACTCGATCGCCTTGCCGGTGATCGCCGGCTCGCCGGTGCTCAGTGACGAGGATCTTGTGCAGATCGTGCGCTCCTCATCCTCGCGTCGCCAGGCGGCGGTCGCCGCCCGCGCGTCAGTCTCGGAAAGCGTTGTTCACGAGATCGTCGAAGTGGGCGACCGGGAGGCGGTCAAGATCCTGGCGTCCAATAATGGCGCGCGTTTTGATGAACGCGGCTATGCCTCGACCCTGAATCGGTTTGATGGCGATGCTGATGTGCTGGACCAGTTTGTCCTGCGCGATGCGCTACCGGTGAACATCACAGAAAAGCTGATCGCTCATATCTCCGATCAGGCGATGCAGAAACTCGTCAACCGTCACGCCCTGCCGGCTCAGCTTGCTGTCGAGCTGGCGGAAGGCGCGCGTGAGCGTGCGACGGTTGATCTTGTGGAGCAGGCGGGCCTGTCGGATGAACCGCGCCGTTTCGTGCAGCAGCTGCAACTCAACGGACGCCTGACGCCGTCACTGATCCTGCGCTCGCTGTTCCGCGGTCATATGAGCTTCTTTGAGCATTGTATGGCCGAGCTGAGCGGTTTGGGCCATGAGAAGGCTTGGCTGCTGGTGCACGATGCGGGCAATCTCGGGCTTGAGACCCTGTTCAAACGCGCGGGCATGCCTGCGCGCATCCTGCCCGTGGCGCGGGCGGCGGTGTCGGCCTGGCATTCGCTGGAAATCGGCCCGAACGGCACGCCGGACATTGTCCGCTTCCGTCGTCTGCTGGCCGAGCGCATCCTGACCCAGTTCCAGGGCGTGCCTCAGGCCGAGCTCGACTACATCATGGATCGTCTGGACGCGGACGAGACCGAGCTCAATCGCACCGCCATGGCTGTCGCCAGCTAGGGCGCGAAGCGACCTTCGTACAATATGTGAGGAATGGGTCGGCGCGGATTAATCCGCGCCGACCAGTGCTACGACCTGGGTTTCCAGCTCTTCGGCGAGCTGTCGGCCGACCGGGTCATCTTCAGACCGGATATTCTGGATCAGGGCGGCGCGGATTGAGCTCGCATGGGCGCGCACCAGCGCGACCGGAGCGATCGAGCGGCGCTGTTTGGTCTCGATCAGCTTGGCGAGCGAACCGGAAATGCGCGAAATGATCGGAAATTCGTAGGTTGCGCCCAGGCCGCGCAGATCGTGCGCGCAGGTGAACAGCATTTCCCCACTCTCGCCCAGCAGGCCATCCTGGCTCACTGAATCCATGAGCGCTTCCATCTTGGTGACCTCTTCGGCCAGCCAGTCCTGGAACTGGTGCTTGATCTGGCCCAGGGCCATTTCCGCACGTTCAATCGCCGCCTGGTCGGCCGGAGGCAGCTTGCCGCCAACCTTGGCCTTGAGCATGTTCGGCGGATTAATGATCTCAACCGATTTGTCAGGTTTTGCCATGCTTAGGAGGCTCCGCTTCCTATCTCAACTCTTGACCCCGTAACGCACGCGACGGTCATCGTCGACATGCGTATCGAGCTTGCGGCGCCGGTCCGGTCCGAAAAAGCTCTTCGAATCCACAAAACGCCTCGGTTTTCTAAACATCGACGAAATGTGTTGGTAAATGCTTTCCGGACTGAACGGTTTCACCATGAATTCGGTCACGCCAGCATCGCGCGCTATTTTCACGCGCTCAGCGTCAGCATAACAGGTCAGCATCAGAATGGGCAGGGTGGGGCACGGACTTTTCGACGGATTGCGAACCCAGCGCACGAGCGCGAGGCCATCAACGGGTTTCATCTTCCAGTCGCAGATGAGCAGATCGATATGCTCGTGCTGAAGCACGTCGAGCGCTGTCCGGACATCGCCGGCTTCATAGATGCGAGCTGCGCCCATCGCATTCAGGATCGTGCGCAGAATGCCGCGCATCGCCGCATTGTCGTCGACAATGCAGACCGTCATCCGATCCAGGGTCAGATAGGCGTCGCTGGGCTTCACGCGCGGCTCCCTGCCAGTACGGTCGAGACGCTAGCAATCAGTCTTTAATGCGCAGTAAGCCAACGGGTCAGGTGGCGAACTGTTCCAGCAAGATGCGTTCGTCCAGAGCGCGGCCCTTGTCAAACAGCATGGTCAGGGTGTGCCCGGGCGCCTGGCAGATGGTCACCGTCTCTGCGTCGCGGAATTCCTTGTTGTCCGCCACAACCGCAACAGGACGTTTGCGCGGCTCGAGAATATCGAAACGCACCATGGATGACTGTCGCAACAACGCGCCGCGCCAGCGACGCGGGCGAAAGGCGCTGATCGGAGTGAGCGCCAGCAAGGTGGCGTCCAGCGGCAGGATCGGGCCATGTGCAGAGAAGTTGTAGGCTGTCGATCCGGCGGGCGTCGCCACTAGAACGCCGTCCGCGGCCAGCTCCTCCAGCCGGGTCTTGCCATCCACGCTGACGCGGATCTTCGCCGTCTGACGCGTTTCGCGCAGCAAGGAGACTTCGTTGATCGCAAGCGCTTCAAAGGTTTGTCCGCGCGTATCGCGGACAATGGCCCGCAGCGGATGGATTTCGGCGCGTTCGGCCTGGTCGAGCCTTTCGATCAGGTCGCCCACGCAGGGTTCATTCATCAAGAAGCCCACGGAGCCGAAATTCATGCCGAAGACGGGGATTTTCCGCCCCATGACCGAGTGCAGGGCGTCCAGCATCACACCGTCACCCCCGAGGGCGATCAGCACATCGGCGTCCAGAAGGTCGACTTCGCCATAGCGCTCGACCAGTTCGGCTCTGGCGGCTTGGGCGTCATCGCGATCGGAGGCGTGGTAAGCCAGGCGCATGGCGGATCCTGTCTGCTCGCCCTGAAAGCGGAAGGGAGGGGAGGGCTTAGTGGATTGAACCGTCTGCACTCATCCGGTGCAAGGCCTGACGTGCGCTGTCGCGGGAGTATTGCTGATAAAGCTCGCCCACGGCCCGTTTCGCCGAATTGGTCGGCAGGGGATGTGCTCGTCCCTGGTTGCAGAGCGCTTCGTAGAACAGGTGGGCGTGATCAATGTTCATCGCCATGGCGCGGGCGGCCAGGAGCGACACGCGCACCGGTGAGCGGCGCAGAGCCTGCCGCCAGTCGGCCGGCTCCAGGCCCGTCAGGCGGGCGATAGCGTGATCGGAAATGTCGGTGCGCCCATTCTGCGTGGCGCGCAGTACATCCTCGGCGTTCAGCGCTTCATGCTCTTGAAGCTGACGGCTGAGTGAATGACCGAGACCGTCAAGATCTTCCCCATCGTCATCTTTTTCCAATCCGGAGAGTCTGGGCAGCACTTCGGGACACACATCAGAAAGCAGACCATGAACAGCGTCACCGGCTAGAGCGTAAAGGGTTTGTGCAAACTCGACTTCAAGCTTGCCGCGCCCGGACAGGGCGTCCTGAAGCAGGCTGTCAGCCTTGATGAGGTCTGCGGTCTGCTCTGCACAATGCGCGTTCAGGTCTGCGCCCATATTGGCGAACAGTCTGGAGAGGCAGGCTGGCTCGCGAAAACTGCTGAGACGTTCTGCGAGCGCTTCGCTAATCGCTGAACGTTTCGCCAGGCTCATGCGTTGTTGAGGTCCCAGGCCCGCAAGGGCCATCAGATCCTGTTCCTTCAACCGCTCGGACTGTTCCAGAATGGGCGTCGAAATTTCAAAGGCGTCAAACGCCAGCGCCCGTATCGCCTCCAGTGGCGCCCAGGGGCATTGCGACAGCTTCAAGGCGGCGCGGGTTCGCACTCGCGCTTCGGCGGCGCGTAAAAAGCGCGTGAGGTGCGTGTCGATTTCACTGAGAACAGGTTCAGGCAGGGGACGAAGCGTGCAAAGGTCAGTGAGAGCCAACGCTTTACGCCCCGCCCGTTCAGAAGGCAGGGTTTGTCCTGTCAAAGGGTCTGAGGTCGAACGCAGCATTAACCCCTCATGCGATGTCGGCCTGACCGTACGATTCGTAATCGCCAGAATGACTGAATCTTAGTTAGTGAATCATTAGCAACGGCGGAGATCGATGTGCCTAAAGATATGAATGCAGTTGCTTTTAACGTTCTCAAGGAGCGCTTTAAGGGGGTTCGGTCTCAAACCGAGGCCCTGGCGGCAGTGTTTTCTGCAGAAGATCTGTGTGTCCAGACGATGCCGGACGTGTCGCCGGGCAAATGGCATCTGGCGCATGTGAGCTGGTTCTGGGAAACCTTTTTGCTCCAGCCGGCGCTGAGCGATTACACGCCCTTTGATCCGCGCTTCAATTATCTTTTCAACTCCTATTATGAAGCGGTTGGCGAGCGTCATGCCCGACCGGAACGGGGCTTTCTGACCCGGCCGGGCCTGGACGCCGTACTCGCCTATCGGGCCCATGTGGACCAGGCGGTCTGTGACTGGTTCGATCAGGCCGACGCGGCAACGGTGGATGACTTTCGCGCCGTGATCGAGACCGGCTTTGCCCATGAGGAACAGCATCAGGAATTGTTCCTGACCGATATCAAGCATGTCTTGTCGCGCAGCAGCTTTCCCGAAGCCGGATATCCGCGCGACGATGAAACGCCGCCGCAGATAGCTCCCGAGCAGCCCGATCCGGTCTGGATCGCGTATGAAGGCGGATTGTACGAGTTCGGTCATGAGGGCGACGGATTCGCGTTCGATAATGAGGGACCGCGTCACAAGAGCTGGCTTGAGCCCTTCGCGCTCGCCAGCCGTCCCGTCACCAACGCCCAGTATCTCGCCTTCATTGAGGCGGGCGGATACGAGCAGGCCCAGCATTGGTTATCTGAAGGCTGGGAGCGGATGCAGGCTGAAGGACGCCGCCATCCGTTCTACTGGCGTCACGGTGAGAGCGGTTGGAGCCAGTTCACTCTGCACGGCGAACGGCCTTTGCATCCTGATGCGCCGGTCTGTCATCTCGACTATTATGAAGCCAGCGCCTTTGCGAGCTGGGCGGGGTGTCGCCTGCCTGAAGAACGCGAGTGGGAATATGCGGCGCGCGAACTGGATCCGGGCCATGGGCGCTGGGCAGACCCGAAAGGCCTGCTGGAGCCGGCCGCGATGAAAAAGGGGTCCAGCCTGCAAGCCATGTATGGCGAGGTCTGGGAATGGACGCGCTCGGCCTATTCCGCCTATCCCGGATATGAACCGGCGGAAGGCGCAATTGGCGAATACAATGGCAAATTCATGTGCGGCCAGTTTGTCCTGCGTGGCGGCTCTTGTCTGACGCCGCCTAACCATGCGCGGCCGACCTATCGCAACTTTTTCCCGCCGGATGCGCAATGGCAGATGACCGGCCTGCGCCTGGCCAAGGACATCGCGCCGCGCTGAGCCTTGTAGAGAAGGCATGGGCAGAGGCCGGAAAATGCGGTAAACAGTGTTTACAAAACCGCCGAAGAGCGGACGCCGCCATCAGAGGGAGGAGCGTTATGGACGACGCCAGCCATATCTCAGTCAAGGATCAGGTCAGCGAGGACGAATGGAAGGCGCGGTGCGATCTGGCAGCGCTTTACCGCCTCGTACGCATGCATAAATGGGATGACCTCTTCTTCACCCATATTTCCATGCGCGTGCCCGGGCCTGACGAGCATTTCCTGATCAATCCGTTCGGTCTGCTGTTCGAGGATGTCACAGCATCCAATCTCGTGAAGGTGGACATTGACGGCAATGTCCTGCCGCCGTCGCGCTACGGCATCAATCCGGCAGGGTTCACCATTCACTCTGCGATCCACCATGCGCGCCCGGATGTGAAGGTGGCCATGCACCTGCACACCGATCAGGGCGTTGCGGTGTCGGCCCAGAAGCGCGGCCTTTTGCCGATCTCCCAGCTGGCCATGAACGTGATGAAGGATGTGACCTATCACGACTATGAAGGCATTGCGCTGGACGCTGACGAGAAAGAACGTCTCGTGGGGGATCTGGGTGAGAACAATCTGATGATCCTGCGCAATCACGGCACGCTGACGGTGGGGGACCATCCGTTCAATTGCTATTTGCGCATGTATCTTCTGGAGCGCGCCTGTTCGATCCAGACCAAGGCCCAGGGGTCGGGCGCGGAGCTGATCGAATGGGACGACGCCATGCAGACCCGCGTCTTCAAACAGGGCGAGGAGGGGGTCACCAATGAGCTCTTCCTGGAAATCGCCTGGCATGCCCTGCGCGGTCGGGTGGATCGCGAAAGCCCCGGCTATGATGTTTGACAATCCCCTCTGAGGGGAAAATTCTGGACCTTCCGCCACCTATGCGCTTGTATGCTCGCAAGGGAGAGGCGCGATGGGTGGCGGCGTCCAGCATCTGCAGACCTTAAGGCGCGTCTTCAAGGCGCTCGTGTGTCTGGCGGTTCTCACGCCCTTGATGACCATGCCGCCCGCCTGGGCGGGCGCGTGGACCCAACGGGCGGGCAAGGGCCTGCTGATTTCCTCCGCCAGTCACCACAGGTTTGACCTGCCTGACGCGGGATACGGCTACTCCAAGTTCGAAACCGCGCTTTATCTGGAATACGGCCTGACAGAGCACATGACGCTGCTGGGGCGACTGGCTCGCGAGACACGCTTTCATCAGGCGCCCTCGTCGACCGGCAAGTCCGGGTCACGTGCTGTCTTTTCCGTCCAGACCGTCAGCACGGCCCTGGGCGATAGCGAAATCGGACTGCGACGGCGATTGGCGTCCGGCGCGAACTGGACCGTGAGCGCTCAGACCGCCTTGGTGCGGTTCAGCGTCGAGCCCAATCCGCTTCTGAACGCGGAGGCGCGCTGGGGCGCCGATGTGCGCTTTCAGGTGGGCCGCAGTCTGGGGCAGGCCGCATTTGTGGATGTGCAATTGGGACGTCGTTCCGATTGGCGCGGAGACCGGCAGGAAACCCGGCTCGACCTCACGCTTGGCCTGCGCCCTCGGGACCGGTGGCTGGTCATGGCGCAAGTCTATTCAGCTTGGGGGGAGGCCGGATGGAGCGCCTATCGCCGTCCTTATGAAAGCCACAGGCTTCACCTTTCCGTGACTGCGCCTTTGAGCGAGAGGCTTTCCTTACAAATTGGTGCGACTAATTCAGCGTACAGCGACAGCTTGGCGCCCGAGAACGCGTATATGGTCTCTCTTTGGCGTGAATTCTAAATGCATTGAAATGTGCGATTGCCAAATCTCGCATTAAACCGAGCTGATCGGGCACACATGGGATTTCAGGAGACGGGGTTATGCAGCGTTGGCTTTTTCTAGCCGCCACCGGTGTGATCTTCGCGATCATGGCGATTGCGGTCACAATTCGCGCGCTCTCGGGCGGCGAGGAGCAAGGCGGCGGCTGGGGCGGCGGACAGACCCTGGTGTCGGCATACACCATTCAGTCTCAGGTCTTCGCCGACGTGGTCGAGGCGCTGGGAACCGCCGGCGCCAATGAATCCGTCAATGTCACGGCCAAGGTCTCTGACGTCATCGCCCGGCTCGACTTTGATTCCGGCGCGCAGGTGGAAGAGGGCGATATTCTGGTCGAGCTGGCCGATGCAGAGGAAGCCGCCGGTCTCAGCGAGGCGCGCGCCACCTTGCGCGAGACCCAGCGCGACATTAACCGGATCCAGGACCTGACCGATCGCGGCGTCGCATCCCGCACGCGCCTGGATGAAGCCCAGGCCGCCTATGACCGCGCTCAGGCCCGGGTGGAAGCGATTGAAGCGCGTGTGGCCGATCGGATCATTCGCGCGCCGTTCTCCGGCGTGATCGGTCTGCGCAATGTCAGCGTGGGTGAGCTTGTGGGACCGGGCGATGTGATCGCCCAACTCGACGACACCTCAACGATCAAGCTCGATTTCACTGTGCCCGAACGCTTCCTGTCCGTTATCGAGACCGGGCAGACGGTTCGCGCGCGCAGCTCGGCCTTCCCCGATGAGGTCTTCGCCGGCGAAGTCAGCCAGGTCGACAGCCGGATCGATCCAGCCACACGGACCGTCACGGTTCGCGCGCTTATCGACAACGAGGCCGGGCGTTTGCGTCCGGGCATGCTGATGACGGTCGAGCTGCGTCGGGATGAACGCACCAGCCCCGCCATTCCCGGGTCATCCATTGTCCGTTTTGACGAGCAGACCTTCGTTTATCTGATCGAGGAACGGGAGAGCGGCGTCGTGGCCGTGCGTCGCGATATCGAGCTGGGACTGCGCGATGCAGGCATGGTTGAGGTGCGCCGGGGGCTCTCCGTGGGCGATCGCATCGTCTCTGAAGGCGTCCATCGTGTGCGTGAAGGCGCTCCCCTGCAGATCGCCAATGCGCCATCTCAGGGCGGCGGCGGTCTTGAGATCCAGACCGGGGAGGCCGCGCAATGACCCTGACAGACGTCGCTGTTCGTCGCCCCGTACTGGCTTTTGTGGCCAGCGCTCTGATTATTGTTTTCGGTTTTATGGGCCTGAGGGACTTGCCGCTGCGCGAAATGCCGGATGTCGACCGGCCCATCGTTTCGGTCAGTGCGAACTATCCCGGCGCCAATGCCGAGGTCATGGAGAACCGGGTCACCCAGGTGATCGAGGACAGCCTGTCCGGCATTGAAGGGGTGGACACCATCACCTCCTCGTCCCGTGACGGCTCTTCGCGCGTCACCATCACCTTCACCCTCGAGCGCGATATCGAAGCGGCCGCCAATGATGTTCGCGACGCCGTGTCGCGTATCCGTGACCGCATGCCCGAGGATGTGCAGGAACTGGAGGTGTCAAAGCAGGACAGCGATGCACGTCCTTTCCTCTGGTACATGCTCAGCTCGGACCGGATGAGTGCCGAAGAACTCACCGATTATGCCGATCGCACCATCGTGGATCGCTTCACAGTGCTGGATGGCGTCGCCAATGTGCGCATTGGCGGCCAGCGCCGTTATGCCATGCGCATCTGGCTGGATCCTTATGAAATGGCGGCCCGCTCCATCACAGTGGCTGACATTGAAAACGCCCTGCGGACCGAGAATGTGGAAGCGCCGGGCGGGGCGGTGGAAACCACCGACACCCAGCTCTTCGTTCGTGTGGAACGGTTGTTTGCGGATGAGCAGGCTTTTGCCCGCATGCCAATCCGGGTGGCGGAGGATGGCCATGTCATCCGCCTGGGCGAAGTGGCCGATGTGGAGCTGGCGGCGGAAGAGCACCGCGCTTTGTTCCGCGGCAATGGCGAGAACATGGTCGGTCTGGGTTTTGTGCGTCAGAGCAAGGCCAACTCGGTCGCCGTGGCTGAAGAGATCAACACCGCCATCGAGCGCCTGCGTCCGCAATTGCCCGAAGGCATGCAGATCGTCGCCGGGTCTGACGATACGATCTTCATCAAGGAATCCATCAAGGAAGTCTGGCGCACCTTCGCGGTGGCCGCCACACTGGTGGTGCTGGTGATCTACCTGTTCCTGGGCAGTTTCCGCGCCGCCATCGTGCCGGCGGCCGTCGTGCCGGTGTGCATGATCGGCACTTTCGCCATCCTCGCGGCAGGGGGCTTTTCCATCAACATCCTGACCTTGCTGGCTTTGGTTCTGGCGATTGGCTTGGTGGTGGATGACTCCATCGTCGTGCTGGAAAACATCCAGCGCCGCGTGGATCTGGGAGAGCCGCCCATGCTGGCCAGTGAACGCGGGGGGCGCCAGGTCTTCTTCGCGGTCATTGCGACAACCGCCACGCTGGTCGCGGTGTTCATGCCGCTCATCTTCCTGCCCGGCCTGATCGGTCGCGTCTTCTCTGAACTGGCGGTGACGATTACAGGCGCCGTGGTCTTGTCCAGCTTTGTCGCGCTGACCCTGTCGCCCATGATGACCTCCAAGCTGCTCAAGCCCAGCACGCAGCTGCGCGGACCGGCGAAATGGGTCAATGACGGCCTGGACAAGGTTCAGAACTCTTATCGCCAGAGCCTCAAGCTGATCCTGGGCGTGCCCTGGATCGTGGCGCCGCTGATCATCGTCGCGGTGGCGGGGTCGGCTTTCATGTTCTCGCGTCTGCCCGGCGAACTGACGCCGCCTTCTGACCGCGGCAGTTTCTTCGGATTCGTCCAGGCCCATCAGGGCGCCAGCTTTGACTATATGTCGGGCCAGATGATGCAGGCCGAGGAGATCGTGACCAGCTATGTGGAGACCGGTGAACTGCGCCGGGTTCTGGTGGTGTCGCCGGGCTGGGGCGGGTCGGGCTATAACTCCGGCATCGTCATTGGCAGCATGACCGATTGGGATGAGCGTCGTCCGGGTGATGAGATCGTCAACGAGATCAATGCGCGCCTGGGCCAATTGCCTGGCGTGCGGGCCTTTGTCTCCATGCGGTCGCCGCTGGGCGGCGGCGGGGGCGGGGACGACATCCAGTTCGTCCTGCAAGGTCCCGATTACGACATGCTCAATCTGGAAGCGGATCGCCTGATTGCAGACATTTCCGAGAACAATCCCAACCTGATCCGGGCGCGCAAGGACTATCAGCCCACAGCGCCGCGGCTTCTGGTGGATATTGACCGCGAGCGCGCGGCTGCGCTGGGCGTGTCGGTGTCTGACATCAGCCGGACGCTGCAGACCCATCTCGGCTCGCGTCGTGTGGGCCAGTTCATTGATCGCGGAGAAGCCTACAACGTGATCCTGGAAAACCGTCAGGCGGACCGGTCCAGCCAGAATGATCTGGAAACCCTGTTCGTGCGTTCGGGCTCGGGGGATCTCATTCCCTTGTCCAGCCTGGTGGATTTGCGCGAGGTCGGCGAGGCCCCGAGCCGATCGCGCATCGATCGCCAGCGCGCCGTGACGGTCTCGGCGACCATTCAGGGCGATTACACCATCGGGCAGGCCGTGGAATGGCTCGATCAGTGGGCGGCGAACACCTTGCCGCCGGAAGTGGGGACCACCTATACGGGCGAAGTGCGCGAATTCCTGCGGTCCAACAATGCGATCTACTTCGCCTTTGGTTTGGCGCTGCTGATCGTGTTCCTGGTGCTGGCGGCGCAGTTCGAGAGCTTCATCCAGCCCGCCGTGATCATGCTCACCGTTCCGCTCGCGGTCGCGGGCGGCCTGTTCGGCCTCTATATGGGCGGGTCCAGCCTGAACATCTTCTCCCAGATCGGATTGATCATCCTGATCGGTCTGGCGGCGAAGAACGGCATCCTGAT
The DNA here is from genome assembly GCF_030733545.1 of Oceanicaulis sp. MMSF_3324. GTDB lineage: Bacteria > Pseudomonadota > Alphaproteobacteria > Caulobacterales > Maricaulaceae > Oceanicaulis. Next base: position 27,923 of record NZ_JASHIU010000016.1, read on the forward strand.
CGTGGAATTCGCCAACCAGCTGCGCGAGGAAGGCTTGAGCCTGTCCGAAGCCACGCTGGAAGCAGCGGCGACGCGTCTGCGTCCCATCCTGATGACCGGGGTTTCCACTGCCATTGGCGCCTTCCCGCTGGTCATCGCCACGGGGCCCGGCTCGGAAACGCGGGTGACCATCGGTCTGGTCATTTTCACCGGCGTGATGGTGGCGACGCTGTTCACGCTGTTCGTGGTCCCGGCCGTGTACGGTGTGCTCGGGCGGTTCACAAAGACGCCGAACTGGGTGTCCCGCCAGCTTGAAAAGGAAGCGCGCGATGTGCGCGGGGCCGATCCGGTCGATCCGCCTGCGGCGCCGGCTGAGTAGAGCGGCCTCCAGCTTAAAGCGCGGGAGCCCTTGGCTCCCGCGCTTTTTAAAATCCCCTCTTGCGGGAATTGCCAGTGCGTATCCGGGCTGCCAGTCTGACGGCATGAAGCACCATGCCGTCATCTTCGCGCTCGCCCTGTCGTTGTGTCTCGCTCTGGGCCTGTCGGCGCCGGTCCGGGCGCAAGAACAAGGCATATTGCACATCGAGGCGGCTGCGGGGGAGCCGCCCGTTCTCACGGTCGAGATCAACGATCAGCCTGTGCGATTGCTGCTGGCGCCGGATGCGCCCCGCTTCATCCTGCTCAATCCTGGCGTGGCCGAGCGGCTCGGCCTCAGGGCCAATCCCTTGCTCTCCCTGGGCGTGCGTCTGGATATTCAGGGGGATGTGTCCCGCGGGCGCACCGGACGGGCCAGCGTCACCCTTCCCGATGGCGAGCGCTTTCGTCAGCGCGTGGTCTGGATGGAGGATATCGCCTTCTCAGATGAGGCGGACGGCGTCATTGGCGTGACGGCGCTGGGCGCGCTTGATCGATTGATTGTGCAGATCGAGGATCCAGACCGGGCGCCTGATGTCGCCATGACCCATGTGCGCCTGAGCGGAGACCGCGGGCTGGAATGGACCTTTCAGGCCGCGCAATCCGGTCTCCCTCTTGAGCTTCGCTTGAGCTTTTCCCGCCCCTCCAGTCTTGATGCCGACACCCGGATCGCATTTGAGAGCCGGGGATTGATTGCTCCAGCCGACGAAGAGCTGCGTTATGCCAGCTTCTGGTTTCTCGATCGGGCGCTCGCTTTCGAGCACGCCAATCTGGGGTTTGATGTCGAGGGGCTCGGCCCGAACCGCTTCTTGCGGTTTGCGCAGGCCGAGGATATCGCCGCTCATGAAGCCAGGCTGGAGTACGAGCGCGCCAACGGTCCGATTGAGACCATCACCGTACGCAGCACGACGCGACGTTCCCCGGATGCGCCCTATGGTCTGTCCCTGGGCGTGGATGTCCTGATGGCGTGCTGGCGGATCGAGTTCGATTTCGCCACGGAGGGCGCCTTCTTGCGATGCCCGCTCCGGGATGAGGCGTCATGAGAAAACCCCGGAGCGCGGCTCCGGGGTTTCTTCATTCGGTTCGTGACCGTCCTAGTGCGTATTCACCGCGAGCCAGGCGATCAGATCATTGCGATCTTCCTCATCGCGCAGGCCTGCAAAGCTCATCCGGTTGCGCGGGATGTATTCACGCGGATTGGTCAGATAGGCGTCGAGCGTTTCGGTGTCCCAGACAATGCCGGACTCGGCCATGGCCGGAGAATAGCGGAAATCGTCCTTGAAACCGGCTTCACGGCCGAACACGCCGTGCAGGTTCGGGCCGACCATGTTGCGACCGCCTTCTTCCACGGTGTGGCAGGCCTGGCAGCGACGGAAAATCCGGGCGCCGTTCTCGATGTTCGCACTGACATAGGGCTCGCCCAGCTCGGACAGGATGGCGGTCTGGGCGTCATCCTGCGCCTGCGCAGCACTGGTCAGGGCGAGGGCGGCGAAGCCGGCGAAAATCATACGCATGGGCGCTTACTCCTGTTGTACTCAGGTCCTGAATGGCATCTAGCGCGCCTGTCCGCGACCGGCAAATGCGCCAAGAGTCGCAGGGTGTGCGCAAACGCATTCTTCACGCCTACAGATAGGGCAAACCGTGACAAAAATCAGGCCGGAGGCGCAGTCTGCAGCGCCGCATGATGATGCTGATCAATCGCAATCGGGGAGGGGAAAGCCTGGCGCCGGCTGAGGGACTCGAACCCCCGACCTTCGGTTTACAAAACCGCTGCTCTACCAGCTGAGCTAAGCCGGCGCGACGGGGCTATCTACGCGTGACGCGCGGGTTTGGGCAAGCGTTGATGGAGTACGGATTGCAGACAGCCGGCTGAGTTGCTGAACCGGGCTGGTTTCCCTTTGCTCCGCGCTTGGGTAAGAGTGCGCCTTTAATCCTGTGGCAGACCGGATCGACCCTCATGGCCCGCATTCTCATCACCAGCGCCCTGCCGTATATCAACGGCGTCAAGCACCTCGGCAATCTGGCCGGATCCATGCTGCCGGCCGATGTCTATGCGCGCTTCATGCGCCTGCAAGGTCATGATGTGCTCGCGATCTGCGCAACCGATGAGCATGGCACGCCAGCTGAACTGGCCGCAGCCGCCGCAGGCCAGGACGTGCGCGCCTATTGCGATGAGCAGCACGAGATCCAGAAGTCCATTGGCGAGCAGTTCGGGTTGAGCTGGGATTATTTCGGCCGCACGTCGTCACCGCAGAACGCCGAGCTGACCCAGCATTTCGCCGAGACGCTGGAAAAAAATGGACTGATCGCCGAAGTCGTTGAGCAACAGGTCTATTCCATCGACGATGGTCGCTTCCTGCCGGACCGGTATGTGGAGGGGACCTGCCCCAATTGCGGTTTTGAGAAAGCCCGTGGCGACCAGTGCGATAATTGCGGCAAGCTGCTCGATCCCATTGAATTGATCGAGCCGTATTCGGCGGTGTCCGGCTCGAAGAATCTTGAAGTGCGCGACACCAAGCACCTCCAGCTCAAGCAGACGGTGATGGAAGAGCGCATTCGCGCCTGGGTCGATGGTGCGGACGGCTGGCCGAGCTTCGCCAAGTCCATCGCCTATAAATGGCTCGATGAGGGGCTGCGCGATCGCACCATCACCCGCGACCTGAAATGGGGTGTGCCGGTCACCAAGGACGGCCAGCCGCGTGAAGGCTTTGAGGACAAGGTCTTCTACGTCTGGTTTGACGCGCCCATCGGCTACATCTCCGCGACCCGGGAATGGGCCGAGGAGACCGGCGGGGACTGGGAAAGCTGGTGGCGCACCGACAAGGGCGCCGACGATGTCCGCTATGTCGAATTCATGGGCAAGGACAATGTGGCCTTCCACACGGTCAGCTTCCCCGCGACGCTGCTGGGCTCTGAAGAGCCGTGGAAGACGGTGGATGCGCTCAAGGCGTTCAACTGGCTGACCTGGTATGGCGGCAAGTTCTCCACCTCCAACAAGCGCGGCGTCTTCATGGACCAGGCGCTGGAACTGCTGCCAGCTGATTACTGGCGCTGGTATCTGACCGCCTATGGGCCAGAGGGCTCGGACGCCCAATTCACCTGGGATCATTTCCAGTCGAGCGTGAACAAGGACCTGGCCGACGTTCTGGGCAATTTCGTCAACCGCATCCTCAAATTCGGCGCCAGCCGCTTTGACGGCGTGATCCCTGAAGGCGGAACGCCGGGTGAAGCGGAAGCCTGGCTTGAAAGTGAAGTCTCCACCCGGCTTGCGAACATTGCCAGCCATTACGAAGCGATGGAGTTCCGCAAGGCCGCTGCGGAAACGCGCGCGCTCTGGGCGGCGGGCAATGAATACCTGACCCGCGCCGAGCCCTGGGTGCATTTCAAGACCGACAAGGATCAGGCCGCGCTGGGCGTGCGCACGGGCATCAACCTGGTGCGCCTGTGCGCCATTACCGCCCAGCCGGTCATCCCGGATGCGGCCGGTAAAATCCTGGCCGCTCTTGGTCTTGAGGGCGCAGCGGACTGGCCTCAGGGTGACGCCAAGGCGATGCTGTCAGCCTTGGGGCCTGGGCGCAGCTTTGCACCGGCTGACATCCTGTTTGCGAAGATCGAGGACGATCAGGTCGCCGAGTGGACAGAACGCTTTGGCGGCGCCGCCTAGAGGCGATTTCCGGCAGTGGAATTCCCACATTACGGTTAGTCTTTCGTTTAGGCTGACTTGGCATTGTCAGCGCCTGACTGGACGATGGGATTGGCCATGAGCGAAGCGGCGACCTTGGGCGAGGGCGTGCTGTCAGCGGATGCGCTGAAGGCCGCCAACGTGCATCCCGACACCGGGTTGGCGACCGATTACCTCAATCATTTCAATGAGGTCGTCATGCTTCTTGAGATGTTGCCCGACATGCCCGACTTCGCGGATGAGGTGCTGGCCTGGGAGCCGGTGCCTTATGAGGAACATTTCGAGCGCACCAATTATGTGGGCAAGGAAACCGTGATTGCGGCCTATGCAGCCGTGGATCATGCGCTCAAGGCGCATCTCGAGACGATCGTCGCAGTGTTGAATGCCGAGCTCAAGCGGGCTCAGGCTAAGGTGCGCGACGGGGATATGGCGGGGGCCTCCGCCATGGCCGGCAGCGAGATCGAATCCCTTCTGGCCGCGGCCCGCGCCGCCGTTCAGGGCCGCATTGAGGGCGAAGGCATCGATGACAGCGCCGCCGCCCAGGCTGCCGCGGACGCCCTGTTTGACTAGTCTCTAGTCAGGGCTGATCAATCGTGCGGGTCTGAAGCGGCTTCGCATGCGTCAACGGATCAGAATGAAGGCGGACGAGCCGTCCGGGTTCTCCATTATGCGTTGACCTCCCCGAACAGTCGGTCTGCAATGCCGCCAAGAAAAAGGGGAGTCGTACGATGCGTCATATGTTCATGGCCGCCGCCGCAGGGCTGGCGCTGTCTGCACCATCCTTTGCGCAGGATGATCTGCGCACCGCGATCAGCACCGATTGGGACAACCATCTCGAAGCGCTCTACGAGCACTTTCACGAGAATCCCGAGCTGTCCTTCATGGAAACCGAAACCGCAGCGCGTCTGGCGCAGGAGCTGCGCACGGCCGGGTTTGAGGTGACTGAAGGCGTCGGGCGGACAGGCGTCGTCGCGGTCATGGAGAACGGCGAAGGGCCGACTATCATGCTGCGGGCCGACATGGACGGCCTGCCCGTGCGGGAAGATACGCCGGTCGATTATGCGTCTGAAGTGATGGGCGAGGACCGGATGGGCAACACCTTCCCGGTCATGCATGCCTGCGCCCACGACACCCACATGACCTCGCTGGTCGCAGCCGCACGCTATATGAGCGAGAACCGCGATGCCTGGTCGGGCACGCTGGTGCTGATCGGCCAGCCCGCCGAAGAAGTGGGGCTGGGCGCGCTCGCTATGTTGTCAGACGGTCTGTATGAGCGCTTCCCCACACCGGACGCCGTCGTCTCCTACCACACCTGGGGCTACATGCCCGCAGGCGTGATCCGCTATGCGCCCGGGTGGGCCATGGCCAATGTGGATTCGGTTGATCTTTATGTCCGCGGTATCGGCGCTCATGGCGCTTCTCCGCATCTGGGCAAGGATCCGGTGGTGATCGCCAGCCAGATCGTCACCAACCTGCAGACGCTGGTCAGCCGCGAGCTGTCGCCGTTCGAAACTGGCGTTGTCACGGTGGGCGCCTTCAATGCGGGCACCAAGCACAACATCATTTCCGACGAGGCCCATCTTCAGCTCACGGTGCGGTCCTATACCGACGAAGTCCGCGAGCGCCTGATCAGCGGCATTGAGCGGGTTGCGCGCGGTCAGGCGATGGCGGCTGGTCTGCCCGAGGAGCTGATGCCGGTGATGGAGGTCGAGGAGACCTATACGCCGGCGCTTTATAATGATCCGGCCCTGTCCGATCAGGCCGGTTCGGTCCTGACGGCCCGATTTGGCGAGGAGGCCGTGGCCACGGCGGACCCGGTGACGGGCGGCGAGGATTTCTCTCGCTATGGCCGTACTGAAGAAGACGTGCCTGTTTTCATGTTCTGGGTGGGCGGCGCCCCGCAATCGGTCTGGGAAGAGTATCAGGCGCAGGGTGAAACGCCGCCTGCCAACCACTCGCCCTTCTTCTATCCCGACGCAGAAGGCGCCGTGACGGTGTCATCTGAAGGCATGGTCGCCATCGCCCTGGATCTGTTCGCGAACGGCGTGTCCGAGGGCGCGGAGTGATGAACGAGTCCCGCAATGACATCCAGCGCGTCACGTCCGGGGCGCCCTGGGAAGAGCTGGTCGCCTATCGACGCGCTGTGCGTGTCGGCCATCAGGTTTTCGTGGCGGGGACCGTCTCGGTTGATGATGACGGTCAGCCCTTCGGCCTCGGCGATGCTGAAGCCCAGACCTCACGCTGTCTTGAAATCATTGCGCAAGCGCTGGACAAGGCGGGCTCCCATATCTCTCACGTGGTGCGCACGCGCCTGTTCGTGACCGATATGCGGGTCGAGACCCAGAGAGCGGTTGGCGCGGCGCATCGCAAGGTGTTCGCCGCCCATCCGCCGGCCTGTTCCATGATCGGGGTGGCGGCGCTCGCCAGCCCTGATTTCATTGTAGAGATTGAAGCCGATGCGGTGATCCCGCCCGGCGCTTAAAGACCCAGGACCCCGACATGGATGCTTCCCTGATCCCCGCCGACAACAATTTTGCGGTGATGGCGGGCCTGACCGCGATCGCAGCCGCCGGCTTCCTGCTTGAAAAGACCAAGTTCGGCGCGTTGCTGACCGGCACGGTCTGGACGATCCTTCTGGCGATCCTGGCGTCGAACCTGCGCATCCTGCCCTTTGATGCGCCGGCCTATGGCTTTGTTTTCAGTTATGCCGTGCCGGTGCTGATCCCGCTTTTCCTGATGAAGGCGGACCTCAAGCGCATCTTCTTTGAAACCACGCGCATGACCGGGGCGTTTTTGATCGCCTCGGTCGCCACGCTTGTGGGCGTGTTCGCAGCGGTTACGCTGGTGCCGCTGGGCGAATGGGAGCCCGCCGTCGCCTCATCCCTGACAGGGTCCTATGTGGGCGGCTCGGTGAACTTCGCCCCGCTGACCGAAATGACCGGCTTGGCTGAAGGCGCGCCCAGCCTGGTCTCCGCCATCGTGGCGGCGGACCATCTGGCGAGCGCGGCCTATCTCGGGGTTCTGGCCATTCTGCCCGGCATCGCCTGGGTGGCGAAGCGCTTCATCACGCGTGATCATACCCAGGACCATACCGACACGGTGGAAGAAGGCAGTGAGGGCGCGACCACGCCGCTCTCCCTGGCGTTGACGCTGGCCTACGCCCTGACGGTGGTCGCGCTGGGCAGCTGGCTGGCGTTCCTGGGCGACGGCCTGGTCGCGCCTGAGGCCATGCGTGATGCGATCGGCGTATCGTTCGGCGATCTCAAATACGTATTCATCACGCTTCTGGCCCTGATCCTGCCCACGGCGATCCCCGGACAGATGGCCAAGCTCAATGGCGGCTTCGAGCTCGGCGTGGTTCTGGCCTTCTTGTTCTTTGGCGCCATCGCGGCGGGGGCGAACGTGGCGCAATTGCTGTCGGACGCTCCGCTGATCATGCTGTTCATCGCCATTCTGGTGAGCGTGCATGGCGTTGTGGCGCTGGTGCTGGCCAAGTTCTGCAAGCTGTCCCTGCCCGAAATCCTCATCGCCTCGAACGCCGCCATTCTGGGCGCGACCACAGCGCCGGCGCTGGCGGCGGCCAAGGGCTGGCGCGATCTGGTGACGCCGGGCGTGCTTGTGGGCGTGCTGGGCTATGCGCTGGGCACAGTGCTGGGCACGGTCGTGTTTGGTCTGCTGACTTAGACATGCGCTTCGGGGAGATGGGCGTGACACGTCGCGAGGGGCGCTTTCGTCGCCCCCTTGCATCTTCGGGAAAATCCAGTCACTGCTAAGGACGAATGCAGCAATTGAAAGGAGGTGATCCGATGTCGAGTGTTTCACATCTAGGACTGTCCGCCCGACGCGGTCAGGTGGTGTCGGAGCAGCCTCAGGCCCGCCTCGTCTAGCGTATCGGCTTGGCCAGGGATGGATTGTCCTGGTTGAACACGGAAAGACCCCGCCAAGGCGGGGTCTTTTTTTGTTGGCGGACGTCTTTCGTTTGAGCGCTTGTCGGCTCTGCTAGCGCCAGTCTCTTCGGGCCAGCCAGATAGAGGCCAGGGCAAACAGGAGGACGCCGCCCGCCGATCCGGTCAGGAGGGCTTGCTGGGCGCGTTCGGGGCTGCTCGCGAGCATGTTCACCGGCAGCAGCCAGGGAAAGAACACGCCATATTCTGACGAGGTTGCGACCACGGAGACGAACACCCCGCCAATGCCGACAATGACAGGCGTCGCAAAATTGGAGACGGCGTGCGCCACGGTGAACTGGATCGCCGTCATCAGCAGGCTGGCAAGCCACATCTTCGCCATCAGGCCCGCCATCATGGCGTAGGGCGGGGCGCCTTCCATCACGATTGAACCGTCAATCAACAGGGCGATATGTCCGGCGAGCAGGATGCTGACGCCGACGCCCAGCGTGATCAGGGCGGTCACGCCGAGCGTCACGAGCGCCTTGGCCAGAAAGACGGTGACCTTGGGCGTGGGCTGCGCCAGGCTCCATGTCCAGCCCGAACACCCATGTTCAATCCCCGCCATGAGCGCGGTCAGGGCGGTCACGGTCAATGGCATCAGCAGATAGGCCCAGATGGCCGCGCCGCTGAGCGCCATCTGGTCCCAGCGGTCGGCGCTGTTGCCGGTGAGGATCACCATCAGGATCATCAGCCCGAGCATTGCAGGCGGCGCCGCCGCCAGCAGCAGAACGAGCGAGCGATTGAGTTTCATGCTCTCAGCAAGAAGAGCGCGCAGCAACTGGATCATGTGTTGGCCCCCCGACCATCGCCGGTCAGTCCAAGGAACAGGCTTTCCAGTGTGGGCTTTTCCTGATGCAGGCCGGAAACGCCGATCCCCTCCTGCACAAGCGCCCGGACGAGATCCTGGCGTTCCTGCGCTGAGAGGCTGAGCGGGATGCGCACGAGGTCCTGCTCGCGTTCCGCCGGGATGTCCTGCCTGGCGAAGTGCTGGGCCAGGGCGTCAGGCGCATCGGTCTCGATCACAAGCCTGGCGGGCGCAGCGTCGGACAGTTTCTCCAGACGATCCTGAAACACCAGACGCCCCTGGTCGAGCAAGGCGCAATGGGTCGCCATGAGCTCGATCTCGCTCAGAAGGTGACTGGACAGGAAGACGGTGGCGCCCAGCGTCTTGGGCAGTGAACAGATCAGTGCGCGCATGTCTGCGATCCCGGCCGGGTCGAGCCCGTTGGTGGGTTCGTCCAGGATCAGAAGGCGCGGGCTGCCCATCATGGCGCGGGCCAGGGCGAGCCGCTGGCGCATGCCCAGCGAATAGCCCGAGACCTTGCGGTCCATGGCGCCCACGAGGCTGACGTGTTCAAGCGCGTCCAGACCTTGCTTGACCGGGCGACCGGACAGCCTGGCCGCAAGGGTGAGGATTTCCCGTCCCGTCAGGTTGGGATAGAGCGCCGGGCTTTCCACAATGGCGCCCACGCCGGACAGCGCTTCAGACCGGCTCCGGGACAGATCATGACCATTGAGATGGATATCTCCTGCGTCCGGCGCGATCAGGCCGAGCAGCATCCTTATGGATGTGGTCTTGCCCGCCCCATTGGGGCCCAGAAACCCGAAGACCGAGCCTTCCGGCACAGCCAGATCCAGCCTGTCGACAGCGGTTACGCCTTTGAAGGTTCGCCGCAAATTGTGTGTTTGTATGGCAAAGGACATGACCGGAACGATCACGGCTTGTGTCGTCCCGGTCAGCTTAAATTTCGTTTAGTTCGCAAGCCGGGCGCGATTGATCAGCCATTCATGATCGATGGCGGCTTCTCCGGCGCCCAGAGAGGTCGGATTCTCTGCGATCCGGCGGGCAATATAGGCGTCTGCCGCAGGTTCGAGGCCGGCCCGGATGAGGCTGCTGGCGGTCAGGGCGGTCGCCGCCCATTCGGCAAAGCGTCGTGCGTCAGCCTCGCCAATGCCGCCAGAGGCCATCTTGGTCAGGGCGTTCAGGCGCGCATCCAGCGCCGGGTGTTTGCCGAAGGCCGGCGCCAGCTCGGCGGCAAGCGCGTCACGCGCGGCCTCGTCCCGCGCCAGGGCGCGCAGCACGTCCAGCGCGATGACATTGCCTGATCCCTCCCATATGGCGTTCAGAGGGCTTTGGCGGAACATCCGGGGCAGGGGATGTTCCTCCACATAGCCAGCGCCGCCATGGGCCTCCATGGCTTCATAGCTCAGATAGGGCGCCCGCTTGCAGATCCAGTATTTCGCAATCGGGGTGAGCAGGCGCGCCAGCGCCGCCTCGTCCGGATCGCTCTCGGCCTTGTCAAAGCTTTCGGCCACCCGGAAGGCGAGCGCTAGGGCGGCTTCGGCCTCCATGGACAATTCACCGAGCACTTCGCGCATCAGGGGCTGATCGATCAGGCGTCGCTGAAAGGCGCTGCGGCGGTCGGCGTGCCAGACCGCGTAGGCGGCGCCATTGCGGATCAGGCCCGCCGATCCCGCCAGACAATCGAGCCGGGTGTGATTGACCATCTCGATAATGGTGCGCACGCCGCGACCGGGTTCGCCCACACGGCGCGCCCAGGCCTCTTTGTATTCGATCTCGGAGCTGGCGTTCGACTTGTCGCCGAGCTTGTCCTTCAGGCGCTGGATCTCGATGGAGTTGCGCTCGCCATCGGGCTTCCAGCGCGGCACGAGGAAGCAGCTCAGCTGGGCGTTATCGCCCTCGCCTTCATAAGCGAGGGTCAGGAAGCCGTCGCTCATGGGGGCGGAGCAGAACCATTTGTGTCCGGTCAGGGTGACGATGTCGCCCTCATCGCTTTCGGCCCTCGTGGCGTTGGCGCGCACATCCGAGCCGCCCTGCTTTTCGGTCATCGCCATGCCCAGGGTCAGGCCCACCTTGTCCTCGGGCGGCAGGAAGCGCGGGTCATAGCGACCAGAGGTGACGCCCTGGATCCACGGGCCGGTCCAGTCCGCCTTCTTCAGCGCCGGAACGCTGGCATAGGTCATTGATTGCGGGCAGCACACCCCGGCGTCCGCCGTCCCCATCAGCATCAGCAAGGCGGAATGAAGCGAATGGGGCGCCGCATCGACCGTCCAGGCCGCAGACGAGACCCCATGGCTCAGCCCCAGCTCCATCAGGGCGTGATAGGCGGGGTGGAACTCAACCTCGTCAATGCGATGACCAAAGCGGTCGAAGGGTTTGAATTTGGGCGGATTTTCATTGGCGACCCGGCCCAGGTCCTGAATGCCGTCAGAGCCCACTTCGGCGCCCATGGAGGTCAGCCGGTCGGCGTGCACATCGGCGCCGTTGCGGGACAAGGCATCGCGCAGCATGGCGTCATCTGAATACCAGTTCACGCCGACAAGCGGCTCTGACTGGTTCTCTACGGTGTGGGTGGAAAGCTCGGTGCGGGGGGCGTGATGTCTCATGACGTTTATCAAATCGTGATGCGAAGTCTGTGTCGAGCGCCGCAACATGGAGAAAAGTTTAGAGCCCGGCAATGTTGTCGTGGGGTCTGTTCGTTCAGCATGCCTTCAGTATCGGCGACTGGGGGAACATCCGGGGTCGATCTGACAAAAACACTCAAGCAATGAGGGTCGAAATGACGGTCATGGTTCTGGCGCTGGCGACAGCGATGCAAGCGGGCGGCGCTCCGGTTGTGGAGATTGAAAACTTCATCGGCACAGTCCGCGTGGTTGAAGGCGATACGCTGGACGCCCGGTTCGAGCGCACCGGAGATGCCCAACCCGACATCCAGTTCGTCAACGGCGAGCTGGATATCGATGGCGGAGAGCGCATGCGCCGCGTCCAGTGCTATGGCGGCTGGCGCGAAGAGCGTGTGGGCCGCAATCGGCGCAATGCGCAATCGTTTGACGAGTTGCCGGTTCTGATCGTGACGACGCCGTCGCCGGCGACAGTCGAGCTGGGCGATTCTGTTGTACGTGCTGAAATGGGCGACGCCGCGTCGTTGTATGTGGAGCTGTCTCATTGTTCGACGCTCAGCGCCGGCGATGTGGCGGGCAATGCCCGTTTGGCGATCCGGGGCTCGGGCAATATGCGCGTGGGTCAGATTGGCGGCGCCCTGGATGCAGCGCTGTCCGGCTCGGGCGCGCTCAGCACGCGTGATATCGGCGAGGACGTTGAGCTCGCAGTGTCCGGCTCCGGCGATGTCGAGCTCGGCGATGTCGGTGGGGATATGGAAGTGGGGATTTCCGGATCCGGCCATGTCCGCGCCGGTCATGTGGCCAGCCTGGACGCCAGCGTTTCAGGCTCGGGCAATGTCGAAGTGGGCAATGCCATCAATGGCGTGCGCTACGCAGCATCGGGCAGCGGTGATCTCAGCGTGGGCGCGACGACCGATGTCTATGTCCGCAGCTCAGGCTCGTCCAACCTCCAGGTCGCCAGCATGGACGGCGAACTGAACATCTCCAGCGGCGGTTCGGGCGATGTGCGCATCGAGCAGGGCCGCGCCAGCCTCGTGGAAGCGGTGCTGGCGGGCTCGTCCGATCTGTGGTTCGGCGGCACGGCGCAGGATGTCGACATCCGCGTCAGCGGCGGCTCTGACGCCTATATCCGCACCGTCACGGGCCAGCGCAACATCCACACCTCCGGCGGCGGCGATTTTAGCACCGGCCGCTAGGCTCATTCCGGTTTCGGATTGATCCGGGGATCATGGCGGGAAGCCTCATACAGCGCGATCGCAGCCGCGTTCGACACATTGAGGCTTTCCGCTTTCGGTCCCATAGGAATGCGCGCCAGCGTCGAGCAATGCTCCGCCACGCGCGGTCGAAGGCCTGAGCCTTCCGCACCCAGCACCAGCACCAGGCCGGGCCCGGCATGGGCGGCGATCTCATCGCCCAGGCTCGCTTCGGCTTCGCCGGCGAGCCCGACCACATGGCGCCCGGCCTTCCCAAGCTCGATCAGCGTGTCGGCGATATTGGTCACCTGCACATGGGGAATCGTTTCCGCCGTGCCCACGGCGGTCTTGCACAGGGCGCCGAAGAAGGGCGGGGACTTGCGATCCTGGCAGATCACGGCGCGCACGCCGAACGCCGCGCAGGAGCGCAGAATGGCGCCCACATTGTGCGGGTCGGTGATCTGATCGAGCACCACCAGCAGGCCATGGGTCGGATCTAGCACCGCATTGAGCGATTCTGTGGGCGGGGCGCTGGTTTTCAGGGCAAACCCCTGGTGCACGGCGCCGTCCGGCAGACGCGAGGTGATCTGACCGGGTTGCTCGATCTCCGCGAGCTTCTGGAACGGGGCGTCCAGCTCGGCCGCGGCATTGCGCGTGACATGCAAAGAGATGTGTTTTCTCTTGGGGTTGGCCAGAGCGGCCAGGACCGCATGGCGGCCCCAGATCCAGCCCTGATCGGGGCTGTCTCGGCGGGCTGCATTTCGCGCTGCAGAACCCTTTTTATCGGTGTTGCGCCGTTGAAAAGCCATGACTATAGTCCGCGCTCCAAATCGGGGAGCGGCCTCGTTAAAGCCCTTGGCGCTTCGGCGCAATCGGTTGATGCGGTAGATCCTCGAAATGGCCCGGCGGCTGAGCTCCCAATCAGTCGTCGCCGCGGATGCGGACCCTGTGGAGGGGTGGGAGAGTGGTTAAATCCAGCAGACTGTAAATCTGCCCGCTTCGGCGTACGCTGGTTCGAATCCAGCCCCCTCCACCATCCTTCGCTCGCTGCGCGAGCTTCGGCTGGGCAAGCCCAAACCTTCGCCTTCAAGTGCATCTGCAATCGGACCGCCTGTGCCGTCTCGACAAGGGCAGGGCGGACACGCTATCTAATCAGACCCGGCGCGGGTGTAGTTCAATGGTAGAACGGCAGCCTTCCAAGCTGCATACGTGGGTTCGATTCCCATCACCCGCTCCAGCCTCTCTTTCATTTGACGGCCTCTGAACGTGCAGCGCCTTAGTGCGGGGCATCGCTGTATTACCAATGCTTCACTAGGGTTTATCGTCGGTCTCGGCTCTGCTGGCCTTAGCGCCAGCCTGATGGAGACCGTTTCAAATGCCCTTGCCGCTCAGCACGCTCGCCCTGACCGTCGCCCTCAACGCCTGTACCGGCGCGACGTGTCTGGAGCCACGGACCTGGCCCGCGCCCATGCGCGGGGTCGACGGTGCCAGCCTGTCTTCGCCCTACCAGCCCGACGCCCGCATCCGTGTGCCCGACGAGGCGGTTTATATCGGGGCGCAGCGCTGGGCGCTTTATGACGCCGTGGACGCGGAGTTGCATCTGTTTGTCGAGGCGGGTGAGGACCGGATCGTGGACCGGCTCTACTGGATTCAGTTCGAAGCCTATCTGCCGAGCTTGCCTAATGCAGAGTACGACTTTCATCGCTCCGATCTGGAGCGACGCCCGCTGGGGGGCGCCGACTTTTTCGTCCGGGCGCGCTTTGGCGAAGGCGACAGCGATGAGCCCGAGCCGGGCTCGGACAACGCCATGATGCGCGCCGTACTGGCCGAGGCGGGCTACGCCTTGCCAGCCGAAACCATCAACGCGACCATGAAGCATATTCTCGATCCCGATGACCCGCGCGAAGAGCTGATGATCATCTATATCGAGGACCTCGAGCCCACGGGTTCAACCATGAACGAGATCATCGAAACCCGCCTGGAGGGCCCGCTCTGGGCCGGCCTGTCCCAGGGCGTGCTCGATCGCGCCCAGGCGCGGATCAGTGTGGAGGCGGGGGAGTAAGCGCTACGCCCCCCGATTGCACATCTCGCCCGAAGCGCGGCATGCTGACCTTTCACGGGGCAGCCGGGTCGGAGAGGGCGTTTCATGTCACGCATACTGGTCTATTTCGCCCATCCCGGACGGCGCTATTCGCGGGCCAATCTGGGCATGGCGGACACGGTCAGTCATCTGGCCGGGGTGACCTATATCGACCTGTACGAGCATTATCCGCGCCACGATATCGATATCGAGACCGAGCAGGACCGGCTCCTGGAGCATGACGTCATCGTCTTCCAGTTCCCGCTGTTCTGGTATTCCACGCCGTCCTTGCTCAAGGACTGGATCGATCTGGTGCTGGAACACGGCTTTGCCTATGGCGAGGGCGGAGAGCAGCTCAGGGACAAGGCGCTGTTATGCGCGATCACCTGCTCATCCTCTGAAGAGGCGTATTCGTCTGAGGGGTTCCAGCACTACCCGCTGCGCACCTTCCTGACCCCGCTCGAACAGACCGCGCGCCTGTGCCAGATGCGCTTTCTGCCGCCCTATGTGCTCTATGACTCGCTCAAGGCGTCCGAGGATGAGCGCCTGGGCCATCATGAGCTGGGCTATAAGCGCCTGATGATCGGCTTGCGCGAAGGCGATTTCGATTACGAGCGCGCGCGGGAGATCGATATTCTCAAAGCGGACGGGCTCGACGCCGTCCTGCCCGCGGCGGAGGCGAGCCATGGGTGATTTCCTGCTTCTGGCGACGCTGTTTCTGGGCGCGGGCGTGATCGCCGTCCCCCTGGCCACCCGTCTGGGGCTGGGCTCGGTGCTGGGCTATCTGCTGGCGGGGATCGCGCTGAGCCCGATCCTGGGGCTTCTGCATGTGGACGTGATCGCCATCCAGCATTTCGCCGAGTTCGGCGTGGTGATGATGCTGTTCATTGTCGGGCTGGAGCTCGAGCCGCGGCGCCTGTGGGAGATGCGCGGGCGCCTTCTGGGGCTGGGCGGATTGCAAGTGGGGATCACCGCGGCGGTGGTGATCGCGATCTGCCTGTCCTTTGGCATGCCCTGGCGACAGGGCGTGGCGGTGGGCTTCATCATCGCCTTGTCCTCCACCGCGATTGTCCTTCAGACCCTGACCGAACGCGGGTTGATGAATTCTGATGGCGGGCGCAGCAGCTTTTCCGTGCTGTTGTTCCAGGACATCGCCGTCATCTTCATGCTGGCGCTGTTTCCGCTCCTGTCGGCGCCGGACCTCTTTGGCTCGACCGTGACCCATGGGGGCGAAAGCGCGAGCGGACATGGCGGCGGGGGAGATCTTACGCCCTTCACCGGGCTGCCGGGCTGGGGGCAGGGGCTGGTCAGCCTCGCCGCCATCGCCATCGTCGTGGGGATTGGCAGCTATCTGACCCGGCCCTTGTTCCGCTTTATCGCCATGGCGCGCCTGCGCGAGCTGTTCACCGCTGCCGCCCTGATGCTGGTGGTGGGGATCGCCCTGTTGATGACGCTGGCGGGCCTGTCTCCAGCGCTGGGCGCGTTTCTGGCGGGCGTGGTGCTGGCGAATTCGGAATACCGGCACGAGCTTGAAAGCCATATCGACCCGTTCCGGGGGCTCCTGCTGGGCCTGTTCTTCATCACCGTGGGCGCGGCGGTGGACTTCCAGCTTCTGGCTGATCAGTTCTGGTCAACCCTAGGGATGACGCTGGGCGTCATCGTGATCAAGGCGCTGATCCTGTTCGCGCTCAGTCTTGTCTTCCGTATTGGCGGCTCGGACCGCTGGCTGTTCACGCTGGGGCTGGCGCAGGCGGGCGAGTTCGGCTTCGTGCTGCTGACCCTGACCGTGTCGGAGAACATTCTGCCCACAGCGGTGTCGAGCCAGCTCTTGCTGGTGGTGGCGCTCTCCATGCTGCTCACCCCGGGCCTGTTCGTGCTCTATGACCGGATCTGCGTGATCATGGCGAAGCGCCGGGAGCCGGCTGAGGCGGACGAGATCGACTCTACCGCGGACATCATCATCGCCGGACACGGACGGGTGGGCGGCATCGTCAACCGCATGCTGCGCGCCTATGGCCATGAGACGACCGTGCTCGACTATTCCTCCAGCCAGCTCGAGGCGCTGCGCGCCTTCGGCTTCAAGGTGTTCTTCGGCGACGCCAGCCGCCCCGACCTCCTTCATGCGGCCGGGATCGAGAACGCCAAGCTCTTGATCGTGGCGCTCGACAATCGCGACCAGATTACCGAGCTGGTCCGGTATGTCTGCAAGCACCATCCCCATGTTCATGTCATCGCGCGGGCGACCTCGCGCGAGCATGTCTATGACCTGTACGCCGTGGGCTGCCGGGACATGATTCGCGAAACCTTTGATTCCAGCGTCCGGATCGGGCGCAGCGCTTTTGAGGCGTTGGGCGCGCACGCCTTTGACGCGGAACAGATGTCCCGGGCGTTTGTTCAGGAAGATCGCAAGATGCTGCGGGAAATGGCCGAGGTCTATGACCCTGACATTCCCAATCACAAGAACCCGGCCTTTGTGACCCGGGCGCGTGAAGTGCTGGCGCGGCAGCAGGACGAGCTGAGCGGCGGCGGTCGGGTATTGGGCGCCATGAACGACCGGCGCTGGTCGCCCCCGACGCCCAAGGATGTGCGGGTGGAGCGCGACCAGGCGCGCTCCGACCCCGATGCGCCGGATTAGGCGGCTTTCACATGCATCATGGCGTCGCCAATGCTGTCCTCGCCCTCTGAAAGCTCGAACACGGCGCCGGAGGCTTCGGGCACGCTGACGCAGCGTTCCAGAACTTCCGCGACGTCTTCACGGGACACTTCAGAGCCGCTGACATGGTCCGCGGACACTTCGACACAGCCCGTGCCCGGATCATTGGTCAGGGAGACGGGACGGACGATGGCGTAATCAATCCCGGCGGTTTCCAGGTGTTCGTCCGCCGCCTTCTTGGCCTCAAGATAATGACGCAGACCTTCGGGCCCCTTGTCCGGATTGTCGGCGCCGACCGAGCTGAGCATGACGAAGCGGCGGACGCCGGCGCGCTTGGCCTTCTCGATCAGGGAAATGGCGCCGTCACGGTCAATGGCCTCGGTCTGGGAGGCCGGCGTGTCGCCGCCGGAGCCGGCGGCGAAAATCACCGCATCCATGCCCTGGGCCACATCATCGGGCAGGTTTGCGAGGTCCGCCGTCTGCGTCTGAACGCCTTCGGGCAGCACGCTCAGGTCTGAGCTCTCGCGCACTAGGGCGATCGGGGTGCGGCCCGACTGCTGGATTTTCTCGGTCAGTTTGCGACCGGTCAGGCCGGTCGCGCCGGCGATGAGAATACGCATGGTGTTCTCCTGTTTCTGCTCAGCATCGGGAACATCCCGGGCTTGGTTCAGAAACGGGCCGAGGAGGGGGATTGTTCCGGTCGGGCTGCGAACACAGGGCCAGAGCGTCACTGGCAAGCGGGTCTTATCTGCAGAAGCCTGCGTTCAAGACGCTTTCTCCCTTGCCTTGGAGCAGAACGGGCGCTATGCCCCGCGCAATCGCCCTGGCGCATCGGTCAGCAGTCGGACCGTCGGCTGATGCAAGCGCCGCAAATCCATGTTCCAGCTTGAGGGTCCACGACAATGGCCAAGGAAAAGTTTGAGCGTACGAAACCGCATGCCAACATCGGCACGATTGGTCACGTTGACCACGGCAAGACGACGCTGACCGCCGCGATCACCAAATACTTTGGTGACTTCCGCGCGTACGACCAGATTGACGGCGCCCCTGAAGAGAAGGCGCGCGGCATCACGATTTCGACGGCGCACGTTGAGTATGAGACGGATGCCCGTCACTACGCTCACGTGGACTGCCCGGGCCACGCCGACTACGTGAAGAACATGATCACGGGTGCGGCTCAGATGGACGGCGCGATCCTGGTTGTGAACGCGGCGGACGGCCCGATGCCGCAGACGCGCGAGCACATCCTCCTGGCTCGCCAGGTCGGCGTGCCGGCTCTGGTGGTGTTCATGAACAAGGTCGACCAGGTTGACGACGAGGAGCTTCTGGAGCTCGTCGAGATGGAAGTTCGCGAACTTCTGTCCTCCTACGACTTCCCGGGCGACGACATTCCGATCATCGCGGGCTCTGCGCTGGCGGCGATGGAAGGCCGTGATCCGGAAATCGGCGAGAACAAGATCAAGGAACTGATGGCGGCTGTGGATGAGTATATCCCGACCCCGGAACGTCCGAAGGATCAGGACTTCCTGATGCCGATCGAAGACGTGTTCTCGATCTCCGGCCGCGG
>NZ_JASHIU010000017.1 GCF_030733545.1 Oceanicaulis sp. MMSF_3324
GGCATGGGAGTCGCGCGAGTCCTGAGAGCCCGGAAAAGAGCCCGATGGTAGTCGTAGTCGGAGGAGTCACCCCCATGCGACTCGCAAGGGGGATAAGTCCTTGAGGCATGCGGGGAGAGTTTAGCCCGGATTCTTGCTGCGCCAGGCTTCCATGGCGAGCGAGATGGCGAAGGTTTCGCGGTATTTCGGGCTACCGGCGGGGCGCGGCGGCTGTTCGCGGGTCAATTCCATGATCTCGGCGAGCTTGTTGTGCGCGGCGCCCGCCTGGCCGGCGCCGATATAGGCGTGCAGCTCGACCAGGGCGTTGGCCAGCGGGTCATGGGCGCGGATGACGAAATAGGGTTCGTCCTCGGCGAGGTCCGGCAGGCAGTCATACTGGCTGGGATTGGCTTTCGAGCCGAGCGGGGCGGTGGTCATGGCGAGCTCCTTGGCAGGCGGGGCGCGAATCACAGGATCGCGCTTTGGCCCAGACTAGCAAACTCCGCCTTGTTCGCATCGGGCCAACTGAAGCGTCCGGCTGCGCCGCATCGTCGCCGCAAAATCGCCTTACACGCTTCAAGACCGGTTCAGCTTCGCCCTGCGCATGATAGGCTGGAACCGGGCAGACAAGGGGATGACCATGGTGCGAATGGCTTTGGGCGTACTGGCCGCCGGCGTGTTGCTGGCCGGCTGTGATCAGGAGGCGACGCGACCGTCACAGGGCGGCGCCTATAACGAACAGGCGATGATGGAGGCGACGCCCGCCCCCGCCGCGCCCCTGCGGGTCGCCAATGACTCGATCCGGGTCACCGGCGCGCGGGTGGACCGGGCGGATGTGACGCCCGACGCCGTCGAAGGGCCATTGCTGGCCTATACCTACCAGACCAGCCTGGAACTGCCCGCCGACGTGCTGGGCGATACGCATGCCGCGCATGTGGAGGCGTGTCAGAGCGCCGCGGCGAATGCCTGTCAGGTGATCCGGGCGCAGGTGAACAATGCCGACGGGCCGCGCCCCAGCGCGCATCTGCAACTGCGCGCCGCGCCGGACTGGATCGCCGACTTCCGCGCCGGGCTTGAACCTCAAGCCGAGGAACTGGGCGGGCAGGTCTTGTCCGACCAGACCTCGGTCGAGGATCTGACCACGCGCATTGTCGACACCGCCGCCCGGGTCGAGGCGCAGACCACCTTGCGCAACCGCTTGCAACAATTGCTGGAAACCCGCGACGGGGATTTGTCGGACCTTCTGGCGGTGGAGCGGGAGCTGGCCAGCGTGCAGGCTGATCTCGACGCCCAGGCCAGCGTGCTCGCCGCCTTGCGCCAGCGCGTGGACACCTCGCTTCTGACGCTGAACTATCAGGCCGAGCGCCAGGTGGTGGAGCCTGAAACCTTCAATCCGATCGGTCGGGCGTTCAAGGAGATGGGCGATGTGTTCGCCAATTCGGTGGCGAGCCTCATCCTGTTCCTGGCGGGCGCCCTGCCCTGGCTGGTGATCGCGGTGCCGGTGATTTCCGGCGTCATCATCGGCTTCCGCCGCCTGCTGCGCAAACGCAAGGCTGCAAGCTAGGCCGACAGGTGCAGGACCATTTGCCGGGTGTGCGGCCGGTCGCGATGTTCGAACAGGTAGAGCCCCTGCCAGGTCCCGAGCATCAACCGGCCGCCGCTCACCGGCACGCCCATTGACGACGCGGTCAGCGCGGACTTGATATGGGCGGGCATGTCGTCAGGGCCTTCGGTGGTATGGCTGAGCCAGCTCATGGATGGATCATCCGAGCGCGGGACCAGACGGGCGAAGAAGGCCTGCAGATCGCGCTGCACATCCGGATCGGCGTTCTCCTGGATCACCACCGAGGCCGAGGTATGGCGCACGAAACAGGTCAGTAGCCCCTCGTCCGCGCCGGACGCCCGGACAAAGCGCTGCGCCGCATCGGTGACCTCGTACAGCCCCGGCCCCCGGGTTTCGATCTCGATGACCTGTTGCGGCATGTCGGCTCCTTTATGCGATCTCACCAATCCGTGTATCGACCCGTCCGCGCAAATCTGAAACAGTCCGACCGCATACAGAACAATCGAGGTCGAGATGCGCGAACAGGTTCGGGATTATTACGGCGATGTGCTGCAGTCGAGCGGCGATCTGAAATCGGATGCCTGCTGTGAGATTTCAGCGCCGGAGCCCCATATCCGCGACGCGCTCAAGAACATCCATCCCGACGTCGCCAGCCAATACTATGGCTGCGGCCTGATCGCGCCCGAGGGCCTTGCTGGCAAACGCATCCTCGATCTGGGCTGCGGCACGGGCCGGGACGTCTACCTCTTGGCCCAGCTCGTGGGCGAGGACGGCGAAGTCGTCGGCGTGGACATGACCGACAAACAGCTCCAGGTCGCGCTGGAGCATGAGCAATGGCACGCCGAACGGTTTGGCTACGCCAAGCCCAATACCCGGTTTCTCAAGGGCTATATCGAGGAGCTCGATCAGCTTGATCTCGAACCGGGCAGCTTTGACCTGATCATCTCCAACTGCGTGATCAATCTGTCCACCGACAAGCCGGGCGTGTTTGCGGGCGTGCGCCATCTGCTCAAGCCCGATGGCGTCATGCATTTCGCCGATGTCTACGCCGAGCGCGAAGTGCCGGCCGAGCTGCGCACCGACCCGATCCTTTATGGCGAATGCCTGGCGGGCGCGCTGGCCTGGTCCGATTTCCTCGCCATCGCCGAAGAGAGCGGTTTTGACGCGCCGGAACTTGTGGACCATCGCCCGCTGGCGATCACCGATGAGGCGCTGATCGCCAAACTCGACGGTCTCAAATTCGTCTCCGCCACGGTGGAGCTGCGCCCGGCCCCGGCCAATGACGCGCCGCGCCGCGAGACGGGCGATCCGTTCGTGCTGAAATCACCGCACGCCCCGTCCAGCGGGTCTTGCTGCGGCTAGAGCGCTAGCGCCAGCAGGTCAGGCCGGTTTCAGGAACGTCCATCACCGCGGCATGGCCTGCGGCCCAGGCGATCGCCAGCGGGGAGACCAGCCCCTCCCCATCCTCGCGATTGGTCAGCACAATCACCGACTGACCCGACGTCATGTCGCGCACATAGGCCGTGCCCGAATACCCGGCATGGCTGGTGATTTGATGCCCGTCGACGTCATGGCTCCACCAGCCGCGCGCATAGCCCCAGCGCTCGCATGTTTCACCCGTATCAAAGGCGCGCTGAATCTCGGCGGCCTGGGCGATCACGTCCGGGGCCAGCACCTGCGGATCGTTGAGCTCGGCTTCCCAGACCATGAGATCGTCAAGCGATGAGGTGACGCCGAAATGAGAGGTCAGGCCGAACTGCCAGACCCGGCGATTGCGCAACAGCTCTCCGTCATAGACGCCATAGCCGTCTGCACGATGGGGGACGATGGCGGACTGGTCGAGCATGCGTGTCTGGTCCATGCCCAGCGGCGCCCAGAAGCGCGCTCTCAGGGCGTCCTCAAAGGACTGCTCCGTAACCGCCTCGATCACCAGCCCCAGCAGGAAATAGCCCTGATCGGAATAGCGCCAGTCCGTGCCGGGCTCAGCCTGAAGCGGTGTCGCCATGGCCGAAGCCAGCATCTCGTCTGTGGAATAGGCGAGCTGGAACTGCCCGTTCGGCATGGCTTCGAACCGATGCGTCAGCCCGGCCATATGGCTCAACAGCTGATCAATCGTGATCGCGGACCAGGCCTCGGGCGTCTCCGCGACGTATAGCGAGAGCGGATCATCGAGCGACAATTCCCCGTCCTGAGCCAGGCTCAGCACCATCAGGGCCGTCATATGCTTGGTCAGCGAGGCCAGCTCGAACACGGTTTCAGGACTGGCCGGCGCCGCATGTTCAAGGCTGGCGAAGCCGTACGCGCCCACATGCACTGGTGCGCCGCGATCCATCACCGCGACAACGACGCCGGGGAACTGACCCGCCTCCATGAGGGGCCCGACCGCCGCATCCACCGTTTGCAGGCGGGGCGTTGCGGGCTCCTCCGCCAGCGCGGGCATGCCCGACAGCGCCAGCATCATCAAAGCGGTTCTGAGCATGAAATCCCCCTGTTCGGCACAACCCTAAACCGGTGGCGGCCCGCCCCCTAATGACAAAGCCTCAAGGTGGGTTGCGGCGAACTTACAGCCCGTTGAGCTCCCAGCGGCGCACCGGCTTGGCGAAGCCGCCCGAGCTTTCATAGAGCGCTTCGGCGGCTTCGGTTTCCGAACTGGTCCACATCAAAAAGGTGGCGGGACTTTCGCGCACATCCTCAACCACCGCTTCAAACAGGGCGCGGCCCGCGCCCTCGCCGCGACCGGCCTTGCCGACGCAGACTTCAGCGAGCCAGGCGCCCGCGCCGCCATGCCCGCTATCGTAATAGGCATGCCAGACCGCATAGCCGATCGGCTCGCCATCGGCCGGCACGGCGACCAGGATATGAAAGCTGGTATCGTGCCCGAACAGGGTGCGCTTGATATTCTCGGGCGTGCAATGCTCGGTGGAATCGCCCACGACTTCATTGAGCTCACGCGAGAGGCGGGCAATCGCCGCGGCATCCCGGGGTCGGGCGGACCGAACGGTCAGGTCAGACTGGCTCATTGAAACTCCTTTTCAGTTCAGGGCTGGAAGGCCCCACGGGCTATTCGCTCGGTGCGTCTTCGGACAACAGATCCCCGGCGCCGTCTTCGCGGCGTTCTTCCTCGACCCGATCCGCGAGGGAGTGATCCGGCGCCACATCCGTCGCCTCCCCGGTCGGGGTTTTGGCGGGCGCGGATCGGGCCGATTTCGTCGAGCGCGATTGCGCCGGCTGGGCGGCGTCTGTTGGCAGAACGCCACTATCAATCCGCAAGCGATAGGTGGGATCAGGCAGGGTGAAGCCGGCCGCATCGAGCGCGGCCTTGACCGTGGCGATGGCGACCGAACGCGATTTGAGGAAATCGGCCTGGTTCTGGTCGACCCAGCCGGAGAAGAACAGATTGATGGTGGAATCACCCACTTCCCGAATGCCCGCCGCCGGGTCCGGGTCGGTCATGACAAAGCCCAGCGATTTGAGCGCAGCCAGACCGGTCTCCACAGCGGACAGGGGGTCGTCATCGGGATCCACGCCCAGGACAAAATCGAACCGGCGCTCTGGATTGCGGGTATAGTTCAGGATCACCGCCTTGAAGACCAGCGCATTGGGCAGGCGCAGATGATTGCCCTCCAGCGTCATCAGAACCGTGGCGCGCGATGTGAGGCGGATCACCCGGCCTTCCTGGCCATCAATCACCACATGGTCATTGGGCCGGAAGGGCTGGCGGATCGAGAGCATGATCGAGGCGATGTAATTTTCGATCGTATCCTTGACCGCAAAGCCCACCGCCAGGCCGATCACACCGGCTGCGCCCAGAAGCGCGCCCAGGAAGGCGGTGGCGTCCAGAAGCGTCAGCGCCGAGATCAACCCGAACACCAGGAACAGGCCGAAGACCGTGGAGCCGACCAGCTCGGCGACAAACCGGTTGGGTGTCAGAACGCGCCAGAGCGCGTCCCAGCGGCTCAACAGCCAGCCCAGCACGCTCAGCGCCACGAACACCGCCGCCGCGAGAGCCAGGAGCGGCAGGACGCGGACGAGGTCCTGGACCGTGGTTTCCAGCTCGCCCACGGCCGGGGCGACGCGGGTCGCGACAGAAACATCGCGATCAATCCGGTTCTCCACCGTCACCACGCCCTCGACCCGGCTCGCCAGCGCTTCGGCGCGGTTCGCCGCCTCAGCCGTCAGGGTCTGGCCCGACAGGGTCACAACCCCGGCCTCGACACTGATCTCGACACCGGAGAGTGTATCGATCTCACCGAAGATGGTCGCGATGCGTTGGGCGATCGCCGCATCAGTCGGCGCGTCCGTCTGCAGGTGGATCTCGCCGCTCGCTTCGCCGCCCTCGGTTTGCGCCAGAGCCGGCGCGGTCAGAGCCAGCATCCCGCTGGCCAGAGCGATGAGGAGCGCAAGGGTAAGCTTGAAGATCAATCGGGTCATCAGATCAGCCTTGCGCAGAGCGCGACAAAAGGGAAGTCACTGAAAACCAAACGCCTCGCGCCCCCATTGGTTGCCGCCCCCACAGCAAAAAGCCCCGCTGAAACCAGCGGGGCTTTTCGGATTTGTCTGTGGTCAGCGCTCTAGCTGTCGAGGAAGGAGCGCAGCTTGCGGCTCCGGCTCGGGTGTTTGAGCTTACGCAGGGCTTTCGCTTCGATCTGACGAATCCGCTCGCGGGTCACCGAGAACTGCTGGCCCACTTCCTCAAGGGTGTGGTCGGTGTTCATGCCGATGCCGAAGCGCATGCGCAGCACGCGCTCTTCACGCGGGGTGAGCGAGGCGAGGACCAGCGTGGTGGTTTCACGCAGGTTGGAGTGGATCGCCGCATCAATGGGCAGAACCGCGTTCTTGTCCTCGATGAAATCACCCAGATGGCTGTCTTCCTCATCCCCGATCGGGGTTTCAAGGGAGATCGGCTCCTTGGCGATCTTCATCACCTTGCGCACTTTCTCAAGCGGCATGGAGAGCTTTTCCGCCAGCTCTTCCGGGGTCGGCTCGCGGCCAATCTCGTGGAGCATCTGACGGGAGGTGCGCACGATCTTGTTGATCGTCTCGATCATGTGCACCGGAATACGGATGGTGCGCGCCTGGTCGGCGATCGAGCGGGTGATCGCCTGACGGATCCACCAGGTGGCGTAGGTGGAGAACTTGTAGCCGCGGCGATATTCGAACTTATCGACCGCCTTCATCAGGCCGATATTGCCTTCCTGGATCAGGTCGAGGAATTGCAGGCCGCGATTGGTGTATTTCTTGGCGATGGAGATCACCAGGCGCAGGTTCGCCTCGACCATTTCCTTCTTGGCCACGCGGGCTTCGCGCGCGCCTTTCTGGACGGTGGCGACGATGCGGCGATAGTCATCGATCGGAACGCCGGATTCCTGGGCCAGGGTGGCGATCTGTTCACGCAGCTCGCCAGCCTCTTTTTCCTCACGCTCGACAAAGCGGCCCCAGGCCTTGGACTTGCCGGCCATATCCTTGAGCCAGTTCGGATCCAGTTCATGGCCCTGATAGGATTTCAGGAAGTCGGTGCGCGGCACGCCATGGGCTTCGGCCATGCGCAGCAGCTTGCCCTCAAGGCCCATCAGCTTCTTATTGATCGCATCCAGCTGCTCGACCAGCGCCTCGATCCGGGCATTGTTCAGGTGCAGCGAGTTCAGATTCTCGACGATACGCTCGAAGACGTCGTTATACGCCGACTGGTCCTTGTCACTCAGATGCTTGCCGGACAGGCGCGAGGACACCAGACGGTCCTGGAGCTGGCGGAAGACGTCGAAATCGGTGGCGATGGCGTCCAGGGTTTCCATGACCCCGTCGCGCAGCTCGGCCTCCATGGCGGCGAGAGACATGTTGCCGCCGTCATCATCATCGTCGTCGTCTTCACCCTCGCCTTCGGCCTTCTCACCCTCTTCGCCCTCTGACTCATCATCGTCAGACTTGGCTTCAGCGTCCGGCTTGGTCTCTTCCTCGTCGCTCGCGCCCTCTTCTTCCTCGTCAGAGGTCGCGGTGGCGTCTTCACGCACGCCGCCATAGGTGGCGTCCAGGTCGATGATGTCGCGCAGAAGGACCTGGCCTTCCTGCAGCTCGTCACGCCAGACCATGATGGCTTCAAAGGTTAGCGGGCTTTCGCACAGCCCGCGGATCATCGCATTGCGGCCCGCCTCGATGCGCTTGGCGATGGCGATCTCGCCTTCGCGCGACAACAGCTCCACCGAGCCCATCTCGCGCAGATACATGCGCACCGGGTCATCGGTGCGGTCCTGGGCAGAAGTGGTGTTCTGGCCCGCGGCGACTTCGCTCTTGGCTTTCTTGGCGACGGCGGTGGACTTTTCCTCGTCCTCCTCCTCGTCGGACTCGTCCGCCGCGGACGCCTCGTTGTCCACATCCTCTTCGGAATCCACGACCGTGATCCCCATTTCGGAGAGCTGGGCGAGAATGTCCTCGATCTGCTCGGAGCTGAATTCCTCGCTCGGCAGGACCTTGTTCAGTTCGTCATGAGTCACATAACCGCGCTTCTTGGCGGTCTTGATCATCGCTTTGACGGTCTGATCCGTCAGGTCGAGCAGCGGCCCGTCCTGGTTTTCAGAGGTCGCTTCGGCGTTTTCAGCGGCGGCTTTGCTCATTCGGTGATCATGCTCCCGGAGGATTTCATTGCTGCGCGCACAAAGGGCGGCGGGGGCGCGCGCTAGCGCTGGCGGCCTCGTCGTTCGGCAACGAGGTAATTCTTGAGGGCGTCGGAATCGCCCTCTTCAAAAAAATCGGCGTGTCGTGGTCGGTCCTGAGCGTCTTGCGCAACTCTTTCCATATAAGAAGCCGAAAGCCTGCGCCAAGCCTCAAGCCGGCTGTCAGCATCCGCCTCACTCCCCCCGAGACTGGCGCGCATGGGCACTTTGTCCACGGCCAAACGTGTCAGTTGGGAGGCAAAACCCCGTCGAGACAACGCATCGCGCAGTCCGCCGACAGGCAGAGGCTCCCCAGAGAAACACGCGTCTAGAATCGCGTCCCTAAGGCTGTCAAGCGTTCCGAAGGACATTTGCAGCAATGTCTCCGCCTCAGCCTCAGCGATTTCAGGGTATTCGATCACCGCCAGCAGCAGTTGTCGAGCGCTTGCGGGCGGCGGTTTCTGTTTTCGTTGCGCGACCAGCTCGGCTGTGGGCGGTTGCAGCGCGTTGAACCGGCGCCCGCCCCCGCGGCCCTGATAGCCGCCGCGCGGCCCGTCCGCGCGCAGGCCCGATTGCGGCGTGCGCCCGAACAGGACCTCGATCCGCTGGTCAAGCTCGGCTCGATACTCCGCCTTGATGTCGGGATCCTTGATCTTGGCGACCAGCCCCTTGAGACGCTTGCGGAATCCGGCCCGACGGTCGGGGTCATCCAGCGGTTCAAGCTCCACTTCGCGCCGCCAAAGCACATCGATAAGCGGCTTGGCGTCGCTGATCGCGTCCTTGAGCGCTTGCGGGCCTTCTTCGCGCAACAGGTCATCGGGGTCCTGCCCGTCGGGCAGAAAGACAAAGCGCAGGGTCCGGCCCGGTTCGAGCAGTTCCAGCGCCCGCTCCGCAGCGAGCGCCGCCGCACGCGTGCCCGCCGCATCGCCATCCAGGCACACCACAGGCTCGGGGCCGGCGCGCCACAGAAGTCGCAGCTGATTCTCGGTCAGAGCCGTGCCCAGCGGCGCCACCGCCTGGCCCAGGCCGGCGCGCGCGAAGGCGATCACATCCATATAGCCCTCGGCCACGATCAGGCCCTTGGCCCTGATCTTGGGATCATGGGCGAAGGCCCGCGCTTCGGGATAGCGATACAGAAGCGAGCCCTTGTGAAAGAGTTCGGTCTCGGGCGAGTTGAGATATTTCGCCCGCACCTCCTTGCTCATGGCCCGGCCGCCAAACGCCACAAGGCGATCGCGTGCATCCTTGATCGGGAACATCACCCGACCGCGGAAGCGGTCATAGGGCTCGCCGCCATCATCGGGCAGGATCGACAGGCCGGCGTCCGACAGTTCTTGGGCGGTCGCGCCCTTCTGGATGAGCCCGCGGGTCAGGCCGCGGCGATTGTCCGGCGCAAAGCCCAGCCCGAACCGCTCCATGTCCGACCGGCTGAGGCCGCGGCGCTCGAGATACATCCGCGCCTCTTCGCCCTCGGGCGCAAACAGGGCGCGGGTGAAATAGTCCTGAGCCAGCGCGATCCAGTCCAGCAGCGTCTTGCGGTGCTCTTCCTGCTTGGGGTCGCGCTGCTCCATGCGCGGGACTTCAAGACCGGCCTCCTGGGCCAGGGCCTCGATCGCTTC
The DNA here is from genome assembly GCF_030733545.1 of Oceanicaulis sp. MMSF_3324. GTDB lineage: Bacteria > Pseudomonadota > Alphaproteobacteria > Caulobacterales > Maricaulaceae > Oceanicaulis. The sequence continues at coordinate 9,810 of NZ_JASHIU010000017.1, forward strand.
CATGAAGCTCAGGCCCTGGGTCTTTTGCAGCCAGGTGAAGATGTCGCCATGCTCCTGGCTGGCGAAGCAATGGTAGAAGCCCTTCTCGTCATTGACGAAAAATGAGGGCGTGCGCTCTTTCTTGAAGGGGGACAGGCCCACGAATTCGCGGCCCTGACGCTTGAGCGCCACCGTTCGCCCGATCAGCTCGGATGGGCGGATGCGCGCCTTGATCTCGTCTTTGAACCCGTCGGGAATCGCCACGTGCTGAACATCCTCCAGCCCGACAGCTTACGCTCAGGCAGGCGCAGGCGCTAGAAGCCTAGGCCTGACCTTGCAACAGAGTTTTGACTTCCTGGCCCGCCTTGGCGAAATCCATGCGACCGGTATAGCGCTCTTTCAAAGTCGCCATGCAGCGGCCCATATCCTTGAGACCGTCGGCGTCCAGCTCGCTGACCACCGACTTGGCGGCGTCGGCGATTTCACCGGGCTTCATCGGTTCGGGCAGATAGGAGCGGACGATTTCCGCTTCCGCGCGCTCACGTTCGGCCAGGTCGAGACGCCCCGCCTTCTCATACGTCTCCGCGCTTTCTTCACGCTGCTTGAGCAGCTTTTGCAAGATCGCCTGGATCTCGTTCACGCAACAGCCCTCGCAGCGGTCTTCCGCCCGCGCCGCGATGTCACGATCCTTGATGGCGGCCTGGATGAGGCGCAGCGTGGAGACGCGCGTGTCATCCTTGGCGCGCATGGCGTCTTTGAGATCTTCGAGGATGCGGTCGCGAAGCGACATGGGAGCACCTATTTCCGGCGGCGCTGCAGATAAGCGCCAAGCCATTGTAATTGCACAGTTTTGCAGCGCGGCCTTTTGCTTGACCCGGCCCGGCTGCTCGCCTACTTTCCGCGCGTTTAACCGCCCGCCGCTGGAGCCCAGCTCGCGGCCCCGCGCGTGTCAGGAGGCGAGCACCTATGCCGGAAGCAATCAAGAATCAAGCACCGATGCAATCAGATTCGGCGAACGCGAAGCCTGAATGGGCCACTGCCGCGCTGGTTCTGGCTGACGGAACAGTGTTTTACGGCAAGGGCGCAGGCGCGACCGGCGCTGCTGTGGCCGAGCTTTGCTTCAACACCGCGATGACCGGGCACCAGGAAATCCTGGCCGATCCCTCCTATGCCGGGCAGATCGTGTGCTTCACCTTCCCCCATGTGGGCAATGTGGGCGCCAATGCCGAGGACGAGGAAGCCTCCAGCGCCACTGCCCGCAAGGCCGCTGTGGGCATGGTCAGCCGCGAGGACATCACCCCGCCCGCCAGCTGGCGCGCCGAGACCAGCTTCAATGAATGGCTGGCCGCGCGCGGCGTCATCGCCATTACCGGCGTCGACACCCGCGCCATCACGCGCCGCATCCGCGAGACCGGCATGCCGATGGCGACCATCGCCCATGCCCGCGACGGCAAGCTCGATATCGACGCGCTCAAGGCCCAGGCTAAAGACGCGCCCTCCATGGAAGGCGCGGAGCTGGCGAGCGCCGTGGCGTGCAACGCCGCAAATGACTGGACCGACGGCGACTGGGGCTGGTCGGAAGGCTTCGCCAAGGGGCCCGAAGACGGCCCGCTGGTGGTCGTGCTCGATTACGGTGTGAAGGCGAACATCCTGCGCCGCCTCGTCTCGGCAGGCGCGCGCGTTCAACTGGTGCCCGGCAAGGCCACCAAGGATGACGTGCTCAAGCTCAACCCGGCCGGCGTTCTGGTCTCCAACGGGCCAGGCGATCCGGCCGCGACCGGTCAGTATGCGCTCGACACCATTCGCGGCGTGATCGACGCCGGCGTGCCGGTGCTCGGCATTTGTCTGGGGCACCAAATGCTGGCGCTGGCGCTTGGCGCCAAGACCGCCAAGATGGTCCAGGGCCATCACGGCGCCAATCACCCGGTCAAGAATACCGAAACCGGCCAGGTCGAGATCGTGTCGATGAACCATGGCTTCTCGGTGGACCGCGACACCCTGCCTGAAGGCGCTGTGGAAACCCATGTCTCGCTGTTTGACGGCACCAATTGCGGCTTCAAGCTGACCGACAAGCCCGTCTGGGCGGTTCAGCACCACCCCGAAGCCAGCCCCGGCCCGCAAGACAGCTTCAAGGTGTTTGAAAGCTTCGTGAGCGCGCTCAAGCGCGCCTAAGCCGCTGGCGGCGCAAGCCGACGCAATGCTACCCTTCTCTCCTGACACTGAGGGAGGGGAGCATGGCGGGTCTGACACGACGCCAGGCGATGGCATCAGGCACGGCGGGCCTTGCGGCCGTCTCACTGAGCGCCTGCGCCGGGGATGAGAGCGCCCCTGAAGACCTGTTGCGGGTCGCCATTGAAACAGAGCCTGACAGCCTGGATCCCCTGCGCGGTCAGTTCGCGTCGGCCGCCCTCCTGTACAAACAGCTACATGCGCCGCTGACCGAGTATTCGCCCTCGGGCGGGCTCGCGCCTGGACTGGCCCTGACCTGGCGCAGCGAGGATGCAAGAAGCTGGCGCTTCACCCTGCGTCCGGATCTGGCCTGGTCGGACGGCGCCCCGCTGACGGCAGAGGACGTGGTGTGGACGGCGCGTCGCGCCGTGGACCCGACCACGGGCTTTGCCGATCTGGGCGACTTCTTCGCCGTGATCGGCGCGCGTGAGGCGCTGGCGGGCGAGCGCGATCCGGACACGATTGCGGTCACCGCACCCGATCCGCGCACCGTGGTGTTCGAGCTCGACCGGCCCGTGGGAAATTTCCCGGTGCTGATGCGCGAATTCTATCCGCTGCCCCGCCATGCCGTGGAGGCCCATCCCGACAGCTGGACGCGGCCCGAACACTGGGTCTCGGCGGGCCCCTATGTGCTTGCGAGCCATGAAGCCATGTCGCTGGAGCTGCGCAAGAACCCCTATTTTCCCGCCACCGACAGCGTCGCTATCCAAACCATTGCGGTGGACGTGGTGGACACGCCCGCTACTCGCGCCCGTCGCTTCCGGGCCGGTGATTATGATCTGGCGGAACGTCCGCCCAGCGATCAGATCGGCTTTCTTCGCGAGACTGTCGGCGACGAGTTGAAGGCCTATCCGGCGCCCACCCTGACCTATCTCAAGATCAACTGCGCCCAGCCCTATCTGTCAGACCCGGGCGTGCGGCGCGCCCTCAGCCTGGGGCTAGACCGGGCGTTCCTGAACACGCACTTCTTCAATGGCGAGGCCCAGACCACCGATGTGGTGATCCCGCGCCAGGGCGAAGCCCGCATCGAGCCCCGCCATGATGCCGAAGCGGCCCGCGCTCTGCTGGCCGACGCCGGCTATACCGACGCGTCTCCCCTGCGCGTGACTATTCGCGCTAGCGCAGGCGATCGGGACCGGCTGGCCATCGCCATACTGGATGACTGGGCGCGTATCGGGGTGCAGGGCGAGCTGCTGGCGAGTTATCCGCTGGATCTGTACCAGGCCGTGGACGCCGGGGACTTCGACATCGCCCTCGCCCGCTTTGACCGCGGGCTGAAAACCGATCCTGATTTCATGCTGCAGCCGTTCAGCCGCAATGGCTTTGCGGACAACACCAATTGGAGCGGTCCGGCGCGGGATGAGTTCGACGCCATCATGGCCGACGCCTTCGCCGTCATGGACGCCGAGGCGCGCGCCGCGCATTTCCGGCGCGCCGAAGTGGTGTTTCTCTCCGCCATGCCCAACATCCCGCTGCTGCATGAACGCGCCTACTGGCTGGTGTCGGACCGGACACGGACCTCGGCCGAGATCCAGCCCCAGCTCTGGCGGGATTTGTCGCTACGATAGCGCCAGAACAGGCACACAGGTTGCAAGGCTCCAGGCGCGCTCGTCACGCCGGCGCCGAACCGGCAGGCTGAGAGCGCGGATGAGAGCCTTGAAACAAGGCTCCAAAGCGTAGGAGGGCGACCTCTACGCCGCTCCATCAGGGGCGAGACACAAGGCGGAAGAATCTGCCGCTCAGCATATTTTGATAGGCAAGGTCTGCCTTTACAGCCCTCCGGCTGGCTCGGCAGACCGCATATCGGGAGAGACTGATGAGCGCCAGCGCCATTACCGGCCCGTCATGGACGCCCTGGGACAACACGCACGCCAAGGGCGCCGCCCTGGGCGAAATGTCCCTGCCCAATCCCGATAAAACCCCCGAAGACGCGCGCAAGACCGAAGAAGCCGCCGCCGCGCCGGAACTGTCCTTGAAAGACCGCGCAGGCCAGCTCAATGAGAGCCTGTCCTCCCAGCTCTTCGCCGCGCTTCTGGATCAGCAGGATTTCACCCGCGCCAACCCCGGCGACACTGCAGCGCCAGGTAATGAACCGGCCAATGGCGCGACCAGCGTGAAGGGCGGCAGCGCCAATCTGACCGATACCGACGCCGCAGCGGGCGGCGCGACCGGCGAAACCGCCCAGCAGGCAGACGAGAACGATGCCAAGCGCGGCGTGACGGCCCAGCAGGCCGCCTCAGCGACCGTGATCGGCGCTCAGACCGGCTCCGCCCATGAACTGGACGAAAGCGCGCTGTCACCGGCCCTGCTCGCCCAGCTGGAAGCCACGCGCAATCCGCAAGCCGCTTCCAGCCGGCTCGCCCGCTTCTTCGCCTACAGCTAGTTATGAACCGCGACTACGCCCTGACCCTCTGGCGCGCGGATCTGGTCCGCTTTGAACTCGAGGACCGCCAGCTGGCGACCGGCAAGCGCGTGATCGCCAATCATGCAGGGTGGCTCAGGCGTTATCACGGCCTGAGCCACCCTGCATTTCTGTTTCAGGAGATCGAGGCGCTCACCGACCAGATCCGTGATCTGCCACGACTGACTTATGCCGCCTGGTTTCACGACGCGATCTACAAGAGCTGGCGGAAGGATAATGAAGCGCGCAGCGCAGACTGGGCGCGTATGGCGCTTGAAGAGATGGGCGCTGGCCCAGAGCTCGCCGCCCGGGTTCATACACTGATCCTCGCCACGGCGGATCATGCGCGTGGCGGGCAGGATCACGATGACGCGCTGTTCCTAGATATGGATTGCGCCATCCTGGGCGCACCGCCAGAACAGTATGACCAGTACGCCAGACAGGTTCAGCAAGAGCATGTCTGGCCGCTCGGCGGCGACTACCGCAAGGGACGGATCGCCTTTCTGACCGCACGGCTCAATCGCCCCGCGCTGTTTCAGACGGACCATTATGCCGAACGCTATGAGGCGCAGGCCCGCGCCAATCTCGAACGCGAGCTGGCGGCCCTGTCGCGCTAGTCCTCGTCGCGCACCAGAACCAGCAGATCGCCCGGCTCACAATCGAGCACCTCACACAGGGCGAGTAGCGTGGAAAAGCGCATGCCCTTGATCTTGCCGGTCTTGATCTGGGAGAGCGCCACTTCGGACACCCCGATCCGCTCAGCCAGCGCTTTTGACGTCATGCCGCGTCGCGACAGCATCACGTCCAGGCGCACCTCGATGCGTGCGCTCATATAATGCTGTCCAGCTCGTCCTGCTGGGCGCAGGCGCGGTCCAGAAGGTGCGCCACGCTGACAAACACCAGCGCCACGAACAGGGTCGTCAGATCATCAGAGCCCAGCTCGAGCTGAAGCTGTCCGCCCTCGCCCGGTGCGCACCAGGACAGAAACGCGCTCAGGGCCGCCCCTTGCAACGGCACGAGTATGGCCAGAGCCGCCACGGACCAGGCGAACACCTTGAAGCCCACCAGGGCTCGCCGTGAAAACGTCCGGCCATGGGAGGTGTGCCGAAAGAAGCTGCGCAAATTCAACAGCGCGTAGCTTGTGACCAGTGCGACGGGCAGACAGATCGCCATTCCGCCCAGACGGATCGGAAGCTCGAGCCAGGACAGGTCCTGTGTCCCGCTGGCGCTCATGATCAGGCGTTCGATAAAGTCTGGAAAAACCAGCCAGCTCAAGGTCTGAAACAGTGGCGCCGCCGCCGCTCCGAGAAGGCAGGCCCAGGCCAGGACAGTCGCAAGCGCGGATCCTTTGACGGGCAAGGCCTCTATGGCACCGGAACTCTCGGACATTTGCGCCTAGCTCACTCGCGTTAAAGTCTGACTTTATCTCCTTAGCGTCGGAGCGAACCGGGATGCAAGAGACCAGGCTGTTTCAGTCAGGTCTCTTGTCTGCCTTCCAGGCTGATGCCGGCGTCATGCGCGCGCTTTCTTGCAGCGACAGATGTTACAAACGCGGCAATCGCCTCTCGCCAAGCGGTCGATTCCGGTCTAAGGACGGGTTTCAGCGTACATCATCAGCGCCGCACGCCGCCTCCGCCCCGATCGGGGCCCGTCAGAGGCTGCGTTTTCGCGCGCGCGTGCAAAACTCAAAGAGGCCGGCCATGCCCAAGCGCACAGACATCCAGTCCATCCTGATCATCGGCGCCGGTCCTATCGTGATCGGCCAGGCCTGCGAGTTCGACTATTCCGGTGTTCAGGCGGTCAAGGCGCTCAAGGAAGAGGGCTACCGGGTCATCCTGGTGAACTCGAACCCGGCCACGATCATGACCGATCCCGACCTCGCCGACGCCACCTATGTCGAGCCGATCACGCCTGAAATGGTCGCCAAGGTGATCGAGAAGGAACGCCCCGACGCCCTGCTGCCCACCATGGGCGGGCAGACCGCGCTCAATTGCGCGCTGGAACTCGACAAGCGCGGCGTGCTGGACCTGTTCAATGTGGAAATGATCGGCGCCCGCGCCGACGTCATCGACAAGGCGGAAAACCGCGAGCGCTTCCGCGTGGCCATGGACTCCATCGGCCTTGAAAGCCCCAAATCACGCACCGTGCACACCATGGCCGAAGCCGAGGTGGTGCTCGAAGAGCTGGGTCTTCCGGCTGTGATCCGCCCCTCCTTCACCATGGGCGGCACCGGCGGCGGCATCGCCTATAACGTCGAAGAGTTCCGCGAGATCGTCACTTCGGGCCTGTACAACTCCCCGGTCACCGAAGTGCTGATCGAGGAAAGCGTGCTGGGCTGGAAAGAGTACGAAATGGAAGTGGTCCGCGACAAAGCGGATAACTGCATCATCATCTGCTCGATCGAGAATATCGACCCGATGGGCGTGCACACCGGCGATTCCATCACCGTCGCCCCCGCCCTCACCCTGACCGACAAGGAATACCAGCGCATGCGCTCGGCCTCGATCGCTGTGCTGCGCGAGATCGGGGTGGAGACCGGCGGTTCGAACGTGCAATTCGCCGTGAACCCCAAGGACGGCCGCATGGTCGTCATCGAGATGAACCCGCGCGTGTCGCGCTCCTCGGCGCTGGCGTCCAAGGCCACCGGCTTCCCCATCGCCAAGGTCGCCGCCAAGCTGGCGGTGGGCTATACGCTCGACGAGATCGACAATGACATCACCGGCGGCGCGACCCCGGCGAGCTTCGAGCCGACCATCGATTATGTGGTCACCAAGATCCCGCGCTTTGCGTTCGAGAAATATCCCGGCGCTCAGGCGACCCTGACCACCTCGATGAAGTCCGTCGGCGAAGCCATGTCCATGGGCCGCAGCTTCACCGAAAGCGTGCAGAAAGCCCTGCGCAGCCTGGAAACCGGCCTGTCCGGCTTTGACGAGATCGAGATCGAGGGCCTGGACCAGGCCGAGGACGAATCCGCGCGCCACCAGGCTGTGCTGGCCGCCCTGTCCCGCCCGACGCCCGATCGCCTGCTGGTGATCGCCCAGGCCTTCCGCGAAGGCCTCAGCGTGGAGCAGATTCACGCGGCGTGCGCGTACGAGCCCTGGTTCCTGCGTCAGATCGAAACCCTGATCCATGCCGAGGATCAGGTGCGCATGCTGGGCCTGCCGCAAAATGGCGACGAGCTGCTGACGCTCAAATCCATGGGCTTCTCCGACAAGCGGCTCGCCACCCTCGCCAAGGTCGAGGAGACCGAGGTGAAAGCCCTGCGCAAGCAGTTCGGCGTGCGTCCGGTCTACAAGCGCGTGGACACCTGCGCCGCCGAGTTCTCTGCGCCCACGCCCTACATGTACTCAAGCTATGAGCGCGGCGGGGAATGCGAGAGCCAGCCCACCGGCCGCAAGAAGGCGATCATTCTGGGCGGCGGCCCGAACCGGATCGGTCAGGGCATCGAGTTTGACTATTGCTGCTGTCACGCGGCCTACGCCTTCGCCGAGATGGGCATTGAATCCATCATGGTGAACTGCAACCCCGAAACCGTCTCCACAGACTATGACACCGCCGACCGGCTCTATTTCGAACCGCTGACGGCCGAAGACGTGCTCGAGCTGATCGAGACCGAGCAGCAATCGGGCGAGCTTCTGGGCGTGGTGGTCCAGTATGGCGGTCAGACGCCGCTGAAACTGGCGCCGGAGCTGGAAGCGGCGGGCGTGCCGATCCTGGGCACCGCGCCGGACGCCATCGACCTGGCGGAAGACCGCGAGCGCTTCAAGGCGCTGCTGGATGATCTGAAGCTGAAACAGCCGCCCAACGCCATCGCCCATGACGAGGCGGAAGCCCGCCAGATGGCCGAGGAGCTGGGCTTCCCGCTGGTGCTGCGCCCGTCGCACGTTCTGGGCGGCCGCGGCATGGAGATCGTGCGCGATATCGAGAGCTTCAGCCGCTATATTCGCGAAGCCGTGCATGTCTCGGGCAAGGCCCCGCTGCTGCTCGACCGCTATCTGTCGGACGCCTCCGAAGTGGATGTGGACGCGGTTTGCGATGGCGAGAATGTCTGGATCTCCGGCATCATGGAGCATATCGAGGAAGCGGGCGTGCACTCGGGCGACAGCGCCTGCTCGCTGCCCCCGCACTCGCTGTCGGATCAGACCGTGAGCGAACTGCGCCGCCAGACCAAGGCGCTGGCCAAGGCCATCGGCGTGAAGGGCCTGATGAACGTGCAGTACGCGGTCAAGGGCAATGATGTGTATCTCATCGAGGTGAATCCGCGCGCCAGCCGCACCGTGCCCTTCGTGGCCAAGACCATCGGCGCGCCGGTGGCCAAGATCGCCGCCAAAGTGATGGCCGACGCCAAGCTGACCGAGTTCGACACCCCCGCCATGCCGACCCGCCATATCGCGGTGAAGGAAGCGGTGATGCCGTTCTCGCGCTTCCCGGGCGTGGATCCGATTCTCGGCCCGGAAATGCGCTCCACCGGCGAGGTGATGGGCATTGACGAACGCTTCGAGGCGGCCTTCGCCAAGGCCGAGCTGGGCGCGGGCGTGAACCTGCCGAAATCGGGCACCGTGTTCATTTCGCTCAAGGAATCCGACAAGCCGATGATGATTGAATCCTGTCACCGGCTGACCGCCCTGGGCTTCAAGATCCTCGCCACCACCGGCACCGCCAAGACGCTCGAGGAATCCGGCGTCAAGGTCCAGCGCATCAACAAGGTGTTCGAAGGCCGTCCCCATATCGTGGACGCGATCAAGAACGGCGAGGTCCAGCTGGTGTTCAACACCACCGAGGGCCAGCGCTCCATGATCGACAGCTATTCCATCCGCCGCACGGCGCTGGAAATGAAGGTTCCGTGCTATACGACGGCTTCCGCCTCGCGGGCGGCGGTGAAGTCAATTGCGGCGATTGATGCAGGCCAGCTTGAACCGCGCTCATTGCAATCTTATCGTAATGGGCCATCTGGCGGCTGAGCGTAGTTGTCAGTTCGCCAGAGCACTGATCACGAGACCGGACATTCATGCAGAAAATTCCGATGACCGCCGAGGGCCATAAAGCGCTCGACGAAGAACTCAAGCACCTCAAGAGCGTGGAACGGCCCGCCGTGATCGCCGCGATTTCCGAAGCGCGCGAACATGGCGACCTGTCCGAGAACGCCGAGTACCACGCCGCCAAGGAGCGGCAGGGCTGGATCGAAGGCCGCGTGCAGGAGCTCGAGGACAAGATCGCCCGCGCCCAGGTGATCGACGTCACCAAGATGTCGGGCATCCAGGTCAAGTTCGGCGCCACGGTCACCGTCGTGGACGAGGACACCGATCAGGAAAGCACCTACAAGATCGTCGGCGATGACGAGGCCGATGTGAAATCAGGCAAGATCTCGCTGTCTTCCCCCATCGCCCGCGCGATGATCAACAAGGAAGAAGGCGATGTGGTCGAGGTGAACGCTCCCGGCGGCGTCAAGAGCTACGAGATCCTCAAGGTCGAGTGGAAATAGGCTCGACTGCACCGCTCTGAACACAAGACGGTCGGCGCGATGCGCCGGCCGTTAGTCTATCCGGATATGGGAACGGTCATTGAAGAACGATTGAGTCCGGATGGTTCTCTTGCAAATAGGCGCGCAAGGCCTCCATCTCCGCCTCTCGTCCAGTTTCCTGGTACAGGAAGTAGAGAAGGTGCAGCAGGTCCAGATCGTCCTCGGCTAACTCCGCGCGGGCCGCCTCGGCATAGGGGAGTGCGGACTCATGCTCGACCATCTGCACCAGGGCCTGAGCAACCGTTCGCTTCATACGCGGCGTCATCCGTTCGTCGTGCTGCGTGAGATATTGGAGCGACTGACGCACGGCGTCGTAGTCTTGAAGGACAAGATTGAGCTGGAAAATGGCCGTTTCCACGCTGTAGCGCTCCTCCTCATTGGCGCCGCCACTCATCAGAGCCGCTTCAAACGCCTCAACAGAGCCGGGCAGATCGTCAAGCTCGAACAAAGCCCTTGCTCGAAGCTGATCAATGACAAAGCGCTCATACGGTGAGGTCGGCGGGATGGCGTTCAGGATGCCCAAGGCCCGTTGATGGTCATTCGCCTGCGCCGCTTCCTGCGCGGCCCGCACTTGCTCGCCTACGGCTTCCGTCAGGACACGACGGTCTTCGCCCTGTGCGGCCTCCTGCCCGCTCAGCACGACTGCCAGCGCTGCAGAGGGCGCGCCCGCCAGCAAGATCGCAGCACCCGCCATCATCGCGACCAGCATCCGCGGTTTGCGGCCCGTATGGCTCAAGGCCGCCCGGACCCGGCGACGACGCAGGCGTTCAAGGTCCGTGAGAAAGCCCGTCGCCACCGCCGGCATGGGCGCCAGACCGGCGATCGCTTCGGCGTAACGCTGGCGATGCTCCGGACCCATGGCGTCCAGAACGTCCGCATCGCACGCCAGCTCCCGCGCGGCCGCGAGGCGACGCTCGATGGCGCGATAGACCGGGTTGAACCACATCAGCGCGGTCAGAGCCTCTCCGATCAGACGGTCGCGTTCATCGCCGCGCTTGATATGCATCAGCTCATGAGCGATGGCGGCTTCGGCGTCGTCACGCTTTGCCAGCGTATCGGGCGCCAGGATGACCGGCTTGATGCCCACCACGAAGGGCGAGATCGTCGCATCCACCACCCGCACCGGAGCCAAGGTTTGCGGCAGTCCAAGATGCGCCCGCCAGCGATGGGCGAATTCTGACAAACGTCCATTGTCGCCGATCGAGGCGCGGATCAGGGTGCGGATCTGGCTGCGTTGCATAACGCCTCGAGCAGCCATGACCGCAAGACCCGCCAGATAGAGAACCGCGATGAGCGGCAGGAGCGCTGTCGGCACGGAAGAGACCGTCAGCTCGGCAAAGTCGAGAACCGGCTGGAACAGGGGCGCAGCGACGGGCACGGCCTGCTGCGCTCCATCTTGCAGAGTCACCGGCACGCCCGGTGCGTTGACGCTCTGCAGTTGAGGAATCAAGCCTGCGCCCAGCACCACCAGGATCGGGGCAAAGGCGGCCAGACGGGCCGCCTGCCACAGGCGCACGCCCAAACGCGATGAGAGATGCGGCTCCAGCGCCCGCGCAGCGAGCCAGGCGGACAGGGTTGCGGGAAGGGTGGCCGCGCTGGTCCAGATCAGGTCGATAAGGGTCATTGCCCTGCCTCCTTGTCGGTATCACCGCTAGAGGGTCCCGCCTTCAAAAGCGCGTCGAGTTCGGCGCGTTCGGCGTCGTCAAGCAGACGGCTGCCGGCAAACGCCGATGCGGGCAGCGCACTTGGATCCGCTTCAAGAACGCGGGCGGTGAAGCTGCGAACCAGACGTGAAATCAGATCGACCTTTCGGTCTGCGGCAGCGAACACGGAGAGGCCATGAACGCTGTCTTTCGTGACAAGCCCCTTGTCGACCATGCGCTGAACAACGGTGCGGGTTGTGGAATAGGACCAGCCCTGCGCGTCGCCGATCCGGTCATGAAGTTCTCGCGCACTGAGCCTCTTGGAGGACCAGAGCGCTTTGAGCACTTCGAGCTCACTTGGATTGGGTTCGGTTGTCATGCGACACCTCGTTTGCTTGTGCTACAACTGTCGCACTATTCTGACAAACGTCAACTCACATTCGTTCAAACCGCCCTTCATGCTTGACGCTGCAGGCATTCCGATCACGATGACGGGTATGGAAACACGCTCATGCATTGTGGTGTCCGACGGGCGTCGGGGCATTGAAAATCAGGCGCTTGGCCTGGCCGAAGCCGTGGGGCGACTGACGCCTCTGCAAACCCTGCCCATCCATGTGCCGCGCACGGGCGAATTGCCGGACGCCGGCATGATCGAGCCTGACCTGTGGATCGGCTGCGGCCGGGCGGCGGTGCGGGCGGCCTCATTGCATCGCAAGCAATGGCGCCGGACGCGCTTTGTCTATGTGCAGAAGCCGCGCAGCCATGCCGATCTGTTTGATCTGATCATCGCGCCCCGACATGACCGGATGCGCGGGCCGAAAGTGCTCAACATCCTGGGCTCGCCCAATCGCATCACGCCCCAACGCCTGAATGAAGGCGCCAGCACGTTTGCAGATCGGCTGGAAGCCCTGCCCGGCCCGCAGGCTGCGATCCTGATTGGCGGGGACAGCAAGCATCACCGCTTCACCGACGCCGCCTGCACGCACCTGTTGGAGGAGGTGGATACAATCCGTCGGCAGGCCGGCTCGCTCATGATCACGGTCTCCCGCCGCACGCCCGATACGCTGACCCGGGCCCTGCGCGAACGCTATGCTCAGGCCGAGCGCGTCTGGTTTCACGAGGGCGACGGCCCCAACCCCTATTTCGCCTTCCTGTCATCGGCGGACTGGATCTGCGTGACTGAAGACTCCACCAACATGCTGTGTGAAGCTGCGGCCACAGGCGCGCCGGTCTATCGGCTGGGCGTTGACGGCGATCCGGGCAAGTTTCGCCATCTTTATGCGGGACTTGAGGGCGCGGGCGCCGTGCGGCCCTATCTGGGCCGGCTCGAGAGCTGGGACTACGAACCGCTTCACGAAACCGACAGAGCAGCGCAAGCCGTGCTTGAAATCCTCACCTAGGAAGGCGACATCAGGGGCGATCAGATACACCCGCCTGCGCGCCGCCCGACTCAGGGCCCCGAATCTGGGCACTGTGCGCGGCCAACACAAACGAAGGAGCCGGCCATGGCCGAGACCCGCCACGCCAAGCTTGTCATCATCGGTTCCGGCTCCGCCGGTTACACCGCCGCGATCTATGCCGCGCGCGCCATGCTGGAGCCGCTGCTGATCTCGGGCATGCAGCCGGGCGGTCAGCTGACCATCACCACCGATGTGGAGAACTATCCCGGCTTCGCCGACCCCATCCAGGGCCCCTGGCTGATGGAGCAGATGAAGGCGCAGGCGGAAAACATGGGCACGGCTTTCGCCGATGACCTGATTGTCGAGGCCGATCTCAGCGCGCGCCCCTACACGCTCAAGGGCGATAGCGGCAACATCTACACCGCCGACGCCGTGGTGATCGCCACCGGCGCCAGCGCAAAATGGCTGGGCCTGGACAGCGAGCAGGAATACCAGGGCTATGGCGTGTCCGCCTGCGCCACCTGCGATGGGTTCTTCTACCGCGATCGCGAAGTCTTTGTGGTCGGCGGCGGCAACACCGCGGTCGAGGAAGCGCTGTTCCTGACTAATTTCGCCTCCAAGGTCACGCTGGTGCATCGCCGCGATTCCCTGCGCGCGGAAAAGATCATGCAGGACCGCCTGTTCAACCACCCCAAGGTCGAAGTGGTCTGGGACAGCGTGCTTGAAGAGGTGACGGGCGAAGACAAGCCTGTGAAAGCGGTGACCGGCGTCAAGCTCAAGAACGTCAAGACCGGTGACGTCACCGAGCACAAGGCTGACGGCGTCTTCATCGCCATTGGCCACGCCCCGGCGACCGAGCTGTTCACCGGCCAGCTGGAAACCAAGGAAGGCGGCTATCTGGTCACTGCGTCGGATTCCACGGCCACCTCCATTCCCGGAGTGTTCGCCGCTGGCGATGTGACCGACGACAAATACCGTCAGGCGATCACCGCAGCCGGCATGGGCTGCATGGCGGCGCTGGAAGCCGAACGTTACCTGGCGGCGCTCGATGCAGCGCGCGACAAGGCGTCTGACGCAGCGTAACCGGTTCTTCACTTGGCGGGGCGCAGCCCGGGCGTTACACAATAGCGTATGAGCACCAAGACTGCGCCCCCCGCCCTCGCCCTGTCCAATTTGCATTTCGCCTATACGCGCCGTCAGCCCGACGTCATCGCGATCGAGGCCTTGCGCGTCGAGGCCGGTGAGCGGATTTTCCTGCGCGGTCCCAGCGGGTCGGGCAAGTCCACGCTCCTGGGGCTGATTTCGGGCATTCTCGAGCCTCGCTCGGGTGAGGTGGAGATTCTGGGTCAGGCGATGCAGACCCTGTTCTCATCCCGTCGCGACGCTTTCCGGGCGGCCCATCTGGGCGTCATCTTCCAGATGTTCAACCTGCTGCCCTATCTGCCGGTGGGCGAGAACGTCATGCTGCCCTGTCGCTTCTCCGAAGAACGCGCGAAACAGGCGCAGGCTGCAGGCGGCGAACAGGCTGAGGCGCGGCGGCTCCTGGAACGTCTGGGTCTCGATGCCAAAGAGGTCTGGTCCCAGCGCGCCTCCAATCTCAGCGTCGGCCAGCAACAACGCGTCGCCGCCGCACGCGCCCTGATCGGCAAGCCGGGCCTGATCCTGGCCGATGAGCCCACCTCGGCGCTGGACGCGGACAGCCGCGACGCCTTCATCTCGCTTCTGAAAGAGGAATGCACGGCGTCAGGCGCGGCGCTTCTGTTCGTCAGCCATGATGGCGGGCTGGCGGACCAGTTCGACCGCGCGCTTGATCTTCAGACCATCAACACCGCCAGCGTGAAGGAGACGGTCTGATGGCGCGCCTTCCCATCCTCAATCTCGCCTTGCGTTCGATTGGCAATCGCCGCGCCACCGCCATCCTGACCGTCTTGACCGTCGCCATTTCGGTGATGTTGTTTCTCGGCGTCGAAAAAGTGCGCCATGGCGCGCGGGAAAGCTTTGAGAACACGATCTCGGGCGTCGACCTGATCGTCGGGGCGCGATCGAGCCCTGTGAACCTGTTGCTCTATTCGGTGTTTCACATTGGCAACGCCACCAACAACATCACCTGGGAAAGCTATGAGACCGTGGCCAGCGCGCCGGGCGTGGCCTGGACCGTACCCATCAGCCTGGGCGATTCCCATCGCGGTCATCGGGTGATCGGCTCGACCCCGGGCCTGTTCGAACACTACGAATATGGCGGCGGACGCACGCTTGAATTCGCCAGCGGCGAGCCCTTTGACGATCTGTTCGACGCCGTCATCGGCGCGACGGTCGCGCGGGAGCTGGGCTATCAGACCGGGGATTCGATCGTCGTCGCCCACGGCATGGGCGAGGTCGGTTTTGTCGAGCATGACAACAACCCCTTCACCGTGGTGGGCGTGCTCGCCCCCACTGGAACGCCGCTGGACCAGTCCGTCATGGTGACGCTGGAGGCCATCGAGGCGATCCATATGGGCGGCGCCACAGGGTCCGGCGCGACCGTGCCCGCCGAACAGCTGCGCGAAATGGACCTGACGCCCGATCAGCTCACCGCGTTTTATGTGGGGCTGAACAGCCCGGTCGCCGCCCTGCGCCTGCAACGCGCGATCAACACCTATCCCGATGAGCCGCTGCAGGCGGTGATCCCCGGCGTGGCGTTGTCACAGCTGTGGAGCATTGTCGGGGTCGCCGAGCGGACGCTGGCGGCGGTGGCCGCCTTTGTCGTGCTGACCGGCCTTGTCTCGATCCTCACGGCCATCCTGACGAGCCTGAATGAACGCCGGCGCGAAATGGCCATCCTGCGCGCCCTGGGGGCCCGCCCCCACCATGTCTTTGTGCTGTTGGTCGCCGAAGCGGCGCTTGTCGCGCTGGCGGGCGCCGTCATCGGCACGCTCGCCACCTATGGCGCGCTCAACATGCTGGCGCCGCTCCTGGAGGCGCGGTTCGGTCTTGTCTTGCCCGGTTTGGCGCCGGGACTTTACGATTTGGCCATTGTCGGCGCCGTTACTGGGGCCGCCGCCGTGCTGGGCTTTTTCCCAGCCTGGCGAGCGTATCGCAATTCGCTCGCAGACGGCATGACGATCAGATTGTAGAAGGCCCGACATGGACTGGGACAAGCTCAAAACCTTCCACGCTGCGGCGGAGGTCGGGTCACTGACGGGAGCGGCGGAGTCGCTCGCCCTGTCGCAATCCGCCGTCAGCCGTCAGATCTCGGCGCTGGAAGGCGAGCTGGGCGTGAAGCTGTTTCATCGCCACACTCGCGGCCTTCTCCTGACCGAGCCGGGCCGGGTCCTGTTTGAAGCCAGCAAGGATGTGGCGGGCAAGATCGCGCTCGCCGAAGCCAATGTGCTCGATTGCCGGGACGAGCCCAGCGGACTGCTGCGCGTCACCGCGCCCACCGCCATGGGCGCGACCTGGCTGGCGCCGCGTCTGGCGCGGTTCAATGCGCTCTTCCCCCAGATCCGGGTGCGGCTTCTGCTGGTGGATCACGAGCTCGACATTTCCAATCTGGAAGCGGATGTGGCGCTGCGCCCCTGGGCGGCGACCCAGAACGACCTGATCCAGCGCAAGCTGATGGTGGTGGACCAGCACCTGTACGCGTCCGAAGCCTATATCGAGCGCAAGGGCGCGCCCGAAAACTTTGAGGATCTCGACCGGCATGACTTTGTCGGATACGGGCCGCGCAATCTCGCCCCGATCCCCAATCTGAACTGGCATCTCGATCTCGGACGCGAGCCAGGCGACAAGCCACGTGAAGCGCTGGCCGAAGCCAGCACCATTCACGGCATGATGCGCCTGGCCGAGGCCGGGCTGGGTCTGGTGGGCCTGCCCGACTATGTGGCGCGCGAGAATGACCGCCTCAAACGCCTGTTCGAGGCCATCGAGGGCCCGCCTTTCGAGGTCTATCTCATTTTTCCCGAAGAATTACGCGCGTCGCGCCGGGTCAAAGCCTTCCGTGATTTCATCATGGAAGAGGTCAAACTCTGGCGAGACGAGTAATTTCGTCCCGTTTCGAGACGGTTTGAGCCAATTGCGACAGCAATGCGGCAAGGAGCTGACGCAATTGTTGCAGGCCCGCAAAAACGCATAGCGGCTATGGCGAAGGGGCTGTTGTCCCGCCTGCGCGAAAGGGGCATATAGCCCCCCGACAGCGGGTGCTTCATCTGCTTTCCCCTTTTAGCGCATACCGTCTCCTCCCCGATTAGGTATGCTAAACTGAGCTGGTCACCGCGGATGCGGGGCCAGCTCTTTTCTTTTTATAGAAGGCTGTTTCAGCCGCTCCGAACGTCATGGGCGTGCGCCTCCTCCCCCTCGTGCGCACGTCATAAAGAACCCCGCCAGTACAAGCGCTGGCGGGGTTTTTCTTGGTCGGTATGTGACGGGCGAGACCTAGCCCAGCGTGGCGCGCAGCATCCAGGCCGTCTTCTCATGCTCGGTGATGCGTGGGGCGACCAGATCGGCCGTCGCCTCATCGCCATGCTCCTCGGCCAGCTTCAGCGCCTCGCGCGCGGTGCGCACGACCTGCTCATGGCCGGCCACCAGATTGGCGACCATGGTGTTGGCGTCCGGCGTGGCGCCGTCATGCTTGATCTTCGCCGCGGACGCCATTTCGTCATAGGAAATCGGCGCCAGCACGCCCAGCGCCCGGATCCGCTCGGCGATGTCGTCGGTTGCGGTCCACAACGCGGTGTACTGCTCCTCGAACATGGCGTGCAGATCGTGGAAGCGCGGACCGGTGACATTCCAGTGATAGGCGTGCGTCTTGAAATAGAGCGCATAGGTGTCCGCCAGCAGCGCCGTGACCGCCTTGGCCATGGTTTCGCGCTGTTCCTTGCTCAGACCCATATTGATGTCCATTGCCGCCTCCTTTGCGGTGAAACCCATACTTGGAATGTGGGGATGAAGCGCCCGAAACGCCAACTGAGTTTCTCGTCAGAAGCTATAGATTTTATCTATTTGCCCGAGGCGGCCTGACAGAAACGGACAATACGCTTGCCCGCCTCCTCCAGCGCCGCGTCATCGGTGGCGTAGGACAGGCGGAAGCCGGCCGAGGCGCCAAAGGCCGTGCCGGGCACGACCGCCACGCCTTCCTCGGTCAGAAGCGCTTCACAGACATCAAGATCGGTCTTCAGGACCTGGCCGTCCCGCGACGTCTTGCCGATCAGCCCGCCGCAATCGGCGAAGATGTAGAACGCGCCCTCCGGCGTCGGCGCGATCAGGCCCGGCGCGGTTTCGAGCTTGGACAGCATGGAATCGCGACGCGCCTTGAAGGCGGCGTTGCGCGGCTTCAGGAAGCCGTGATCGCCATTCAGCGCCGCCACCGACGCCCACTGGCTGATCGAGCACGGATTGGACGTGGTCTGGCTCATCACCTTGGCCATCGCCTTGATGAGCGTTTCCGGGCCGGCGGCATAGCCAATGCGCCAGCCGGTCATGGCATAGGCTTTGGACACGCCGTTCATGGTCAGGGTCCGCTCGTAAAGGTTCGGCGCGACCTGGGCGATGGTGGCGAATTCGAAGTCGTCATAGACAATGTGCTCATACATGTCGTCGGTCATGATGAGCACATGGGGGTGACGCTCCAGCACGGCGGCGAGCCCTTTGAGGTCGTCCGCGGTATAGGCGGCGCCCGTCGGGTTGGAGGGCGAGTTTAGGAGCACCCAGCGCGTTCTGGGCGTGATGGCGGCGTCCAGCGCCTCCGGCGTCAGCTTGAAGCCGTCTTCCACCCCGGCCGAGACAAAGACCGGCTTGGCCCCGCACAGCGCCGCCATTTCGGGATAGCTCACCCAGTACGGCGCGGGGATCACCACCTCGTCGCCCGGATCCAGCGTTGCGACGAAAGCGTTATAGATGACCGGCTTGCCGCCCGGCGACACGTTCACCTGAGAGGGCGTGTAGTCCAGTCCGTTATCGCGCTTGAACTTGGCGCAGACCGCCTCCTTTAGCTCGGGTATGCCATCCACATTCGTGTACTTGGTCTGGCCCGAGCGAATGGCGTTCATTGCCGCTTCCTTGACATGGTCCGGCGTGTCGAAATCGGGTTCGCCCGCGCCCAGACCGATCACGTCCTTGCCTTCCGCCTTGAGCTGACGCGCCTTCTGGCTCACCGCGATCGTCGCAGAGGGCTGAACGCGCGAAAGGGCTTCAGAAGACCGGAACAGATCAGAAGCGGAAGCGGACATGGAGATCTCCTCGAACAAAACCGTCGCTGCGGCGCATCATGCCGACTTACGCTGCAATAAAACAAACCGAGTCACCAGCTGTGACGGCGCCTCGAGCGCGCGTTCGGCCACCCGCAATCCATAGGCCTGCGCCAGACCCGCCGGCCCCACGGCGCCCCAGCCCGGTTCGGACTCAGCTGCGATCGCGCTCAGGCCGGCAGTATTTGAAGCAAAAGCGCGCGTACGCAAGCGCTTGTCAGCGATATAACCGCCCAGCTGGGCCAGCGCCTTCTCATGACCGACCACGCCGGTCAGCGGGCCATCGTCATCCCTGCGGCGATACAGATCAAAGCTGACCGCAATCTCATGCTCGCCCAGCACGTCGGCCCAGCCCGCGTCCACGGCCTCGACCGTCTGCGTGATCGGCCCCGCGGCACTGTCGATGGCGGCCACCGCATAACGCGCCGCGCCAGACCGCAACGCCTCAAGCACCGCTGTCAGATCCGGCTTGGGGTCGAGATGCGTGGGCTGGGGCGCCAGCGACAGCGCGGCCTGATGGGTGAAACTGCCTTCAGGGCCCAGATAGGCGGTCAACATGGCGGCATCCTCGACGAGTTCGGCCACAGCCTACGCCCCTGTCAGGCGCGAACAAGCGCCTTGCCCGCAAATCATCACAATTGATCATGCCTGCGCCCGATTTGAGCCCCAGACGCGCCTTCAGCGCGCAGGACCGTCTCTTCATCGCAGGTTCAGAAAACCGCAATGGGGAGGCCGCATCATGAAACACGACACATCCAGCGCCGGTCTGCTGGGGCTCTGCCTGGCCGCCCTGTGTCTGCTCGCCATCGGATGGACCCTGCACGCCGGACCGGCCAGTGCAGACTCCCTCTATCTCGCCAGCGACTCCTTTCACACCGCCGCGAACAACACAGTCTCTGACTGATTGGTGATTGAAAGCCCGGCGCAATGGCCTCATCTGTTGCGTCGTGAGCCTGTCCTCGACTTCGTCTTCCGCCCTCAGCCCTGACCGGCTCAGCGATGCGATGCGGCGCAGCCTGCCGTACATGCTGGCGCTCGGCCTTCATGGCGGCGCGCTGGCCTTCCTGATCAGCACCCCGCCCGGCGAATTGCTCCGGATCCGCGGCGAGGTCGAGCGGCTGGATGTACGGTTCTACACCGTCAGTGCGCCCGATGCTGAAAGCGACGCGCAACTGGTGGAGCCGCCGCTGAACGAGGACACGGAGCCATCAGGCGATGACGCGCCCGCGCCCGTGGTCGAGACCACGCCGGACGAACCGCCCGCCCCCGAACCCGAACCGGCTCCGGCAGAGCCTGAAGCGGCGCCTGCGCCGGACACAGACCCGGTCACGCTGTCTGAAGACGCCCCTGCATCACCGGCCGACGCAGAGTCGGGGCGCACCTCAAGCGGCGATGGCGACAGCCGTGTGTCCCGTCCGACGGCGCCGGCCGGAACCGGCGCTCCCATCACGACCACCCAGCAAAGACCGAACCCTGTGCGCAGCGCGCCGCCCCCGCCCAGCTTCGCGGATATTCTGGCGCGCGCCGAAACTCGGCTGGATCCGGATGATTTCCGGGTTGTTCTATCTCTGGGCGGCGTGCGTGGAACCGTGCAGGAAAGCTTTTGCCTGTCCTCCTCCGCCGCCAATCTGGACGCGGGCGATTGCCCGGACGGGCCGAACCCGAACACCCCCGAGCTGGCGCAATACGGCTTGCAGGGGCTGGGCGAGGAAGCCCCGGAATTCCTGGAGGATCTGGATCGCATGGAATTCCAGCTGCGCCAGCTCGGCGCCAATCCCTCCCAAGTTGACCGCATCATGCTCGCCCTGCGCGAATCCCGGCGCGACGCCATCAACACGCCGGGCGTGAACCGCGCCATGCAGCGCGATGTGGACAACCGAACCGACAATCTGGGCAATCTTATCCCCGATCAGGACTAGGCCCTGACAGCCCCGGATCGGTTCGCCTGTGACGCGCGTGATTAATTGCGCGGCAACCCGAACGGTGAAGGCTCCTCTCCTGCGTTCCTGGAGGGTCCATCCATGCTGTCGAACTTTCCGATCACCTGGCGCATGATTGCGTCGGTCCTGCTGCCGATCCTGGCCTTGCTGTTTTTCGCCTCGAGCCTCGTCCTCAAGGATTGGCGCCTGGCCGAGGACATGAAGGTCGCCGAGGAAGCGACGGAATTCACCCGCGACATCAGCCAGCTGGTGCATGAACTGCAACGTGAACGCGGCCGCTCCGCCGGGTTTGTGGGCAGCGGGGGCGAAACCACCTATCGCCGCCTGATGGACGAACAGCGCAACGCCACGGACACCGCATTGGCGGCCTATAGGGCGGCGCGCCGAGAAGTCACAGACACCCTGACCGACCCGGTCCTGCAATCAAAACTGCAGGAAATCGATGCCCAGCTCTCTGAACTTGAGGCGCACCGCAGCCAGGTCAATACGCTGTCCTTCGGTCTGGGCGATACGGTGCGGCCCTACACCCAGACCATTTCCAACATGCTTGAGACCGTTGCGGAACTGGCTCATTCTTCGAGGTCCGGGGAGCTGTCCACGCGCATAATCGGTCTGTTGAACATCATGAACGCCAAGGAGAATGCCGGCATCGAACGCGCGGTGGGCTCCAATATTTATGCATCCGGTCAGATCAATCCCGCCCTGCACCAGCGCGCCCTGCGGCTGATCGCGAGCCAGGACGCCTTTTTCCTGGAATTCCGGGAGCTTCTGGGCCGGGAATGGGCCCAGCGTCTGGATGATGTCCTCGCCCGGCCTGAATCCATCGCTGTTGCCGATGCCCGGGAAAACCTGATCGCCGCAGGGTATGGTGCCCCGCTGGCCGACATGGCGGGCACCGAATGGTTCAACCTGACCACCGAACGCATTGAATTGCTGATGAACGTCGAAGTGGCGCTGGCGCAGGACATCATCGTCTATGCTCGAGAAGTTCAGGACCGAGCGCGTAACAACGCTCTGATTGCATTGGCCCTTACTCTCGTCGCACTCATCCTGACCATTGCCGGGACCAGCGTGCTGATGAGCTCAGTGGTCGTCCCCCTGGGCAAGATCACCGAAGCCCTGAGCCGACTCGCCGCCGGTGAGAATGATGTCGAGATCCAAGGCGCGCGCCGCAAGGATGAAATCGGAGTGCTCGCCCGCACTGCCGTGTCCTTCCAGCAGGCTATGGCGGCCCGTGAAGAGGCGGTGCGCGAACAGACCCGCCTGGAGCAGACGGCCATGCAGGAACGGCGCAAAGTCCTGAACGAAATGGCCAAGAAAGTGGAAGCGGCCACGCTGGAATCAGTTGGGTCGGTGGCCAAATCCGCCCAGACCCTGACCACCAGCAGCGAAGCCATTCGCGCCAAACTCGCCAATGCCGGACAGACGGCCGAGCAGGTCACCCGGGCCACCGAACAGAATGTGAAACATTCCGGCCGCGCTTCCGAGCTGGCCTCGGAGCTGACCTCCGCCATCGGCGAGGTGACCCAGCAGATCACCCGCGGCGACCAGATGGCGCGCGACGCCATTGGAGAAGCGGATCGCTCGCGTCAGAGCGTGGAAGAGCTCAATGAAGCGGCTCAGCAGATCAACGACTTCATCGGCCTGATCACCGACATCGCCGAACAAACCAACCTGCTGGCGCTGAACGCCACCATCGAAGCTGCGCGCGCCGGTGACGCCGGCAAGGGCTTTGCAGTGGTCGCCAGCGAGGTGAAGGCCCTGGCGGCGCAAACCAACCAGTCCACCACCCAGATCGCCGAGCGGGTCGCGCATATCCAGAGCCGCACCCAGTCCACAGTGGACGCCATGAACGCGATCACCAGCTCGATCGAGACC
Source organism: Oceanicaulis sp. MMSF_3324 (assembly GCF_030733545.1). Classification (GTDB taxonomy): domain Bacteria; phylum Pseudomonadota; class Alphaproteobacteria; order Caulobacterales; family Maricaulaceae; genus Oceanicaulis. The sequence continues at coordinate 33,022 of NZ_JASHIU010000017.1, forward strand.
ATTGGCGAAGTGACCGCTTCGGTCGCGGCGGCCATGGAGGAGCAATCCGCCTCGACCGGCTCCCTGTCTGACTTCGTGGAACAGAACAGCCAGGCCATGACCCGCGTCAGCGAGCATATCGCCGAGCTGGTGGAGATCAGCAATCAATCGAGCCAGGACGCCGAGGAAATGGTCAAGCTGGTCGGCACCATGTCGGCCCGTGCGGAAGACGCCAACACCAATATTCCCAAGATCGTCCAGGACGCTGTGAAAGCAGCGGACAATCGCAAGGAAGGTCGCATTCCGACCAATTACAATGCGACGCTTCTGATCGACAACAACGAACAGGATATCTGCATCCTGAACGCTTCCACCAACGGCATGCGGGTCATTTGCGCGGGCATCCGGAAGGGGCAGACCGTCAAGCTGACCAGCCCGGTGGTGACCGAATCCGCCACGGTCGCCTGGACCAAGAACGGGGAAGCCGGCCTCAAATTCATTACCCCGATCACCGCCGACGCCCTGCAGGCGCTGCTGGATGCGGGAGCGGAAAAGGCGGCCTGATGACGGAAGCGCGCGGGTCCTAACCCAGCTCCTTGATGAACTGGTGCTTTAGAAGAGCCTGGGCTCGCGCGTTATCCATATCGGGATCTTCAGCCATAATCAGGCCCGCCAGACCGTCACGCAAAGCTTCCAGTCTGATAGCTGTGGTCTGCGCATCCTGAATCGTCCAGACGCCTGCCTGTGCACCGGCTTGCAAGACCTCAACAAGCCGCTCGCGCAGCTGTCTGCGAATCCTCGTCAGCGCTGCGCGTATGGGCGCATCTGCGGGAGCCAGTCGCTCCGCCTCTATCCAGAGCCTCCAGAACAGACGCGCTTCTTTCGTAAAAGCCTCACTGACAAACCGATCCATGGCGGCCGCCGGGGCTTCTCCTGCGCGCCACAGATCGCTCACTGCGGCCTGGAAGAGTGTTTCCCAGGCGGCAGCGCGCAGCTCTGGCCATTTGAAATAATGGTTGAGCAAGCCACGACCGACCTGGGCGCGTTCTGTGACCATGCGTGTCTGCGCCTTCTCCAGGCCCCTTTCGTACACGATTTCGGCAGCCGCCTGGAATATCCGCGCGCGTCCCTCCCCGCGTGACAGTTTCGTATCATTCATGTCTGCCTCGTTGACCGTTGAGCAGTGGCTCAATAAGATTGAGCCACTGCTCAATTGGAGTTCACATGACCGCGCCAAACCGCAACGCCGTCGTCGACACCTTACGCACAGCCGCCCTCATCGGCATCTGTGTTGTGAACCTGCCCTATATGGGTCTCGCTCCGGCGCAGACCCTGACCTGGCCAGACAGCGCGCCGGATCAGATCGCCGTCCTGGTCACGGCTGTCTTCTTTGAAGCCAAGTTCTTTGTCTTGTTCTCCTTCCTGTTCGGTTGGGGCATCGAGATACAACAACGCGCCGCCCAGCACGCCGGAGCGAACGCCGGTCGCCGGTATCGACGCCGCATGGTGATGCTGGCCGTGTTCGGCATTCTGCACGCCCTCCTGGTTTTTTCAGGCGATATCCTCTTGCTCTACAGCCTGGTGGGCAGCCTGATCTGGTTTTTGAGACGCGCGTCTCCCGCCCGCCTGATCGGCGTTGCACTGAGTCTGATCGCACTGAGCCTGTTGGGCCTCACGCTTGTTGGCATGGTCTTGAGTCTGGCTCCGCCCCTGGCTCAGGATCTGACACCGGGTCTGTCCGGAGACTATCTCGATACCGTGCAGGCGCGAATTGAGGACTGGCCTGAAACCTTCCTGTTCCTGATCCTGTTTCAGGGCCCGCTGGCCGCCAGCGCTTTCGCAGCGGGCCTTGCGGCGGCTAAGCTGGGCGTGCTTGATCCCTCTGCCACACACTGGCGGCGGCGTTGCGGGACCGCCCTGCCGATTCTACTCGCTGTGGGTTTGCCCCTGAATATCGCCTATGCTCTGGCCGCCAGCGGTCCGGGACTGGGCTGGGGCGAAATTGCTGAATGGCTGGGCTTCATCTCGATCGCTCTGGGCGCGCCAGTGCTGACACTGGCCTATATCTGCGTGGTTCGACTCGCCCAGGATCGGTTGAAACTGCCCCCTCTTCTGGTACTGGCGGGGCGCAACTCACTGTCGAGCTATGTCCTACAAGGCGTCTTGGCCGGATTTATTTTTGGTGGTTATGGATTGGGTCTATTCGGGCAGATGAGTCAGCTTGGCCTCTACCCGCTGAGCATTGCGGTCGCCCTGGTCTCAATGGTTTTGACCGGTCTTTATGCGCGCGTCTCGGGCCGTGGCCCGCTCGAAACCCTATTACGACGCGTAACCCATGCCCCATCTCATCAGCACACGCTCGGGGCACAATCATGAGGGCGCGACTGACACTCTGGCTCGGATGCATCGTCCTCGCCAGCTGCGCCACGCCCCCTGCTCCCCACACGACCGCTGAAAGGGCGGCTTTGTCCGGAACCTGGCGTTTGCCCGACACTCAGGGATGGGTCGAGCTGGGGCCCTGCCCGGAGGCGCAGCACAGGCTCTGCGGCATATTGGTCGGGTTTGACGGGGATCATGCAGCGCGTGATTTCATTCATCCCGATTTCCGGTCCTGGGGCGAGCTTGCCTGTGGCTCTGAAATCGTTTTGTCAGCCGAGCATTATCCGATGGCTGACGTCTGGCGCGGCCAGGTCTACCAGCGCTCGGAGGGGCGGATTGTGGATGCGGAGCTGAAACTCACCTCACCAAGGACGCTGGATGTTCTGCTTTATGAAGGGGCGAACCTGGATGAGGGCGTGTCCTTGGCGATCTTTGCAGCGCTTGGCAGTCCGCCAGATCTGATCGATCTGGGCGATTACGGGCTCCGGGTCATCATGGGACGCGAACTGTTCGGACAGTCCCAGATATGGAGACAGAGCGCCCTGCCCGACACCATGGCGTGCCCGCCTTGAGCGCCCAGGCAGACCATTGACGACGCTTGAAGATTGCGGCTCATTGGCCGCATGAATTTTCTCTCCGACACCACCGCCCCCGCCCATCCCGCCATACTGGACGCCCTTGGCCGGGCGAATGAGGGCTTTGCCCCCAGCTATGGCGCCGATCCGGTCAGCGCGCGTGTGAAAGCGCAATTATGCGAACTGTTCGAGACCGATCTCGACGTGGTGTTCACCACCTCGGGCACCGCATCGAACGCGCTGGCGCTCTCTGTGCTCTGCCCGCCGGATGCCATGGTGCTGTGTCACGACGAAGCCCATATCCATCGCGATGAACGCGGCGCGCCGGAATTCTTCACCAAGGGCGGCAAGCTGCTGCCCCTGCACGGGGATCACGCCAAGATCAGCCCGGACTCGCTGGCGGATGCGCTCAAGCAATGGCCGAACGATTTCGTCCACGCGACCCCGCCCGCTGTGCTGAGCCTGTCCCAGCTCAATGAATCAGGCTGCGCCTACAGCCTGGACGAGCTGGACGCGCTGATCCGCCCGGCGAAAGCGCATGAGCTGCACATCCATATGGACGGGGCGCGATTCTCGAACGCGTTGGCCACGCTGGGCTGCAGCCCGGCCGAGATGACCTGGAAGGCGGGCGTGGACATTCTCAGCCTGGGCGCGACCAAGAACGGCGCCATGGCGAGCGAGGCCGTGCTGCTCTTCCCCGACATGCAGGACCGCCTGCCGCGTCTTCTGGCCAATCAGAAACGGGCCGGCCTGATGCTGCCCAAGATGCGCTATGTCTCCGCCCAGATGGGCGCCTGGCTGGAGGATGAGCTCTGGCTCGACCTCGCCCGCAAGGCCAATGCCGCCGCCAAGCGCCTGTCTGACGGGCTGGCGGCGCTGGAGGGCGCGGAGCTGGTCCACCCCACCCATGGCAATGAGGTCTTCATCCGCCTTGAGGACAGCCTGGCCGCGCGCCTGCGCGACGCCGGCGCCGGATTTTACAGCTGGCCCGATGGCTCGGCCCGGTTTGTGGCGAGCTGGTGCACGACCGAAGCGGATATCAGCGCCGTGCTGGAGGCGGCGCGCTAGAGAGCGCCCGCACCGCAAAGCTGGCGGAACAGGCGCACCGACTAAGCTGCGCCTGCCCGTCAATTCGCTGGCCTAGAGCCCGAATTCCCAGCATTCATGCAGGGACCAGAATCCGCCCGGCGGCCGACAGACCACATATTGGCATTGCTGGTCGCCCGTCACCGGGTCGAGTCCGGAATAGGCCTCGCAATAATCCGGCAGGCGCCCCGGAAGCAGGCGGGCAATCTCGTTGGAACTCAGTCGCTTGGACAGATCCACACTCTGTTCGGCCGAGGGGGCCGGCTCCGGCGTCTCGACCTTGGGATCCGCCTCCGGCGCGCTGAAAGCCAGCGCTGCGGAGACCGTGATAAGCGTAAGCATCGTGTCACTCCCCTTTTCAATCAACAGGAGAAGCGTGACACGGAAAGCGCGAAATAAAAAGCCTGAGGCGCGATTTTTGCAACCCAGAGGCTAGCTTTTATCGCCTTCCTTGTCGCTGATGCGGCGCATCGGGCCTGAATAGCGCGGGTCCTGACGGCGGCGGCGGTCCGGACCGAAATAGCCCGGCGTCTTCACGAAGCGCCGCGGCCGCTCGATCAGCGTCACCAGGCGGTTATACAGGTCCACCGGCCGCACCGGCTTGGCCAGGTATTCGTTCACGCCCGCATTGATCGCCTCGAGCACCTTGGAGCGGTCGGTATGGCCCGACACCATGACGATGGGCAGATACTTGTTCGGGCTGTCGGATGCGGTGCGGATCAGCCGGGTGAATTCCAACCCGTCCACATCGCCCAGCATGTAGTCCACCAGCGCCAGATCGGGGTTGGCGTTGCGCATCAGCTCGAACGCGTCCGCCGCGTCGCGGGTCTCGATCACCGAGCGCACGCCAAACCCTTGCAGGATGGTGCGCAAGATCGAGGACATGTGCGCGTTATCTTCAACGATAAGCACCCGGATGCGTTCGAAACTGCCTTGGGACATGGCGCTTTAGCGACCCTGCTGATTGAATTGTCTGCGACGCACAGTGCCTCACAAACGGTTAAACAAGACTTGCAGCCCAGCGCCCCCTGTTCAAGCGGGTTTGACAATCCCATATTGCCCCCATGCCCAAACTGACCCGAGACGACAGCGCCCTCACCCCGCAAGGCGTCGAGGACATGGCCCAGGCCGATTTCGTGATGGACAAGCCCGCCCAGGGCGCCATCAAGGATCCGCTGAGCCTGCCCGCCAACTGGACCCCGCACCGCCCTGACCGCCCGGACAAATCCGAAGGCGGTCAGAAATTCCAGATGGTCTCCGACTACGAACCCGCTGGCGACCAGCCCCATGCGATCGCGGAGCTGGTGGACGGCGTTTCCCAGCAGGAGAGAGACCAGGTTCTCCTCGGCGTCACCGGCTCGGGCAAGACCTTCACCATGGCGAAAGTCATTGAAAAGGTTCAGCGTCCGGCCCTGATCCTGGCGCCGAACAAGACGCTGGCGGCGCAGTTGTACGGCGAATTCAAGGATTTCTTTCCCCATAATGCGGTGGAGTATTTCGTCTCCTACTACGACTACTACCAGCCCGAAGCCTATGTGCCGCGCACCGACACCTACATAGAAAAAGAATCCACCATCAACGAGGCCATCGACCGGATGCGCCACGCCGCCACCCGCTCCATCCTGGAGCGCGACGACGTCATCATCGTCGCCTCGGTGAGCTGCATTTACGGCATCGGCTCGGTCGAGACCTACACCGCCATGGTATTCGATCTGGAGGTGGGGGCGGAAAAGGATCCGCGCGAAGTGATGCGCGACCTCGTCTCGCTGCAATACACCCGCAATGACGCCGCTTTCCAGCGCGGCACCTTCCGGGTGCGCGGCGATGTGCTGGAAATCTTCCCGGCCCACTATGACGCCCGCGCCTGGCGGATCAGCTTCTTTGGCGACGAGATCGAGCGCATCCAGGAGTTCGAGGTCCTCACCGGCGCCCCCATTGGCGATCTGGAGAAGGTCCGCGTCTACGCCAACTCCCACTATGTCACCCCGCGCCCGACGCTGAACCAGGCCATCGCCAGCATCAAGACCGAGCTTGCCGAGCGCCTGGAATGGATGGAGGCCAATGGCAAGCTCTTGGAAGCCCAGCGCCTGCAACAGCGCACCGAGTTCGATCTTGAAATGCTCGAGGCCACGGGCTCCTGCATGGGGATCGAGAACTATTCGCGCTATCTCACCGGCCGCAAGCCCGGCGAGCCGCCCCCCACCATGTTCGAATACCTGCCCGACAATGCGCTGGTCTTCATCGATGAAAGCCATGTCACCGTGCCCCAGCTGGGCGCGATGTACAAAGGCGACTTCAACCGCAAGCGCACCCTGGCCGAGCACGGCTTCCGCCTGCCCTCCTGCATGGATAACCGCCCCCTCAAATTTGAGGAATGGGAGGCCATGCGCCCGCAGACCCTCCACGTCTCCGCCACGCCCGGCAAATGGGAGCTGAACCAGACCGGCGGCGTCTTCACCGAACAGGTGATCCGCCCCACCGGCCTGATCGACCCGCCGGTCGAAGTGCGCCCGGTGCAGACCGACACCTCCTCCCAGGTCGATGACATCATCGAGGAGGCGCGCCAGACCGCCGAGGCCGGCTATCGCACCCTCATCACCACCCTCACCAAGAAGATGGCCGAGGATCTGACCGAATACATGCACGAGCAGGGGCTAAAGGTCCGCTACATGCACTCCGACATCGACACGGTGGAGCGGATCGAGCTGATCCGCGATCTGCGCCTCGGCGAATACGACGTCCTTGTGGGCATCAACCTCTTGCGCGAGGGCCTCGACATCCCCGAATGCGGCCTTGTGGGCATTCTCGATGCGGACAAGGAAGGCTTCCTGCGCTCAGAAACCAGCCTCGTGCAGACCATCGGCCGCGCGGCGCGGAACGCCGATGCGCGCGTGATCCTCTATGCCGACCGCATCACCGGCTCCATGGAGCGGGCCATGCAGGAGACCGAGCGCCGCCGCGAGAAACAGATCGCCCATAACCAGGAGCACGGCATCACCCCGCGCACCGTCACCCGCGGCGTCAGCGATATCCTGCAAGGCGTGATGGAAGAAACCGCCAAGGGCCGCGGCAAGAAACGCGACAAGAAGCGCGACCGCGCCGTCGCCGAGGATCAGGCCCGCTTCGAACCCAACAATCTCAAGGCCACGATTGCGGATCTCGAAAAACGCATGCGCGAAGCCGCGGCGGATCTGGAGTTTGAAGAAGCGGCGCGCCTACGCGATGAGATCAAGAAGCTGGAGGGGGGTTAGGGGAGAATATAAACAAACACTCAAGAAAATTAGAATTCACCATAAAATAACACCCAAAAACAAGCGACACACTTAATAGAAGAACACCAAAACAAATACAATTAGATGCCATCAATTAGTCTTTGAAAGTCTCTATTGAAGTAACTTTCCTTGATCAATTGGCTGACAAAAATCCTTATGACTGTATCCTCATCGAGCCCTGCCCCACCTTTTAATTCCTCAATCCAATCATGCGGATCTGCGCCCTCAATACTAGCACACACTGCATCGAATTCGCTTAGTGAGAATGACGCCTCTATTTCACGGGAACCTTTTTTAACTAGACTTTTAATCAAAGTTTCAGGCCCCGAACTCCCAGGCAAAAATCGAATTCTCTCGTCATCTGGTAGTGAAGGATCTTCGCGTAAATCGCCATCATATATACCCCAGATTTTTAGCTTCTTATTAGTGGATGCAGGCAGCGTCTTTAAGAGTTTAGAGATGTTACCAGAACCACCAACAGCGAATATTTCAGACCTGTGAGCAAGAACAGGATCCTCGTTGTAAAGAAGCTGCTTCAAAAATCTTTTAGCCCTATTGTCTTCAACAAAACAAACTCGCTCAATACGTGTATTTACTCCCAACTGATTGGTTACTGCGAGTTTTCCTGGGCCACCGACCAGATTCACGCCCTCTATACTTCTTGATAACACATGAAGATTTTCATCTAAGAATAATTCAACTGCTTGCGTAGAATGAGTACTAATGAAAACCACCCAATTTAATGTACAAGCCTTCATGACAATATGTTCAAATAATCGAGTTTGGGCACCGGGTGAAAGAAAGGCCTCTGGCTCTTCTAAAAATACAATAGATCCTTTATCAACGGTCCTTAGAAACCACCACATGTAAAGAGCTATGTACTCGCCGGCACCCATGGCCGTGCTATCATAATTTACATCGCCATACACAACTTTAAAAAAAGGTCGAACTCCATCTAAATCCAGCTCATACATAGAGATAGAACTGTAGTCGCGCCCAAATATTCTAGCTACCTCTTCAAGCTCTTTATCAGTAAGTAAATACTCACCAATTCCATTTAAAATATCGTCTATATCGTAAAGTAAAAATTCATCTAAGGCACGCCGAGCATCATAAGATGCATTCAAATGATGAACCCTATCATGAACTATTGGGCAATCCATTTCATCCGATAGAGGCAGACAGACGTCGGCAACTACTTCTTTCTCATCAATCTCTAAACCACTCTGAACCTGCCCTTCCAACCTTACAGCCTCTGCTGGGTTTCGCTCCATGAAGTCTTCTGGAGAAAATGATGCCCATAAAGCACTCAATAGCGTTGTTTTTCCAACTCCGTTCGCGCCCACAAACACATTGATTGGAGAGCTAAACACAATTTTTAAATCCCCCAGTATTGGAAAATTTTTGAATTCAACGAAATTAACTTTTATTGGATAATTATTTGGGTAAGCCTGCGCACTACGCAAATAATCCGAGAGCTTTGCAGCACGCATTATAACCGCCCCCAATTCTCAATACTAATAAATTTGAGTACGATCTGCTCAAAGTCCGCTTCTTTATTGTGGCCTCTATAATCTAAAATTGCGTCATATAACGACCTTTCCTGATATCCGCTTAACCCGTACATAAGATACAAAGCAAATTTCAACGAAAAGTCCCGCAAAATGACAGAACTCACATCAGTTACTCTTAGACTAGCACGATCAGAAAACAAATCGTAACAGTCTGACAGTATTACATAACGATCACTTCTTTTCTGAATATTATAGAAGTCTGCCATGAAACTATCTGGAACTTCCATTATTTCTTTAGAGAAAAGCATGAGCCAAGAAAGCAAGGATGCCTTATTTAGCTTTACATCTTTTGCACTACCTTTTATCAAGCTAAAAGAATTTATACAATGTTCAACTTTATCTATTACTCTACCGCTAAACGGCTCTCTACTTCTAAACCTTTCAGATATTCTTGATTCCGTACCTTTGATAGAAAAAGAGCCACTCTCGACAAAATACAGCATCCTTGCCAATACATCATCATAAGCTAACCGCACATTTGAAAACCCAAGCGCCTGCCTGTCATTTCCTGCGCTTATAAAATATTCAACCAGATTTTTGAGCTGCTCTCTTGCTGGGCCGTATAAAGCGTTTCTCTGTTCGCCAGCAGTTAATATTGCAGGCTGATTTAGTCGATAAAAGAGCTCACTTGGCTCTTCTGGAGTAAAGTCCGTTATACGGAAGCATCTGATAGTGAAGTTATTAAAACCCCTCCTTATGTCAGAAGGAAGTCTTTTATATGTATACCTGTCCAAGTTTAGAATCTTTTGATCTATAGGAGTGAACTTACCAGATATTGTAAATTTATTATGGACAAAATCTCGTAAAGACGCCAACCTTTGTTGACCGTCCAGAACTTCCATCCGATTGTCTTCAGTTACCACCAGATGTATGGGAGGTATCGACCACTGCCTAAGCACTGTATCAATGAGTTTTTTCTTCTTTGTGCGTGACCAAATTTCCTGCCTTTGGAAATCGGGTTGAAGGTCGATATCTCCTTCATCAATACGATTAACCAACGACTGAATATCTGGCTCGAATGGTGAAAGCTGCATCTTTTTCCCTCTCTAAGTGAGAGCATCTGTGAGTCGTAAGAAATTACAATCTCAATCTTGATGCAGATTACCTGTCCATCGCAAGATTGGCAGAATGAAATACCTTATTGCACTGACCTACGCTCTGGTTTGAGATGTCCCCCTATCCCCCACCCCGCCCAC
>NZ_JASHIU010000018.1 GCF_030733545.1 Oceanicaulis sp. MMSF_3324
GCTCCATCGCCCCTTCAAGCCCTTGAAAGCCGGGTCTGACTAGAACCGGTGACGGATCGTCAGACGCGCATTGAGCGGCTTGCCCGTGGAGATGTTGTCATTGGAGTGCGCGTCGGGGAAATAGTCCTCGTCGAGCAGGTTCTCCACATTGAGCTGAAGCCGGGTCTGATCGCTGAGATCGTAGAAGACGGCGGCGTCCACGCGGGTGAAGTCCGGCACTTCGACCGCATTGTCCTCACGCACGAAATAGCTGTCCTGATAGGTCACGCCCAGCGCCAGAGCGAGCTGATCGGTGGCCTGGTATTCATTCCAGATCGACAGCATGTGTTCGGGCGTTTGCAGCGTGCGGTTACCGTCAAACGAGCCGCCATCAACGGTGCTGTCGAGATAGCTATAGCCCGCCGTCACCGTCCAGGCGTCGGCCAGCTGACCGGTCAATTGGGCTTCGAACCCGTCAGTCACGCTGCCCGGGATGGTGATGACCTGGGACACATTGTTCGGATCCACGGAGGTGAACAGACCGCGCTCGACCCGGAACAGGGCCGTCGTCAGGCTGAGATTGCGGCTGAAGTCCCATTTCAGGCCCACCTCGGTATTCTCGAACCGCTGGGGCTGAACATCCTCGGTCGTGCGGGTCAGCGTCAGGAACTGGTCACCGGCGCTCGGCAGGAAGGATTCCGCATAGCTGGCATAGACCGAAACGTTTTCCGCCGGCTTGTAGATCAGGCCCAGTCGCGGGGAGACTTCCTCGTCCACACGGGCGCGGCGACCATCATCGGTCGGCGAAACGGCTTCACGGTCCAGCACGCTGACGTCGAACCGGTCAAAGCGCAGGCCCAGCACCAGCTTGAGCTGTTCGGTCAGGTCGATCTGGTCCTGCAGGTAGAGCGAGGTGAACTGCACATCGGAGTCACGATCACGCAGCGTGTCCACGAAGGCGTAATCGGGCACACTGATCGGGGTGGTGAAATCGATGGTGATCTGGTCGTCATTGCTGGCCGCGAACGTGTTGTCGATGCGGGCATTGCTGGTGGACTGATCGCCATATTCCACACCCAGGAGCACGGTGTGGCGGAACGGGCCCATATCGAACTCACCCACCAGATTGCCCTGGGCGATGAAGTTCTCGCGGCCGGTCTCGTCCGCGTAACCGTCCAGGGTCAGCTGTTGCGGGCTCACGCTCGTATCGAGGCCAGCCGGATAGATGTTCTGATAGTACTTGTCGTAATCGGCGTACTGGACGGTCACATTGCCGCGCAGGTTTTCCGAGAAGGTGTGCTCCAGACGGCTGCGGAAGATGCTCGCTTCCAGCGTCGTGTAGTTGCCGTCCGCCACGCCAAAGAAGGTGTCGCGGAAGCCTTCCAGGGGCACGTCGGGACCGTTGGCCACGGATACGGAGGGCACGCCGCGGTCCACCACCCGGTCATCATTGACGTACTCATAGCTGAGGAAAAGCTGGGTTTGCGGGGCCAGTTCGACCGTGAAAGTCGGGTTGATGGCGAAGCGGTCGCCCTCGAACACATCCCGATGATTGTCCATGTGTTCGGCGAAGGCGTTGACGCGGAACGCCACCGTGTCGGACAGGACGGAGTTCACATCCCCGGCCACCTGATGCGCGCCGAAGGTGTCCACGCTGGCGTTCAGGCTGGCGAAATCCTCGTCCAGCTGACCAGTCTTGGTGACGCGGTTGACGACGCCGCCGCCGCCGCCGCGACCGAACAGCAGCGCGTTGGCGCCGCGCAGCACTTCAACCTGTTCGAGATTGTAGAGCGGGCGGTAATACTGAACATCATCGCGCAGACCATCGAGGAAGAAGTCCGCCGTGCTCTGATTGCCGCGAATGATGATAGCATCGCGATGCCCCTCACCCTGGCTGACCGCCAGACCCGGCATATAGCGCAGAATATCGGCGATGGAGGTGAAGCCCTGATCCTCGATCTGGGCGCGCGGCACGATGGACAGGCTTTGCGGCACATTCAGCACCGGCGTGGGCGTCTTTACCGCGTTCAGTCGGTCGATCGACAGGAAGCGGCCGGTGACCACGATCGTATCTTCAGCCGTCTGATCAGCGGTTTCCGCCGCTTGCGCCGAGCCCAGAGTCAGGATGGCGGCCAACGCCGTCATCATGCGCGCCTTGGTGATGAGCATGGATGTCAGTCCCGTTTTGAATATGAGAATGCTTTTCGTTCCGATGAACTATGAGACCTCGACCCGATAATCAATCTCATTATCAGTTGCAACTGCAGACAATCGCACGGCGACGTCGTGTCGCGCTGTCAGAGCGCCAGAAAATCGCGCATAGGCGCTATTGCGTATTGCCCTGAAAAAACATGGGAAATATTCTGCGAGGGTCATTCAGGCTGGCATCAATGGGACGCCGCTCCCTTGATTGTCGCACGCGATATATCCAACTGATCGCCGTTCATTCGTGCTTTCAGGGGACCTTCCATGCCGAACACCAACGCTCTCTTCCAACCTTTCGAGCTCGGCTCGCTCCAGCTCAAGAACCGTATCGTCATGGCGCCCATGACCCGCACGAAAAGCCCGGGCGGCGTGCCGAACGATGACGTGGTCGGCTATTACGAGCGCCGCGCGGACAATGATGTCGGCCTGATCATCACCGAAGGGACCACGATCAACCGCCCTGGCGCCAGCTTTGATCCGGCGATCCCGAACTTCCACACGGATGAAGCCCTCGCTGGCTGGAAAAAGGTGGTGGACGCGGTCCACGCCAAGGGCGGCAAGATCGCGCCCCAGCTCTGGCATGTGGGTCTGGCGCGCAAGCCGGGCGCCGGCCCGCACCCGGACGCGCCGTCCGACAGCCCGTCCGGCATCGTCCCGGGCGGCAAGACCGTCGGCGAACCGATGACCCAGGCCGAGATTGACGACACCATCAAAGGCTTCGCCGACGCCGCCGAAAACGCGGCGAAGATCGGCTTTGACGCCATCGAACTGCACGGCGCCCATGGCTATCTGATCGACCAGTTCTTCTGGGAGGGCATGAACCAGCGTGACGACAAATACGGCGGCGACATGATTTCGCGCACCGAGTTTGCTCAGGAGATCATCCGGGCTGTCCGCGCGCGCATCCCCGCCGACCTGCCGCTGATCCTGCGCTATTCGCAGTGGAAGCAGCAGGACTATGAGGCGAAGCTGGCCCCGACCCCGGCTGAACTTGAAGCCTTCCTGGCGCCGCTGTCCGAAGCCGGGATCGACATCTTCCACGCCTCCACGCGCCGCTTCTGGCTGCCCGAATTTGAAGGCTCGGACCTCAACCTCGCCGGCTGGACCAAAAAGCTCACCGGCAAGCCTGCCATCACAGTGGGATCAGTTGGCCTTAATAGTGACTTCATTGGCGCCTTTATGGGCGAAGCCTCTGAAAAGTCCGGGCTCGACAAGCTGATCGAGCGTCTGGACGCGGGCGAATTTGATCTGGTCGGGGTTGGACGCGCGCTGCTGTCCGATTACGCCTGGGCCCGCAAGGTCAAGGACGGCCGTTTCGAGGATCTGGAAGACTTCAACGCCGAGGCGCTCAAGGAACTGGCCTAACCATTATGCTCAAGAAACGTTCAGTCACCCTCAGAGGACACGCGACATCCCTGGCCCTGGAGCCGGAGTTCTGGTCCGTGGTCGATGCCGAACTGAACGAAAACGGCGGATCCCTGGCCGGGCTCATCACAACGATCGACGAAGTGCGTGAGCCCGATCAGCCGCTGTCCAGCGCCTGTCGCGTCTGGGCGCTCAAGCGCGCCCTGCACGCGCGTCAGGACTGATCCGCAGTTGACGATACGGGGCGGGCGGGGTTTGAAGATGGCATGAGTTCCGCCGTCACCCCGCCGCCCCTTTCGCCGCTCGCCAAACTGCTGCGCTATCTCAAGAACAGCTTTGCGAACGGGCGATCGCCTGCGCTCTGGCTGCTGGCCCTGGTGGTGGGCGTGGTTGCGGGCTATGCCGCCATCGGCCTGCGCCTCGCCATCCAGTCGGTCCAGCTCATCGCCTTTGGCGAATTTCCCGAACGCCTGGCTACCACGGCGTCCACCCTGCCCCCGCTTCTGATCATCCTGGCCCCCGTCGCGGGCGGCTGCGTGGTCTCGCTGCTGCTCTATGTGGGCTTGCGGACCAAATGGCTTCCCGAAGTCAGGGCCGAGGGCGTGGCGGATGTCATGGAGGCGCGGGCCGCCCAGGGCGGCAAGATGGCGCTGATGCCCAGCCTGTGGTCCGCCCTGATCCACGCCGTGTCTATCGGCGCGGGCGGATCGACCGGTCGCGAGGGCCCGGCCGTCAATCTGGGCGCTGCGCTCGCCAGCTTTGTCAGCCGCCCGCTCAACCTGCCCGCCCGCGGGGCGCGCATCATGCTGGCCTGCGGCGCGGCCGCTGCGGTGGCCGCCAGCTTTAACGCGCCCGTCGCCGGCGCCCTGTTCGCCTTCGAGGTGGTGCTGGGTCACTACGCCCTGCGCTCTATCGGTCCCGTGGCCGCCTCCAGCGTGATCGGAGCCATCCTGTCGCGCATTCATTTCGGCGCCACGCCCGCCTTTGAAGTGCCGGAAATCCCGCCCGCCAGCCTGGCCGACTTCATCGCCATCATCCCGCTGGGGCTCGCCTCGGCCGGGCTGGCGATCGCCTGCGTCATGCTGGCGTTCAACGTGCCGCGGCATCTGGCGAACCAGGCGCAGGCCTTCAAGGTTCCGCTCTGGATCCTGCCGCCCTTTGGCGGGCTTATCATTGGCGGTCTGGGGGTTCTGGCGCCTGAAGTGCTGGGCGTGGGGTATGAAGCGACCTCCATCGCGCTGGCGGGCGGCTACGCCATCGCCACATTGGCGGCGCTGATCGTGCTGAAGCTCGCCGCCATCGTCGCCACCATGGCGTTCCGGTTCGGCGGCGGCATCTTCGCCCCCTCGCTCTATCTCGGCGCCATGCTGGGCGCGCTCTATGGCGCGCTGATCTCGCCCATACTGGGGCCCGACAGCGCGGGTTCGGCCTATTTCGCCGTCATCGGCATGGGGGCTGTGGGCGGCGCCGTACTGGGCGCGCCGCTCTCGACCACGCTGATCGTGTTCGAGCTGACCGCCAGCTATGAAGCCTCGATCGCGCTCCTGGTCTGCGTGTCGCTGGCGAGCGTGATCACCACCTCGATCACCAAGGGCAGCTTCTTTCACAAGCAGGTGGAGCGGCACGGCTTTGACCTGACCCAGGGCGATGCGCGCGTCATCCTTCAGACCATCCGCGCGCGGGACATCATGACCCCGCTCGACAATCAGGACACCCAGGGCGAGCTTGAGGAATCGTGCGTCTATGACGATGATTATCTGGGCCGGGTGATGGGCTTCTTCTCGGCTGAGAAAATTGACGGCGCCCAGGTGCGCTCTCGCCATGGCGACCAGCCCATTGTGGGCTACATCACTAAGGCTGACGCCCACGCCGCCTATGCCCATGCGCTGCAAACCCGGCACGAGGAAGAGCATCGCTAGCGCGGCTGCCCGATGACATCGCCGCCCCTACGCATTCAGGGCGGATGTGCTAGTTTCGTTCTCCTTAGCGAATCGAACTGCGAAAGCCTGCGTCATGTCTTCCGTTCCCCTTTCCCAGCAGGCGGCGCCGCAGGCGCCGCGCGCCAGCGCCGCGTATCTTGACGGGCTGAACCCCGAACAGCGTGCGGCGGTCGAGGCAATCGACGGGGCGGTGCTGGTGCTCGCCGGCGCAGGCACGGGCAAGACACGGGTGCTGACCACGCGGTTGGCGCACATTCTCGCCACCGGCAAGGCGCAGCCCTACAACATCCTGGCGGTGACCTTCACCAACAAGGCCGCCCGCGAAATGAAGGAGCGGGTGGGCCGGATCATCGGCGAACAGGTCGAGGGCCTGCCCTGGCTGGGCACCTTCCACTCCATCGCCGCCCAGATCCTGCGCCGCCATGCCGAGCTGGTGGGACTGAAATCGAGCTTCACCATTCTCGACACGGACGACCAGCTGCGCCTGCTCAAGCAGATCCTCGAAGCCGAAGGCATCGACATCAAACGCTGGACGCCGCGCCATCTCGCCAGCCTGATCGATGGCTGGAAGAACCGCGCCCAGACGCCCGAGCGCATCCCCGAAGAGGATAAGTGGAGCTTCGCCGACGGCAAGGCGCAGAAGCTCTACAAGCTCTACCAGGAACGCCTGAGCGTGCTGAATGCGTGCGATTTCGGCGACCTGCTGCTGCACAACATCACCATCTTCCAGACCCATGACGATGTGCTGGCGGAGTTTCACCGCAAGTTCCGTTATCTGCTGGTGGACGAGTATCAGGACACCAACGTCGCCCAGTATCTGTGGCTGCGCCTTCTGGCGCGCGGCTCGGGCAATGTGTGCTGCGTGGGCGATGACGACCAGTCGATCTATGGCTGGCGCGGCGCGGAGGTGGACAACATCCTGCGCTTTGAACAGGACTTTCCCGGCGCGACCGTGATCCGGCTCGAGCGCAATTACCGCTCCACCGGCCATATCCTGGGCGCAGCGGCGGGGCTGATCACCGCCAACAAGGCGCGTCTGGGCAAGACGCTGTGGACCGAGGATCAGGCCGGCAACAAGGTCCAGATCTCGGGGCTCTGGGATGGCGAGGCGGAAGCGCGCTTTGTCGCCGACGAGATCGAGGCCCATGTGAAGGGGGGCGGCCAGCATTCCGACATCGCGGTTCTGGTGCGCGCGTCCTGGCAGATGCGGGCGTTCGAAGACCGCTTCATCATGCTGGGCTTGCCCTACAAGGTGATTGGCGGGCCGCGCTTCTTTGAACGCGCCGAGATCCGCGACGCCCTCGCCTATCTGCGGCTGGTGCGCAGCCTTGATGATGATCTGGCGTTCGAGCGCGTGGTGAACACCCCCAAACGCGGCGTCGGCGATACGTCCGTGCAGAAGATCGCCATGGCGGCGCGCGGCGCCCAGGTCTCGATGGCCGAGGCCGCGCGCCTGATGACCCAGACTGACGAGATCAAGGGCAAGGGCCGCACCGGCCTCATCGCCTTCCTGCGCGATCTCGAACGCTGGGCCGAGCAATCGAAAACCATGCGCCATGACGAGCTCGCGGAAATCATTCTGGATGAAAGCGGCTATACGGCCATGTGGCGCGAGGACAAGAGCCCGCAGGCCGCGGGCCGGCTCGACAACCTCAAGGAACTCGTCCGCTCCATGGGCGAATTTGACAGCCTGGAAGCCTTCCTGGAGCACATCGCGCTCGTGTCGGACGCCGACCGCACCGAGGATGGCGACGAAGTTTCCATCATGACGCTGCACGCAGCGAAGGGGCTGGAATTCCCGCTGGTCTTCCTGCCGGGCTGGGAAGAAACCGTCTTCCCCTCCCAACGCTCCATGGATGAAGGCGGCACGGCGGCGCTCGAAGAGGAGCGACGCCTCGCCTATGTGGGCATCACCCGCGCCCGCCAACGCGCCGTCATCAGCTTCACCGCCAACCGGATGATCTTCGGCCGCTGGCAATCGGTGCTGCCCTCGCGCTTTATCGACGAAATGCCGGCCGAGCATTGCGAAGCCAAGTCCGAGACCGGCTATTACGACGCCGGGCCGGGCTTTGAGGGCGTCGCGGAAGTCGCCGACCCGTTCAAGTCGAGCTATGAAAGCCCCGGCTGGAAACGCTTCCAGGCCAGCAAGGCGTCCGGCCGCCGCGCCGATCCCGGCGTCATCGAGGGCCAGGCCACGCTGATCGACACAAGCTCTGTGGGCGGAAACTCGAAATGGAAACGCGGCGACCGCGTCTTTCACCAGAAATTCGGCTATGGCACCGTCAAAGCCGCCGACGGCGCGAAGCTCAGCGTGGCGTTCGACAAGGCGGGCGTGAAGAAGGTAGTGGCGAGCTTTGTGGAAGAGGCGCCTTAGGCGTTTACTTCTGAGGGAGGCCAAGGGTTTTCGCCACGCTCGCCCGGGGTTTCAGTTGGTTGAAGTATGTATGGGCGTTAGAGTGCTGAAAACAAGACTGGATACTCTCCATGCGCCTCGCCCTCTACCTGACCGCCGCCCTCCTCATCACCGCGCCTGCGTGCGCTCAAGACCCGTATGCTGACGCCCGCCCGATTGACTGGCGCAACCTGCTGGACCGTGAACGCGCGCCCGCCGACGCCCGCATCGCATACGGCCAGGGCGAGGAGCAGTATGGCGAGTTGTGGCTGCCCGACGGTGATGGCCCCTTCCCGCTGGTGATCATGATCCATGGCGGGTGCTGGCAGGCGGCCATTCCGGGCACCATCCTGCAGGACCAGCTGAACGCCGATCTGAAAGCGCGCGGAATCGCCGTGTGGAACATCACCTATCCGCGCCTCGGCCATGAGACGGGCGGGTATCCCGGCACCTTCAACAGCGTGGCGATGGCGACCGATTATGTCCGGGCGCTGGCCGAGACCTATCCCATCGACCTTGAACGCACCGTGCTGATGGGCCATTCCGCGGGCGGGCATCTGGCCTTGTGGGCCGCCGCGCGCGGCCAGCTGCAGGACAGCCCGCTTTCTGTGGACGACCCGTTCATCCCCAACGGCGTCATCACGCTGGCGGGCATCAATGACCTTGAGCTCTATCGCGCCGAAGGCCCCGGCCGCTGCGGCGAGCCGGACACCGTGGACGCCCTGATCGCCGGTCATCCCGGCGCCGCGCCCTATGCCGACACGTCTCCCGATCAGCTACTGCCCCTGCAGGTGGAGCAGATGATCATCTCGGGCGAACTCGACCCGATCGTGCCGCCACAGTTCGGCGTCGCCTATGCGGCTGAAGCGGAAACCGCAGGCGATACGGTCAGCGAGATCACGCTGGAAAACGCCGGTCATTTCGAACTGATCGACCCGACCGCACCGGCGTGGGACGTCATTCTGGATGAGGTGGAGCGGTTGTTGGGGGAATAGGTCTTTCCCCGTGGGTCCCCGGGTCAAGCCCGAGGACCGAGGGGTTCCCGCCAACAGTTCGGCCTTCGGACTTGATCCGGAGGCCCATGCGGCCTCACCCGCCAATCAGCGCCAGCCATTCATCCTCGGTCATGGTCTGAACGCCCAGCTCCTGCGCTTTCTTCAGCTTGGAGCCCGCGCCTGGGCCGGCGACGAGGATGTCGGTCTTGCCCGACACGGACCCGGACACTTTCGCGCCCAGTGATTGCGCCTTGGCCTTCGCCTCGTCCCGGGTGAAGCGTTCGAGCGATCCGGTGAACACCACCGTCTTGCCCGCCACCGGGCTCTCGGCCGCCACCTGTTCAGCGTCTTCGACCGTCACATGCTCAAGCAGCGCGTCGAGCGCGTCCTGATTGTGGCTTTCGGCGAAGAACTCGGCGAGGGCTTTGACCGCCGTCTCGCCAATCCCGTCAATGTCCATGAAGGCGGCGAAGGCTTCACCGGGCTCGTTCGCGGCTTCCGCCGTCTCGCGCACGGCCTTCCAGCTGGTGAAGCTGCGCGCAATCAGCCTTGCAGTTTCCTCCCCCACATGGCGGATGCCGAGCCCGAACAGGAAGCGCGCCAGGCCAATCGTGCGGCGCTGATCGATGGAGCCAAAGAGGTTCGCCGCCGAGCGCTCGCCCCAGCCTTCGCGGGTCTGGATCGGCGGATTGATTTCGCCCGCTCCATTGCGCGTGCGCAGGGTGAATATGTCGGCAGGCTGTTTGACGAGGCCTTCATGGAAGAAGGCTTCGATCTGTTTGGCGCCCAGCCCTTCAATGTCGAAGGCCTTGCGCGAGACAAAATGCTTGAGCCGCTCGACCGCCTGCGCGTCACAGATGAGACCGCCCGTACAGCGGCGGACCACCTCGCCCTCTTCGCGCACCGCATGGCTGCCGCAGACAGGGCACAGGGTGGGAAACTCGAAGGGCTCCGCGCCGTCGGGGCGCTTATCGAGCACGACCTCGACCACTTGCGGGATCACATCACCCGCGCGCTGGATGATCACGGTGTCACCCACGCGCACATCCTTGCGCTCGATTTCGTCCTGATTGTGCAAGGTGGCGTTCGACACCACCACACCGCCCACAGTGACCGGTTCGAGCTTGGCGACCGGAGTCAGCGCACCGGTGCGGCCCACCTGAATCTCGATGGCGTTGAGCCGCGTGACGGCCTTTTCGGGTGAGAATTTGTGTGCGATCGCCCAACGCGGCGCGCGCGCGACAAAGCCCAACCGCTCTTGCCAGTCCAGCCGATCCACCTTGTAGACGACGCCGTCAATGTCATAGCCGAGATCGGCGCGCTTTTCTTCAAGCGCCCGGTAATGCGCCAGCACATCCTCGACGCTCTCGACGCGGGCCATGTCCTCATTGATGACAAAGCCCAGCTCACCGAGACGTTTGACGGCGTCATACTGCGTATCCGCCAGAGGCGCGCTCAACTCACCCCAGGCATAGGCGAAAAAGCGCAGCGGACGTTCGGCCGTCACGCTGGGATCAATCTGGCGCAGGGACCCCGCCGCCGCATTGCGCGGGTTCTTGTAGGCCGGCTTGCCGCGTTCTTCCTGCATGGCGTTGAGCCGGGCGAAATCGGCGTGGCTCATATAGACCTCGCCGCGCACCTCCAGCACATCGGGCACATCGCCCTCAAGCGTGTGAGGAATGTCGGCGATGGTCTTGAGATTGGCGGTGACGTTCTCGCCCGCCCGGCCATCGCCGCGTGTGGCGCCAGTTACCAGCTCACCCTTTTCATAACGCAGATTGGCGCTCAGACCGTCAATCTTGGGCTCGGCGGTGAGGACCAGCGTGTCGTCCTTGAGATTGAGGAAACGCCGGATGCGGTCCGCGAAATCGCGCACATCCTGATCCTCGAACGCATTGCCCAGCGACAGCATGGGCACGGCGTGAACCACTTCGCCAAACTGCTCTGACGGTGTCGCGCCCACCCGGTCAGACGGGCTGTCCTTGCGTTTGAGGTCGGGAAAGCGATCCTCGATCGCGCTGTTGCGCACGCGCAGGGCGTCATAGGCCGCGTCCGAGATCTTCGGCGCGTCCTTTTCGTAATACGCCTTGTCATGCTTGGCGATTTCGCGGGCGAGACGTTCAAGCTCGGACGCGGCCTCATCGGAGGTCAGCGCGTCCACATCCTTCATCGCAGCGTTCATGAGCCCATCAGCTGGTCAGCGGCGGCGCGGGCCGCATCGGTGATTTCCGCACCCGACAACATGCGGGCGATCTCTTCGCGGCGGTCAGCGTCCGCGAGTCGACGCACGGTCGTGCGCATGCTCTCGCCCTGCTCCGCCTTCTCGATACGATAGTGCGCGTCGGCGCGCGCGGCCACTTGCGGGCTGTGGGTGACCACCAGCGCCTGACCGGTCTGCGCCAGACGTTTCAAGCGCGACCCGACGGCATCCGCCACCGCGCCGCCCACGCCCTGGTCCACTTCGTCAAACACCATGGTGCGGGCGTCCTCACCCACAAGGCAGACTTTGAGCGCCAGGGCGAAACGCGACAGCTCACCGCCCGAGGCGATCTTGTCGAGCGGCCCGAACGGCGCGCCGGGATTGGTGGCGACTTCAAACGCAATTTTGTCCCAGCCGGACGCGCCGGGCTTGTCCTCATCGGTCTCCACACGGACCCGGAAGCGCGCCTTGTCCATTTTCAGCGGCGCCAGTTCAGCCTCCACCGCCTTGGCGAGGGCGTCGCCGGCTTTGCTGCGCTTGGCCGTCAACGCCTTGGCGGCGCGGCCATAGTCCGCCTCGGCCGCCTTCAAGGCGCCTTCGGCTTCCTTCAGACGGTCATCGGCGTGTTCGATCATGTCGAGTCGGCTGGCGAGACGATCCCGCAACTCCGCCAGTTCATCCACCTCGACATTATGCTTGCGCGCTGCGCCACGCAGGGCGAACAGCCGTTCCTCCACCTCGTTAAGCCGGCCTGGCTCCACATCAAAGCGGGCCGCCGCTTCAGACAAGGCGTCCTCGGCTTCATTGAATTCGATGAGCGCCCGATCCAGCGCCCCAGCGGCGCGTTCAACCGCAGTATGGGCGGCGCCCGCCTCGCCCTCACCGCCTTCGGTGTCTTCCAAAGCAGCCCGGACACGCTCCAGGCCACGCAGGGCCGTGTTCAAACGTGTGGACAGACCATCGCCACCCCCGACCGCATCCATGGCGTCATTGAGCTCGGCCAGGGCGGATTCGGCCTGCTGGAGGAATTTGCGCTCGGCGGCCAGGCCGTCCTCTTCGCCCGCTTGCGGGTTGAGCGCTTCGAGCTCTTCCACGCTATCGCGCAGGAAGGCCTCTTCATTGGCCGCCTTGTCGCGGGCATCGGTCAGCTCATCAAGCGTGTTGCGCGCGTCTCTCAGCGCTGTCCAGGCGGTTTTCACTGCCTTCAACTCGTCATCGGCATCCGCATAGGCGTCCAGCAAGCCGCGATGACTTTTCGGATTCATCAAGCCGCGACCGTCGTGCTGGCCATGGATCTCCACCAGCACCTCACCGAGCCTGGCCAGAAGACCGACACTGGCGGGCTGATCATTCACATGGGCGCGGGAACGGCCATCAGCCGTCAGGGTGCGGCGCAGGATCACGGCTTCGCCCGGCTCCACCATGACGCCAGCTTCATCGAGCAAGTCATAGACCGGGTGATCAACGGGCGGTTCGAACAATGCGGTGGCGACGGCCTTGTCGGCGCCGGCGCGCACCTGAGCCCGTTCGGCGCGCTCGCCGCAGGCCAGGCCCAGGGCGCCCAGAAGAATGGATTTGCCCGCGCCGGTTTCACCCGTCAGCGCGGACAGACCAGCGTCGAACGTCAGATCGAGCGCGTCGATCAGGACGATGTCGCGGATGGAGAGCGAAGCCAGCATTCAGGTTCGCAACTTGGGTCTAGCTTAGCCGAAGACGCGGTCGAGGGCGCGCCGCAGCAGGGACGGTTCACGCTCGAGATCTTCCGATCCCGGCACGGCGATGCCGCGCGCGGTGAGAAGATCATAGCTGTCTTCATACCATTCCGAGCCGGGGAAGTTGTATCCCAGCACGGACGCGATCTGGCGCGCTTCCTCGTCCACCCCCAGGCTGACATAGGCTTCCACCAGACGGTGCAGTGCTTCAGGCGTGTGGGAGGTGGTCTCGTAATCGCGGATGACGTTCTGGAAGCGGTTGATCGCCGCCAGATGATAGCCATTGCGCAGATACCAGCGGCCAACGCTCATTTCCTTGCCGGCCAGGTGGTCGCGCGTCATGTCCATTTTCAGGCGCGCATCCTGGGCATAAGGCGTGTCGGGATAACGGCGCACCACCTGCTCCAGCGCCTGCAGCGCCTGCTGGGTGGTGGACTGGTCCCGGCCCACATCATAGATGCGCTCATAATAGCTCAGCGCGATCAGGTAATAGGCATAGGGCGCGCTGGCGTTGCCCGGATGCAGGGCGATGAAGCGCTGCGCATCGGAAATCGCCTCGTCGTACTGGGACTGACGATAATTGGCGTACGCGGCCATCAGCATGGAGCGACGCGCCCATTCAGAGAACGGGTGCTGGCGTTCCACTTCATCGAAATAGGCGGCGGCTTCGTCATAGCGACGACGCTGCATCTTCTCGAAGCCTTCAGCATAGAGCGTCTCGACCGGCTGTTCGATATAGGCCAGTTCCTCGCGATCCCGTGACGCACAGGCGGTCAGGGACAAGGCGACGGCGCCCAGAACAGCAACACGCAGAACAGTCTTCATGGACGTACGCCCTCAAGCCGGCGACCGCATGCCCCGGAGGTTCGGGACGTAGCGGACTCTTAGGTATTGAGAATGGTTTAACCCATCGCGGGCGCGGGCAAAAGCACCCTATCAGGCCGAGTGTGAATAAGATCGGCTTTTGACGGGAAAATCAGGAGTGAACGAGACGTTCGCTCTGCACCGTGCTGTCGCTCATGGACGTCCAGCGCCAGGCGCTTTCATCCGCCAGCAGAGCCGCCAGAGCCTTGGCGTTCAGGCCGTGACCGGGACGGTGCGCCTTGTAGAGCCCGAGAATCGGTGCGCCCAGCAGATACAGATCCCCCAGAGCGTCCAGCGCCTTGTGACGGACGAACTCGTCCGCAAAGCGCAGCCCTTCGGGATTGGCGACGCCGTCATCATCGACGACCACGGCGTTCTCCATGGAACCGCCGCGCGCCAGACCGGCTTTCAAGAGCGCGCTGAATTCACGGCGGAAGCCGAAGGTGCGCGCCGGCGCCACCAGATCCTGAAAGCTCCGACGGCTGACCTCGAACGCGAAATGCTGGCGACCGATTGCGGGATCATCAAAATCGATTTCCACATCGATGCTCGGACGCAGGGCCGGCAGGAAGACGGCATGGCGCGAGCCATCCTCGACCTCGACCGGCTTGAGCACCTGCAGCGCCTTGCGCGGCGCGGGGCGGGTTTTCAGCCCGGCATGCAGGATC
The DNA here is from genome assembly GCF_030733545.1 of Oceanicaulis sp. MMSF_3324. Classification (GTDB taxonomy): domain Bacteria; phylum Pseudomonadota; class Alphaproteobacteria; order Caulobacterales; family Maricaulaceae; genus Oceanicaulis. Next base: position 14,321 of record NZ_JASHIU010000018.1, read on the forward strand.
AGATCGACGAACGGCGCGGACGAGCCGTCCATGGCCGGCACTTCGGGGCCATCCAGCTCGATGATCAGATCATCAAGGCCCAGACCGGCCAGCGCCGCCATCAAATGCTCCACCGTCGCAACTGATGCGCCGGCGTCATTAACCAAGGTGGTGCCCAGATCGGTCGAACGCACGAACTCGCGACGCGCCGGAACAAGACAATCGGCAAGATCCAGATCGGTGCGCTCAAAGACAATGCCGGCCCCCAGCGGAGCCGGCTTCATCGCCATGCGGACACGGGCTCCGGTGTGCAGACCGATACCGGCGCAAACCGCCGGCGCCGCCAATGTTGCGCGTTCAATCATGAAGCAAGCCCAATCCAGTCTTTCGTCAATCCATGAGCCCGTTGCGCATGAAGATGCTTAACGGACTACGCCCCTCGCCCTGCACACTACGAACCGTGATGCATCCCGCAATTAAAGGATTGTTGCACCGTGTTACGAAATGGGGCGCACATAAAAAATCGCGCCGCTCTGGATTAACAGAGCGACGCGATTTCAGGACTTTAGCGCTAGGGCCTAGTTGGCCTGGCGGCGCAGGAAGGCCGGGATTTCCAGCTCGTTCTCGTCCAGATCCTCACCAAACAGGTCGCCGGAGGGCTGGCTCGGACGCGGTGCAGACTCGACCGGACGGACCACAGAGGGACGCTCGGGCTGGGCCGGCGCCTTGTTTTCGACCGGCGCGGACTTGCGACGACCAAAGAGCGACAGACCCCGGCGCGGTTCACGCGCAGGCTGGTTGTCTTCGGCCTTGGCCGGCTGGGCCGGTTGCTGGGGTTGCTGGGGCTGAACCTCGACCGGCTGATGGTGCTGCATATGCGCCTGCGGCTCGGCCTGAGGGGTCATTTCACGCTCAAGGCGCTCGCGCGTTTCGACAACCGCCGGCTTGGCCACCGGATGCACCGGCTGACCGCCGGTGAAGGAATCGGGCGAGTTCACCGTGTCCGCGCCATGCTGGGCGGCGGAGGCTTGCGGAGCCGACTGGGCTTCAGCGCGCGGGGTCTCGTTGACCGCGACCGCATCAGAGGCGCGACGCACCAGCGGCTCAGCCTGACGCTGGGGGCGGGTCTCACGGCCTTTCCAGACCGGCGCGACCGGCTCGGAGCCCTGACGGCGACGCGGGTCGTTGAGCTCGTTGAGCTCGGCGTCAATGCCCGTGGCCACGACCGAAACGCGGATCACGCCGTCCAGTTCAGGATCGAAGGTGGAGCCGACAATGATGTTGGCGTCCGGATCAACCTCGTTGCGGATCTCGTTCGCCGCTTCGTCGACTTCATACAGCGTCATGTCCATGCCGCCGGTGATGTTGATGAGCACGCCCTTGGCGCCCTTCATCGACACATCGTCGAGCAGCGGATTGTTGATGGCGTTGTGGGCGGCCTCGACAGCGCGCTTCTCGCCGCTGGATTCGCCGGTGCCCATCATGGCCTTGCCCATCTCGTTCATCACCGTGCGCACATCGGCGAAGTCGAGATTGATCAGGCCCGGCATGACCATCAGGTCGGTAATGCCGCGCACGCCCGAATGCAGCACCTGGTCCGCCATGCCGAAGGCTTCCGCGAAGGTCGTCTTCTCGGTGGCGATCCGGAACAGATTCTGGTTCGGAATGATGATCAGGGTGTCGACATGCTCCTGCAGGCGCTCAATGCCGGATTCGGCGAGCCGCATGCGGCGCGTGCCTTCGAAATGGAAAGGCTTGGTCACCACGCCGACGGTCAGGATGCCCTGCTCGCGCGCCGCGCGCGCGATCACGGGCGCTGCGCCGGTGCCGGTGCCGCCGCCCATGCCGGCGGTGATGAACACCATGTGCGCGCCCTGCAGGTGCTCCTGGATTTCGGCCAGGGAATCTTCCGCAGACTGTTCACCCACTTCCGGACGCGCCCCAGCGCCCAGACCCTCGGTGATCCCGGCGCCCATCTGGATGCGGCGATCGGTGCGCGCGCGTTGCAGCGCCTGGGCGTCCGTGTTGGCGACCACAAAGTCCACGCCCTCAAGCTGGGCGTCGATCATGTTGTTTACGGCGTTGCCCCCGGCGCCGCCGACCCCACACACGAGGATGCGTGGTTTCAGCTCGGTGGTTTCTGGCGCGGAAAGGTTCAAGGGCATGGCAGGTCTCCGTGGGGCGGCAGGGTTAACGAATCACCCCGTGAGACTGCGCTTGCTTGTTTAATCGAGCGTTAAGTTACTCCACGCGGAGCAAACCTTTTTTCGCATACAATAACAGGACCCTGAGTCCGTATTCAGAGTCTAGAAACTTTCCGCGAACCAGCGCCAGACCGCCTTCATGCCGCCCTCGCCCGCGCTGTGCTCGCGAATGCGGGCCGGCCCCTGGTCAAAGCGGGGCGGACCGGAAATGGCTTCGGACGGGCCCTGCACGCAACGCAGCAACAATCCCGCCGCCGCACTGAAGCCCGGACCGCTGACCGCATCGCCCAGCCCGGCCAGCGTGTCGGGCCGTCCCAGGCGCACCTGCTTTCCCAGCACCCGGCCGGCCAACTGGGTCGCGCCGGGCAATTGCGCTGCGCCGCCGGTGAGTACGACCGAGCGTCCGGACGCGCTGGCCGCGCCCGCGGCATCCAGCCGGTCGCGCACCATCTCGAACACCTCTTCAAGGCGTGGACGGATGATGGCGTTCAGCAGCGCCTTGGGCTGCTGGTTCATCGTCTGCACGCCGGACCCGGCCACGGGCGGTGTCTCGATCATGATCTGGTCGTCATCGGGGCTGTCGAGCGCGCAGCCATGCAGCGCCTTGATTCGCTCCGCCGCATTGAGCGGCGTGGACAAGCCGCGGGCGATGTCATTGGTGACATGGGCGCCGCCCACGGGAACGCCGTCCACATGCTGCAGCGCGCCTTCATTGAAGACCGCCACAGTCGTGGTGTGCGCGCCCATATCGATCAGCATGGCGCCCAGATCGCGCTCATCCGGCGCCAGAGCGGCAATGCCGGACACATAAGGGGTCGCCGCCACACCGGCCACGGTGAGCTGGCAGCGCTCGACGCAGGAAACAAGGTTCTGAAGCGGATCCGAAGCGGCGCTGACCAGGTGCAGGTCCACGCCCAGGCTTTCCCCGAACATGCCGCGCGGATCCTTCACGCCGCGATGGCCGTCCACGCGCCAGGACAAGGGCAAGGCATGCAGCAGCACGCGGCGTTGTTCATGGTGGCGACGCAGCGCTTCGGCGAGGATGCGACGCAAGTCGCGGTCTGTGACCTCACGGGCCGCCAGATCCATTTCCACCGAGATGCGGGCGCTGGAGGGCGCGCCTGCGGAGGCGGCCAGATAGACCTCACTCACTGTATGGCCGGCCATGCGCTCAGCGTTTTCCACCGCGGCGCGGATGCTGTCCACCGCCAGGGTGACATCGACCACCTGACCGGCGCGCACGCCGCGGGTGGACTGATGCCCCACGCCAATGACACGCGGACGCAGACCCGCCAGAGTCTCTTCGGTCTTGGCGATGAAACACACGGTCTTGGAAGCGCCGATATCAAGCGCGGCGAACACACCCGCCTTGCGCGGCGGCGTGTTGGCGCTCGATGCGCCCGCAGACTTGAAAAACCCCATCGCACCCATCGCTTAAGCCCCTCGCCCTGCGCGTTCCGCCGCCCGGTCCGGCCAGGGGCGCATGACCATTTCACCGGCATTTCGCAGATCAAAGATCTGCGCTTCGTAATCGAGCACGCCGCGCTCTTCATGCATGGCCGCCAGAAGCGCCAGCGCACTCGCGGGATCATCCTCGGGCAGCAGCACATCGCCGCCGCTCTGAAGCCGCAGATTCCAGCGCCGCTCACCCACGCGGATGGCGTTGGTGACGCGATCGCGTATCTCAGGATGCAGGGCCAGAAGCGCGATCACGGCGCCGGCCTCGCGGTTGGCGTCCTCGCCCACCACACGGGGCAGGTCCAGAAAGTCACGCGGGTCCGCCGCATCGATGACATAGCCATCGGGATCAATCACATGATGGGTCTGATTGATCTGCCACACCGCATAAGGCTGTCGCTCTTCTATCAACACCGCAATCCGGTCCGGCCACAGGCGCAGCACTTCGGCGGACTTCACCCAGCTCAGCGACTGGATCGACTCCCGCGCCGCCACGAGATCCACCCGGCTCAGGCCGAGACCGGGGGCGGCGCCCACGGCCATGGCGATTTCTTCAACTCCGGTGCGCTCGGCCCCGGCCACATCCAGCCAATCGAGCGTATAGCCGGCCTGTTCCAGCTCGCGTTCGGCCCGCCCGGCCATCATCCCGCCCACATCATCGATCTGGCCGAAGACGGTCAAGATCACGACCGTGCCCGCCAAAAGGACGCCGCAAACGGTAAGAATCAGCTTGAAGGCATAGCCCGCGCGGTAACGCGCAGCACGCCATTGCGCCGCCGCCCAGTTGGACAGCTTGCGCCCGCCCGCCGCTTTGGGGGCTGTCTTTGACTTACGCCGGGCTTTCGATGTGTCTCGAGCGCCGGCGGCCTTCAGTTTGGACACGCCGCATTCTCCACCATCCACGCTACGAGCTCGGGAAAACCGATGCCGCAGTGCGCCGCCTGTTCGGGCGCAAGGGATGTAGGAGTCATGCCGGGTTGGGTGTTAATTTCGAGTAACCACACGCTGTTCGATTCCGGATCATACCGGAAATCGGACCGGGTCAGCCCGCGACAGCCCAGCACCTTGTGGGCCTTCAGGGCTTCTTGCATGCACTGATCGAAAACGGCTTGCGGCACGTCTGCGGGCAGCTGATGCACCGACCCGCCATCTGAATATTTCGCGTCGTAATCATAAAACGCGGTCTTGGGCACGATCTCGGTCACGGTCAGCGGCTTGTCGTCCATGACGGCGACCGTCAGCTCGCGTCCCGGCACGAAGCGCTCGATCAGGACCTCGTCATCATAGGGCCAGTCTTCCGAGCCCAGAATGGCGGGCGGCTGGTTGGCGCCTTCAGGCACAATCACCACACCGACCGAGCTGCCCTGAGCGTTGGGCTTGGCCACATAGGGCGGCTTCATCACATGGTCACGTGCGGCGTCGAACCGGCTGATCAGCTGGCCTTCAGGACACAGAATGCCCGCCTCGCGCAGCACCGCCTTGGCGCGCTGCTTGTCCATGGCGAGCGCGGACGCCGCAACGCCGGAATGGGTGTAGGCATAGCCCAGATAATCGAGCACGCCCTGCACCCGGCCATCCTCGCCCCAATCGCCATGGAGCGCATTGAACACGACATCGGGCTTGATGCCCTGCAGCTGGGCGATCCAGTCGCGGTCCAACGGATCCACCGGCGCAACCGCATAGCCTTTGCCCTCAAGCGCTTCGACCACCTTCTTGCCCGAGACGAGCGAGACCTCGCGCTCCGGGCTGCGCCCGCCCAGCAGAACCGCCACCAGCTTGCTCATTCGGGCTCTCCGATCCGTTTGACTTCCCAATGCAGATCAACCCCGAACTGCGCCTTCACTTCCGCCCTGACGGTTTCGCCCAGGGTTTCAAGATCGCTGGCGGTCGCCGTGCCGTCATTGATCAGGAAGTTGCAATGCTGTTCGGAAAAGCGCGCGCCGCCAATCGGTTTGCCGCGCCAGCCCGCCGCATCCACGAGCTGCCAGGCCGAGCGCCCGCCGGATGTTTCGGGGTCCGGGTTCTTGAAGGTGGAGCCGGACGTTTTCTCGCGAATGGGCTGGCTCGCCTCGCGGCGCTCGGTAATGGCGTTCATGCGTTCAGTGACGGCAGCGGGCTCATCCGCCTCGCCCTGAAAGACCGCCTCGATGAAGATCCAGTCGTCCGGCGCTTGGGAGTGGCGGTAGGCGTATCCCAATTCTTCGACCGGGGCGATGATGCGTCGGCCGGTCCGATCCAGCGCCACCGCTTCGACCAGCACATCCTTTGTTTCGGTTCCGTAGCACCCGGCATTCATGCGCAGGGCGCCGCCAATGGCGCCGGGCACGCCCACATAGAATTCCAGCCCGGCGACCCCGGCCTTCGCCGCCGCCTTGGCGACCATCTTGTCCAGCGCCGCCGCGCCAGCCCGTATACGATTGTTTTCCAGCGCCTCGACCTTGCCAAAAGCGGGCGTCAGCTTGACCGTCACGCCGGGCAAGCCACCGTCGCGCACCAGCGTATTGGAGCCGGCGCCCAGCACCCGCACGTCGATATCACGCGGGGTTTCGGCCAGAAAACGCGCCAGATCCGCGGCGTCCGCGGGCAGGAAGAGGACCTGGGCCGGACCGCCCACGCGCAGCCAGGTGATATCGGAAAGGGACGCATTCTCGATCAGCTTGCCGCGCACTTGGGGCAGACGATCGAGAAGGGACGGCCAGCCCATGCTCACGCCTCCAGACGCGCGGGCAGCTCCGCCGCCCAGGCGGTGATGTCGCCCGCGCCCAGGCACACGATCAGGTCACCCGGCTGCATGACCGATTTGAGGTCTTCCGGAAGGGTTTCCCGGGTCGTGGCGTTGGGGCTGCGATGGCCGTGACGCAACAGACCCGCCACCAGCGATTCCTGGCTGGCGCCGTCGATCGGGGCTTCGCCAGCCGCATAGACCGGCGTCACCCAGACGCTGTCGGCGTCGTTGAAGCAGGTGCAGAAATCCTCGAACAGGTCATGCAGGCGCGAATAGCGATGGGGCTGAACCACGGCGTGAACCCGGCCTGCGCCGACGCGCTGACGCGCAGCCTTGAGGACTGCCGTGATCTCGACCGGATGGTGACCGTAATCGTCCACCACCGTCACCCCATGCGCCTGCCCCGTGATGGTGAAGCGGCGCTTGACGCCGGTGAAGCCTGACAGCGCGGTGCGCGCTTCCTCCTCGCCGCCGCCGAGCGCCTGGACCACCGCCAGCGCGCCCGCCGCATTGAGCACATTGTGCTCGCCCATCATCGGCAGGCTCAGGCCTGCCCAGGTGACCGGCTCGGTCCCGCGCGGCTGGAAGGTCAGATCGAAATGCCCGCCGGTTTCATCCATCACCAGATTGGACAGGCGCACATCCGCTTGCGGTGAGAAGCCATAGGTGATGACCCGGCGATCCTCGATCCGCGCGGCCAGCGCCTGCACTTCGGGATGGTCGATGCACATCACCGCAAAGCCGTAAAACGGCAGGTTCTCGACAAACTGGGCAAAGGCGTCGCGCAAGGCGTCGAACGAGCCGTAATGCTCCATGTGCTCGGGGTCGATATTGGTGATGATCCCCACCGATCCGCGCAGCTTGAGGAAGGAGCCGTCGCTTTCATCAGCCTCGACGACCATCCAGTCGCCCTCGCCGATCTTGGCGTTCGAGCCATAGGCGGAAATGATCCCGCCATTGATCACCGTCGGATCAAACCCCGCCGCATCCATCAGGCAGGCCACGAGCGAGGTCGTGGTGGTCTTGCCATGGGTGCCCGCAACCGCGACCGCGTGCTTGAGACGCATCAGCTCCGCCAGCATCTCGGCCCGGCGCACCACCGGGGTGCGTTTGGCGCGCGCGGCGACGAGTTCAGGATTATCCGGCTTCACGGCGCTGGAAACGACCAGCGCGCCCGCGCCTTCTACATTCTCGGCGGCATGACCGATATGAACGACCGCGCCCTTCTCGCGCAGGCGCTGGACATTGGCGCTGTCCTTGATGTCCGAGCCCGTGACCTTGTAGCCGAGCGTGAGCATGACTTCGGCGATGCCGCTCATGCCGATGCCGCCAATGCCGACGAAATGAACGGGACCAACGGAGGCGGCGAGATCAATAGGCGGCATCAGAGTTTCGGCTCCGCAGCTTGTACAATCAGGTCAGCAAGACGCTCATGGGCGTCCGGACGGCCCTCCTTGCGGGCCAGGCGCGCACGCGCGTCCAGAGCTTCGCCGTCCGACAGCAGCGTTTCAAGGCGCGCCCGCAGGTGATCAACGGTGAAGTCCGCCTCGGCGATCATCTCCGCCGCGCCCGCCCGGACGAGGCCCTGGGCGTTCGCCGTCTGGTGATCATCCATTGCGATGGCCAGCGGCACGAACAGGGCGGGACGGCCAATGGCGGCGATTTCGGACACGGACGACGCGCCTGAGCGGGAAATCACCAGATGGGTTTCGGCATACAGCCGCCCCATATCGCGGAAGAACGGGCTCAGCTCGGCCTTCACCCCCGCATCGGTGTAGATCTGACGCGCGCTATCAAGGCTCTCCTCGCGCGTCTGCTGGACCACTTTCAGCCGCCAGCGCAAGGCTTCGGGCAGCTGCGCGATCGCGCGCGGAACGGTCTCTGACAGGATCCGCGCCCCCAGCGATCCGCCCAGCACCAGCAGCCGGATCTCGCCATCAGGTTCAGGCGGAGCGTACTCCACCTCTCGGGCCGCCAGGACATGGGCGCGGACAGGATTGCCGGTGACCGCGTGAACGGCCTGATCGGGCATCTTGTCCAATCGCGTAAAGCCCGACGCCACGCTGACCACAGAGCCGGCGAACAAGCGGTTCACCCGCCCCAGCACGGCGTTCTGTTCATGAATGACGCGCGGGACCGACGCCATCCAGGCGGCGGTCAGCACCGGAAAGGCGGGGTAGCCGCCAAACCCGGCCACCACATGGGGTTTGAAGTCCGCCATGATCTTGCGCGCCTGGAACACGCCGCGGCCGAGCTTGACCATGGACTGGGCCATTTTCACCGGGTTCTTGGCGAAAGGGCTCGACGCCTCGATCTCGCTGACCGGCTCGCCGGGGAAATCCGTGGCGTGGCGCGCCCCGCGCGCATCAGTGACAAGCTTCACCGACCAGCCGCGCGCCATCAGCGCATCAGCGGCGGCGCGCGCCGGAAACATGTGGCCGCCCGTACCACCAGCGGCGATGAGCAAACGTTTGGGGGTCACGCGGACAATTCTCCCTGACGGGCATGAGGCGCATAGGCGCCGGGGCGGCGGCGGGTCAGCGCCAGCAGCAGGCCCGCTGAGAAACACAGGGCCAGCATGGACGATCCCCCGTAAGAGATGAAGGGCAAGGTCATGCCGGTGGGCGGGGCGATATCGAGATTCACCCCGATATTCACAAGCGCCTGCAGTGCAAAGAGCAGCGCCAGACCCGACGTGGCCAGCTGGGCGAAGGGATCGGTCAGACGCAGCCCCAGCATCCAGGCGCGCGCAAACAGCAGCGCATAGAGCCCGATGATCGCCAGCGAGGCGATCAGGCCATACTCTTCCGCCGCCACGGAAAACACGAAATCGGTATGCGCTTCTGGCAAGAGGTGTTTCACCTGCCCCTCGCCCGGCCCGGCGCCCCAGACGCCGCCGCGCGACATGGCGTCCAGCGCGGTTTCGGTCTGGGTGCGTCCGCCGCCCGGGCCTAGAAAATCGAGAATGCGATCGCGCACATGCGGCAAGGCGATATAGGCGCCGCCGCCGCCCACCAGCGCCAGCGCGCCCAGAACCGTCGTGTGAAGCCAGGACAAACCGCCTGCCCACAACAGTGCGCCGAAGACCAGCGAGATCAGTACGGTCTGGCCAAAATCGGGCTGCAGCATCAACAGGACGACCGACACCCCGTAAAAACCGAACGCCACCAGTCGCCCGGGCACGGGCGCGCCGCGATCCTCTTCGGAGAACAGCCAGGCGGCGATGACCACGAAAGCAGGCTTGAGAAATTCGGACGGCTGAAGCGAGAAAGAACCCAAGCGGATCCAGCGCGTTGCGCCCTTCACATCCGCGCCCATCACCAGAACCAGCACCAGCGCGATCAGCGACGCCAGCAGCGCCAGGCCGGCAAAGCGCCTGACGCCCGTCACCGACAAGGCCGAGGTGAAGGCCAGGATGGCGAGTCCCGCCCCGACAAAGAAGAGCTGGCGATACAGGTAATAGAACGGGTCATCGACCCAGGATGAGCGTTCAACCGCCGCCGGGCTGGCGGCGAAGGCCAGAACAATCCCGATCGTCATCAGAAAGATCACGATGACCAGGATCGGGCGGTCCAGTCCGCTCCACAATCCGGCCTTGCGACGGGTGCTCATGGGCTCTTCCTAGTTCGACAGCGCCTCGCCGGCTCAGCCCGGCCCGACGCGCCTAGCGCAGTTTCAGGGTCGACAGGCCGATCAGGGCCAGCACAAAGGCGATGATCCAGAACCGCACCACAATGGTGGATTCCGCCCAGCCCAGTTTCTCGAAATGGTGGTGGATCGGCGCCATGCGGAAGACGCGCTTGCCCGTGAGCTTGAAGCTCGCCACCTGGACCATGACCGACACCGCTTCGAGCACGAACAGGCCGCCAATGATCACGAGCACGATCTCGTGCTTGACCGCCACGGCGATGGTTCCGATCGCACCGCCCAGCGACAGCGAGCCGGTATCGCCCATGAAAACCATGGCGGGCGGCGCATTGTACCACAGGAAGCCCAAACCGGCCCCGATCATCGCCCCGCAGATCACGGCCAGTTCGCCGGTGCCGGGCGTGAAATTCAGGAACAGGTATTCGGAATAAACCGAGGAGCCGACGAAATAGGCGATGAAACCGAAGCTCGCCGCCGCGATCATCACCGGCACGATCGCCAGGCCATCAAGGCCATCGGTCAGGTTCACCGCATTGGACGCGCCCACGATCACCACCATGCCGAACAGGTAGAAGGCATAGCTGAGCGGGATCATGAGATCCTTGAAGAAGGGCATCGCCACAGAGGTCGCGAAATTGTCCGGCGTGTCCGGCGCGGTATCGAGCAGATAGACCATCGCCACGACCGCCACGGCCGCGATGGCGAATTGCAAGATCAGCTTGCCCTTGCCCGACAGGCCTTCGGTGGATTTCTGGGTGACCTTGCGCCAGTCATCAATAAAGCCGATGCCGCCGAACCCGGCGGTGACGAAGATCACCACCCATAGATACGGGTTGGAGATATCGCCCCAGATCAGCGTCCCCGCCAGAATGCCGGCGAGGATGATGAAGCCGCCCATGGTAGGCGTGCCCGCCTTGGCCACGATATGGCTTTCCGGACCATCGGTGCGAATCGGTTGAGAGCCCTTGGTGCGCAGCCAGCCGATGAAAGGATTGCCGATGGCGAGCGCCAGGATGAAGGCGGTCATCATCGCCGCCCCAGTCCGAAACGTCAGATAATTGATCAGGTTAAGGGCCTGGAACTGGTCTGCGAACGGAGACAGCAGAAGATAAAGCATGATCGAGTCGGCCCTTTAGGCGGAGGCAGGTTTGGCTTTGTCGCGCAGCGATGACACTAGTTTATGAACACCAGAAGCGTTTGATCCCTTAACAAGGACCACATCGCCATCCCGCGCCAGTTCGCCGAGGGTTTCAACTGCAGCGTCCGCACGCTCGCACCAGGCGGCGCGTCGGTCCGACGGCAGCGCATCCATCAGCGCCCGGGCGCCGTCGCCCACGCCAATGACATGCTCCACGCCCGCCTCGACCAGCGGTTCTGCCAGGGCGGCATGCAGGGCATGACTGTCCGGACCCAATTCCAGCATCTCGCCGATGACGGCGATCTTTCGCCCCTCGCCTGAGGGTTTGCGCAGCTTGAGCGCGCCGAAGGCCGCCCGCATCGAGGCCGGATTGGCGTTATAGCTCTCATCGACCACCTCGATGACGCGCTTGTTGGACAGCTGGGCGTAAAAGGCCACACCACGTCCCGCCGTGGGCTTGAGTTCGGACAGGGCATCCAGCGCCAGGTCCGGATCAACGCCCGCCCCGAGCGCTGCAGCCACGACGCCCGCCGCATTCACCGCCTGGTGTGCGCCGGGCAGGCGCAGGCGGAAATCCATCGGCTTGCCCATCACATCCATGCGACCCACGCCTCCATCCGGTCCTTCGTCATAGGACAGGATGCGCACCGCGGCGCCCGGAGTAAGACCGAAATCGAGCATGAATCCGGCGCCCGAGCTCTGAACAGCCTGCATCAGGCGCGGCGCGAACTCGTCATCCGCCGGGATCACGGCGACGCCGTCCGCCTCAAGCCCTTCAAAGATTTCGGCCTTGGCGTCGGCGATGGCTTCCATGGAGCCCAGATTCTCAAGATGGGCGGGCGCAATCTTGGTGATCATCGCCACATGCGGACGCACCATGCGGGTCAGTTCGGAAATCTCGCCCTTGTGATTCATGCCCATTTCGAACACGGCATGACGGGTCGATTGCGGCATGCGCGCCAGCGTCAGGGGCACGCCCCAGTGATTGTTATAGCTCTTCTCGCTCCAATGCGCGGGCCCGGCCTTGCGGAACACGACGGCCAGCGCCTCTTTTACACTGGTCTTGCCGACCGAGCCCGTCACGCCCACCCGGACCGCGTCCGAGCGGCGACGTGCGCCTTCGCCCAGAGCCATCAGCCCTTCAAGCACGTCATCCACCACAAGGCGGGGGCCGGTGCATGCATCGGCTCTGGACACCAGCACCGCCGCAGCGCCTTTTTCCAGCGCCGCCTCGGCGAAGTCATGCCCGTCACGTCGATCCGTCAGCGCCACGAACAGATCGCCCGGCTCCAGCGTGCGCGTATCAATGGAGACACCGGTCGCCGCCCAGCCGCCTTCGGTCAGGCGCCCCTGGGATGCCTCGGCAGCGTCTTTAGCGGTCCAGAGCGGCTCGCTCATGCCTCGCCCCCCAGCTCCTTGAGGATACGGGTGACGATGGCCGTCTCGTCAAAGGGAATGACGCGATCCGCCAGTATCTGCCCGGTTTCATGGCCCTTGCCAGCGATCAGCAGAACATCGCCGGCTTCCAGCATCTCGATGCCGGCCAGGATGGCGGCTTCACGATCACCGATCTCGCGCGCCTGCGGGCAGGCCGCCATGATCGTCTGGCGAATGCTCGCCGGGTCTTCGGTACGCGGATTGTCATCAGTGACGATGGCGACATCGGACAATCGCGCCGCGATTTCCCCCATGGGCGCGCGCTTGGTGGCGTCCCGGTCCCCGCCCGCGCCAAACACCAGAATGATCCGGCCCTGAGTGTGTGGGCGCGCTGCGCGCAGCAATTTGTCGAGCCCGTCCGGCGTGTGCGCATAGTCAAGCAGAACCGGAGCGCCGTCTTTCGTTGTGCCCACCGTCTGCAAACGTCCCGCCACGCCCTTGAGCCGAGCCATCGCCTCGAACGCCGCGTCCGGAGACACCCCGCTGGCGATGGCCATGGCCGCCGCCCCCAGAGCGTTCGCGGCCTGAAATTCGCCGATCAGCGGCAGGTCGACCTCCCGCTCCTCACCCTTCCAGCTGAAGCGCACCATCTGGCTGGCCGGATGGGGGGTGATTTCATGCACGGTCAGGTCCCGGCCGCGCCAACCGATCTCGACTGGCGACAGCCCGGCCGATTGCGCCGCCTGGGCGACGCGCTGGGACCAGTCGGAATCCATGTTGATGACGGCGGGCGCACCCATCGGGGCCAGCGCCGAGAACAACCGCATCTTGGACGCGAAATAGTCCTCAAAGTCAGGGTGATAGTCGAGATGGTCCTGGGTGAGGTTGGTAAAGCCCACCAAGGACAGGCGCACCCCGTCCATGCGACGCTGCTTGAGCCCGTGAGAAGAGGCCTCCATCGCCAGATGCGTCACCCCGTCCTCGGTCAGCGTATCGAGACTTTGATGCAGGGCGATGGCGTCCGGCGTCGTATAGCCCACATCGGTGCGCCCCGAAGACAGCGTCACGCCCAGCGTGCCCAGCGCCGCCGCCTCGATCCCCGTTGACGCCCAGATCTGGCGCAGGAATTCCACGGTGGAGCTTTTGCCATTGGTGCCGGTGATGGCCGCAATGGTCGCGGGCTGACGCGGGTAGAAATTTGAGGCAATCGCCGACAGCGCTTCGGCCGGGTCCTCGGCCTCGACCACCGGCACCGATGCGTGCGCACCCTTGGGCGCCAGGACGCAGACGGCGCCTTTCTCGACCGCCATGTCGATGAACTGGGTCCCGTTCACCTTCACGCCCGGCAGGGCCGCGAACAGATCGCCCGGCTTTACCTTCCGGCTGTCGAGCGCCAGCCCGGTCACTTCCAGGTCTTCAGCCCCCTTGGGCGCACTCAGCGTCTCGGGCAGAAGGTCGGAAAGCGTGCGGATCATGGGGTGTCCTCGGATGCGGCGTCATATTCCAGCGCGACCGGCTCTTCAGACGGAGCCACAAGTCGCGGACGGGGAGCAAACAGTTCAGCGACCACTGAGACTTGCGCTTCAGGGTCGGCGTCATGGCGGTCAATGTCCAGCACACCGGCCAGTGAGCGAATGATCTCGCCCGCTGCCGGCATCGCCGTCCAGCCCGCCGTGGAGAACCCGTGGGTTTCCGGGGTTGGCTGAGGCCGATCCATGGACACAGTCAGCACATATTGCGGATCATCGAACGGAAATATGGCGACAAAGGTGTTGAAGGTGTTGCGCTCCATGTACTGGCCGCCGACCACGCGCTCCGCCGTGCCAGTCTTGCCCGCCACGGCCAGCCCGTCGACATCCGCCGAGCCGGTTTGCGAGCGGGCCACGTATTCGCGCATCACGCCCAGAACCTGCGCCGCCACGTTCGGACTCATCACGGGCACGCCCGCAACGGTTTCGCCCGGCGCGACTGGTCGCAAGGTCGGCGGGGTGTACACCCCGCCATTGGCGAGCGCGGAATACGCCGCCGCCAGCGCCAGCGGGCTGACCTGGAAGCCGTGCCCATAGGACGCGGTCATGGTCTGGATACGCCCCCAGCGGCGCGGCAGGTTCGGCCCGGCCGCCTCCATCAGCTCGATCGGCGGCGCCTCGAACAGGCGCAAATCGGAATAGAAGTCCGTCAGATCCTCGGCCCCAACCACATCCGCCATGCGAGACGCTGCGATATTGGAGGAATAGAGCACCATTTCACGCGCCGTCAGCGGGCGGTTCTCACCACGATAATCATTGATGGTGTGCCCGCCAATGCGCACCGGAGTGGAGGCGTCATAAACGTCATCCATGTGAACGCTTCCCGCCTCCAGCCCCGCGGCGAGCGCCAGCGGCTTGAAGACCGAGCCCAGCTCGTACACGCCCTGGACAGGCTGGTTGAACAAGGGGTCCACATCAGAGCCCGGCGCGGTCGCTTCGGCAAAACGATTGGGGTCGTAATCGGGCAAGGACGCCATGGCGACGATCTCGCCCGTGCCGACGCGCATCAGGACCGCGGACGCCCCCGCCGCCTGATGGGCGGCCATGCGCTCACGCAACACGCTTTCCACCCGATATTGCGCGGTCAGGTCGATGGACAGGCTGACTGGGCGACCGCCCTCAGACAATTCGGCCTCAAAGGCGCGCTCGGCGCCGGCGACGCCCTGCATCTGGCCGTCCACATAGCCCACCAGATGGGCGGCCACGCGCTGTTTGGGATAGATGCGTCCCGGCTCGACCTCGAAGAAAATGCCCGGCAGGCCCAGAAGATGAATCGCCTGGCGCACGCGCGGGCTCAGCCCGTCCGCAATCGGCACATAGCGCGAATTGGACGACAGCCGCCGGGTCAGTCGCTCCACATCGAGATCGGTGAGCACGGTGGCGAGCTGCTGCGCCACCTCTTCGGCGTCCCAGACATAAAGCGGATCAGCGTAAACTGAGTGAAAGTCGAGCGTGGCGGCGAGGATTTCGCCATCCCGGTCCAGAATGGAGGCGCGGCGCACGGGCGCGGCCTCGGCCACGACGGCTTCCGCTTCTTCATTGGCGAGCGCGCCAAAGGCGGCGATCTGCACGGCGCGACCGGCAGAGATGACAAAGCCCACGCTCAGCACGAGGCCGATCACGCTCAGGCGGGAACGGCGGCGCCCGGCCTTGTTGGCGCCGTTCTCGATCCGCACGCGCTGCATGGCGCGCGCAGGGGCCGTCTCCACCGGCGCAGGCGGCGTTGCGCGACGGCCATCACTGACCCGCACCCGCCGCGAGAACCGACGGAGGACCTTCATCACTGACGTCCAGGCTGGGCGTAAGAAACGCGTGCGGTCGGCATCGCATCCTGCGGATCACGCAAACCGTCCGGCGCATCCTCTGCGCTCAGGCGCGGCAGCTCGGAAAAGGCCAGCTCCTGCTCGGGGCGCACCGGCTCAAATCCCAGATAGGCGCGCGCCAGACGGCGCAGGTTCTCGGGCTCTTCCTGATGAGAGATTTCCGCATCGAGCGCGCTGATCCGGCCGCGTTCGCGCGCCAGCTCGGCCTGGAGCTGGGCGAGCTTTTCCTGGTCATTGGCCGTGCCGGACTTGGCCACGTAAAGCGCGGCGAGCAGAACGGCGGCGACCAGGACGCCGACGATTTCAACGATGCGGATCATTGAACACACTCCTCAAGACGGCGATAGGACGGCACGCCTGCAAACCCTTCATCCTCACGCGGCCAGGCCGCATGCTCGTTCCGAATGGCGGCGCGCAGCTTGGCCGAGCGCGAGCGCGGGTTTTCCGCGGCTTCGGCTTCGGTGGCGGACTGGGCCTTCTTGCTGACCAGCGAGAAGCTGGGTTCGCGTTCCGGCTGGATTTCCGGTTGATGGCGCGAACCGCCGCCGGTGAGGCCGGCGCGTTCGCGCAGAAACGTCTTCACGATACGGTCTTCCAGCGAGTGGAAGGTGACGACCACCAGACGCCCGGCTGGTCGCAGCACGCGTTCGGCCGCCTGCAGCCCACGCACCAGCTCGCCCAGCTCGTCATTGACGTAGATGCGCAACCCCTGAAAGGCGCGCGTCGCAGGGTGGATGCGACCCGGCTTGCCGCCGACCGCCTTGCCGATGATGTCGGCCAGAACCAGCGTGCGGGTGATCGGCTCGACCTCGCGGGCGCGCACGATAGCGTTCGCCGCCCGGCGCGCATGGCGCTCCTCGCCATAGACCTTGAAGATCGCCGCCAGCTCATTGGCTTCGAGATGGTTCACCGCATCCGCCGCCGTCGGGCCGGACTGGGACATGCGCATGTCCAGCGGACCATCCTTCTGGAAGGAGAAGCCGCGCTCGGCCTGATCGAGCTGCATGGAGCTGACGCCAAGGTCGAGCACCACGCCGTCCACGCCCGAGCTGCCAGCCGCTTCAATGATGTCTTCCATCATCGAGAAGGGGCCGAACCCGAATGCGAAACGCCCCTCATAGGCGGGCTTCATCAGCTCTGCGGTTTCACGCGCGCTCGGATCGCGATCAATCCCGAGCACCCGGCAGTCGGCTGCGCCCAGAATGCCGCGGGTATATCCGCCTGCGCCAAAGGTGCCGTCCACATACAGACCGCCATCACGGCATTGCAGGCCGGTCAGGACTTCATCGAGCATGACGGGGATATGCGGCTGATCACTCATGCCTCGCCTCCCCGACGCCGGGACGGCCCGCGCAGCGCAGACTTGTTGTCGCGTGCAAAGCTCAGATCATCCGCCTGCTGCTCGGCATGGGCGGTCGGATCCCAGATCTCGAACCTTTTGCCCATGCCGATGAAGACCGCCTGCTTGTCCAGGCCGGCATGATCGAGAAATTCCTTGGGCAGGGAGACGCGGCCGGTGGAGTCAAAGCTCAGCGCCTTGGCGCCGCCGAAGATCACACGCTCGAACGCGGTGCGGGCCGGATCATACGGATCCATGTCCTCGATGGCGTCGGAATAATCCTCAAGCAGACGCTGGCCGCCGCCTTCCAGGAAGGCGCCGTTGAACGAGCGCCAGACATAGATGCCGGGAAAGCCCTGACCGGACACGGTTGCGCGGAAGTCGGCGGGTACAGACACCCGCCCCTTCGCATCAATTCCGTTTGTCGTCGTGGAGACGAACATGACCGGCTTAGCCCCATACTCACCCGCACCCCATCATGGCGGGTTAACTATGGGATAACATGGGAAAGCATGGGTTACAATGGCTCTAACCTGTTGCAGCGGTCGTTTTCCCGCATGAAAACAGAAAATCCCGCGTATAGCGGGACACAAGAGCAAGAACAGATTGAGAACAGATCAGGGGTTCCGTTAACCTTTTGCGCACCATAAACACCTGAAATAAAGGATCAGAGGGCCTGTAAGCCGGGTTCTGTCCCATGTCATCCCATGTGATGACCGGGGGCGACCATTCCTCTAGGACGCCGCTTGCACGACGCCTCCAGCAACCTACCCGGACCTCGACGCGGAGGCGCGTCTGCTGCACCGAAATGCAGCGCGGGTCCCTATTCGGTCTTGCTCCAGGCGGGGCTTGCCGTGCCCCCTTCCTTGCGGTCGGGGCGGTGGGCTCTTACCCCACCGTTTCACCCTTGCCGCACCGAAATGCGGCGGTTTGATTTCTGCGGCGCTGTCCCTGAACCGGAAATCCGGCCCGCCGGGATTTCCCCGGCGCCTTGCCTCCATGGAGCCCGGACTTTCCTCTCCTGCAGGGTTTCCCCTCTCGCAGCAGCGGCCGCCCGGCCCTCTGATGCGCCATCCCATCACGAAAAAGGCCGCCGCGGTCAAGCGCGACGGCCAGTCTTCTGCGACTGCGAGGCGTGCAATCAGCGGATCGACAGTTCGATCTCGAGACCGTTCTCGTCCACCGTGACAGCGGCGTCCCTGAACCGGGGCGGACCGAAATTCATGGGCGGATCATTGGAGATGGTCACCGGCTCCGCCGGAATGCCGAACGCCATGGTGCGCATCTCACCGTCGCCTTCAGGGTCGCGCCAGACCTGGACCGCCCATTCGCCCGGCGTCACATCCTCGAACACGAAGACATCATGGGCGCTGGCGGCGCGATACTGGCCATGCTCACATCCGCCGCTCAGGAACGTCTCCTGCGAGCAGATCGACACATACATGTCGCCTTCCGGATTCGGCGTGGTGACGGTGACAGAGACGGATCCCAGAGCGGCGATCAGGGGCAACAACATGGGGAAAGCTCCTTTGCTTAGTTATCCCCATACTGCCCCGCGCGCGCCGACCGATCAGGTTGCAAGCGTCACGCCCGGGAGGTGACAGATGTCACCTTTACGCGCATCCCCTCGATCAGCGCACAGGTTTCTGCATCCGCCACCCCGCTCAGCGTCTCCGGACGGAAACGGCGCTGAAACGCCAGGACGACGGCTTTCAGAGCGTCGTCATACGCGCCGTCCGCCTCTACGCCATAGCCGATCTCTGAGAGGGCATGACGCAGGCTCAGAACATCAGGCCCCACATCGCCCGGCTTTGAAGCTGCGAAAGTGGGCTGGACCGGCTCCGGCCACAGCCCCACCCCGTTCTGGGCAAAATGCTTCCAGGGAAATTTCTCTCCCGGATCCTGCTTGCGATCGGGCGCCAGATCGGAATGGCCGATCACATCACAGGCCGCGATGGGATGGCGCGCAAGAATGTCCTGGCTCAACGCCAGCACCGCCGCGATCTGGTCAGGCGGAAAATCGGGCAGGCCGAAATCATGCCCGCCATTGACGATCTCGATGCCGATCGAGGCCGAGTTCACATCCGCACAGCCGCGCCAGACACCCCTGCCCGCATGCCAGGCGCGTCTGTCCTCGGCGACCATCTGGATGATCCGGCCATCTTCCTCGACCACATAATGGGCGCTGACGCCGGCATCGGAGTCGCTCAAGCGCGCAATCGCGGCTTCGGCCGTCTCCATGCCGGTATAATGAAGCACCAGCATGGACAGCGGCAGGCGACGCTCATTGAAATTGGGCGAGGCGTGCTTGATTACATCCATGACGCGCTCCTATCGCGGCCGCCCCATGGGCGTTGTCGGCTCGACCGTCTTGGCGCGGCGCGCGGCGACCACGCCCACCCCCGCCAGCGCCAAGAGACCACCGACGATAAGCTGCCAGGTCACGGGATCGTCCAGCATCACCACGCCAAGGATGACCCCGATGAGCGGGCCCATCAACGTCATGGGCGCGATCAGCGAGGCGTCATACCGGCGCAGCAGGTAATAGAAGGAGCCATGGCCGAAAATGTTCACGAGCAGGACGGTAAAGGCCAGCGACGCCACGAACAGCCAGCCGCCCTCCAGCGACGCGGCGATCTGGTCGCGCTCGAACAGCAAGGTCATCGCCAGCAGGGGCGGCCAGGAAATCAATCCGATCCAGGCCTGAAGCGACATGGCGGGCATGTCCGCTTTCTTCACAAGGATCGAGCCTGCCGCCGCTGCGAACGCGGCCCCTACACCGGCCAGAAGACCGGCGGTGAAGGAGAATTCGGCAGGCTTGAACACCACAAGCGCCGCGCCCACAAACGCGATCGCCATGCCCGAGCCGCGCACCCAGCGCACTTTTTCCTGAAGGAAGATGATGGACAGGACTGTCGTGAACGGCACCGCCAATTGCACCACGATGGCGATGGCGGAGGGCGACGCGTAACGCAATCCCACGAACAAAAGCGCGAACTGGATCGCGCCCATGGTCAGCGCCGCGCCGATCACCGCGCCCATGCGCTTGGGGACCGGACGCAGCCAGGGACCCAGCACGGCATACAGAAGGAAGAAACGCAGGAAGGCGAAGAAGAAGGGCGGGCTGCCCTCAAAGCCTTCAACCAGCATCGGCGTGCCGGACAGAGACCATTTCGCAACGACGAAATTGAAGCCCCAGACCAGACAGATACCGAAGAGAAGAGCGAAGTGGCGTAAAGACATGAACCGGCTCTAAGCGAGCCGGCGTCAGCCTGCAAGCACTGTGTCGCTCACGATGATTGTCAGAATGTGACCGATCAGGCGCCGCGCGGCTGGTCTTCCCCATCCACGGTCCAGCCGTGCGGACCGCGACGCGCGACCAGCACGGTCTCGTCCGTATTGCGCTTGTGAGCGCCTTTGGTCAGCTTGCGCCAGGCCCAATAGCCGGCTGCGCCCACGGCGGCGAGCCCGGCGACGACAAAGGCCGCCATGGTCAGGAAAGCCGCCAGCACCAGGACCAGACCGATCACCGCGACAGCCGCCACACCGGCCAGAAGCGCGCGCAGGGCGTTCATCAAATTGCCCCCGTCAAAGGTCTGTTGGTGCGTCATTACTAGCTCTCCACGGTAAGTCATCTGCCCCAGCCTCTTATGATCATCTGGGAAGAGAACGCTTCAGGTCAATGATCGATCCTCAAGCGTGAAGGATTTGTCATTCAGCGGGCGCGCCCAGACCGGCGGAATTGCGCTGTCGCGTGATGGCGGCGTAGGCAGCGTTGATCACCGCCATCTTCTCGACCGCAATGCGCTGCATTTCCGCCGGGGCGCCCCGCGCGATCAGCCGGTCGGGGTGGTTCTGAGAAGCGACGCGACGATAGGCTTTCTTGACCGCCTGATCGTCCGCATCCCGGTCAATGCCGAGGATAACGTAAGGGTCGTCTTCAGGCGCGCCCAGATGGCCAATGCGGATCCGGTCGAACTCCCGTTCGGTGAAGCCGAACAATTCGGCGACCTTTGACAGGAAATCATCCTCATCCTGGGTAACGCGGCCATCCGCCTTGGCAATGTGGAACAAGCCGTCCAGCACATCCTCAAGCACGGCGGGATGGTCCTTGAAGCGTCGCCCGAGCCGCCGCGCATAGCCGTCAAAGCCCAGGGTCGTCTGCTTGGCGAGATCAAAGGCGCGCCGAATGGAATCCTCGAATCCGGGCGGCGCGCGGAAGACCTGCAGGAAGGCGCGCTCTTCGGTGCGCGTCACCATGCCGTCGGCTTTCGCCATCTTTGCGCCGAGCCCGATCAGCGCCATGGCGAATTCGGCGTCATCCACCGCCCGGCCCGGCGGGCAGTCCTCGCCCCGGCATTCGAACGGATCATGATGTCCGGTAATGAAATCAGCCAGTCTGCGCCAAAAGCTCATACCCCCGCCTCCAATGGCGAGTCGCCGCCGAAGCGGCGCGGGAAATCAAGACGACGCTGCATCCGCGAAATACTACCCAAAAAGCCCGCATCGCGCCATGCTTTCACGCACCAAAGCCCCCCAGCACATGCGGTGGTGTTCTTGCTCTGTCCGGGCAAGATATGCTGTTCATAGCGGCAGGCCTGCACATTCGCCGCCAAGGAGTTCCGCGTGACCCGATCTGACGCCGCCCAAGCCGAGTGGGAAATCTGGATAGATCGCGGCGGCACGTTCACCGATATCATTGGGCGCGCGCCGGATGGCGCACTCAAAGCCCTCAAACTCCTGTCCAATTCCGATGCCTATGAGGACGCCGCCACCGAGGGCGTGCGCCGCCTCCTGGGCGTCGAAACGGGCGCCCCGCTGCCGCAAGGCGCGCTCGCCGCGGTGAAGATGGGCACGACCGTGGCCACCAACGCCCTTCTGGAGCTTGATGGCGCGAAAACGCTGTTCCTGGTCACCACAGGCTTTGGCGACATTCTGAGCATTGGCGATCAGACCCGGCCGGATATCTTCGCGCTGGAAATCAAGCGCCCCTCGCCTCTGCCAGCGCAGACCGTGGAAGTGGCCGGGCGCATGGACGCCCATGGCGAGGAAGTCGAAGCCTTTGAGAGCGAGGCCGTAACAACCGCGCTTGAAGATGCGCGCGCGAACGGCTTTGAAAGCGTCGCCATCGCCTTCATGAACGCCCATGCCAACGACGCTCACGAACAGGCCGCCGCCCAGCTGGCGCGTGAAGCCGGGTTCGAGCACATCACCTGCTCCAGCGAGGCGAGCCCGCTGATCAAGCTGGCGCCGCGCGCCTCCACCGCCGTCATCGACGCCTATCTCGAACCGGTGTTGCGCGATTATGTGGGCCGGGTCGACCGGGGGCTTGAAGGCGCGCCGCTCTACTTCATGCAATCGGGAGGCGGCCTCTCGAGCGCCCAGCACTTCAAGGCGCGCAATGCGGTGCTTTCCGGGCCTGCAGGCGGCGTGGTGGGCATGGCTCTGACCGCCAAATCCGCCGGCCATGACAAGGTCATCGGTTTTGACATGGGCGGCACCTCGACGGACGTGTCCCGCTTTGACGGGGAAAGCTATTCGCGCACCGATATGGCCAGCCTGGACGGCCGGGTCCTACGCGCGCCCATGCTCAGCGTACACACCGTAGCGGCGGGCGGCGGTTCGGTGCTGGATTTTGATGGCGAGCGCGCCCGGGTCGGCCCGCGCAGCGCCGGCGCGGATCCGGGACCGGCCTGTTACGGCCGCGGCGGCCCGCCGGCGGTCACCGACGCCAATGTGGTGCTGGGCCGCATCCAGCCGGACTGGTTCCCCAAAGTGTTCGGCCCCAATCATGACGGGCCGCTGGATGTGGACGCGGCGCGCGCGGCACTGGGCAAGCTGGCGGACAAGATGGGGCTCGACAGCCCCGAAGCCGCCGCAGCGGGCTTCCTCTCGGTCGCCATCGAAGCCATGGCCGACGCCATCAAGCAGATCTCGACCGCCCAGGGCGTCGATCCGCGCGGCTATGCCCTGAACGCCTTTGGCGGCGCCGGCGGCCAGCATGCCTGCAAGGTGGCCGAAGCCCTGGGCATGCGCACGGCGCTGATCCACCCCAAGGCCGGCCTGTTGTCCGCCTATGGTATCGGCCTCGCCCCGCTGCGCGATACGCGTCAGGCCGGACTTGAGATCACCTTTGACGAGGCGGGCCTGTCCACCGCCGCGCGTGTTCTGGACCAGCTCGAAGCGGATGCCCTGCAATCGCTCAAATCCCAGCACGCCCGTGACATCACGGTCTCCCGGCAAGTGAGCATCCGGGTCCACGGATCAGACACCGCCCTGCCTGTCAGCTGGGCGGATGAAGACCAGATGCGCCGCGACTTTGACGCCGCGCACAGCCAGCTTTTCGGCTTCACGCCCGAAAACGCCGTGCTGATGCTCGACTCTGCCGCTGCGGACGCCGAAGGCGCGCCAGCGGGCGCGCCGCGCCATGAAGCGGACCTTGAACCGCAAGACGGCGAGGCATCACCGCGGGCCGAAGCGATCATGCACGCCCAGGGCGAGGACCAGAGCGTGCCCGTTTACGACTTGGCCGATCTGGGCGCCGAAGCCCGCATCAAGGGCCCGGCTCTGATCATGGATGCCAACCAGACCATCGTGCTCGATCCGGGCTGGCGGGCGGACCGGCTGGCCGACGGCATGCTGGTGCTGACCCATGAAGCCGCCGCGCCCATGCAGGCCGGCGATACGAGTCTCGATCCGATCCGGCTGGAGCTCTTCAACCGCCGCTTCATGTCCATCGCCGAGCAGATGGGCGTGGTGCTCGAACGCACGGCGCATTCGGTGAACATCAAGGAGCGGCTCGACTTCTCCTGCGCCGTGTTCGACGCCGAAGGCGGGCTGGTGGCGAACGCCCCACACATGCCGGTGCATCTGGGCTCCATGTCCGCCAGCGTGCGCGCGGCGGTGGACGCCTATCCCGATCTCGGCCCCGGTGACGCGATCGCGGTGAACGCGCCCTATAATGGCGGCACCCACTTGCCCGACGTCACGGTCATCCAGCCTGTCTGCGATGAGAGCGGCGAACGCATGTTCTACGTGGCCTCGCGCGGGCACCATGCCGACATCGGCGGCATCGCGCCGGGCTCCATGCCGCCCTTCTCCAAGACCATTGATGAGGAAGGCGTGATCTTCGACAGCGTGAAGATCCTCAGCCAGGGTCATTTCGAAGAAGATGTCGTGCGCAAGGTGCTCGCCTCCGGCGCGCATCCGGCCCGCAATCCCGATCAGAACATCGCCGATCTCAAGGCCCAGCTCGCCGCCTGCTCGAAAGGCGCGTCAGAACTGTCCAAGCTCAACAAGGCCGAGGGTACGGCGGTGGTCCGCGCCTATATGGGCCATGTTCAGGACAATGCCGAACGCGCGGTGCGCCGCGTGATCGAGGCGCTCCGGGATGGCGAAGCGGAAATGCGGCTCGAGGACGGCGCGGTCATCAAGGTCAAGATCAGCGTCGACCAGACAGACCGCACAGCCGTCATCGATTTCACCGGCACGTCCGAACAGCGGCCCAGCAATTTCAACGCCCCCAGCGCCGTGACCCGCGCGGCGGTTCTGTATGTGCTGCGCTGCCTTGTGGATGACGCCATTCCGCTCAATGAAGGGTGCCTCAAACCCATCACGCTGATCGTGCCCGAGGGCAGCCTGCTCAATCCTGTGCCCCCTGCCGCCGTTGTGGCCGGCAATGTGGAGACCAGCCAGCTTGTGGTGGACGCCCTGTTCATGGCGACCGGTCGCATGGCCTGCGCCCAGGGCACGATGAACAATTTCACCTTCGGTGATGAAACCCGCCAGTATTACGAGACGATCTGCGGCGGGGCTGGCGCCGGCTATTACGCGGATGGCTCCGGCTATGACGGGGCCAGCGCCGTGCACACCCACATGACCAATTCACGGCTCACCGACCCTGAAGTGCTGGAAGCGCGCTATCCGGTCCGGGTCGTCACCCACGCCGTGCGCCAGGGCTCTGGCGGCAAGGGCGCCTATCACGGCGGCGACGGGTCGGTACGACGCATCGCGTTTCTCGAACCCATGCAGGCCGCCCTTCTGTCAGGCCGGCGTCAGGAGCAACCAGCGGGTCTGAACGGCGGCGAACCGGGCCTGACCGGCGCTCAATCGGTATGGCGCGCCAATGGCGAACAACAACCACTGGATGCCCTGTTCCGTATTGATGTAGAGGCCGGAGAAGTGATTGAAATCCTGACCCCCGGCGGCGGCGGAGCCGGCCAACAGCCCAAATAAAGCGCGATCCGAATACGCGTATAACTGCAGAGCACTACAATAAATGCGTTCACTGTAGCGAATACGTCTTTTTTAACCGGCTGTTTTCCATAACCTCCTGCCAAGTTTAGAGGATTCCATCAGGAGACTTGGGTGTTCCGAGTCGCGTACCGAAGCGTATTGCGCGCCGACCTCGGCGCTGCGGAAATCGAGTCACTGATCCGTGACGGCCTGGACCATAATGCGCGTATGGGCGTCACATCAGCATTCCTGATGAACGACAAGCGATGCCTGCACGCCCTGGAAGGCGCTCCGAAAGTCATCCGCTCGATCCTCGAATGCATCTGGGATGACCGGCGCAATGAGGAATTCGCCATCCTGGACATCGCCTATGGCGAAGCGGCCCTGTTTCCGGGCTGGCCCCTGAAGGTCATCACGGCGGAAACCATCGAAGCCGAGCCCGAGCTTCATGACCATCCCGGCGTCAACTGGCTGGCCAATCTCGATTCCGGCTTGAGCCATTATTTCACGGCGCCGCGAGACGGGTCTGAGAGCTAGCGCCTCATACACCTGCCGAGAAGCGCTTCTAAATCAGCTTTTTACATCAATCATTCGCATCTGGAATTCAGCCGGGCGCATGGCGGAGTGTCCCGAAACCAGACACAAAGCTGATCCGGTTTTGCAACGAGACCGTACCCTTGGGTGTTCCAGTCACGTTGGAATGGTCGCCGGGATGAACCCGGCTGATCCGCTCACACCCAAATGGGAGACCGACGACATGCGTACACTTCTGACCGCCGCCGCCCTTGGCACCGCGCTCGCCGCGCCGGCCTTTGCGATCAACACCGACGCTGCATCCACGCCCAAAGTGACCAAGGACCACCACGCCAGCCAACCGTCCATCGTCAGCATTGCGACGGGCGATGAGAACTTCTCCACCCTGGTCACGGCGCTGCAAACCGCCGAACTGGTCGACGCGCTGTCCGCCGAAGGCCCGTTCACCGTGTTCGCACCGACCAATGACGCCTTCGCCGCAGTCGGTGATGAAACGCTGAACGCCCTGCTGCAACCGGAAAACCGGGACCAGCTGACGTCCATCCTGACCTATCACGTGGTCCAGGGTGAATATTTCGCTGAAGACGTTGCCCCGGGCTCCTACGACCTGACCACCCTGCAGGGCGACACCGTGAATGTCGTGGTCGGCGACGACGGCTCCGTCATGGTCGACGGCGCATCCGTGATCGCCGCCGACGTGGACGCCTCCAACGGCGTCGTTCACGTCATCGACAGCGTGATCATGCCGGGCATGTAAGACCGGACGCCGGGCGCTCTCA
>NZ_JASHIU010000019.1 GCF_030733545.1 Oceanicaulis sp. MMSF_3324
ACCCCTTACCGTCAAGGGCATGAGCGCTAAGACACCTGACATCAATGATCCGAGGATCGCCCGGGCGCGGGCGATGCGGGAGGCGGGGGGGCGGAAACCGCCAAGATCGCGCGCGCCTGCGGCGTGACGGTGAGCCGCCAGCGCCCCGCCTGCCCCGCCCTTGTGTCATCCCGGACGCGCAGCGCGCCGGGATCCGCCGGAAACGCTCTGTTCTGATCGCAGAGACGCCTGCACCAGATCCCGGCTCAAGGCCGGGATGACGGGTTCAGATATTAGGGATTAAACGGAAGCAAGCCGTTAGACAGCCTGGCTGGCACAGGAAGCCTCTTGGCGTTCAGGTGTTCCAGAATTTTGGCCTCATGATGAGGCGCCCAACCATCATGGTTGCCTGCCTCACACCGATCACAGACATAGATGTCATAGGCGTCTAACGAGAAGCCCTCATACCTATGCGGTCCAAATTGGTACTCCTCCCCGCATACAGGGCAGAGTTCCATATGTTTGAATGGCATTTCCATCTCGCATTCTTTCTGTTGCGTCTCAATTATGCTTCAGGCCCGTCCGGCGGGGCCCAGCCAAATCATTGTAAACGCCAGTCTGGAGTGTCTAACGGCTCGGGAGCCTGACATTCGCATCCAGGGTTGCTTTTCTGAGCGGGCGCCGTGCGTCCCTCTCCCCTTTTTTTAGGGGAGAGGACAGGTGAGGGGTGAGCGGCGGGTCAGGCCTGAAGCGCCGCGCGGTTGAAGCGCACCCCCTCACCCGACCTCTCCCCCTTGTCCAAGGGGGAGAGGGGAAAGACCGTCATCCCATTCTGAAGTCCCGAACGCGCGCAGCGCGAGCCGGGACCTCCATCAAGACACGGCGCCTCATGCGGAGGGAGGCCCCGGCTCAAGGCCGGGGTTTCAGTCCGAGGGGAAGCGCTATCCCCCACCCCGCCCTCACCCCCTATCCTCAAAGCCATGAGCGCTGAGACACCTGACATCAATGATCCGAGGATCGCCCGGGCGCGGGCGATGCGGGAGGCGGGGGCGGAGACCGCCGAGATCGCGCGCGCCTGCGGCGTGACGGTGAGCCACCAGCGCCCCACCTGCCCCGCCATTGTGTCATCCCGGACGCGCAGCGCGCCGGGATCTGCTGGACACGCTCTGGTCTGATCGCAGAGACGCCTGCACCAGATCCCGGATCAAGTCCGGGATGACGGGGGAATGATGCGGAGCTTGTCCCAACCTCTCGGCCTTCGGACTTGATCCGGAGGCGCATGCGGCGGATCGGCTGGGCTGGGTCCCCGGGTCAAGCCCGAGGACCGAGGGGAGAGTCTTATTCTCTTCCCCCAAGCACGCGGGGGGCCAGAGCCGGATGTGCTAGCGCGTGATGATCTCTGGGTCCCCGCCGGAGTTTACCCTCAACTCGATTGGGGGCAGGGAAAGAGGGAGAGAGTGAGCGAGCGCCGTGCGTCCCTCTCCCCTTTTTGAGGGGAGAGGACAGGTGAGGGGTGAGCGGCGGGGCAATGCCTGAAACGCAACGAGGGTGAAGCGCACCCCCTCACCCGGCCTCTCCCCCTTGTCCAAGGGGGAGAGGGGAAAGACCGTCATCCCATTCTGAAGTCCCGAACGCGCGCAGCGCGAGCCGGGACCTCCATCAGGATAAAGCGCCAGACGCGGAGGGAAGCCCCGGCTCAAGGCCGGGGTTTCAGTCCGAGGGGAAGACCTATCCCCCACCCCGCCCTCACCCCTTACCTTCAGGGGCATGAGCGCTGAGACATCTGACATCAATGATCCGAGGATCGCCCGGGCACGGGCGATGCGGGAGGCTGGGGCGGAGACCGCCGAGATCGCGCGCGCCTGCGGCGTGACGGTGAGCACCATCTATCGCTGGGCCGAGGCGCATGGCTTTCGCGTCCGGGATCTGGAGGCGGCGGCCTGGGACGCGGCGGGGCGGGGTTTGGGCACGGCGGCTGCCTCTCCCTGTCATTCACCGGTTTATCCGGTGAACCCATGCCGTGACCTGGCCTCCCCTCAACCGGAATGGATCCCCCGCACAAGGCGGGGGATGACAGAGGGTGAGGGTTTTGAGACGGCCCATGACTCCCCGGATCAAGTCCGAGGACCGAGAGGGGGAGTTTTCCCCCATGCTGAATTCCCGGCCCAGAAGCTGCTATCGTGCCGGGACCTCCATCAGGACACGGCGCCTCACGCGGAGGGAGGCCCCGGCTCAGGGCCGGGGTTTCAGTGTGGGATGACGAAAGAGGATGAAGCCCACGAAGACGCCCCCGAAATCACCGCCGAGCAATGGGGGCAGATGGCGCGGAACCTGAAACAGCGCGCGCTCGCTCTGACCGAGGCGGGGCGCTTGCGACAGGCCGAGCAGGCGCTGCGCCTGGCCGAACGCTATGACCGCATGCGCGCCAGTGCGCCGCCGCCGAAGAAAAACGACGGCGTGGACTATCATGCGCTGCTGGAAAAGAAGCTGACCCGCCTGCAGCAGCATCTGCGCCAGCAGGCCGGGCTGAAGGAGGGCGAGGATTTCAGCCCTGAGCAACGCGCCGACGCCCAGCGCGGCCTCCAGCCCAGACCCCGGTCCTGGTATGAGGATCGCAAGCGCGATGCGGATACCGGCAGGGTCCGGCGTCCGGACGCGTCGGGCGGCGGCGCTGCATAAAAGCTTAACACATTGTGAAAACGAGTTTTCAGGTCCGGAACTCTCCCTATAGTGGGTCTTGATCAGGGGCGCGCAATCTGGAGGGGAAGAATGCGGCATTCACTTATCAAGGTCGGGCTGTGCGCGTTTGCCATCAGCCTGTCGGGCGGTCTGGGCGCCTGGGCGCAGGACGACGCGTCAGCTGTCGCGCAGGCCGAAGCGGCCCGCCTGCTGGAGCTGCGCGCGCGGCAAGGTCTTGATGAGGAGACGCTGACACGCTTCGGGATGCGGCTGGAGACCTGCCGGCATGACGCCGCCGCGGCGTGCGCCCGGTTGCAGGCCGAGCTGGAAACCCTTGACGCATCGGGTGACGGCGCCCCGCCCCTGCGCCTGGTTCGCAGCGAAACCCGCCTCCTGCCCGGCTCGGATGGCGAGATTGCGCAGGCGGAGGCTGGCCGCTCCGAAGCGCAACGGGCGCACCCGCAAGAGGCCGACACCATTCGTCCGGTCGTGGACTTGCTGACCGCCACGCCGGACGTGCTCGATGTGGATGCAGGCCAGACCACCCTCCTGATCGATTACGTAGTCTCCGATGAGGGCGGGTCCTTCCTGGACCTGATGCTGCTGGATCTCGAGCACATGACCGACAGGTCCGTTCCGGACATTACGGGCGGGGTGTTCATGCCCACTGGCGCGCGCACATCGGGTCAGGCGCGGATCAATCTCGATGCCGGGGTCATTCCCGGCGACTATCGCGTCCGTCTGGTGGTGTTCGACGGGGCGGGCAACGGCAATGATCTGAGCCAGCCTGCGCCTGAAGTGACCATCATCAACTCAAGCGCTGACGCCGACGCTCCGGTGCTGGACTCCCTCACCATCACGCCCGATCCGCTGACGCTGGAGCAAGCCGACGGGGAATTGACCCTGTCCTATGAGGTGCGGGATGTGGGCTCCGCCGGGCTGGAATATCTCTCCTTTGGTCTCTACCAGATCGACAGCCCGACCTCTTCGGGGGCCGTCGCGCACACCTATGTCAACTTCACGGGCGAAAGCCAGGCGGAGGGCGAGTTGACGATGACCGTTCCCGCTGGCGCACGACCGGGCGAGCATTATGTGAGCGTCTACCTGAATGACCAGGCGGATAATCGGCTCTTCCTCAATCATGAGGACCCGGAGCCCTACCGCGTGCTGACCCTGATCAACGACCATGCCGACCTGCTGTCGCCCACCGTGAACCGGCTCACCGTGACGCCGGACGCCGTGGAGACCTCGGATCTGGGCTCCACCCTGCTCGTGGAATACGAGCTCGCAGATGAGGGCGGGTCCGGTCTGAAACATTTCTACATGACCTTGTCCCAGGCCGAGGCCCAGAAACGGCAGACCATCTACCGGTCCTCGCTCATCGAGTTTGATGGCGCACAGACCGCACGCGGCCAGTTCACCTTCCGTCTTCCGCCGAATTTTCCCACTGGCGCGTATTATGTGGGCGCCACGCTGCGTGACGAGTTGAACAATGCGGCCGGTGACGGGAACAGCATCGGCCTCGCAACCACCCAGCTGATCTGGGTGAACGAGCCGGGCAAGCGCGCGTTCGGTCCCTTCCCCAATGTCGTGGAGCCCGACGGCGAGGGCCGCGACATCTTCCGCGTGACCGGACTTGAATCCGGACCGCCCCAGCAGATCGAGGTGGCGTTCAGAAATCCCGAGATCCCCGGCTTTGACGGCGCTTTCAGCGATTGCGACCTGGCGGTCCAACCGTCGCGTCATTCCGGCGGCGAGTATCTGATCCTGGCTCATGAACTGGCGGCCTGCGGCGTCTTTGGGTCCGCAGACATTGTCTTCCAACTCACGCCGCACGCCTCAGACCTCAATCAGGACATTGACCTGCGACGCTTCCGGCTGAGCGAAACCGGCATGCTCAGCGATGTGGGATCGGATCGCGGCCCGTACTCTGACTGGCATGAGGGAAGAGGCGAAGCCGAGTTCGGACCGTTTGAATGGACCGAGACCCCCGGCAGCGGACGCCTGCACCAGTTCCGGGTGTCAGGCTTGTGGGAAGATCGCCCCCACAGCATGGAGATCGCCATCGCCAAAGCCGCCGTGGACGGTTTCTCCGGGGCGTTCACCGACTGCACGATCGACATCCCTCTCAGTGAGATCGATAACACAGCCTACACCTTCACCGGCGCCGATCTCGCCGCCTGCGGTGATTTCAGGCGTGCGGATCTCAGCTTCCGCTTTGTTGATATCGCCGATTATGGCGAGCCGATCACCCTGACCCGTCTTGTGACCACGGCCCAGGGATCGATCACTGACTTCTCCTTTGACCAGCTGACCGACACGCCGATCCAGCCCGTGTCTCTGTCCGGCGGGCGCGCCCAGGTCGAAGCCGGTCCGTTTGAATGGACGGGCGACGCGACCGCGCCGACCCAGAACCTGTTCCGGATTTCCGGACTGTCCGGAGACCCGCAACAGATCGAGGTCGCCATCAACAACGCCGCCGCCAGCGGTTATGACGGCGCCTATACCGACTGCAATCTGCAGATCCGCCCCAGCCGGGCCGGCGCTCATGACTACCTGATCAGCGCCGCGGACCTGGCCGATTGCGGCCCCTTCGTCCGCGGCGATCTCAGTTTCCGGATCACCGCCGCTGCTACGGACATGCCCGACGGCGTGCGCGTCCGACGGATCGCGGTTGGCGCTCATGGCGATTTGACCGACTTCAATTTTGATCACGCCTTAAGCTCCGCGGCGACGATCCGGGACAGCGGCAACGGCCAGTCAAATGTCGTTCTGGGTCCGTTTGAATGGACCGGCGACAGCACGGTCGGCACTCAGAACGTCTTCAGGATTACCGGCATTGACGGGCTCCCCACGCGGATACAGGCCGCTCTCGCTGACGCCACGTCAGAAGGGTATTCAGGCAGTTATCTGGATTGCGAACTGACGGTTCGACCGGGCCGCGCCAGCGAGAACGATTATGTCATCACCAGCAATGACCTGGCCGATTGCGGCGACTTCGTGCGCGCCAACATCACCTTCCGGGTCCATGCCAATACCGGACAGATCAGCACTGATGTCCGCATGCGGCGCTTCGCCGTCACACGCACCGGCGGTTTGACGGACTTCGGATTCGACAACCAGTAAGGCCTGGAGAGCCATAGCCCCTACGCCGGCAAGCTCACGCGCGCCCGCAGGCCGCCCAGCGGGGAGTCCTCGAGCCGCAGTTCACCGCCATGGGCGCGCAATGTGTCGCGGGCGATGGCGAGTCCGAGGCCCACGCCCTTGCGGTTGGCGTTGCGGCTTTCATCGAGGCGGGAGAAGGGTTTGAAGGCGTCCTCGCGCTGGTCGGCGGGGATGCCGGGGCCGTCATCATCGATGAGGATTTCCAGCCGGGAGCCATTGCGCCGCGCACTCAGCAGCACGTCCCCGGCATGGGCGGCGGCGTTGGAGACCAGGTTGGCGAGCGCGCGTTTCAGAGCGCTCTCGCGCGCGTGGACCAGAAGACCGTCTTCCACTTCGAGCCGCAGATCGACGCCCTCGCGGGCGGCGTCATCGGCGAGGGTTTCGCACAGGGCGGTGAGGTCGAGCGCGTCGGGCTCCTCGCCCGCCTGACCGCGCGCAAAGGCGAGATATTCCTCGAGCGCGGCTTCCATGTCCGCCAGATCGCGGCGGGCGGCGTCGCGCTCCTCGCTTTGCGGCATCAGGGCGAGCTGGAGCCGCAGGCGGGTGAGCGGGGTGCGCAAGTCATGACTGACACCGGCGAGCAATTGCGTGCGCTGTTCGATATGGCGCTTGAGCCGGCCGCGCATGTCGAGGAAGGCGGCGCTGGCGCGGCGGACCTCGCGGGCGCCGGCGGGCTTGAAGCGCTCCACATCCTGACCGCGGCCGAAGGCTTCAGCGGCTTCGGCGAGCTGGCGGATCGGTTTGACCTGGTTGCGGATGAACAGGATGGCGACGGTGAGCAGAAGGCCCGTGGCGAGGAACAGCCAGATCAGGAAGATATGCCCGGTGGTGGCGAACACCCGGTCGCGCGCCGCGATGAAGCGCAGCACGCCGCCCTCCACCTCGACGCGGATGTCCACATAGGCGGGGTAGCGGGTGGTGTCGAACCAGAAGGCGTTGTCCATCTCGTCGCCCAGCGCGGTCCTCAGGGTGCGATCGAGCGCCCGGAAGAAGGCGGTCCGGCGCGAGGTGGGCAGGGCATCGCCCTCGCGATACTCGACGCTGAGATCGGTTGTGGCGAAGGCCAGGTTCGCCAGCGTGTCAAACTGTTCGGGGCCTTCGCGCTCATAGAGCGCGGTGACCAGCGCCACCTCGCCCGCCACGCTTTCACTGAGGCGCGCCGTGGTGGTCTGCCAGTGCTGGTCAAAGAAGGCCCAGGTCACCGCCCCCTGCATCAGCGCCACGGGCAGGACAATGATCAGCAGCGAGCGCTCGAACAGGCCCTTGGGCAGATAGGGTTTCAGCGAAAAGCGCATCCGGCCTAGCCTTCAGCGCCGTCATAGACCGGCTCGGCGACCAGCTTGTAGCCCGAGCCGCGCACGGTCTGGATATAGAGCGGGGCCTTGGGGTCCGCCTCGATCTTGCGTCTGAGACGGGTGATCTGAACATCCACCGCCCGCTCGCCCGCGCCATTGGCGGCCTGTTCAGACAGCGATTGGCGCGACACCGCCTCGCCATTGGATTTGGCGAGCGCGGCCAGGAGCGCGGTCTCCCCGCCGGTCAGGCGCACCGATCGTCCATCCTCGCTCAACTGCCCGCTTTCGATCTCGAACCGCCATGGCCCGAACGCGACGGCTGACGGCCCGCGCGTCTGGGGCAGAGCCCGGCGCAGGATCGCCTGCACGCGCAGGACCAGCTCTTCAGGCTCGAACGGTTTGGCGAGATAGTCATCCGCCCCCAGGCTCAGCCCCTTGATGCGATCTTCGGGCTCACCGCGGGCGGTCAGCAGCAGGATGGGGGTGGCGTCGGTCTGGCGCACGGTTTCGGTCACCTCGAACCCGTCCGCGCCCGGCATCATCACGTCCAGAATGACAAGGTCAAAGCGCATCTGGGCCAGAAGCGAGAGCGCCTTCTGACCATCGCTGGCCGCCGTCACGCGCAGGCCGCGCGCCCGCAGGAACTTCGTCAGAAGATCGCGGATGCGGTCATCATCGTCGACAACAAGGATATGGGCGGCGCGCGGGTCGGTCATGGGAGTAAACTGCCCAAATCCGCCCGTTTTGACCAGTTGTCTGAGTGCGTCTGAAACCGTCGCTAACTCTTCTTGAACGGCGCCGAGATCGCGGTGCCGACAATGGCGACGAGAATGCGCGCAATGAGCGTGAAGAAGAGCAGCAGAATGGCGCCCTCCTCGATCAGCAGGTCGAGCCAGACCTTGTAGCGCACCGGAATGTCGGGCCGAACGATCAGGGCCTCCACTTCCTTGGCGCGTTGAACCATCCAGTCGAGCCCTTCGGGCCACAGCACGCCCATGGCGATGAGCATGATGTAGGACAGGACAAATGACAGAAAAATCGTGAAAGTCGCGTTGGTCGCGCGCGCAAAGATCAGGCCCATATCGGCCTCCCTCAATCCGTGGCGTCAGCCTCCCCACGGGCGACGCGACCGGACTTTAGCATCGCTCTCGCCGATGCGCAGTCCATTTTAAGACTTTATTGACCCTGACGGCGCTTGCGGAGCGCCTGCGCGCCCCGCGCTGTGTTCAGGACCGTCAGAAGGCCTCTTCAGAGGATGAAGACCACGGCAATGATGCCCAGGGCCAGCACTGCGCCGCCCAAGGATGCGTAAAGGACATGTTCTTGCCAGGTCCGACGCTCGCCTTGGCGGGCTTCTGTTTTTTCAGCACGAATAGTCATATCGCCTCCTTTGACTGTGAGTAACGTCAACTAAGGCGATTGGTTCCACGCTCAACGCTCGGGCGCCTGGGTTTCCGCCAGGGACATACGCGGCTTGAGCATATCCAAAGCAGCAACAAGCGCATTCAATTCCACGGGCTTGCTGAAATAGCCCTCGATATCCAGGCTCTCCACGCGTGACCTAGTTTCGACCGTGGCGTCAGCGCTGACGATATACACCGGCACGCGGGATTCACCCGCCTCCCCCGCCCGCAGCCGGCGAATGGCTTCTTCCCCGCCCATGCCCGGCATATGCAGATCCATGAGCACGGCGTCGAACTGCTCGTCGCGCAACAGGTTCAGCGCTTCGTCACCGCTTGCGGCCACGACCGGCTCATACCCGCCCTGACGGACCATTTCGGCGGTCACGTCACGATTGACCTTCTGGTCATCCACAACAAGCACGCGCTTGTCCCGGCCGCCCCGTTCAGAGCTCTGCTTGAGACGCGGCGGCATGGTGACCTGTGCAGCGTCCTCGCTCTTGGCGTCCGGAGCGGGGAATTCGAACCAGAAGCAGGCCCCCTCGCCGGATTCAGAATTCACCCCGATTGCGCCGCCCATCAGCGTGACCAGCTCGCGCGCAATCGACAAACCCAGACCGGACCCTTCATGGCTGCGCGAATGGGACATATCCGCCTGCTCGAACCGGCCGAACACACGTTTTTGCACGGTCTCGCTCAGCCCCGGGCCCGTATCATGCACCTCGACCCGCACCCGATTGTCCGCGTTCAGGCGGGCCTCGACCCGCACTTCGCCGGCATCGGTGAACTTGATCGCATTGCCCAGAAGATTGCTCAGAATCTGCCGCAGGCGGTTGGCGTCGAGCATCGCCAACCGATTCAGCTCGGGCGACAGGGTCAAGCGTAGCGGCAAGGCCTTGCGATCCGCTTCGGGCATATGAGCCTGAACCGTTTCCTCGATGACCTCGGACGGGCGCACCGGCTTTTTGACAAGCTTGAGCTTGCCCACCTCGATCTTGGACAGATCAAGGATGTCCTCAATGATGGATAGCAAGGCCCGGCCGGAGGAGCGGATCGTCTGTACGAATTCCTTCTGGCGGTCGTTGAGATCGGTCAGCGCCAGCAATTGCGCGATCCCCAGCACGCCATTGAGCGGGGTGCGGATTTCATGGCTCATATTGGCGAGGAACTGGGATTTCGCCTCACTCGCCGCCTCCGCGCGCGCCAGCGCGGTCTTGAGCGTGTCTTCAGCCCGCTTGTGGTCGGTCAGGTCCTCGACAATGCCGATCATCCGCACCGGGCGATCATGCTCATCCCGATCCACCACCCGGATGAAGACCTTGATCCAGACGGTGTAGCCCGCCGTGTTGATGATGCGGTGTTCCAGCACGAGCTGTTCGCACTCCCCCCGGACCAGGGACTGGGCCAGCATGTGCACGTCTTCGATGTCATCGGGATGCGTGAACCGGGTCAGCGCATCCACATGGGTTTCCTTGTAGGCCAGCTCCGGCTTGCCCAGGATGGATGCCAGCGTCGCATCCATCTGCAGCGTGCTGGTCTGGGATTCCAGCTCCCAGACGCCCAGCCCCGCCACACGCAGCGCCATCTGAGCCCGCAGGCCCGCCTGGCGCGCCTCCTGTTCAATCCTGAGCTTGTCAGTGATGTTGCGCAGCGTGCCGGATATGCGCGCAGGGCGACCGTCCTCATCGCACAGGACCTCGCCAACCCCCTCGACCCAAAGATAATGTCCCTCCGAGTGCTGAAGCCGGAAGACAAGGGTCTGCTTGTGCGGACCGGGACTGCCGGGCTCGATCACCGGGTTCTTCAGGGTTTGCTGGACGGCGGACAGGTCATCGGGATGCACGGCCGCCAGGAAATCGGCAATCCGTCGCACCCCGGCCGGCGCCGGATTGCCCGTCATCTGGTAATAGCCCGGTGACGCGAAGAGCTGATCGGTCTTGAAATCCAGATCAAAGACCGTCAGGTCCGACCCCTTGATGGCCACTTCGTACAAGCGCCTGTGTTCATTGGCTTCCTGCTCGGCCTTGCGCAAGGGTGTCTGGTCCGCCGCAATGCCGCTCATTTCTTTCGGACGGCCGGTCTCATCCCGGCGTATGACCGCGCCATCCACCTGCAGCCAGACCACTTCTCCATCCGGCCGGATGATACGGTGCGCCAGGCTGATGCGGCCGTCTTCAGAATTCAGCGTCTCATCCAGAGTCGCGGCCACGGTCTCGCGATCCTCGTGGACCATCAGCATCAGCATGTCGGCCCAGGGAAACGGCCTGTCGGTCAGATCCGGACGCCCTAGGAGCGCCGCGAAGCGCTGGTCGAGATAGATGACCTGCTCATCTGTGGTGTACCACCAGCGCCCCATATGGGCGCTGTTGATGGCCACTTCGGCGGTCAGTCGGGCCTTGAGCGCCCGCGATTCCGCTTCTGCGATCTCGCTGACATCGACCAGCGTGCCGACCATGCGACGAGGTGCGCCGGCTTCGGCCTTCTCCGCCTGTCCATGGGATTCCACATAGATCCAGTGCCCGTCCGTATGACGCACCCGAAGGCGTTCGCGGAGCGGTGTGCCATCCTCGAGATGGCGCCAGATCGCCGTCTGATACCGCTCCCGGTCGCCGGGATGCATGAAATCGAGCCCGGATTTGGAGGTGGGCGGCTGATAATCCTCCGGCAGGCCCATGATTTCCAGAAGACGGTCGGACCAGTACAGCGTCTCTTCGTCCGCATTCCATTCCCAGATGCCGGCGCCGGTGCCTTCAATCGCCAGCGCATAGCGCGATTCAGAATGCTCCAGTTGCGCCTTGGTCGCCCGGGCCGCCTCGTTCTGGCGCCGCGCCTTGATGAAGGCGCCGATCGTATTGGTGAGCGGGGTCAGGAATTCGGCGAGTTCGGCGTCATATCCACCCTCACGATTGGCGACCCCGGCAATGCCCAGCAATTCCTCCCCGCTCATCATCGGCAGCGCCATGAAAGAGCGCATGGCCGGGTGGCCGGGCGGCAGGTTCACATCCAGCGTCTGCCCCTTGGCGGCGTTGGCGATGACCGGCTTTTGATCATGCAGGACGCGCGCAAACAGCAGGTCGGGATTGACGAACTCCATCACCCCTTCCTGGCCGGACAGCTGGTACAGGGCGCGTGAATCCTCGTCCCAGCTGATATCGGTCATGGCCCAGGAACGCAGCCAGGGATTGACCCCATCCCCCTGACCGACGACCTCGCCGACAAAGCCGTATTCGGACTCGGTGATCTCCAGCAGGATGTGAAGCAAGCGATTGAACGAGGCGTGAGCGGTCTGCTCGCCCCCTATATAGATGGACTGAACATCTGAAATCGCTTCCAGAAGCTTGCGACTCCCAGCATCCGAAATCATGTCTCGCGCCATCCATCTTTCCCCGTACGGGCTAAGGCTGGTTTGCAGCTTGACCTAAGGGTGTCAATGACTGGTGAACTGCAAACCATCAGACTTTCTCTCGGGGCCGCATCGCGCTATATGCCTGCAGGCAGGCGCTTCAAGCGCTCGCTCTAGCTTCTCGAGAAGGATCGTCCCATGGCAGCTCTTGTCGCCCTCGGCCTCGCTTTCGGCATTTTCGCGCTTCTGAACCTGATCGACAACAAGCGTCTGGACTAGGGCTCCCGCGCGCCCGGCGCGCCGGAGACATAGGTCCCCATGCCCGACATTTTTCTGTTCAGCCTGATGGTGCTTGGCGGCATCGTCGTCCTTCTGACGGGCGGCGATATCCTGGTGCGTGGCGCGACCGCGCTCGCCAGCAAGGCTGGCGTGCCGCCGCTCCTGGTCGGGCTGACCATTGTCGCCTTCGGCACCAGCGCGCCGGAAATGGTGGTCAGCGCCGCCGCTGCGGTTGAAGGCGCGCCCGGGCTCGCCATCGGCAATATTGTCGGCTCAAACATCGCCAATGTGCTGTTGGTGCTGGGCCTGCCCGCCCTGCTGGCGCCCATCGCCTCCACCGCCAAGGGGGTCAAGCGCAACGCCCTGATCGCGCTTGCTTTCACCGCCCTGTTCATAGCGCTCTGCTTTGATGGCGCGCTGTCGCTGATCGACGGCGCGATTCTGGCGGCCGGGATTGTCGGCTACATCACCTTCCTCGCCCTGACGGCCAAGGGTCATCAGGACGACCCCATGCTCGCCGAGCTGACCGATATCGAGCATATGGACGGTCTGCCCCAAAAAGCGCCCATGGTGGCGCTCTTCCTGCTGGGCGGCCTGGTCATGCTGCCCATCGGCGCCCAGCTCATCGTGGATGGCGGCGTGGGCATCGCCACCCTGTTCAATGTGCCAGACGCGGTGATCGGGCTGACCATCCTGGCTTTCGGCACCTCCCTGCCCGAGCTGGCCACCGCGCTCGTCGCCGCCCTGCGCAAGCAGGCGGACATGGCGATCGGCAATGTGGTCGGGTCGAACATCTTCAATATCTGCGCCGTGGGCGGGATCACCGGCGTCGCCGCCAGCCTGGCCACGGGCGAACCGGCCCCCGTAGACGCCCAGTTCGTCCAGCTCGACTTCTGGGTCATGGCCGCCGCCGGCCTCGCCATCTTGCTGTTCGCGCTTGCGCGTCGCCCTATCGGACGCCTGTCAGGCCTTGTCATGACCTTGGCCTATGTGGGCTATATCGCGACGCTGGTGCTGATGAACCCGCTGACCCTGCCGGCCTGATCCGGCGCATCAGCCTTTCCTCCGACCTGCGAAAAAAATGGCCGACTGCGCGAAGCAGCCGGCCAGATGGGAAGGTTCATCCGCCTTGCGGCGGGCGCTCGGGGAGGAGCGAGGATCACTCTGGATGGACGCTGTGTCCTGAAAAGGACCGCAAAGCGGAAAGGTCGAGGCCTGAATAAGGCCCGCCTGCCGCAAGCCTGTCAGTGCGTTCATCTCATCAGATACAAACAGGGCCGGTCGCATCGCGACCGGCCCTGAAGCGCACGCCGGGGGAGCGTGCCGAGGGTGTGAAGCGCTGTGGCGATTAGTGCGCGTCGCCGTGGTCTTCAGCCGGCAGGGTCGCCGACCAGGCTTCGAACTCACCTTCGTCCAGGCCGCCGTCAGCATTGACGTCATAGGCGGCGAATTCGTCTTCGGTGAGCTCCGGCGCAACAGCTTGCGCTTCGGACAGGGTGATCACGCCGTCGCCATCGGTGTCGACCGTGTCAAACATCGGGGCTTGGGCGAAAGCCGCGCCTGCAAAGGCAGTGGCGGCGATCGTGGAAATCAGCACTTGGCGTTTCATCAGTCTCTCTCCTTGCTCTAGGCCAGTCCCTGACAAGGCGTCTGAGGGCCGCCTCGTCATCTGGCAGGATCGAATATGATGGGCGCTTGTGACCGCAGATGGCCGAAAAGAGGGAAATCTGGCGTGTTTTTAACGGCGTCTTCCCGCCGGAAGTCTGGCTAAATTGTGAACGTCTGTTCATTCACGGCGCAGGCGCGAGATGGGTCACCTTGGTCTGGAAGGCGTCTTCATTGCCCTCAAGAATCAACGGGAAGGCGCGCGCGATCGCGTCGAGCAGCGGGCCCAGCCACTCGCCCTCGGCCTTGGAGAAATCGCCCAGCACCCAGTTGGTCACCTGGTTCTTGTCGCCGGGATGGCCAATGCCGATCCGGCCGCGCTTGAAATCACCCGCAATGTGCGCCTTGGTCGAGCGCAGCCCGTTATTGCCGGCATGGCCGCCGCCGGTTTTCAGACGGAACTTGCCTGGCGCCAGATCCAGCTCGTCATGGAAGACCAGAATGTCGGCCGGATCGATCTTGTAGAACCGCGCCGCCTCCGCCACCGACCGGCCCGCCTCGTTGTAATAGGTCTGGGGTTTGAGCAGCAGCACCTTCTTCGGCCCCTGCCCGGTTTCCACCACGCCTTCCGCTGTCTGGCCCTGGAAGCGCGATTTCCAGGGACCCAGCCGCCAGTCCTCGGCGATGGCGTCCAGCGCCATGAAGCCCACATTATGACGGTTGCCGGCGT
Source organism: Oceanicaulis sp. MMSF_3324 (assembly GCF_030733545.1). Taxonomy (GTDB): domain Bacteria; phylum Pseudomonadota; class Alphaproteobacteria; order Caulobacterales; family Maricaulaceae; genus Oceanicaulis. The sequence continues at coordinate 14,476 of NZ_JASHIU010000019.1, forward strand.
ATTTCCCGCCGGGATTGCCCAGACCCACGATCAGATGCATGGCGCGCTCCACAAATGAAAAAGGCGGCTGGGACATGAGGTCCGCCAGCCGCCTTTTAAGTCCGTCGCGGACGAAGGAAAGAGGATTACTCCTCGTCGCCCTCGGCCTCGGTCTCTTCGGTGTCTTCACCCTCTTCGTCCTCGCTGGCGCGGGATGCGCGCGAGCTCTGGATGGTGGCGATGGTGAAGTCGCGGTCGGTGATCGACGGCGTCACGCCTTCAGGCAGGGTCACGGACGAGATGTGCACGGAATCGCCGATATCGTAGCCGGACAGGTCCACATCGATCTGATCGGGGATCGAGCCCGCCGGCACGTCCACTTCGATCGCGTGACGCACGACATTGAGAACGCCGCCGCGCTTGAGGCCCGGAGACTTCTCGTCGTTGTGGAATTGAACGGTCACTTCGACGGTGATGACGGTGCTTTCGTCAACGCGCTGGAAGTCGATGTGCACCGGCTCGTCGCGAACCGGGTGGAATTGCACGTCGCGGGTCAGCACGGACTGCTTTTCACCCTTGTGATCGATGGTGATCATCTGGGCGAGGAATTTGCCCGAATTGATCGCCTTGACCACTTCGTTGTCTTTCAGCGCAATCGCGACGGGACCTTGGTCGCCGCCATAGAGAACGCCCGGCACAAAGCCGTTGCGGCGGGTTTCACGTGCGCCGCCAGTACCCGTGCGCTCGCGCACTTCTACGGAGAGAACAATATCGCTCATGGTCCGGTCCCATACGAAATCGGTTTAAACGCAAGCGCCGCCGGTTTTGGCGGCGCGCGCTTCGTTCAGTCATTCAAGACTGAGTAAGAACTTTCGAGCCGCGGGCTATAGCGGATGCTTGCGGGGAGCGCAAGCGATCCGCTGACTCTTCCGCGGCGCGTCTCCAGCCTAGTCGAACAGCTTGGAGACAGACTCGTCATTGGCGATCCGCCGGATCGCCTCGCCCAGCAGCGGCGCCACGGACAGCGAGCGGATATTCTTGCCCGCCGCCACCTTGGCCGTCACATCAATGGAATCAGTGACAACCAGCTCCTTCAGGACGGAATTGGAGATGCGCTCCACTGCCTTGCCCGAGAGCACCCCGTGGGTGATGTAGGCGGACACTTCCTTGGCGCCCTGGTCCTTCAGCGCCGCAGCGGCGTTACACAGCGTGCCGCCGGAATCGATGATGTCATCAAAGATGATGCAGCGGCGGCCTTCGACATCGCCGATGATGTTCATCACCTCGGACACGCCTGCCTTGGGGCGGCGCTTGTCGACGATGGCGATGTCCGCGCCCAGGCGCCCGGCCAGCGAGCGCGCGCGCACCACGCCGCCCACATCCGGAGACACGATCAGAAGATCGTCCACATCGTAGTGCTTGCGGATATCATCCTCGATCACCGGCGTGGCGAACAGGTTGTCGGTGGGAATGTCGAAGAAGCCCTGGATCTGACCCGCATGCAGATCGATGGTCAGCACCCGGTGGGCGCCGGCCTCGGCGACCAGGTTCGCCACCAGCTTGGCGGTGATCGGCGTGCGGCCGCCGGTTTTGCGGTCCTGACGGGCATAGCCGAAATACGGGATGACGGCGGTGATCCGGTTGGCGCTGGCGCGGGCCAGGGCGTCCATGCAGATCAGCAATTCCATCAGATGGTCATTGGCGGGCTCGGAGGTGGGCTGGATGATGAAGACATCCTGGCCGCGCATATTCTCGTCGATGCGCACAAACAGCTCGCCATCGGCAAAGCGTTCGATCTCCACATCCGACAGAGGCGCATCAAGATAATCGGCGATGGCCTTGGCCAGTGGCCGGTTGGCGTTGCCGCACATCAGTTTCATGATCTGGCCTTTCCCGAGTTTTGAGCCGCGGCGCGCTCATAGCAGGATAAACGCGAGCGGCAAAGCGCCGGAGCGCCCGCTTCACTGTCATGATGATCAGGACGTGAACGGATCAACTCCCCCGACACGCGCACCGCGTATACCGGTACTGAAACACTCCCTTAAACAGAACCGCCGAGGCTGGCAGGTGAGCCGGGCCAGTTCAGAGGTGTTCATGCAATCGCTTCACGGCTTTATGCCCCATGGAATGTGCTATCTCTGGCGCGTGGACATCCTGCTCATGCACGTCACTGCAGATGTGCTGATCGGCCTGTCTTATTTTTCCATCCCCGTCGTGATCTGGCTGATTGCCCTGCGTCGCCCGGACATCCTGTTCCGGCCGGTCGCCTATCTCTTCATCCTGTTCATCATCTTCTGCGGCGCGACTCACCTGTTCTCGATCTACACGATCTGGACGCCCGCCTATTTCACCGAAGGCGTGCTCAAGCTGGTCACCGCCATCATCTCGGTGGCCACCGCCGTCACGCTCTGGCCCCTGCTGCCCAAGGCGCTCGCCATGCCCAGCAGCGCACAGCTGAAACGGAGCAATGACTCATTACGCGACGAAGTGAGCCTGCGCATCGGCGCAGAGCGTCAGCTGAAACAATTGACCAATTCGCTCGAACGCCAGGTCAAGCGCCGCACCGCCGATCTGGAACGCTCCAACGGCACGCTGAGGGACTTCGCCGCCGGCGCCTCGCACGACCTCAAGGCCCCCGCCCGACAGATCTCGCTTCTGACGGATCTGGCCCAGCGCGAGCTGGGCGCGAACTCCAACGAGAAGGTGCTGGGCTATCTTCACGACGTGAAGTCCAAATCGCGCGACATGCTCATGCTGATCGATACGCTTTTAAGCTATTCCGATCTTGTGGAGACCAAGGCGGTGTCGAGCGCCGCGCCGCTGCGCCCCCTGCTCGAGAAACTGCTGGACGCCTATTATCCCAAGACGCCCATCCGGCTGAACATCAAGGAAGACCCCGTTCTGGTCGGCGACGAGACCTTGCTCTCTCACCTGTTCCGCAATCTCGTCGACAACGCTGTCAAATATTCCGACAAGTCGGAGATCCATCTCACCGTTGACGCTCGTAATACCCAGGAGGGCCTGCTGGTGCGGTTCGCGGATAACGGGCCCGGCATTCCCGAGACCCAGATGGACGGCGTTTTCAAGATGATGCAGCGTTATCGCAGCGACGTTCCCGGCTCTGGCGTCGGCCTCGCCTTCTGCGCCCGCATCATGGAAGCCCATGACGGCAAGATTTCGGTCGACCGCCATTACGAGGGCGGCGCGCGATTCCTGCTTCACTTCCCCCCAGCCGAGGAGCCCGCCGATGACGAGCCTGATCATTGAGGACAGTCAGATTGACGCCACCCTGATCACGAGCGCCCTGGAAGCGCGCGGATATGGCGATCTGAAAGTCTTCGAGCGGGCTGAGGACGCGCTGGCCTTTATCCAGGGCGATTCGCCGCGTCCCGATTTCTGTCTGGTGGACAGCCGATTGCCCGGCATGTCCGGCGCGGATTTCATCAGGCTTGTGAAAAGCTGCGCCAAGATGGTCGGGGTGCCCTGCATCAGCCTGTCCACCTCCAATCTCAAGGACGAGATTCGCGTTGCGCTCGATGCGGGCGCGGACGGTTATTTCATCAAGCCCTCAGACCTGGACGCCTATGAGCAGGTGATCGCAGACATCATCAGCGCGCATCTCAGCGCGCCCGCTTGAACGGCGCGATCCCCGGCGCAGGCGGCAGGCCTTGGGCGCTGAAGGCGGCGAGCTTGAACAGCGCTCCCATGTCCTCGGGCGAGACAAGACGATGCATCTGGCGTTTCAGCTTGGCCTGACCCGCTTCATCCACCGACCGCGCCAGCACCGCGGCGCGCTGCTCGATGCCCAGCTCGGTCAGGAAATCGCCCTGGGTCATGGGCCCGAAGGCTGACAGCCCCGCATCTTCCCCCAGGCGCAACAACCGGTCAAAATCCACCCAGGCCGTCAGGTCCGCCGTGCCCGGCGCGTCCAGCGGGTCCACCTTCTGATGGGCGCGAAGCGCCTGCAGCGTGTCCCCGGTCTCCGGCTTTGAAGACCCGTAATCGACAAACAGGGCATAGCCCGGATCACGCGCAAAGCGGGCCGCAAGCTGCTCGACCTGTTGCTGATCGCCGGGGCGCAACTCCACCAGCACACCATCCGCCGCCTCGCGCAGCTCCGGCGCCATGAAACCGATATCGCCTTCGCCCAGCACGGGGCCCAGCGCAAAGACAAAGCGGGTCTCGTCCTCAGGGTCGAGCGTGACCACGCGCTCGCGCCACTCGCCCTTGTGACGGATGGCCTGGCGCACGGGCAGGCAGTCAAGAAACTCATTGCCGATCACCACGGCCGGACCGGACGGGGCCTTGTCAAAGGACTTCGCCCAGCTGATCGGAACCTGCGCATTGGCCAGGGTTTGCCCCTGCACCATTTTCAGCGCGGGGGACGCCTCGACCAGGGTCACGTGCACGGCGTCCAGAAAGCCGGGCGCGGCGCGGCCGGCGCGCAGCATGTCGCTCATCATCCGCCCCGTGCCCGGACCCAGCTCGATCAGCTCAAAGCGCGAGGGCGCGCCCATCTGCATCCAGCATTCGGCCGCCCATAGCCCGATCAGCTCGCCGAACATCTGGCTGATCTCGGGCGCGGTGATGAAGTCATTGGCGGCGCCGAGCGGGTCTTTCGTGGCGTAAAACCCCGCCATGGGATGAAACAGGGCCTCGGTCATGAAGGCGGCCACCGACAGCGCGCCTTCCGAGCGGATGCGGTCACGCAGGCGCTCGGAGATGATCTGCGCGGGGCGAAAGTCGTCATCGCTCATGGGTCAGTCCTTGTCGTGGGCTCAGGCCGGGCGTTCGCCCACCGCCGGACGCTGGCGGGCGCGCCAGATCAGATAGGCGCCCAGCGCGATCATGGGAATGCACAGCACCATGCCCATTGTCACATAGCCCTGCAGCGCTTCGGGCATTTGCCGGTCCGGCTCGCGGAACAGCTCCACAAAGGCGCGGAACACGCCATAGCCGGCCAGGAAGGCCCCGGTCAGCAGCCCCGGTCGGCTGAGCGCACGGAAGCGGTAGATCAGGACGGTCAGGATGACGAACAGCACCAGGCCTTCCAGCGCCGCCTCGTAAAGCTGGCTGGGATGGCGCAACTGACAGGTCGGATCGGCGGCGAATCGCATGGCCCAAAGCAGGTCCGGCGCCGGGCGTCCATACAGCTCGCCATTGATGAAATTGGCCATGCGGCCAAAGAACAGGCCGATCGGCGTCGCCGCCGCCACCGCATCAGAGACCCGCAGGAGCGGCGCCTTGTGCGCCCGCGCGGTCAGCACCATGGCCAGCGTCACCCCGATCAGGCCGCCATGAAAGCTCATCCCGCCATCGGAAATGCCGGTGACGACCCGGACCGGCGTCTCCCAGATCATCGAGGTGTTGTAGAACAGGACATAGCCCAGCCGGCCGCCCGCTATGACGCCGATCATGATCCACAGCACCAGATCGTCCACGAAGGCGCGGGCATAGGGCGGTGTCTGGGTCTTCGGCGTCGTGCCCCACAGCCGGCCCTGCTTGATCAGGTGCAGCACCCAGAACAGGCCGCCGAACAGGCCGGCGATATAGGCGAGCGCATACCAGCGGATCGGGAAGGGACCGAGGATCCAGACCTTGGGTATGGTGAACAGGACCGGATCTATGAGGTCAAAACTGGCGGGGCATGCGCCTATCATGAAAGGCTCCAGAAAAATAATTTGGCCGACAGGACCGGCTGTTAACTGTCAGGCGACGCGGCGCCGCATTGCTAAGCCGGCCCGTCGACGCCTATATGGGTCTTCATAGCAGAGCACACGGTGATGTCATGCAGTCACGCAATCCCATGTTCGCAGATCTCGCAGATCTGATGACCGACGCTTTCAGCGCCGCCCAGGCGGCCGGCGACGAAGCGCGCGCGGTGTTCCGCGCCCAGGCCGAACGGATGGCGTCCGAACTTGATCTTGTCAGCCGCGACGAGTTTGAAGCTCTGCGCGCCGAAGCGGACGCCAGCGCCGCCCGGCTCGAATCGCTGGAGGCCCGCCTGGCCGAACTGGAAGCCCAATCGGTGAAAAAGCCGAGCCGGGCCAAGTCCACGGCCAAGACGTCCACAGCAAAAAAATCCGCTGAATAAACCACTTATCAAATCCCCACCGCAGAGCGCTTGCACCCCGAGGACGGGGCGGCATACCGTCCGACATGGGCGGCGAACTGAGTCGCCAGGCGCTGCGAGGGGCTAGAGGACCACATGGATCTCACCACCCAGGAAACCGTCATTGCGATGGATCCGCTGGAAAGCATCGAGCAAGCCGTTCTGACGGCGCAATACGCCTATGAGCGCGATGACCTGGAACTCCACATGGCGGTGCCGGGCTCCTGGCGCGATCATCAGATCTGGTTTTCCTATCGCCCGGACCTCGACGTCATTCACATGTTCGCGGCCCTCGATCTGAAGGCGCCGGACAGCCGCTACAAGGATGTCTGCGAACTGGTGGCGCGCCTGAACGAACGCCTGTGGATCGGCCATTTCGAGATCTGGCACGAGGACGGCACGCTGGTCTTCCGCCACGCCCTGACCCTGCCGGAGGCGGAGAATGTCTCCGTCGCCCAGGCCGCCACCATGATCGAGGCGGCCAAGGAAGCGGGCGAACGCCTGTATCCGGCGTTTCATTATCTGCTGTGGAGCGGTAAAAGCCCGCTCGAAGCAGTGGCCGCCGCCATGTTCGACACGGCCGGCGAAGCCTGAGGATACGGACCCCCGACATGGCAGACACACAGGGCCGGATCGGCCTGCTCGGCGCAGGCCGCATGGGCTCCGCGCTGGCTTCGGGCTGGCTGCGCAAGACGCGCGGCGGCGTCAGCGCCGACAAGATTGTTCTGATCGACCCGCGCCCCGGCGTCGGCGCGCAAGCGCTGATCGAGCAATACGGCGTCACCTGCGCCCCGGCCCTGACCGGCGATATCGCCAGCACGCTCGACACGCTGGTTGTTGCGCTCAAGCCCGATCTGGTGCGCACGGCGCTGTCCGCCATCAGTGACGACCTGCCCGCTGACGCGCTGGTGGTTTCCATTGCGGCAGGCGTGCCCCTGCGCACCCTCGCCGCCGCCCTGCCCGGCCGTCCCATCGTGCGCGCCATGCCCAACACGCCCGCCGCCATCGGCGAAGGCGTTTCGGTCTGCGTGGCGAACGAAGCCGCCGACACCAGGGCTCTGATCCGTCAGAGCGAGAAACTGCTCAAGCCCGCCGGGCTGGTGGAGTGGATTTCCGACGAGCGGATGATGGATGCGGTCACCGCCGTCTCCGGCTCGGGCCCGGCCTATGTCTTCCTGTTCACCGAAGCGCTGGCTGCGGCGGCGGAAGCCGAAGGCCTGCCGCGCGCGCTGGCGGTGACGCTGGCCAAGCAGACCGTCATTGGCGCCGGCGCCATGATGAAAGCAGGGCTGGGCGAACCTGATGAGCTGCGCCGGAACGTGACCAGCCCGAACGGGACCACCCAGGCGGGTCTGGATGCGCTGATGAGCGGCGGCGGCCTGCCGGGGCTGGTGCGCAACGCCGTTGCGGCCGCCGAACGCCGGGGCCGCCAGATGGGCGCGCAGAGCGCAGGCGATTAGGCCCGCGCTGCGCCTATCCCTACAGATAGTTCAGCAGGCTGATCTGGCTGAGGCGTGAGAAGGTCTGGGCCGAGACCTGCACAGCGGTCTGGGCCTGCTGGAAACGGGTGGCGGCTTCGGCCATGTCCGCATCCTCGATGTCCGCAACCATGATCTGCAGATAGTCCGAGCGCTTCTCGTGCCCGGTGATGGAGCCTTCGATCTGCTTCTGACGCGCGCCGTTTTCCGCCATCGCCGTGTTGATGGTGTCGAAAGCGTTAATGATGTTGGCGAGTTCGGTTTCCAGGAAGGTCTGCTGCGCATCGGTGATCTGACCATCGAACGGGCCGTTCGGACCGGCATTGAAGTCGGCGATCCGCTCGATCGAGGCCATCAGCTCGGTCCCCACCTCCGACGCCGTCGAATTGAGATCGATGGTGATGGTTTCCTCGATCTTGGTGGTCTGACGATCCGCGGCGTTCTGGAAGGTCGCGGAGACATCGGGAACCGCCGCCTGCAGATCGGCGATGGAGTTCGCGGTGAACGGCACGGCATCCGTGCGCCGACCGCCGAACAGGAAAGAGCCGTTAAAGCGCATGTTCAGCGCCGCCGAGGCCCGGTCGAACACTTCCTGGACCTTGTCCATCATGAACGAGCCGTCATTGGTGGTCAGCGCCGTCCGCAGATCGGTGGCGGCGGTCGTCAGCTCCTGATAGGCGAGATCCTGAACCTCGAGCCGGTTCAGAACACGCTCGTTCGCCCCGACAAAGGATTCGCTGCGCGCCTGCGCGGCGCGGGCGGCGATGATCGTCTCCGCGGAATTGGCGTAGCCCTTCAGGTCCGGCGCCTTCTTGCCGCTGGCGAGCTGTTCGCGGGCGTCATAGGCTTCTCGCTGGGCCCGCATCAGATCGCTCAGGGCGGCCTGGTTTGCGGCCTGGGTGGATATTCTCATTCTAAGCTCCCTTCCCGACCTAAACGATGTTGAGCAGCGTATCCGACATTTCGCGGGCGGCCTGCAGCAGGCGCGCGGACGCGTTGTAGGATTGCTGGAACTGGATCATGCGGGCGAGCTCTTCATCGAGACTCACCCCTTCCACGTCTGACCGCTTGATGTCGGCGGCCTCCTTGACGGATTCCGATGCGGTCTGGGACCGCTCGGCGGCGGCGGCGACAGAGCCGACCTTGCCTGCGACCCGGGCGCCGTATTCGACCAGGGTGGACATGCCCCCTGTCATGCTGCCGGCATCGTCAAAGCTGCGCTTGACCTGCCCGGCCGAGGCCAACTCCTGGCCGCCGCGATTGTCACCGGCGGTGACCACGATATCGCCCGGCGCCGTGCCGCCATCCACATCCAGCTTTGCCATGGAGAGCAGGGTGGAATCCGACCGGATCTCCGGGCTCACCTCAAAGCCTTCGGAGCGGCTCATGCGCGCGCCGTCAGACAGGCCGAAAATCGTGGTGAAGGACTTGCCGGTGCCGGTGCGCACGCTGGTGTCGCCCGTGACGACCACCTCATAGCGCTCGAACCCGGCATTGGGCGTGAAGCTGACCTCGCCATTGCCGTCCATGGCGAACGAACCGTAAGCGCCCAGGCCCGTACCGGCAGCGTTGAGCGCATTGAGCTGGTCCTGGATGCTGGCGCCGGCCACGTTCACATCGATATCGGCCGTGCGCGCCCCGTTCGGGCCCAGCACCTTGAAGCTCATCACCCCGCCCGGGGCGAGGCCGTGGGCGCTGGTCGCGGTCAGACCGGTCTCGAAGAAGGCCGGGCGGTCGGAATCCACAATGTCATTCAGGCCGAAATAATGCGAGAAGCCCCGGCCGCCGATCGAGGACGGGTTGGTGCTGTCCTGGGCCAGGGCAATGCCGTGATTGGCGTTCGCCGCATCAATGCTCAGTCGGCCATTGGTAAAGCTGGCGGTGCCGTTCGCGCCCAGCGCGGTGTTCAGCTCGTTGACGAGATCGGTGATCGAGTTCGCCGCATTGCCGTCAACGGTGAAGCCGGCGCCGGTCACGGTGATGTCGATGTTCTGGACCAGCGTGCCGTCATTGTTGACCACAGCCAGGCGCGCCGCGCCCGAGCCCTGCAGCACATCCGCGCCGACCAGGCTGGTGTCACGTCCCGTCAGGGTGTTGGGCGGCGGATAGGCGCTGGCGTCATTGTGCGCGGCGTTGAGCGCATCGGCGGCGCCGGAGGCATATTCCGCCAGCGAGGCGGCGAGTTGAGGCAGGTCTTCATCACGCAGGTCAATCAAACCGCGCAATTCGCCCGACGTGATGTTCTGGGTGAGGTCCACCCGCGCGCCGGAGGCGGACACGACCGCCGTGATCTCACCATAGTCGAGCCCGTAATTGCCGGTCCCGGCAGGCGTGTATTCCAGCTCCAGCCGGGAATTGTCCAGCAGCGCCACGCCATCGGCCGTGGAGACGAAGATCCGGCCATCCTGCTGACGCTGGGTGCGCACATCGATATAGCTCGACAGCTCATCCATCAGCTCGACCTGACGGTTCGCCGCACCGCTGGTATCCGCCGAGCTGGCGTTCAGCGACTGGGCCTGCACGTTCAGATCCTGCATTTCCTCCAGGATCTCGTTGATGCGGCCAATGCCCGCGCCGATCTTGTTATCGGCTTCGTTGCGCAAGGTGCGGATCTCGACCGACAGGCGCTCGGCCTCATCAAAGAAGCTTTGCAGCTCGGACGCGGCGCTGAGACGCGATACCGCCTCGGCGCTGTCCGCCGCGGCGGCGCTGAGCGAGTCAAAGGCGGTGTTCAGGCGACCGAAGAGCGAACCTTCATCGCTGGTGCTGCCGAACTGGGCCTGCAGACGGTCCAGCGAGGAATAGCGGGCTGACGCTGCGGAGAAATCGGAATTGGCGCGAATGGAGGCGGCGAGCAGGTATTCGTCTGTAATGCGCTCGACGCCGCGCACGTCCACGCCCATCCCCTGCCCCGCAACATTGCGAGAGGTGATGGCCAGTTCGGTGCGCGCATAGCCGGGCGTGTTCACGTTGGCGACATTGTTGGACGCCGTGCGCAAACCCAGTTGCGACGCCTTGATGCCGGACAAGGCGTTGCCGATGACAGAATTGAGCGCCATGTGCGCCTCCAATACCGCTCCGCCGGGGCGTTTTTGCCCATAAGGCGGCAGAATTTTCCTAGCCAACACCTGGATAGCGATACTGTCAGCCCGACCGCGGTTCCCAATAAATACCTTTATTTTAAAGGCTTTTCTTGGCCCTGCCGGAATGACGCCTGTTCGCGCCTGCCTGCTGGCTGTGTGTAGACCCGCAAGCAACGGGCCAAACGTAAAACCGCGCCCGGCGCCCGGCAATTGTGTCATCCGGCATGGGGGAGAATCTGCCGGTCGGCGCCGATTTCAAACCCTAACAACAAGTTTACTTGCTGAATTAATTGACTTTTTTGATTTCACTGAATTGGCACGCCCTTTGAAGGGAAAGCGCGACCACATGGCTGGACAAAACGTCCCGCCCCTTCGACGCAGCAAAACGCGGCGCATCAGCTTGATGATTTGCGGAGCCCGACGCTCATGCCGCTCGACCGTCTGCCCCCGGCCCCTGCGCCGACTGCCCCCAGCCCGAAACGCGCCCCACGCGCGTCGAGCGAGGGTGCGCAGGCGTTCAACCTGCCCGAGGCTGAAAACCGCAAGTCTGCTTCACCCTCCAGGTCCGAAGCCAGCAAAAGCGACGCCGCCAAGTCATCCCAGAGCCCGTCCAGAGAGGGCTCCGACGCCAAGGCGCGCGAAGGCGCGGCGGATGCACAGGCGCAACAGGCCCAGGCGGCGGAGGCTGCCGCTCAGGACGGTCGCGAAGCCGCGCTGACGATCAATGACCTGTTCAGCCAAGCGCTCAAGGGCGACTCCAGTGCGTCGCCAGACGCTACGAGCGGATCGTCTTCCCAAGCCGCCCCGGCGGTTGGCGATGCGTCTGCAGATGCCGCCGGCTCCAAAGCGGGGGCAAATGGCAAGGCGGCGGAAGCCGCAGCCAAGGCTGGCGCTGAGGCCCAGCCCGCTCAGGGTGACTCCAAGGCCGGGGCTGACGGCGCCAAGGCTGACGCCAATGGAGCCCCCAAGGACGCCGCATCCACGACCGGCAAGCCGACCGAGGCTCAGGCGGCGACGGCCGCCCCTGCATCTGCATCTTCAGCAGACCAGTCCGATATTGCGCCTGAAGAGACCGTCGCCGTGAAACCGGCCGCCAACGCCAAGTCCGAGACGACGGCCCAGGGCAAGAGTACAGAGACTGTAAACCAGGGCGCGACCGCCCAGCGCCCGGTAACTGACGCACAGTCCGGCGCTGCGGACGATGACGCGGCACAGGATGTCGAAGTCAGCGCGACGCGCACGCGGGCGAACGCCGAAGCGCCAGATACCGGCAAGGCGCAATCGTCGACGACCGAGACCGAGACGCAATCATCTTCCGAGACCGGCAAGGCCCGAGGCGAGCAGGATGCGTCCGCCAAGTCCCGGAGCGAAGAGCCCAAGGCCCAGCCAGCCGCGACGCCCTCAGCGAGCCGCGAGGCTGAAGCCCAGGCCCAGGACGCCGCAGCCGCAAAGCCGCGCCCACAAGCGGAGACCCAGGGACAGACACAGTCTGCCAGCGTTGCAGCGGATGAAGCTCAGGCCGCTGCCGCCGCACAGGCCGCGTTCAAGGATGGAATGCGCGCAGACCGTCGCCCTGACTCAGACCGGGCGCCGGGCATTCAGAACAAGATCCGAAACGCCGACAAGAGCGAGGCCGGATCGAGGCCCGCTGCGCCCCAGGGCGGCCCTGAAGCCAGCGCGCCCAAATCCGCGAACGTGGAAACCGGCGCTGCGCCGTCCGCCAACCGTTCCGTTCAGCCGCCTTTCGCGACCCTGGCTGCATCCGCGCCTGTGGATCCGTTGTCCTGGCTGCTTCAGGACAGCCTGATGACGGGCGAGGCGCCGGTGGAAGCGCCGAGCGACACCTCTGACGCCGAGCTAGACATGAGCACGGTGCGGGCCGAGCCGCGCCTGGAAGCCGCACGGCCGTCCCAACACCCTCAAGCGCATGCGGCCTCACGCTTTGCGCCCACCACCACCCAGACGCTGGCCGCCCAGATCGCCCGCAAGTTCAACGATGGCGGGCGGGTGTTCGACATCCGTCTTGATCCGCCCGAGCTGGGCCGGGTCGAGGTGCGCCTGGAGCTGGGTCCGGACAACAAGGTGTCCGCCGTACTGAGCGCAGAGCGCGCCGACACCCTGTCCGAGCTGCAACGCTCCGCCCGCGATCTTGAGAAGGCGCTGACCGATGCCGGCCTCGAGCTTGGCGAGGACGGGCTGTCCTTCTCGCTGAGCGAGGACAATGGGGCGTTTGACGGCTTCCAGCAGGAGTCGGACGGCTCCGCTGACGGCTTCTCCGCCCGCAACCAATTCACGCTGGAGGTCGAGACCGACCTGCCCGGCGCCCCCCTCACGGACGCGTTGTACGGCTTCGCCGTTAGCCAGCGCGCCGGCGTCAATCTGATCGCCTGAGCAGAAGAGCGAGATCATGACCGAAGTCAACGCAGCCGCCCAAGCCGCCCAGGCGCAACAATCGCAAGGCCAATCCAAGCTTGCGACCGCCGACCTTGCGGAAAATTTCGACACCTTCCTGGTGCTCCTGACCGAGCAGCTGAAGAACCAGGATCCGCTGGATCCGCTGGAATCGGAGCAATTCGTCCAGCAGCTGGTCCAGTTCTCCTCGGTGGAGCAGCAGATCGCCTCCAATGAATCGCTGGAAGCGCTGCTGTCCCTGCAGCAGAGCGACGCGCAGCTCAAGGCGCTCGAGTTCATTGGCAAGGACGCCACGGTGAACACCCGCTACAACCTGCTCAAGGATGGTGAAGCCACCTGGGAGTATGGCCTGGCTCAGGAAGCAGACAGCGTGGAGCTGCTGATCTTCAACGAGCGCGGCGAGCAAGTTCGCCGCCTGCAGGGTGAGACCAGCGAGGGCGTCCATGAAGTCGTCTGGGACGGCAAGGATGAGGGTGGAAACGCTCTGCCTGAAGGCGTCTACGAGATCGAGGTCATCGCCAAGGACGCTGATGACAACGCTATCGATGCCGCCACGCGCATCAGCCACCGGGTCACCGGCGTGGAGATGAGCGGCGGCGAGGCACAGGTCAGCTTCGGCCGCGGCGAGCTCGTCTTGCCCGCCAGCCTGGTGACCAGCGTCCGCGAGGCCGCCAACACCGCCGCCAACACGAACAACGGCTCACCGGACGAAGAGTCCGAGGCCGCCGCTTAACCCCGATAACGGGGAAACCGGAGCCCGAACCGCTCCGCAACAAAATCGAGGCTCTCCGCCAGAAGGACCGGGAGCCCTGGCTAAAACGATGGGAAGCAAATCATGAGTATCAACTCAGCCATGGCCGCCGGTGCATCCGGCCTGATCGCCAACTCTTCGGCGCTCGCGGCGATTTCCGACAACATCGCCAATGTGAACACCGTCGGCTACAAGCGCGTGGATACGATCTTCACGCCCAACTACAAGATCGGCGGCGGCGGCGAGACCCGCTACGCCTCTTCGGGCGTGAGCTCGAACTCGCGTCTGGACGTGAACTCGTCCGGCCTTCTGACCCCGGGCGTGAACGCCACCGACATGGCGATTGACGGCGACGGCTTCTTCGTCGTGCGCCCCAGCCCGACGGCAGGCGGCTCTTCTGACGCCGTACTGTTCACCCGTTCGGGCGGCTTCCAGACCGATTCCTCGGGCTATCTGCGCAATGACGCCGGCCAGTATCTGTACGCCTGGCCTGTCGCGGCAGATGGCACCGTCAACCAGAACCCGTCCAATGTGGACACGCTGGAAGCGGTGAACCTGTCCAATATCGGCGGCACCGCCAACGCCACCTCCAGCGTGCGCATCAACGCCAACCTGCAGGCCAGCACCACGGCGTCCGCCGCGGCGGCGACCTATGACGCCACGGCCTCGGGCACGAACATGGCTTCGGGCACGGTGACGCCGGACTTCCAGCGCACCATCCAGATCTACGACACCCAGGGCGGTGTCCGCTCTGTGACCATGTCCTTCCTCAAGCACGCCACCAACGCCAACCAGTGGCATGTGGAGCTGCACGTGCAGCCCGCCTCTGACGTCACCACGGGCGCGCCCCTGATTGATGGCCAGATCGCTACCGGCATCGTCGCCTTTGACACCAATGGCGAGATTGTTCCCGGCGCTCCGACCACCCTGCCCACCACCTTGCCGTTTGAATCCTCGGACGCTGCAGGCGCTGTCGGCGCAGGCGCGGTGCGCTGGGCCGCATCAACGGGTGTTGGCGCGCAAACCATCGACCTGGATCTGGGCACAGCCGGCACGCCGGGCGGCATCACCCAGTTCAACTCGCCTTCCAACCTCGACTCCACCGTGGTGGATGGCGCGATCTTCGGCGCTTTCGCCGGTGTGGAAGTGAGCGATGACGGCTTCCTGTCCGCTCGGTTCACCAACGGCGTGGTGCGCCGCGTCTATCAATTGCCGGTCGCGACCGTGTTCAACCCGAACGGTCTGGCCTCGGTCGGCGGCGCGAGCTTCCAGATCACCGAGGACTCCGGCGCCTTCACCCTGAACGCCCCCGGCTCGGGCGCCTCGGGCACCATTGCCGCGAAGACGGTCGAGAACTCCAACGTCGATATCGCGACCGAATTCTCCAATCTTATCATCACCCAGCGGGCCTATTCGGCCAGCTCCCGGATCATCACCACGGCCGACGAAATGCTGGCCGAGGCGATCCAGATGAAGCGCTAACCCACCGCCGTCCCACCGGCCGACTGACACCCCGGCGCTTCGGCGTCGGGGTGAATTTTTTCTAAACAACTGATTTACCGCACTTTTACCCTGCGCTTTAGGCTCACCTTAAGAGGCCTTCGCTATAACCCTCCTCATTAAGGACCCGCGTTAGACGGGTCTTCTTACAAGGATGGGTCGGATGGAACGTCGAGCGAAGAAGGAAAACTATGTCATCGGTCCAGATGGCAGCCCTTTAACCGTGGCCGATTTGCCGAGCCCGGATACCAAGCGTTGGGTTATTCGCCGAAAAGCTGAAGTGGTCGCCGCCGTACGGGGCGGACTTCTCAGCCTGGATGAAGCCTGTGATCGCTATCGGCTGACCGTGGAGGAATTCCTCTCCTGGCAGCGCTCAATCGACCGGCATGGCCTTGCCGGACTGCGCACCACGCGCATTCAGCAATACCGCCAATAGGCGGTTCGCCCCCCTCTCTTTCAGGCCTGCTTTCAGCGCGGCGAGCTTCAGTTCGCCGCGCTGATCGTGTTTTTTGATTCAACGCGTTAAGACCTCGTTTACGCGGATAGTGGGAAAAACTTGCCTAGCCGCTACAGGGAGCGGCGTTTTCCTGATTCGGAAATCAGCAAGGGCCCAGCGTGAACGCGTTACTGGAACAGCTTTCTCGATTCGGAGTCGGTCGACTGGCCGCCATTCTCGGCCTCACCGCCGGTGCGGCCGCGGCTCTGGTGTTTTTCACCATGAGCATGAACTCCAATGGCCAGGCGCTGCTGTTCTCCGGGCTCGGCCCGGCGGACGCAGCGGCGGTCAGCGAGCGCCTGGATCAGGCCGGCATCACCTATGAGCTGCAGGAAGGCGGCTCGGCGGTCTATGTCAGCACCGACCAGGTGGACGAGGCGCGCATGCGGGTGGCCTCGGGCGGCGCGCTGAGCTTTGGCTCGGTTGGCTATGAGATCTTTGACGAGACCGATGCGCTGGGCACCACCAGCTTTGTCCAGAACGTCAACGCCAAGCGCGCCCTGGAAGGCGAGCTGGCCCGCTCCATCAACACCCTGAACACGGTATCCGCCGCCCGCGTGCACCTGGTGCTGCCCGAACGCCGCCTGTTCTCCCGCGAGCAACAGGATCCGTCCGCCTCCGTCGTGATCAGCGTGCGCGGCGATCTGCCAAGCTCCCAGATCGCGACGATCCGCAATCTCGTCGCTACCGCCGTGCCGGGCTTGCAGGCCAACCGCATCACCCTGGCCGATGACCAGGGCCGCCTGCTGGCTGCGCCCAGTGATGCGGAAGGCGATGTCATCGGCGCCATGCTCGATGATCGCCAGAACGCCATCGAACAGGATCTGCAGGAAAAGATCCGCGATCTCGTGGAAGGCATTGTCGGTCCCGGCGGCGTGCGCGTCGCCGTCACCGCCGAACTGAACCGGCAGAGCCAGACCCGCACCCGGCTGGAATATGACCCCAACGGCCAGGTCGAGGTGAGCCGCCGCGCCGTGGAGGAAAGCCGGGCCGAGCCCGTCACCTCCGGCGGCGTCTCGGTCAGCGAGAACACGCCGGACGCCGAAGCGGGCGCGGATGGCGAAGCCCCGCTCATGGCCACCAGCCAGAGCTCGACCACCGAACGCAATTACCAGAACACCCAGGAAGAAACCGTCTCCATCATCCAGGCGGGCGATCTGGAGCGCCTCGCGGTCTCGGTTGTCCTCGACGAAGTGGCGACCGTGGACGAGGAAGGCAATCTGACCTTCGAACCGCGCAGCGAGGCCGAGCTGACCCAGATCCGCAATCTGGTCGCCGCCGCCGTGGGCTTTCCCACCGGCACGACGCTGACCGATGGCGACCAGATCCTGGAAGTCACCTCCATGCGCTTCAATCGGCCCGACCTGACGCTGGGCACCCCGGCGCCGGAAGGCTTCTCGCTGGCGCGTCTCGACTTCATGCGCATCGCCGAAATCGTCGTGCTGTTCGTGACGGCCCTGCTGGTGATCCTGCTGGTCGCCCGGCCGCTGGTGCAGGGCGCGATCGGCAATGTCAGCAGCCGCCCCGCCCTGGCGGGCGCTAGCGCTGGCGGAGGCGGCATGCCGGAAAATGTGCAGGCGCTGCTGGGCAATTCCGAGGGCGGCCAGATGATGCTGCCCGAGGGCGAGTCCGCCGATGACCATATCGACGTGGCCCAGATCGAGGGTCAGGTGAAGAAATCCTCCGTGCGCAAGGTCGCCTCACTTGTGGAACAGCATCCTGATGAATCCATGAGCATCCTGCGCACCTGGATGCACGACGGGGAGGGTTGAGATGGCTGAAGCGCCTGCTCCTCGTGGTCGGAAGATCGACGATCCCGCCAATATGAGCGGGGCTGAAAAGGCCGCCGTGATCCTGCTGGCGCTCGGCGACGAGCAACGCCAGCTGTGGGAAATGATGGATGACGAGGAAATCCGCGTCGTCTCCCAGGCCATGGTCAATCTGGGCAATGTGACCTCGGGCGCGGTCGAAAAGCTGATCATGGAGTTCGTCGGCTCCATGTCGTCCACCGGCTCCATCGTCGGCTCGGTCGATCAGGCCCAGCGCCTGCTGTCCTCCTTCCTGCCCGAGGACAAGGTCGACCAGATCATGGAAGAGCTGCGCGGTCCCGCCGGCCGGACCATGTGGGACAAGCTCGCCAATGTGAACGAGGTGGTGCTGGCGAACTATCTCAAGAACGAATACCCGCAGACGGTCTCGGTGGTGCTCTCCAAGGTGCGTCCCGATCACGCCTCGCGCGTGCTGGCCGCCCTGCCCGAGGATTTCGCCATGGAAGTGGTGACCCGGATGCTCCGGATGGAGCCCGTCCAGCGCGAAATCGTGGAAAAGATCGAAGAGACCCTGCGTTCGGAGTTCATGAGCAATCTGGCGCGCACCTCAAAGCAGGACAGCCACGAGCTGATGGCGGACATCTTCAACAATTTCGACCGCCAGACCGAGAACCGTTTCCTCGCCTCTCTGGAAGAGCGCAATCGCGATTCCGCAGAGAAGATCCGCTCGCTCATGTTCGTCTTCGAAGACCTGGGCAAGCTCGATCCGCAAGGTGTTCAGACCCTGCTGCGCGGCGTGCCCAAGGACCAGCTGGGCCTGGCGCTCAAGGGCGCGTCCGACACGCTGCGTGACCTGTTCTTCTCCAACATGTCCGAACGCGCGGCGAAAATCCTGCGCGAGGACATGGCGTCCATGGGCCCGGTGCGCCTCAAGGACGTGGATGGCGCGCAACAGGCCATGGTCAACCAGGCCAAAGACCTCGCCGCAAAAGGCGAAATCCTGCTGTCCGAAGGCGGCGGCGAAGACGAGCTGATTTACTAGGAGCCCATGGCGAATGACTGACGGCTTCAAGAAATTCGACTTTGACCGGGAGTTTGACTCCGACGGCCGCATTCTGCGTGAAGGCGACACCTTCAAGCGCGTCTATACCGAGGACGAGATGCAGATGGTGGCCGAGCAGGCCGCCGAAGCCGCGCGCCAGGTCGCCGAGATCGAGGCCCAGGAAGCCGCTGCTGAAGCGGCCGGCCAGGTCGTGCATCAGGTCGCCGGACTGCTGGGCCGCCTGCAGGCGGAATCCGAAGCCATGCGCCAGGATGCAGCGCGCCTTGCGCTGGCCTCGGCCCGCATCATCGCTGGCGCTGCGCTCGAGCAGTATGGCGAGGAAACGCTGAAGGACTGCATCACCGAAGCGCTGGCCGATCTGCGCAGCGAGCCGCGCGTGGCCGTCCGGGTGAACCCGTCCATGTCCGACGCGCTGGCGGAGATCCTGGAAGGCGAAGCCGCGCAGAACGGTCTCGAAGGCGCGCTGATCGTTCGCGCCGACAGCGACATCGCCCGCACCGACTGCGTGCTGGAATGGCGCTCGGGCGCCATTGAACGCACCACCGCTGACATCGAATCCCGCATCGAGCAAGCCGTGAAGAACTGGCTCGCCCAGCCCCGAGAGGGCGATGCGGATCTCACCCCCGATCAGGCCGCCATGGGCGGTCAAGCCTCGGCCTGAAGGAGTTAGACCATGAGCGACGACGATCTGAACCTCCCCGATCTGTCTGACGGCCCGGATGTGGTGAACCCCGATCCCGAGCCGATGAACGAGCCCGAAAACGGCGCGGCCCAGGCCCTGATCGACGAGGAGGTCCGCACGGCGGTGGACCTGGCGCCCGTCTTTGACGTGCCGGTCAACATCTCCGCCGTTCTGGGCAAGGCCCATGTGGATGTGAACTCGCTGCTGCGCCTGACCTCGGGCTCGGTGCTCGAGCTCGACCGCAAGGTCGGCGAAGCCATCGACATCTACGTGAACTCTCGCCTGGTGGCGCGTGGCGAGGTCGTCGTCGTGGACGACCGGCTGGGCGTGACCATGACTGAAATCATCAAGGACGGGGACACCGGCTGACCCCGGCCGCCCATAGGAAAGGAAACGAACGATGCGCGTTCTGATCGTTGGAAGCCTGGGCGGCCAGTTGTCCGCCGCCACCAAAATCGCCATGGACCGCGGGGCGAAGGTCGCCCATGTGGACACCATCGCGCAAGCGACCGCCTATTTGCGGGCCGGCAAGGGCGCCGACCTTCTGATGGTGGACGTCAATCTGGATGTGGGCAGCCTGATCGCCGCCAACGAGGCCGAACGGATCATCGTTCCGGTCATCGCCTGCGGCGTGAATGTGCGCCCCGAAGCCGCTGCCGGCGCCATCAAGGCCGGCGCCAAGGAATTCATCCACCTGCCGCCAGAGCCCGAGCTGATCGCGGCCGTGCTGGAAGCCGTCTCCGACGATGACCGCACCCTGATCGCGCGCGATCCGGCCATGCTGGACGTGGTGCGCCTGGCCGAGCAGATCGGCCCGTCTGACGCTTCGGTGCTGATCACCGGCGAAAGCGGGGTCGGTAAGGAAGTCATGGCGCGCTATGTGCACAAGAAGTCCAAGCGCGCGTCAAAAGCCTTCGTCTCGGTGAACTGCGCCGCGATCCCCGAAAACCTTCTGGAATCCGAACTGTTCGGCCATGAGAAAGGCGCCTTTACCGGCGCGCTGGCCCGCCGGATCGGTAAGTTCGAGGAGGCCGATGGCGGCACGCTGCTGCTCGACGAGATCAGCGAGATGGATGTGCGCCTGCAGGCCAAGCTGCTGCGCGCGCTGCAGGAACGCGAGATCGACCGGGTGGGCGGCTCCAAGCCCGTGAAGGTCAATATCCGCGTGCTGGCCACCTCGAACCGGGATCTGCGCGAGGCGGTCAAAGAGGGCCAGTTCCGCGAAGACCTCCTGTTCCGCCTGAATGTGGTGAACCTCGCCATTCCGCCGCTGCGCGAACGCCCCGAGGACACCCTGGCGCTGGCCGATCATTTCCTGAAGAAATACGCCAAGGCCAACGGCGTGGACTATCGCCCGCTGTCTGACGCCTCCAAGGCCCAGGTCGTCGCCCGCGCCTGGAAAGGCAATGTGCGTGAGCTGGAAAACGCCATGCACCGGGCCGTCCTGCTAGCCAGCGGGGACGAGATCGAACCTGAAGCCATCCGCCTGCCGGACGGCTCGCCCCTGCCCGCCAGCTCGGCCGGCGCCTCCATGGCGCGTCAGGCGGCGCAAGCGGCGGACGAAGCGATCAATCTTGTGGGCAAGACCGTGGCCGAAGTGGAGAAGGATCTGATCCTCGACACGCTCGACCATTGCCTGGGCAATCGCACCCATGCAGCGAACATTCTGGGGATTTCGATCCGCACGCTGCGCAATAAGCTCAAGCTTTATGGCGAACAGGGGGAGGATATCCCCGGACCGGGCGAGTCCCGGGTCGCCGGATGACGCAAAGCCCGGTTCTGAACGGACCGGGCGCTCTCGAAACGCTTTTGACGTGATGAGAATCCGGGCACTCAAATCCCAGGGCGGGGCGCAGAAGCGGCCAGCCTGTTAACCTTACCAGAACGGGCCCTTTTTATATGGCTGACGCCAACGCCTCTTCCCAAAGCGGGGTCGACTTCGCCCAGATCGCCAAGCGGCTGGCGCGGGGCGATATCGCGATGGGTCTGGGGGTTCTGGGCCTTCTGGTCATGCTGATCCTGCCTTTGCCCAAGGCGCTTCTGGACGTGATGCTGGCGGTGTCGGTGAGCTTTTCCGTGCTCATCCTGATGACAGCGCTGTTCATCAAGTCGCCGCTGGAATTCACTGCTTTCCCGGCCATCCTGCTGGTTGCGACCATGCTCCGACTGGGGCTGAACGTGGCTTCCACCCGCTTGATCCTGTCGGAAGGACAAAGCGGCACGGCGGCGGCGGGCGACATCATCGAAGCCTTTGGCAGCTTCGTGATGCAGGGCAATTTCGTCATCGGGATCATCGTGTTCATCATCCTGGTGATCGTGAACTTCGTGGTCATCACCAAGGGTTCGGGGCGGATTGCGGAAGTCGCCGCCCGCTTCACCCTGGACGCCATGCCCGGCAAGCAGATGGCGATCGACGCCGACCTGTCTTCGGGTCTAATCAACGAGGATGAAGCCCGCAAGCGCCGCAAGGAGCTCGAAGAGCAATCGAACTTCTTCGGGGCCATGGACGGCGCCAGCAAATTCGTGCGCGGCGACGCCATGGCGGGCATCCTGATCACCTCGATCAACCTCATCGGCGGCATGATCATCGGCGTCGCCCAGTCGGGCATGGATTTCGGTTCGGCGGCGAACACCTTCTCGACGCTGACCATCGGTGACGGCCTGGTCTCCCAGATCCCGGCGCTGATCGTGTCGCTGGCCGCGGGCCTTCTGGTTTCCAAGGCCGGCGTGGACGGGGCCGCGGAAGAAGCGGTGTTCGGCCAGCTTTCGGCCAACCCCGCCGCCATGGGCATGGTCGCCGGCACCTCGCTGGCCATCGGTCTGCTGCCCGGCATGCCGCTCATTCCCTTCGGACTGATGGCGGCGGGCGCCGGCGCACTGGCCTGGACGAGTTCGAAGAAACGCGACAAGGCGGTCGAGACCGAGGCGCGAGAGGCCCTCGCCGAGGAGGAAGCCGCCGCGCAAGCGCCCGACCCCGCCGATGCGCCGATCGAGGACACGCTGCATATCGACGAGCTGAAGATCGAGCTCGGCTATGCCCTGCTGCCGCTGATCAATGATGTGGAAGGCCGTCGCCTGACCGACCAGATCAAGGCTCTGCGCCGCAATCTGGCGCAGGACAGCGGCTTCGTGCTGCCCAGCGTGCGCATTGTCGACAACATGCAGATGCCCGGCGAACAGTATGTGCTGCGCGTCAAGGAGATGGAGGCCGGCGTCGGCGAGCTGAAGATCAACCAGATCCTCGCCATGAACCCGTCCGGCGCCCAGGTCGAGCTGCCCGGCGCCCACGTCAAGGAGCCCGCCTTCGGCCTGCCCGCCACCTGGATCGACGAGAGCAATCGCGAGGAAGCCACCTTCCGCGGCTATACGCTGGTGGACCCGGCGGCCGTGCTGGTCACCCATCTGACCGAAATCCTGCGTGACAATATGGCCGAGCTTTTGAGCTATTCGGAAACCGAGAAACTGCTCGACGCCCTGTCGCCCCAGCATCGCAAGCTGGTGGACGAGATCACACCGGGTCAGATCACCCGCGCAGGCATCCAGCGCGTATTGCAGAACCTGCTCAAGGAGCGCGTCTCGATCCGCGATCTTGCCGCCATTGTCGAGGGCGTGGCCGAAGCGTCGGGCGCGACCAACAATCTCGACGCCATCACCGAGCATGTGCGCACCCGCCTGGCGCGCCAGATCTGCTATTCCAACCGCGGCCCGGACGGCAATCTGCCGGTCCTGTCGCTGAGCCCGCAATGGGAGCAGGCCTTCGCCGAAGCCCTGATCGGGGAAGGCGAGCGCCGCCAGCTGGCGCTGGCGCCGAGCAAGCTTCGCGAGTTTGTCGAGGTCGTGCGCGCCGCCTTTGACCGGGCAGGGATGAGCGGGGATGTGCCGGTGCTTCTGACCAGCCCGCATGTACGCCCCTATGTGCGCTCGCTGACCGAACGCTTCCGCCCGCAAACCGTGGTGATGAGCCAGAACGAGATCCACCCCAGCGCCCGGCTCAAGACCGTCGGCCAGATTTAACGTCCTGAAGGAGAGACGGCGCGATGCGCCTGCGCACCTACACCGGAGACAGCCTGAGCCTAGTCATGGAGCAAGTGCGCCGTGAGCTGGGTCCTGATGCGGTGATCATCTCCACGATGGATTCGCCCGAAGGCGGGGTGCAGGTGCGCGCCGCCGCCGAGCGCGGCGCGGTCCAGCCCAAGCCCGAAACGCCCGAAGCCGCCCTGGCCAAGCGCGATCAGGCGCGCGCCACGGCGCGGGGCCAGGCGGATGAAGGGCTGACGCGCATCGCCCGGGCGCTGAGCTGGCATCTGCCGCCCGAGCGCGCCTCCGAAGCGCTGATGGACAGCGCCATGGCGCTCGAGGACGGCGAAGCCACCGCCACCCTCGCCCGTGCGCTCGACCAGCGCTATGGCGTGCATCCGCTGGAAGCTGATCCCGGTCGCCCGGTCCTGCTAGTGGGACCGCCGGGAACCGGCAAGTCCTCCGCCCTCGCCAAGCTCGCCGCCCGCGCCGTCGCCCAGGGCCACGCCCCGGTGCTGATCAGCGCCGATGTGCGCGCCGGCGCTGCAGAACAGATGACGGCCTATGCCGATGCGCTGGACCTGCCGCTGGAATGCGTGACCGGGCCGCGCGAACTCAGGACCGTGCTGGAGCGCCTGCCCGCCGGACCGACCCTGATTGATGTGGCGGGCCTGAACCCGTTTGATCTGGACCAGCTTGATGACATTGCGGCCCTGGCGGACGCCTCTGACGGGGAGATCGTCGCGGTTCTGGACGCTGGCATGACGCCGGGCGACGCCGAGGACGCCGCCGCCCTGTTCAGCTCGATCGGCGCGGGCCGGGTCATCGCCACCAAGCTCGACATCGCCCGTCGCCTGGGCGCTTTGCTGGCGTTTGGTGAAGCCGGACTCGCCTACGCCCAGATTTCCGCCTCCCCCTTTATCGGCGACGGCCTCGCGCCCGCCACCGCCCTGCGCCTGTCCAGACTGCTTCTGGAAGACCCCGGAGAGGAGCTCCCGGCATGACCAATTTCGCCACAGACGCCACGACGGCGCTGAGCGCGCCGCGCCGCGCCGGACCGCTGCTCGCCATCGCGTCAGGCAAGGGCGGGGTCGGCAAGACCACGCTCGCCATCGCCATGGCCCATGCCTTTGCCCGCCGGGGGCAGCGCACCTTGCTGGTGGACGCCGATCTGGGCATGGCCAATGTGGATGTGCAGCTGGGCGTCAGCGCCCATAGCGATCTGGCTTCAGTCGTCGCGGGCGATCTGAGCCTGGCCGAAGCGGTCAATTCCGCCGGCGAGGACAGCTTCGACCTGATCGCGGGCCCCTCCGGCTCCGCCGCGCTGGCGGGGCTTGATCTGGAGACCGTCAACCGGCTGGCCGCGGGCGTCACCGCCGCCGCCATGGCCTATGATCGCACCCTGATCGATCTGGCCGCCGGCGCCGAACGCTCCACCATTCGCCTCGCTGCGGCCGCGGATGATGTCATTGTCGTGCTCAATGACGAACCGACCTCGCTGACCGACGCCTATGCCTTCGTGAAGACGCTGCGCATGCGCGATGAAGGCGCGAGCCCGTTCGTGGTCGTCAACAATGCGCCGGACCACGCTTCGGCCCAGACCGCCTATCAGGGCTTCGCCAAGACGTGTGAGAGCTTTCTGGGCTTCCGTCCGCCGCTGGCGGGGATTGTGCGCCGGGATGCGCACGTGCCGCTGGCGGTGCGCGCACAGACCATGCTGGAAAAGCGCTATCCCGCCTCCGACGCCGCCTCTGACATCGCCAAGCTCGTCCGGGCGCTGGAGCATGGCGTTCCGGTCAAGTAAGATGGCCCACGCCCTGGGGGGCGGACGATGACACGGCCGCATACATGCGGTTGGAACGGGGGGAACGATGGCGGGCAATGACGCCTGGAGCCTGTTATGGGCCGGTTTCACATTCTTTGATCTGTCTTTCATCCTGATGGCGGGGATCGTCGCGGCGCTGGCCATGCGCCGATGGCGGCAGCTGACGGCGGCGGCCCTGATCGCCTACGCCATCGATGTGCTGTTGCGCTTTACGCTGGAATTCATGAGCGCCGGGGACATGCCGGCCAATTTCGCCATGGATCTCGCCTTTGCGCGCATGGACATGCACGCCCTGTCCGCCATGCTCCGCCCGTTCTTGTATTTCGGCACGATCGCCATCCTGTTCGGGATCAAGAAACGCTATGGCGGATAACAGTCCGCTCTGCATCCAAATCACGGCCTGACCGCATCCTGATCTGAAAGCGGCGCCATCGGGGCGCCGCCACAGACAGGTTTGCCATGCTCAACGCCCTCCTCCTCGCCACCGCCATGCTCAGCCCTCTCGCCCCAGACGTACAGCTGGGCGAGAGTGAAGCCGCAAATGCCGCCGCATTGCAGGCGCTGTGCGCGTCACAGACCCGCCGCGAACTGGACCCGGCCGAGTTGCCGCTCGCCCAGTCCAGCCACGTCCAGATCGATTGTGACGGCTATGTCTTCATGGATGCGCACCGCCGGGCCGAATTCGTGTTCGCCGATGACCGACTGACCCATGTCTGGGTGCTCGTCGAAGCCGACGAGCTCGATATGCTCGATGCAGCCTTCACGGAACAATACGGCCCCGCCAGCGTGCGCACAGAGGGTTTCAGCGCCTATTTCGACGCCCGGGCGGCGGTGCGCCGGGATATCCCAGAGGCGCTGTACTACGCTTCAGATGCGGCGCCGCTCTTTGAGGCCTGGTTCAGCAACGCCGGCTGACCCCCGAGATCGGCAGAATCAAAAAGGGCGCGTCCGGC
>NZ_JASHIU010000001.1 GCF_030733545.1 Oceanicaulis sp. MMSF_3324
CGGCCAGACCACCGCCCTGCCCTTTGAAAGCCGTGCGGTGCTTCTGGGCCTCGGCGGTGATCTTCATGTCACCCTGGCCAGCGGCGACAGCCTGACCCTGCCCGCCCTGCGCGAGGGCGTGCTCTACCCCCTGGCCCTCACCCATATTCATGACGCCGGCACCAGCGCCGCCCAGATCACGGTGCTGGCATGATCGGCTTCGGACCCGAGCTCGTCGGCGGCGCCCAGATCGACGGCGCCGTGCGCCTCGACGTCAACGGGCTGCGCCCCGATCTGTGGCCGCGCAATGGCGTAAGGGTTGAGCCCGACCCGCTGCCCGCCCCCTTCACCCCGGCCCGGATCATCAATACGGGCGGAGAGACCTGGCATCGCTGCAATGTCGAGCTGAAACGGCCGCTAAAGCTGGGCGAGACGGTCTTGATCCGCGTCCGCACGGCGGACGGGACCAGCCAGAACCGCCGCATTGGGCCCATGGGGCCGGGCAGCCTGGCGAGCCTCCTGACCGGGCCGCTCTCCAATCTGAAGGTCACCCGCGAACAGATCGGCCCCCTGTCCCTCGTCTCCAACACCGCCCTGCCAGACGGCAGCGCCGATCTGGTGCTGAGGTATGAGTGTCAGGCGGAGGGGGTGGAAGCAATAGCTGTTGGGCCTGAGACAAATATTATCGGAATGCACCTAATCGTGTACAATTGCACCGCCCGATCCCCCTAAAATGAAATTCAATCATGATTGAATTGCACCTGTATTGTAATTAAATAAACGCGATTATTACGATCCTATGTTAATGCAGAGCAGATTTGTAATGGTATTAGAATGGCACTGTCACAGCCATAAAACACTTGGCTTGCAAGGCTGAGCAGAAACCCAGTTTGATGCTCTCAAGTAGGCTGGGTTAAAAAAGGTCAGCCCAATCCTAGTAAGGGGTAGCGACGGTCTTTAATCCCGCCGCAAATCAGAAAGGCCCCGGCCTCATGGACCATTTCAAGCGCTATTTTCCCATTCTCGATTGGGGGCGCGACTATGACCGGCTCGCTCTGGGTGAAGACCTGACAGCAGCGGTCATCGTCACCCTTATGCTGATCCCGCAATCTCTGGCCTATGCCATGCTGGCGGGCCTGCCGCCCGAAACAGGTCTGTACGCCTCCATCGCGCCGATCCTGCTCTATGCCGTCTTCGGCACCAGCCGGGCTTTGGCGGTGGGACCGGTCGCCGTGGTGTCGCTGTTGACCGCCTCGGCCATCGGACAAGTCGTCGAACCGGGAACCGCCAGCTATGTCGCGGCGGCGCTCACCCTGGCCGCGCTCTCCGGCGCCATCCTTCTGGGGCTCGGCCTGTTGCGTCTGGGCTTTCTGGCGAATTTTCTCAGCCACCCCGTGATCGCCGGCTTCATCACCGCCTCAGGCGTGCTGATTGCGGCGAGCCAGCTCAAACATGTCATGGGCGTGGAAGCCGAAGGTCACTCCCTGATCGAATTGGGCCTCTCCCTGGTGCAGCACGCGCCCGACACGCATGGGCCGACCCTGTTGATCGGCGGGGCGGCGGTCGCCTTCCTGTACTTTGTCCGAACCGGGCTTAACCCCCTGCTGACCCGGCTGGGCCTCCCGCCGCGTCTGGCCGGCTTCATCACCAAGGCCGGACCAGTGTTCGCGGTCATCGCTACGACCGCGCTGACCTGGGGGCTGGATCTGGAAGCGCGCGGCGTCGCGGTCGTTGGCGTCGTGCCGCAAACCCTGCCGCCCCTGACCGCGCCAGACTGGTCACCCGAGTTGATCCGCGCCCTGTTCATCCCCGCCGTGCTGATCTCGATCATCGGCTTTGTGGAATCGGTTTCGGTCGCCAAGACCCTCGCCGCCAAGAAACGCCAGCGGATCGACGCCGATCAGGAGCTGATCGGCCTGGGCGCCGCCAATCTGGGCGCAGCCTTTACCGGCGGATATCCGGTGACAGGCGGGTTCGCGCGATCGGTGGTCAATTTCGATGCGGGCGCACGCACGCCAGCGGCCGGCGCCTTCACGGCGCTGGGGCTGGCGCTGGCGGCGCTCACCTTGACGCCGCTCATCTATTTCCTGCCCAAGGCAACCCTGGCGGCCACCATCATTGTCGCCGTACTCAGCCTTGTGGACTTCTCGATCCTCAGAGCCACCTGGCGCTATTCCACATCCGACTTCATCGCCGTGCTCGCGACCATCCTGCTGACGCTTTCGCTCGGGGTGGAAGCCGGCGTGGCGGCGGGCGTGGGCCTGTCGATCCTGCTGCACGTCACCAAGACCTTCAAACCGCATATCGCCGAAGTTGGCCGCGTGCCCGGCACCGAGCACTTTCGCAACATCCATCGCCATCAGGTGGAAACGACACCGTCTCTCCTGACGCTTCGAATTGATGAAAGCCTGTATTTCGCCAACGCCAATTTCCTTGAGGACATGCTGCTCAAGCGCCTGAGCCAGGATGCCGAAGCCGTCCGCAATGTCGTGCTGATGTGTTCAGCGGTGAACGAGATCGACTATTCGGCCCTTGAAACCCTCGAAGCACTCAACGCCCGCCTTGAGGACATGGGCGTGCGCCTGCATCTGTCAGAGGTGAAGGGCCCGGTCATGGACAAGCTCGAACACACCCACTTCCTCCGCGACCTGAGCGGAGAGGTCTTCCTGTCTCAGCATGACGCCTGGGCGGCGCTCGGCCGGTCAGGATAAAGCGCGTCTTGCAGCTGTCGGCGCGAGACAGGTCGGGCACTCCAACAAAACATTGCAAGGCCCTGAGCGAGCTGCGATAGCTGATCCGGAATCTGATGCGGGAACGGAATATCGGGGAAGAGCGCACATGACCAAAGTCACGCCCGTCATTCTGTGCGGCGGCGGCGGCACGCGACTATGGCCCTTGTCCACCCCGCGCACGCCCAAACAATTCCTGCCCCTGACCGGCCCTGTGTCCATGGTCGCGGAAACCCTGGCGCGGGTGACCGATGACGGGCTGTTCAATCCCGCCATGGCGATCGGCTCCTTCCGTCACAAGGACCAGCTCCAGGACGAGCTGCCCGACGTGAAGCTGGTCCTGGAGCCGATGGGACGCAATTCCGCGCCCGCCATCGCCGCCGCCGCCCTTCTGGCCGAGCCGGACGATATCCTGCTGATCCTGCCCGCCGACCATCACATCAAAGATGTGGCGGCCTTTCACCGTGCGATCCGCAACGCCCAGCCCGCCGCCAGCGAGGGCCAGATCGTCACCTTCGGCATCAATCCCGATTTCCCGGCCACCGGCTATGGCTATATTGAGGCCCTGCCGGCCGACAGCGCCGCCAAGCCCGTCGCGCGCTTTGTCGAGAAGCCCGACGTGGAGACCGCCCGCACCTATATCGAGACGGGACGGTTTTACTGGAACGCCGGCATCTTCATGTTCACCGGCCAGGTGATGCGTGACGCGTTGGCCAGCCATGCGCCCGACATTCTGGAAAGCGTACAGGCGGCGCTGACCGAAGACGGCCAGCTCGACCGCGCCGCCTTCGCCCGGTGCCGGTCGGAATCCATCGACTACGCCGTCATGGAAGCGGCCAACAATATCGCCGTCCTGCCGGTCTCCATGGGCTGGAGCGATGTGGGCGATTTCCGGGCCGTGCACGCCCTGCACGCAGAAGCGACCCATGACCCCAAGGTCTTGCGCGGCGCTGTGGTCGCGCCCGGTTCGGAACGGGTTTTCATCCAGTCCTCAGGCCCCAAGGTGGCCGTTCACGGGCTGGACGCCATTGCGGTCATCGCCACGCGCGATGCGGTGCTGGTCTCCAGCCTGGATGGCGCGGCGGGGATCAAACACGCAGTTTCCGCCATCCAGACGCTGGGACAAACCCTGCTGCGCGCCGATCAACGCAAGACGCTGGGCGACTGGCTGTGGAACACGGTGATGCCCGGATGGGCGACGCGCGCCGTCGACCCGGCTTCGGGCGGTTTTGTCGAAGGGCTCGACCTGAGCGGAGAGGCCGCGCCCGGCCTGAACCGGCGCGGACGCGTGGCGCCGCGGCAATTGTTCAGCTTCGCCCGCGCCAAGCAACTAGGCTGGAATCCGGATGGGCTCGCCGATCAGGTCATCGAGGCCGCGATCACCTTCCTCAACGGCCCCGCTCGTGCGTCCCAGGGCGGCTGGGCGCACGGCTTTGACGCCCAGGGCAAGGTCAGCGATCCGCGCCGCGATCTGTATGACCACGCCTTCATCGCCCTGGCGGGCGCGGAACTGGCGGCGCTTGGCGATCCGCGCGGCGAAGCGCTGGCCGAGGAAGCCTTCACCGTCATCGACGACCTGTTCGCCGACGACATTTATGGCGGCTGGGTGGATCATGAGACCGGCGGCGGCGGCAAGCTGTCCAACCCGCACATGCATCTTCTGGAAGCGAGCCTGCGTCATTACGAGGTCATGGGCGACCCCGCCTCCGCCGCGCGCATCCAGACCATCGCCACCTTGTTCGAGCGGTTCATGTTCGCGCCGGAAACCGGCGCCGTGCTCGAACGCTTCGGGCCGGACTGGACCCGTGTGCGCGATGACCGGATCGAGCCCGGCCATTGCTATGAGTGGATCTATCTACTCAATGAAACCGATCGTCTGGTCGGTCGCGATTGCGGCAGCTGGCTGAGACGTATCTACGCCTTCGCGGAAAGTGAGGGCATACGGGACGGCCTGGCGCTCAATGTTCTGGGCAATGGCGATGTGGGCTACCGGCTCTGGCCCCAGCTGGAGCGCCTGCGCACCTATATCACCCTGGGTTCGCCCCAGGCGCCGGTGAAGGCCATGATCGACGAGATCACGGCGCGCTATCTGAAGAAAGGCCCGGCCCATGGCTGGGTGGACCGGCTGGATGCGGACTTCGAACCGGCGGTGGACCATGTCCCCGCCAGCATGGTCTATCACCTGATGACCGGCATCGCCCCGTTCGTCGCCGCCCCCCAATCGTAATCAAGTCTCTGCTGTCTGCATGCGCATCGCCTCCCTGCTCGCCAGCTCGACCGAGATCGTCGCCGCCCTGGGGCTGACCGATGATCTGGTCGCCGTGTCCCATTGCTGTGACTGGCCGCCTCAGGTGACAGACTTGCCCGCGCTGACGAGCGCGCTGTTTGAAGCCCAGACCGCACGCGAGATTGACGAGGCCGTCCGCGAAAAGCTCCAGGGGCAGGATGCGATCTATGCGCTCGACGCGCAGGCGCTGGCCGACCTCAAGCCCGATCTCGTGATCAGCCAGGCGCTGTGTGATGTATGCGCCGTGTCCGGCGCCGAGGTCAGCACGGTTCTGGGCAATCTCGATCCGCAGCCGACACTCGTCAATCTCGAACCCTATTCGCTGGGCGACATCCTCGAAACCATCACCATGATCGGCGAGGCCGCCGGCGTCAGCGAGCGCGCCGCAGACCTTCGCGCCCGTCTTCAGGCCCGGATCGACGCTGTCGCCGCGCGCACACAGGCGCTCCCCGGTCCACGCCCGCGCACCGTATTGCTGGACTGGACCAACCCGCCCTTCATTGGCGGGCACTGGATGCATGAGCTTTTGACGCTGGCGGGCGCCGAGGATGCGGGCAACACTGCGGACCGTCCCAGCTGGACCACGAGCTGGAAGGAGATACACGCGATCAATCCCGAGCGTCTGGTGATCGCGCCCTGCGGCTTTCCCACCGCACGCACGCTCGACGACATTGCCGGCGATGCCGAGACGGTGACCGCGCTGCGCCAGCTGGAAGCCCAGGGCTGCCAGATCGCCGTCTTCGACGGCAACCGCCTGTTCAGCCGATCCAGCCCCGGCATCGTCAATAGCCTGGAAGCCCTGGCCCACTGGCTCTGGCCCGACCATCATCCGGCGCCGGATATCGCGTCGGAAATGGGTCCGTTTCATCCGCTGTCCGCGCTGAAAACCTGATCAAAGCTCACCCGCCAGATCCTGGCGCGCCGCCGCACAAGCCTTGAGATGCTGGGCCAGGCGATTGGCGGCGGCGGAGGGGGAGCGCCCCGGGGCCGTCTGCAGAAAATACGCCTGGTCGGTCGACTGGTCCCCGTCCGGGAAGACCGGCGCGAGCCGGCCGCTGCGAATGGCGTCATAGGCCAGCGGCTTGCGCCCCAGCACGATCCCGCCCCCCTGTTCGGCCAGCGCCAGCGCCGCCAGCGAGTCCGCCACCCGCAGGCGCGGCTGCGCTTCAAGCCCATAGCCGCCCCGCGCGCTCAGCCATTGCGTCCAGCTCATTCCGCCCTGGCTGTCCTCGATCAGGGGCAGGGTTTCAAGCACATCCAGCCCTGCGTCCGGCGCCACAAGACCCGGCTGCGCCAGCGGGGTCAGCACTTCATCCATGATCCGGTCCGCGCCCGCCGTGGCGGCCGCAAGGCTTGAGCGCGTCAGGGTCAGCTCCGCCTCCTCGCCGGTCGGCACGAGCCGGATTGCGGCATCCGTCCTGGGCAGGTCCCGGCTCAGCCAGGCGATCATCAAATCGTGATCCGCCGCCAGGGTCAGCGTGGGCGTCGCCTGTACGGCGCGCAGGGCGGCGCTCGCCTCCCCCATCAGCTCAAAGCCGCGGCGCAAGGGCTCCAGCGCTGCAGCGCCCCGTTCGGTCAGAACGAGCTTCTTGCCCTCGCGTTCAAACAGCGCTTCGCCAATCAGGGCTTCAAGCTGGCGCACCTGCTGACCCACGGCGGCGGGGGTGACATTGAGTTCTTCCGCCGCGCCGACAAAGCCGCCCTGTCGAGCAGCAGCCTCGAAAGCACGCAGGGCATTGAGCGGAGCCAGACCGGCCATGGATCACCATTAAAAAGAATTTCTTTCTATATGGCGCAAAAATACTGATTTGTAAAAAGCTATACTGACAGCGAGAGTGCGGGCCGCATTACGAGAAGGCCTTAGTGTTATGGATCAGTTCCTGCCCGCCATCCCCCTCAAGAACGCCCGTGTGGTCGTTCTGGGCGCCGGAGAGTCCGCATTGAACAAGCTGCGCCTGTTCCGCACCGCCCCGTGCGAGCTGGTCTGGTGCACGCTGGGCGTCTCACCCACCCTGCCCTCAGATCTCAACCCGAACACCCGGATCGACACCCGCGCCCGCCCTCATGACGTCTTCAAGGGCGCCAAGCTGGTCTTCATCGGCGTTGAGGACGAGAAGCGCGCCATCAAGCTGGCGGCGAAAGCCCGCAAGGCCGGCGCGCTGGTGAATGTGGTCGACAATCTGCCCCTGTGCGATTTCTACACGCCCGCGCTCGTGGATCGCGGCGCGATCACCATCGCCCTGTCCTCGGGTGGCGCCGGACCGATCCTGGTGCGCGATCTTCGCAGCGCGATCGAGACCGTCATCGCGCCGGGCATTGGCCTTCTGGCGGAAACCGCGCGCGGCCTGCGCCAGCGCGTCATGGACGCCTTCCCCAGCGTGGACGCCCGTCGCAAATACTGGGAGCGCGCCCTGCGCGGCCCCGCCGCCCAGCTGGCCGATGCCGGCGATGAAGACGGCGTACGCGCCGCCCTGATCGACGCCCTGAAAGACGACGCCCCCGCCAGCAAGGGCGTGGTGCATCTGGTCGGCGCGGGGCCGGGCGATCCCGAACTTCTGACCGTGAAGGCGGCCCGTCTGATCCGCGATGCGGATGTGATCGTGCATGACCGCCTGGTCTCGCCCGAAATCATCGACCGCGCCCGCCGCGACGCCCATCGCATCGATGTGGGCAAGCGCCAGGGCGACCATCCCGTGCCGCAGGAGCGCATTTGCGAAATCCTGATCGAACAGGCCAAGCTGGGCCGTCGCGTGGTGCGCCTGAAAGGCGGGGACAGCTTCATCTTCGGGCGCGGCGGCGAGGAAGTGGACGCCGTGCGCGCCGCGGGCATCGAAGTGCATGTCACGCCGGGCATTTCCGCCGCTCTGGCAGCGGGCGCACAGGCGCAGATCCCGCTGACCCATCGCGACGCCGCCCAGGCGGTGACCTTCGTCACCGGGCGCCCGAAACTCGGTGGGCCGGATCTGGATTACACAGCCCTCGCCGCCTCCACCCACACCCTCGTTGTCTATATGGGCGTCGCGGTGGCCGCGACCCTGGCGCGCCGCCTGGTCGAGGCCGGCCGCTCCCCCGCCACCCCTGTGGGGATCATCGAGAACGCCAGCTTGAGCACCGAACGCCGGGTTTTCACCACGCTCGACGCTTTGGCGCACACGATCTCGTCTGAAGCCGTCAACGGCCCCGCCGTCCTCGTGATCGGCGATGTGGTCGCCCATGCGCCCGAACACCTTGCAAGCCTGAGCCAGAAAGCGCTGGAGCACGCCGCATGAAAACCATCACTGCAAACCGGCTGACCGATGGCCGCGTGGTCTATCTCACGCCCGATAACCGCTGGACCGAGAACGCCGACCAGGCCATCCGCCTTGAGGATGACGCCACCGACGCCGCGCTGGATACGGCGCTGCTGGACGTGCTGACCGTGGTCGGTCCCTACCCCATCGAGATTGACGCCGACCGTGAAGGCTTTGCGCCCGCAGGCCGCAAGCATGTGCGTGAAACCATTCGCCTGACCGGCCCCAGCGCGGGCTCGACCAAGACGGGAGTCGCGCATGTATAAGTATGACGAGATCGACCGCGCGGTTCTCGACGCCCGCACGGCGGAGTTCCGCGAACAGGTCCACGCCCGTCTGTCCGGCGCCTTGAGCGAGGACGAATTCAAGCCGCTGCGCTTGATGAATGGCGTCTACTTGCAGCTGCATGCCTACATGCTGCGCGTGGCCATTCCCTATGGCGTCCTGTCCTCGGAGCAATTGCGCTCGCTGGCCTATGTGGCGCGCACCTATGATCGCGGCTATGGCCATTTCACCACCCGCCAGAACATCCAGTACAACTGGCCGGCGCTGGTGGATATTCCCGATGCGCTCGACCATCTGGCGGGGGTGCAGATGCACGCCATCCAGACATCGGGCAATACGATCCGCAATACCACGACCGACCCGTTCGCAGGCGCAGCCGCGGACGAGATCGCCGATCCGCGCCCCTGGTGCGAGCTGATCCGGCAATGGTCCACCACCCACCCCGAATTCACCTGGCTGCCGCGCAAGTTCAAGATCGCGGTCACCGGCTCGCCCGAAGATCGCGCCGCCATTGGCGTGCATGATATCGGCCTGCGTCTGGTGCGGAACGAAGCGGGCGAGACCGGGTTTGAAGTGCATGTGGGCGGCGGTCAGGGCCGCACGCCAATCGTCGCCAAGATCATTCGCGACTTCCTGCCCCAGCGCGAGCTTCTGGCCTATCTGACCTCGATCCTGCGCGTCTACAATCTCGCCGGTCGCCGGGACAATATGTACAAGGCGCGCATCAAGATCCTGGTCGACGCCATGGGTCCGGACGCGTTCCGCGATGCGGTCGAAGCCGAATATGAAGCCAGCCGCGGTCGCGCCATGACCGTGCCGGTCGAAGAGATCGAACGCGTCAGCAGCCATTTCGCCCCGCCCGCCGAGGGCGGCGCGCTGACCGAAATCCCCACCGGGACTCAATTCGCGCGTTGGCGCGCGGTGAACGTAAAGCCGCACAAGGTGAAGAACCGGGCCGTCGTGGTGATCCCCCTCAAGGCGCCGGGCGCCACGCCGGGCGACGCCAGCGCCGAGCAGATGGACCTCATCGCCGATCTGGCAGATCGTTACGCCCTCAGCGAGATCCGCGTCAGCAAGGAGCAGAACCTGGTTCTTCCGCATGCGGACAAGGCGTCTCTGGGCGATCTGTTCCGCGCCCTCGACGAAGCCGGTCTGGCCACGCCGAATTTTGGTCGCGCCAGCGATATCGTCGCCTGCCCCGGGCTTGATTACTGCAACCTCGCCAATGCCCGCTCCATCCCGATCGCCCAGGCCATCTCGACCGGCCTGCATGAAGCGGGACTCGATGACGCGACGGGTGATCTGACCATCAAGATTTCAGGCTGCATCAATGCCTGCGGCCACCACCATGTGGCCAATATCGGCCTTCTCGGCGTCGATAAGGCGGGCGAGGAAGTCTACCAGCTCACCCTCGGAGGCGTCGGCGATGGTCAAGCCGCCATCGGCAAGATCCTGGGCCCTGGCCTGTCCGCTGATGACGCCGTGACCGCCGTCATCGCTTGCGTTCGCGTTTACGCTGAACACGCGCAGGTGGAAGAAAGCTTCATCCAGACGCTCAACCGTCTGGGCACAGACCCGTTCAAGGAGGCCGTCTATGGCGCTTGATGCCCTACGCCGGATCGAATCCCATTCCGTGGAATTGCCAGGCGACGCCGCCCCTGCCGACGCCGAAGCCGCCATTGAAGGCGCGGACCGGGTCGTGATCCGTTTCCCCACCTTCAAGGACGGGCGCGGCTTCTCGCTCGCCGCCCTCTTGCGCCGGTCCGGCTTTGACGGCGAGCTTCGCGCCGCAGGCCCGCTCCTACCCGATCAGGTCGACGACCTGTTGCGCATGGGGTTTGACGCCGTCGACATCGAACGTCCCGACGGCCCGGCCCGCAACCGCAATACCGGCGGTGCCCCCTATATCTATCAGCCCGACCCCGGCGCTGTGACCGCCCGCCCGACGGCGCTGCAAATCCGGGCGCTGGCGGCACGCAAGGCGACCGCAGAAGCGCTGGCGAAGGAGCTGGATGGCGCGACGCCTGAAGCCATCCTGATCCGCGCCGCCCAGGTCTATGGCGGCCGCATGGCCATGCTGTCCTCCTTTGGCGCGGAAGCCGCGCTCGGACTGGCGCTGGTGGCGGAGATCGCGTCGGATACGCCGATCCTGTTTCTCGACACCGGCATGCACTTCCCCCAGACGCTGAGCTATCGCGACCGTCTGGTG
Source organism: Oceanicaulis sp. MMSF_3324 (assembly GCF_030733545.1). Classification (GTDB taxonomy): domain Bacteria; phylum Pseudomonadota; class Alphaproteobacteria; order Caulobacterales; family Maricaulaceae; genus Oceanicaulis. Next base: position 10,780 of record NZ_JASHIU010000001.1, read on the forward strand.
AAGCATCTGGGCCTGACGAACCTGCACATCCTCAAGCCGGACGAAGCCGAGCTTCGAAACGAGGATCCCGACAACAGGCTCTATGACCGCGATGGCGTGGCGTGCTGTGATCTGCGCAAGGTGCGCCCTCTGGGACGCGCCCTGGACCCGTTCGATGCGCTGATCACCGGGCGCAAGCGCTACCATGGCGGCCAGCGCGGCGACATTCCGGCCGTCGAGTTTGATGGCGAGCGGGTGAAGATCAATCCCTTCGCCTTTCTGAGCCCCCAGGATGTGGCCGACCGCTACAAGGCGCTCGACCTGCCTCGCCACCCGCTGGCGGAGGACGGCTACGCCTCCATCGGGTGCTGGCCCTGCACCGCGCCCGCGGACGAGCCCGGCTCGCGTGATGGTCGCTGGGCTGGCCAGGACCGGGACGAGTGCGGCATCTTTGATCCAGCTCGCGCCGAGCGCGCCAAACGCGCTGGCGCTGTCCGCCTGATCTGAGGCGGATGGATCAAGAAGGACGCATCATGAGCACACCGATTGTCTCGCTGATCGGCGACACGCCGCTGATCCGCCTGAAGGCGGCGTCAGACGCCACGGGTTGTGAGATTTTCGGCAAGGCCGAATTTCTCAATCCCGGCGGCTCGGTCAAGGATCGCACGGCGCTCGGCCTGATCCGGGCGGCGGAAGCGGATGGCTCGCTCAAGCCCGGCGGCGTGATCGTCGAGGGCACGGCGGGCAATACCGGCATCGGTCTGGCGCTGGTCGCTGGCGCGTTGGGATACAAGGCGCTGATCGTGATGCCCCGCGGACAAAGCCCGGGCAAGCGCGAAGCCCTGATTGCGGCGGGCGCCCAGATCATCGAGGTCGACCCCGCCCCATATTCAAGCGAGCACCATTTCGTCCACGCCTCGCGCCGGATCGCCGAGAGCCTGCCCGGCGCCATCTGGGCGAACCAGTTCGACAATCCCGCCAACAAGGCCTTCCACGCCAATACGACTGGTCGGGAAATCTTCGAACAGACCGAAGGTCGCGTTGACGGTTTCATCTGCGCCGCCGGCACGGGCGGCTCGCTGGCGGGCATTGCGTCCGCCCTGCGCACCGTCAAGCCCGAGGTCCAGATCGGCCTCGCCGACCCGGCGGGCGGCGCGCTTTATGCCTGGTTCACCGAAGGCGCGCTCAAATCCGAAGGCGGCTCGATCACCGAAGGCATTGGCGTGGGCCGGATCACGGGTCAGCTGGAAGGCCTCAGCGTCGACCACGCCTACCGGATCGAGGATTCCGAATTCCTGCCGATCCTGTTTGATCTGGTGCAGACCGAAGGCCTGTCGCTGGGCGGCTCGGCCGGGGTGAATATCGCCGGCGCCATCCGGCTGGCGAAGACCCTGGGTCCGGGCAAGACCATCGTGACCCTTCTGTGTGATTCCGGTGCGCGCTATGCCGGCAAACTCTTCAACCCTGAATTCCTGCGCGCCCGCGGGCTGCCGGTTCCGCCCTGGACGGAAGCGGACGCCGGCGCGGGCCTGAGCGCCTGACGGAGACTCTCATGCTGGATACGGCTCAAGACTTGGACGTGATTGACCAGGGCGCTTTCTTCGCCTGCAAGGTCACCGAGGTCGAACACTTCACCGACGATCTGTTCCGCTTCCGCACGGCGCGGCCGGCGACCCTGCGCTTCCGCCCCGGCGAGTTCCTGATGATCGGGCTCGAAGGTGAGAAGAAACCGATCCTGCGCGCCTATTCGGTGGCGAGCCCCTCTTGGGACGACACGCTGGAATTTTACTCCATCAAGGTGGAGAACGGCGCGCTCACCTCGCGTCTGCGCAATATCCAGCCTGGCGACCGGGTGCTGGTCGGCCGCAAACCCACGGGCACGCTGGTCACCGATGCGCTCAAGCCCGGCAAGCGCCTCTACATGCTCTCCACCGGCACCGGGGCTGCGCCTTTCGCCAGCCTGATCCGCGAACCGGGCGTTTATGAGCAGTTTGACGAAGTGGTCTTCACCCATACCTGCCGCACCAGCCCGGAGCTGACCTATTCGCGCGGCCTGGTGGAGGCGCTCAAGACCGATCCGCTTGTCGGCGAGGCGGCTGACGGGCGGCTGGTCTATTTTGACAGCGTCACCCGTGAGGACGGCCCGCGAAAGGGCCGGATCACGACGCTGATCGAGTCGGGCGAACTGTTCAGGATGATCGACCGGCCCGAACTGAACCCCGAAAGCGATCGGGTGATGATCTGCGGCTCCATGGCCATGCTCGAAGAGCTCAAGACCATGCTGGAAGCGCGCGGTTTCGAGGAAGGCTCGAACGCCAAGCCGGGCGATTTCGTGGTCGAGAAGGCTTTCGCCGGCGAAGGCGTCTGAGCGTCGACAAGGGCGCGGCCCAAGCGGTAATACGCCTCGTCCGCGCCCGTCGTTTAGGGCCTGTTAACACTTTATTTACAACGCTGATTGGGTCTTTGTTCAGCTTTCCCTGCTATCCAGGGTGCTGATGGAGGGATGTCATGCAGGCCCAACGCAAGATCGATATGACCGCAATGTCCGCCCCGGCGCCCGCGCCAGAGGATGAGGCGCGCGTCGCTCCGCCCCCCTTCCCGACCGCTCCGGCCGGGGAAGCGAGCGCCATTCCCTCCCCGGCGCACGCCCTTCAGGAACGACTGGAATCTGCATTTGCAGACCCTGTGGTCGAAAACCGCTGGAGCCCGCGCCAGACCCTCGCCCTGCTTGTCTTCACCTGCGGCGCCTTCTGGGGCGCCGTCGTGGGCGGCGCGATCCATTTCCTGGGCTAGCGCGCGGCCCGGGTGACAAATGTCACCTCAGCCTTGTGACGGGCGTCACTCACAACACTCCATGAGATCAGGCACCCTTCCGGCCTTGATAGCCAGGCTGTGAGGGCTGATGACTGCTTCCCCCGATTTTGCGCCGCCCATTCTCAAGGCGGACGCACTTACCCGACGTTTTGGCCGCAAGACAGCGCTGGACGGGATCAATCTGACCGTTTCAGACACGGGCGTTCTGGCGTTGTTGGGCCCCAATGGCGCGGGCAAGACCACGTTTGTCCAGACTGCGCTGGGCTTGGTCCGTCCCAGCCATGGCGAACTCAGGGTTCTGGGCGCCAAGCCCGGCCAACAGTCGGTCAAGACACGCATTGGCGTCATGATGCAGGATACCGATCTGGCGCACACGCTGACCGGGCGCGAATTGCTTGAGCTGTTCGCCAGCTATTACCCAGACCCGGCGGATCTTGAGGCGCTGATTGACCGTTGCGCCCTCGGCGATTTCATCAAGCGGCGCTACGGCCAGCTGTCTGGCGGCCAGAAACGCCGGATCCAGTTCGCCCTGGCGCTCGTGGGCCAGCCTGACCTTCTGTTCCTCGACGAACCCACCACCGGGCTCGACACCGAAGCGCGCCGCGCGCTTTGGGCAATCGTGCGCGACGTCGCCGCCAATGGAACGCTGGTCGTCCTAACCACGCACTATCTGGAAGAAGCGGACGCACTGGCCGATCGGGTGATCGTGCTCAAGGACGGGCAGGTCATCGCGGATGACACGGCTGACGGGTTGCGCACGCGCATGGGCGGCGCAGTCATCGATTGCGTCACCGGGCTGACAGATGACGCGCTCAGATCCATCGAGGGCCTGATCTCGCTCAACCGGTCGGGCCGCAAGGTCCGCTTGCAGGTCAGTGAGGCTGTCCCTGCGCTCAAATCGCTGTTCGAACTGGACCCCGATCTGTCCGATCTGGGCGTCGCCCAACCCACGCTGGAAGATGCGTTCGGCGCATTGACCCGCCCCTCCGAAAGCCAGGGAGCCTGATCATGGCGAACGCCTATCTCGCGGAAATCAAGGCCGAGATCTTCAAGCTCGCGCGCATGCCCGAATTCGCCATTCCCACGCTGATCCTGCCGGTGATGTTCTTTACCCTGTTCGGCGTCATCATCCCCGGCAGCCGGGACAACGCCCCCTACCTGCTGTCCACATTCGGCGTCTTCGCGGTCATGGGGCCGGCCCTGTTCGGCTTCGGCGCCGGGGTCGCACAGGAACGCGAACGCGGCTGGCTGACCCTCAAACGCGCCGTTCCGGCGCCCGCAGCCGCTTTGCTGGTGGCGAAAACCACCGCCACGATCGTGATCGCCAGCGTCTCACTAGCCGCGATCTACGCTGTGGCTGCGTTCGCTGCGGGGGTGGAGCTGCCCGCCCTGGTCTGGCTGGGCCTGCTGCTGGTCCATGTCATCTCCGCCATCCCCTTCGTCCTTCTGGGCCTGGCGCTGGGCTTTGTCTTCGGCGCCAACGCCGCCGTCGCGGTCGCCAATATCGCCTATCTGGGCATGGCGGTTCTGGGCGGGCTGTGGATGCCGATCAGCGTCTTTCCGAAAATCATGGGTCAGATCGCCCAGTTCCTGCCCAGCTATCATCTGGCTGAAATCGCCCTGGGCGTCAGCGGCGCAGCGGGCGAGAAAGCTGTTCTCGGCCATATAGTCGCGACCCTGGTCATCACGGCGATCGCCGCCGGGCTCGCTCTGCTGGCCTGGGCGCGTCAGCGCTAGGGTCTGGCTCGCAGCGACGGAGCAGGGCAGGGTAGCGCCTGTCCTGTTATGCCCGCTCCTTTCCGGGAACCCTGATCACCATGGCGTCTGACCCCTTGTACAAACCCGACAGTCCCGCCGATGACACAGGCGCGGAAACGACGGCTCCCTCCCGGGCGCAACGCCTGCGGGGCCTGTCCGAAACGCCAGCCTTCTATCTGATCTATCTGGTCTTCTATTTCACGCCCTGGTTCTTCCAGCTGCCGGGCATGCGCGATGCGCTGATCAGCTTCGCCGCCGTGGGCAGCTTCATCCCGGTCTATCTGTACGCCAATGCCGGCGACCCTTATCGCGAAGGGGTGAAGCCGCGCCGTGTTCTAATGGCCACCGCCTATGCCTCTTTCCTGTCGCTGGCCCTGATCCCGGTCGTGGGCATGAGCGGCAATTTCCACATATTCGCCGTCACGCTTCTGGCGGGCCTGCGGCCGCAGAAGCTGGCCCTGCTCGCCATGGCTGGCCTGAGCGCCTTCTACATGGTCGCCTCCTGGCTGCTCGATGTGACGCTCTTTGAACTGGTGCTGTCCCAGTTCATCGCCGTGATGGCGGGCATGGCGACACTGGCCGGGTATGAATCCGCCCAGCGCGTCACGGTCCGCGAACGCAATCTGCGCATGGAGGCCGAACTCGCGGCCTTGCGCGAACGCGAGCGCATCGCCCAGGACCTGCACGATCTGCTGGGCCACACCCTGACCACCATCGCGGTCAAATCCGAGCTGGCCGCCCGCCTTCTGGATGCAGATGCGGATCGGGCGCGGTCCGAAATCATAGAGATCCGCGACGCCGCCCGCATCACCCTCAAGGATGTGCGCGCCGCCGTGGCGGGCATGCATGTCACCACCGTGCACCAGGAGCTGTCGCGCGCGCGCTCGGCCCTGTCGGCTGCGGACATCCGGCTGGTGGTCGAGGGCGAGCCGCCCGAACTGGACCAGGCCGCCCATGCGGCCCTCGGGCTGGCGCTGCGCGAAGCGATCACCAACATCATCCGCCATTCAGGTGCAGAGACCGCCCATATCCGCTTTGCGCCCGAAGGCGCCCTGATCATCGAGGATGACGGCCAGGGCGGCGCGCTCAATGCGGGCACGGGCCTGATGGGCATGCGCCGCCGTATTGAATCCCTGGGCGGCGAAATGCAGATCGAGAGCCGGGATAGCGGCGTTCGCGTCACCTTGAGCCTGCCCCCCACCCAACCCGGCCAGGAGCGCCTGGAGACCCCTTCATGATTTCCATCGTCATCGCCGAGGACCAGTCGCTGCTGCGTGGCGCACTGGCCGCTCTTCTGACGCTTGAACCCGATATCGAATTGCTGGCGCAGGCCCAGGACGGCGAAGAGGCTGTCCGACTTGTGGGCGAGCTCAAGCCTGATGTGCTGGTCACCGATATCGAAATGCCCGGCATGACCGGCATCGAGGCGTCCGAGACCCTGCGCCAGTCGGGCAGCGACACCCGCGTGCTGATCGTGACGACCTTCGCCCGTCCCGGCTATCTGCAACGGGCGCTTCAGGCTGGCGTGCTGGGCTATGTGCTCAAGGATGCGCCCAGCGAGGAACTGGCGGACGCCGTGCGCCGGGTCGCACGCGGGCAGCGCGCCATCGCGTCGGAGCTGGCGGAAAGCGCGTGGAGCGCGCCGGTGGTGCTGACCGATCGCGAGCGCGAGATTCTGCGTCTTGTGGAAGAGGGCAAGTCCAACAAGGAAATCGCCCGCCTTCTCACCCTGTCACCGGGCACCGTCAGGAATTATCTGGCCGAGGCCACCCAGAAGCTGGGGGCAGCCAACCGTATCGAGGCGTTCCAGATCGCCCGCGAAAACGGTTGGCTCTGACCCTTCGGACCGGGGCCTAGCCCCGGTCGACAACGGCGGCCAGCTCACGCAATTGCGTTGAGCAGATGGCCACTTTCGAGAGCGTCCAGCCGCCAGCCGAGGACACTTCCTCGAGCGCCCGGTCGGCGCGCCGGACCATGATGTCCTGGGACTCCGCCCAGGCCGCAACCACCTCTTCGGCCCAGTCCGAACCGGCGGAGGCCAGGTCCTTGGCGAGATCGGTGCGCTCGGTTTTGACGTAATCCATCATGCCTTCGCAGATGGCCTGCTGGCTTCCATACAGGTCCTCGATCAGACGGCGCATGGCCAGACGGTCCCAGTGCAGGGTCGAGGAGAGCTGATTGCCCGCCGCCCGCAGGCGGTCGAACATAAAGCGCGCGCCCACCGCGTGATACAGACGCCCCACCGCGCCCAGCGGCCAGTTGACCGCCTTGGCGAGGTCGATCACGTCCGACGACGAGGTCAGAGGACGCAAGCGCGCCACGTCACGGGCGATATCCTCGGGCGCCCCCGCCTCCACATAGGACTGGAAGCGCCGTTCAACGGCTTCACAGTCATACGGGCTGGCGATATCGGTCACGAGCGGCTTGAGCTCGTCCACGCCCGGCTGATAGGCCGCAATCACGTCCGCAATCGGCAGGACGTCCTGACCCAGGGTCCGCCGCGACAGCCAGTAGGTCTGACGACGCAGAAGCCGGATCACCTCGTCATGAAGCGCGATCTGGACCTCGGCCGGGGCCTTGTTGTCGAGCGCATTGATCCGGTCGCTGTATTCGTTGAAGCGGAAGATGTTGCGCCCCGCCTCGAACGCCCGCGCCACGGCGGCGACGTCCGCGCTGGTGCTCTCGATGGCCCGGTTCACAAAAGTGGGGCCGCCCAGATTGATCATGTCATTGGCGAGCCGGGTCGCGATGATCTCGCGTTTCAGCCGATGGCCCTCCATGGCGTCGGAGAACTTCTCCAGCTTGTCCGGGAAATAGGTCACCAGCGATTGCTTGAAGTGGGCGTCATCCGGCACGTCGGACTCCACCAGCTTATCAAACAGGGTGATCTTGGCGTAGCTGATCAGAACCGCGATCTCGGGACGGGTCAGGCCCAGCCCCTGGTCCTTGAGCTCCCGGATCTGGTCCGGCGCGGGCAAGCCTTCGACCTTGCGGTCCAGACGGCCATCCTGCTCCAGACGCTCCATCAGGCGCTCATGGGCGTCGAGATCCTCGACCGCGTGCTCCCGCGCGATGGTGATCGCCAGCGTCTGGTCGTAATTGTGCTCGAGAACGTGGTCCGCGACCGTGTCGGTCATCGATTCCAGCAGCGTGTTGCGGTCATCGAGCTTCATCGAGCCCTCGCGCACCATCGGGTTGAGCAGAATCTTGATGTTGACCTCGTGGTCGGAGCTGTCCACGCCCGCCGAGTTGTCGACGAAGTCCGCGTTCACCCGGCCGCCATTGCGGGCGAATTCGATCCGCGCCGCCTGGGTCACGCCCAGATTGGCGCCCTCGCCGATGACCTTGGTGTTGAGCTCTTTCGCGTCGATGCGCAGGGCGTCGTTCGCCTTGTCGCCCACCTGATAGTTCTGCTCGCTCGACGCCTTGATATAGGTGCCGATGCCGCCGAACCACAACAGCTCCACATCCGCTTTCAGGAGCGCGCGGATCAGGTTGGTCGCCGATGCGGCATTGCCGGTCAGACCGGTCAGCTCGCGCATTTCATCGGAGAGCTTGATGGATTTCGCAGAGCGCGGGAAGATCCCGCCGCCTTTGGAAATCAACGACTTGTCATAGTCCTGCCAGCTTGACCGCCCCTGATCAAACAGGCGCTTGCGCTCTTCCCAGGTCTTTTCAAGATCGGTCGGATTGGGATCGATGAAGATGTCGCGGTGATCAAATGCGGCCACCAGCTTGATCTGCTTGGACAGAAGCATGCCGTTGCCGAACACGTCGCCGGACATGTCCCCGACGCCGATGACGCTGAAGGGCTCGTTCTGGATGTCCTTGCCCATTTCGCGGAAATGGCGCTGAACGCTGACCCAGCCGCCCCGGGCGGTGATGCCCATCTTCTTGTGGTCATACCCGGCTGACCCGCCCGACGCGAAGGCGTCGCCGAGCCAGAAATCGTACTCGGTCTGCGCCACGGAGTTGGCGAGGTCGGAGAAGGTGGCCGTGCCCTTGTCGGCGGCGACCACGAGATATGGATCCTCGTCATCCCAGCACACGACCTTTTCGGGCCGTTTGACGGCGTCCTCGACCAGGTTGTCGGTGATGTCCAGAAGCCCGCGCAGGAAGGTCTTGTAGGCTTCCTGGCCCTCGGCGATCCAGGCGTCGCGATCGCCCCGATCAGGCAATTGCTTGGGATAGAAGCCGCCCTTGGAGCCCACCGGCACGATCACGGCGTTCTTGACCTGCTGCGCCTTCACAAGGCCCAGCACCTCGGTGCGGAAGTCCTCACGACGATCCGACCAGCGCAGGCCGCCGCGTGCGACCGGGCCAAAGCGGATATGCACGCCCTCGACGCGCGGGCTCCAGACAAAGATTTCACGATAGGGTTTGGGATCGGGCAGCTCGCGCACATCGCGGCTGGCGATCTTCATCGAGATCCAGGGCTTGGCGCGACCGTCCTCGTCGGTCTGGAAGAAGTTGGTGCGCAGCACGGCCTCGATCAGGCGCAGCATCCGGCGCAGCGCGCGGTCGTGGTCCAGGCTTTCGACCCGCTCGAGCAGGATGCGGATGGCCTTGCTGACATCCTTGGCGTGGCTCTCGCGACTTTCCTCGCCGAAATCGAGATCCGGATTGAACTTGGTGTTCACCAGCTCCAGCAGTCCACGGGCGATTTCGGGGTTCGCCGCCAGCGCCTCTTCCTGAATGGATTGCGACGGGTCGAGCCCGGTCTGCTGGCGATAGCGGGCGACCGTGCGCAGGAAGGCGGCTTCGCGCCAGCTGACCCCGATGCCCAGCACCAGCTTGTTGAAGCCATCATCCTCGGTCTGGCCGGCCAGCACCGCGAGCAGCGCGTCCTCGAACGCCGCCGCCTCATCATCGATCTTGCTGGCGCCATCGCCGCTCAGGGACGCTTCGAACTCGTGCACCCAGACCGTCTCGGAGCTGTTTTCCCCATGGCGCTGGACCGGGTACCCGGCTTCGGCGAGCACATGCAGGCCCAGATTTTCCAGGACGGGCATGACGCCGGACAGCGCCACCGGCTCGCCGCAGCGATACAGCTTCACCCGCAGGCGGTTCTCGCCGTCCGTCTCGACGCGATAGGCGCGCGCCGCGGTGTCCGCCGACGATTTGACCCGCTCCATGCGGCCGATATCGGCCAGGGCGTCTTCAGGCGAGAAACGCTCGCGATACCCGGCGGAATAGCCATCGAGATAGCGCGTCACCGCCCGCCGCAGCTCGGCGTCGCCCGCATTGCGCGCAGCATTGTGCAACTCGTCTTCCCAGGTCCGCGCCAGCGCCGCGATCTCGCGGTCGAGCTCGGACGGATCGGGCTCGGGATGATTGAACGGATCAAGCCCGATGATGAAGTGGACCCGGGCCAGCGGCGCATCGCCGAATTGCGGATAGAACGCAGACAGACGACCGTTGAAGGCTTCGCGGATCTTCTCGCCCGCCAGTTCGCGCACCTTCGAATTATAGCGGTCGCGCGGCACGAAGAGCAGGCAGGAGACAAACCGGTCAAACTGGTCGCGGCGCATGAACAGCTTGGTGCGCGGACGGTCGTGCAGATGCAGGATGCCCAGCGAGATATCCAGCAGATCCTGTTCCTCGGTCTGGAACAGCTCGTCACGGGGATAGTTCTCGACGATATTCTGCAGCTTCTTGGCGGAGTGCGAGCCCGGCGCCTTGGCGGCCTTGTCGAGCACGCGGCGCACCTTGCGACGGATCAGCGGCACCTCGCGCGCCATCTGGTCATACGCCTCGGCGGTGAACAGGCCCACAAAGCGGGTTTCACCCACCACATTGCCGTCGGCGTCATACCGTTTGACCCCGATATAATCCATGTAGACGCGACGATGGACGCGGCTCTTCATGTTCGCCTTGGCGACGATCACCGGCGAGGGCGCGCGCATATAGGCCTCGATCGCCGGGGTCAGCATCATCGGTTCGGCGCTCTTGCGCAGCACCTTGCGCTCGGGGTCACGCAGCACGCCCCGCCCGCTTTCCGATTTGACCTCGGGCTTGTGGTCGCCCTCCATGCCCTTGTCGAAGTCGAACTGATAGGTCCGGCTGCCCAGGAAGGCGAAATGGTTGTCGCGCAACCAGCGCAGGAAGGCGACGGCCTCTTCCTGCTCTTCCTTGGAGGCGGATGTGTTGGCGTTGGTCAGATGGTCGATCGCATCGTCCATCTCCGCGCGCATGTCGTTCCAGTCCTCGACCGCATCGCGCACATCATCGAGGGTGGCGCGCACGCCCGCTTCCAGGCGCTCGCGCACATCATCGCTGAGCAGGTCCAGATGGACCTGGATCATGGACTCGTTCAGGCAACGCCCGCCGGACGCCACACGCTGGCCGTCATCATCCCGGCGCACCTGCACCACGGGGTGGAACATGGCCAGGACATCCAGACCCTGGCTGGCGATCTCGCCCATGACCGAGTCCACGAGGAAGGGGCGGTCCTGGCCGATGACCTCGAGGATGTCGCGCTCCAGGCTGCGACCGTCCGCACCTTGCGCCGTGCGGACCCGGACCAGCAATTTGTCCGATCCGCGCTCTGAGCCATAGCGCCAGAACTCTTCGGCCAGGGAGATCGCATCCTGTTCGGAGATGCCGGCGAGATCATCCGCCAGCGCATCGCCCCAGAGCTGTTCCAGGAAGCTGGCGGCATCAGGCCCGCTATCGCCAAACGCCGCAGCAAAACGGCTTTGGGCGGCCTTTAAAAAGGCCTCTTTGTCATATGCGTGTCTGACGCTGACCACGGCGTTCATATCAAGGGGCTCCTGGACGGAAAAATGGTGGACGGTGGACGATGTTCATCGAATAACCATGAACATATAGCCCGCAGCCTACTCTCGCCTGCGCTGGGTTCAAGCGGTACTGAGCGGCTAGACCTGCAATCTTGGCTGTGCTTGATTCCAGCCCAACAAAACAACAGATTTCCACATCGGAGACGACCATGCCTCACGCTCTTATTACGGGCGCCAATCGCGGGCTCGGCCTTGAGCATGTCAGCCAACTTCTTAAGCGGGAATGGACGATCAGCGCCGCAGTGCGCGATCCTGAGTCCGCCGACGCCCTCAAGGCGCTCGACCCGGGCGATGGCCGCCTCGAGATTCTGCTCTATGACGCCTCGGACCTGAACGCCGCCAAGGCGCTCAAGGAAAAAGTCACCGGACCGCTGGACATCCTGTTCGCCAATGCCGGCGTGATGGGTCCGAAAGAGCAATCCTTCGGCGAGGCCGCCAATGACGGCTTCCTCGACACGTTCCGCATCAATACGCTGGCGCCGCTGGCGCTGGCCGAAGCCTTCGCGGACCAGGTGGCCCAAAGCCAGCTCAAGGTGATCGCGCTGCAATCGAGCCGCATGGGCTCCATCGCCGACAATGACAGCGGCGGCCGCTACGCCTATCGCGCGTCCAAGGCGGCGCTGAACGCCGTGGGCAAGTCGCTGAGCATCGATCTTCAGGACAAGGGTGTGGTCGTGCTGGTCCTGCATCCGGGCTGGGTGCGCACCGATATGGGCGGGCCGAACGGGCTGATGACGCCGAGTGAATCGGTCAGCGCCCAACTCGACCTGATCGCGCGCGCCAATCCGGCGATGAGCGGGCGCTTCTTCCATATCAGCGGCGAGGACCTGCCCTGGTAGGGCCACAGCCTTGAACACCGCGCATCAAAAAACCCCGCAGCCAGGCTGCGGGGTTTCTTTTTGCAAGCGGCGCCGCCGGACGGGGACAGGCTTGTCCGGCGGCGCCTGCAGGCCTCATCGGGCAGGCTGGGGGGACGCACTCTGAGGCCTGTTCTGTTCACTGACGCGTTTCATCGAATCGCGTTCATTTATCCCGTGATGTAGAGCCCCTCGCCTGAAGCGCAAGCGGCTATGAGGCTGAGAGTCAGAAAAATACCAGTTGCGATCACCAGTGAGATGGCGCGGGTCATGGCTGAACCTTCTTTCTTTTCTTGTGTCCGGCTTCATGCCGGTTGGCGAAGGGCGGAGCCGGGCAGACGCTGAAAGACAAGGCTTTCAGCGTCTTCCGGCTGGGGAGAGGTCCGGTGGGGGGATCCGGCTCCGCATTCGCAATCGAGGATATGGGGCGCACGCGACCGTTTCGCCAGACACGTCCGCTCACAGCTGTGTGAAAGATGTATTTCCGGATCGGCAATATTCCGGGGCACACTCACCACATATCAGACTCATGGATTGGGGGAGGCTTGAGATGATGGTTCTTCGCACGGCCGTAAGGGTGCACAAATGGCTGGCCCTGATCATCGGCATTCAGGTGATGATCTGGATCCTGGGCGGGCTGGTGATGAGCGCCCTGCCCATCGAGCGTGTCCGCGGCGAGCACAATATCGCCCGTCATGCGCCTCTCATGGCGGACCCTGCCGACCTGAAATCCGTCGAGGAAGCAGCCGCGATCGCGGGTTTTGACACGCTGGAAAGCGCCGCCCTGACCCATCTTGCAGGCGCTCCGGCCTGGCGTCTGGAGAGCGCCGGTCGGACAATCGTCATCGACGCCGTCACAGGCGCGCGCCTGTCGCCGGTGGATGAAGCGCTGGCTCGCACCATCGCCCGACACGATTTTGCGCCGGAGGCCGAAATCGAGGCCGCGCAGCTGCTCAACGATCCGCCCTCCGAATACGGGCCGGGCGGCGAAGTCTGGCAGATCCGCTTCGCCGACGCCGACCAGACCCGTTTGTACATTGACCCCGATACCGGCGTCGTGCGGGCGCGCCGGTCCGACACCTGGCGGGTGTTCGACCTGTTCTGGCGATTGCACGTGATGGATTATGACGACGGGGCGGACTTCAACCATCCCCTGCTCATCATCTCGGCGGCCCTCGGGCTGCTGGTGGCCCTGGCCGGTCTTGTCATCCTGTTCATCCGGATGCGGCGCAGCTGGATGATCTGGCGCGCATCGCGATCGGTCTGAGAGATGGGAGCGGGGCGGAGCCTGTCACAGGCGGTCCAGAGGGATTGGGGGCCGTTCACCTTTGGGGGAAAGGCTGACGGATGATCCGCCCCGCACAGTCCATCCTGTGATCGCAGCGTCGGGGAGACGCATTCTTCAAACAGACCTGCCGGCCCGAGGCCGGCAACTGGGAACTTGCCCGGTCAAATCGACCGGCTGCAGGTGCAAGTTATATTGTCGTCTGAAGAAAATGGAGCGGGCGATGCGATTCGAACGCACGACCCTCACCTTGGCAAGGTGATGCTCTACCCCTGAGCTACGCCCGCTCACTACCTGCGTACAGGGTCCGGCTTGCGCCGAGGCCGGGTATATCGCTCATCGCCGTTTGTTTTGCAAGCCCGTCTTGTGCAGCTTTTGCAGTGGACCTGCATCTTGCCTGAAATCCCTTGTGCTGCTGAGCTGCGCCGATGATGACGACACCGCCCCCGCCTGCTCCGCCCGCTTCACGCAACGCCCTGTTCGCCTATCTCGATGCGCTCGGGATCGCCCATGAAACGCGCGACCATGCTCCGGTCTTCACCGTCGAGGAAGGCGAGGCCATCAAGCTCGACATGCCGGGCGGGCACACCAAGAACCTCTTTCTCAAGGACAAGAAGGGCGCGCTGATCCTGATCTCGGCCCTGCAATCCACCCAGGTGGCGCTCAAGCGCCTGCACCATACGCTCGGCTGTGGCCGCCTCTCCTTTGGCAAGGCCGACCTCATGGAAGAGACGCTGGGCGTGACCCCGGGCTCGGTGACTGCCTTCGCGATCATCAATGATCCCGAACACAAGGTGCGTTTCATCCTGGATGAAGCGCTGATGGCCAATGACATCGTCAATTTCCATCCGCTGAAAAACGACGCCACCACCGCCATCCGCTCCCAGGACCTTTTGACCTTCGTGCGGGCGTTGGGGCGTGCTCCGGAAATTGTGAAGCTTGATGAGTGAGCCCGCGCGCTTGCATCCCGGCGCGCAAACGGCCACCTAGAGACCCAACGGATTATCGCCCCAGACGGGAGGCCTTTATGGACATTATTGGTGCAACCGGCGCTGACGCGCCCAGCGGTGACGACCTGGTGCGCGACGGCACTGACCAGACCTTCATGGACGATGTGATCGAGCCCTCTCGCGAAGTGCCGGTTCTGGTGGACTTCTGGGCGCCGTGGTGCGGCCCGTGCCGCCAGCTGGGCCCGACCATTGAACGCGCCGTCACCAAGGCGGGCGGCAAGGTCAAGCTGGTCAAGGTCAATATCGACGAGAACCCCGGTATCGCAGGCCAGTTGCGCATCCAGTCCATCCCGGCGGTCATCGCCTTCAAGGACGGCCAGCCTGTGGACGGCTTCATGGGCGCCCTGCCCGAAAGCCAGGTCAATGACTTCATCAACCGCATGACCGGCGAAGTCTCCGAAGAAGAAGTGACCGCCCTTGTCGAGCGCGCTCAGAACGCGCTGGACCAGGGCGATTTCGGCGGCGCCGCGCAGGATTTCGCAACAGCGCTGCAAATGGACAAGGACAATGCCGACGCCATCGCCGGCATGGCGCGCGTCTATCTGGCCAGCGGCGACCCGGTCCAGGCCAAGGCCATGCTGGACAATGTTCCCGACACCCTGAAATCGGCCCCGGCCATCGCCGCCGTCCGGGCCTCCATGGAGCTGGCGGGCGAAGCCGAAGACGCCCCCGAAATGGACGCCGCGGAAGCCGCGGTCCAGTCGAACCCGAGCGCGCAAACCTGGTTCGAGCTGGGCCGCGCCCGTCTGGGCGCCGGCGATATGGACGGCGCGGCGGACGCACTTCTGGAATCGATCCAGCTCGACCGTGAGTATGACGAAGCCGCGGCGCGCCAATTGCTATTGCGGGTCTTTGAATCGGCGGGCGCCGGGTCCGAGCTGGCCAAGAATGGTCGCCGTCGACTGTCGTCGATCCTGTTTTCCTGACACCGAGCGGGTCGCAGCGCTCGACTGCGGCCCGCATCGCGCTATTTCGCACCAAAGGAGCGACCCAAGAGCCCGACCATGTCCGAAAGCGTCATCTTGCCCAGCGAACTTAAGCTGTTTCCGATCCGCGGCTGCATCCTGCCGCCGGGCGAACATCTGCCGCTGAATGTCTTTGAGCCGCGCTATCTGAACATGGTCGATGATGCTCTGGCGTCCGACCGAATCATTGGCGTCATCCAGCCCGCACCCGGCGGAACTCCGGACAAGCCTGCGCTTCAGGCGGTCGGCGGCGCGGGGCGCATTGTCAGCCATCAGGAAACCTCGGACGGACGTTATCTGATGGTGCTGGAAGGGCTGACCCGCTTTGCGGTCGAGGCGGAGCTGGACCGTCAGACCCCTTATCGTGTGGCGCGTGCCGATTATCGGCCCTACACGCAGGATCTAGTGGAAGTGCACATGCCGCCAGCCCTGGAAGTCAAAGGGCTGCTGGACCGGCTTCACGCCTATTTCGATCTGGTGGGCATCGAGACCGACTGGCCCGCGCTTGAAAAAGCGCCGCTCTCGCTGGTCATCAACAAGACGGCCATGGCCGCGCCGTTTGACGCCGAAGCCAAGCAAAGCCTTCTGGAGGCCAGCTCGATCCCGCACCGTGCCGAGATCCTGGACCGCCTGATGCAGTACAGCCTGGACGAGGCCGCCAGCGGCTCCCAAGGCTGGACGCCCTGAACCGGTGAGCGTACTGTTTCCCATATGAGCGACGTGAACTCCGAACAAACCGCCTTGGACCCCAAACTCCTGGAGATCTTGGTGTGCCCGGTCAGCCGTGGCCCGCTGGAATACGACCGGGAGGCGGGGGAACTCGTCTCCAAGGATGCCCGTCTGGCGTATCCGATCCGGGAAGGCGTTCCGATCATGCTTCCTGAAGAAGCCCGCAATCTGGACGACTGAGCCATGAGCGATCGCCCCTGGCCCAAACGGTTGAGCTTCAAGGGCTCGGACCGCGTTCTGGATATCGCCTTCGAGGACGGGGCCCAGTTCGCCATTCCTTTTGAATTGCTGCGCGTAGAAAGCCCTTCCGCAGAAGTGCAGGGCCATGCGCCGGATCAGAAAAAGCTGGTCGCCGGCAAGTCAGGCGTCAGGGTCACCGCCGCAGATCCCGTGGGGCGTTACGCCGTGCGCCTGAGCTTTGATGACGGCCATGACAGCGGCATCTATTCGTGGGATTACCTGCATGAGCTGGGCGAGAACGCCGACGCCATCATGCAGGCCTATCGCGAGCGGCTGAAGGCCGCCGGCCTGCCGCACTAGGCGGCGGTGTCCGTATCGCCCTCCGCGGGCGTCTGGGTTTCCGGCGGCGCCAGCTCGGCGAACAATTGCTGCACGGCCAGCATTTTCTGTTCCCCGCCCGGGGATGCCGCCGCCACGCGCGCTTCATCGCTTTCCATCATCCGCACCGCGCGCAATTGCGCATCCGTCCGGCATCGGCCTTCGGGCAGGACGCCAGTGGTGGACAGCTTCAACAACGCCGCCGCCCGATCCAGCACGGGGGCCTGGGAGCCCGCGACCCGGTCCATGACCTTGGTGGCGTCCAGGATCGCCAGTCCGAGATTATCGAACGCGTCGACCAGCTCTTTCTTGTCGGCCTTTGGAAAACCGCCCTTCTTGGCGCGCGCCTGCAGCCCCGTCACACGGGACAGGCGCTCCAGCGGCTGGCCGCTGCCGCGCACGAAATAGCTCACCGTCGTGTTCGCCGTCGCCTTGGCGCGGATATAGCCCGCCAGCTTCTTCTTGTTCTCCTCGCCTACCAGATGGTCCTCCATCGAGAACAGGCGTTCGATCTGGTCAACCGGCGTATGGGCGCCCGACAGCGCTTCTTCTATGGCGTCCGGCTGCAACAGGCGTGCGGAGCGGTGGGTAAAGGCTTCCACCAGGGCTTCAGGATTGAGGTTCTGTCCCGCCGACACAATGAGCCGTTGGGCCAGTTTGCGGGCCAGCTCGATCTCGGCCATCACCGAGCGCGGGCGGAAGCGTTTGGGCGCACGCAGCTTTTCCAGAATCTGCTGGGCCAGTTCGTTATGCGCGGCCGGCAAGGAAGCCGCCTTGATCTGGCTGGCGAGCCGACGGGCGGTTTCCGGCGCCCGGCTCAGGTCGGGACTGTCCGGCGCGCCCTCGTAAATCCCGGTCAGGCGCAACACCTCGTCGCCCAGATCCACGGTATCGCCCAGCACACGACGCAGGGCGGAATCAAAGGACAGAATTTCCGCGATGAAAGCGTCGGTCTGCTTGGCCGCCAGCGCACGCGCTTCCTCGCTCTGGGGCAGGTCATCATGCATGTCGAGCAGGCGACGGACCTTTTCGCCCATGTCATAGGCTTGCGACAGTTCGTCCGCGATCAGGCGGCGCATCTGTTTCTCAGACGTCGACTTGCTGGCGAGCAGGCTGGCGCTTTCGGAGAATGACTTGCCGCGCGGCGGCTTGCCGCCTGCCTTGGCTTCCTTGCGCGATTGTTCGATGCCGCGCTGCACGAGTTCGGTGATCAGCCGCACATAGGCGTGCACGCTGGCGTCAGAGTTCTGAGCGCGCGCAATGGCGACTTTCTGGATGGCGTGCTGGAGGTCGGTGTCAGACCCGTCGAGCTGCTCGATCAGGTCGGGTCGGTTCAACAGTTCCATGGGGCAGACCTGGGACCGCTCCAGCCAGCCCGACAGGGCCCGGCGCACGGTGTCACGAGCCGCGGGTCCGGACAGGTCATCAGGCGTCAGGCAGGGGATGGTGGCTTCGGCAGGCTTTTCGTCACCGGTGAACTTTTCCGGGCCCACTTCGAAGATCGCGCCGCCGCGAAAGCCGCTGGATTCCGCTTCCCAGACCTCGCGCACGACCCGGATCGAGCCGCTGGAATGGTTGGCGTGCAGCTTGTTGGCCAGCGCCAGCGCGACGTTCCGATCCGGAAGCGCTTCCACCAAGGTCCAGTCAGACTTGGCGTTTTTCTTCAGAAAGACCTCGTAATGGACGTCTTCGTGCGCCATTTCCGCCTCATTCCCCCGCAGGTTTTACAAAGTAATGCACTACCCGCCTTAACCCTAGGTAACCATGTCTTTGCTTGATCTTGGACACCAATTAGTGTGAAGCGCTAACGACATCGGTTTCGCCGAGAGATGACAGGATACGTACGATGGCGACCATCGCCCTTGTGGATGACGACGAGAACATTCTGACCTCTGTTTCCATGTTCCTGGAAAACGAGGGTTACAACGTGCGCACCTTTACAGACGGGTCCGCCGCCCTGACGCATCTGACCGAGACGCCGCCGGACCTGGCGATCTTCGACATCAAGATGCCGCGCATGGACGGGCTGGAGCTGCTGCGTCGCGTGCGCCAGTCCTCCAACCTCCCCGTCATCTTCCTCACCTCCAAGGATGGCGAGTTCGACGAGGCGCTGGGCCTGGATCTCGGCGCGGACGACTATATCGCCAAGCCTTTCTCCCATCAGCTTCTGGCGCGCCGGATCAAGGCGGTGCTGCGCCGTGCGCAAGCCGATCCTGCAGGCGCTGAAGGCGGCGAAACCGGCGAGCACAAGGTGGTCGAGCGCGGCTCGCTGGTGCTCGACCCGAACCGTCACGCCTGCACCTGGGCGGGCAAGCCGGTGCGCCTGACCGTCACCGAATTCCTGATCCTGCATGCGCTGGCCAACCGTCCGGGCTTTGTGAAAAGCCGCGATAGCCTGATGGACGCGGCCTATGACGATCAGGTCTATGTGGATGACCGCACGATCGACAGCCACATCAAGCGCATCCGCAAGAAATTCCGCGACGTGGACGACACGTTCGACAGCATCGAGACCCTGTATGGCGTCGGCTACCGATATAAGGAGGCTTAAGGTCGCGCGCCGCGCGACCCTGCGCCTTTCGGCTCAACTCAAGCCGCTACTCTTCACGCGCCTGGGCGCCACCATCATCCTGACCAATCTGGTGGCGCTGAGCGTTCTGATCGGCGGCATGTTCGCGATCACCGAGAACCGGCGCGGACTGGTGGACGCCAAGGTGGACTCCCTGTCCGCCCAGGCCGAGATCATCGCCAACATCATCACCGAAACCGCCGTGTACGGCGATGCGCCCGGTCCGGAAATGGATCGCGATGCGGCGCGGGAGGTCCTGCGCCGCTTGTCAGGGCTTTACGTGCCCGACGAGACACGCGCGCTGCTGCATGCGCCTGGGCCCTTACGTATTGCGGACTCCGACCTGATCGCCGGTGAGGTCGACCAGATTCCCCTGCCCCCGATCGAGGATGAACCGCGCACCCCCATCTCGCGCGCCCAGGGCTGGGGCCATTCGCTCATGGAGCATGTGGGCGAGATCTTCCTCGCTTCTGATGAACGCGCCGCGCTGGACCGCACCCTTTCAGATGAAGTGCGCGCCGCCTTCCAGACCGGCGAAGCGCAAACAGGCGTGCGTCGCGATCCCGATGGCGGCCGGGTGGTGTCGGTCACCATCCCCATCCAGCTCATCCAGGCCGTGGTGGGGACGATCACCTATGAATCCTATGATCTCGACGCGCTGATCGCCCAGGAACGCGCCGCCATCCTGCCCTATGTGATCGTGGCCGCGCTTGTGACCTTCTTCATGGCGGTGGTGCTGACCGTGCAGATCGCCTGGCCGGTCCGCCGCCTCGCCGAAGCGGCGCGCGAAGTGCGGCTGGCGGGCGGGCGGCGCGTGCCTCTGCCCGACATGAAGGGCCGCAAGGACGAGATCGGCGATATGGGCCGGGCCTTCACCCAGATGACGAACGCGCTCTATGACCGGCTGGACGCTATTGAGGCCTTCGCCGCCGATGTGGCGCACGAAATCAAGAACCCGCTCACCTCGATCCGCTCGGCGTCGGAAATCCTGCCCATGGCCAAGGATGACGCCAAGCGCGCGCGCCTGATCGAGGTCATCCAGCATGACGTCAAACGCCTGGACCGCCTGATCACGGACATCTCCAACGCCTCCCGTCTGGACGCCGAGCTGGCGCGGGAAGACCTTGAGACGATTGACCTGGTGGTCCTTCTGACCGACATCGCCAGCCTGCAGAACGATCCCGACGCCCCCGCCCCGCGCGTTCTCGTGAAGGCCGAAGGCGACCGTCACATCATTCGCGGCCATGAAAGCCCGCTCAGCCGGGTCTTCATCAATCTCATCGAGAACGCCGTCACCTTCTCGCCCGAGGCAGGCGGGGTGCGGATCATCATTGAGCGCGGTCCCGGTCAGAACCAGCAAGTGCGGATCGAGGACGACGGTCCCGGCATACCCGAAGAGAATCTCGAAGCCATTTTCGACCGCTTCCACACCCAACGTCCCAAAGGCGCCGCCTTCGGCGCCCATTCCGGTCTGGGCCTCGCCATCGCCCGTCAGATCGTGACCGCCCATGGCGGCCAGATCCGCGCCTCCAACCGCAAGGACGCCGAAGGACGCGTTCTGGGCGCCTGTTTCACCGTCATCCTGCCCGCGCCTTCACGCTAGCGGATGTGTGGCGCGAAAACGGCGCCTGTCGTCATCATGCAGCAGACTGTTGCACACCCGACGCACAGGGCTTTCGTCCGACGCAAAACCGGGTTTACATGGACAGGAAGTTACTCCGTCTGAGGACCTGATCCACACCATGATCGGCATTGTCGTCGTCACCCATGGCCGTCTCGCTGACGAACTCGTCGCCGCCACTGAACATGTGGTCGGCCCGCTTGAAGCCTGCAGCGCCATTTCCATCGGCCCGGATGATGATATGGAGCGCCGCCGCGACGATATTCGCGAAGCGGTGGAGAAAGCTGATCAGGGCGATGGCGTGATCATCCTGACCGACATGTTCGGCGGCACCCCCTCCAACCTGTCCATTTCGCTGCTGGAAAAAGGCCGGGTCGAAGTGATCGCCGGGGCCAATCTGCCCATGCTGATCAAGCTCGCCGAAGCGCGCTCGCGTCTGGACATGAACGCCCTGGCCGAAAGCGCCAGCGAGGCGGGCAAGCGCTATATCGCCGTCGCCTCCCAGATTCTGGATGGCGCCGCGTGAACACCGAACGCACCGTAACGATCTGCAACCAGCGCGGCTTGCATGCCCGCGCCTCTGCGAAATTCGTGGCGGAAGCCGCACGCTTTGACTCCCAGGTGAGCGTCGCCCGCGACGCCGAGGAAGTCAGTGCGGATTCCATCATGGAATTGCTGATGCTGGCCGCCGGACCGGGCGTGGTCATCACCATCAAGGCCGAAGGCGAGGACGCCGAAGAGGCCGTGGACGCGCTCAGCGCCCTGGTGGAATGCGGCTTTAACGAGAACGACTGACCGAAGAACGTCATGCCTCATCAACAAAAACGCCGCCGGATGATCCGGCGGCGTTTTGCATTGGAACAAGGGCTTCGCGCCTAGACGTTCTCGTCCTCGGAACTGCGCTCGGGCGCGGGCGGCGCAGGCGGGGCCGGCGGCACGGGCGGATTCGAGAACAGAGACAGGACACGGCTCGTCAGCGGCGCACTGGGCCGTAGCTCACGCGTCTCGCGGGTCACCGGGCCGTTCGACGCCGTCACCGCGTCATCCGCAGCCGTATCCGCCTCAGCCTCAGCCTCAGCCTCAGCTTCAGCTTCAGCTTCAGCAGCCGGCATGGGCGGCGGCGAGGGCAACACAATGGCCCGGGCGGCGTAGCGCGGATCATTCTTCAGGCGTTCGGCCTCTTCCGCGTCCAGACCGGCGAGTTCCAATTCCGGCTCTTCAGGCTGGGGGTCGCTTTGCGCCTCGGCGGTGAGCGCCGGCTCCAGCTCCTCGGCGTCCTCAGATGTCAGCGCGTCCGGATCAGCATGGGTCTCGATATCGGCCTCGGACTCCGCCTCGAAGGCGACAGCTTCTTCGGCCGTCGGCTCGACTTCATCATCCGAAGCCGCCTCGGTGGCTTCGCTTTGCGCGTCTTCCGCAACAGCCTCATCCACCGTTGTAGCGGCAGGCTCTTCCGATGGAGCCACATCCCCCGCCATCGTCTCGGTCGCAGGCTCAGACACCGCTTCATCATCCCCGGCCTCCGGGGCGGACAGAACCGGTTCGGGGGTTTCTTCGGTCAGGACGGTATCGGCCGGCGCCGGTTCGGCGCCTTCGGCTTCCGCTTCAACCGCCTCTTCGTCCCCTTCCGTGTCTTCCAGCACGGCTTCATCGGCATCCACAGCAACGGTCTCGTCCGGTTGGACGACAGGTGCATCCGCGTCCGCGGTTGGCGCGTCTTCGGCTTCTGCCTCGGCAGAGGCAGTCTCTTCACTGTCCGTATCGGCGACGGAGGCTTGCTCGACATCGGCCGCAGCGGCTTCGCCCTCGCCCTCGCTCAAGGCAGCGCTCACCGGAACGGCGATGGCCGCCGGCGCGTCATCATTGGCTGCAGACGCGTCCGCATCTTCCGCTTCGGACTCCTCAGCGACAGGCTCGACCGCCTGTTCCGCTTCAGGGTCTTCGGCATGGGCAATGGTTTCTTCGGGCGGGTGCCGCTCGAGATGGTCCGCGAGCAGCGCGATCCGACGCTCCAGCCGGGCGGAGTCGCGCACGCGATTGATCGTCCCGCCGACCACGAAAATCAGTCCCGCCAGGCCATAGGCCAGAACGGCATAACCCGCCGCCTCCGCTTCACCACCCAGGCCCAGGGCCGCTGCGCCGACCAGGCCCACGAACAACGGCGCCCAGAGCAGGCGCCAGGAGCGCGTGGCGAACACGATCAGCGCGCCCAGCCCGCTGGCGCCATAAAACACGATGGCGTCCGCATGCTCGGCCGCCAGTGGCCCCGCCTGGGCGATCAGGCTCGATAGCGGGGCGACGCTTTCAGCGAAGCTCCAATTGCCCAGATCCGGCAAAGCGGCCAGGGCCAGTGCAAACAGGTCAAATTCGGGCGCTGCGCCGAACAGACCGGGATCGACTTCCATCAGAAAGGCGCGCAGAGCCGGCCAGACCATGACGAGGGACATCAGGGCGAACAGCAAAACAGTCAGGAACCAGTTCACGTTTCGCGCAACGCCGGCGCGAGACAAGAGCGCGCTGGCGCCGGGATGGGTGCGCGACCAGCCTTTCTGGGTGTGATTGACCAGCGCCACCGGGCGTGAGCGCTGGGCCGGGCCGGTCTGCATGCGCAGAACCGACGCCTGGTCCCCCGCCTCCAGGGCGAAATTCCGGTCCATGACGCGCACGGTGTGTTTGGCGCCGTCATAATCGGTCAGGCTGCGTTCGTCGGCGCGCGCACGCGGGTCAGACCCGCTCACTTCGCCAGAGGCGGCGTAAAAATCCAGCGTTTTACGGCCAAAATCCTGGCTCGCATAAGCGGTTGGCAAATTCGCCATTTTCAACAGTCCCCTCAGTCCGTTGCGTAGGCGCGTCGCCCCTGAGACGACGCCTGCGGCCTGGCCGCATGAGCCCATTGTACAGGCCCTCAGCAAGAACCTTACCATAAAGTTTATACAGATTTAGGACCAATTTAAGAAATAGCGCGAATTTCGGCTTGTTTTGCGATGTTCACGCGGTGCGGTTTGCCCGTTTTGGGACGCGTGTTAAGAGATGGCCCGTCTCATATGGAACCGGCAGGCGTCCGCCTGCCGGCAGTCAAAAAACAAGGCGCTCATCTATGACCCTGCTCAATGCCGCCAACACCGGCGACGATCGCTATGTCAAAGACCTCTCGCTGGCTCACTGGGGCCGGCTCGAGATCGAAATGGCCGAGATTGAAATGCCCGGCCTGATGGCCCTGCGTGAAGAGTACAAAGGCAAGAAGCCGCTCGCAGGCGCGCGCATTGCAGGCTCCCTGCACATGACGATCCAGACCGCCGTTCTGATCGAAACCCTGGTGGAGCTAGGCGCGGACGTCCGCTGGGCCTCGTGCAACATCTTCTCCACCCAGGACCACGCCGCCGCCGCCATCGCCGAGCGCGGCATTCCGGTCTTCGCCTACAAGGGCGAAACGCTGGAAGAATACTGGGAGTTCGCCGACGCCATCTTCCATTGGCCGAACGGTGAAACCGCCAACATGATCCTGGACGATGGCGGCGACGCCACCATGTATCTGCAGCTGGGCGAGAAGGCTGAAGCCGACGCCAGCGTTCTGGGCGAGCCGAAGTCGGAAGAAGAGGGCTATCTCTTCCAGACCATCAAGAAGCGCATGGAAGCCTCCCCGGGCTGGTTCGCCAAGGCCAAGGCCGCCATCAAGGGCGTCTCCGAGGAAACCACCACCGGCGTGATGCGCCTGTATCAGCTGGCCAAGCGCGGCGAGCTGGCCTTCCCGGCGATCAACGTCAACGACTCCGTGACCAAGTCCAAGTTCGACAACCGCTATGGCTGCCGTGAAAGCCTGGTGGACGCGATCCGTCGCGGCACCGACGTGATGATGGCCGGCAAGACCGCCGTCGTCTGCGGCTATGGCGATGTGGGCAAGGGTTCGGCTGAATCCCTGCGCAATGCCGGCGCCCGCGTGTCTGTGACCGAGATCGACCCGATCTGCGCCCTGCAGGCGTCCATGGACGGTTTCGCCGTGGTCAAGCTCGAGGATGTGATCAAGGATATCGACATCGTCGTCACCGCCACCGGCAACAAGGACGTCGTCACCGTCGACCATATGCGCGTCATGAAAAACATGGCGATCGTGTGCAATATCGGTCACTTCGACAACGAGATTCAGGTCGAGGCGCTGAAGAACTTCCAGTGGACCAACGTCAAGCCGCAGGTCGACCTGGTGGAGTTCCCCGACGGCAACAAGATCATCCTGCTATCCGAAGGCCGCCTGGTGAATCTGGGCAACGCCAACGGCCACCCCAGCTTCGTCATGTCCGCCAGCTTCACCAACCAGGTGCTGGCCCAGATCGAGCTGTGGACCCGCGGCGATCAGTACGAGAACCAGGTCTACATCCTGCCCAAGCATCTGGATGAAAAGGTCGCCGCCCTGCACCTGGACAAGCTGGGCGCGCAACTGAGCGAGCTGTCCGTCGAACAGGCCGACTATATCGGCGTCGAGCAGAAAGGCCCGTTCAAGGCCGAGCACTATCGCTACTAGGCGTTAGCGGCATAAGAAAAGAGAACCCCCGCCGGATGATCCAGCGGGGGTTTTTTCTTAGTCGTCTCCGGCGCGGTAGGGCGTCAACGAAAAGGCAAAGCTGTATCGACAATCGGTTGCCGGCAGAGGGTCGCCCTCGCCTTCAAAACGGAAACGAGAGCGGGTCAGCGCGTCCGCCGTTGTCTTGGGCAACTCGCGATAGGCGGCATGGTCCGTATACCACATGGGGTCCACGAGCTTGATGTTCGCCGCGGTTCCATCCGTCAGCACGCTATAGGACAGCGTGATCGGGAACTGACGTCCATTTCGCGCATAGTCATTGGAGTCCATTTGCAGAAAGGCCACAAACCGGCTTGTCCATTGGGGAATGTGATAGACATCATATTCCCAGTCATCACAGCTGGATGTCGGCCCCTGCAGCTCGACAGGCCTGAGCGTCCCGCCATACTCCACACGATCGGAAACCGGCATTGATGCGCAGCCGGCCAGTCCCAGCATGCAGACGGCCCCCACAAACTTACGTATATTCAAAATTCGCCCCTCCTCTCAGGTCCATCGCACTCTATTAAAATGTCTTTGAAATTTACAGCTTTTCTTGTTTCAGGATTGTCGGCTCTCGCATTGGGGGCATGCAGCTCGAATCCCGAACTCAATCCGCTGGCGGACCCACGGCTCCAGCCTTTCGTGGCGACCTCTGACATGCCGGTGCCGCCCAATGTGGAGCGGGCCGCGAGTTCCGATCAGTGCGCGGGCGAGCCCTTGCGGGCGATCAACGCCAACCTGCCCGATTACCCCGCGCGCGGCTGGGCGCGGGGCCTGCAAGGCTGGTCCATCGTCCAGTTCGATGTCACAGAAGCCGGAGACGTGGCCAATGTCGCGATTGCACGCGGCGTGCCCGGCGGCAGCTTTGATCGAGAAGCGCGACGCGCGGTCGAGACCTGGCGGTTCGCGCCGCTCAGCCAGGGCGCCGCGCTGGAAGGCTGTGTCGTCCTGTTTGAATTCACCCAGGGCGAAGTGCGGATTCGGTGAATCCAATCATTCAACTTTGATTGAAATTTAAGCCTTTATTGACCTTGTCCACAGTGCAAGGCGGACAATTCAGGCTCCCGATTCCTCTGGCCATCGCGTCTGAATTCACCTTCCGGTAAGATGTGATTCGCACGTGTGCGCGTTTTCAGCGGGATGGCGCACCAGGCAATTGGGGAAAAGGCGCGTCATGACCGCAGCCGAACCGGTACAACTGGCCACACTCATCGTCACGGGCGGCTCTGTCGCCTTCGCCCTGGCATCCTCGGTCTGGGCCTACAGATTGACAGCGGGCGCCCGCAAGGCCCGCAAGCTCTGGCGCGACCGCCTGTTGGCCGCCGAAGACCGCGCCGAGCGCCATACCAGCCTGTTCGCCGCCCATCCCGGCGTGGTCGTTGTTTGGGACATGCCGCCCCAAGCCGAGGCCGAACACTGGTCCGCGCCCAAGCTCTATGGCTCGCCCGCCGCCCTCGCCTCGCTCCTGCAATTTGCCGAATTGAGCCAGTCCGGCGGCGCCAACGGGCAGATCGCCACCGACATTCTCGACAGCATTTCAGGGTTCAGCGCCCGTAACGCTGGCGGTGAAACGGTCAATTTCCGCGATCGCGCCCGCGCCCTGATGGCGGAGGGCCAGCCCTTCTCCCTGACCCTGACCGGCCCCTCCGGTCGTCAGATCCAGGCCGATGGACGCCCGGCCGGACGCCAGCTCGTGATCTGGCTGACCGACACCGCCCTGCGCCATTCCGACGGCGCGTCTGCAGACGAAATCAGCCATGACGACCCGATCGGCTTCATGGACATGATGGGACGCAATCCGGTCCCGGCCTGGCGCATGGACCAGAATGGCCGGCTCAACTGGGTGAACGCAGCCTATGTCAAAGCCGTGGAAGCCTCTGACGTGGCCGACGTGCTGGACCGTCAGATCCTGCTGGAGCCGACCCTGAACGAACAGGCGCGCGACGTGCTCAATTCGGGCGATCCGCGCACCACGGCGCGCGGCGTCGTATTGGCCGGCCAGCGCCGGGTGATGTCGGTGACCAGCTATCCGGTGCAAGGCGGCGTGACCGGTTTCGCCGTGGACGCCACCGATGGCGAGGAAGCCAAGGCGGCGCTCAACCGCTTCCGCGAAGCGCATGACCTGACGCTGAACCACATGACCGAGGCCGTGGCGATCTTTGACCGCGCCAAGAAGCTGGTCTTCTACAATCAGGCCTTCAGCCAGATGTTCAATGTGGAAGAAGCCTTCCTCAATGACCGCCCGGCCCATGGCGTGTTGCTGGACCGTCTGCGCGAGAAACGCCGCCTGCCCGAACAGGCCGATTACAGCGCTTGGCGCCAGGCCGAGCTGTCGCGCTATGAAGCCGCGCCGAACCAGGACGCCGAGCCGGATGAGCTGTGGGCGCTGCCTGATGGCCGCACCCTGCGCGTGGCGCGCCAGCGCCATCCGATGGGCGGGCTGCTGGTGATCTTCGAGGACATGACCGACCAGCTGTCCCTGCAGGCGCGCTACAACACCCAGCTCAAGGTGCAACGCGCCACGCTGGACAAGCTGCACGAAGCCGTCGCCGTGTTCGGCTCCGACGGTCGCCTGAAACTGCGCAACGCCGCGTTTGAAACCCTGTGGAAGCTCGACCCCGAGCGCCTGGACGGCGTGCATTTCGACGACATGGTCGCCTCCTGCACCCCACTTTATGACCATGAGGAAGCCTGGGGTCAGCTCAAGGCGCGGATCACCGATCCCAGCCCGGAATCGCGCAAGGCCATGACGGGCGAGATCCGCCGTAGCGACAATTCGGTACTGACCTGGCTGACCCGCCCCCTGCCCGATGGCGCGACGCTGATCGCCTGGGATGACATCACCGACAGCCGCCGCATTGAATCCGCCCTGCGTGACCGCGCCGAAGCGCTGGAAGCGTCCGAGCGCATCAAGACCGAGTTCGTCGAGCATGTGAGCTATCAGCTGCGCACGCCGCTGACGACGATTCACGGCTATGCCGATCTGCTCGCGGGCGGGTTCGCCGGCGATCTGTCAGACCGCCAGAAAGAGCATATGGGCGCGATCCAGACCGCTTCGGCGCAACTGGGCAAGCTGATCGACGACATCCTCGATATCGCCGCCATTGATGCAGGCCAGCTCGAAATGGAGCTGGGCGATGTGAACCTGCACGCCCTGGCCGAGGAATCCATGGAGCTGATCGCCTCGCGCGCCGAGCATTCGGGCATCAAGCTGACGCTCAACGCCGACGAGGACGGCCCGCTGATCCGGGCGGACGGCAAGCGCCTCAAGCAGGTCGTCTACAACCTGCTCACCAACGCCATGGATCACGTCAATCCGGGCGGCGCCGTTGAAGTCGGCGCCGAAGTCGCGGGCGATGACGTGTCCTTGTGGGTGGCCGATGACGGCGTCGGCATTGCGCCGGACCGCCAGGCGACCATTTTCGAGCGCTTCGAGCGCGGCGATGGCGGCGGCGCGGGCCTGGGCCTGGCGCTGGTCAACGACATCGTCCGCCTGCATGGCGGCTGGGTGGAGCTGGAGAGCGAGCCCGGCGAAGGCACGCGCGTGACGTGCCATCTGCCGCGCATGACCCGATCGGAAGCGGCGCCGGAACTGAACCTGCCCGGCAGCCACTCGCTGAGCGCGGAATAGGCGTCAGGCGTTCGCCTGACGCGCCGCTTCATCGCCTTCGAGCCCGAGATCGCGGAACAGGACATTGTCCGTATTCTCATCCGGGTTCGGCGTGGTCAGAAGCTCATCGCCCACAAAGATCGAGCCTGCGCCCGCCAGGAAGCACAGCGCCTGAAGCTCGCGCGACATGGTTTCGCGACCCGCGGACAGGCGCACCACGCTCTTGGGCATGATCAGGCGGGCCGTAGCGATCGCCCGCACGAACTCCAGCCCGTCGAGACTCTCTGAGCCTGACAGGGGCGTGCCCGCCACTTCCACCAGATGATTGACCGGAACGCTTTCAGGATGGACCGGCAGGGTCGCCAGCTCGGTGAGGAGCCCGATCCGGTCCGCCTTGCTCTCGCCCATGCCGATAATGCCGCCGCAGCAGGTCTTCATCCCGGCCGCGCGCACCTTGGACAGGGTGTCGATCCGGTCATCCCAGGTCCGGGTGGTGATGATCTGCTTGTAGTATTCCGGCGAGGTGTCGAGATTGTGGTTGTAGTAATCAAGCCCGGCCTCGGCGAGGCGCTCGGCCTGTCCGTCGCCCAGCATGCCCAGCGTCATGCAGGTCTCAAGGCCCAGCCCTTTCACCCGACGGATCATGTCATGGATCTTCGGCTCGTCGCGTTCTTTCAGCTCGCGCCAGGCTGCCCCCATGCAGAATCGCGTGGCGCCTGAATTCTTCGCTTCGATCGCCTTTTTCTCGACCTCTTCGGGATCCATCAACTTGGACGCCTTAAGACCGGTGTCGAAATGGGCGGACTGATTGCAATAGCCGCAGTCTTCCGCACAGCCGCCGGTCTTGATCGACAACAGGCGCGACTTCTGCACCGTGTTCGGGCGATGGACCTGACGGTGCAGGCTTTGCGCCGCAAAGATCAGATCGTTGAACGGCGCCTCATGAATGGATGCGACCTCGTCACGGGTCCAGTCATGGCGCGGCGTGGCCAGACGGTCGAGATCGTTGAGAAGTGTGGACATGAGCGCCTCTGAGCCTTTGGAAAATCAGCCAGACGGTAGAAAGCCCCGGTCCGGGCTGCAAGCCTTCGCGCTCAGCCCGAAGCAGGCGCAACTGGCGCTTCTGGCGGTGTCGCTCGTGATATTCGGCCTGGCTCTTGCGCCTTCCGAGCCCGAACCGCCGAACCTGCTTGGCGTCGACAAACTCAAGCATGCCGGCGCTTTCTTGTTACTGACCCTGGTCGCACGGGCGGCATGGCCGATGGCGGCGCGTTGGTCGCTGGCGGTCGGACTGGCGGGGTTTGGTCTGGTGATCGAGATCGCCCAGGCGCTGAGCGGCTGGGGCCGAACCGCCTCCATCGCGGACCTGGTCGCCGATCTTGTCGGAGTCGGGCTCGGTTTCGCCCTGCTGGCCTGCATCCGAACCTTGCGCAAACCGGCCGCGTCCAACCGCTCCTGACAAAAGAAAACCCCCGGCGCCAGGGCGCCGGGGGTCTTTGCTAGCGCGACAGGTCGCCTCTAGCTGTCATTGCTGGACGGGTTCGATCCCTGTCCTTCTTCATCCGCCTTCTTGGTGTAGGCGATTACCACGCCGGACAACAGCAATATGGCGATCAGGTTGGGCGCCGCCATCGCTGCGTTGGCGATGCCGCCAAACTTCCAGATGAAGTCCACCTGCTGAAGCGCGCCGAAGAACACCATCACCACCCACATCAGGCGGAACGGCTTGGTCGCCCAGTCACCGACCAGATAGGTCAGCGCCTGTTCGGCATAGTAGGACCAGCCCAGAATGGTGGTGAAGGCGAACAGGGTCAGACAGACCGCGATCAGGATGCCGCCAAACGGGATCGTGCTTTCGCGGAAGACCGCCGTGGTCACCTCGGAGGCTTCCAGCTGGGACTGCCAGGCGAAGCCGACGGTCTCGGCGCCGTTGGGATACGCGCCTTGGACCACCAGGATCACCAGCGCGGTCATCGTACAGATCACGATGGTGTCGATGAACGTGCCGAGCATGGCGATCTCGCCCTGACGCACCGGCGAGTCGGTCTTAGACGCCGCGTGGGCGATGGCCGTCGAGCCCTGACCCGCCTCGTTCGAGAACAGGCCGCGCTCCACGCCGAAGCGCAAGGCGATCATGATGGAAGACCCGACAAAACCGCCCGCTGCGGCCGATCCCGTGAAGGCATCGGTGAAGATCGTCGCGAACGCACCCGGCAGGGCCGGCAGGTTCAATGCGAGGATGAACATGGCGCTGATCAGGTACACCACCGCCATGAACGGCACGACCTTGCCCGCGAACGAGCCGATCGACTTGATGCCGCCAATGATGACGATGAAGACCAGGATGGCCAGGATCAGGCCCGGCACCCAGTTGGCGACCATGACCGTGAAGGCTTCCGCCGGCAGTTCGAAGGTCTCGCCCATACGCTCGACCGTCACCAGCTCACCCGATTCCGCCGCCGCTGCGACGGTGCAGGCCGACGCGTAGGCATTGCCGAAATCGCCGTTCACTTCGACCGCCGTCCGGCCCACCGCAATCTGGCAGGGAATAGACTCAGAGAAGGGCGCAGAGGCTTCCGTCATCGCCTGGGTGATCGAGTTGGACTGGATCATATTGCCCGTGGCGACAGCGGAGAACAGCGTGCCAGCGGCGAACAGAACCGCCAGGAATCCCCATTTTTTGCCCAGACCGTTCTTGATGTAATACATCGGCCCGCCATGGACGTGCCCGTCAGGGTGGGTTTCCCGGAAGCGCACGGCCAGAGACGATTCAGCGTAAGCCGCCGCCATGCCGACCAGCGCCGTAATCCACATCCAGAAGATGGCGCCCGGACCGCCCAGCGAGATCGCCGTGGCGACGCCCGCCAGGTTACCGGTGCCGACCTGGCCAGACAGCGCGGTGGACAGGGCCTGCCAGGGCGTGATGTCGCCCGAGCCGGCGCCGCCCTTGCGGCCCGCCCACAATTCGCCGAAGGCCGGGAACAGTCGCCGCAGCGGCCGCAGCCGCAATCGGATCATGAAATACAGACCGGTCCCCAGCAGGAGCAGGATCATCGGTCCGCCCCAGATCGCCGCGCTGACCTGATCAACTAGCGCGTAGAATTGTTCCATTGGTGTCGCTCCCCGAACACAGAATTGTCGCAGAGATTAACGACATGCGCGCAAAATCAAAGGATTCGTTCAGTATAAGTGCGTCACAAGCGCACGGATGTGGATTTCAGGTCGCGCCCGGACGCCCTCAGGCCACGCCCGGCGTCAGACGTCGCTTCAGGAAGTCGCTGAACCGTCCCTGGGTTTCCAGGGTCGCCTGCGGATCATAGCGCAAAGCAGACTCCGGATGATGATCCGGTTCGTCGAACGCGTGGGTCACGCCGCCCAGCACCGACCAACTCACGGATGCGCCGTGCTCGCGCGCCCGGCTGAAAACGACGGAAGCGTCCGCCTCGCTGGCCATGGAATCGCGCTCCACCAGCACACCCTCGATGGGGATATCAGCCAGCCAGTCATTGCGCACGGCGAGCGACGGCCCGCTCACATAGGGATAGACCAGAAACACGCCGGTCACGCCCTTGAAGGGCTGCTCGGGTGCGTCTGACAACCCGTCCGGCGGCGTCTGCATCCGCGCCAGGGTCAGCGCGTCCAGAACCGTCCAGCCGCCATGGCTCCAGCCCGCGAGCGCCAGCCGCTGCGGGTCGATCTGCTTGTCCTGACGGATCAGTTCGAGCGCCGCATACACATCCGCCGCGCGTTCACGCCCCCACAGACGATGCCCGGTGCAAACCTGGGCCAGCGCCTGTTCATAGCTGATGGCGCGGGCGCGCAGGCTGTCCACGATGACGGCCGCAACGCCCGCCTTCACCGCAAGGGCGGCGTAGTTCTCGGTGACCTGGCGGACGCCGCCGCAGCCATGAAACAGCAGCACGGCCGGAAAGGGACCGTCACCGGGCGGGTAGGACACCCGCACATAGGGCTCCATGAAGGCCACATGGTCTGAAAACGGTTTGCGCGCCATGTGCTGGCCGCGCAGCCTGCGATACAGGGACCAGCCGATATAAAGGGCGAAGGCGAGCACGCCCGCCCCCGCTATCGCCAGAACCCAGATCAATACGTCCATGTCACACGCCCAGCCGTGATGGTCTCGTCTTCATGACTAAGCCCATCACGGTCAGGGTCAAACACTTCCCGCCTAGTGGCGGAAGTGACGCATACCGGTGAAGACCATCGCCAGGCCCGCCTCATCGGCAGCGGCGATCACGTCTTCATCGCGCACCGAGCCGCCCGGCTGGATGACGCAGCGCGCGCCCGCCTTGGCCGCTTCCAGAAGTCCGTCAGGGAACGGGAAGAACGCATCAGACGCACAGGCGGAGTTCGCCGTGCGCGGCGCGTCCCAGCCATTTTCCTTGGCGGCGTCCTCGGCCTTGCGCGCGGCGAGCCGCACGGCTTCCACGCGCGAGGTCTGGCCCATGCCGACGCCAGCGGTGGTGCCGCCCTTGGCGAAGACAATGGCGTTGGATTTGACGTGCTTGACCACGCGCCAGGCGAACATCAGATCCGCCAGCTCTTCCTCGGTCGGGGCGCGCTTGGTCACCACCTTGAGGTCGGAGGGCAGGATATGGCCGGTATCGCGTTCCTGCACCAGAAGGCCGCCGGCGACCGCCTTGGTGGTCCAGCCCGGCTGGGTCGGATCGGCCAGCGCGCCGGTCAGAAGAACGCGCACATTCTTCTTCGACGACAGGATGTCGAGCGCGGCTTCATCCGCATCCGGGGCGATGACCACCTCGGTGAAGATCTTGGTGATGGCGTCCGCCGTGCTGGCGTCCAGCGTGCGGTTGAACGCGGCGATGCCGCCAAAGGCGGAAATCGGATCCGCCGCAAAGGCGCGTTCGTAAGCGGTGGCGAGATCGTCCGCCGCCGCGGCGCCGCACGGATTGGCGTGCTTGATGATGACGGCGGCCGCGCGGTCCTCCGGGTCAAATTCGCTGACCAGTTCGAACGCCGCGTCGGCGTCGGCGATATTGTTGTAGGACAGGGCCTTGCCCTGGATCTGGCGCGCCGTGACCACGCCCGGACGCTGCTCGGCCGCTTCATAAAGCGCCGCATCCTGGTGCGGGTTCTCGCCATAGCGCAGCTTGTTCAGACGGCGGCCGCCAATGGTGAACCAGCTCTGGGCGGGTTTTTCGACTTCCGGCTCGAAGCGCGCCGCAATAGCGCTGTCATAGGCTGCAGTGCGCGCGAAAGCCTTGGCCGCCAGATGGCGACGAATGGCCAGCGTGGTCTCGCCATTGTTGGCGTCCATGGACTCCAGCACCTTGTCGAGATCGCGCATATCGGTGCAGACGGCCACGTGGTTGTGATTCTTCGCCGCGGCGCGGATCATGGCCGGCCCGCCCACATCGATCTTCTGGATGCAGGCGTCGATATCGGCGCCGGAGCGGGCGGTTTCTTCGAACGGATACAGATTGACCACCAGCAGGTCGATCTGGGGAATGCCGTGCTCGGCCATCGCCGCCAGATCATCCTCGCGGTCACGACGGGCCAGCAGGCCGCCATGGATGCGCGGATGCAGGGTTTTCACCCGGCCATCCATCATTTCAGGATATTCGGTGACGCTGGAGACGTCGCGCGCATCCAGTCCGGCGTCGCGCAAGGCCTGCAGCGTACCGCCTGTGGACAGAAGCTCGACGCCCGCTTCAGCCAGCTTGGCGGCGCGTTCGGCGAGACCGGTTTTATCAGAAACGGAAATCAGCGCCCGCTTGAGCGGGGCGAGGCCCGAATTATCCATGGAAACGTCCTCCCAGACGGCGCCAACCTAACTGCGCCAGGAACGAAGACGGCCCCTTATCACGCGTCACGCGCGGCGGGAAGCGTTTGACTGATCGCCGCCACGCCTTCGGGCCATCCCGCTTCGATGACCAGTTTTAGCCGGTTCCTGACCTGATCATCATCGCGGCGCTGCGCCGCGGCGATCAACTGCTCGAGCGCGGACTCCACCCGCGCCAGATCCAGACCGGGCGTCTGGATGCGCAACACACCCGCCGGTCCGGCGGGCGAGACCCGTTCAAAGGCGTGGGTCAGCGCTTCATGCAGCTTCTCGCCCGGGCGCATGCCGGTATAGATGATCTCAACATCGCGCTCGGGCTCCAGCCCGCGCAGGCGGATCAGCTGCCGTGCGAGGCGCGAGATCAGAACCGGCTCGCCCATGTCGAGCAGGAAGATATCGCCGCCCTCAAGACCCACGGCCCCCGCCTGGGCGCCCGCTTCCAGCACCAGCCCGGCGGCTTCCTCGACCGTCATGAAGTAGCGCGTCGTCTCTTCATGAGTGACCGTGACCGGCCCGCCCTGAGCGATCTGGCGTTCAAATAGCGGCACCACAGAGCCCGCCGAGCCCAGCACATTGCCAAAGCGCACCGAGGCGAGCTTCATCGGCTCAACCTTGTCGGCGGCGGCGGCGAGATAAAGCTCCACCGCCCGTTTGCTGCCGCCCATGATCGAGCTGGGATCCACGGCCTTGTCCGTGGAGATCGAGACCACGGCTTCAACCCCGGCTGCGGCGGCCGCCTCGACCACATTGCGCGTGCCCATAAGGTTGGTGCGCACGGTCTCGGAGACGTTTTCCTCCATCAGCGGCACATGCTTGAGCGCCGCCGCGTGCAGCACGACTTCGGGCTGCTCCTCCGCCATCAGGACATCCAGGCCTGCGCGGTCCTTGATATCGCCCAGAACCGACCGCCAGCTGGGGGCCTGGGGCATGGATTGAAGCACCATGTCGATTTCGTAGAGATTGGGCTCGGCGCTATCGAGCAGCACCAGCCGCTCGGGCTTCAGGCCCGCCGCCTGACGCACAAGCTCTGATCCGATCGTGCCGCCAGCGCCGGTGACCAGCACCCGCTTGCCTGCGATCAGGCGCCGGGCGCCATCGCGCGACAAGGCGCGCGGCGGGCGCGCAAGCAGGTCAGACGCTTCCACCGACGTGAAGGCCCTGACGCCATTGCCGCCGCGGGCGCGGCTCAATTGCACGCCGGTCCGTCCGGCGACGCGCGCGACTTCATTGACCAGCGCCGCATCCGGGTTGGGGTCGGCGAGCACAATCCGAACGCCGCCCTCGCCCGCCTGGCGTTTCACACGCAGCACGGCACGGGTCAGCTTGTCGGCGCCGCCTTCGATCGGCACGCCGTAAAGCGCGCGACCACCCGCCGTGCCTTCAGTCTCCACAAGGGCGCGAAAGCGAAAGCTCGGCCCTGATGCGCGGCGCAAATGCGCCTTCAGCACATCCGCCAGATGCTCGCGAGCGCCCACCAGCACCGCCATGGGCGCGCTTTCGTCCCCGCGTTGCACCAGGGATCGCAGATCGCCCGAGCGCCAGGCGGCCGCAGCCACGCGGGGCGCCACCAGGAGCATGATCAGAAACGGAGCGGAAATGGCGAAGGTTGAACGCGGAAAATCCTCAAGCCGGTTCATCACGAAGAATACCGGCAGGAAAATCAGATGGGACAGCAGGACCGCCTGCACGATCGGCAACAGGTCCGGCATGGACATGTGGCGCCACAACCCGCGATGAACCCCAAGCGTCAGGAACACTGCCGCGCTGATGGGCGCAAACACCGCCGGCGCCATGTATTCAAGCGCGCCCGGCGGCACGCTGTATTCGGAAAAATGATAACGCACCATGAGGCTGGCGAACATCGCGCCCGCCGCCGCCAGGGTGTCATAAAGCAGAACCAGACTTGTCGTCAGCGCAATCCCGCGTGCAGGCGATTTGCGCGCCTCGTCGATTTCAGTGGCGTTTTCGCTCATGGCGCCGCCTCCCCCATGCGACCGCGTCATCGACACCGGATCCGCCCATCGTACTCATCCTGCCGCACCCACGCGACCCAAGCGCTGAAACGCCCATCTGACACGGTTCGGCGGCCGTTCGCCAGCCCCGTAGGGTTCCGCCTCTCCCGATACGACCAGCTGGGTCGAACGTTCAGGCTTGCCCCCTGCCGCCAGATACACAGAGCGCTCCAGGCGCACCGGTCCCCCATCGGTCCGGAAACGCCAGCCATCACCATTACCGGCAACCAGAAGTGCACTCAAGGAATCCCTTGAGAGGGAGGCGCGCACACTGGGATGCAGATGGAAGCGGATCGAGAAGCGATAGCGCAGCTCCGGATTGGCCGGAGCGCCATCCTCGACCGGACGATACAGGCTGTCCTCACCGCGCAGATCGCCCCCGTCAGAGGCCAGGAACAGACGCCGCCGCAAGGACAGGCCGAACTCCCGGCGATAGCCCTCATGGCTGGCCTCCAGCCAGACGCCCAGGTCTTCCTCGTTCCGGCGGGCTTTCACCGGTTCGGGCCCCGCGGCCACGCGCGGCCCGAGCAGCGCCCGCGCCCAACCCTGAGCCACAAGGCGCGTGGAGGAGGTTTCTTCCAGGGTCAGCGCCGAATGCGCGGCGGTGGCGCGCACCGCCTCCCGCCAGGTGCGCGGCTGATCTTCAGACCAGCCGCAATTGACCACCAGGCGCCCGCCCGGCGCGGCGAATTCAAACGCCAGCGCGCTGGCGTGAACGTCCGCCGAATGCGACCCCGACGGCGGGCCCGCCGAATCCATGATCAGGACCGCGCCGCCCGCTTCCACGCGATTGAACCCGCTATGGGGCGCCACATTGAAGCCGCGGCCTTCCCCGCCGCCCACATGCTTGAGCGCGGTCTCGATGGCGCGAGAATCGCCTTCATCCCCGCCGTGAAAGACGCTCAACCCGCCACTCGGGAAACGACAGAAACGAATAAAGGCCGCCGCCCGATCCATGGCGCGCGAGACTTCGGACGACAGGGTCACGCCCCGTTCATCTGCGGCCCTATCCAGCACAACGAGAGCGATCAGAGTGTCAGCGGCGGCACAGGGATTACGGCTGGCATGGCCGCCATCGGGCAGAATCTGGCTGGTCAGTTCCCGGTCGAGCGCGCCTTGAGCCTGGGTCTGCAGCTTGGCCGGCAAATCCAGCGTGATCGTCGCCAGTCGCAGGGTGATCGCCGCGAACAGCCGCGTCTTGTCTTGCGGCATGAGTGAGAGGCAACGCGCCAGTCGCAAGGTCTGCCGCACCGCTGATTTGAGCCGTCTGGGCGTTTCCGGATCCTCTTCGGCGAAGACCGTCTCGCTCGCCAGCAACCAGGCCCAGAGCCGCCCTTCAAGCACATGGGGCTCCCAGCTGAACCAGTTCCATTTGCCAAACCGGGCCAGCCAGTCATCGACCAGCTTGCGCGCCATCAAGGGCGCTTCGGGGTCCTCAACGGCCAGAAGGTCGGCCAGCCAGTCAAATCGGTGCAGGCGTTCGGCGAACCGCTTGGACGGAGCGGTGCAATCCCAGACGGATTGCTCCTCGGACACTTCCAGCATTTCACCCGCCAGCGCGAACCGCCCGCCCAGAAGCGCCGCGCCATGGGCCTTGTCGCCCTTGATCAAGGGCTTGGGCCGAACAGCCAGCGTCTCGGGTGCGCGCTGGCTCTGGGTCAGCATGCGATAGGGCGGCGCCGCGTTCAGAAGGTCCGACATTTCCCGGCGACCGCGCAACGCCAGGGCGGCGGCGATCTCACGGGTCCTGGGCTGGCGTTTCATCAAGGTCTCAAGCGCCCCGCAAAGCCGCGATGTTGTCGGCATAGGCGTCAGGCCCGCCCTTGAACACCGCCGATCCCGCCACCAGCGCATCCGCTCCGGCGCTGACGCATTGCTGAGCCGTCTGCGGGTTCACCCCGCCATCCACCTCGATCAGCGTATCCAGACCCCGCCGCTCGATGGTCTTGCGCAGGGTTTCGATCTTGCGCAGTTGCGAGCTCAGGAAGCTCTGACCGCCAAAGCCGGGGTTCACGCTCATGATCAGCACGAGGTCGAGCTCGTCGAGGGCGTAATCGATCATGTCGAGCGATGAACCGGGGTTCAACGCCGCGCCCGCCTTCACGCCATGGCTCTTGATGGACTGGACGGTGCGGTGGAAATGGGGCCCCGCCTCGGGATGGGCGGTGATCATGTCCGCGCCCGCCTCGACGAAATCGGCGATATAGGCGTCCACCGGCGAAATCATCAGGTGCACGTCAAAGGGCTGATCGGACCAGGACCGCAGGGCTTTGACCACCGCCGGACCGATGGTGAGGTTCGGCACAAAATGCCCGTCCATCACATCGATATGAATCCAGTCGGCGCCAGCAGCGTCGATGGCTTTGACCTCGTCTCCCAGCCGGGCGAAATCAGCGGACAGAATCGAGGGTGAAATAATTGTCGAGCGAGCCATGCTGATTGCGTATCAGCGGCCCGCTTTTTGAGCAAGATGCGGCGGCGGCTTTCACGCCTTTTGCGTCAGTTTATTCGGCGCTTTCAGGGACCTGCATATCTCGGTCTGATCAACGCGCTCAGGACCGGCCCAGCAGGATCGGGAGCAGATTGACCACGCTGCGCGGCAAGGATCCGCGATAGCTGGCCTTTTCAAGCCGCTCCAGATCATCGCGATCCAGCCAGACCCCGTTCGCCATGACCGCTGTGGGGAACTCCACGCTGGAAATGTCGCTGAGCGGATCGCCGGACACCAGCATCAGATCCGCCCGCAGGCCGGGGACGATCATGCCGCGATCCTCCAGCCCGAAGACCATCGACGGCGTCACGGTCGCCGCCTGAAGCGCCTCGTATGGGCTCAATCCCGACTGCACGAGCAGTTCCAGCTCCCGGGTCATCGAGCGGCCGGGCAGATTGATGAAAATGCCGGCATCCGTGCCCGCGATCAGTGTAACGCCAGCCTCATGCATCAGCCCGGTGGCCTGGCGGTAGAACTGTCGACGCGCCTCTTCGCGGACCGCCGGGTCCTGGCGCGCCCAATAGTCATGCATGCCCGCATCCACGCGCATGTAAAGCGGGTTCATCGCCGCAACGCCGGGGCGTTCCAGATAGGCGCCGTCGCTTTCCGCCACGCGCACCAGATTGTCATGGGCGATCAGGGTCGGCGTCACCACCGCGCCCGTCGCCGCCATCTCGGTCGCGAGCGCTTGCATGGCCTCGGCGTTCAACCGGTCGCGCAAGCCGTGCCAGACAATGGATTCAGTGTGTTCGATGGTCACGAAGCCATCATCAAGCACATGCGTGAACGGGATCAGGAAATCGCGCTCCAGCGGAATACCGGGCTCCCGCACGCCCTCCGGCGTATGGCCGGACACCGTCATCCCCAGCGCGCCCGCCTCGTCCAATATGCCGCGATAGGCGGCCTCGGTGAGGTTGGAATAGAGCTTGAGATGCTCGAACCCTTGCGCGTGCTGGCGGCGCACGGCGGCGCGCGCGTCGTCTTCTGTCGCGACGATCACATGGTTCTGCTGAACATTGGGCCCCGGCGAGTTCAGGATCGGCCCCGTGGTCAGGAGCGTCGGACCCAACAGCGCGCCGCGCTCGATCCGGTCCGCCCAACGCAAATGCACCACCAGGCCCGAAACATTGCGCACGGTCGTCACGCCATGGGCGAGATATCCCGCAAACTCGGGCACATCCCAGACATGCACATGAGCATCGATCAAGCCGGGCAACAGCGTCTGACCCGCGCCGTCCACAAGCAAGGCGGCTTCAACGCGCGGATCATCATCCAGCGCCCCGTGAGCCGCGATCGCCGCAATCACGCCATCAAGCACCAGAACGTCGCGATGCGCTTCCACCTCGGCGGCGCCGGGTTGCATGGACACAAGCCGGACATCCGAAATCAGGACCGCAGGCTCAACCGATGCGCCGGTCAACGCCGCAGGCCATTTAAAGAAGATCGCCCAGACGCCAAACGCCAACAACGCCAGCACAGCCAGTCCGTATCCAAGAATGCGCATGCCATCCCCCATCGCTGGGCTCAGTCTGGATGGGCGCCGCGCCAAGGGGAAGCGCAAATCCGGACCGTGATCCAGCGATGAGGGCGGCTTCTGCGCCAGCTCAGGGCTGATGGGCTAGTCCCGCAAAGGGAAGGCCAGGGGCCGCATGGGCGCTGCGTCCGCCCCTCTCAGTTTCAGCCCGCCGCCCACGAAGGCGAACTGGTAAACCCCGTCCCGCGCAAGCCCTTCAAGATTGACCAGCTCGAGAATGGGCGCGCCCTGCTCGGCCAGCAGATAGGTATGAACGGGCACGTAATTGTCCGGGTCTTCGGACGGGAACGCCTCGAAGCTGAGATTGTCCGCGCCCACGACCATGGCGCCCGCCTCCTCGATCAGATACCGCGCGGCGTCCAACCCCAGGCCGGGCGGGTTCTGCATATAGCGCTGCGCATCCTCATAGACCTGCATGCGCCCTGTCCGGATCAGCACTACATCGCTAGGTTCAAGCGTCAGCCCCTGTGCGGCGGCGGTCTCGACCAGGTCGGCGCGCGTGATGCGATAGCCATCTTCGAGCATGTCCACGCCCTTGAAGGCCGGCAGGTCCAAGAGCACGCCGCGCGCCACGATGGGCGGCAGGGCCTCAGCCCCGCCCACGCGCCAGCCGCGATCCCCCAGATGCTCGTCGGCGGAGAACCCGTTCCAGACTTCACCGTTTAGGCCGAAATGGACCAGCGCATCGATATGGGTTCCGGTATGGGTGTACATGGACACCGCCGCCCCGGTGTACCCCACATGGGTGTTCATGGCGTGGCCCACGCCAAGGGGGTCATCCACTTCAGTGCCGTGCGGGGTATGGGTCATCCACAAGCGGTAATGCGGATCGCCCGCCGCCTGCCAGCTGGGCATGCCGATGAAATACTCCACCGACAGATCATAGGGCGCGCCGCCTGAAATCCGGCCCAGGATCGCGGCCTGGCTGTCAGCGGTCATCAGGTTGAGACGACCGATCTGATCCTCGGCGCCCCAGGGGCTGAGGCCGACCTGGGGGCGATCCGGTTCAGGTTGGGCCTGAGCCATGGGGACGCTCAGGGCGAGCGCTGCGACAGAGGCAGAGACAAGCTGTTTCATGTCGACGCCTCCTGGAGATCCGCCCCTTGCGCGCCCCGCAGGAATTGCAGCGTCAGATCCGCCACGCGCACGCCCAGACGCGCCGCCGTTTCCCGATCCGCCGGCGGCGGCGCCAGTTCCGGCCCCTCATCGTTATTGGCCTGCGCCATCACGCCAATGGATGCGCCGATCCGGTTGTAATCGTCCACGCTGCCGGTCGAGCTGTTATTGCCCGGCAACTGATCAAGGCTGACCCAGAGCATGCCGTGCTGGGCGGCGAAGGTGGACAGCTGGCTCAAGGTCGCGAACTTGTCGCCCGCCTGTGAGCTCGATACGGTGAACCCGGCCGCCAGCTTGTTCGACCAGCCGCGCGCCAGCCAGGTGGCCGAGCTCAGATCCATGAAGTGTTTGAAGGGCGCCGAAACCGCGCCCATATAGGTGGGCGAGCCAAAGATGTGGGCGTCCGCTTTGCCAAGCGTCCCCCAGTCCGCGTCCGACATCGTGGTGACATCGACCAGATCCGCACGCGCGCCGCGAACCCTGTCGACGCCCAGGGCGACAGCCTGCGCCAGCACCCGCGTATGGCCATATCCGGAGTGATAGACGATTGCGATTTGAGCCTGCATGAAGGCCTCCCGTTCTGTGACGGGACAGAGCTAGGCCATTCCTAAAATGAAAATAATCGCTCTATTATCGAATATATAATTCACTAATCGCGAATTATCTCGACCTATCGATCCCGAAACGCCTC
The DNA here is from genome assembly GCF_030733545.1 of Oceanicaulis sp. MMSF_3324. Taxonomy (GTDB): domain Bacteria; phylum Pseudomonadota; class Alphaproteobacteria; order Caulobacterales; family Maricaulaceae; genus Oceanicaulis. The sequence continues at coordinate 53,558 of NZ_JASHIU010000001.1, forward strand.
GGCCAGATGGTCGAGCAAGACGCGCAGCTTGCGCGAGACCGCACGCTGTTCGGGATAGACCATGTACAGCGCCCGGCCCTCGATGGACCAGTCAGGCAGCAATTGCACCAGCCTCCCCTCGTCGAGCGCCTGACGCACATAGACATGGGGGGTGACGGCGATGCCGAGCCCTTGCTCCGCCGCGCTCTTGATCGCGATGGAGCTGTTCACCCGCAAACGGGGCCGCAAATGGACCTGCACCGTCTCCTCGTCGCGCTTGAGCGTACAGGTTTCGCTGTGCTCGGCGCCGGAATAGATCAACGCGTCATGTGCGGAGAGGTCTTCGGGACGCTCCAGCGCCGGTCTTCGCGCCAGATACTCCGGAGCGGCCACGACCACCCGATCCAGGGACATCAGCTTGCGCGCCTTGAGACTGGAATCAGGCAGGTTTCCGCCCCGGATCGCAGCGTCAAAGCCCTCCCCGACCACATCCACCACCGAGTCGCTCATATGCAGATCAAGAAGGATGTCGGGATAGGTCTTGCAGAAGGACAATAGCGCTTCCTGCAAGGCGACAAGCCCCAGCGACATCGGGGCCGCCAACCTTAAGCGCCCGCGCGGGGCCGCGGTTTCAGAACGCACCTGCTCATCAGCGTCTTCCAGCGCATCCAGCACCTGCCCGACCCTTTGATAATAGGCGAGTCCCACATCGGTGAGGTGAAGCGATCGCGTGGTGCGGACAATGAGCTGGGCGCCGAGCTGGCTCTCGAGTTCCTTGATCGCCTTGCTGACCGAGGCATTGGACAGGCCCAGCTCCCGCGCCGCGGCGCTAAAGCCGTTGCAATCCACAACCTTGCGAAAAATCTCAAGCGCGTTCAGCCGATCCATAAAGCCCTTCCCGGTCCATCCGTCCGGCCTCAGTCTGGGGCAAGTCTTCAAACGGGGAAAGCAGCCTCGGTGACAGCATCTTCGCCGAACGCTGGGACCAGGCCGGGCAAGACCACTCCTCCGGGGTCGGAACAGGCTGTGGCGCCGCGAGCAGGGACAGGCTCAGAAAGGCCGGGGCCAGACAAGGTCTCAACGCGCCCTCCTTACGTCAGACCAGTTGCGCGAACGCCAGCACGAACAGGCCAAAGGCCCCGATCGCCCCGACGCTACGAACATGGTTCCAGAGCGTCCATACGCGTTGATACCGATCCCAGACCGCCGCATCCCCGCCCGACGCATCAAGCTGCTTGTTGAGCGGCACATTGCGCACCGCTGTCAGCGCGAAGACCAGCACGCCATAGATCACGGCGCCCGCCCCGATCAGACCGCGCACCTCAGCGCTCACCCCGTCCGGCGCCCAGAACGCCAGAGCGGCGGCAACCGGCGTTGTCAGCATGAAGCCGACCAGAAAGAGCGAGCGATAGATGACCTGATTGATCGCGATCATCGCCCCGGCCCCGCCGTCGGCGCGACCAAGGCCTCGCATTATGAAATCGGAGAAGGCGAGGAAGACCCCGGCGCCCAGCCCTGTCATCATGACCAGGCTCAGCACCATCATCGCATAAAGGCTCATCACCCTCACTCCGCCGGTTCGGAGACCTTGAACGCGCCCGCAGCCGCGGCCCGCCGGGCGAAGGTTTCAAAATCGGTGGGCTTGCGACCCAGCGCCCGTTCCACGCCATCACAGACATGCGCGTTGCGACCGTCAAAGACGGTGCTGAACAGGTAATCCATAAGCCAGACCACTTCGCCGGGCGCGCCCTGGGCCTTGAGCCCGTCCAGAAATGTCGTGTGAGGGATCGGGATATAAGCGATCGGCCGGCCTGCGGCCTTGGACAGGATCTCGGCCATCTCATCAAAGCCCATCAGGCGCGGCCCCGTCACCTCGTAGATTTCACCGGCATGCCCTGCCTCGGTCAGCGCCGTCGCGGCCACTTCGGCGATATCCTCGACATCAATGAAAGGCTCGCGCACATCCGCGCCCGGCAGAGTGATCTGACCGGCCTGGACCATGTCGGCGAAGCCGCCTTCGGTGAAGTTCTGGTTGAACCAGCTTGCCCGCACCACGGTCGCTTCGAGACCGCTCTTCAGGACGATCTGTTCACAGGCCTGGGCCTCGGCCTCTCCCCGCCCCGAAAGCAGAACGAGACGCGTCACGCCCGCGGTCCTGGCGGCCTCGACAAAGCGCGTGATCAGCTCCACCGCGCCGGGCACGGCGAGATCGGGCGAATAGGCGATATAGGCCGCTTTCACATCCTTGAGCACGGCGGGCCAGGTTTGCGGCGCGTTCCAGTCAAACGGGATTTCGGCGCGGCGCGAGCCCAGCCGGATTTCATGGCCGTCTTCGGCCAAACGGGCCGCAACGCGGCTACCGGTCTTGCCCGATGCGCCCGTAACCAGAATGGGCGAGGTGCGCGTGAAGGCGCGACGAACGGACGTGAACAGACTCATATCAAGCTCCTGACGCGTCACTTGACGCAGTGTAAAGTTTACACGATGACAAGTGCCGATTTCTTGACATTGTGTCAAGTCTAATCGAGCCTGATACGTATTGATCCTGACAAGGCGCTTTGAATGGCCGACGCATCCGCAACCCGAACGAAAATTCTGAACGCCTGCCGCACTCTGCTGGAAAGCGACGCCGGGGCCGCCACACGGATGAGCGATGTGGCCAAGGCGGCGGGGGTCAGCCGTCAGGCGGTCTACCTGCACTTCAAGACCCGCGCCGAGCTTCTGATCGCCCTCACCCGGCATATCGACTCGGTGGAGGATGTGGATGACAGGCTCGCCGCCAGCCGCGCCGCGACCGGTCTCGACCGACTTGACGCCTTCATCGACGCCTGGGGCGGCTATATCCCGGTCATCTATCCGGTGGGCCGCGCCCTGATGGCCATGGCGCCAGGCGATGACGCCGCCCGTCTGGCCTGGGAGGACCGCATGACCGCCATGCGCCAGGGGTGCGAGGCCGCGGTCAGGGCGCTTGAAAGCGTTGGCGCCCTCAAGGATGCGCTCACGCTCGAAACCGGAACGGATATGCTCTGGACCTTGCTCTCCGTGCGCAATTGGGAAGCCCTGGTGGAAACCTGCGGCTGGGATCAGAGCCGCTATATCACCGACATGAAAGCGTTGAGCCGGGCCTATCTATGCAAGACGGACAATCACGGATGAGGATGCAATTTCACTTTCGCGCTGCAAGTCAGGACGATCTGGATCCGATCATTGCGCTTCTGGCCGATGACGCGTTGGGACAGACGCGGGAGCGGGTCTCGACGCCCACCGATCCGGCGTATGTCGAGGCCTTCCAGGCGATCAGCGCGGATCCCAACCAGTTGCTCGCCGTCGTCGAGGATGAAGACGGGCTGGCCGGCTGCCTCCAGATCAGCTTCATCCCCGGGCTTTCAAGACTGGGCATGTGGCGCGGCCAGATCGAGAGCGTGCGCATCGCCCGCCGCCTTCGCGGCGCCGGGCTGGGTCGGCAGATGCTGGCATGGGCGATCGAACAATGCCGGGCGCGAGGCTGCGAGCTCGTGCAGCTGACCTCGGACAAGAGCCGGTCTGACGCCCTGCGCTTTTATGAAAGCCTGGGCTTCGTCGCCAGCCATGAAGGCTTCAAGCTAGCCCTTTGAAGGCGTGTCCGTTTCAGGCACAGCCGCCAGCGTGTCCTGTTTCACATCGTCCAGCCAGCGATCCATCACCACGCAAGCGGTCAGATCGCCGGTGACGTTCACCGCCGTGCGGCACATGTCGAGAATCCGGTCAACGCCCAGCAGGATCGCCACGCCCGCCGCCGGAATGCCCATGCCCTGAAGGATGGTGGCCAGAATGATGATGCCGACGCCGGGGGTGGACGGACTGCCAATGCTGGCGCCCACCACCGTCACCACCAGAAGCGTGAACTGGGCAGTCGTCAGATCGACCCCGAACAGCTGGGCGATGAACAGCGCAGCCACCACCTGATACAGCGCGGTGCCATCCATGTTCACCGTCGCCCCCAGCGGAATGACGAAACGGGCGATCGGCGGGGCCACGGCGAGCCGGTCTTCGGCCACGCGCAGCGACAGCGGCATCGTGGCCGCCGAGCTGGAGGTGGAGAAGGCCAGCAATTGCGCCTCGATCACCTTGCCGGCGAAGGCGATCGGATTGCGCCGCCCCAGTATGAAGACGATCACCCAATAGCTGACCAGCAAGGCGCCCAGACCGAGGATGACGGACAGGATGTAGGCCGACAGGCCCACCAGCGCGTCAAAGCCCGCGCGCATGACAAAGTCGGAAATCAGTCCCAGCACGGCAAACGGGGCGAGCCGCATGGCCCAGCCGACGATCTTCATCGCCACTTCCTGCACGGTCTGCAACAGACGGCTCAGCGGCTCGGACCGGTCTGGCCCGATGATCGACATCGCCACCCCGATGAACAAGGCGTAGACCACGATCTGGAGCATGTTCCCCGTCAGCATCGCGTTATCGATATTGGCGGGCACCAGATTGGCGATCTGGTCTGGCACCGACGCCATGGCGGCCGGCGCCTCCACAAACTCTGCCCCTTCACCGCCCGTGGCAGCGGTGAAACGCGCCCCGTCGATGAACTGGCCCGGTTTTATGGTCGTTGCGACCAGCGCGCCCAGGAGCACCGCCAGGGTGGTCGTACCGATGAAATAGGGGGCAATCCGGAACCCCACCTTGCGCAGGAAGGCCGGATCCCCGGCCGAGGTCAGCCCGAGAATGATCGAGGTGACCACCAGCGGGATCACCACCATCTGGATGACATTGAGAAAAAGCTGTCCGGGCAGGCGCAACCAGTCCGCCCAATACTCGGCGGCCTCAGGGCTTAACGAAAGCGGACCATCCGTTTGCGGCGAGAGCATGAGGCCCAGCGCGACGCCGACCCCCATCGCCACCAGGATTTGCGCCCATAATCGGGATTCGATCAGTCCGCTGATATCGCGGACTCGCAGATTGCGCCGGACATTCATGGGCGAGCTCGCAAGACCAATATCGCCATAGAGCCGCGCCCGGCCGGACCTGACAAGACCCGAACGCGTCTAGGTCGGTGCGTCCGATGCGCTCATCAACACGCGCCGCGCCAGCACGGCGGCGGTCTTCGCCGTCACGCCATCGCGATCATGGGCGGGCGACAATTCCACAAGATCGGCCAAAGCCAGCTTGGTTCTTGCGCCGTCCAATGAGGTGAGGACGAAGCTCACAATCTGTTCGATCGTGGCGAAGGGCACGCCGCGGGCGGCCGGCGCGCTGACGCCCGGCGCCTGGAAATGGCTCATCACGTCGATGTCGATGGTGAGGTAGAGATAGTCATTGCGCATCATGAGATCGGAGATGGCGGCATGGGCCGCGTGCGGATCCGCAATCAACTCATGATCGCTGACCAGGCCCACATTCCAGTCCTGCGCCCGTGTCATCAGCGCCTGGGTGTTCGCCTCCTCGGCATAACCCACGCACAGATAGTCGAACCGCTCAGGGTCCAGCGCGCGGATCTGGGCGAAGGGCGTGCCCGACGAGCCGCCCGCCTCGCCTGGAAGCCGCAGATCAAGATGAGCGTCGAGATTGAGGATGCCGATCCGCGCCTGGGGGAAGGCTTTCCTGAGCCCTGCGTATGAAGCGAAGGCGGTTTCATGCCCGCCCCCCATCACCAGAAGGCGCTCATGATCGGCAAGCGCGTCGGCAATGGCGTTCGCCAGCGTCTCCTGGCCAGCCTCCAGCGCATCCCCCTCAACTGTCACATCCCCCAGATCCGAAAACGGCGGAGCATCAACAGGCGCAGAGAGATTGGCGAGCGCCTGACGCAAGGCGGCGGGGCCGTCCTTGGCGCCGATCCGGCCTTTATTGCGTTTCACCCCCGCATCACACGCAAAGCCGATCACGGCGCGTTTTGCGCCAGGCTGGACCCGCTGGTGCAGACGGATCGCCTCGGGCCCGTCTTCAGGGTCCACGCGTCCGGTCCAGTCCGGGGCAGGCGTGCGGGTAACGCTCATGGCTGGCTCCTAAAGGATGCCGGGCAGGTTGAGCCCGGTCTCACGCGCGCAGTCGAGGGCGATCTCGTATCCGGCGTCCGCATGGCGCATGACGCCGGTGGCGGGGTCATTCCACAGCACATTGGCGAGGCGCTTGTCGGCGGCCTCGCTGCCATCGCAGCAGATCACCATGCCCGAATGCTGGGAGAAACCCATGCCCACGCCACCGCCATGGTGCAGGCTGACCCAGGTCGCGCCGCTGGCGGTATTCAGAAGCGCGTTCAGAAGCGGCCAGTCGGACACGGCGTCCGAGCCATCCTTCATGGCTTCGGTTTCGCGGTTGGGCGAGGCGACAGAGCCGGAATCAAGATGGTCCCGTCCGATCACCACCGGCGCTTTCAGCTCGCCGGTGCGGACCATTTCATTGAAGGCGAGGCCCAGGCGATGGCGCTGGCCCAGCCCTACCCAGCAGATGCGCGCGGGCAGGCCCTGAAAGCTGATGCGCTCGCGCGCCATATCGAGCCATTGATGAAGATGAGGATCATCAGGGATCAGCTCCTTCACCTTGGCGTCGGTCTTGTAGATGTCCTCAGGATCGCCCGAGAGCGCCGCCCAGCGGAACGGGCCGACGCCGCGACAAAAGAGCGGGCGAATATAGGCCGGGACGAAGCCAGGAAAGTCAAAGGCGTTGGCAACGCCCTCTTCCAGCGCCACCTGGCGGATATTGTTGCCGTAATCGAGCGTGGGCACGCCGTCAGCATGAAAGGCCAGCATGGCTTCCACATGGGTTTTCATGCTGGCGCGCGCGGCCGCCTCGACCTTTTTCGGGTCACGTTCACGCGCATCGCGCCATTGCGCCACGCTCCAGCCGGCCGGCAAATAGCCATTGACCGGGTCATGGGCGCTGGTCTGGTCGGTCAACATGTCCGGACGCACGCCGCGGGCATAGAGCTCGGGAACGATCTCGGCGGCATTGCCCAGAAGGCCCACCGATTTGGCTTCCCCCGCCTGGGTCCAGCGCTCGATCATCGCGAGCGCCTCGTCCACAGAGGTCGCTTTCTCGTCCACATAACCGGTGCGCAGGCGGAAATCGATGCGGGTCTCGTCGCATTCGATCGCGAGACAACACGCCCCCGCCATCACGGCGGCCAGCGGCTGGGCGCCGCCCATCCCCCCGAGCCCCGCCGTCAAGATCCAGCGCCCCTTGAGGTCGCCGTCATAATGCTGGCGACCGGCCTCGACGAAGGTTTCGTACGTACCCTGAACAATGCCCTGGGTGCCGATATAGATCCACGAGCCCGCGGTCATCTGGCCGTACATGGCCAGGCCCTTCTTATCGAGCTCGTTGAAATGGTCCCAATTGGCCCAATGCGGCACCAGATTGGAGTTGGCGATCAATACGCGCGGCGCATTCTCATGGGTGCGGAACACCCCGACCGGCTTGCCGGATTGTACGAGCAAGGTCTCGTCATCGTTGAGCTTTTTCAGGCTCTCGACGATTTTGTCAAAGCTGTTCCAATCCCGCGCCGCACGGCCAATGCCGCCATAGACCACAAGCTCGTCCGGGTTCTCGGCCACATCTGGGTGAAGATTGTTCATCAGCATACGGAGCGGCGCCTCGGTCAGCCAGGATTTGGCGTTGAGCTCGGTCCCGACCGGGGGGCGGACTTCACGGGCATTCTGACGGCGATCGGTCATCACAGGCTCTCCAGTCTGACGTGTTCACCCCGGCGGCCTTGAGCAGCGCGTCGCCGCGCACGAGGCGCGCGGACGCTTCCAGATCGGGGGCGAGATAACGGTCTTGCAAAAGCGGTTTGATCTCGGCGTTGAAGACCTCGATCACTGCCCGCAGCGGGGCGCTGGTCTTCAGGGGCGCGCGGAAGCGCACGCCCTCGGCGGCGCAGAACAGCTCGATGCCGAGAATGTGGAACAGGTTTGCGGTCATCCGCATCAGGCGGCGCGCGCCATGGGCGGCCATGCTGACATGGTCTTCCTGATTGGCGGAGGTGGGCGTGGAATCCGTCGAACACGGATTGGCGAGATGCTTGTTCTCGCTCATCAACGCTGCGCTGGTCACTTCCGCGATCATGAGGCCGGAATTGAGCCCCGGATCCGCGGCCAGGAAGGGCGGCAGGTCAAAGCTGAGCGTGGGATCAACCAGAAGCGCAATGCGCCGCTGGGCGATGGCGCCGATTTCCGACACGGCGAGCGCGATCATGTCCGCCGCGAACGCCACCGGTTCGGCATGGAAATTCCCGCCCGACACGATCACGCCCTCATCCGCGAGCACCAACGGATTGTCGGTCGCGGCGTTGGCTTCGCGTTCGAGCATGCGGGCGGCATTGTCCAGCATGTCCATCGCCGCGCCCACCACTTGGGGCTGGCAGCGCATGCAATATGGATCCTGAACCCGCGGGTCGTCGGTGCGATGGGACTGACGGATCTCGCTGTCTTCGAGCAAGTTTCGCATCACCCGCGCCGCTGCGATCTGGCCCGGCTGGCCCCGCAGGGTATGGATTTCCTCCAGCAAGGGCGCGGTCGAGGCCATCGCCGCATCAATGCTGAGGGCACAGGTGACCAACGCCGTCCGAGCGGCCTGACGCGCTTCGAACAGGCCCGCCAACGCGTAGGCCGTCGAGAACTGGGTGCCATTGATCAGCGCCAGCCCTTCCTTGGGGCCCAGCACCACCGGGGTCAGTCCAGCCGTCTCAAGGGCCTTGGCCCCGGACAGCACTTCACCGCGATAGCGCGCCTGCCCCTCGCCGATCATCACCGCCGCCATATGCGCGAGCGGCGCCAGATCGCCCGACGCCCCGACCGAGCCTTGCGCCGGGACCACCGGCAGAACGCCCTTGCCCAGCATGGCTTCCAGAAGATCAATCAACTCTTCGCGCACACCCGAAGCGCCCCGGCCCAGCGAGATCAGCTTGAGGCTGATCATCAGGCGGACAATGGCGTCGGGCGTTTCTTCCCCTACCCCGCAGCAATGAGACAGGATCAGATTGCGTTGCAACGCAGCGGTGTCATCCGGCGCGATGCGGATCGAGGCGAGCTTGCCGAAGCCGGTATTGACGCCATAGACAGCCTCATCGCCCAGGGCGGCGGCTTTGACCTGCTCGGCGGAACGGCGCACGCCCTTCCGGGCTGTGGGATCAAGGCGGATATCGCCGCCTTCACGCCAGATATGTTCAAGTTCGTTGAGTGTGACAGAACCGGGCGTCAGCACGCTTCGCCTCCCAGATAACGGGCATGGAGCGGGGCATCGCCCATGCGATAGGTGAGTTCAGCCGGATCGGTGACATCCCATATGGCGAGATCCGCAAGGCAGCCCGGCGCCAAGCGACCGAGATCGTCCCGCGCCAGCGCTTTTGCGGCGTTCACGGTCACGCCCTTGAGCGCCTCTTCCGGGGTCAGCCCGAAGAAGGTCGCGCTCATATTCATCGCCAGCAGGAGCGAGGTCATGGGTGAGGAGCCGGGATTGGAGTCCGTCGACACCGCCATGGGCACGCCCGCACAGCGGAAGCCCTCGATCGGCGGCTTGCGAGTTTCCTTCAGGAAGTAGAATGCGCCTGGCAGCATGACCGCCACGCTGCCCGCCTTGGCCAGGGCGGCGATATCGTCGTCCGAAATATATTCCAGATGCTCGACAGACTTGGCGCCATAGCGCGCCGCCAGCGCGGCGCCGCCCTGATCGGAGAGCTGTTCGGCATGCAGTTTCACCGGCAGGCCCAGTTCGGTGGCCGCACCAAAGACCCGTTCGATCTGGGCAGGCGTGAAGGCGATGGATTCACAAAACCCGTCCACCATATCGACGAGCCCTTCAGAGGCGGCCTCTTTCAGGGTGGGGATGCAAACGGTGTCGATATAGGCATCCGCGTCCATGCCTTTGGGGATGGCGTGAGCGCCCAGAAAGCTCGTCACGATGCGCACCGGGCGCAGCTCGCCCAGACGACGCGAGACCCGCAATTGCTTGAGCTCGGTGTCGCGATCCAGGCCATAACCGGATTTGATCTCGACCGTGGTGACGCCGTCCGCGATCAGGCGATCAAGACGCACCAGCGCCTGCTCTATCAACGTCGCCTCGCTGGCTTCCCGCGTGGCTGCGACGGTCGAGACGATGCCGCCGCCCGCCTTTGAGATCTCGGCATAGCTGGCGCCCGACTGGCGCATCTCGAACTCGCGCGCCCGGCTGCCGCCATAGACCAGATGAGTGTGGCAATCGATGAGGCCCGGCGTGACAAGCCGTCCGCCCAGCGATGTCGGCTCCAGAGCCTGATGGCGCGCGGGCAGATCCGATTGCGGACCGGCATAGAGGATCTGGTCCCCCTCCAGCACCAGGGCGCCCCGAGCGATACGGCCATAGGGCGCAGGGGCGTCAAACCCGGCAAGCACAAGATCGGTCAGCAGTTTCATGGATCGCTCATTGTCAGCTTCAATATGTCTATACATATTAAGGGGCGGGATCAAGATGGGCTTTGCTGAAACGCGAACCCGTCATAAAAGGACGCCATGCATCCTTACGAATCCATCCGCACAGAGATGTTGCGCCGTATCAATGATCAGAGCTGGCCGGCGGGGTTCACCCTGCCGCGCGAAGAGGATCTGGCCGAGGAGTTCGGCGTCGCGCGCGGCACGATCCGGCGCGCCCTCGCCAGCCTGTCAGAGGCGGGTCTGATCGAGCGCAAACGCCGTGCGGGCACACGCGTCGTCGACCGGCGCGGTCATCGCTCCACACTGACCATCCCGATCGTGCGCCATGAAATCGAGGCCCGGGGCGGTCAGTATGGCTACCGGCTGATCTGTGTGGATGAGGCCGCCGCCTCGCCGCTGGACAAGACGCTGTTTGAAGGCGCGCCCCTGCGCCATGTGCGCTGCCTGCATTTGAGCGATGATAAGCCGTTCCAGCTTGAGGACCGCCTGATCAATCTGGACGCGGTGCCCGACGCCGCCGACGAAACCTTTGACACGATCAGCCCCAATGAATGGCTGGTCCAGCGCGCCCCCTATTCCTTCATCCGCACGGGCCTGCGCGCGGAACTGGCCCATCAGATCGATCAGGACCATCTGGGACTCAAGGCGGGCGCGCCGGTCTTCGTGATCGAGCGGCAGACCCGTTTCCGCGATGCGCCGCTGACCTCGGTCCGTCTGTCGAACCGCGCGGACGAGTTCGAGATCGTCACCGAATCCGGCGACCTGCTCTAGGCCCTGAATCAAGAAGGCCGCGCTCATGGGGGGACATCCAGCGCGGCCTTCGTCACGTTTTCAATGCGCCCGGACTTATTCGTCGCCGGTTTCAGTCCAGCGACCGCCCAGAGCCATGAAAACGTCCACTTCGGAACTCGCCGCCGCCGCATCGGAATTGGCCAGCGCCGTTTCCGCATTGGCGAGGGTCCGCTCCGCGTCCAGAACCGCGATATAGCTCTCCGACCCCGCCTGATAACGGATACGCGCGAGCCGGGCGGCTTCCGCTGCGGCGTCGCGCGCCACTTCCAGTGACTGGCGGCGCTGACGCTCCGCCGCAAATACCGTCAATGCGGTCTCGGTTTCCTGAAGCGCTTCGAGCACGGCCTGATCAAAGCCCGCAAGCGCGATTTGCGCACCGGCCTCGGCCTGACGCAAACGCGCCCGGGCGGCGGCCTGGTTGGGGAAGCTCCAGGAAATGAGCGGGCCGAGCGAGACGGACAGGCTGTCCTCATCGCCCAGATCGCCAAGCTCGAACGCCGTGCTGGTGATCGAACCGCCCAGCGTCACGGACGGATAGAGCTGGGCGACGGAGACGCCCACACGCGCGGATGCGGCGTCGAGCCGGGCTTCCGCCTCGCGCACATCGGGACGACGGGCCAGAAGGCTCGCCACATCCCCGACGGCGATCGGCCCGTCCAGGCGAGGCGCGGCGTCACACGCCGGAATCACGGCGCGCATTTCAGACGGCGTGCGCCCGGTCAGGGTCGCCAGGCGAAAGACGGCGGCGTCCCGGGACGCGCGCAAGGAGGGCAATTCGGCGCGGCTGGTTTCGAGCCGGCTTTGCGCCTGCACCACATCCAGCCGCAAACCACGGCCAGCGTCGTACAGCCGCTCGGTCAGGTCGAGCGATTGTTCGGCGAGGGCCACATTGTTCTCGCCCACACTGACCAGACGCGTGCCTGCACAATAATCCGCCCAGGCGCGTGCGGTTTCACCCGCCACCAGAATGGCGGCGGCGTCACGGGCGGCTTCGGCGGCGACCACATCCTGACGGGCGGCGCGGATGGCGTTGCGCACCCGGCCGAACAGATCGACCTGCCAGCTGGTGGAGAAGCCGGCGCTGTATTGTTCGCCGTCATATCCGCCCTGGTTTTGCGGCTGCTCCACATAGCCGCCCTGAGCCGACAGCTCGGTGGAGGGCAGACGAGCGGAACGCGCTTCGCCGAGGCTGGCGCGGACCTGGTCAAGGGAAGCGACGGCCTGCGCCAGGGAATTGTTGTTCTCCAGCGCGTCCGTGATCAGCCCGTCCAGTTCCGGGCTGTCATAGAGCCGCCACCACATCGCGTCAGGCTCGGCCTGAGCAAGGGACGGCTCATCAGACGCCGAGACCAGCCCGCCGCCCAGACGTCCGTCCAGAGTGGAATCAGACAGGTCGGGCTGCCCGGTCGTGGCGCACGCGGTCAGAACCAGCGTGCTCGTCATCATGAGGGTCAGGGTTTTCAAGGTCATGAGCGACCTCCTTCCTGATCGGCGCTTTCCGCGCCGGGATCATTGTCAGACAGCCAATAGTCCGGATCGGTGGAGCCACTGGGACCTTGGGGCATCAGCCCGGACAGCCAGCGCCCCACCACGTAGAAGACCGGCGTGAACATCAGGCCGAACACGGTCACCCCGATCATGCCGGAGAATACCGCGATCCCGAGCGCTTCGCGCATTTCCGAGCCCGCCCCGTGCGAGAACGCCAGAGGCGTCACGCCGAAGATGAACGCGAAGGAGGTCATCAGGATCGGACGCAACCGCACGCGGGCGCCGGCGACAGCCGCCTCCTGCGGGCCGTTCTGATCGCGGTCTTCAGCCTGCTTGGCGAACTCGACAAGCAGGATGGCGTTTTTCGCCGCCAGCGCGATCAGCACCACAAGGCCGACCTGGGTCAGGATATTGTTGTCAGACCCGGCCAGATTGACCCCGATCATCGCCGCCAGAACGCACATGGGCACGATGAAGATCACCGCCCAGGGCAGGGTGAAGGCTTCATACTGGGCCGCCAGCACCAGGAAGACGAAGACCACGGCGAGGCCAAAGATCATCAGGCCTGAATTGCCCGCCGCCTTCTGCTGATAAGCGAGTTCGGTCCACTCATAGCTGACGCCGTCGGGCAGAACCTGATCGGCCAGGGCCTCCATGGACGCCAGGGCCTGACCGGTGGACACGCCCGGCGCCGCCTGGCCCTGCAGCTCGATGGTCGGGAACAGGTTGTGACGCACGACGCGCACAGGCCCGGAGTTCTCCTGGATCTGGGCGATCGCGGAAATCGGCACCATGCCGCCCGACGCAGACCGCACGCGCAGCTGAGCGAGGTCGGAGACGTCATTGCGGAATTCCGCATCCGCCTGCGCCATCACCCGGAAGGTCCGCCCCACAAAGTTGAAGTCATTCACATAGGTCGAGCCCATATACGCCCCCAACGTCTCGTAGACATCGGCTGGCTGAACGCCGAGCTGGAAGGCCAGCTCGCGATCCACATTCACATCGATGCGCGGGGCATTGGTGTTGAAGCTCGTGTAGACCTGCGTGACGTTCGGGTTCTCCTGAGCCGCGCCCATCATGGCGAAGGTGGCGTTCTGAAGCTCGGCATAGCTTTGCCCTTCGCGCCCCTGGATCATCATCTTGAAGCCGCCGCCATTGCCCAGGCCCTGGACCGCCGGAGGCGCGATGATGAAGGCGCCGCCTTCGGGGATCGCCATGTTGATCGTGCCCGTCAGCTGCTGGCTGAGCTGGACCGCCGACATGCCCGGATGGTGCTCGCGCTCGGCGAAATCATCGAGCCGGATGAAGATGGTGCCTGCATTGGACGCCGGTGAGAAACTGGCGCCGTCCAGGCCCACAATGGCCGCGGTGGTGCTGACCCCGTCCGTGCTCAAAAGCACGTCCTGGGCCGCCTGCATCACGGTATCGGTGCGATCGAGCGACGCGCCAGGCGGAAGCTGGATAACGCCGATCAGGAAGCCCTGATCCTGTTCGGGAATGAACCCGGTCGGGGTTTCGGCAAGCCGCCACCCCGTCATGGCCAGGAGCCCGGCATAGGCGATCAGCATCACCGTCACCAGGCGCACCAGACGTCCGGTCAGACGACCATAGCGATCCGACAGCCAGTCGAACCCGGCATTGAACTTGTTCGCCGCAAAGCGCAGCGGCGCCAGCCAGCGCGGGCCCTGCTCGTCCTCCTTGTGCGGTTTGAGGATCAGGGCGGAGAGCGCGGGTGACAGGGTGAGCGAGATGATGAGCGAGATCACCGCCGAGGTGGCCACGGCCACTGCGAACTGGCGATAGAAGATGCCCGGAATGCCCGGCACCAGCGCGGTCGGTACGAACACCGACACCAGCACCAGCGTCATCGCGATCAGCGCGCCGCTGACCTCCTTCATGGACTGGTGGGCCGCTTTCCGGGGCGACAGCCCCTCGCGCATCAGGCGTTCGACGTTCTCCACCACGATGATGGCGTCATCGACCACGATGCCCACAGCCAGCACCAGCGCGAAGAGAGATAGCGAGTTGATCGAGAAGCCCAGCGCCAGCTGAACGGCGAACACGCCGATGATGGACACCGGGATCGCCACGATCGGGATCACCGCCGCGCGCCAGTTCTGCAGGAAGATCACGATGACCAGGACGACAAGGAAGACCGCCTCGATCAGCGTGCGCTGCACCGCGGAGACCGACGCCTCGACAAATTCGGTGGGGTTGTAGGGAATGAAGTATTCCATTCCCTCGGGGAAGTCGGCGGAGGCTTCGTCCAGCGCTTCCAGCGCCGCATTGGCGGCGTCCAGCGCATTGGCGCCCGGTTGCTGAATGATGGCCATGGCCACGCCCGGATCACCGCCGAAATAGCCCTTGATGGAATAGTCTTCCTCGGCCAGCTCGATCCGCGCCACATCGCGCAGATGGGTCAGCTGGCCATTCTCGCCGCGCTTGACGATGACATTGCCGAACTCTTCGGTATTCATCAGGCGGCCCTGAACGGAAATCGCCTGCTGAAACTCGGCCGGATTGTTCTCGTCAAACGGGGGTTGGCCCAGAGAGCCGCCCGCCGCCTGGATATTCTGGCGTTGAAGCGCGGCGACCACGTCACCGGCGGTCATGTCATGCGCGGCGGCCCGATCAGGGTCGATCCAGACACGCATGGCGTAATTGCCGCCGCCAAAGGTCTGCACATTGGAAATGCCTTCCAGGCGCAGCAGTCGATCACGCAGTGTGGTGTTGGCGTAGTTTCCGAGAAAAGTCTTGTCGAGGGAGTCATCAGGCGAGATCAGCGCCGCGATCAGCAAGAAGCCCTGCGATTGCTGGTTCACCTGAACCCCGCGCAGGCGCACCTGTTCGGGCAGGCGCGGTTCGGCGCGGTTCACACGGTTCTGCACCAGCACCTGGGCCGTATCGAGATCGGTGCCGGGCTGGAAGGTGACGGTCAGGCCGACCTGGCCCGACGCGGTGGCCGAGGAGGTCATGTACAACATGCCCTCGACCCCGTTGATTTCCTGCTCCAGCGGCGCGGCGACCTGTTCAGCCAGGTCTTCGGCCGTGGCCCCGGGATAACTCGCCTGCACCTCGATGGTGGGAGGGGCGATTTCGGGATACTGCGACAAGGGCAGCGACGGATAGGCGAACAGGCCGATCAGGGTGATGAACACCGCGATCACGAGCGAAAAGATCGGCCGCTCTATGAAGAAATGTGAAAGGCGCATGTGCGGTCTTTCCAGACTTAAAGGGGGATGGGACCTGACGGGGTGCGCGCGCTATTGCGCAATGCGCGCACTGCCCGCCGGCCGGGTTTGAAGCGTGGAACCGGACTGCGCCTGCACGGGCTCGTGAGCGATCTCAGCCCCCGGACGCACCTGGACCTGGGTCCCCGGACGCAGATTCTGCAGCCCGCTGACCAGCACCGGCGTCTGGGGCGTCAGACCATGGACCACCTGAAGATTGTCCACGGCCGGGCCCAGCGTCACCGATTGCTGGGCGGCGACATCGTCTTCGCCCAGCACGAACACATAGCGACGCGTGGCGTCAGAGAAGATCACGGTCTTGGGCACCAGAAGCGCCTCATAGGGAGCGGAGCCGCGCACCCGGATCGTGCCCAGCATGCCCGGGCGGATCAGACCGTCTTCATTGTCGAATTCGGCCCGCATCAGAATCGAACCCGTGCCCGCCTCGACCGCGTTGTCGATGAAGTTCAGCACGCCGTCATGGGTGAATTCGGTCTCGTCCTGCAAACGCACCTGGACCGGCGCGCCCAGACCAGCGCCCTCTTCACGCTGATAGCGCAGGAAAATGCTTTCAGACGCATAGAAGGGGAATTGAAGCGGGTCGGTCTGCACCACGGTGATCATGGGGTCGCCCGCCGCCGAGACGAGGTCGCCGGGATCCACTGTACGCTGGGACAGGCGCCCGGAAATGGGGGAGCGGATTTCGGTATATTCCAGCTCAAGCGCCGCCGATTGCGCGTCCGCCTGCGCCGCCGCATAGGCCGCCTGCGCGGTCGCGGAGGCGGTGCGGGCCTGCTCGAGTTCTTCCTCGGAAATGGCGTCCGCTTCGCGCAAGCGCTCTGCGCGGTTGAGATCGGCCTGGGCCTGGTCCCGCGTGGCGCGCGCCTGCAGGGCGCGCCCCCGCGCGGCGTTGGCCGTCGCCTGATACGGACGCTGGTCGAGCGTGAACAGAAGATCGCCCTCTTCCACAAGAGCGCCATCTTCCACATGCACGTCTTGCAGATAGCCGCTGACGCGCGCCCGTATGGTCACCTGTTGCGGGGACTCAAAACGACCCGTGAATTCATCCCAGTCCGCCACCTCAAGGCTGAGCGGCTGGGCCGTCTGAACCACCGGTGCGGGCGGTGCGTTGTTTTCCTCGGCGGGCGCTTCGGCGCAGGCTGAAATGAAAACGAGCGCCGCAATCGCGGCGCCAGGGAGGCCTAAACGAAATGACATGGGGGAGGACCTTCCGTTATGTGCGTATTACGTCTTTTGCTTTTGTCATCGGTTGATGACATATTGTGCAGCGCACACTAGATGTCAACAGCTGAAGACATGAGAACTGTTCTCAGAAAGGTCGGAATTTGAACTGCGGTCCCATCACCAAGAATCGTAACGCGACGGAAGCCAAGATCCTGGACGCGGCGCGGCGGCTCTTCGCGCATGACAGCTACGACAATGTCGGCATTCGCGATATCGCGTCCGAGGCGGGCGTGGATTCCGCTCTTATCGGGCGCTATTTCGGATCCAAGGAAGGCCTGTTCCTCGAAGCGCTTGAAAACGGGCGCAATCATCCTGAGTTTCTGCAGGACGGGCGATCAGGCATGGCCGCCCTCGCCGCGGACATGCTGACCGATGGACCGCAAGACGACGACAAGCTCGTCGATCTCTTGATCATGCTGAACTCGGCCAGTTCCAGCAACGCCGCCTGCGCGGTGCGCGATTCCATCGAGACCCGCTTTCACAAGCCGGTGGCGGGATTACTGGAAGGCGAGCAAAGCGATCTCAGGGCGCGCCTCTTCGGCAGCGTCCTCATGGGGCTGGCGATCAGCCGCACCATCATGGGCCCTTATGGCGTACCCGAAGCGGAAGCCGCCAAGCTCAAGGAGCGCATCAGCACCATTCTGGAAGACGCCCTGGCGCCCTTCCCTGACTAAGGGACAGGCGCCAGAGCCAATTGGCGAAAGCTAGTTCACATTCACCAGATGGTGGATCCACTGGCGGTGACGCTCGTAATGGCGGATCACGTCGCGGATCACCTGCGTCTTGGAATAGCCGAAGATGCAATAGTGCTGTCCGCCCTCGGCCAGGAACACCTCACCGCGTGAGTTCTGCTGGCTGACGCTGGAGCCCGGGATCGCGGTCTCCTCATAGCTCTTCAGCTCAATCCCATAGATGAAATTGGGCTGGCCGCCATGATCGATGACAAGCCAGATCTGGTCCTCATCCTCATCGGTCTCGATGTGCGAGGTCAGGCCCTGCTTGTCCATTTCCGGAATGATGTCGGTGAAGGCCGCCCGTACATCGGTGTTCATCCATTCGCGCACATCATCAGGCTTGGGCGTGGAGAACATCAGCTTCAGACGGGTTCGCCAGGGCACGGCCGCGCCTTCGACCGGCAGCTGGGGCGCCGCACGCGCGCCGGCGCGCCGGGCGGTTTCCATGGACCAGGCCCGCAGCAGACCGATAAAGGCCAGGAAGATCACCAGGGTGAAGGGCAGCGCCGCGGCGATCGTCGCCGATTGCAGCGCGGCCAGACCACCCGTCAGAAGCAGGACGGCGGCCACGACGCCTTCCAGCACCGCCCAGAAGAAGCGCTGCCAGAGCGGCGGCGTCAGCGAACCGCCCGAAGCCAGGGTCGCTTTCACCAGCGAGCCGGAATCCGAAGACGTCACGAAGAAGGTCGTCACCAGCAAGATCGCCAGCACCGAGGTAATGGCGCTGAAGGGCAAGGTGTCGAGGAAGGCGAACAGGACCAGCGGCGTATCCCCGTCGCTGACCAGCTGGAGGATCGGATCGGCCATGCCGTTCACCGCCTGCAGCAGCGCGGAATTGCCGTAGATCGTCATCCACAGGAAGGTGAACAGGGTCGGCCCGAACAGGACGCCGAAAATGAATTCGCGGATGGTGCGGCCGCGCGAGATGCGGGCGATGAACATGCCCACGAACGGCGACCAGGAAATCCACCAGCCCCAGTAGAACAAGGTCCAGTCATTGACCCAGACGCCATCGCCATAGGCGTCCACATTGAAGGTCATGACAGCCAGCTGGTCGATATAATCGCCGATATTCTGGACATAGGCGCCGATCAGGAAGAGCGACGGTCCGGCGATGAAGACAAACAGCATCAGGCCGATCGCGAGGAACAGATTCCATTCGCTCAGGCGCTTGATGCCGGCGTCCAGCCCGGCCAGCACCGATGTGGTGGCGAGCGCCGTGATGATGGTGATCAGGACCACCTGCACGCCCGGCGAGATCGGCAGGCCGAAGAGTGTGTTCAGGCCGGCATTGATCTGGTTCACGCCATAGCCCAGCGAGGTGGCCACGCCGAACAGGGTGCCCAGGATCGCAATGACGTCGACCAGATGGCCGATCGGGCCATAGATGCGGTCGCCAATGAGCGGATAGAGCGCCGAACGGATGGTCAGGGGCAGGTTATGACGGAAGGCGAAATAGGCCAGGCTCAGGCCCACGACGGCGTAAATCGCCCAGGCGTGGATGCCCCAGTGGAAGAAGGTCAGGACCATGGCCTGTTCGGCGGCCTCGACCGTTTCGGGATCGCCCATGGGCGCTGCGAGATAGTGGGTCAGCGGCTCTGCGACCGCAAAGAACATCAGGCCAATGCCCATGCCTGCGGAGAACAGCATGGCGAACCAGCCCAGAAAGCCGTATTCGGGCTCGGAATCATCCGGACCCAGCTTGATCTGTCCCCAGTCCGACAAGGCCACGAAGATTGCGGCCACGAGGAACACCCCGACGCCGACCGAATACAGCCAGCCCGCCTTCTCGGTGATCATCACACGCAAATTCATGAAGACGGCTTCAGCCTGATCCCCCGCCAGAACCGCGTAGGCCACCCCCGCAAAAATCAGGATGGCGGCCGGTATGAAGACGGCGGGTTCAAACTTCTTCATGGGGTGGTCCTCTCGTTATGAGCAGGCGGCGATGTCGAGCTTGGCGTCACGGCGCCAGTCGTCGAGTACGGGGCCGAGCGCCTCTCGAAGCGGGTCGAGCCAGGCGTCATACGCCTTCCACTGCTCGAGCCCCTTGGTGTTGATGGGCTGGCGCACCTGCTCGGAGCTGGCGGTGCGCACTTCGCGCTTGGTCTTGTGGAACTCGACGCATCCGGGTTCGAACTCCAGCCCGCAATAGTCAAGGATACGGCGGACCTGGCCTTCCAGATCACTCACCACATCCTCGTGGATAACGCGCAGGATCTGGCCCGGGATGACCGCATCCCAGTGATCCATCAGTTCGACATACCCGCGATAATAGGCGCCGATTTCCTCAAGGCCGTAGGTGAACTCCTGGCCTTCGGCAAACAGCTGTTTGAAGCCGGACACGCAGCACGCCATGGGATGACGGCGCGCATCGATGATCTTCGCGTTGGGCAGAATTTTCTTGATCAGACCGATATGGCGGAAATTGTTCGGCATCTTGTCTGTGAAGAGGGGCGCGCCCTTGCGATGGATCGCGGTTTCTTCCAGATAGCGCCGCCCCAGCTTGTCCAGCGTTTCGGCGTCCAGCTCTGAGAGGATGCGCGGATAGCGGGTCTTGTCGCTGGCGCGCTGGCGCCCTCTCAGGGAATGGCTGATCGAGATGATGTTGGGCAGCTCCAGCGTGCCGTCCACCTGGCTGTGCGACGCCAGGATCTGCTCGAGCAGGGTCGAGCCGGCGCGCGGCAGCCCCACAATGAAGATCGGGTCCGGGGCGGGATCGCCCTTCGGCGCGGCATCGGTGAACAGCTCGGCCGTGCAGTATTTCTTCTGGGCGTCAAACTCGCGCTCGATCTGATCGGTCGTATAGCGCGTCTGGCGCGTCTTCAGCGCATTGCCCGTGCGATAGTGTTCAAACGCGGCGGCGAAATCGCCTTCATCCTCGAACGCCTTGCCCAGCGCGAAATTGAGATTGATCCGGGTCTGAAGATTCTGTCCCGGGCGCGCATCTTCAGCCAGCATGGCGGCGCGCGCCTGCGCATCGAAGCGATAGGTCTTCAGATTGGCCAGCCCGTACCAGGCGTCGCCATGGGCGGGGTCCTGCTTGCAGGCCGCTTCATAGGAGGCGATGGCGTCTTCAGACCGCCCCCAGGTCTTCAGCGCATGCCCGCGCGAGGTCAGGGTCGCCGGATCGCCCGGCGCATGGCCGAGCACAGCGTCAAATAGCTCTACGGCGCGTTCATAATCGCCGGTCTGCATCCGCTCGATGGCGAGCTGGGACAAAAAGACCGGGTTCTTGGGATCGCGATCATAAAGCGCCTGGGCTTCCTCAAGCGCTTTTTCAAATTTCTGACGCTTGCGCAAAATGCGGATGTAATCCACGCGCAGGTCGGCATTGTCCGGCTCGAACGTGACCGCGCTTTCCAGCAGGAACTCCGCGTCTTCCAGAACTCCGAGCCGCGAGCCGATCTCGGCGAGAAGCCGCATGCCCGCAACGTCCTTGGGGTGCTTGGTCAGCCAGGAGCGGCAGAGATTTTCCGCCTTCAAAAGGCGGTTCTCGTGCAGATGGTTCATGGCCGCCTGCAGGGCGGGCGGCAGCGCCTTGATCTGTTCAGCCTGCGCCTGGGCCATGCGCGCCTCGTCGGCGCGTCCCTGTGCGGCGAGGATCTGGGCCTGGGTGCTCCAGGCGGCGTGCAGCGCGGGATTGGCGCGCACGGCGGCGCGATAACTGGCGAGCGCGCGGTCCATGTCGCCGGCATCGCGGAAGAAGTGTCCGTCTTCCTGCAAGCCGCGACCAAACTCCGGGGCGACGCGCAGAAGATGGTCGAGCGTTTCGCGCGCAGCCTGTGTCTGTTTGAGATAACGCTGACAGACGGCGCGCATGTAAAGCGCATCCACCAGATCCGGCTCGCTCGCAAGGGCCGGCTCAAGAGCTTGAAGCGCCTGATCAAAAGCGCCTGACCGCATATGCGACTCCGCCTCGCGGAGAGCCTTGTTCTGGGTATCGTCAGCGGACATCACGTCTCCATAAAACACGAACCGGCGCCCCATGTTAAATGGAGCGCCGCAATCGTGAAGACGCCCGGCCTGAAAAAGGCCGGGCGTTTCAGCTTAGTAGGAAATGCCGAAGCGAATTCCATACGTCCGCGGACGCATCACGGTGACGCGTTCACGGTCATTGATGTAGTTGTTGGCCAGCTCGGCGTTCTCGTTGGTCACGTTGTCCACGTAGAACTCCGCGCTCCAGTTTTCCGAGGTGAGACCGGTGCGCAGGCCCAGAGTCGCATAGCTGTCGACCTCGGCTGCGTTGATCTCGATGATGTCCGACCGGCTGTCGCTGGAATAGATCACCTGACCTTGCACGTGGGCGGTCCAGGTGTTTTCCAGCTGCCACTCATAACGCGCACGCGCATTGAGCTGCAGGTTCGGCGCGTAGGCCAGCTCCTCGCCCGCAACCACATCGTCGGTCGGGGTCAGAACTTCGGTGATCTCGGAATCAAGCACCGAGAACGCGCCGGACATGGTCAGGCCCGGCACATCAGCCGGCGCCCAGGTGACATCGCCCTCGATGCCCATGATCTCGGCGTCGGCGGCGTTATCAGAGAAGAACAGGTTCACGATCGACGGGTCGAAGATCGTGGTCTGCAGGTCTTCCAGCTCCACGAAGAACGCGTTGCCGTTAAAGCGCAGCTGGTCTTCGAACAGGTCCAGTTTCCAGCCAAGCTCATAGTTGGTGAGTTCGTCGGAATCGATCGCAAACGGAACGGTGTAGCCGTTCGGTCCCGGAGCGCCGCCCGGACGGTTCAGCAGACCCGGACGGAAGCCTTCCGAATAGGTCGCGTAGAACAGCGTGTTCGCGGTCGGGGTCCAGGTGCCGGTCAGCTTGAAGATCATGCCGTCGGTGGCCGCAACGTCAGGCGCACGCGCCGCGTTGAAGATCTGCTGGGCCTGAGCCGCGCTGAGCGCCGGGTCGATCGCCAGGATGTCTGCGATGGACTGGCTGTCGTTATAGGTGATGTGGCGGCTGGTGTCGCAGGTGCCGCGGAAGGTGTACTGGCCATCGCCGTTGTAAAGATCGGAGATGTCGGTGCCGAACGCATTGGCGTCGGTGCCGCCCGAGTTGCAGAACGAGGCGTTCGCGCTGCCGGCCAGATCCACTTCGATGTCGTAATAGCGGGCGCCCGCCGTCACGGAGAACACACCCGGCACGAGGTCGTAGCTGGCCTCGCCGAACAGACCGAGCTGTTCGTCGGTGCGCTTGACGTCGTTGCGGAAGATCACGCCCTCCGGGAACGGACCCGGATCAGAGGTGAAGCCCGTCTGGAACGGGAAGTTCGGCGCGAACGGACCAAACGGATCCGCCTCGATCATTCCGTAATAGGTGAAGTCGTTGCGCTCTTCGATCTCCGTCTTGGAGTAGAAGCCGCCAGCCGTCACGCGGAAGCGCTCGGACTGCGGGGTGTTGAAGCGCAGCTCGTGGCTTTCAACCGTGGTGTTGGTCGTGGAGTCCACGATCGACTGCGGGCTGTAGCAGGTGCCCGACGGCGCGGCGGAACCCGGATAGGTCACAGAGCCTTCGCAGGTGTAGTACGGGAAGTACTGACCCACGAACATGTATTCGGTGTAATCGATGACCTGCTCGGAATCGCGATCGGTGAACGCGCCGGTGTAGACCACGTCCAGCATCGCCACGCGACCTTCAAGGGTCCAGGCGGCGTTGACGAAATCGTCTTCGAGATATTCGTCGCTGTAGCGGCTGACGTCATAGTCTTCCAGATCAGGGTCCTGGAAGAACACGCCGTCGGTGTCGAGCTGCTGGCTCATGCCAGAAACGGTCAGGCGCCAGTCGGCGTTGAACTCGTAACGGCCGGTCAGGCGGAAGCCCGAATAGGTCGTGTCGTTGAAATCATCTTCGACCAGGGCGGAGTTGTCAGCGTCGATGAAGGTGACGGCGGACAGATCGGCGCCGGCCTGGAAGCCGCCGCGGTTCGCGTTCACCGGCACGCCGTTCGAACGCACGGTGCCGGCGGGGCGGAAGCGTGCGGACTCAGACGTGTTGACGGTGCCCTGGACGTTATCGATGTAACCGCCCTGCTGATCCCAGAAGCCCACCAGGCGCAGCGCGAAATCTTCGCTGACCGGCAGGTTGACCATGACATCGGTGGAATAGCTTTCCTCACCGCCCTCGGTGAAGGACAGGCCGAAGTTCGCGGCGGCTTCATACACGCCCAGAACCGGCTTGTTGGTGATCATCCGCACGGTGCCGGCCTGCGAGGACGCGCCGAAGAGCGTGCCTTGCGGCCCCGGCAGGACCTCCACGCGCTCAAGGTCGACGGCGTAAACGTCAAGGTTACGACCCGGCTGTGCGAGCGGCTGTTCGTCCAGATAGAAGGCCACGTTCGGAGCCAGACCCGCCACACCGGCGGTGGTCAGGTTCGGCGTGGTCGAGGCGATGCCGCGGATGTAGATGGTGTTCTGACCCGGGCCGCTGCCGCCGGCGGTCACGCCCGGCAGCTGGACCAGATAGTCGGCGAACACGTCCACATCGAGCTCTTCCAGATCATTGGCGCCAATCGCGGAGACGGCGACCGGAATGTCCTGGGAATCCTGTTCGGTCTTGGTGGCGGTGACCACAATGCGGTCAACCTGCGCCATTGCTGCACCGCCCATCGCAACGCCCATGGCGGCGGACAACATGGTGCTGGCGAGAACTCGTTTCTTGAGACTCATCTTGAAGCGCTCTCCAATTGATTATGATTATTCCGATGTAAACAAACCATTCGCCCGTGGCCAGTCATGCTTTCGCCACAAAACTTTTGCGGTGCACCAAAATCCCTGGCTGAACGCATATTGTTTCCTCTTAACACTTTTATTACAGTGACTTGCAGAAGTATGTTGTTCAAAAACAACACCTTCCGAGCGTTTCCAGAACCTCGCATCATGGCGCCCTGCGCCACATTTATCGTTCGAACCGAAACGAGTTTTAGCCAGCCGTTCTTGTGTGAAACTTTCGTACTCTGAATTTCCAGAATCCGGCCTGCTTTCCCCCAGTACACTTGAGGGCCAGCTTTTGGCATAAGACAGCCATGTCCCAGTTCCGCGTCGCCGCCCTTTACAAGTTCACGCCGCTGCAGGCCGACAAGGCCCTGCAGGCGCACCTTCTGGACGCCTGTCAGGCCAATGACGTCATGGGCACGCTGCTGATCGCTTCAGAGGGCATCAACGGGACGATCGCCGGGTCGCCGGATGGCATCGAGGCGGTGCTGGACACGATCCGCGCCCTGCCTGGCTGCGCGGATATCGAACACAAGGATTCCTACGCCAGCGAACAGCCCTTCCTGCGTCTCAAGGTGCGCCTTAAGAAGGAAATCGTGACCCTGGGCGTGGACGGCGTGGACCCGACCCGGGCCGTGGGCGCCTATGTGGACCCAGAAGACTGGAATGACCTGATCACCTCGCCCGACGTGGTCACCATCGACACCCGGAACGCCTATGAAGTGCGGATCGGCCAGTTCAAGGGCGCGGTCGATCCGCAGACCACGAGCTTTCGCGAATTTCCCGACTGGTTCCGCAAGTTCCGGGAAACCCGCCCCAATGCGCGTATCGCCATGTATTGCACGGGCGGCATTCGCTGCGAGAAGTCCACGGCCTTTGCCCTGACCGAAGGCCTGGACGAGGTCTATCACCTCAAGGGCGGCATCCTGAAATATCTCGAGACCGTGCCTGAGAACGAAAGTCTCTGGGAAGGCGATTGCTTCGTCTTTGATCGCCGGGTCGCTGTCGGTCACGGGCTGAAGGAAGGCGATTACACGACCTGCCACGCCTGCCGCGAACCGCTCGGCCCCGAAGACCTCAAATCGGACGCCTTCACCCCCGGCGTCAGCTGTCCGCATTGCCACGACGCCCGGTCAGAGGACCAGCGCCAGCGCTATGCGGAACGCCAGCGACAGGAAGCGGCGGCTGCGGCGCGCGGCGAGCGTCATGTGGGCGCCCGGCTCGAACCCCAGCCCTCGCCCGATGACTGAGGCGCGCCCCATCCTCTATTCGTTCCGCCGTTGCCCCTATGCGATGCGCGGACGCATGGCGCTGGATGTCGCCGGGATCGAGGTGGAGCACCGCGAGATCCTGCTCAAGGACAAGCCCGATGAAATGCTGGCGGCCTCCCCCAAGGGAACCGTGCCGGTCGTCGTCCTGCCCGACGGACGCGTGCTTGAGGAAAGCCTCGACGTCATGCTCTGGGCGCTCGATCAGAATGATCCGGAAGGCTGGCTATGGCCCAATCCCGAGGACAGGGCGGAGATTGACACGCTCATCACGGCCAATGACGGGCCGTTCAAGCATCATCTCGATCGCTATAAATACGCGACGCGTTATGACGGCGCCGTGTCCAGCGAACACCGCGAGGCGGCGGTCCACCATCTTGCGTACCTGGAAGAGCGCCTGTCGTGCTCATCCCAGCTTCTGGGCGACGCGCCCTGCCTGGCGGACATCGCGCTTTTCCCGTTCATTCGCCAGTTCGCCAACACGGATCGCGACTGGTTCGACGCCCAGCCCTGGCCGAACCTCCAGCGCTGGCTGGCCGGCCATCTGGGCTCGGAGCGCTTTAACCGGATCATGCGCAAGCACCCTCTGTTCAAATCGTCCGACTGAGCAGGCGTCCGGCTTTGATTGAGGCTTTATCGGCCTAGTTCGCCTCCAAATGAGGAGGTGCGCGATGACCCCGGCGCGGATCAGCGAAGTCATTGAAATGGCATGGGCCGATGATGTCAGCTTTGACGCCATCGAGCAGGGTCTGGGCCTGTGTGAGTCTGAGGTCATCGCCCTGATGCGGCGCGAGTTGCGCCCGTCCAGTTTTCGCCTGTGGCGCAAGCGCGTCTCCGGTCGCCGCACCAAGCATCAGGGCCTGTCCGCTTCTTGAATCTGGGACGACCCGTGGACAGATCCTGAAATGTATATACATTGTATAGCCGTTGCGCAGCTCTGAACGGAGGCCGCTCATGTCCGATGAGAAAAAGACCAAGAAGAAGAAGGACAGCCAGCTCGTCATCCGGCTCCACAAGGAGGAACGGGACCAGTTCATAGCGCTGTGCGACACGCTGGATACCAGCGCCGCCAGGGAAATTCGCCAGTTCATGAAGGGGTTTGTCAAAAAGCATGCCCCCAAGGCCGACGCATGACCCGAAAGCGCGCTTTTTCGGAAAGGAGACCCGTAATGGCGTCCAAGAAAGTCAAGGAACTCAAAGCGGAAATCAAAACCCGCAAGAAGAAGATCGAGAACCAGGAGGCCAAGCTGAAAAAGGCCAAGAAGGCGCTCAAGAAAGCCGCCTGAGCCCCAGATTCAGCCGATCAAAAAAGCCCGCCAGTCTCTGGCGGGCTTTTCTGTATGCGGACCAGAACCCTCACTTCGGTTGTGAGAATGTATGCGCCTTGTTAGGTTTGCGGCTTGCCAGGTCTTCATCAGCCACACATGGGGGGAGTTGCTATGGGACAGCGCAAAGAAGTGTTGAATCTGTGTCTTGCGGGATCCGTCGCCGGGATGATGCTGGCGGGATCCGCGCTGGCGCAATCAGCGCCCCAGCAATGCGAACCCATCGAAACGCCTGCGATCGCGCACTGCTCGCCAGACGCCATGCGCGCGGCGATGAGTGATGACATCCCGGCCGGGCTCTGGCGTGACCCCGATCGCATTGTCCAATCCGGCGCCACATTTCCCGGCGGCGCCACGCTGAGCCTGACCGGCCTCATCAATGACCGGGGCGCGGCCTGCGCCTCGCCTGTGAGCCAATTGACGGCGGAAGCCCTGCTGATGTCAGGCCAGATGGATCGTGAGGACGCGGTTCAGCAAGCGACGCAACGCGCCGAGGCCTTGCGCGAACAACTCCAGGACGCAGCCCGCGAGGGCGACAGGCGGTCGCGCATTGAAGCGCTGCGCCGGGCCACCGGCATGGGGCAAGACGGAACGAGCGGCGCCCTCGGCGCCTTGCTGGGCGAGAGCGGCCAAGACCGCGATGTGGTTCTGGAGATCTACAGCCCGACCGCCTGGGGCTTTGATAATGGCGGCCTCCTGCCGCCGCGCGGCCTTGAGCATGATGGCGCGACAGGCTGGATGCCGAACGCCGGCAGCGCCCTGGTGATCCAGTTGCCCGGCACATCGGCCGACGCACTGACGCCTGGCGAAACCTATGAGGCCGTGGCCTTCGCCCCCGATACGGAGACGCGCGAGATCGGCGACACTGTGCCAACGGGGGGCGGTTTCTATTCGCGATGGCAGGGGCGCTATCAC
Organism: Oceanicaulis sp. MMSF_3324; assembly: GCF_030733545.1. Lineage (GTDB taxonomy): Bacteria > Pseudomonadota > Alphaproteobacteria > Caulobacterales > Maricaulaceae > Oceanicaulis. Next base: position 81,633 of record NZ_JASHIU010000001.1, read on the forward strand.
GCCTATGTCCCGCAAAACGGCCAGTCTGGCCGGGATGCCCAGAGCCAGACCCTGCTGCGTGAGATCGACACGATGCTGTCGCGGTCGTCCGGCAATCGCAGCGAACTGGCCCGTCAGGCGGCCGCCGGCGAGGCCCAGGCCTTTGAAGGTCAGACCGAGCGCGTCTCGGGGCGGCTTGAAGGCGAAGTGCATATTGAAGCGATCACCGACGGCGCCGTTTATGGCCGGATTGCCCTGGAGGGGACGGCCCGCGTCACCACTGAAGTATTCGCTCTGACCCATGCCCCGGACGGCGCGATCCGAGGCGATGAGCGGGTGGAGACACGCGAACGATCCGGCCATCTGGCGATCGAGGGACGGTTCGAGGCGCCCAATGGCGGGCGCATGGCGCGCATGACGCACACCCCGACCGCTGTGACCGCACGGGGCGGAGCGCGCACGGAAATCCTGCGCGTGGTTGCCGAAGCGCCGGGCGATAACGCCCGCAATGTTGATCCCGATGGCGCCCGATTCGAACTGGTGTTTGACCGCATCCTTGACCCCGCCAGCATTGGTTCAGAGACGGTCTGGATCGAGTATCGCGCCTATGGCGGCGATATCCGGCGCATCGATACGCGGGTGCGGGTCGATCGCGACCGCCTGCTGATCGAACCAGTAAGCGCCCTGCCCGACGGCGCCTGGCATCGCTTGCGGATGGACGGGGGCGAACAGGGCCCCGAAGGCCGGGACGGGGCCCGTCTGGCGCTGCCCTTCAGCTCACGCTTTGCCACCTTGCCCGACGACATCGAAGTGGAGACCGAAGTCTATCAGGTCGTGCGCGACGCCCCTTTGATCGCCAACAAGACGACAGCCTCGCGTCTCTACGTGGAATGGGAGCCGCCTGTTGATGTGCATGAGGACTGGCTGGTGGAAGACATCCCGGTCAACGCCTGGGCCGAAGGCGATACGGGCAGCGCGCTTTACGCAGTCCGTGAGAACGTCTTCGCGCCCCATCGCGACATGGCCACGCAGGCGGAGGAGCGGACCGGCCGCAACACGGTCAATCTGTTCGGCTGGTCTCCCGCCTATCAGCAAACCGGTCGCGTCACCGGCGTCATAGAACCGGTCGACGCCTGTGGCGTTCCCTATGAAGAAGAGCGTGACGCGCAGGATGTGGACTGGAGCCCGCTGCAACGCCATTTCAGTTTTGACTACTTCCTCGCCCGGGTCGGCGAATGGGCGCATCGCATGCCCGAGGAGGGCCGGGAGATTGCCCGCCGGACCGTGCGCAGCAGCGAGGTCTACGCAACGCAATCCTTCCCCGTCACAGGGGTCAGTGGTCATTATGCCGGCGATTACGTCCCCTCCGAGGCCTGGCAGGAGACCTATGGCGACGCCCTGCTCGCCGGCGATGAGAATGCGCGTATCCGGCTGATGCTGGAAATCTATGATCGCGTCCCCCTCATCAACGGGCCGGACCAGACGGTGGTCTTCTTCCCGCCCAGCGTGATGTCGGGCGGCAGCTCCCTGCGCGGCTGGTATGATCTGGGATCAGAGGGCGAGAACAGCTGGTTCGATCTCTGGTCCGATGAGGGACGCGACGAGGACCGCATCTATTCGCTGGGGCTCAACCCGATGGTGGAGATCGTCACGATTGCGCGCGCCGCGGACACACCCGCCCTGACCCATGAATTCGGACACGGGCTGGGTCTGGAACACCTGCCCTATGTGGAGACCACGGTCGGTCGCTCAATGGTCTGCAACAGCCCCAGCCACGAACAGGTCAACGGCATCGACGGATACCGACTGGCGCTGAACGGAACGGGCGGCGCCACGAAATCGAGCGTGTACGGCAATGCCGAACATGCCTCGATCATGCGCAGCCTGATGTTTCCCTGTGCCGGCACGAAGGCGGAGCACTTCATCCATCCGGACCAGTATGCGGCTCTGATCGAACGGTTTTCCGAACCTGTCCTGTCGCGCAATGCGCCTCGCGGGGGGACCAAATCAGGGGGTGCGCAAACCCCGTCAGCCGAGGCGGACCGGTCCCCGGCCGAGCGCGTTTTCATCCTGGCGGGCGCCATCGAAGCGAACGGAACCGTCGCCAGTATCAGTCGCATGGCGGAAACCGGGTCCATGCCGGCGGGCAGTGCGCCAGACGGCGATTTCACGGCGATCGCGTACACAGCGGACGGATCCGAGCTGGCGCGCCAATCCTTCGGCACGGTCCTGTTGCAAGAGACTGACGGCCCGTACCGGATCGCCCTGACCGCCGCCGAAGCACCCGACCGCCTTGAAATCCGTCGCGGCGACACAGTGCTGACCACCCGTACGCGCTCTTCATCCACGCCGGTCATGGAGGCCTTCGAGATCAGCGAAGTGGATGACCAGACCGTGCAGCTGGACTGGGCAGCCTCTGATTCAGATAGCGACGCCTTACACCATTATGTCCTCTACCGCAGCGGACCCGAGGCGGTATGGCGCCCTGTCGTGCTGCGCACGACAGACACCTCGGCCACGATCCGTCGCGAAGCGCTGCCCACCGGCGAGGACCCTCTTTTCCGCCTGGTCTCTAGCGATGGGTTCAACGTCGTGGAGGCGGAGCTGGACGCTAGCGCCGCCAGCCTGGCCTGGCCCGAACCCCCCGTTGAAACGCAAGGGACGGACACCCCGGCCGCACCGGACGTAAGGGCGGGGCCGCCGCGCTTCAGCCCTGACGCGCCCGCAGATAACGGCGCTCCCGCACCGACCCCGCCAAGCTCTGAGATCGAGACCAGCGAGACTTCACCCGCTGGCGAGACGGGCGCGTCGCTCGCCGTCATGCAGGGACGGCTCAGCCTCGCCGGTCAGGTCCATGAACTCAGCGTTGACCGCTGTGAGGTCAATAATGGCAATGTCCAGTTCGGCGCCAGCGCTCAGACGCCCGATGGCGGCGGCCTGCGGATTGGCGGCAGCATGGTCGATATGGGCCCGCGCGCCTTTCAGATCGTGGAAGTCCGCTCACTGAACGCTGCGGGTGATGAGACGGGCCCGGTCTGGGTCGCGATCCGCAATGGCGCAAACGGCGAATGGGTGAACGGCTTTGACGCGCCAGCGGAGGGTCCGCTCCTCTCGACCCAGGGTGATCGCCTGGTGGCTCAGGGCGCGTTTCATGAGCGCAGCGGCACACCCACCCCGGCGGGTGAGGGCCATATGGAGCTGCGATGCGACAGGCCGCTTGAATGAGGGCGCACCGTCAGCGAGCTGCGCCCCTTCGGATTGGGTCAGGGCGCCGCCGTTTCAGATGATGCATCCGTCTCATAGCCGGTCATCTCCAGATAGCCCCGGCCGCCATGGCTGCCGCGGATGCGCACAGGCCCTTCCCAATAGGCGAAGCGGGTGTCCATCCAGCTTTGGGCGTTGATCGCCTCGACCTCCACATCAAGATCGCGGGCCGGCAGTTGCACGCGCCAGCGCACCGGAACCGCGCGGCCCGCGACACGGGCGGTTTCAAGCGCCGTCATGGTCAGCGCACCGTCTTCAAATGCAGTCAGCACGCCCTGCTCGGTGATCCAGCTTGCCGAGGTGTAAACCTCGCCATCGGTTTGACGCAGCTGGAAACCCATGAGTTTGGCGCCGCTATCGAGATGCAGCGATACCCAGTCCCAGCCCAGCTGGTTCTCCGACAGGGGTTGAGAGGAATACTCCCGATCGAGCCAGGCTTGACCGCTGACCGTGACCGGACCGGATGGCAGCTCGAGCACCCCTTCCACCTCATAAAAGGGCTGGGAATAGTAATAGCTCGCCTGACCCTCAGCGGACTTGACCGAGAACCCGTCGGCGCCGTGAAACACCAGAGGCCCGGTCGCGTTCAGCTCAAGCGCATAGGCAAACGCGTCGCCGCGGGCCCGAACATTCAGGGCGGACAATGCATCCTCGCCCTCGGACAGACGTTCCGGCGCGCTCTCCAGGCTCCATTCATCAATGAAGGCTGAGAAGGGCGCGGCCTCGACACCGGCGACGCCCACCCCGCCCCGGGCCAGACGTTCGTCTGCGTAATGGGTCTCGGGCGTGGTGAGACCCGCATGTCCCATCCACAATTGCGGGGTTTGCCAGCCTTCACCGTCATGGGGCTCCAAGGCATTTCGAAACAACGTCCATTGCACGCCATAGGGCGTCCCGTCCTCACCCTCGAGCACGGCAGTCAGGTACCACCATTCGATCCGGTAGGCGGGATGGGGGCCATGATCTGCGGGAAACACAAACACGGGATCGGGCGTCGGCGCCGCAAACCCGTCCGCAGACGTGCCCAAACCTGCAAAGCCCTGCGTATGGGCGGGCCCGACACACAGGCTCCAGAGGCAAACGAGAAGGAGGCCGACACGCACCATGGCTAACGCTCCTGGGCGAAGATCTGGAGGAATTCACGCGGCGGCTTTCGCACAAGCGCCCGCGCCGGGAGCAATGCTGCAATCAGGGCGGCGAGGATGGCCAGTGCGGCCAGCCGCAGCCAGTCCATGGGAAACAGATGCAAGGGCAAGCGCCAGCCAAAGGCCTCCACATTGACAACAGCGAGCAGGGCCCAGGCCAGCACCAGCCCCACCGGCAGGGCGGCGAGCCAGGTCAGCACCGCCAGAACCCCGGCGCGCAACAGCTCCAGCCGCGCCAGATGCGCCGCGGTCAGCCCCAACGCCCAGACCGGCGCCAGCTGGGGCAGGCGCATGGAGGCGAGCGTGGTGAGGCTGGCGAACATGGCGAATGCCGCCACCGACAGCGTCAGAACATTGAGCGCCCCGGTCACCGCGAACGTGCGCTCGAACACCGACAGGGAGAACGCCTTCACACTGGCCTGATCAATGACGCCGTCAGCGGGCAGGTCGAACTGCGCGCGCAGGGCTTCCGTCAACGCCTGCGCCTCGTCCGGGTCCACACGCACGCCATAACGCAGTCGGGAGACGGTCCCGGCATACCGGTCAACCAGCCCATCCAGACCGAGAATGGCCTGGGCGTTGGGATTGCCGTAATCGGAATAGACACCCACCAGCGGCAGGGTCGCGCCTTCACCCAGGGACACCGGCTCCCCGAGCGCCAATCCCGCCCGTCTCCAGCTCTGCTCGTTCACAAGCACACCCTCTCCCGCCGCAATCTGGTCCCAGGCGTCCGGCCTAGCCGTGATGAGAGGCCAGTTCTCGCGATAGGTGGCGTGATCGACCACGCCGAACACCTCGCCGGGCTGGCCGGCGATGTCGCTGTCCGCGCTCCAGATCGGCAGAACCGCATCCGCCCGGGCCTCGAGAAAATCCCTGACGGCATCCGATTGCGCGTCATCGCGGGTCGTCACGTACAGCTCGGCGGCCAGGCGCTGATCGAGCCAGCCCTCAAAGGTCAGGCGGAAGCTCGACACCATGGTCCCCACCCCGATATTGGCCGCCAGCGCCAGCATCAGCGCCATCAGGGCCATGGACAGGCCAGGCAATTGCTGGCGCGTATCGGCCAGGAACCATTCCGCCACCGCCCCGCGGACAAGGCGCGTTGCGATATTCAGCACGCCCGCGAGCAGCGCGGGCAGCCCGATCGCCGCGCCCAGTAGCAGGCTGGCGAGCAGCGCAAACCCGGCGAGGACGCCGGAGGCCAGCTGCGGGATCAGCGCCGCCAGCGCAAACAAGGCCAGGGCTATTCCGGCCTGAAGCAGATAGCGCCGTGTAGATGCAAGCGCCCAGGCGCGCATCTGACCAGATGCCAGAAGCGGCATGGTGGCCGCCCGGCGAACCGATTGAGCGGTGGCGCCCAGCGCCCCGAGTATGGCGATGGCGAAACCCGACAGCCACCAGTCCGGTCGGACCGACAACTCTCCCGAGACAGAAGCGCCATAGAGCCCCCGCAAGGTCGCCGCCACATCCGGCAACAAGGCGCTGGCCACGCCATAGCCGAGCAAGACGCCCACCGCCCCGGCGACAAGTGCGAAGGCGAACGCTTCGATCAACAAGCTTGCGACGATGACGCGAACCGGGGTCCCGAGGGCCCTCAAGGTCCGCAGGGTCGAGCGGCGCTGCTCGAACGCCAGCCCCACCGCCGCATAGACGATAAACAGGCCCACCGCGAAAGAGAGAAAGCCGAAGGCGCTCAGGTTGAGGTGAAAACTCCCGGTGAGACGCGACACCTCGCCTGTATCGGTTGTTTCAACGCGGTCCAGCTGGGGCGCCAGCACCGCCAGGGGGGTCAGGCCCTCCCGGGCATCGGGATTGATCACAATCTGATCGATCTGATCGCCGCGATCGAGAAGGCGCGCGGCTGTGGCGATATCCGTGAGCACCTGGCCTCGCGGCAGCTGGGCGCTGGCTTGCACGGGCGGCAGGTCTGCTTGATGCGCCGCGAGCCCTTCAACGGTTTCCGGCGCTGCAAGCAAGACGCCCGGCGCGGTCAGGAAAGCCGGCCCGACGCCCTCCCCGCCGCCGACCATAGCTTGAGACGTGCTGGCACTGAGCGGCTCGACCCCGATCAGCGCGAACACAGTGTCGGCCAGCACCAGCTCGCCCTCGATCCGGGGCGAGGCGTCCCAGCCATCCCGACGCAATTGCGCCCAGACAGACCGATGGATGCGCCCCTCAGGGGCGGTCAGGCTGATAACCGATCCGCCGCCCAGCGCAGCGCTGGCTTGATCATAGCTGGCGCGCGCTTCGGCATTGATCGCCTGCACGCTGGTCCACAGCGCGGTGGCCAGACTCAACCCTATGACAAGCGTCGCCAGCTGACCCGGCTTGCGCCGCCAGTGCGACACGAGCGTGGCGAGGGCGGTTCCGATCAAGACAGCCGCCCGCCGGTCAGATGGACGCGCCGGGACAGCCGGTCGGCGGCGATCCGGGAATGGGTCGCCATGATCAGTCCGGCACCGGCGTCAGCGCACAGCTCGAGCATGAGGTCGAGCACCTGATCGCTTGTCTCCTCGTCGAGATTGCCTGTGGGCTCATCGGCCAGCAGCAAGGCGGGTCGCGCCGCGAGCGCTCGGCCCACGGCCACACGCTGTTGCTGCCCGCCGGACAATTGTTCGGGGTAGCGCTGGCGAAACGCCGCCAGGCCCAACCGGTCCGCCAGGGTGTCGATCCACTCTGCATCATGCTGACCGGCAAGGCGCGCCTGAAGCGCCAGATTCCCCTCCACAGTGAGAGAGGGAACGAGGTTGAATTGCTGGAAGACAAGGCCGACCTGATGGCGCCGGCGCAAGGCGCGCCCGGCGTCATCCAGACCGGTGACGGTCTCGCCCTTAAGCCGGATCTCGCCAGCGTCCGGTGTATCAAGCAGGCCGATCAGATGCAGAAGCGTGCTTTTGCCGGAGCCGGATTCGCCCGTTACAGCCAGGCTGGCGCCGGGCTCCAACCCAAGGCTGACCCCACGCAAGACGGGCTGACGCTCCGCCCCCTGCCCGTAGGCTTTCTCCAGTCCGTCGACCTCAATCAGCATGCCGCCCCTCTTTGGTTGATCAAAGAGATAGCTCAGCCGCGCAAAAGGGAACAGGCCGCCTGTTCAACGGATCGACGACTTACCAGACGCGCCTTCACCATTGTCGACACGGGAGTCAGGTTGTTTGGCTGGCGGGCTGTCTTCCACAGGCGCGCTGGTGTCTGACGCGCCGGGTAGATTGTAGCTGATAGGCAGGGTGGTCCACGGACTCAGGGAGCCCTCGCCCGTCCAGGGCGTGAACCGCCAGTCCCGGATCGCATCCATGGTCGAACCGCTGAACATCTCCGGAGTGCATTCGAGCTGGATGTTGGCGGCATAGCCGTTGCGATCCACCTGGAAAGTGGCGTCGCATTGCCCCCCGATCCCTTCAGTCAAAGCGCGTCTGGGAAAGTCAGGCGTGGTCGACTCGATGACTTCAGGCGACCAGGATTCCGATCCTGATGGCTGACTTGAAGTCGCTGCGCCCCAGTCCGACTGAACAGTAGAGACCAGAACAGGCTGCAAGGCCGATTGTCCGCAAGCCAGCTGCGGCCCGCCCATGAGCGCCGCCACCAGTCCTGCAAAGCCCAGCCTGTACATCATCAACGCTCCCCAGCCCGATCAGGATTGAGCGTACTCAGCCAGACCGCCGACTGTAAAGTTTGCCCGCCAAACAGGCCGAAACCGGGATGTGTTGGATGTGTGATGTTCGGACAGGACAGCCCGTAGCCGACCCCGCGGCATCATCGCAAGGTCTAGATGGACTGATACTGGGGAAAATGGCGGTGAGAGAGGGATTCGAACCCTCGAGACGGTTGCCCGCCTACACGCGTTCCAGGCGTGCGCCTTCGACCACTCGGCCACCTCACCGTGAGGCGGCGGAAAGTACCCAATCGCTGGCGTCAGTCAAGCACCCAAGGCTGCTGGATGTGCGTGAAAAAGCGGTAACGGGTGCTTGCAGAGGAATAGGCGTAATCCCAATTACTTCTGACCTCCAGCCCGCGCCCAGACGGACGGTCAGTTCTGCGCTGCGCCAGCCTCTACTTGAAAGGTCCGCCATGTTTGACGTGAACAAGATCATCACCGCCCTTCAGACCGACCCGAACGCCCAGCGCACGGCGCTGGCGGGCGGGGGCGGAGTCGCCGCCGGTTTCGCCGCTTCCATGTTGATGGGCAAGAAAGGGCGCAAGATGATGGGCAAGGCCGCCAAGTACGGCGCGGTCGCCGCCATTGGCGGTCTCGCCTATCACGCCTGGCAGAAATCCCAGCAGAACAAGCAAGGTCAGGGCGCCGCCCCGGCTGGGCAGGCCGCGCCCCTGGATGCGGACTTCACGCCCGCGCCGGACAATTCCGCCTTCCTGCCTGCCCCGACGGACGAAGCGGCTGTGGATCAGCTGGGCAAGGCGCTGGTGCGCGCGATGATCGCGGCGGCCAAGGCCGACGGGAAAGTAGACGCCGAGGAGAAGTCGGCCATTTTCGAACGCCTGAACGCGATGGATCTGAGCCCGGAAGACAAGGCCTTCGTCTTTGACGAATTGTCCGCCCCGCTTGACATCAACGCGGTCGTCGCCGCCGCCGACACGCCCGAGCACGCCGCCGAGATCTACGCCGCCTCGCTCGTCGCCATCGAGATCGATACGCCCGCCGAGCAGGCCTATCTGCAAATGCTGGCCGCACGGCTCAATCTCGACGCCGACCTGGTCAATGAAATCCACAAGGCAGCGGACGCCCAAACCGCCTAGAATCGGGCCGGCTCATCCTCCAGCGCGTGCGCCAGGTGATCGGCCAGGCGTCGCGCTGCGAGTCCGGCGTCCGCTGTCGTCAGCAATACCGCTTCCGCGTCATCCAGCGGCGGCATGCGCTCGCCTTCATCAATGGCGAGGTCCTCGGGCGCGAAATCCCGCGGCAAGACCGCCACGCCCAGACCTGCCCGCACTGCCGCCAGCGCCCCGGCGAGCGAGCCGCAGACATAGGCGGGCCGCGAACGCCCTCCGGCCCGTCCCAGCGCCTCCACCGCCCGCTTGCGGTAAATGCAGGGTTCGGGACTGACCACAAGCGCTGTCACCTCGCTCTGGTCAAAGGCCTGTGCATCCGCGCCGACCCAGACCAGGGGCTCAGACCAGACGCGCTGGCCGTCCACGGCGGCGCTCGGTTCGCGCTTGACCAGCGCCACATCCAGCCGGCCCGCGTGATACATCTTCATCAGGTTGAGCGTCAGATCACAGGTCACCTCGAGCTGAATGCCCGGATGCGCGCGGGAAAATTCCGCCAGAGCCTTGGGCAGGTGCGCCGTGGCGATGTCCTCGGGCGTGCCCAGACGGACCAGCCCTGTGGCGCCGCCATCGCGAAACGCGGACAGGGCTTCGTCATGCAGGGCCAGCATACGCTCGGCATAGCCCATCAGCCGATCCCCGGCGGGGGTCAGCGTGACGCGGCGTGCGGTCCGGCTGAACAGACGCTCGCCGGTGATCTGCTCGAGTTTCCTGATCTGGAGCGAGATGGCGGACTGGCTTCGGAACAAGAGTTCGCCCGCCCGCGTGAAGCTCTGGGACTGGGCCACCGCCACGAAGGCGCGCAGAAGGTCGAGATCGAGACGGTCCGTTTGCATTGCATGAGTTTTTCAAATGCATGCACGCATGACAATCAATTTTTCAAATCGCGGTGCGAGCCGCTAAACAGCGCCCTCACAGGGTTTCGTCCACCCGGAACCCTGTCTCGAGATACTCACGCTGGAATGAGGAAACCCGAATGAACGTCCACGTCTCCGCCTCCAAGTCCGCTTCAAAGGCGACCCGCACGCCCACCCCGATCACGGTCGCTCATGGCGACGGCATCGGTCCGGAAATCATGAAAGCCAGCCTGAAAGTGCTGGAAGCTGCGGGCGCCGCCTTGAAACCCGAACCGATCGAGATCGGCGAGCAGGTCTATCTCAAAGGTGTGAGTGCGGGGATTGAGGACAGCGCGTGGGAGTCTCTGCGTCGCACCAAGGTTTTCTACAAGGCGCCGATCACCACGCCCCAGGGCGGCGGCTTCAAGTCGCTCAATGTGACCGTCCGCAAATCGCTGGGCCTGTTCGCCAATGTGCGCCCGTGCGCCGCACTCTCCCCGTTCGTCGCGACCCGTCATCCGGACATGGATGTGGTGATCGTGCGCGAGAACGAGGAAGACCTCTATGCCGGCATCGAGCACCGCCAGACCGATGAAGTGGTGCAATGCCTGAAACTGATCTCGCGCCCCGGCTGCGAACGGATCGTGCGCTACGCCTTCGATTACGCCCGCGCCAATGGCCGCAAGAAGGTCACCTGCCTGTCCAAGGACAACATCATGAAGCTGACCGATGGTCTGTTTCACGAGGTCTTTGACGAGATCGCCAAAGAGTATCCCGACATCAAGACCGATCACTGGATCATTGATATCGGCACCGCCAAGCTCGCCGATGCGCCTGAACAGTTTGATGTGATCGTCACCTCGAACCTTTATGGCGACATCATCTCCGACGTCGCCGCCGAGATCACCGGCTCGGTGGGCCTCGGAGGCTCAGCCAATATTGGCGAGCATTGCGCCATGTTCGAAGCCATTCATGGCTCCGCCCCGATGATCGCCGGCCAGGGCGTCGCCAACCCGTCCGGTCTGCTGCTGGCAGGCGTGCAGATGCTGGTGCATATCGGCCAGGCCGATGTGGCCGAAAAGGTCCACAACGCCTGGCTCAAGACCCTTGAAGACGGGGTTCACACCGTCGACATCGCCTCCAAGGACATGACCCAGCAACAGGTGGGCACGGACGCCTTCGCCGACGCCGTGATCGCGCGCCTGGGTCAGGAGCCGGCCCATTTCACGCCGGTGCGCTACAATGCCGAAGCTGGCGGGGTCGAAATCGCGCCGTATCAGCGCCGCGAACGCCAGACCAAGACGCTGGTGGGCGTGGACGTGTTCGTCGACATGCCGACCCAGAACCCGGATGAGCTTGCCGAAGCCCTGAACGCGGCGGCCGGCGACGCCAAGCTGAGCCTGAAGATGATCACCAATCGCGGTGTGAAAGTCTGGCCGCAGGGTCTGCCCGAAACCTTCAAGACCGACCATTGGCGCTGCCGTTTCATGAGCGATGCGATCAGCAAGAACACCGAAGTGGTCGACCTTCTCGGCCGCATCGAGGCCGCCGGCATCGACTTTGTGAAGACCGAGCAGCTTTACGAATTCGACGGCAAGCCCGGCTATTCACTGGGCCAAGGTCAGTAAGGCTCCAAAGGGCATTAAAAAACCCCGGTCCGCAAAGCGGATCGGGGTTTTTCATGCTCTCAAGCAAGGCGCTCAGCCCTTCACGATCCGGGCAATGTAAAAGCCATCCAGCCCGCCGCGCTCAGACCACATGTCCGGACGGGTGCGCACGGCGCCGTCTGTCGTGATCGCTTCCAGAAGGCCTGGCAATTCGTCCGCTGTGACAGGATCAAGGCGCGCTTCGGGCGTGCGCTTGAGGAAGGCTTCGATCTGATCTTCGCCTTCTTCGCGCTCCAGCGAACAGGTGCAGTAAACAAGGCGACCGCCCGATTTGAGCTGGTTGAAGCTCGCCTCGAGCAGGCGTTTCTGGATGTCCGCCAGATTGGCGATATCGCCGGGCTGCTTGGCCCAGGCCGCGTCGGGGCGACGGCGCAGCGTGCCGGTCGCTGAACAAGGCGCGTCGAGCAAGATGGCGTCAAGCGGTTCGGACGCTGTCCAGTCCGCCACGTCGGCCGCCACGATCTCGGCTTTGAGCTTCGTCCGTTCGAGATTTTCTTCCAGACGCTTCAAGCGCTTGGGCGAGGCGTCAACGGCGATGACAGATGCGCCGGTCGCAGCCAGTTGCAAGGTCTTGCCGCCGGGCGCGGCGCAGAGATCTGCAACGGCTTCCCCGGCTTTGACGCCCAGCAGTTTCGCCGGCAGGGCCGCCGCCGCGTCCTGCACCCACCAGTCGCCATTATCAAAGCCCGGCAGGCCGTCCACCGCGCCGATATCGGGACGCCGGATCGTTCCGGTTTCCAGCACGCGGGCGCCGATCTCGTCGGCGAAACCTTGCGCGTCAAAACCCGGCTTGGCGCTCAGATCGAGCGTTGGCGGGCCGGAACGGGCGATGGCAATGGCGCGCGCCGTGGGCTCGCCATAGGTCTCCACCCAGCGCTCGGCCAGCCAGTCAGGCAGGTCTTCCAGCGGGTCGGAATCGAGAAACGCCCCCTTGCCCTGATCGACAACGCGGCGCAGCACGGCGTTCGCCAGATTCTTGAAGCGCGCCGTGTGCCGGTCCTGGCCCATCAGACTGACCCAGGCGTCCACCGCGGCGTGGGCCGGGGTGTCCAGGATCAGTCGCTCGGCCGCGCCGCAGCGCAGGATGAGATGGGCCTTCACCTCTTCATCCGGCAGGGGCTTGTCGAGCACCTGCATCAGGGCGGCGTCCAGAGCGATGGGTCGGCGAATGACGGCTGACGCGATGGCGCGCGCGAAGGCGCGGTCCCGCGGCTCCATCCGCTTCCATTCGGGCCGTCCCGCCAGCGCGCCATCCAGTGGCGTCGCCTTGGCGAGCACGCCCTCGACCGCGCCCAACGCGACCGCGCGGGGCATGAGGTTCTTGGTGGAGGATTTGGGTTCGGGACGGCGGGGCCGTTTGCGCATCTCGGTCATCTCATGGCGGTAGCACGCCTGCGCGTACGGCAAAAGCGCATCCCGCACGGTCAGCCTTGAAGCAGCGGCTCCTCGCCACGGCGGAACCAGCCCGTAATGGCGAAGCGGGCGCCGCGAGCGAACGGGGAGATCACGCTCACAAGATGCGGTTGCGGCACCTTGAACAGGGTGAGCCGGTTAAAGGCCGGCGTCAGCCCGGCGCGGACATCGCCCTGCTCATCCAGGAGGTTCAGAACGCCGCCATAATCGGCGCACCAGTCCGGCGTGAGGTTGAGCACAAAGGCCGCACTCCGGTTCTTTCCCTCGACGCCATCATCATGCCGCGTCAGGAAATGCCCGGGCCGATAACGGGTCAGCTGGCAGTCTGCGAACGTGATGGCGTCATCCCCGGTCAGCTTGCGACCCAGAGCGATAAACGCCTCGCTGCGGGTCAGCTCGAACGCCGCCTTGAACAGCGGTTGGGTCAGGCGGTCCCGCATGCCGGCGTCATACAGCGGCACATTCTCGAACAGATAACCAAAGCCCGATTGGGCTTCGCGCCAGACCAGCTGATCGAACGGCGCGCGACGCGCCGGCTCAAGGCGATCCATTTCCGCGCCGATGAAATCGCGATGTTGGCCATCGATCAGGGCGACGAGGTTCCACTCCACCCACTCCGACGCGGCCTTGTACAGGCGTCTTGCGTCCGGTTTGACAAGGACATCATTCACCGCCGCATAGCCCTGTTCGGCAAAGCCGTGCGCGGCCGCAGACGGATCAAGGTCGGGGTTGAGTTTGATCGGTAAAACCATGACAGGGCGGTACGCGATCCGGGGCCGGCGCGCAAGGCGAGGCCGGTTTCCGGGATGTCAGGCCGCAGCCTGACATCCTGAGGTTCAGCTTTCGCTCGTTGCCGATTGAGCTTCCGCCTCACGTTCCAGACGCCGGCGTTCGCTGGCGCGGATTTTCTGGCTTTCGCTCTTGAGCTGGCCGCAAGCCGCAAAGATGTCCCGGCCGCGCGGCGTGCGGATCGGGCTGGCGTAACCCGCCCGGTTCACCACATCCGCGAAGGCTTCGATCTGATCCCAGTCCGAGCATTCATACGGGCTGTCGGGCCAGGGGTTGAACGGGATGAGGTTGATCTTGGCCGGCACGCCGCTGAGCAGTTTGACGAGCGCCCGCGCCTCGGCGAGGCTATCGTTCACGCCCTTCAGCATCACGTATTCAAACGTCACGCGCTTGGAGTTGGACAGGTCCGGATAGGCCCGGATCGCGTCCATCAGCTCGGCGATGGGGTATTTCTTGTTCAGAGGCACCAGCTCGTTGCGCAACTCATCGTTCGTCGCGTGCAGGCTGATCGCCAGCATGGAGCGGGTGCGCTCGCCCAGTTCAGGGATTTTCGGCACGACGCCAGACGTGGACACGGTGGTGCGGCGACGGCCGATGCCAATGCCCTCATGGTCGGAGATCACGTCGATCGAATCCGACACATGGTCGAGATTATAAAGCGGCTCGCCCATGCCCATATAGACGATATTGGTGATCTGGCGGTCCTCGTTCGAGGTCGGCCATTCGCCCAGATCGTCGCGCGCAATCATCACCTGGGCGACGATCTCGGCGCTTGTCAGATTGCGCACCAGCGGCTGGGTGCCGGTATGACAGAAGGTGCAGTTGAGCGTACAGCCCACCTGGGAGGACACGCACAGCGCGCCCGATCGGGCCACGGCGGGAATGAACACCGTCTCGACCTCGACACCCGACGCCATGCGAATGAGGTATTTGCGCGTGCCGTCGACACTGACGCGGCGCTCGGTGATTTCCGGGCGCGCCAGGGTGAACTTCGCCTCAAGCTGCTGACGCAGGCCCTTGGAGACGTTGGTCATCTGGTCGAACTCGGTGACGCCGTAATGGTAGATCCAGCGCCAGAGTTGTTCGGCGCGCATCTTGGCCTTCTTCTCATCCACCAGGCCATGGGAGACCAGCGCGTCACGCAATTGCGGACGGGTCATGCCGACCAGCGGAATGGGCCCGGTCGTTTCCGGTCGGTTGGAGAAGGACAGGTCGAGAGATTTCACAGGTGCGTTCATGGGCGCGTCATATAATGGAAAACTGAACAAAGTTCGAGGGGCGAGAACGCATGGCGGGGTTGCGTCGTCTGCACGCGGTCGCTCTCATGCCCGCCATGAAACTGATTTGCCATCCGCTGACCGCCTTCGACCCGCCCCTGCGACCGGCTTCATCCCGCCGCCAATGGATGGATGAAACGCCTCAGAGCCATGCCTATCGCTGCCTGCCGCTGGTTGTCGGCAATCAGCATGGCTGGGAAGTTTTCACGCCCTCCGGGTTCACCGCACGCTGGACGGGCGGCGACCGGGTCGAGGATGTAAGCGTGCATCCCGATGGACCCTCCGACCGGGCGCCGGCCAGCCCGATGAGCAATTTCGGCTCCGGCATCCTGACCTTCGAGATGGGTTTCCTGCTGCGCACGCCGCCGGGCTGGAACATCTGGGTTCAGGGCCCGGTGAACGGGATCAAGGATGGCGTCGCGCCCCTGTCCGGCGTCATCGAGACCGACTGGAGCCCATATAGCTTCACCATGAACTGGCGCTTCACCCGCCCGGGCGAGGTGCGCTTTGAAGCCGATGAGCCGATCGCCCACATCTTCCCGGTGCGGCGCGACCTCTTTGACCGCGTAACGCCCGAAATCAGGCCCATTCAGTCAGACCCCAAGACCGCACAGGCAATGGAAGAGTGGCGTTTGAGCCGCGCCGATTTCGCCGGCCGGCTTCGCGAACACGACGCGGACGCCTCCGAGGAAAAATGGCAAAAGGGCTATTATCGCGGCCTGATGCCCGATGGCGACAAGGGGTCGCCCAGTCACAAGACCAAGCTGCACGTCAAACCTTTCGCGCCGGCCAAGCCGAAAAAGCGCTGACCCCTATTTGCGGATCAGCGGCCAGAGCAGTTCCCGCCCGGCGCTGACCGGCTCCATGCCCTCAATGCCATAGGTTTCGGGATAGCGGCGCGTAATCTTCGCTGTCCCGAACAACACGTCCCAGAAGAACAGCAGATTGCCGTAATTGCCCTTGTAATGGGTGACCCCGTCCTCCTTGTGCAGGCCATGATGGGCGCTGTGCGTGGCGGGCGTGGAGATGACCCGCTCCAGCACCCACATCACAGGCGCGAAGGCCGGAACCTTGTAGAGCGCCTCATCCCAGCGCCAGGCCGAATGCGCGCCGAAGATCACCGTCATCTTCACCACCAGATAGACCGCATAGACCGGGTAGAAGCCCAGATGCACCAGCACGGCCGCAATCCACAGGCCCGGCATGAACAGGTAGTAGAACAGGTTGTTGCGATAGGCGGTGCGGATCGACAGATAGCCGCTCGAATGGTGCGCCCGGTGCAGGTTATACAGCACCGGGAAGGTATGGCTGGCGCGATGCCACCAGTACTGGGTCATGTCGTCAGCCACCAGAAGAATGGCGAGCATCGCCCACCAGGGCAGTCCCGCCAGCGCATTGGCGGATCCCGGACGTACGGCATCTACGAGCAGGGGCGCGACAGCGAAGATCAGCGGGACCGTGATCAGGACGATGGTCAGCGAGGACGCCGTTTCGATCACGATATCGCGTGTCGATCCCTTCTCCCTTTGAAGAAATCGGCCCGTGATCGCTTCCAGCACGATGAAGAGCGCGAAGATGGCTGGTACCAGGATTTTCTCGTTGATCATGACTGGGCCTCCCGAGTCCAGACTGAGTGAGGCTTGTCATAACTTCCAATACAAGTTTTACATGGCAGCATAACTACAGGTTATGCATCAATGCTCACACTTCGCACAGCCCGCCTCTTTGTCACCGCAGCAGAGACCGCCACGCTGACCGCCGCCGCAGAACAGCTTCATGTCAGTCAGCCGGCCGCCACCAAATCGCTGGCTCAGCTTGAAGCGGAGCTGGGCGGGCCCCTATTCGAGCGGTCGGGCCGCAAACTGGTCCTGACCCGCATGGGTGAAGCCTTGTTGCCTCGCGCCCGAGCGCTGCTCCAACAGGCCAATGACCTCAAAGCGGAAGCCGAACGCTGGCGCAGCGGCGAGGATGGGGTGCTCAATCTCGGCGCCGGTCCCAGCCTGACCTATCGCCTGCTGCCTGAAGCCGTCGCCCGGTATTATCGCGCGGGTCGCACGGTCCAGCTGACCATTCACGCGGGCGCCGCCGGCGCGCTGGTCGAGCAGGTGCGGCGCGGCGCCCTGGATCTGGTGGCGGCGGATATGGGGGAGGCCGATCTCGATCCGTCGCTGACAGTGCACCCCCTGCCTGAGGAAAGCGTCGCGGCCCTGGTCCGTCCCGGACACCCCGCCCTTGATGGCGCTTCGCCAAAGCATTTCCCCCTGGCGACCGCGACACCGCCCGAGCGATTGACCCGGCAACCCCTGCCCTGGGGTGGAGACCGTCCGGGGCTGGTTTGTGATGATTATACGGTTCTGGCGCTGGCTTGCGCCGCATCGGACCACGTTCTGGCCGCGCCGCGCTCGGTGATGGATCGTCTTACGGCCGAGCACGGGCTGGTCCCGCTGCCTGACAGCTCCGTGGAAATACGCTTGCGCCCCGCGCTCATCTATCGCGCTAACGCCCCGCACAGCGCTGCGCGCGATGATCTGTTCGCCTGTTTCGAAGCCGCCGCGCGGAACGCCTAGTCGCAGAGCGATTCCACCTGCTCCAGCGCCGCCGTCACGCCCAGAAGAGAGAAGGTGTAGGCGGTGGCGGTGCCCCGATTGCTGGTCGCCTCGACCCGCATGTCAGAACCGCGACGCATGGCGCGCACAAGCTGGTTTTCCTCACTGGTGTCTTCCAGGAAGCCTTCCTGCTCGGACGCGAACATCTGATAGCGATCAGAGCCAACCCGCACGCGCGGCGGGCTGTCTGGACGCAGGGCATAGCCGGCCAGGAAGCTCGGCTGCTCCTCCGCTGCGCCATTGGCCCAGCTGGCGACCAGGAAAAACACATCGCCATGATCGACATTGCTTGGCAGCGCTTCTTGCGGTCGGCTGAGCGCATAACAGACCTGGCTGTCGCCCTCGCCGCGCGTGAACACGCGCCAGTCACGGTGCGCGCCCTGAAACTCGGGCTCGCTCACCCCCTGCGCCAGGGCAGGCGTGAAGCTCGTCAGGGTCAGACACAGGCTGGCAATAAGCACGCGCATGGGGGATTTCCATTCAGATTTAGCGGTTTGGCGCTGGCAGATCAGCTGGCGCTGACCCGCGTCCCTGTTTAAAGCGGTCTCTGACGGCGGTTTCAAGGCAGGATCTTGGCTTGATCGTCATGTGCGTGAATGTGAAAGTGATCTGTATAGAGCTTCAAGGGTGAAACTTGCCTGACGCCCCCTTTTCCGCCGGCGCCACACCGGATCGAACGACCCTGAATTCGCTGGTTCTGGCCACCGCGCAGCGGGACCGACAGGCGTTTGCAGCCCTGTTCAATTTCTATGCGCCTCGGGTGAAAGCCTATCTGCTGCGCCTGAATGCGCATGACAGTCTGGCCGAGGAGCTGACCCAGGAGATCATGCTGACCGTCTGGCGCAAGGCCAGCCAGTTTGATCCCGATCAGGCGTCCGCCTCCACCTGGATTTTCCGCATTGCGCGCAATCGGCGCATTGATGCGGCCCGTCAGGCCAACAAGCCCGCGCTTGATGGCGAGGACCCGAGCCTGCGCCCGCCCGAGATCGAAACGCCCGATGACGCCGTGCATGCGAGTGATCGCGACGACCGGGTGCGTCAGGCCATGAATGGTCTGCCCGATGAACAGGTGGCGCTCTTGCGGCTCGCCTTCTTTGACGGATTGTCCCATCGCGACATCGCCGATCAGCTGGGCATGCCGCTGGGCACGGTTAAGTCCCGTTTGAGACTGGCTTTTGACAAGCTCAGGCGCGTGCTCGATTCCAACACCTTGTAAGCAAAGTTGGCCTGAACCTAAGAAAATGCCCTAATCGGCTTGACCTCAGGCCAATCTGATCAATATCCGCGACGCTGTAGCTGACGATACGTAGAACAAGACCATGACCAACCATCCGCTGGGTGACGAAATCTATACCGCTTACGCATCCGGCGCCTTGTCTGCCCCGATGCGCTTGCTGCTGGACGCTCAGGCCGCCGTCAACGCGGATGTGGCCCAGACGCTCGCAGCCGTCGAAGCCGTGGCGGGCGTCCTGCTGGAGCAGGAAACGCCCGCCTCCATGATGCCGGACGCCCTCGCCACCGTGTTTGACGTGATCGACAGCGAGGAAGCAGGGCTCGGCGAAGCGGGGCCGTCGCGCTTTGACGCCAAGGCCGGCTCTGAACATTCGCGCAAGGCGGCGGAAAAAGCCGGTCAGGCGATCGGCGAATTGCTGGATCTGCCCGATCCGGTTCGTGACCTGGCCCTGGATCAGGGCGGCTGGTCCTTCGCCGGACCCGGCGTGCGCAACATGACGCTGATGGATGAGGATGGCGCGAAAGCCGAGCTGATCCGCATCGAGCCGGGCCGCGGCGTGCCCCATCACGGCCATGACGGCACCGAATTCACACTGGTGCTGACCGGCGGCTTCTCCGATGGCCGCGCCAGCTATGGCCCCGGCGAAGTGTGCATGGCCAATCCCGACACGATCCACAAACCTGTCGCCGACGAGGGCGAGGTCTGCATCGTGCTTGCCGTGACCGACGGCCCCCTCGCCTTCACCGGCGCCCTGGGATGGATCCAGCGCGCGCTGAACCGCTAGGCGCCCCTGCGGCGCCGCGCCGCTTTCTTTCGGCCGGGGCATTGTTATCTTGAGCCCCATGAGCAAACCGATCTTCTCTGGCGATGTGGTGATTTCCGGCGGCGGGCTCGCCGGTCTCACCTTGGCGCTGGCCCTGCACAAAGCCGGGCTGGCTGTGGCTGTCGTGGATGCGATGGAGCTCTCCGAGCACGTCACGCCTGAATTTGACGGGCGCTCCTCCGCGCTGGCTTACACCTCCATGCGCATGCTCGATGCGGTGGGCGCGGGCCAGCATCTGCGCGAGCACGTCCAGCCAATTGAAGACATTCTGGTGGTCGATGGCCGCCCTTATGACGGTTTGAAGCCTGGCGGCCCCGGTCACGACCAGCTGCATTTTGATCGCCGGGAAATCTCGCCTGAAGATGACGGCGAGGCTCTCGGATACATGGCCGAGAACCGCTGGACGCGGGTGGCGCTGGCGAAAGCCGCCGATGAGGCGGGCCTGACCGTGTTCGCCCCCGAACGCGCCAGCCATATGGAAACCGATGCCACGCCTGGGAAGAACCGGCTGGTGCTGGAAAGCGGCGAGACGCTGGAAGCCCCTCTGATCGTGGGCTGCGACGGCAAGTTCTCCGGTCTGCGCCGTCAGGCCGGCGTACGCACGTTCGATCATGCCTATGACCAGAAGGCCGTGGTGCTGACCGTCGAGCACGAGTTCAGCCATGAGGGCGTGGCGTATGAGTTCTTCATGCCCACCGGGCCGTTCGCCATCCTGCCCCTGCCAAACAATCGCTCCAGCCTTGTCTGGTGTGAAAAACCCAAGGCGGCGGATGCCCTGAAAGACATGGACGATGAGGGGTTCCAAGAGGCGCTGGAAGCGCGCTTTGGCGATTTCCTTGGTTGGGTGAAACCGGTCAGCCCGCGCTGGACCTATCCGCTGACGCTGAAATTCTCCGAACGCTTCACCGATGACCGTCTGGCGCTGGTGGGCGACGCCGCGCGGGGCATCCACCCCATTGCGGGCCAAGGCTTCAATCTCGGGGTTCGCGATGCGGCGGTGCTGGCCGATGTGCTGGTGGACGCCAAGCGGGCGGGGCTTGATCTGGGCGCGCCCGCCACTTTGCAACGCTATGCGCGCTGGCGGCGCACCGATTCAGCGGCGGTCGGGATGGGCTCGCACCTGTTCACACTGCTGTTCTCCAATGATCACAGCCTGATCCGAACCGCGCGCGGACTGGGCCTGTCGATCGTGGACCAGATTCCCATGGCCCGGCGCTTCTTCATGCGGACCGCCGGCGGCGAAGTGGGCGATCTGCCCGCGCTTCTGCGCGGGGACAGCCTGCACCTTTAAGGCTCAAGCGATCAGATGATCAGGTGCGCTTTCTGGGCGCGCCCCAGATGTGCTGCTTGTCCTCCAGCGGGCCGCCGGGCATCACGGGGCGCTCGGGATAGCCGCCCAGGCACAGCGTGCGGTCATAAAGCGCAATGGCGGCCGCCACGGACAGGTTCACGCAGAATTTGGTCGGGATCTTCACCACATGCGCGCAGCGCGCGAGCATTTCCGGGCTGAGATCGCCGCGTTCCTTGCCCAGCACATAGGCCGCCATGCGCGGATGACGAAAGCTGGGCAACTCCACCGCATCATCGGTCAGCTCCACTCCGACGATCTGACAACCGCGCGGCAACAGCATGTCATCCACGGTCTCCCAGTCGTAATAGGGCAGATTCTCGGTGGTCTTGGCGGTATCGGTCTGAAACATCTCGCGCGCGCGATTGGCCGCGCCCACGGTGAACACGAAGCTGCCGCCAAAGGCGTGAGCGGTGCGCATGACCGCACCCAGATTGCGCGCCTTGGAAATGCCTTCGACGCCGACTGCGAAATAACCTCTCATGATCCTGCCTTTAGCCGCGCTCGGCGCGCCTGGCAAACCGGCACGCACATACAAGAACGCCCTCTGCGTCGCAGAGGGCGTCATGCATCTTCAATCAGACCTTGTGCTAGTGCACGCTGACCGGTTCCGCACCATGATCGCGGGCTGCAGCGAACGCCGCATCGCGATCAGAGAAGACCGCCATGCGCTGACCGTTCTCGTCATGAATGGCGTAAAGCGTCGCTTCGGAGTCGAGCTTGACCCCGGCGTCCGCCGCCTGATCCATGATCTCGGCTGCGTCGATGGTGCGGACATACACGGTCGGCGTCGTGTCCAGCATCAGTTCAGTATCGGTATCCATCCAAAGACCCATGCATTGCCTTGTGTGATGATGACATGGGTTTTCTTGTCAAAACGTTCAAGGCATGCGCCGGTGTAAACCAACGGCAAAGAAAAACCCCCGCGCGTCAGCGCAGGGGTTCTTTTTTGGTGGAGCCAGGCGGAATCGAACCGCCGACCTCTTGAATGCCATTCAAGCGCTCTCCCAACTGAGCTATGGCCCCGAAACTTTTTCAAAGCGTGCGGGGTTGGGCCCCGCCGTTTCGAGAGCGCGGAACCTAGCCGCGCGTTTGAGAGCAATCAAGCCTGTTTTTCAGCACCTGACGCCCTCAATGACAGCCGCCTGGATCAGACGTCGTCCTCGTCGTCATCCAGCGCGATGTTGTCGTCGATATCGTCGTCATCATCGTCCAGCAGGACGCTGTCATCGTCATCATCGTCGAGATCGGATTCATCGTCGGAGAAGCCGTCCAGATCGTCGTCGCCCGGCGTGGCGCGCTTGGCGACCGGCGCTTCGTCCTCATCGTCATCGCCGCCCAGATCAATCGGCTCTTCATCGAGCTCGGGAGCGTCGTCATCCTCGGCTTCATCGTCATCGGAGCTGTCCTCCGCTTCCGCCTCGGTATCCTCTTCCGCCTCTTTCTCAGGCTTCGGCGCCTTGCTGGAGACAGTGACTTCCTCGAAATACGACAGGGGATATTCCATGCCGGTGAACGGGGACACGATCGGGTCCTTGTTCAGGTCATAGAACTTCTTGCCGGTTTCCGGACAAACGCGCTTGGTCCCAAGTTCAGCTTTCGCCACGAGTCCATATCCTTTCACAGCGAAGGGCGATCAAATCGGCGCGCCAGTTGCCATGTTCTGACGCGGCTGTCAAAACCCGATTGAAGCCTTCTGTCATCTGCCGTTCCGCGGAGCCCGCATGTCACACGCCACGCCTACCCCGTCCCAGGCCGTAACCGGGCCTAAAACCGCCCGGCCTGTCAATGCCCTGAAAGGACGCCTTCAGGCGGCTGCGGATAAATCATGCTCGCACCGCGCGTTGATCTTTTCGGCGCTGGCGGACGGGGAAAGCCGGATCGAGGGCCTGCTTGAAAGCGAGGATGTGCTGGCCACCGGTCGCGCCGTCGCCGCGCTCGGCGCCCAGGTGAACCGTGAAGGCCCCGGCGCCTGGCGCGTCAAAGGCCAGGGCCAGTGGACCAGCCCGGCGCAGCCGCTGGATCTGGGCAATTCGGGCACAGGCGTGCGCCTGCTCATGGGCGCAGCCAGCCGGTTCGATCTCAAGGCGGATTTCGTCGGGGACAAGAGCCTGTCCTCGCGCCCCATGGCGCGCGTGCTCGACCCGCTGTCGCGCATGGGCGTAAAAAGCCAGTCCAGCGATGGCGGCCGACTGCCGGTGACGCTGCGCGGCTCGTCCGCCCTGAACGCCATTGATTACACCCCGCCTGTCGCCTCCGCCCAGGTCAAGAGCGCCATTCTGCTGGCCGGGCTGGGCGCGCAAGGCGAAACCATTGTGCGCGAACCGCACGCCACCCGCGACCACACCGAGATCATGGCTCCGGTCTATGGCGCAGATCTCAATGTGGAACGTCAGGGCGAAGGCCTTGTCGCGCGCGTGCGCGGGGGAAAGACATTGTCGCCGGCCAATGTCGCCATTCCCGGCGACCCCTCATCCGCCGCCTTCCCCGTGGCGGCCGCCCTTGTGACCCATGACAGCGCCATCACCGTGACCGGCGTGATGACCAACACGGCCCGGTTCGGCCTCTATGAAGTGCTCAAGATGATGGGCGCCGACCTTGAGATGACCCCGGCGGGCGAACGCTGCGGCGAACAGCTGGTGGACATCACGGTGCGCTCCGGCGCCCTCAAGGGCGTAATGGTGCCCGCATCCCTGGCGCCGTCCATGATTGATGAATATCCGATCCTGTCGGTCATCGCCGCCTTTGCTGACGGCGTGACGGAAATGACGGGCCTGGCCGAATTGCGCGCCAAGGAAAGCGACCGGCTCGCCGCCAGCGCCGCCTTGCTACAAGCCAATGGCGTGCCTATCGAGCTGGGCGAGGATTTTCTCATCGTTCACGGCTGTGGCCAGGACGGGGTGCCCGGTGGCGGGCTCGTGAAAACCCATCATGATCATCGTCTTGCCATGAGCGCACTGATCATGGGTCTGGGCGCGCAGGCCCCGGTGAGCGTAGATGATGTCAGCATGATCGCCACGAGCTACCCCGACTTCTTTGACCACATGTCGGCCCTCGGCGCGGAAATCGGCTAGAGGCGCGAGTCAGTTCGACGCCCCGGCAAGCCTTGCTCTCATAGTCATTTTGCGGTAAGTCCGCGCGCGATTGGCCTGTTGCATCTGCGGATGTGAACCGACCGATCATTCGCCGGGCGGGCGATGACCCGCGGCCAGGCGCGCCTTCATCTTGTTCGTCGGTTCTGACTTACGGCTCGATCGCGCCGCCTGCCGTTTCGCTCTGCTCATTTGGAACGCGTTATCCGGCCGTTCGCGGCTGAACTGGAGACTTCCAGCCGCCGCGTGCGGCAAGACCGCCGGAGACAACCGGCCGGCCGGAAACGACGACAACCCCTGGAGCCATCCTCTAACATGTCTGAAACCAACACCTCGGCCCCGAGCCGCGATGATTTCGCCTCAATGCTGGAAGCGTCCCTCGCCGGCCGCGACCTCATGGAAGGCACGGTGGTGCGCGGCACCGTCACGTCCGTCCTGCACGACACCGTTGTCATCGACGTCGGTCTGAAAACCGAAGGCCGCGTGGCCCTGCGTGAATTCACCGGCCCCGGCTCTGAAGCCCCGAAACTGGGCGATCAGGTCGACATCTACCTTGAGCGTATCGAGAACGCGATGGGTGAAGCGGTTCTGTCGCGCGACAAAGCCCGCCGCGAAGAAGCCTGGGACCGTCTGGAGAAGACGTTCGAATCCAAAGAGCCGGTCAACGGCGCGATCGTCGGCCGCGTCAAAGGCGGCTTCACCGTGGACCTGGGCGGCGCTTCGGCCTTCCTGCCGGGCTCCCAGGTGGACATCCGTCCGGTGCGCGACGTGGCCCCGCTCATGAACAAGGAACAGCCGTTCGCGATCCTGAAAATGGACCGTCCGCGCGGCAACATCGTGGTCTCCCGCCGCGCTGTCCTGGAAGAATCCCGCGCCGAGCAGCGCGCTGAGCTCGTCGGTCAGCTGGCCGAAGGCGAAGTGCGTGAAGGCGTTGTCAAGAACATCACCGATTACGGTGCGTTCGTGGATCTGGGCGGCATTGACGGCCTGCTGCACGTCACCGACATGAGCTGGTCGCGTGTGGGTCACCCGAGCGAAGTGGTCGAAGTTGGCCAGACCGTTCAGGTGCAGATCATCAAGATCAACAAAGACACCCAGCGTATCTCGCTCGGCATGAAGCAGCTGCAGTCCGACCCGTGGGACGGCGTGGCGCTGAAATACCCGAACGGCGCGATCTTCAAGGGCCGCGTGACGAACATCGCCGAATACGGCGCGTTCGTGGAGCTGGAGCCGGGCGTCGAAGGTCTGGTGCACGTCTCCGAGATGAGCTGGACCAAGAAGAACGTCCATCCGGGCAAAATCGTCTCCACCTCCCAGGAAGTGGACGTCATGGTGCTCGACGTGGATCCGGACAAGCGTCGCGTCTCGCTTGGCATCAAGCAGACCCAGCGCAATCCGTGGGAAGTCTTCGCGGAAGCACACCCGGTCGGCTCGGAAGTCGAAGGCGAAGTCAAGAACATCACCGAATTCGGTCTGTTCATCGGCGTCGACGAGGAAATCGACGGCATGGTGCACCTGTCCGATCTCGACTGGGATCGTTCGGGCGAAGACGCCATCCAGGACTACAAGAAAGGCGACTCCGTGCGCGCCAAGGTCCTGGACGTCGATGTCGAGAAAGAACGCGTCTCCCTGGGCGTCAAGCAACTGGGCGGCGATCCGATGGACGAAGGCGGCTTCAAGCGCGGCGAGACCGTGACCTGCACCGTCACCGAAGTCACCACCGGCGGCGTGGAAGTCAGCCTGGGCCCGGACAACCTGGTCAAGGCGTTCATCCGCAAGTCCGACATCTCGCGTGACCGCGCCGAGCAGCGCCCCGAGCGCTTCGCCGTCGGCGACAAGGTCGACGCGCGCGTCACCAATATCGACAAGGCCTCGCGCCGCGTTTCGGTGTCCATCAAGGCGCTGGAAATGGCGGAAGAGAAAGAAGCCGTCGAACAGTACGGGTCTTCGGACTCCGGCGCGTCCCTGGGCGATATCCTGGGCGCCGCTCTGAAGGGCCAAGACGAAGACTAATCGTCTGAACCCGGACTTTCTCCCCTAGCAGGGGAGTTGGAACCCCCGATGCCCGGCATCGGGGGTTCTTTTTTGGTCCGCGCCCCGGCTAACGCATTGACGGGTCAGTTCAGGTGTTCCTACACTGATGCCCTTCAAGGGGAGCGCACCATGATCAAATCCGAACTCATCGAGAAGCTCGCAGAAGACAATCCCCATCTGTACCAGAAGGATCTGGAGCGGGTGGTGAACACGGTGCTGGAAGAGATCACCCAGGCGCTCGAGCGCGGTGATCGCGTGGAGCTGCGCGGCTTCGGCGCATTTTCCGTTCGCAACCGCCCGCCGCGCCAGGGTCGCAATCCGCGCACCGGCGAACCTGTCTCCGTCAAGGAGAAGCACGTGCCGTTCTTCAAGACCGGTAAGGAATTGCGCGAACGGGTCGACGGCAAGGCCTAGCGCCTTAACCCCCGTTACCCAAACCTTAAGACTCTTGCGTCAGGCTCATCGGCAGGTTGCAACTGCCGGGAATGCGTATGGCGCTGACGCCACTCTTACCTGGCGGCGCAGAGCCGGCCTATCAAGCCGGGATCGGCGCAACGCCCCAGACGTCCGAGCTGCGCGCTCAGGCGAGCGGGACGATTCCGTCTTCAATTGACCCCTCTCTGGCCGATACTGCCCGGCGCGTCATCTCCGATCCGGTCAGTCTGTCTGCACAGGCGCGTCAGGCCGGCGCCGCGCAAGACGCCGCGCCCGCTTCCCAGTCCGCCAAGTCAGCCGCCGCGCCGAAATCGGCCAATGGCGATCCCTTGACCGAGGGCGAAGAGAAACAGATTGCAGAGCTGAAAAAGCGGGACCGCGAAGTGCGCCAGCACGAACAGGCGCACCAGGCCGCAGGCGGGCAATACGCCAGCGCACCATCCTACGAATACCAGAAGGGCCCGGACGGACAGCAATATGCCGTCGGCGGCGAGGTGCAGATCGACGCCAGCCCCATTCCTGGCGATCCCGAGGCCACCATCGAGAAGATGCGCATCGTCAAGGCCGCCGCGCTGGCCCCGGCCGAGCCTTCAGGTCAGGATCGCAAGGTCGCTGCTTCCGCCGACGCCGCCGCCCAGCAGGCGCGCGCCGAGCTGGCGGCGCAGGAACGCGAGGAACGTCAGGCAGCGCTGGAAGGCGATCGGGCTGAAGGTCCGAGCCAGCCCGGCCAGCCTCAACCCGCCAATGACGCCGCATCGCCATCTGATGCGGACGCCGATCAGCCCGAGATTGCAGCCTTTGGCTTCAGCGGCGACCCGCCCGCCCCCGCCGCCCTCAACCAGGCCAATGGCGCCTATGCCGCCACCACCCGCGCCCAGTCGGTCAATCTGACCAGCATCGCCTTCGCCTGACGCGATTTTGCAGCTGTGACTTGGCGACACGCGGCTTCAGCGCTAAGTCGGCGTCATGAACCGATCATCAGCCACCAAAATCAAGATATGCGGCCTCAATTCAGTTGAGGCGGTCGACGCCGCCATTGACGCAGGCGCGGACTATCTCGGTTTCATCCACTTTCCCAAGAGCCCGCGTCATGTCGCGCTGAACGAAATGCGCCAGCTTGCCGCCCGCAAGGGCGATGCGAAAACGGTGGCGGTGCTGGTCGACCCCGATGAAGCGCTGATGGGCGAGGTGTTGCGCGCCATGCGGCCCGATTATATCCAGCTTCATGGCGGGGAGAGCCCGATGCGGTGCCTGGATGCCCGCCATTATGCCGAGCGGGGCGTGTGGAAGGCCCTGGGCGTCTCCACCGCGCAAGACCTTGAAAAGGCGCGTGCCTATGAAGCCTATGTGGATGGCTTCGTGTTTGACGCCAAACCGCCAAAGAACGCCGACCGCCCCGGCGGACTGGGTCAGGCATGGGATTACAGCCTGCTCAAGGGCTTTGATCCCGGCCAGCCCTGGCTGCTCGCCGGTGGTTTGACCATCGACACGGTGGCAGACGCCATCGCGCAATCGGGCGCGCAAGGCGTCGATGTCGTGTCGGGCGTTGAAAGCGCGCCGGGCGTGAAATGTGTAGACAAAATCAAGGCCTTCATCACTGCCGTCAATACAGCCTGAAGGCTTGCGCCGCCGCCCTTTACCGGCTTCTCTGAGGCCGACCTTCTGGCCCTGTCAGGATGGTGGACCCCACCGCCCTGTCGTCGTGAAAGACTTCGTCATGACCCAACCCAACGCATTTTCCCAACAGCCTGATGCTGAAGGGCGTTTCGGACAGTTTGGCGGCCGCTATGTGGCCGAGACGCTGATGCCGAACATTCTGGCGCTGGAAGAGGCGTATGAGCACTACAAGAACGATCCCGATTTCATTGCCGAGTTCGAGGAATTCAGCCGTGATTTCGTGGGCCGTCCGAGCCCGCTCTATTTCGCCGAGCGCCTGACCGAGGAATTTGGCGGGGCGAAGATCTGGTTCAAGCGCGACGAGCTCAACCATACCGGCGCGCACAAGATCAATAACTGCCTCGGTCAGGTTCTGCTGGCCAAGCGCATGGGCAAGACCCGCATCATCGCCGAAACCGGCGCCGGCCAGCATGGCGTGGCGACGGCCACCGTGGCGGCCCGCTTCGGCCTGCCATGTGAAGTGTTCATGGGCGCGACCGATGTGAAGCGGCAGAAGCCGAACGTCTTCCGCATGAACCTTCTGGGCGCGAAGATCCACTCGGTCACGTCAGGTCGCGGCACGCTCAAGGACGCCATGAACGAGGCGCTGCGCGACTGGGTGACCTATCCCGATGAGACCTTCTACGTCATCGGCACAGTAGCGGGCCCGCACCCCTATCCGGCCATGGTGCGTGATTTCCAGTCCGTCATTGGCCGCGAAGCGCGCGAACAGATGCTCGAGCGCATCGGTCGCCTGCCCGACGCCGCCGTCGCCTGTATTGGCGGCGGATCGAACGCCATGGGCCTGTTCCACCCCTTCCTCGAAGACGAGGATGTGCGCCTGATCGGTGTGGAAGCCGCCGGCAAGGGTCTGGATACGCCCGACCACGCCGCGAGCCTCAATGGCGGCCGCCCGGGCATTCTGCACGGCAACAAGACCTATCTCTTGCAGGACGAGGACGGCCAGATCACCGAAGGCCATTCCATCTCCGCCGGTCTCGATTATCCCGGCATCGGCCCCGAACACGCCTTCCTGCACGATGTGGGACGGGCGGAATACCGCTCGGCGACGGATGCCGAAGCGCTGGAGATGTTCCAGCTGTGCTCGAAGAAAGAGGGCATCATTCCCGCCCTTGAGCCCGCCCACGCCCTCGCCCGCGTGCGCGACCTGGCGAAAGAGCTGGGCAAGGACGGCGTCATCTTGATGAATATGTGCGGCCGCGGCGACAAGGACGTGTTCTCCGTCGCCGAAGCGCTCGGTGTGGAGCTGTGATCGTTTCCCTGTTGGCCCTGCTCCAGATCACTAGTGATCCTAGGCTCGCAGACCTTTTTCCCTTCACTTCCTTGCCGGAAGTCAGTCTCCAGGCCGAATGCCAACTCTGGATTGATCCAGAAGATGGAAATCAGTCGAGCATGGAAGCCGACCTTCAACACTGGTCCGTGCTTTGCCTCGAAACGCCGATGAGCAATCTGCCGACGCTTGATGATTCATTCGAAGAGTTGCTGACCGCGCGTGGCTGGGAAATGACTGACGCAATGGGCTACACAGGCATTTACGGTCACCAAGATGATAGCCACTGCCCTCATATTTTGGCTGTAAGTCTCATGACAAAAGATGAGCCTGCATACAGCGATGACCGCCACAGCGCCGAGACTGCCGTTCTGCTTATTATGACCGCCAAAGAAGATTTGGACGCCTGCTCATGACCCGCCTCGCCCCCACCTTCGCCGCTTTGAAATCTGACAACCGCGCCGGGTTTGTCGCCTATGTCATGGCGGGTGATCCCGATGCGGACACCACGCTCAAGATGATGCAGGGCCTCGCCGACAAGGGCGCGGACGTGCTGGAACTCGGCGTGCCCTTCACCGATCCCATGGCGGACGGCCCGACCATTCAGCGCGCCGCGATCCGCGCGCTTGAGGGCGGCACGACGCTCAAGGGCGTGCTCGCGCTGGTCAAACGCTTCCGCGAGACCCATATGGACACCCCCGTCGTGCTGATGGGCTATGCCAACCCGTTCTTCGCCTATGGCTTTGAAGACTTCGCCCGTGACGCCGCCGCTGCGGGGGCTGACGGGGTGATCTGCGTGGACATTCCGCCCGAGGAAGACACCGAGCTCCGCTCGGCGCTGGAAGGCCAGGGTCTGTCCTTTGTGCGCCTCGCCGCGCCCACCACCGACGACAAGCGTCTGCCGCAAGTGGTCGCACATACCTCCGGATTTGTTTATTACGTATCCACGACGGGCGTGACCGGCGCTGGATCTGGCGCGACCGGGGATATCGAAGCGGCGGTCGCGCGGGTGCGTGCGGCCTCCGGATTGCCGGTGGCGGTGGGCTTTGGCGTGAAGACGCCCGAGCGCGCCACGGAGATCGGCAAGGTGGCTGACGCCGTCGTCGTGGGCTCCGCGATCGTGGACGCTCTGGCGACGGACGGTGTGGACCAGGCCTTGCATCTCGCCGGATCCCTGGCAGACGCCGCCCATTCCGCACGCTAGCGGAGCGGCCGACGCCGGTGCAGAACGAAGCGTTTGAAGAGGTGTGACGCGATATGAGCTGGCTTCAAAGACTGACCCCGCCGGGCGTCCAGAAAATGTTCGAAAAGCGCGACACGCCGGAAAATCTCTGGGTGAAGTGTCCGATTTCGGGCGAGATGGTCTTCAACAAGGACCTGGAAAGCTCCCAGCATGTCACGCCCGCCGGCCACCATATGCGTATCGGCCCGGCCCTGCGCTTCAAATACACCTTTGATGGCGACTACACCGAAGTGGCCCTGCCCGAGGTCGCCAAGGACCCGCTGAAATTCCGCGACGACAAGCCCTATACCAGCCGTATCGCCGCCGCTCGCAAGAAGACCGGGCGCGAGGACGCGATGGCCATCGGCGTCGGCGCGATCAAGAATATCGAGACCACGGTGCTCGTGCAGGACTTCTCCTTCATGGGCGGATCTTTGGGTATGGGCGCTGGCGAAGGCTTCCTGAAAGCCTGTGAAACCGCTGTCGAGCGTCGCACGCCGCTGATCGTGTTCACCGCCGCGGGCGGCGCGCGCATGCAGGAAGGCGCCCTGTCGCTGATGCAGATGCCGCGCACCACGCTGGGCGTGGAAATGCTCAAGGACGCCAAGCTGCCCTATATCGTCGTGCTGACCGACCCGACTACGGGCGGGGTCACCGCGTCCTACGCCATGCTGGGCGATGTGCACCTGGCCGAGCCGGGCGCGCTGATCGGCTTTGCGGGGCCGCGCGTGATCGAGCAGACCATTCGCGAAAAGCTGCCCGAAGGGTTCCAGCGTTCTGAATACCTGCTGGACAAGGGCATGGTGGACAAGGTTGTCCATCGTCATGAGCTGCGCAATGTGTTGGGCAACCTGATGCGGACAATGCTCAAGCGTCCGGCCTCTGCGGACAACACCCCGGCGCGCACCGAATAGCGGAGAGAGCATCTTGGCGACCGCTGAAACCATTGAGGCGGCGCTGCAACGCCTCTCGCGCCTGCATCCGAAAAAGATCGACCTGTCACTGGGCCGGATCGAGCGTCTTCTGGAGGCGCTCGGCCGTCCACAGGACCGCTTGCCGCCTGTCATTCACGTGGCCGGCACCAATGGCAAAGGGTCGACCTGCGCCTTTCTGAAAGCGATCTCGGAAGCGGCTGGCGAACGCTGCCATGTCTATACCTCGCCCCATCTGGTGCGCTTTAACGAGCGCATCGTGCTGGCGGGCGAAATCGTTGACGACGCCCGGCTGGAAGACGCCTTTGCCCGCTGTGAGGCCGCCAATGGCGACCATGAGATCACCTTTTTCGAGATCACCACGGCGGCGGCCTTCCTGCTCTTCTCCGAAACTCCCGCAGACCGGCTGATCCTGGAAACCGGGCTTGGCGGCCGCGTGGACGCCACCAACATCCTGCCAGCCCCCCAAGCCACGGTGATCACGCCGGTCAGTCTCGATCATCAGGCCTTCCTGGGCGACTCGATTGAATTGATTGCGGCGGAGAAGGCCGGGATCATCAAGCGCCATGTGCCTGTCATCGTCGGGCCGCAAACACCTGAAGCGGAAGCGGTAATCCGCAAGGCCGCGGATCGGCTGTCCGCGCCCCTATCGATCTGGGGACAGGACTTCCAAGCCTATACCGAACACGGACGGCTGGTGTTCGAAGCCGAGGATGAGTTGTGGGATCTCAACCCGCCCAGTCTTGCGGGCTCGCATCAGATCATCAATGCCGGGGTCGCCGCAGCGACGGCGCGCGCCTGTGGTTACTCACCCGAAGACGTCAGCGCCGGGCTTGAAACCACCCGCTGGCCCGCGCGCCTGCAACGTCTGACCGAGGGACCGCTGGCTGACATCGTCAAGCAGGGCGAAGGCGCGCTCTGGCTCGATGGCGGACATAATCTGTCGGCGGCGGAATCGCTCGCCGCCAGCCTGGGGGAGATGGAAGCGGGGCGCGAACGTCCGCTCGTGCTCGTCGCAGCCTTTTCCAACAACAAGGACGCGTCCGGCTTCCTGGCCTATTTCGAAGGCCTCGCCGCCCGGGTCATCGCCATTGATTTTCAGGGCGGGCGAGAGGGCGCACAAAGCCCGGGCGAGGTCGCTGAAGCCGCGCGGACCGCGGGGCTGCCGGCTCAGACCGCGTCCAGCCTGACTGAGGCGGTGCGAGACGCCATCAGCGATTATCCCGGCGGCCGCATCGTGATTTGCGGCTCGCTATACCTGGCCGGCGAAGTGCTGGCGATGAGCGAGGGCGAGGCCGTCCAGTCGACCCCGGGCTAATCCATCGATCAACTCGATAGAGTTCATCAAAACCATTCATGTGACAAATATCCAGTTGCTCCCTATCTTCCTCTTGCGAATTGTTCGCATGAGGAGCCTGTCCATGACCGCGATCCTGAACGCCATCCCGAGCACGGCCCTGCCGTTCGACCTGCCGGCCCGGTTGCCGATCCGAGCTTTCAAGCCCGTCACCTACGGCTTGATGCACCTGGTGGTCGCCATCTCTGTGGCGTTTGCGCTGACAGGAAGCTGGACGGCTGCACTGGCGATCGGCCTCATCGAGCCGGCGGTGCAGACCGTCGCCTACACCCTGCACGAACGGGCCTGGAACAGGACCGTATCGTCTAGCGCGGGCGCGATTGCGACGGTGCGCTAGACGGAGCCGTCGCGCTCGTCTGACACCAGGGTCCCTCTTCGCCGTACACGCTGGCGAGCCCCGCTTCGAGCAGAGCGTCTGACAGGCTTTCTTCAGTGTCTGACGCCTTCAGCTCCGCAATGACGCGTCCTGCAAAACTGCCCAGGCGAACCTGATGCAGGCTGACCGCCTCATGGTTCGAAAGCCAGCTGCGCGTAAATTCGGTCGCCCGGTATCCGGCTACACGCTCGGCCTCACACGCGGGCCGACGGGTTTCGGGCGTATCCACGCCATCAAGCCGGACTCGCGTCTGCACGATATGCCCGGGCCAGATATGCGCCTGCACAGCAATCGTATCGCCGTCGATCACCTCGACCACGTCCACGGCGACAGGCCCAGCAATCGGGGCCGCACCCTGAAGATGCATTGCCATAATAGCGCTCGCGGTAAGGGAACATAATCCGACCATTCGAGCAGTTTAGGAAAATTATCAGTTTTGGGAAAGCGACACTGGCGCTTCAGATCCAAGCCGAATCTGGTTTAGCGCCACCGATAATGGGTATGGCCGTTCTGGCGCACGACGATGATACGGGGCGGATCATCGCCGACACCGCCCGTCAGCGGTCCGTAAAAGAAGCCATCACTCAGCTGGACGGGATCGCCCGCTTGCACGGATCTGCGGGGTGCAGAGGTCACAGTCCCAGCATAGCCGCCAAAGCGAGACCGCTCATAAGCCC
This sequence comes from Oceanicaulis sp. MMSF_3324, assembly GCF_030733545.1. Lineage (GTDB taxonomy): Bacteria > Pseudomonadota > Alphaproteobacteria > Caulobacterales > Maricaulaceae > Oceanicaulis. Next base: position 115,865 of record NZ_JASHIU010000001.1, read on the forward strand.
CTTCAGCGCGATAGGTCTCGTGCTCATAAGCATAGACGACAGCGCCCTGGCTTGGCGCTTTGCGCACATCATCCGGTCCGCCCAGCAGTGGAGCCGGGTCGGCAGCGATCAGGGCAAGGGCGAAAAACGCGATCATTGTTTCATTATAGCACAGTCGCGACGCAGCAGAAGCGATAGCGGGCGCGCCTAGAAATCGTAGGTGATGCCCTTTTTCTCCCAATCGCCAAAGCGCGTGGGTTCGGGGCCTTTGGGACCGCCCAGCTCCTTTTCACGCGCCGCCTCTTCCTCCGCTTTGCGGCGGCGCTCTTCGGCTTCGGCCAGGGCGCGTTTCGCCGCCTCACTCAGGGGTTTGCGGGGCTCGTCCGGTTCGGGCGCTTGTTCATCACTCATCACTTGCGGTCCTTTTGTCTCGCGCCCATTTACCTAAGTCGCGGAGCGCGCTCCGCCAAGACAGGTGACCGCAACAATGACCGCAAACACGCTTCGGACTTTCATCCTTCTCGCCGCCCTGACCGGCCTGTTCATGGCCGTGGGCTATATGATTGGCGGGACCGGCGGCGCGCTGATCGCGCTGGTGCTGGCGGGGGGCATGAACCTGTTCGCCTACTGGAATGCGGACAAGATGGTGCTGCGCATGCATGGCGCGCGCGAGATCACGCCCGATGAACGCAATCCGGCACTGCGTCAGTTCGCTTCCGATACGGTCGGCATGGCCGATCGGGCCGGCATGCCCTATCCAAGGGTCTATGTGATTGAAAGCGACCAGCCGAACGCGTTCGCCACCGGCCGCGATCCCAATCACGCCGCCGTCGCCGCGACCACCGGACTTCTGGCGACGCTGAACCGGCAGGAAGTGATGGGCGTGATGGCCCATGAGCTGGCCCATGTGCGCCACCGCGACACGCTGACCATGACCGTCACCGCGACGCTGGCCGGCGCGATCGGCTTCCTGGCGAACTTCGCCCTGTTTTTCGGGGGCGGTCGGGATCGGGGTGGTTTCCTCGGCGCTCTGGCGCTGGCGATCCTCGCCCCGTTGGCGGCTGGTCTGGTGCAAATGGCGATTTCACGGGCCCGCGAATACGACGCCGACAAGGGCGGCGCCGAGATTTGCGGCGACCCGCTCTGGCTCGCCTCGGCGCTGGAAAAGATCGAACGCGGCGCGCGTCAGACCGTCAATGACGCCGCCGAGCGCAATCCGGCCACCGCCCATATGTTCATCATAAACCCGTTGAACGGCCAGGGCGCGGACAATCTGTTCTCCACCCACCCCGCGACGGCGAATCGAATCAGCCGCTTGCGGCGCATGGGGGGCGCCGCGCCCGCATCCAATAGCGGTCCGTGGGGGGAGCTAGGCCCTTGGACCGCAAAAGATTCAGGCGAATCATCGTCAGGCGGGAACTATGGGGGACCCTGGGGTTGAATGTATAAATTGCTCAACTAGCAGTTAACACATTTGTCTCATACCTGAATGAAAGTATTCACGGAATGAGATCAAATGGCGTCTCGCCTGCCTCAAATCTGTCTTGGCCTGATGGTGGCGCTGATCACCACGGTCCCGGTGACGGGCGCCATCATGGATGCGCCCGACCAGGGACAGGCGGCTGTCCTTCTGGACCCGCGCCTGAGCCGCACCGAGCAATTGCAACGCGTTGCAGAGGCGGGCGCTGAGCTGGTCCGCTTTGGCGCGGCGCCCGGCACCCTGATCGTCAACATGACCGACATCTCCAGCCCCGAGGCGCTGCGCGCCGCCGGGGCGTGGATTATCGCTGATCCCATCATTCTGGGCGGATGCTCCGTGGATGGATCGCAATCGAGGGGAATACCCGCATGACCCGTCTTGAAGCCCTGCAGTCCAAAGCCATGATGGTTCTGGTGATGATCCAGGTCGCCGCCATACCGGTCTACCTGGCCAAAGCGCTCTTCATGGATATGGGCAAGGCGCTCTTCGGCGCCGTCCTGCTCGGCCTCGTGGCCGGCCTGTCCGCCTTTGTGTGGAAAACCGCGCCGCGCCAGACGTCCAGTCGCATGGTCGTCGGGGCCGGCATGATCGGCCTGCCCGCCGCGCTGACCTACATGATGGGCGGTCAGGCCTGGCAGATCGACATGCACATGACCTTCTTCGCCGCCCTGGCGATGGTCACCCTGCTATGTGACTGGCGCGCCCTGGTGGCGGCCGCCGGCGTCACGGCTCTTCATCATTTGGGCCTGAACTTTCTTCTCCCCTCTGCGGTCTTTCCCGGCGGCGGCGACTTCCTGCGCGTGGTGTTCCACGCCGTTGTAGTGGTCGCAGAGACCGCTGTTCTGATCTGGCTGGCCCACGCCGTGGCCCAGGCCCTGACAGACGCCGACCAGGCCGTCACCGAAGCCGAGGCCGCCAACATCCAGGCCAAACAATTGTTTGAAGCGGACAAGGAACGTCAGGCTCAAAGCGAGAAGTCCCGCAAGAAAATCTCTGAAATCGCCAACGCCTTCGAGCAAACCGTGGCAGGCCTTTTGAACAAGCTGCAAGATGCATCCTCCGGGCTGAGCGAGCTGGCAACGCAATTGCGTTCGGATTCCAGCGCAACCGCCAGCAGCGCCGGGTCCGCGTCTGATCAGGCTTATCAGACCAGCGGCCACGTGGAAGCCGTGGCCTCGGCGGCCCAGGAACTGGCCGCGTCCATTGCGGAAGTGACGCGCACCCTGACCACGGCCGACGAGATCTCCGTACGGGCTGAATCTGAGGCCGGCCGCGCAGACGGCTCCATGAAGGAGTTGCACGAAGCCGCCCGCGAGATCGAGGACATCGCCAAGCTGGTCAGCGATATCGCGGAGCAGACGAACCTGCTGGCGCTCAACGCCACCATCGAGGCCGCGCGTGCCGGCGAAGCCGGCAAGGGCTTCGCCGTTGTCGCGAGCGAGGTCAAGGAGCTGGCCAACCAGACCGGCAAGGCCACCGAGGATATTCACCACAAGATCAACGCCATGCGGGAGGCCGCCGAAGCCGCCAGCTCCGCGCTCACCCAGATCGGCAGCACGATTGGGGATATCCGTGACGCCTCTTCCAGCGCGCGGGACGCCTTCACCCAGCAAGCCAGCGCGACCGATGAAATCGCCCGTCTCGCCGCTGACGCCGCCCAGTCCACAAGCCGGGTCAGCGACGAGGTCACAGCGGTGAACGGCGCCGCCGAGCGCGCCACGGAAGCCGCCGGCCAATTTGATGAAGCCGCGGCAGGGCTGAAAACCTCCGCCCAGACCCTGTCCGAGGAGCTCGCGAAATTCCGCGCCGACCTCGACAGCGCCGCATAGGCTTCGCACGCGCAACAAAAGAAAACTGAACAAGAATTTCCCTCATATGGGGAAATTCTTGTTGCGGGCGAAATTCTGTCTGTCACTCTCCCCGGACTAGTAACAGGGAGGGACAGATGGAAGCATTCATGTCCATGATCACCCCATACGGGTGTAATTTCGTCATTCGCAATTGGGGCGCCTGCTGGGGCGGATTGATCTCGATCGCCCAGTACAACGCGCTGTTCTCATTGCTCGGCACCAATTTTGGCGGCGATGGACGCACCAGCTTCGGACTGCCCGATCTGCGTGGACGGTCGCCGGCCGGCTATGGCAATGGTCCGGGTCTGAACAACATGATCCTGGGCCAGAAAGGCGGGCAGGAATATTCCACCATCACCACCATCAATCTTCCGCCCCACAGCCACACCTTCAATGTCAGCGGCGCAACCGATCCGGCAAGCACCGAGTTGCCCGTATCCACGGATCCCGCCATCGGCAGCGATCCGGACGGCAACTATCTGGGCACTACGAGCGGCTCCGTGCGCCCTTACAGCTCGACCCTGTCGAGCCCTCCGGGCACGATGGGACCGATCCCGCTTCCGGGTCAGAACTTTGCGGTCTCTGGCACCACCTACAATACCGGGGGCGGCCAATCCCTCTATGTTCAATCCCCGTATCAGGCATTGAACTACCAGATCTGCATGTACGGCATCTATCCGAGCCGTAGCTAGGCCAGAGGAGAACCACCCATGAAACCCACTGAAAACCTGACCGCGGACGATTTCAAACCGCTGGTCGGCCAGAACTTCACGCTGGCGAACAACCACACGCTGGTTCTCAAGGAAGTCGAAACGCAGGACTCCCATCATTCCGACTTTCGTGCGCCTTTCAGCCTGGTCTTTACCGGCCCTGAAGAACTGAAGCTGGCCGATGTCGTGCCGCTCGAACATGACTCCATTGGCGAACATCACGTGATGGTGCACCGGATCGTGTCGCATCCGGACGCCCAATTCGAGGTCGTGTTCAGCTAGACCGATGCGCTCCGCCCCGGATCAGATGATCCGGGGCGGTTCCCTTTATCAAGACCAACCGAAACAGATCCATGATCCAGACTGACGCTCGACCCGCCAATTCAGCTGACGTGAACCCGCTGGACCTTCATTTGCGCCCCGCCGCCGCCAAGGATGAAGCCTTCCTCAAATCCGTCCATGACGCCGGTCGCGCCTGGGAATTCGTGGCCCTCAAGGGGCAGGTGGATGATGCGGTGATCGAGTCGATTTATAAGCAGCAGTACAGCGCTCAGCATGACGTCTATTTCAACGCCTTCACCCTGGCCCAGTATGCCGTGATCGAATGGTGCGGACAGCCGATCGGGCGTCTTTACGCCGACTTCCGCGACCACGAAATCCGCTTGCTCGACATCAATATCCTGCCGCCCTATCGCGGTAAGAAGATTGGCGAAATCCTGATCCGGAGCCTGTGCTCGCAGGCCGCAGCCCAGCGCATGCCGGTCACCTTGCAAGTGCATCCCATGAATCCGGCGCGCCAGCTCTACAAACGGCTGGGTTTCAGGGAGCTGGGCGTCCGTGCGGACAATTCACCCGGCGCAGGCACATTCATCGAGATGGATTGGCGTGATCTGATGACCACGCCCGCACGCACGGCCTAGCTTCCCGGCGTCGCGAAGGTCGCCAGGCAGGCGTCGGACAGACGCCAGCCCTCCGCCGTCTCTTCATAGCGGCAGGCAATGTGGTCCAGTCCCGCACGACCGCGCTCCAGCCCTTCAAGCTCGGGGTTCTGCAGAGCAGCGAACCGGGCCTGCGGGAAGACATAGCTGATCCGGGCTCCGTCGCTGGCTGCGCCATCCACCACGCACAAGGGCGGTTGCATCAGAACAGTGCGCACGGCGGCATCGCCCATGCGCTGGCCGAAGACCTGCGCTTCGATCCGCGGATCCAGTCTGCGCACCTCTTCCGCCGCCGGGCCCTGCGCCATCAATTGCGACAGACGCGCCTCATCATGCGCGACGACAGCGCCGAAAGCGGCCCGCTCGGCCATGTCCGCCGGACGGCACACCGGTTCGGACGTCGCGCATGCCCCCAGGGCGACAGCAGCGACGGCGCAAACGGATATCGATCGAACGAACATGCAATTCTCCGCGGCGGGACAGGTCTGAACAGAGCTGCAGTGTGCCCAAACCCGCCCCGTCCGCCAAGCACTAAACCATGACGGTTTAACCGCAACCGCCGCTCATCGCGTCGATCCAGGCGGCGATGAGCGCAACGCCCTCATCGTGCTGAAGCGCCCGTCCCAGCTCCGGCATCATCACATCGGCCTCAACGCTGGCCAGCCGATAGGTGAAGATGGAGTCCTCGGAAGCCCCCGGCACAATGTCGTAGCGCCGATTCCCGGTCCCCCGCCCCGCAGCGATCGGCAGCTTGCAAATGCCCAGATGCGGACCGGTCGGCTCATGTGCTTCGAGATACAGTCCCGACGTGTCCGCCGGCCCGGTGCGGGAATGGCAATGTGAGCAGTTGATGTCGAGATAGGCGCGCGCCGCACGGTCCAGCGCCTCGCCCGCCAGAGGCAATTCGCCCCGCCAGGCCACATTGCGCGGCGCGGCCTCGGCGGCAGGTGCGTCCGCCAGCAGCCCCTGCTCGGACCAATGGTCGATCTGGTTCGCCACACCGTCGAAATACTCAAAATCGGTGTTCATGTGCCGCGCCCGCGGTCCAATGGGCCGGACGCCCAGGCCGTCAGTGGTGTCGGTCTCGTGACAGCCGGCGCACTGGTTCACATTGGGCACCACATAGCCCAGCGCCTCTTCGCCCGCTTCTGACACCAGGATCATGTCCACGAAGCCGCCTGCGCGGGCGAGAGTGGCTTCGGTCTGTTCGGCGTTCCAGATATAGGGCAGCGCCTCCCATCCAGCCTCACGGCGGACTAGGACGCGAGTCTCGACCAGGCGCACCGCCTCAAGATCCAGTCGGCGCTCGTCAAAATGCGCCATCCCGTCGCCATCCACCCGGGCCACATAGCCGGGCCCGCCCGCAGCGCGCGGGTAATAGAAGGTCTTGGTGATCACCGTCCCGACCGGAAAGTCAAAGGCGCCCTCCGGGTCGTAACCCGCCGGCCCCGCCTCAACTGGAATCCAGACCGTACGCAATTTCTGGGCATAGTCGGTGAACAACCCCGTGGCGAGCTGGTAGGGCGTCACGGCATCGCCGAGCACCAGCTCGCCGCCCCCCACGGCCAGCTGTCCCCAATCTGACAGGCTGACCGGTCGGCCTTCGGCGATAAAGGTCGGCTGCGGCGGCTCGGGCGGCGCCTCCTGCGCGCAGGCGCACAGGAGGGCACTCACAAACAGGCTGGCAATCAGGCTGCGGATCACAGATCAAGCTCCACCGCGGGGCGCGGCTCATGCGTGCAGTCAAACAGGGCGGCGTCGGCCAGTTGCGGGCTGGAGAACCCGTTCGGCGCATCGGCGTTGAGCACTTCGGCGTCGGTCACGCACAGGCGCAGATCGTCCGGCAAGGCGCCGTCCACCATCTTGTCCTCATCCATATACCCGTCCCACAAGACGCCCGGCAGGCGTCCGGTCGGGCCGAACAGCGCGACGCGCAGGGCCTGAAGCTCCAGACCGTCCGGATTGCCGCCGCCGCCCTCATACTGGTTGTCGTGGATGTAGATGGTTTCGGGATAGGGATCGAAATCCTCGGTCACGCCCAGATCTTCATAGCCCGACGTGTACAGCGACGAGATGATCACATGAGCCGTGCGATTGTCGCGCAAGCGGTTGTTGAAGATCTCCACATCGTCGTTGGAATTGATCAAGATCCCCGAACCCGCCGGCACGCTGGCCACCGGAGTGCCGGCATGGCCGAAATTGCCCGTGTTGTTCTCGTACACATCATTGTCGAACACGCGCGTACCCGCGCCCGGACGCGGCAGGTTGGGCATGTTGAAGATCAGGATGCCGCCGGTGTTGTTGGTCGCGACATTGCCGTAGACATCGGCATTGTTGCAGTTCTCGATCTCGATGCCCGCCACATTGTATTCGGCGCGTGAATTGCGCACGATCACGTTCTCGGACTGGCCCACATAGATGCCCGCATCAGACGCGCCGATCGCCACCGCGCCCTCGATGAGGACATTGGTGGACTGGACCGGATAGAGGCCGTAGGCGCCATTGTCTGTGGACGGACCATTCGTCCATTCCACGCGCACATCGCGGATCACGACATCTGTGGAATCCGAGATCTTCACCGAATCCCCGACCGTGTCTTCAAACGCCAAATTCTCGAGAGTGAAGCCCTCGACCCCGGACACCAGAAGCCCTTCCGCGCCTTGTCGCTGCTCGGCGAAGGACAGGATGGTCTCGTCCATGCCCGCCCCGCGCAGGGTGACGTCATCCACCGTCAGCGACAGGCCCCGTTCAAAGATGAACTCGCCGGCCGGGATCTCGATCACATCGCCGGGCTGAGCATCGAGCAGGGCGTTCATCAGGGTGTTCTGATACTCCCGGTCAAAGCCGGAGACATCACGGCTCTCCTCCGGGCCGCCACACGCGGCCAGGGCGAACAGGCTGGCGCCCATGAGCGCAATCTTAAAATGTTTCATTGGTTTCTCCTCCCCGGGGATCAGTACCGGACTCGCAGGTCCACGCCCCACATGCGCGGCGGTGTGATCTGGGCATGCACGGTTCCGAAGGTATCCGCCGTCAGCGTGCCCACGCCGTCGATATATTGCTCATCAAAGACATTGTTGACGTAGGCGCCAAGCTGGAACCGGTCATTGCTGTCCCGCCAATAGGCGCGCAGGTCGAGGCGATGGGTCGCCTCTCCGTTCTGCACGCCGCCGATGACGGCGCAGCCCAGCTGCTGGCGGCTTTCGTCATTACAGCGGCGCGCGCTGTTATAGGCGTAGACGCCCAGCACCTCGAACTCGGAGCCATTGGACAGGGCCCAGGTCTGGCTGGCGCCGGTCGAGATCGACCATTCGGGCGTCCCTGTGGGCTGGCCCGACAGGTCCGCGCCCGCACGGGTGATCCGCTCGTCGAACGTCACATCGATATATTGCAGGTTCAGATAGGTCTCGAACCCGGCCAGCGGCGCCCAGTCCACCTGGAAGTCCACACCGGTCCCGGTCTCGTCAGAGGTCTCGACCACATATTGCGGCACGCCAGACCCGCCGACATTGCCGACAAGCCGCACCGCCTGCTTGTCCTTGTACAGGTAATGAAAGAGCGAGGCCGCGACCCGCATGGTGTTATCCGGCGCCGTCCATTTCAGGCCGGCTTCGAAATTGTCCACATCCTCGTTCTCGAACCGGGAGCCGACCTCGACCGAATTGTACCCGCCTGCCTTGTAGCCCTGGGTATAGGACGCAAAGAGCAGCAGATTGTCCATGGCGCGGTAGTTCGCGACGAGGCGCGGGCTGATGTCATTCCAGCTGTCGGAGCGCTCGCACACAACGCCCTCGGCGACGGTCACGCCGTTATCGCAGGCGAGCCCGGCCGCGCTTGAAAGATCGAACACCACGTCAAAATCAAAGGCGGCGGGGCTGACGCCCGCCAGGGCCAGCACGCCCAGCGCATCCAGCTCCGCCAGCGCCTGATCGAGCTCGGGCGCCTGGCGCGGCCCGTTGAGCCAGCTGAAGGTCTTTTCATCGCGGGTATAGCGCGCCCCACCGATCAGGGAGAAGCGGTCGGAGATGCGCCATTCCACGTCCGCAAACGCAGCGAAGGCGGAGAAACCCCCGCGATTATGCATGGACTCATCCCAGCTCAGCCCCAGAAGGCGCTGCGGCAAGCCGAAGGGGATGAGCAGGCCGTTCTGAAGATCCGAAAACGGGGTTCCCGCCCCGAGATTGAACAGAACCGTCTCGATGGAGTCGGTGAAGGCGTCGGTTTCGCTGACCTGAGTGGCGTTCTCGTCGTAATAGCTCACGCCTGCGACCCAGTCGAAACGGTCATTGGCGCCGGAAAGACGAAACTCCTGATACCAGCTCTGGTTCTGTTCGATATTGTTGGTGTCGAAATACAGATCGATCCGGTTCGTGCCGTCCTCATCCTGACGATTGGAGGTCTCGAAATAGCGAAAGGCCGAGATCGATTGCAGGGTGAATGCCCCGAAATCATGAGTGACGTGCAAGGACGCCTCATCCAGGTCGCGCTGTTCGATATTGCGCGTCACATCATTGGTGATGGGCGTGTCGAACGGATTGAGCAAGGTGGACGGGTCCACCGGCAGGGCCGGCCGCGCAGGCGCGGCGGGTAAGGGCGTGATGCCGATCGCCGGACGCGCATCTTCATCCAGCTTCTCGCGCGTATAGCGGAACACCACATCGGTCAGCGCCGTCGGCTCCCAGCCAACCGCGCCCCGTACGGCCCAGTTATCCTGGCGGTCATAGTCCTCGCCCGTGGCCGCATCGGTCAGAAGTCCGTCGCGCTGGTTCACCACCATGTTCATGCGCAATGCGAAGGTTTCGGCGAAGGGAATGTTCAGCAGGCCTTCGAACCGGCGCAGATTGTTCTCGCCCACGCGCAGGGCCAGCTCGGCTTCCACATCATCCACATTGGGATCGTTGGAAGTGACCGAGATTGCGCCCGCCGCCGAATTGCGGCCGAACAGCGTGCCCTGCGGCCCCTTGATCACTTCCACGCGGCTGACGTCATTGAACGCCAGAAGCGAGGCGCCGGAGCGAGCGGCATAGATGCCGTCCACATAAACCCCGACCGCCGGATCGGTGCCGACGCCGAAATCCGACGTCGAGACGCCGCGGATGGAAAAGCGCGGCTGGGTCGGACTGCCGCCGCTGACATCCAGCCCCGGCACGAACTGATCAAGATCGCTGAGACTGGTCGCGGCGATGGCGTCGATATTGTCCGCCGTGACGACTTCGATGGCCAACGGCACATCCTGAATGCTTTGCGTGCGTCGCTGCGCCGTGACGGTGATGGTGTCCACGCCTGTATTGGACACGCCTTCCTGAGCCACGACCGTCGCGTGTGGCGCGGCCAGGGCCAGCACCCCCGCCGAAACGCCGATAAAGAGCGCCTGTTTCATACTGTTTTCTCCCCCAGAGACCGGCGGGGATTTGTCCCTCTGTCCGGTTTTAGAAACAGAATACTATTCTCATTTTGCAAAATGGATCAAGCCGCACTAGTTAAACCGTGAGGACAGCAAGGACTTCATTGTGCCCGGAACACCCGCCAACGACACAGCGCCGCGGCAATCGCGCCTGCGCGACAAGCCCCAGCAACGCCGGGCCCGCCAGCGTCTCGACGCCATCCTGAACGCCGCCGAAGCGCTGGTGGAGGAGCTGGAGGCGGAGGCGATCACCACCAATCTGATCGCGGAACGCGCAGGCGTGCCCGTCAGCTCGGTCTATCGCTATTTCAAGAATGTCTCGGCGGTGTTCGCCTATCTGTTCGAGGATCTCAACGAAGAGATCATCGCCGTGATCGAGGAATGCCTCGCCAATTCCCAGCCCGGCTGGGATGACTGGCGCGAGGTGACCGGCGCGATCATCACCCGGCTGCATCTCTTCCTGGTGGACAATCCGGGCTATTGGAAACTGCTGCTGGTCATGCAGACCAGCCAGGACTTGCGTGCGGCCAAGGCCGACATGATCGGCCAGGTGGCGGACATGCTCAGCGCACGCTGGCGACAGGGCTATGACGGGTTCGCCGGCGGCGATCCGGATCTGGTGGCCCGGTTCACCGTCGAGATCTTCATGTCGATCGAAACCCGCTGCGCCCAGATCCAGGACCCCAAGACCCTCAGCGAAATGTTCGCCGAACTGGTCAAGGCGCTCGAGGCCTATCTGTCGCTTTATCTCAACAAGGTTTCCCCCGAAGATCTTGGCAACGGCTCCCCGGACTGAACCGGACTAGCCCGAGGCCAGAACCAGCAAGACATAGAAGACAAAGGGCAGGGCCAGGAAGGCGGGGATCACCAGGACGGAGAACCCGAACAGCGCCACCAGCACGCCCATCAGAAGCGCCAGATTCAACAGCAGCATCGGCACGCCGCGATGGGGGTCGCGCCCCGCCTCACGCAGCAGGCCGCCGAGGATCGGCACATACAGAAGCGCCCGGCCCAGCCCCATCACGAGGGCGTCCAGCCATTCACCCGGCCGCACATGCAGCACCGCCGAGCGGGTGGGACGCCGCGCGGCGACCATGACGCCCGCCATCACCAGACCGCCCAGCCCGACCGCCAGCGCCGTCATCCAGCCCTCGCCGGCGGTGTTGAGAAACACCACGGCCAGTATGGACATCACCACGGTCAGCGGCGGCATGGCCCGCTGCACCCAGCGCGCCGGCCCCCAGACCGGCAGGACTTCGCCTGCCTGTCCGCTCATGGAATTGGCCACAAAGCCCAGGCCCGCAATGTAGTGAAACAACACCAGCGGCAAGGAGACCGCCACCAGAGCCGCCGTCAGCGGGGAGTCCGTAATGCCGGGCTTGTCGCCCGGAAACGCCAGGAACATCCCGGCCCAGAGCACGAAGGGCAGCAGCATGAAGCCACCGACCCAATAGGGGAGGTATCGCATGGGATCGTCCAACATCTGTTCTTGTTGGCGATCTGAGTACAAGCGGCGCGCGCGGCGGGGAATGCGACCCCGGCGCGCTTACAAAAAGTGGGGATTTGTAAGCGTGAACGCCGCCTCACAGATAAATTTAGGTGGAGGCTTCGCACTCAAGGGACCGCACCCGGTCCAGCCATCCCCGGGCGCGAACCCCATCAAGGCGCGAGCGCGCAACAGGCGCCTGTTCACCAGTCGACAAGACCAGCTTGTAATCGCGCCCGTCCCGGATTGCATGAGACACGGCGCGGTCTGCGACCCACCAGGATCGGTGAACCTGCAGCCCCGGTTCGTCGTTCAGGCGCTCTATCCAGTCCGCCAGACGGTCCCGCCGGAAATGCCGGCCATGATCGGTGATGATTTCAAGATAATGGTCGCGCGCCCTCACCCATAAGACGCCGGTTTCGAAGGCGGTGGCGCGTGAAGGCCGGTGAGGATCAGCGCGCGCCGTGTCTGCGGGATCCTGCCCACTCAAAAAGGCGCGCTCCCACATCAGGCGCAGCGCAAACGTAAACCCGCCGATCGCCAACACTGGCGGCGCGACGAACGGGATGAACTCGACCCATGGATCGGGCGCTTTTGGCAGGATCGGCGTGAACTTCAGTGCGTGCAGCTCAACCGCGATGACCGGAATGCTGATCAGGATCGCCAGCGCTTTGCCCGCCCAGCGACCCAATTGCGTATCAGGGAGCACGCGCGCCAAGACCAGTTCGAGCCCGATAGGCTGAAACACCATCAACGCACTCACCACCAGCCAGAGCCCGAGCCGGTGCGCAAGCCCCAGATCATCGGTGTCAAACGCGCCTGAAAGCGTCAACACAACCGCCAGGAACACGCTCAGCATCGTCAGCAAAACGATATTGCGATGCCAGGGGTTCGCGCTCCAGTCGGGCACGCTGCGACCGTTCACGTCTATCGCGGACATTTCACGACAAGCTCCTGTTCTTACAGCGTTAGGCGCGGCATCGACCGGTCATCGCCTGCGTTCTGGCGATCAGTGATGACAGACTTTTTTGGAGACAAGCAATGAAAAACCCCGTGACCGTGACCGCAATCGCCCTGTGTGCGCTGATCGCGTCCACCCCCATGGCGCAGGCCCAGGAACGGCGCGAGATCCCGGCCTACCGGGAGGTGGGGCTGGCCGAGAACACCGCCGCCCGCCGCGCCCTCGCAGAGTGGTTTGACGCCTTTCGCGACGCCTGGGCGCGCGAGGACAGCGCAGGCCTAGCGGCGCTGCACACCGCCGACACCGAATGGATCAACGCCTATGCCCGCCTGTTCCAGGATGCGGGGTCTCTCGAACAGTTTCTCGAGGATCGCCTGTTCCCGCAGTTTGACCCGCAGGTTTCCGCCACCGAAGCCGCCAACATGCAGCTGGTTTCCATGCGCCTCCTGGGCGACGACGCCGCAGTGATCCATGTCTACACCGACGGCAATCGCGGCCTGTCGCGCAATTCAGGCGAAACCGCACGCCGCACGCATATTCATTTGGTGCTCACGCTGACGGTAGACGGCTGGAAAGCGGCGCACACAGCCATCATGGATGCACGCCGCTAAGCCAGACGGCCTGTTACTGACCGGTCGCGATCTTGTGGCCCTCGATGAGATCCTCCACCACGCCGGGATCGGCGAGGGTGGAGGTATCTCCGAGCTTGTCGTACTCGCCCTCGGCGATTTTCCGGAGAATGCGGCGCATGATCTTGCCCGAGCGGGTCTTGGGAAGGCCCGGCGCGAACTGGATGATGTCCGGCGTCGCCACCGGCCCGATATCGGTGCGCACATGCGCCTTGAGGGTCTTCTCGGTGTCTTCGGTCGGCTCCAGCCCCGCCACGAGCGTGACATAGCAATAGATGCCCTGCCCCTTGAGATCGTGGGGGTAGCCCACCACGGCGGCTTCCGCGACCAGCTCATGGGCCACCAGCGCGCTCTCGATCTCGGCGGTGCCCAGCCGGTGGCCGGACACGTTCAGGACGTCATCCACCCGGCCCGTGATCCACCAATAGCCATCTTCATCCCGACGTGCGCCGTCGCCGGTGAAGTACATGTTTTCATAGGTGGAGAAATAGGTCTCCACAAAGCGCTGATGGTCGCCATAGACCGTGCGCATCTGCCCCGGCCAGCTGCCCAGCAGAACGAGATTGCCTTCCTGCGCGCCATCATCGGGCAGGCGATTGCCTTCCGCATCCATCAGGGCGGGCTGGACGCCGAACATGGGAAAGCTGGCAGAGCCGGGCTTGAGGTCATGGGCGCCCGGCAGCGGCGTGATCAGATGGCCGCCTGTCTCGGTCTGCCACCAGGTGTCCACGATCGGGCACCGCTTGTCGCCCACCACTTCATGATACCAGCGCCAGGCCTCGGGATTGATCGGCTCGCCCACCGATCCCAGAAGCCGCAGCGAGGAGCGATCATGCTTGCTGACCGGCTCGTCGCCCTCGCGCATCAGGGCGCGAATGGCGGTGGGCGCGGTGTAGATGGTCGTCACCTTGTGCTTGGCGACGATGCGCCAGCAGCGGTCCGGACCCGGCCAGGTGGGCACGCCCTCATACATCAGGGTCGTCGCGCCGTTGGCGAGCGGGCCATAGACGATGTAGGTGTGGCCCGTAACCCAACCCACATCGGCCGTGCACCAGAACACATCGTCCTCGCGATGATCGAACGTGTATTCATGGGTCATGGACGCCCAGACAAGATAGCCGCCCGTGGTGTGCAGCACGCCCTTGGGTTTGCCCGTCGAGCCCGACGTGTAGAGGATGAAGAGCGGGTCTTCCGCCTTCATGGGCTCGGGTTCGCACTTGGCGTCCACTTCCAGCGCCAGGTCGTGGTGCCAGAAATCGCGACCCTCGACCCAGGGCACCTGGGCGCCGGTATGGCGGATGCACAGCACCGCCTTCACGCCCGGCGCATGCTCGATCGCCTTGTCCACATTGGCCTTGAGCGGCACGCCCTTGTTTCCGCGCACGCCCTGGTCGGCGGTGACGATGAATTCGGACTGGCAGTCATTGATCCGGCCCGCGAGCGCTTCAGGGCTGAAGCCGCCAAACACCACCGAATGCACCGCGCCAATGCGCGTACAGGCCAGCATGGCGTAGGCCGCCTCGGGGATCATCGGCATGTACAGCGTGACCCGGTCACCCTTCTTCACCCCGATCTTCTTCAGCTCGTTGGCGAAACGGCAGACATGGTTGTGCAGCTGGGCGTAGGTGATCGAATGGTGGAAGGCGGGATTATCGCCTTCCCAGATCAGCGCGACCTTGTTGGCGCGCTCGGGCAGGTGGCGATCAATGCAGTTATGGCTGACATTCAGGACGCCATCCTCGAACCAGCGGATGTGCAGATCATCCTTGGCGAAGGACACGTCGGAGATCTTCGTCGGCTCGGTATACCAATCCAGGCGCTTGGCTTCATCGGCCCAGAATCCGTCCGGATCCTTGATGGAGCGCTCGTACATCTGCTTGTAACGCTCAAGGGTGATCTCGGCGTCGGCAAAGCTTTTCGGAACCGGAACAACGGTCTCGGACATGGTCGCTTTCCTCCCTCGGAAGTCTTCTTTGGTCTAGATGTGCGTCACCCGCCGGGCCATCGCAAGGCAGACGAACGTGTTACGCCCCCTTGTGAAGCGCGTCGGTCTGGTATCCAGTCTCGCCCTATCTTGATGGTTGGAGTGATCATTCATGCTGCTGCACACTGCCGCCTGGCCCGAAGTCGAAGCCTATCTCAAGACCCAGAAGGGCATCATCATCCCGATTGGCTCGACCGAGCAGCATGGTCCGAACGGATTGGTGGGCACCGACGCGATCTGTCCCGAAGTCATCGCCCGTGAAGCCGGCGCCGAGGCCGGCATCCTGGTGGGCCCCACCTTCAATGTGGGTGTCGCCCAGCACCATCTGGGCTTTCCCGGCTCCATGACCCTGCGTCCGACCACGATGATCGCGGCGCTCAATGACTGGATCGACTCCCTGGCCCGGCACGGGTTCGAGAAGATCTACTTCCTCAACGGTCATGGCGGGAATATCGCCACCATCGCCGCCGCGTTCGCCGAGAGCTACGCCAACTGGTCCTTCGACGCCGAGGCCTGCCCCTATGAGCTCAAGCAGATGAACTGGTGGGAGCTTCCCGGCGTGATGGATGTGTGCCGCTCACTCTTCCCCGTCGGCGATGGCAGTCACGCCACCGCATCGGAAGTGGCGGTGACCTATTACGCCTATCCCGAACACGTCAAAACCGTCAAAATGGATCCCAAGATCGCGCCGAATGGCCGGTTCACGGATGCGGACAATTACCGCAAGACCTTCCCTGATGGCCGGATCGGCTCCGACCCCGCCCAGGCCACGCCGGAAAAGGGCGAAACCATCGTCGCCGCCGCCCGGAAGGCATTGATCAGCGACGCGAAGACCTTCTTCAGCCGCTAGAGCTTGAAGCTTCAGCGACAGGGCGTGTTTTCACTCCCGCCGTGCAAAAGGCTGGGCTAGATTTTGGCCCGGCCTTTTCATCTGGAGACGTCTCATGAACCCTTTGCGTTTTCTCAGCGTGTCCGCTCTCGCCCTGATGATCGTCGCCTGCGGCGAGCCCCAGGAGCCGGACCTGTCGCCCTATGCCGGACAATCAGATGCGGCGACGCAAACCGACTCTGATCTCGCCGAAGAAGCGGGCGAGGATGCGAGCGAAGCGGAAACGGATGACGACGAGGTCGAACTGCGTCCCACCGACCAGAAGGCGCGTGAGCTGTGCAATGCGGTGGAGGGCGACTTCGCCGAAAGGCTCGATCCGGGCACGGCCTTCGCCGCACGCGGCGGGGATGGCCGGGTCTTTGTGGGCTGGAATTATGACGGCGCAGTCGAACAGCATGTGGTCTTCACGCCGGATGTGGACGTGGACGCCCGCCTGCCCTTCGATCTGGCGGTGGGCGATTTCCAGCGCTGGAACATGGAGCGAGACGCCCCGAACCGCGATCTCACCGGCGCTGACCGCAGACGTGACGGCGGCTTGTGCGTGCTTCAGACCGAACGCGACGCCATCGACCCGCTGATTTCGGCCTGGCGTACGTTGGCGCCTCAGCTCGAAGACGCGTCAGAATAAGCCACGGTGGCGGCCTCAGGCCCCCACCACCTGCCCGTTCTCGACCTTGACCGGCACGGCTTTCAGCACCGCGCTGCCAGCCGGACCGCCGACGCAGGCGCCCGATTTGACGTCAAAGCTCGCCCCGTGAAACGGGCAGACGAGATACTGGCCTTCGCTGACCAGTGTCTTGCCCGACGGCAAGGAAAACGGCCGACCCGCATGCGGGCAGACATTGAGGTACGCCGTCACCGTCTCGCCCGATCGCAGCACCACAATGGGGGTCGGCTCGAAATCGGCGGGCAGGCCGCCCGGATCGGGAATGTCGGCGAGGGTTTTGAGCACCGTGCCCGGCTCGGGCATGACGGTTTCGGTCTCCTCTGACATCTACAGCCCCTCCGGCGCCTTCACCGTCCATTTGAACGGAATCCAGAACACGTCCGAGAACAGGTCCGCCTTGGCGTAGGGATCGGTGGCAAGGATCTCGCGCAGCGCCGCTTCATCCTCAGCCTCAACCACCAGAAGCGAGCCGACCGGTTCGCCTTCGCCCCCCAGCAAGGGCCCCGCCATCTTGACCGGCGAGCTCTCATCAGACGCCCACAGAAGGTGTTCGGAACGGTGTTGCAGGCGCACATCCAGCGCGCCCTGGCGGTCAGTACAGGTGACGGCAAACAGCATGGGAATTCCTGTCGTCTAGTAGGTTTCAGGTCCGAACGGACGGGTCAGAAGCGCCGTGATCGCCTGATCCACGCTCATTCGGCCCGCCAGCACCGCATCAACGGCGGCGCAGATCGGCATTTCGACATTGTGTTGTTTCGCCAAGGCGACCACGGCGGGCGCTGTGGCGACCCCTTCGGTGACCGCCTTGCGCGCGCCCAGCACCGCGTCCAGCGTCTGGCCCTGCCCCAGCGCCAGTCCGCAGGACATGTTGCGCGATTGCGGCGAGGAACAGGTCAGCACCAGATCCCCCAGCCCGCACAGGCCGGTCAGGGTTTCGCGCTGCGCGCCCAGGGCCAGGCCGAGCCGGGTCATCTCCGCAAAGCCGCGCGCGATCAGCGCCGCATGAGCCGACTTGCCCAGTTCGCGGCCTTCCACGATGCCGGCGGCGATGGCGAGCACATTCTTGATCGAGCCGCCCACTTCCGCGCCGACAAGGTCACTGGACCAGTACGGGCGGAAGGTTGGTGACCCGACCGCCTCCATGAGCGCCTCGCCCATCTCCGGGTCTTCACACGCCAGGGTCACGGCGGTGGGCAGGCCCTTGGCCACATCAATCGCGAAGCTTGGGCCGGACAGGACCGCAGGGACGGCGTGCGGCACGGTTTCGCGCAGAACATCAGTCATCAAGGCCAGGCTCTCGCGCTCAAAACCCTTGGCGCACAGAAGGACCGGGACGCCCTGGGCGATATGCGGAGCAAACTGGGTGAGGATGGACCGCGCATGCTGGGCGGGCGCCACCATCAGAACCGCATCGCAGCCAGACAGGTCCGCCGGATCGGAGCTGGCGGTGATGGCCGGGTTCAGGGGCGCGCCGGGCAGGAAGACCGTGTTCTCGTTCTGGGCGTTGATCGCCTCGACCACTTCGGCCTCATACGCCCAGAGCGTCACCTTGCGGCCCGCCTGGGCGGCGGACTGGGCGAGCGCCGTGCCCCAGGCGCCGGCGCCAATCACGCCAATGGATTGATACTCCGCCATATCCTCCCCTTCCGGCCGGGCTTACGCCTTCGGCCCCTTGCGCCCGGACCCGCTGGCGGGGTCCTGGGCGGCGGCGTCCTGATCCAGCGGCCAGCGCGGCCGGGCGGCGGCGTCCAGACCATCGGTCTGGCCCAGCGCCAGTCGTTCCACGCCCGCCAATGCGATCATCGCCGCATTATCGGTGCAGTATTTCAAGGGCGGCGCAATCAGCTCGAAGCCATGCGCCTGCGCTTCGGACTGGAGCGCCTGGCGCACCGCCGTATTGGCCGCCACCCCGCCCGCGGCGACCAGCGGCAAGGGCCCTTCAAGTTCGGCGAAGCGATCGCGGAAAATCTCCATCGCCCGCCCGGCGCGCTGCGCCAGATGGCGCGCAATCGCGCTTTGCATGGACGCGGCGAGGTCAGCGCGGTCCTGATCATTGGGCGCCGCAAGGCTGTCCCAATGCCGCCGCGCCGCGGTCTTCAGACCCGCGAACGAGAAATTGCACGACTTGTCGCGCGCCAGCATCAAGGGCAGCGCGAAGCGTTTGGGGTCTTGGGCGTCCTGGGCATGGCGCTCCACCGCCGGGCCGCCAGGAAAGCCCAGCCCCATGACCTTGGCGGTCTTGTCGAACGCCTCGCCCGCCGCATCGTCGATGGTGGAGCCCAAACGCGTCATCCGGCCCACGCCCTCCACGATCACGAGCTGGGTGTGCCCGCCGGACACCAGCAGCAGCAGATAGGGAAAGGCCAGCTTATGGGTCAGGCGCGGTGACAGGGCGTGGCCTTCAAGGTGGTTCACCGCCACCAGCGGAATGTCCGCGCCCAAAGCAATGCCCTTGGCGGTCATCAGCGCCGCCATCACGCCGCCAATCAGGCCCGGCCCCGCGGTCGCGGCGACAGCATCCAGATCAGCCGACTTCAACCCGGCCTCCTTGAGCACGCCTTCGGCCAGCGCATCCATGCGCTCGGCATGGGCGCGGGCGGCAATCTCGGGCACCACGCCGCCAAAGGGCGCATGGGCGCTATTCTGTCCCATCACCGCTTCGGCGAGAATCTCCACCTGCCCGTCGCCATGGCGACGCAGCACAGCGGCGGCTGTATCATCGCAGCTCGATTCAAGACCGAGCACGGTCAGAGCGCCCTGCGGCGCCGCGCCCGGTTGCGGGTGGACTTGATCATGGGATAACGCCATGACCTTGCAGTACCCTCGCTGGCGTTTCGGCGCAATCTTCAGCCTCTGCTGGCGAGACCTTGAAAGCGCGTGAAGGAGTGCGTCTGTCGTGAACCTGTTCAATATGCCGATTGCGACCCGCACCTCGCCCCTGGCCATGGCGCAGACGCTGGATGTCCAGGCGCGCCTCGCCCAGGCCCATGGCGAACCGGAGCCCGATGAGAGCTTTCCCATCATGGGGATGACCACCACGGGCGACCGCATCACCGACCGGGCGCTGCTGCTGGCCGGCGGCAAGGGCCTGTTCACGAAAGAGCTTGAACGCGCGCTTCTGGACGGGAAGGCCCGCTTCGCCGTGCACTCCATGAAGGATGTGCCCACCGCCCTGCCCGACGGCCTGGAAATCGCCTGCGTTCTCGAACGCGAGGATCCGCGCGACACGCTGCTGACCCGCGACGGGATCAGCCGCATCGAGGATTTGCCTGAGGGCGCGACACTGGGCACGGCCTCGATCCGCCGTCAGTCCCAGGCGCTGGCGCTGCGCCCCGACCTCAATGTGGTGCTGTTGCGCGGCAATGTGGACACCCGGCTTGAAAAGCTGAATTCGGGCGAGGTGGACGCCACCTTCCTGGCCCGCGCCGGCTTGCGGCGCCTGGGCCGTGAACAGGGCGAATTGCCGCCGCTGGAACTGAGCGCCGTCATCCCCGCCCCCGCCCAGGGCGCAGTGGGGATCGAGATCCGCTCGGACGATGTCGAGGCGCGCAAGGCGCTGGAACCGCTCAACCATTTGCCGACCCGCATCTGCATCGCCGCCGAGCGCGGCTTCCTGCAAGCGCTCGACGGCTCATGCCGCACCCCGATCGCGGCGCACGCGACCCTGGACGGCGCCGAAGTGCATTTGCGCGGCGAAGCGTTGATGCCCGACGGCTCCAAACGCTGGGGCAATGAAACCCGCGCGCAACTGCCCGAGTTGGACCCCGATGCGGCCCGCCTGCTGGGCTATGAACTGGGCCTTGAGGTGAAACGCGCCGGCGGGGACACGCTGGCGCGCATCGTGGCGGAAACCGGCTGATCCATGAGCTCGATCCTGCGCCCCAAAGTGCTTGTAACCCGCGCCGAACCCGGCGCGACGCGGACCTGCACGGCGCTGTCAGATCGGGGGTTTGACGCCCTGAACGCCGCCACAGCGATCCTCAGGGCCAGACCTGTCACGCTGTCGCTTGAAGGCGTGGGGCTGATCGCGGTCACCAGCCCGTTTGGAGCCAGCTGTCTGGCGCACGCCACGACAGAGCGCCGCCTGCCCGTCATTGCGGTGGGCGATGTCACCGCCAACCGGTTGCGAGAGGCCGGTTTCGAGCGGGTCAACAACGCCAGCGGGGATGCACGGGACTTGTTGGCGATGATCCGCGAGCGGGCGCCCGAAGGCGCGGTCCTGCATGTGCGCGGCGTCGATCAGACCGGCGATCTCAGCGCCGAGCTCAACGCCCATGGCGTTCGCGCCCGGTCCGAAATTCTCTATGCCGCCGAGCCGGTTCCGGCCCTGCCAGACCCGGTCTGGGCCGCCTTGTCAGAGGGCGCTTGCGTCCTGATCCACTCCGCCAAGGGCGCGGAGCGGTTTGCAGACCTGGCCAAAGCCGCCGGACAGGTCGCAGCCCTGCGGGCGGCGCCCCTCATCGCCATCTCAGAGACGGCCGCCGAACCTTTGAAGAGCCTGGGCGTTGCAAGGCTGACGATCGCCAAGCGCCCGGATGAAGCGGCGCTGTTTGACGCACTCGAAAACCGCCCCTCAGCCCGTGCTTGAGGTGGCGCTGCGCTGCAACGCAGCCTAGACTCGCACCCGATGCTTTGGCCCTGCGCCCCGAGGACAGTATGAGCGCCGACAAATCCCGCCCTGACGCCGCCGAACCCGTGGACGCCGAGTTCGAACCCGCGCCCGATAGCGGCGGATCAACCGCCAAGTCGAAATCGAAAAAGTCCAAGCCCAGCACAAAGGGCAAGGGCGGGACGCCCGTCCTGGCCTTTATCGGCCTGACCGTTCTGGCGGCAGGCGTGGGCGGCGGCGCCGGCTGGCTGATCGGCCATTATACGCCCTCATCCGGCGACACGGCGCCCAATGCCGAGCTTGTCAATCGGATCGAAGCGCTGGAAAACCAGACAGTCACTACCGATCAGCTGAACGCCCTTCAGGCCCGTCTGGAAGCGGTCGAGGACACCACCGCGGGCGCCCCGTTGCGCACCGATGCGTTTGAACAGCTGATCCGCGACGTGGCCGATCTGCGCAATGATCTTGAAGCGATCGAGACCAGCGGCGGCTCGACTGAGCTGTCCGCCGTCACCACGCGGTTGTCCACCATCGAACGACGGCTGGACACCATCGCCAGCGACGCCGAGACCGCGCTCGCCACGGCGGAGACCACGCAATCCGCGCTTCAGCAGATGCGCAATCAGTCGGCATCCGGTTCCAATGACACAAGCGCCAGCCTGCCGTCCGACCAGATTTCGTCCCTAAGACGGGACATCGCGAGCATGCAGGCCGATATCCGCGCCCTGCAAGACGGTCAGGGAGATCTGGATAGCCTGACCTCGCGTCTTGCAGCACTTGAAGCTGTGGTTTCAGGTCTGCCCGCCGAGACGGGCGCCGCCGCTTCACCGGCCGCCTCGACAAGTCTTGCCCGACAGGCTCTGGCGTTTTCCGATCTGGCCCAGGCTGCGGCGCACTCCCAGCCCTTCGCCATGGAGTACGCCATGCTGAGCCAGGTCTGGCCCGATCGCCGTGAGATCAATGCCCTGACCGAAGCGGCCCGCACCGGCGCGCCAACCCTGGATGATCTCGCCGACAGCTTCCCCGCTCAGCAGGTCCGCGAGGCCCTGGGCCAGACCCAGCGCCTTTGGGGCGTGATCGAGGTGCGGCGCACCGGTGATGATCAGGGAATCGCCGACCAGATCCTCACCCATCTCGAACAGGGCGAGCTGAGCGCCGCGATCAATCTCGCGGACAGCATTGACGCCGACGCCGGGCTCGCGCCCTGGCTCGTGGATGCCCGCAAACGCGAAGCGCTGGACGCCGCACTAGAAGACATGCGCCAGACGCTGGCGCGTCAGGCTGACGCCAATGGGGAGCGCTAGACCATGATCCGCCTCATCCTCGCCGTCATCGCCTGCGTCTTCACCGCCACCCTGGCCGTGTTCCTGACCCTCAATCCCGGCCTGGTGACCATTGAGTTCCTGGGCCAAACGCTGGAAGCGCCTTTTGCGCTGGCCATGGGCGCTTTGATCCTCGCCGCCTTCGTGCTGGTGGTCGCCTGGTGGGTCATCGCCAAGCTCTGGTCCGCGCCGGATGCCTGGAAACGCTTTTCCCTGCGCCGGCGCCGTGATCAGGGCTTTGACGCGCTCGAACGCGCGCTGATCGCTTCGGCCGCCGGACAGGGCGATCTCGCCGTCCGTCAGGCCGCCCGCGCAGAAGCCCTTCTGGACCGTCCAGCTTTGTCGCGCCTTTTGGCGGCGCGCGCCGCCGAGGCCGCTGGTGATCTGGAAAGCGCGCAAATCCATTATGAAGCCATGCTGGCGGACGCCAAGACGCGACTGGTGGCCCAGCGCGGGCTCGTGGGTATTGCGCAATCGCGCTCGGACTCGCCCTCGCTGCTGACCCATGCCTCGGACGCCTTTGATCAGGCCGGTCAAGCCCGCTGGGCGTTTGACGCGCTCTTCGAGGCTCAGGTGAACGCCGCCCAATGGGCGAAAGCCGAGGCCACTCTCACCGAGGGCGAGCGACGCGGTCATGTGGATCGGGCCGTGTCCGCCCGCATGCGCGGCGTCCTCCTGACGGCCGAAGCTCGGCGCCTGGAAAACACCGACCCCGAAACCGCCGCGAAACTCGCGGACCGCGCCGCTTCGGCGTCGCCCGCCTTCGCCCCGGCCGCCGAGCTGGCCGGACGTCTGCTCGCTGAACAGCGTCGCCATCGCCGGGCGGTCGACATACTGGAAGACGCCTGGAAGACCGCGCCTCACCCGGCGCTCGCACGCGCTTTCGCGACCTTGCGGCGCTCAGACACCAAGGCCAAGCGGGCCGAACGGCTGCGCGGTCTGGCGGCGCTCAACCCCGATCATCGCGAGAGTCGCTTGCTGCTGGTGGAAACGGCGCTGGAGCAAGGCAATCGCGAAGCCGCGCACGCAGCCCTGAACCCGGTTCTCGATACCAGCCCGGTGTCCGCCCGCGCCTGCGCGCTCGCGGCGCGCCTCGCCCGGCTGGAGGATCGGCCCGAAGACGCCCAGCGCTGGATGGCGCGTGCCTCCCATGCCCCGGCCGAGGCGGACTGGTCGGATATCGACGAGGGCGGACAGGCATTCAATTACACCGATGCAGACTGGAAACGCATGGTGGACAGCTGGGGCCGGGACGCGGTCCTGATCCATCCGCGCCATGAGCGGTATGAAGTCGCCGCCGCCGCTGCGCCCGAAACCGTCCTGATCGATGCGCGCCCCACTGCAGAGCGATCCGCCAAGCGCAGTGAAGCGGGCGACAAACAGGGCCCGAACTTTTATGTACCCGGGCCGGCGCCGGATGATCCGGGCGCCTCTGATCCCGACACCTAGCCTTGTTCGCGCCCCATGACCGCATCTGATACCGCTCGCCCCCGTCTCATCATCGGCGTCACCGGCGGCTCCGCCTCCGGCAAGACCGAGATTGCCCGATCGGCGGCTCGCGCCGCTGCGCCCCTGAGCGCGCTGGTCCTGTCCGAAGACGACTATTATGCGGACCATGGCTCGAAACCGGACTTTGATCCGTCCGACTTCAATTTCGACCATCCCCAATCGCGCGACCACGCGCTGCTGGCCAAGCATCTGGCGGCCCTCAAAACCGGCAAGACGATCAAGGGCCCGATCTATGACTTCACGATCCACCGCCGGCGCAGCGACACACGCTCCATCGCGCCCGCCGACGTGATCATCGTGGAGGGCATCCACCTGTTCTGTGACGAACGGGTGCGCGATTGTCTTGATCTGAAAGTCTATGTCTCAGCGCCCGATGACATCCGGCTGGCCCGCCGCCTGTTGCGCGATGTGAACGAACGCGGCCGGACCTCTCATTCGGTGGTGCACCAGTATCTGCGCACCGTGCGGCCCATGCACCATGAGTGGACCTCGCCGAACAAGGAATACGCCGATATCCTGATCCGCAATGATGCCGCCGCGGCGCGCCCGGCGGATCATCTGAGCAATTTCTTCGACGCCCTGGCCGCCCCGATCGTGGACAAGGTCAAAGCCTTCGGCCAGGTTCAGCCCTGACGCAGGTGAGCTGGCAAAACCGTCTTGCCCCCGTCGCCGTTCGAGGCTAGTTTCCGCGCCCTCCGAGGCAGGCTTCCGCCTGCTCCGAGCGCCGCTTTAGCTCAGCTGGTAGAGCAACGCATTCGTAATGCGTAGGTCGCGTGTTCGAGTCACGCAAGCGGCACCATTTCTTCTCTCATTTTATTGTTCTCCCTCGCC
Source organism: Oceanicaulis sp. MMSF_3324 (assembly GCF_030733545.1). Classification (GTDB taxonomy): domain Bacteria; phylum Pseudomonadota; class Alphaproteobacteria; order Caulobacterales; family Maricaulaceae; genus Oceanicaulis. The sequence goes on from NZ_JASHIU010000001.1 coordinate 141,113, forward strand.
TCCGCTCGGTCGATCCTCGCTGTCGCTGCGGGCGCGCAGTTGCGCTTGCGGACCTGTGGTCCGGCGCCTGTTCTCACAAATCGCTCAGGCGGTTTTGCGTTGATGCTTTTTCAGGGTGCGCTCACACGTGTCCAACAGCTCGGCTTCATCAATGGGTTTGGCGATATAGTCGTCCATCCCCATGGCCAGGAAGCGCGCCCGCTCCCCCGCGCCGGCATGCGCCGTCACCGCAATGACCGGGGTGTTGGCGCCAGCGTCGTTCAGCGCACGCAATCGTTTAAGCGTCTCCTCGCCCGACATGACCGGCATGCTGGCGTCCAGAAGCACCAGATCAAAGCTCTGCTCTTCAAACACGGACAGAGCCTGCGCGCCGGACTCTGCTTCCGTGACGGCCGCTCCTTCAGGTTCGAGCATGTAGCGGGCGACCATGCGATTGATGGCGTTGTCATCCACCAGGAGGACGCGGGCGCCGGACAAACGCCCGTGCTCGGCGTGAACCGTTTCTGGCGCAGACGCCGAAATCGCGCCGCCATTCGTCAGACGCGCCACAACGCTCAAGGTGAAGTGCGAGCCTTCCCCGGGTGCGCTTTTCACCGCGACATCACCCCCCATGCGGCGCGCCAGCTCCCGGGTAATGACAAGCCCAAGGCCAGAGCCGCTCTTGCCCACGGCGCCCATGGCGCCGCCCTGCTCGTAGCGGTGAAACAATTTGTCGAGCTGGTCTTTTGTCATGCCGGGCCCGGTGTCGGACACCGTGACATTGAGCGTGCAGGCGGCGGAATTGAGACGTTCAACTCCGGCTTCAAGCCGGACAGACCCGGTGTCGGTAAACTTGATCGCATTGGACAACAGGTTGGACACGCACTGGCGCAGACGGGTCGCATCGATCTCGACCTGAGCGGGCAATTCCGAAAACGCCTCTTCAAGCGCCAATCCCTTTTCCTCGGCATTAGCGTGGAACAGAAGACAGGTCTCCGTCAGCAGGCGCGCCGGATCCACAGTTTCAGGCTGGAGCTGGAACCGCCCCGCTTCCAGCTTTGATAGGTCGAGCAAGTCATTGAGAAGGCTCATCAACTGATCGCTCGCCACTTTCAGCAGCGCAACCTGTTCATTCAGGGGCGCTTCAAGCTCGGCCTCGGACAGCAGACGAACCAGGCCCAGCATGCCGTTCAGCGGGGTGCGCAGTTCATGGCTCACATTGGCGACAAATTCCGTCTTGGCTTCATTGGTGCGCTCAGCAACCGCCTGGGCGTCGCGGGCGCTCTGGGTCAGCTTGCGCGCATTGAGAACCAGCTCGGCGACCACGATGTAATTGGCCAGCGCGTAGATCAGAGACAGCTCTTCCGGGGTCCAGACATGAAGCTCGCCCCCTTTGTAGACGCTCAGCACCCCACTCACGCTGTCCTGCTGCACCACCGGCGCGGCCAATAACGCGCCCGATTGCGCGGCATGAAGCGCCCCGCCCAGACGGCGCTCGACAGATCCGGCGCTGCGCAGATCACTGACTTCGACGAAGCCGCCCTTGATCACAAAGTCGAACGCGTCCGGCGCACCCAATTGGGTGACCGGCTCGCGCTTAAGCCGTTCGCCTTCGGACCGCGACCAGGCGCATTGAAGCTGCAAGGCTGTGCGATCCTGGGTGAACAGCCACAGGCACGCTTCATCCGCATCCAGAGACGCCACCAGGCGTTCCACGACCTTGCGCGTCATCAGGTCGTAATCCCATCCATTGTTGAGATGGTCCTGGGCCAGCTCGCGCTTGAGCTGGTTGAGCTGGCGAGAGCGCTCCAGCGTCTGCAGCAGGGTCTGCTCGGCGGTTTCCCGAGCCCGCACCTCCGCATCGACCCGGCGCAACATCGGCAGCCAGCGGAAGAAGCCCACACTGATCAGGAACACACCGATGGCATCGCCGATATAGGAAATCGCCTCGATCAGGTCGTGGGTCGGCTCGAGCTGGCCCGGTTCGTAGGGCACGAAACCATTGCTGGAATCGATCAGGGCCGACACGCCGATCACCACCAGCCCGCTGACCACGAAGCGACTGCCCTTCCGCAGCCGGGTCGTGTGACGCAGGTTGAGATACAGAACCAGACCGGCCGTCAAACTGGTCAGGGCGATCAGAATTTCAAAAAGACCGCTCAAGCCGCCCCCCTTTGAACCCGTTCATCAAAGCGCAGTTGGGTAAAGATCAGGTTGTCGAAAGCGCATCATAGGGGTTTCCCCTTAGGCACAAAAACGAATTATCCCGGCTCGCTTGCTTGCGTATCTGTCGTTCCAGAGCAGTCACCGCCTCCCCCCGGCGCTCCTTGCTCACAGAACAAAGGATACGACCATGCGTGCTTTTAAAACCGTCTCCCGCTCCGTGCTTCTCGGCGCCGCCGCCGGCGTGGCGCTGTTCAGCGGCCAGGCCCTGGCGCAGCTGCCCGATCCGGGCATGCAGATCGAGCCCGGCATCACCGCTCTCGTCGTCACCGACCCGCAAAACGACTTTCTCAGCCCCGATGGCGTGACCTGGGGCGTTGTCGGTGAAAACGTCACCGAGAACGGCACGGTCGAGAATATCGGCCGCCTGTTCGAAACCGCCCATGATGTGGGCATGCCGGTGTTCGTGTCCCCGCACTATTATTTCGAGCACGACCATGAATGGCGGTTCGAGGGCGCCCTGGAGGCGCTGATGCACCAGATCGGCATGTTCGATCGCGCCGGCCCGCTGAACCTTGAAGGCTTTGAAGGCTCCGGTGCGGACTGGCTGGAAGAGTACCGTCCGCATATCGAGCACGACCACACCGTCGTCACCTCCCCGCACAAGGTCTATGGCCCCGAGACCAATGATCTCGTCCTGCAATTGCGCAAGCAGAATGTGGACCGCGTGATCCTGGCGGGCATGTCGGCGAACCTGTGCACCGAATCCCATATGCGCGAGCTGATCGAGCAGGGGTTTGAAGTGCTGGTGGTCACAGACGCCACCGCCGCCGCCCAGGTGCCCGGCTATGACGGCTACGCCGCCGCCATGACCAATTTCCGCATGATCGCAAACCATGTGGGCGACACCGACGAGACCGTCGCCGCCATGACCGCGGCCTACAGCCGCTAACCCACCCCGCACCCGTGTTGTCTGCCCCTCCACACGGGTCGGGTCACCTGAGGGTCCGGCGGTTCGCCCCCATCTCCGCCGGACCCTCTTTCAGCTTCAAGAACAACAAGAAAATGATGACCCCGAAACTCGTCCCCCCGTTCACGGCGGAAACCGCGCGCGCCAAGGTCCAGTTCGCAGAAGACGCCTGGAACAGCCGTGATCCCGAGCGCGTGGCGCTCGCCTATTCCGAAGACTCCGAATGGCGCAATCGCGACCAGTTCTTCAAGGGTCGCGAGGCCATCAAGGCCTTCCTGCGCCACAAATGGGCCCGCGAAGCCGACTACAAGCTCAAGAAGCATTTGTGGGCCTTCACCGGAAACCGGATCTCCGTCGCCTTTTTCTATGAATGGCAGGACGCCTCGAGCGGTCAGTGGTTCCGCTCCCATGGCAATGAACAATGGGAATTCGATCGCGACGGGCTGATGGCGCGCCGCGAATCCAGCGTCAACGACATACCGATCAAGGAGGAGGAGCGGCGGCTCTAGTCCCGTCGCCTCCCTCTGGGAGCCCCGTCATGCCCCGTCCCGCACAGCCCGCAGATCTCCGGTTTGAACGCGCCTATCGGCGCTGGATGCTGTTGCACGCCCTGACCCTGCCTGCAGCCCTTGTGGTCTATGCCCTGTTGGTCGTGGCGCTGCTCGCCCTGGGCCAGGAAGTGCGCGCTGCAGTACTGATCGCGGCGGGGGCGAGCGCGCTTGTCCTGGCGCTGAGCGAGGGCGCGGTCTGGCTGGAAACCCATACCGGGCTCGACCGCCTGTTCCGACGCGTGAACATGCGCGCCTCGATCGCAGCCGAGCGTCTGGCGCGTGATGAAGACCAGTACGTCATTGAAGGCGTCAAGGACGTGGTCTTTGAATGGCGCCATGTGGAAGTCATTCAGCGCGACCGGGACTGGGCCGGCCTCTCGCTGGCGGCCCTGACGCTGGTCAGTCTGGCTGCGGGACTTGTGCTGAGCGCACTCGTGATCCGGTTCTGGGGGTGGAATTTCGCAGCGCCCCTGAGCCTGCTCACCCTGGCCTCGGCCGCGATCGGCTTCGCGCTGGCGCGGTCGGTCATGCGCTATCACTGCTTCACCGATCGCAATTTCGATCCCACCGACATTCTTCAGAACCGGCTTCTGGACCTGCTTTCAGAAGTCAAAGCCCTGCGTCGCGCCGGTGTGCGCAGCTCGGCCTGATCTTCCCCTGGAGCCCCTCATGACCCATCACTCCGATCTTCTTGTTCTGGGCACCGGCAATGCCGGCATGGCCGCCGCTGGCGTCGCCCAGCGCGCCGGCCAATCCGTCACCCTGGTGGAATCTGGCGATGTAGGCGGCACCTGCGCCATTCGCGGCTGCGTGCCCAAGAAAGTGCTGGTCGCCGCCGCAGCCAATCTGGACGCCATCGCGCGAGCCAGCGATCACGCCATTTCCGTCGGCGAGGTCAAGCTGGACTGGCCTGCGCTGATCAAGCGCGAGCGGACCTTTGTGGAGGGCGTGCCCGACATGTTTCGCTCCTCCATCACCAGTCGCGGGATGACGCTGGTGACGGGCGAAGCGGTCTTCACTGGCGCCAACTCGGTGTCCGTTGATGGCGAAACCTACACCGCCGACAAGATCGTCATCGCCACCGGCTCCAGACCCGCCCAGCTTCCGATTGAGGGCTGGGCGCTCACGGCCACCAGCGATGATCTTCTGACCCTGGAACACCTGCCTGAAGAAGTCGTGTTCGTAGGCGGCGGCGTGATTGCGCTCGAATTCGCCCATGTCATGGTGCGCGCGGGCGCCAAGGTCACCATTCTCGAAGCCGCGCCGCGGGTTCTGCCGCGTCTCGACCCGGACATGGTGGACACGCTCATCGCGTATACGCGCTCGCTCGGCGTCACCATCCATACCGGCGTCAACGTCAAGGCGATCCGCGAAGAAGGCCCGCACCGCACTGTGGACGTCGTCATCAATGGCGAGACCCTGTCGCTGAGCGCCGATCTGGTCGTGAACGGCGCCGGGCGCCGCCCTGCGGTGGAGGCTCTGAATCTGGATGCCGCCGGCATCCGGGCCGAACGCGGTCATATTGACGTGGACGTGACCTTGCGCAGCCTGACCAATCCTTGCGTCTATGTGGCCGGGGACGCGCTGGCGGCTTCACCGCAACTCAGCCCGGTGGCGAGCTATGAAGGCCGCATCGTCGGCGAGAACGCCATCCATGACGCCCAGCAAAGCCCGGACTATTCCTCCATCCCCTCTGCGGTCTACACCGTGCCCGCCATCGCCAGCGTCGGCCTGGATGAAGCCGGCGCCAAAGCGGCGGGTCTGGAGCCGGTGGTGAAGGTCAATGACTTGCGCGACTGGCGGTCGGCGAAGACCTATGCCGAGCAGGTCGCGTTCGCCAAGGTGTTGATCGATCCTGAGACCGATCGCATTCTGGGCGCTCATCTGGCGGGCCACGGCGCAGAGGAAGTCATCCATCTGTTTACGCTGGCGATGAAGACCCAGCTGACCGCAACCGAGCTGGCCACCATGACTTACGCCTATCCCACCTTCTCCTCTGACCTTAAGTTTCTGGTGTGAGACGCACGATGAGGGGGCGCATTCATGTCTGAAGCAGGGACCGGCCAGAACGCTGATCCGGCGGATGTGTTCCGCCGGCAGCGTGATCTGATCCTGATGGCGTCCGGCGACGGCATTTACGGGATCAACTGCCAGGGCATTTCCACCTTCGTGAACCCGGCCGCAGCCCGCATGTCGGGATACACGGTCGAGGAGATGGTGGGCCGTGACCTGCATAAGCTGGTGCATCATTCGCGCCCGGACGGCTCCCATTTCCCCGGCACGGAATGCCCCATTCACGAAGCCACGCGCGACGGCAAGGTGCACCGCATTTATGACGATGTGTTCTGGCGCAAGGACGGCACCAGCTTTCCGGTCGAATACGTCTCCACGCCCATCTGGGATGGCGGCAAGATTGCGGGCGCTGTGGTCTCCTTCCGCGACATCACCGAACGCAAGCGCGCCGAGCAGGATTTGCGCGATAGCGAGCAACGCTATCGCGCGATGTTCGATGGCTCGAACGCGGCCGGTTTCCTGATTGATGCGGAAACCTGTTACGTCCTGGATGAAAACAAGCGCACCTGCGCGCTCTTTGGCTATGACGAAGTGCAATTGCGACGTTTGCGCGCCGAGGACCTGTTTATCGGCGCGCCCGGCGAAATCCCCGCCTTCTGGGACAAGGTCCAGCGCGAAGGCGCGGCGGAAACCGAAACCTCCTACGCCATCACCGCCACCGGAGAACGCATTCCGGTCCGGCTGTCGGCCAGCCGTATCCGGTATGCAGACCGCACGGGTCTTCTGGTGCTGGCGACCGATTTGCGCGTGCGTCGCGAAATGGAGGCGCGCACCCGCGCCCTGCAGAGCGAGCTGCACCATGTCTCCCGGGTCAGCGCCATGGGAGAGATGGCGTCCGCCATGGCCCATGAGCTGAACCAGCCCCTGTCAGCGGTGATGAATTATCTGGGCGCGGCCCGGCGCCTGTCCAAGACCGAGTTCGAAGGCGAGTCCCGCACCGTGCAGATGGTTGAAAAGGCCATGTCCCAGGCGGCGCGGGCCGGCGAGATCATTCGCAGCCTGCGCACCTTCCTGGACAAGGGCGAATCCGAAACCGAGTTCGCCAGCCCCTATGACGTCATTCACGACACCTTGCCGCTGATCGAGCCGGCCGTCTCGGCGGCGGGCCTGTCCTTGTCCTGCGAGCTCGATCCGGATGTGCCTCACACCCTGCTGCAGCGGGTGAACATCCAGCAGGTGCTGCTCAACCTGATCCGCAATGCGGCGGAAGCCATGAGCGAGCATGGCGGCGGCGCGATCAATGTGGCGTGCTGGAGCAGCCAGGAGCAGATCTGGGTCGAGGTGGCCGATCAGGGGCCGGGCCTGTCAGACACCCAGCAGGCGCGCCTGTTTCAGCCCTTCAATACGAGCAAGTCCGACGGCATGGGGGTCGGACTGTCCATCTGTCATTCCATCATTTCAGACCATGACGGCGCGATCACCGCGGAAAACCGCCCGGACGGCGGCGCGGTGTTCCGGTTTTCCCTGCCCGTCATTACGCCAGGAGACAAGGCATGAGCGAGATTTCAACCATGGTGTACGTCGTTGACGATGATGCGGCGGCGCGGGAATCCCTTGAGGCCCTGCTGCTGTCGGCGGGCCATGATGTTCAGACCTTCGAGAATGGCGAAACGTTTCTGGAGGCCTACTCCCCCGACTGGGCGGGTTGCGCGGTGCTGGATGTCAGAATGCCCGGCCTGTCAGGCCTGCAAGTCCAGGAAGAACTTGTGAACCGCCAGTCGACCCTGCCGGTCATCATTGTCACCGGTCATGGCGATCTGCCCATGGCGGTCCGGGCCATGCAGGCCGGCGCCCTCGACTTCATCGAGAAGCCCTATGACGAGGAGCGCCTGTTCGAAAGCGTCGAGCTGGCGGTCCAGACCGGCCAGCAACAGGCTGAAGCCAGCCAGGCGCTCACAGCCCTGAAGGAGCGCTTTGATCAATTGACGCCGCGCGAACGCGAAGTCCTGGTCGAAGTGGCCTATGGCCACCCCAACAAGGTCGTCGCCCACAAGCTGGGGATCAGCGCCCGGACGGTCGAAATCCATCGCGCCCGGGTGGTGGAGAAGATGCAGGCGCGCAGCCTCTCTCACCTTGTGCGCATGGCGATCCAGCTGGGATTGCTGAGCGAATAGATCAGCTGAATTCGGAAATCAGATCAAGCGGCGTGTGCCGGATCAGGCGGCTGTCGAGCACGGCGGCCTGACGGTGCGGCACCGCCTCGTTCTGATAGACCGGGTCGGTGACCATTTCGAGAAAGGCGGCCGCGCTGGGATAGGCGGCGACAAAGGACAGGTGCCAGTTTTCCTCGGACGGACCGATCAGGGTCAACTTGGGCGCGCCGCGCCAGACAATGGTCCCGCCCACGCGTTTGAACACCGGCCCCGACGTCTGGCCATAGGTCTTGTACGCTTCAAATCCACTCACATCACGGCCGTCAGGATAGGCAGCCTTCTCGCGCAGACGCAGAAGATTGAGCATTTGTATGGGCTCGTCGCGCGGCAGTTCCTTGAACAGCTTGAAGGCTTCGCGTTCGGGATCGATATGGCCGGTCATGAGTGTCCTCCCTGAGTCATTTGTCAGGCAGGAAAACGCTTCAGACGCAAAAGCTCAAGCCCTTAAGGATCGATAATCTCGCCCGCCCAGTCAAAAACGCATCCGCTCTGCTCGGGCCGCACCTGGTCGATCACATCGAGCAGGCGTTCAGCGCTATAGGCCGGCGTGAAGAGCTTGCCCTCGGGCACATTGCCCTGAAACGGCTCTGACAGCCCCGTGTCCACCGTGCCCGGATGCAGCCCGATGCACGCCGCATGCGGGCGTTTGCGCGCCAGTTCGATGGCGCAGGTCTTCAGGATCTGGTTGAGGGCCGCCTTGGAGGCGCGATAGCTGTGCCAGCCGCCCAGACGGTTATCCGAGATCGAGCCCACCCGCGCCGACAACGCTGCGAAGACCGCTTTCTCCGGCGTTTCCTTGTTCCCGCGCGCCAAAGCGTCCAGAGCATGACCCGCAATCAGCGCCGGACCGATCGTATTGATCCGGAAAAGCTCGGACATGTACGCAGCGTCGATATGCCGCCAGGTCTTTTCCGGGCCTCGGCCCGCCTCGTCCACAAGCACGCCGGTGGCCACGACCACAAGATGCAGGGGCCCGGTCTCTGACGCGGCGGCGACCGCATCCTTGATGGAATCGGGCGCATCGAAATCCAGCTTCAGGGCGTGCGCGCCTGTGATGGAGACCGCGGACCGGCTGGCCGCGTACACGGCGCCGGAGCGCGGGTCATCCACAAGCTGCTCGGTCAGCGCGCGGCCCACACCGCCGGACGCGCCAACGATCAGGGCGCGATAGCCTTCGGGAAAAGTCGATAAACTTGCCATATACGCGCAGATAGGCTGCGCCAGAGGACTGGCCAGTCTTTAGAAGGACATGCGCACCATCAGATCTTGAAGGTGCCTGTCATGTCGTCAAGAACGACGCCGTCTGACGGGGCGCTGCCGGCGGCGCTTTGCACCCAGAACAGCAATTCGCGACTTTTTTCGTCGAGACCCTTCTGGAAATAGTCGTTCTTGTCCAGAAACTTGACGGCTTCTCCCGCCCAGTCGGGCTGCACATTGGCCGCCCCGGTCAGCACCAGGATCGGCGTGCCCTTGGCCTGTCGCTCCAACAGCCCAACAGTGTCCTTGGGCTGGGTGGAATCGGGCAGGCGCAAATCCGCGATGATCAGGTCATAGGACTGGCGGGACAGCTTCTGACGCGCGTCATGAAGCGTGCGCACCACCTGCAGATCCATGTCATAGCCCCCGGCGTCGCAGAGCGCATGCTGGAGCAACATCGCGTCCGCGAAGTCATCTTCAACATGAAGGACAGACAGGGGTTGCGGCATGGTCCTCTCCAGATGGGCACTAAACTACCGGATGTATGCTTAATCAGGTTTTAACCCGGCAAAACATCACCGACGGATGCGGGCACCGGCAAGCTAGCACGCCGTGCAGCCGCCGCAACCGTGTTGGCGAGCAACATGGCGATTGTCATGGGGCCGACCCCTCCGGGGACCGGCGTGACAAAACCTGCGATTTCAATTGCCTGGTCAAAATCAACATCACCGACCAGACGGCCCTTGCCGGTCTCGCTCTCGACCCGGTTGATTCCCACATCGATGACGCACGCGCCCGGCTTGATCCAATCGCCCTTAACGAGGTTTGGACGGCCCACGGCGGCGATGATGATATCCGCCTCGCGACAGACCGCTGGCAGATCGCGCGTGCGCGAGTGCGCCAGCGTGACCGTGCAGTTTTCCGCCAGGAAGAGCAGTGCGGCCGGCTTGCCCACCAGAATGGAGCGTCCGATCACCACGACGGATTTGCCCGACAGATCGCCCAGAGCCTGTTTGGCCAGGAACACGCTGCCCGACGGCGTGCAGGGCCGCATGCCCGGCGCGCCCAGCACCAGGGCGCCGGCGCTTTGCGCGGTCAGCCCGTCCACATCCTTGTCGGGACGAATGGTCTGGACCACTTCGGTTTCATCCAGGCCCTTGGGAAGCGGCAATTGGACGAGAATGCCGTCCACGCCGTCATCTTCATTGAGCCCGCGCACCAAAGCGAGCAGGTCGGCCTGGCTGACATCGGCGGGCAGGATATGCTCAACCGAACGCATGCCCGCCGCTTCGGTCCGGCGCACCTTGTTGCGCACATAGACCTGGCTTGCAGGGTCCTCGCCCACCAGAACAACGGCCAGGCAAGGCGCGCGGCCCAGTTGCGGTTCAAGCTGACGCGCGCCATCAGCGGCGGCGGCGTCAACAGCGGCGGCGGCGGCCTTGCCGTCAATCAGCTTGGCGGTCGCACGGGAGGGCGTGATGATGTCGGTCATGAGCCGGGGTGATGGAGCAAGCCCGAGACCACGTCAAGCAGCGGATTTGTCGCGGCTGTGCGCACCAGAAGGGTTTTCTCCCGCTGGGTCGCGCCCGCAATGACGCTGACGGTGGATTTGGGCACGCCCAGCGCCTTGGCGATGAGCGCGCACAGCTCGGTATTGGCTGCGCCCTTGTCCGGCGCCGATCGGACTTTGGCGACCAGCCGCACCCGGCCATCAGCCCCTTCGCGCCCGCCGCCGAGATGAGCGCGCGCAGCCTTGGGCTGGACCCTGACGAACAGGCGCAAACCGTCCTCGACCGTCTGCGCCGGCATGGTGTCAGCCCAGCCGGGGGAAGATCTGTCCGAGGATCAGCCAGTTACGAACGAACATGATCACCAGAAGCAGAACCAGGGGCGACAGGTCCAGACCGCCCAGGGGCGGCAGAATATTACGGATCGGCCGCAGCAAGGGCTCGGTGATCGTGCCGGTGAGACGCCAGATCGTGCTGACAAGCTGATTGTTCGGATTAACAACGTTAAACGAGATCAGCCAGCTCAGGATCACCCCGACAAAGATGACATAGACCAGCAATTGCAGGGGGATCAGGATGAACAGGTACACAAGGACCTGCGCCAGAGACATGTATTCCATGGGTGTCAGCGCTCTCGTTCGAAACTCTTCTCACTCATGCTGGTCTAGCCCTCACCGGCCCGGGCTGACAAGCAGCTTCGCTCACGCTCAGGGCGCTGCCGGCAGCGTCATCACGAAGCGGGCTCCGTTTTCATATCCCGTATCGAGCCAGATCCGGCCGCCATCCGCCTCTATTATGTGCTTGCACAAGGCCAGGCCCAGCCCCACGCCCTCGACCGGTCCGGTGGACATGCGGAACAGCACGTCAAAGATCATCTCGCTCTGGCGCGGATCGATGCCGGGCCCGTCATCCTCCACCACGATCTCCACCCAGCCGTCCTCGACGCCGCGCGCATAGATCCGCACAACAGGAACGTCCTTGGAGAATTTAAGCGCGTTATCGAGCAGATGACTGAAGACCAGGGTCATCAAGCGCTCATCCGCCCAGACCACCGGCAGGGGGGCGATCTCGATCTGCGCGCCCTGGCTGTCGATCTCGACCTTCATCGCATCCCGGACGGTCTTGAGAACCGCCTTCAGATCGAGCCGGACAGGATCATGATCCGCACTGATGGCGCGCACATATTCAACCAGCGCGCTGGTCAGGTCCTGCATCCGCTCCACCGACCCGTTCAGGCGTTCAAGATAATCGCGGCCAGTGGGGCTGAGCGTGTCGGCTTCCTCGCGTTCAATCAGGCCGGCGAACACCGAAATATGGCGCAAGGGCGCGCGCAGATCGTGGGATGCGGCGGTGGCGAAGCGCTGCAGCCCGGCATGGGTGTTCTCGATCTTCTTCTGGAGCGCCTGATAATCCTCGCGCTTGACCGTGTTTACGGGCGTCAGACGTCGTTCCTGCGCCATGGCCAGCATTTGCGGCATCCAGTACCAGAGCAGGATCGCGCCGCAGAGGCCGAAGGCCGCGCTGGTCAGATAGACCATGCCGTCTATGACCGGGTGGGGCGTGTTGATCGAGACAAGCCGCGCCAGATGCGCGATCGCCGCCAGGGCGGCAAGCACCGTGATGGACCGCACCATCTTCAGACGCAGGAGGGATTTGTTGCAGCGCATCTGCCAGATCAGCGTGCCGGCGATCAGCGCATAGGCCAGGAAGATCAGGCTATGGGACAGCATCTGGAAAAACACGCTCTGCGCGTGTTCTCCCATGCCGAACAGATGGAGGTGTGTCCCCTCCGTATGCCCTGACCCCTCATCCATGCGCATGTTTTATAACGAAGCGCAGTTTACGCAAACGTCAATCATATGTCGGTGGCGTCCATGCTTGACAATCGCGGACGTGATACGTACCTCCCCAGTCTCTGGAACGGGGCCGTAGCTCAGTTGGGAGAGCGCGTCGTTCGCAATGACGAGGTCAGGGGTTCGATTCCCCTCGGCTCCACCAGATCCTCTTTGATTTCAGCAACAAACGACAACGCCGCCCGAAGGCGGCGCGTCCAGTTCGTCATCTCAAAACCCTAGAAACGGCGACCGATCGCGAGCCCGAGAAAGACCTGATCCTCGCTGCCGCGTTCGGCAACGATGGGGCTGTCCGCGTAATCGCCCAGAAGGCGCGAATACCCCGCAACGCCGGTCACCGACCAGCTCCGGCTCACCGCCACATCCAGTATGGCCGTCACGCCCACATCGCGCACGCCGCCCTCGGCGGTGTAGAGCGACAGGCCGGTCGCGGCGGCGTCAACGGCATCCACAGAAAACAAGGTGTCGGCATAATCGTCTGAAAACCCGCTCACAGAGGCGGACAGCGCCGCGAAGACGCCGCGGGAGACCATGACGCCGTAATCGGCCGAGGCGCTCCAGGCGATGCCGTCGAAATTACCCAGCGCATCAAGGCCTGCATCCACACCAATGCCGAACCGATCGCGCTCCGCCAGCACGTTCTCGGCCAAGGTCAGATCTACATAACCGCCCGTGATGAGGGAGGAATCCACATCCCGCATACGGTCGACGATCTCATCCTCCACGTCGTCTCGACCGCCGGACCAGCGCACATAGGCGCCCAGTTCCCACGGACCGGTTTCGTAAAGCGTGGCCGCCAGACCCGGTCCGTTGGTGCGGAAGGAGACGCCGCCCAGTTCAAAGCGCGCCGCGCCGAACGGAATGACGCGGTAATCGTCTGATCCGGCATAGTCAGGCAGCATGGCCGCGCCGCCTGCGACATAATTGCGCGGCACAGGGCTGGATTGAGAGCCCTCGGCGATCTGAGCGTGGGCCGCGCCCTGTCCCGCAATCATGGCGGCGCAGAAAACCGATGTCGCCAGAAGAACTTGTTTCATTCCATACCCCCTCAAGGTCACAAGCCCTCAATGCTAGATCACACAAGGCCGAGAGCAAGCGTGTTCATACGATTTCTTTACCTCGACAGCGTAGTCTGAGCGCTATGAAAACCTTGCGTCACATTCTGGGTCTGGGACTCACATGCGCCCTTCTGGGCGCGGCTCCGGCATGGGCTCTGGGCGGGGGCGGCGGCAGTGCGCCTCCGGCGGAAGAAGCGCCCGAAGAATCCATGGGCCGCACCCTGAGCCACGCCAACAGCTATGTCCGCATGGAACCGGTACGCGCCTCGGTGCAAGCCGATTTCCGCATGCGGGGCCTGTTGCAGGTGGGCCTGGCGCTGGATGCGCCGCACAGCCGCACGCGCCAGGTGATCGCCGAGCGCCAGATCTGGCTGCGCGACGCCTATTCGCAGGCCATGCTGCTCTATTCGGGCCGGATGTATCGCTGGGGCCAGATCCCGGATGCGGACATCATCGCGCGCCTGTTGCAGGAAGAGACCGATCGTGTGATCGGACCGGGCCAGGCGACGGTGGTGCTCGATACGGTGATCGTTCACGCCACCTGACCCCAAGGGCCTAGCTCTTGTTCAGGACCGCCGCGCGTTCTTCGATGAATTGCGCCAGCTCAAGGTCCAGCTGGGTCACTCCGCCCGCATCATGGGTGGAGAGCGTCACATCCACAGTGTTGTAGACATTGAACCATTCAGGGTGATGGTCCATCTGCTCGGCCTTCATCGCCACCTGCGTCATCAGGGCGAAAGCGCTCTTGAAGTCGTCAAACTTGAAGACCTTGCGCACCGCATCCCGTTTTTCGACGGCTTCCCAGCCGGCAAGCTGATCGATCAGGGTCTGTGCGCCAATTTTATCCGCCATCATGTCCTCCTTGGTGTCTGGCCTGAAAGCTGGCCGCAAACCGCTTGCGCTTCAAGGCCACCCCCCTGCGTTTACTAAAAATGAGGGGGTGTTGGGGCAGACTTCAGGCTCTGATTGTAAATCACGGAGGCGGCCATGACCCGCTATCTGGTGTCTGAAGAAAACCCGACCGGTCGCAAGCTGGAAGACATCCTGATCGAATTGCGCGCGGATGTGCTGATCCGCTGCACCAAGATCTCCAATGATCTGCGTCCCGAGGCGCTGCATGTGCTGGCCAATAACGTCAAAGTGCTCGAGCACCTGACCGAAGCGGTCGAGCTGGCGCAGGACAGTACGAATCTGCTCAATCGCGCCTTTGGCCCCAGCCAGGCCGACCAGGGCGGCCCGCCGCGCATCGGCGAAGCCTAGGCGCTCCGCCATTCAAGACGCACGTCCGGGCTGGCCTCGATGCCGGCCCGTTGCGTCTTCTCGGCGTCAAACCGCACCCGGTCCAGCTGCGCCAGCGCCCAGATCGCCGCGCCGCGCACAAGCTCTGAAGGGTCATCCAGCAAGGCGACCGCCTTGTCCGCCAACGCGCGGTCATCGCTATTGCCCAGCGCGATCAGAACATTTCTGACAAACCGGTCCCGGCCCACCCGCTTGATGGGCGAGCCGCGAAAGAATTCGCGAAACGCCGCATCATCCAGCGTCGCCAGCTCGGCCAGCTTGGGCCCGGTCAGCGCTTCGCGCGGGTGAAACGCCGCTTCTGAACTGGCTTGCGCGAACTTGTTCCACGGACACACCGCCAGACAGTCATCACAGCCATAGATCCGGTTGCCCATCGGCTTACGGAACTCGAGCGGGATCGGGCCCTTGTTCTCGATGGTCAGATACGAGATGCAGCGCCGCGCATCGATCTGGTAGGGCGCGGGAAAGGCGTTGGTCGGGCAGATATCCAGACAGGCCCGGCACGAGCCGCAATGGTCGGTTTCGGGCGCATCGGGCGCCAGCTCCGCCGCGGTCAGCATCACCCCCAGAAACAGCCAGCTGCCATGGGTGCGACTGACGAGATTGGTGTGCTTGCCCTGCCAGCCGAGGCCCGATTTGTGCGCCAGCGGCTTTTCCATCAGGGGCGCGGTGTCGACGAACACCTTCACCTCGGCCCCGGTTTCGCGGTGAAACGCGCCCGCAAAACGCTTGAGGCGCTTTTTCAGGACGTCGTGATAGTCCTTGTTCTGGGCATAGACGCTGATGGCGGCTTCATCGCGCCGGTCCAGGATCTCCAGCGGATCGTGCTCGGGCCCGTAATCGAGCCCCACCACCACCGCCGATTTCGCATCCGGCCACATATGGGTGGGGTGAGCGCGGCGCTCCAGCGTGTCTTCCATCCACGCCATATCGCCATGCCGGCCCTCGCCGACAAAGCGCTTGAGCCGTTCTCCGGCCTCCCACGGCTCATCGGCGCGAGTGACGCGCACGACGGAAAAGCCGGCCTCCAGCGCCAGCGCCTTGACCCGCTCGGCCTGCTCGTCCGGCGTCGTCATGTCTAGAAATCCAGATCCTGATAGCCATCCACGGGCGGGCAGCCCGGCAGGCGATCGGCCAGAATGCCTCGGAAGGACGGGCGGCACTTGATGCGCTGGTACCAGGCCTTCGCCGCCGGGAAATCATCCCACGGCATATCGCCCAGATAATCGACACAGGACAGGTGCGCCGCAGCGACAAGATCGGCCAGCGTGAATCGCGGCCCGGCCAGACCGTCGCGCTGATCAAGCAGCCCGCACATATAGTCGAGATGCCAGCGCAGCATGTCGCGGCCGATCCGGATCGCCTCCATGTCCGGCGCGCCGAGCGACTGCACCCGCTTTTCCAGCTTTTCATGGAGCAGATAGGCGTTCACTTCGGCGTTGAACTTCACATCGAACCAGGCCGCCAGCCGCCTCGCCTCGGCGCGGTCCGCCGCGCCGCCCGGCAACAGCGCGGGGTCGGGATGGGTCTCTTCCAGATATTCCAGGATCGCCCGGGTCTCGCACAGGGCCGTTCGCCCCTTGTCGGTCTCTTCAACCAGGACCGGGGGCAGACCGGTGGGATTGAGCGCGACCAGATCATCCGGCAAATCCCAGAAACGCTGATACTCGGCCTCGAAATCGAGCTTCTTCTCGGCGAGCGCGAGGCGGACCTGTCGGGACCAGGGATCGAGGGGCCAATGGTGCAAGATACGCATGGCCCCACCCTAACCGTTATCGGCCCATGGCTTAAGCCGGATCATCCGCTGGACCTGCACTCGACGCGCCGTCCCGGCCGAAATAGGCATTGCCATGCGGGGCCGCACGCCCCTTGGGATCGGGGTGAATGAGCACGTCAGCCGCCGGATAGGCCGCCATCACCCGCGCTTCGGCCGCCACCAGTATGGCGTGGGCCTGGGTCAGGGTCAGCTCGGGCTCCAGCTCCATATGCATCTGGATATGGATGAACGGCCCCGAGGCGCGCGTACGCAGCTGGTGCACGCCCAGGACCCGCGGATCGTCCGCGGCCAGCGCCTTGATCTGCTCGCGCTCTTCATCGGGCAGCTCCCGGTCCATCAGGGCGGAGATCGCCTCACGCCCCACCGTGAAGGCTGTCCAGAACAGCCACAGCACCACGATGAAGCCCATGATCGGGTCGGCGCGCTCGATTCCCACCAGCGCCAGCACGAGGCCGACCACGACTACCATGTTCGAGCTGAGATCGGCGAAATAGTGCGCCCGGTCACCCGTCACAGCGAGCGAACCGGTCTGCTTCACCGCGCGCGTCTGCGCCCAGACCAGCCCCAGCGTCAGGGCGATGGACAGCCCCATGACCGATAACGCGATCGCGCCTGCATCCAGAGGCTGGGGGTCAACGAACCGGTTCCAGGATTCATGGATCAGATAGCCTGCGGAGAGGGCCACCAGCAGGGCTTGCAGCAGGCTGGCCAGCGCTTCCGCCTTGCCATGGCCGTAACGATGCTCGGCATCCGCCGGGGTCGCTGCATAGCGCACCGCGAAAAACGTCGTCAGAGACGCCACCAGGTCCAGCGAGGAATCCGCCAGCGACGCCAGCATGGCGATGGAGCCTGAGAGGATCCAGGCGATCAGCTTGGCGATGACCAGCGTCGCGGCCACCATCACCGACAGCCGGGTGACATGACCGGTGATCTTGCGGGCCTCCGCGGGGGCGAGCTTGCCCGGACCGGCTTCAAGCGCGTCGTGCGGCATGGCGTTCTTTCATTATGTGTTGTCCAGACGGTATTGGCTCTTGGCGATCGCAGCAATCCCGCGCACTCTGCCGCCGAACCAGCGGGGGAAAGTGACGCCATGGGCCTTCTTCATCTCATTATTCTGGCGATCGTCCAAGGGATCACCGAGTTTCTCCCCATTTCCTCCTCGGCCCACCTGATCCTTGCGCCGCAAGTGCTGGGCGATGCGGATCAGGGCCCGCTGATCGATGTGATGGCGCATCTGGGCACGCTGTTCGCCGTGCTGGTCTATTTTCGCGCTGACGTGGTGAATGTGGCGACCGGCAAGCTGGCGCTGTTACAGGGCCGGATCACGCCGGGCGGAAAGCTGGCGCTGCTGATCGCCGTCGCCACCCCGCCCGTGCTGATCGCTGGCGGCGGACTCTATCTGTCAGGGATGGCGGATGCGCTGCGGTCGCCGCTGGTGATCGCCTGGGCGACGCTGATCCTGGCCCTGCCGCTCTGGCTGGCGGACCATTTCGGCAAGCAGACCGTAACCACCGAGACCCTGAGCTGGCGCAGCGCCATCCTGATCGGACTGGCGCAGATGTTCGCGCTGATCCCCGGATCCTCGCGGTCGGGCGTGACCATGACGGCGGCGCGTGCGCTCGGCATGGCGCGCAGCGAGGCGGCGCGCTTTTCCATGCTGATGTCCGTGCCGGTCCTGGCCGCGTTCGGGCTTCTGGCGGTGATCGAGCTGGCGCGCGGCGCAGACACCGCCCACTCGCTGACCGACGGCCTGATCGTCGCCGCCCTGTCCTTTGTCGCCGCCCTCGCCTCGATCGCCGTGCTGATGCGCGTGGTGGACCGTCTGGGCTTCCTGCCCTTCGTGATCTACCGGCTGGGCCTGGCGGCGCTGTTGTTCTGGTGGGCGCTTTAGCGCCTAGCGACCGCGACGACGGCGATCCCCGCCCATCACGTCCTCATCATCGAGGATGAACTGGCGCGGACTGATCCGCACGCCGGTCTCGACCTCTGACAGGCTCACCTCGGTCAGGCCACCCATGGCGTCCACCGTGTACCAGCCTGCGAGGGTCATGGAATCCGGCGCGGCGTCCGGATCGGCATCGTCGAACACCAGCGTCAGGCGCCCCTGGACCTCGCCCTCAGGGTCTTCCAGCGTCACATAGAGTCGGCCGTCATACCGGCCCGCATCCACAACGGCGCCGGACTCCGCCAGATCCAGATCCGCCTCCAGCAAAAAGCGCAGCGGCGTCGCGCCAATGGGCGCGCGGTCAATGGTTTCAAGATCGAAATCGGCGATGGCGACAGTCGAGCCGTCCGCCACGACCAGCACCGGATTGGGATCGTCATAGTCGAACCGCGCCCGGCCCGGACGGTCGATCTCCAGAACACCGGCGGTTTCGGAATTGTCCGCTGCAACCTGCTGGAACCGGGCGCGCAGCGTGTCGAGCCCGTTCAGCCAGGCTTCCGCCCGCTCCGCACCCGCTTCAGGCGTGATCTGGCCCGGCGCCGCCTCGACCGGCTGGGCCTCGGGCAGAGCCTCTTCAATGACGCGCGAGGCGTTCGCGGCCGGCTCGGCCGGAGCCTGCGCAGGCGTTTCGGTTTGCTGGGCGCCGGAGATCAGCGTCAGCGCGGCGGAGAGGAGAAAAGCTGTCGTGTTCATGGGTCCTGTCTAGACCGGGAATTGGGCGTGAGAAAGGCCGACCCGTTCATCTTCGTGACAGGCTTCAGTGGGCGATGCTTGCCCTGATGGGCCGGTTCGGGCTTGATGCCGCACACCTGTCCGCCTCCCAGCCTGTGAGTCCCCATGTCCATCGCCCAGCTGCTCGCGCACCACGATTTCTCGGCCACGACCTTCACGCTGGATGTCCCGGATCAGTGGAAACAGGGCCGCACCGTTTACGGCGGCCTGTCCGCCGGGTTGTGCTTGCAAGCCGCCTTGCCACACGCGCAGGATCGCCCCCTGCGCAGCGCCATGATCAGCTTTGTCGGCCCCAGCGCCGGGCGCCTCAGCGTGGACGCGGAAAAACTGCGCGAAGGCCGCACGGCCTGTTCGGTGCGCGCGCGTCTGAGCGGCGAGGCGGGCATCGGCGTGGAAACCGTGTTCACCTTCGCCGGGGAACGGGAGTCCGCCTATCTGATGGAGCCCGCCCCCATGCCCGAACGGGCCCGGGCGCCCGAGGCGGACGCCGAAACGCTGCAGTTTCCAGAGGGCGCGCCGGTCTTCACCCGCAATTTCGAGTTCATCTGGGCGGGCGGCGGCGTGCCGTTCACCCAGAGCGACAAACCCGTCATCCGCATGTGGGTCCGCCATGCCGACCCCGACGCCCGTGACATGCCGATCGCCTTGATGACGCTGGGTGATGCGCTGGCTCCCGCCCTGGCGCCGCTATTGAGCACCCCGACCCCGCTCTCATCCATGACCTGGATGGTGGATCTTCTGACCGACCACCCCCGAACCCGGGATGGCTGGTGGCTTCTGGAAAGCCGGGCGGATCATGTGCGTGGCGGCTTCTCGACCCAGGACATGACCATCTGGAACACGGACGGCGCTTGCGTGGCCAAGGGCCGCCAGATGGTGACCGTGTTCGGATAGACGCCTGAACTGGCCAAGGCCTGATCCGCGCCCTATTTTGCCGCTCATGGAACGACGTCGGCTGATAGAGACCTGGCCTTCAGACCATGCCGCCCCGCCTCTGGCGGAGGGCGAACAGCTTTATATGGACGCCCAGGTCCGCCCCAATCGCTCCTTGCCCAATCCCGGTTTCATCGCCCTGATGATCGCCATGGGCGTTATCAGCTTTTCCGCTGGGATCGCCTTCATGGTCATGGGCGCCTGGCCGGTGATGGGCTTTTTCGGGCTCGATGTCCTGTTGATCTGGCTGGGCTTCAGGCTGTCCTACCGGGACGGGCGGCGCATGGAATCCATCAAGATCACGAGCCGGGAAATTCGTGTCATCCGCCGCTTCCCCACCGGCCATCTGACCCAGTTCATCCTGCCCAGCGCCTGGACCCGGGTCATTGTCGAGGGCGAAGGCGAGCCCGATGTGCAGGCCAGGCTGACCGCCATGGGCAAGAGCCTGATCGTGGGCAGCTGGCTGTCCCCGAAAGAACGCGAAAGCCTGGCCGATGCGATCCGCGCTGCGCTGGACGACGCCCGCCGCGGGCGCGGACCGCAGCTGGCGCAAGAATCAGGTGGCGAAGCCTGACCGGGCGCGGCACGCTGCGCCCATGACCGCTGATTTAAACACCCTTTCCTCGCCCGACCGGCTGAAACTTCGCTCCGAAGATTATGACCGCGTGGTCTCTGCGCTGGACTATCTGTCCGAGCACTGGCGCGAACAGCCCGATCTCGCTTCTGCGGCGCAGGCGGCGGGTCTGTCCCCGCATCATTTCCAGCGCGTCTTCACCCGCTGGACCGGCGCCAGCCCGAAAAAACTGGTGCAGGCCCTGACCCATGCCAGCGCCCGCAAGCTGCTGGTGGATGGGGCGAGCGTTCTGGACGCGGCGCTGGAGAGCGGCCTGTCCGGCCCATCCCGCCTGCATGACATCTTCATCGCCGAAGAGGCGACGACGCCGGGCGACGTGAAAGCGGGCGGATCCGGGCTCGACTTCCGGTACGGGTTCGCCCCCTCTCCCTTTGGCGTGGCGGTTTTCGTCATCGCGCCACGCGGGCTGTCCGGCCTCGCCTTTTGCAATCGGGGCGAGGAAGAGGAAGCCTTTGGCGATCTCGCCCGGCGTTTCCCGCAGGCGCGGTATGAGCGCGATGATTCCCTGGCGGCCGATTGGGCCGGGCGGGTCTTTGACGCCAATGCTGGAGACACGACCTTGCCGCTGGCGCTTTATGGCGCCCCTTTCCGGCGCCAGGTCTGGAGGGCCCTGCTCAGCATTCCGTCAGCGCGCACCGTCAGCTATGGCGATATCGCCGCAGCCGCCGGCAAGACCGGCGCCGCCCGCGCGACCGGCGCCGCGGTGGGCGCGAACCCGATCAGCTGGCTCATTCCCTGTCACCGCGTGCTCGCGGCGGACGGGCGACTGACCGGGTATCACTGGGGGCTGGATCGTAAGCGCGCAATGCTCGCCTATGAGGCCGCAACGGGTTAAAAGCCCCCTATGTTCGATCTGTCTCTTTTCATCCTCGGGGGCGTCTTCGTCCTCTTCATCCTGGCGTGCCTGGCGCGATGGACCATCGCCGTGCGGGGGTTGTCCCGGGAAGCCCACGCCGAATACCAGACCCGGCAGGCGGAAAAGCCCGCCACCATCAAGGGTGTCAGCGAGGCGGAATTCGTCCGCCTGTATGTGACGAGCTTTCAGCCGCGCTGGACGCTCTATGCCGCCGCCGCCGCCGGGGCCGCCATTCTCATCAGCCCGGTCGCCCTGTTGGCGGTGCCTGCCCTGTATGACGTGATCTGGCGCATGAATGGCGCGCCCGATTGGGGCGGCCGGACAGGCTATGTCTTCATGTTCGCCCTGTTCTTCGGCGTCGTGTTCATCTGGGCGGCTTTCGCGGCGGTCATCGCACGCCTACATCATCTGCGTGCGCCGGAACCGTTCAACCATGCCCTCGCCCGCGCCCGCGGCGAGCCCATTGAGGATACAGGCTGGCGACCGCGTCCCAAATGGGCGCGCAAGATCAAGATCGATACCGCCTCGTCCAACTCTGACAGCTGAGCCCTGACAAGGAGCGTTACATGCACTTTCTGCACACCATGGTGCGCGTCACCGATATTGACGCGTCGCTGAAATTCTATTGCGACGGCCTGGGCCTGAAAGAAGTGCGCCGCACCGAGAATGAAGAGGGGCGCTTCACCCTGATTTTCCTGGCGAGCCGGGAAGACATGGCCAAGTCCGGCGTGATCGGGGAATCCAAGATCCTGCCCAAGGGCGCGCCCATGATCGAGCTGACCTATAACTGGGATCCGGAAACCTATTCCACCGGCCGCAATTTCGGCCATATCGCCTATGAAGTGCAGGACGTGTACGCACTGTGCGGGCGTCTGGCCGCCATGGGCTATGTCATTCACCGTCCGCCGCGCGATGGCCGCATGGCGTTTGTCAAAAGCCCCGATGGCATTTCCATCGAGCTTCTGCAGGAAGGCGAGGCCCTCGAGCCGGCCGAGCCCTGGCTCAGCATGGAAAACACCGGCAGTTGGTAAAATCACCAACCCTCGAAGGCCCGCCCGCAAGGCGGGCCTTTTTGAAACTGCCTTGACGAGAACAGATGTTCCGTTTATGTTCCACCCTGTAAGGAGTGGAACATGGCCTATGCAACCAAATCTGCCGGATATGCCCGAAACGCTGGCAAGCGCTGGCGTGGCGAGGATGTGAAGCTGCTCAAGGCGCTGGCCCGCCAGGGCGCGAGCTTGCGCTTGATAAGCCTGAAGCTGGGGCGTCCTGATAGCGCCATTCGCGCCAAGGCCACGACTTTGGGCCTGACCCTGAACGCCCCTTCCCCGGTTGTCGCTCCGCCGCCCAGCCGCACGCTCTCGCGGTTGCGGCGCCCGGCCCAGCGCACCGATTTTGAAAGCCTGACCCGTCAGCCCGACCTGTTCGGCCACGCCTGAGTTTATGTGAAGCGGTTGAGCACCAGCTCCGCCGCCGCCGAGCCGAACCAGGCCAGCACCGGGATCAGGCCGTACAGCGCCAGGCGCCGAGTGACCGGCGCCGAAATCGGCCAGACCGGCAATTTCTCCAGCCAGCTTTCATATGCGACCAGCTCGGAAACCGGCGTTGCTGAGGCTTCGCCGTTCACTGCGGCGGTTCCGTTTCGCGTGATCTGTTCGCGGACCGCCTGCAAGGCGCCATCGCGCACGCCGGCGCATTTGCGCACGACAGGCCCGATGGTGGACGCGAACGCATACCCGGCCGATATCAGGGCGAACACCAGAGCTGTCGCTGAAATGAAGACAGGTGTTGAATCCACAAAGAACAGCAAGATTACTGCCGTCATGACCAGCCAGGCCAAGGCGCCCCTCAAGGCCAGACGTCCAAAAATTTGGTTGCGCTCAAGATGCGCCAGATCAATCTGAAGATGGTCTTCCACCAGCGCCCGCATCTCTTGATCCTCGTAGCGCACCATATAGCCGCCACGGGTCGCCAGTCCGAACACCACTGAATTCATGAACGCGAAATAGGGTGAGATCGAAGTCCAATAGTCCTGCCAAGACAGGGTTGATGGATTGAGCAGCCACGCATTGAGAAGGAGCCCGCCAGCCGCTCCTATGGCGAATGCGATCAAGGAGCGCCGCGATTGACGGCGCGTCGGACCGACCGCGATCGCCTCCGCCTTCAGCCGCCCCGGTTTGTCGAGCACCGCGTACAGCTCTGAAAGCGAGGCCCGCCATTGCCGCTGCGTGATGGCAGGCATGGTGGTCGCCACCCCAAAGATCAAGGAGATGACCAATGCGGCCCATGCCGCGCTATTGAAACGAGCCCCCGTGGACGACGCCTCGACAATGGGCTGGCCGACTTGAACAGAGATGAACAGATAGAGACTGTAGACCAGAACTGTGACCAGAACGCCGTTCAGGACGGGCGGCAATGGCGACTTATCATGAAGCCAGACTTCCAGATAAGGGCCGCGCCGCTCTGAAGGCTCTCCAGCGACTTCAGCCACTCAGGACGTCCTGCATGGTGTACAGCCCCGGCGCGCGTCCCTTGATCCAGCGCGCCGCGGCAAGCGCGCCCTGGGCGAAGATGAACCGGTCATAGGCCTTGTGCGATATGCTGACTTCTTCAAAGGCGGAGAGGAAGCGCGCCTCATGCTCGCCCACGACGCCGCCGCCGCGGATCGCGCTGAAACCGATGGCGCCCACCGGGCGATGGCCCTCATGGCGGGGACGCTCGAACTGGGCGACTTCATCGAGCTCGACGCCTCGCGCCTTGGCCGCCGCCTTGCCCAAGCTCAACGCCGTGCCTGACGGAGCGTCTGCTTTACGCTTGTGATGGGTTTCCACGATCTCGAGATCGAAATGGTCATCGCTGAGCGCCTTGGCGGCCTGGCTCACAAGACGCTCCACCAGCGCCACACCCAGCGAGAAATTGCTCGCCTGGAGCACCGGAATGGTTTCAGACGCCTGGTCCAGCGCGGCCTGTTGTTCAGCATCCAGCCCGGTCACGCCCGTTACAAGCGCCCGGTTGCCCATCGCGGCGAGCCGCGGCGCGATGGCGCCGGTCACCTTGGGCAGGGACGCGTCAATCAGGACATCCGCCTGGTCCGCCGCCTGTTCCAGCGCAACCACGGTCTCGATGCCCAGAAAGCCCGACGCGCACAATTCGCCCAGGTCCACGCCCAGATTGGCGGAGTCCGAACTGACCATCCCGCCAACCAGCGACAGATCGCCAGCGCGGATGATTTCCGTGGCGATTGTGCGGCCCAGCCGGCCAGAAATGCCTGTAACGGCGATATGAATGCTCGAACCCGACATGACGCCCCTCGCAACCTGACACACTGTCATCGCGCGTTTAGGTGAAAAAAGCGTAAGTCCGGCCGTGAACCGCCGTGTCAGGCGTCCGGGCGCGGCCCATGTTCATCATCGCCGCTGATATCATCCCAGAAGCGCTTGACCTTGTTGAAGAAGCCATCGCTTTCGGGATTGCAGCCCGCGCCGGAAATCTCGCAGAACTCGCGCAGGATTTCCTTCTGACGATCGGTCATCTTGCGGGGCGTCTCGACAAAGAGCTCCACATACATGTCGCCGCGGGCGCCGCCGCCATTGAGCTTGACCATGCCCTTGTTGCGCAAGCGCATGCGCTCGCCCGTCTGGGCGCCTTCGGGGATGCGGATCTTGACCTTGCCGCCATCAATCGTCGGCGCATCAATCTCGCCGCCCAGCGCCGCCGTCACCATGGAGACGGGCGCCCGGCAGTACAGATTGGGGCCATCGCGTTCGAACAGGTCGTGATGCCCCACCGAGACGAAGATATACAGATCGCCCTTGGGACCGCCGCGTGCGCCTGCTTCGCCTTCGCCGGCGAGACGAATGCGCATGCCGTCCTCAACCCCGGCCGGGATCTGGACCCGCAGGTCGCGCGTCTTGCGGACCCGTCCGGCGCCATCGCATTCCTGGCACGGCGTCTCCACATAGGAGCCGCGCCCGCCACAGGTCGGGCAGGTCTGCTCCATGGTGAAGAAGCCCTGGGTGCGTCGGATACGGCCGGCGCCCGCGCAGGTTTCACAGGTGGTGACGCCCGTGCCAGGCTCGGCCCCGTCGCCTTCGCAGCGTTCGCAATTGACCGTGGTGGGCACGCGGATGCTGGCATCCTTGCCGTGATAGGCCTCTTCCAGGCTGATCTGCATGTCATAGCGCAGATCCGAGCCGCGGGCCGGACCATTGCGACGCCCGCCGCGACGACCGCCGCCCATGCCGAAAGCATCGCCGAATACCTGTTCAAAGATGTCCGCGAAGTCGGCTGCGCCCGCGCCGCCGCCAAAGGGTCCGCCGGCGCCACCCCCGCCTTGTTGAAAGGCGGCATGGCCCATGCGGTCATAGGCGGCGCGCTTGTCTGCGTCTGACAGGATGGCGTACGCCTCGCCGACTTCCTTGAACTTGGTCTCGGCTTCGGCGTCATCAGGGTTCTGGTCGGGGTGGTATTTCATCGCCAGCTTGCGGTAGGCGGATTTGATCGCCTTCGCGTCGGCATCCTTGGCGACGCCCAGAACCTCATAATAATCGCGTTTGCTCATGCGTGCGGTCCGGTGTTTGGAGTGACAGGCTGAAGCAATGCGGCCCCGCCCCTGGTGCGGGACGGGGCCGCATGCCTCGTCTGATTAAGCCTTAGGCGCTTTTCTTGTCGTCATCGTCGTCGTTCACCTCGGTGAACTCGGCGTCGACCACGCCTTCCTCGGCTTCGGAGTCCGCTTTGGCAGCCGCTTCGCCGCCATCAGCCTGTTGCGCGGCGTACATCGCCTCGCCCAGCTTCATGGCCGCCTGCATCAACGCTTGGGTTTTCTGCTGGATGGCTTCAGGGTCTTCACCCTCTTTCACGCTTTCCAGCTCCTTGATCGCGTCCTCGATGGCGGACTTGTCTTCCGCGGAGACCTTGTCGCCGAACTCCTCGACTTGTTTCTGGGTCTGGTGGATCAGCGCTTCGGCATTGTTCTTCGCGTCAACAAGCTCACGGCGCTTCTTGTCCGCATCCGCATTGGACTCGGCATCCTTGACCATCTGCTCGATATCGCTGTCGGACAGACCGCCAGAAGCCTGAATGCGGATCGCCTGCTCCTTGCCGGTGGCCTGGTCCTTGGCGGACACGTTCACAAGGCCGTTGGCGTCGATGTCGAAAGTCACCTCGATCTGCGGCATGCCGCGCGGCGCCGGCGGGATGCCGACCAGATCGAACTGACCCAGCAGCTTGTTGTCGGCCGCCATCTCGCGCTCGCCCTGGAAGACCCGGATCGTCACGGCGGTCTGGTTGTCGTCCGCGGTGGAGAAGGTCTGGGACTTCTTGGTCGGGATCGTGGTGTTGCGATCGATCAGACGGGTGAACACGCCGCCCAGGGTCTCGATGCCCAGGCTCAGCGGGGTCACGTCCAGCAGCAGCACGTCTTTCACATCGCCCTGCAGCACGCCGGCCTGGATGGCGGCGCCCATGGCGACCACTTCGTCCGGGTTCACGCCCTTGTGCGGCTCACGCCCGAAGAAGCCTTTCACCGCTTCCTGGACCTTCGGCATGCGGGTCATGCCGCCGACCAGCACCACGTCATCGATCTCGGACGCAGACACGCCCGCATCCTTGAGCGCGTTCTTGCACGGCTCGATGGTGCGCTTGATCAGGTCTTCCACAAGGCTTTCCAGCTTGGCGCGGGAGAGCTTCATGTTCAGGTGTTTCGGGCCGGACGCGTCCGCCGTGATGAAGGGCAGGTTCACTTCATAGGACGAGGCGGAGGAGAGCTCTTTCTTGGCTTTCTCCGCTTCCTCTTTCAGACGCTGCAGGGCCAGCTTGTCCTGGCGCAGGTCGATGGAGGATTCCTTTTTGAACTCGTCGGCAAGGTATTCGACGATGCGCAGGTCAAAGTCTTCGCCGCCCAGGAAGGTGTCGCCATTGGTGGCCTTCACCTCGAATACGCCGTCGCCGATCTCCAGCACGGAGACGTCGAAGGTGCCGCCGCCCAGGTCATAGACCACGATGGTGCGGTTATCGCCCTTGTCGAGACCATAGGCGAGCGCGGCCGCGGTCGGCTCGTTGATGATGCGCAGCACTTCCAGACCGGCGATCTTGCCCGCATCCTTGGTCGCCTGGCGTTGGGCGTCATTGAAGTAGGCCGGCACGGTGATGACGGCTTTTTCAACGCTGGCGCCCAGATAGCTCTCGGCGGTTTCCTTCATTTTCTGAAGGATGAAGGCGGAAATTTCGCTCGGCGCGTATTTCTTGTCGCGGCCTTGCACCCAGGCGTCGCCATTGGGGCCCTCGGTGATGGTGTAGGGCACCATGTCCACGTCTTTTTTCACGGTCGGATCGCTCATGGTCCGGCCGATCAGGCGTTTGATGGCGAAGAAGGTGTGGTCCGGGTTGGTCACGGCCTGGCGCTTGGCGGGCTGGCCGATCAGGCGCTCGCCATCTTCGGTGAAGGCCACCACGGACGGGGTGGTCCGCATGCCTTCAGCGTTCTCGATCACTTTCGCCTGGTCACCGTCCATGACGGCGACGCAGGAGTTGGTGGTCCCAAGGTCGATCCCGATAACTTTGCTCATCGCGTGCATCTCTCCTGTTTAGCGGCGGGGCGGGGCGGTGGTGAGAAGCCCGAAGCGCTTCCCTCTCGCCGGGAGCCGCCCCCCTATTGGCTCGCGTTCAAAATTTCAACAATTAGACCCTCAAGCGCCTGCTCTCGGACCTGTTCGATGGTCTTCACTTTCACGGCTTTGTGAAAAGCCATGCGTGTCATGGGGCGATTTAGGAAGGCGGTTGCGGGGACGCAAGGGCTGCTTACGCATTCAGGCGGTTATGCCGCCAGACTTGATGCAGTAGAGCGCGCCGCACAGGGCCCAAATGACAGAACCCAGCGAACAGGCCGCCGGGCTCAAGCGTCGGGATAAAGACAATCGGTCAGGCGCGACACGCATTGAAGAAGATGTTGAAGCGGTGTCCCGGCCCGTCCGCATCCAGAGCGACAATGGTGCTGGCGAGCAATTCAAACAGGGTGCAGGGCTTGTCCTGTGTGAAACCCTCAAGGCTCACCAGCGTCGTATCGGCCCCGACCAGCAGGGACCCGCTGACATATTTGGGATCTCCCAAATCCCAGAGTTGGAAATTGACGACCTCTTCTCCGGGCGTATTGGTGTGAACGACCATCTTTTCGGCCTCTTCGATCAGGCCCTTGTTGAGGACCTGATAGATCGAGACGGACAAATCCCAGTCCAGAATCTCGCCCGACGCGCAGAAGAATTTGTAGGCGTACCCGGCCGGGGCCTTGAAGGTCTGCCCGCCCGGATTCTGAGCGTGTGCGGAGATCTGAATGTTGTAAGTGGCCATGGCGGGGCTCCGTGAGTGAAACGCTGCGGACAGTGTCCCGACCGGCTCGGGATGGCCAATCGCGTCAGTGTCGCTGTTCCATTTGCGGATAGGGCATGATCTCGTCCAGCGGTCGCGTGCGCCCGTCCGCCTCGACAATACGCACATGCTTGCGCTTGAGAGCGCGCGGTTCGGGCACGCCGCACGAGTGGGCGATCATCTCCACATCCTTGATGATCGCCTTGGCGTATTCCGCCGCCTTGACGGATTTCTGTTTGGGCTGAAGCCCGCGCTGGAGTGACTTCTTGTGCGTGGTGACGCCGGTCGGACAGGTGTTCTTGTCGCATTTGAGCGACTGGATGCAGCCGATCGAGAACATGAAGCCGCGTGCGGAGACCACGGCGTCCGCCCCCACCGCCAGCGCCCAGGCGACGCCGGCCGGGGTGATCATCTTGCCCGAGACAATCAGGCGAATGCGGTCCTTCAATCCCTTGCGGATCAGGATATCGCACACCAGCGGCAGGGCCTCGCGTACGGTCAGGCCCACATTGTCCATCAGCGGCATGGGCGCCGCGCCCGTGCCGCCATCCGCGGAATCGATGGTGATGAAATCGGGCGCGCTTTCAATCCCGCGCTCGTTGATCTCGTCACACAGCTCTTCCAGCCAGCCATAGGCGCCGATCACGGTCTTGATGCCGGTGGGCTTGCCGGTAACGCTGCGCACATGGGCGATGAAGTCCAGGAGCGAGCCATTGTCGTGTATCTCGGGATGGCGATTGGGCGACAGGGAATCCCGGCCCTGTTCGATGCCGCGAATCTTCGCGATCTCCCGGGTCACCTTCTCGCCCGGCAGGAGCCCGCCCTTGCCCGGCTTGGCGCCCTGGGCGAGCTTGACCTCGAACATGCGCACCTGCTCATGAGCGGCGATCTCGCGCAGCTTGTCATCAGACAATCCGCCGCTCGGGTCGCGGACGCCATATTTCGCCGTGCCGATCTGGAAGACGATGTCACCGCCGCCTTCCAGATGCATCGGGCTCAGCCCGCCTTCCCCCGTATTCATCCAGATCCCGGCCTTCGCCGCGCCCAGCGACAGCGCGCGCACCGCCGGCTTGGACAAGGCGCCATAGCTCATCCCCGAAATATTGAAGACCGAGGGAGCGTGATACGGCTTGTCCGCATAGGGGCCGAACTCGCAGGGCTGGGTTTCGGCCACATCCTGCTCCAGCACGGGATAGGCGCAGTTCACGAACAAAACGGTGCCCGGCGGGGTCAGCAGCTTGGTGGAACCGAACGGAATGATATTGCCATGGCCCTTGGCCATGCGCGCCACGGCTTCCCGCTCGGCGCGATTGAAGGGCATTTCCTCGCGATCCAGCGCGAACATGTAGGTGCGGAAGAATTCGCCCAGACGGATGAAGAGGGCGCGGAACCGGCCCACGACCGGATAATTGCGTCGCACCGCATCCGAGCGCTGATTGGAATCGATCAGCCACATGAGCAGGATCAGGGCGGCGAACAGCCCGACCAATAGTATGAAGAGCTGGGCCATCACCCCCAGAACATCCAGCGCCCAGGACGGAACCATGTCATTTCCCCTATCGTTTCCGCCGCAGCTTACCGGCTAACCTTAAAAAGCTGAACTCAGCTGGCGAAGACGTGAAACCCTGTGATGATGCGATGATCGAAACTGCGGACGGCTTCAGACTGCTGACGGGCTATTTTGACCGGGATGCCCAGACCCGTCTGGTGTCAGACGTGCTCGAACGCGTCGCACGGGCGCCGCTTTACCAGCCCGCCATGCCGCGCACCGGCAAGCCCCTGAGCGTGCGGATGACCAATCTGGGCCCTTTGGGCTGGATGACCGACAAGGCTGGCGGCTATCGCTATCAGGATCACCACCCGGTCACCGGAAATCCCTGGCCAGACATGCCCGACAGCCTTTTGGACCTCTGGGGCGCGGTTTCAGGCTGGCCCGATCCGCCCCAGGCCTGTCTTGTGAACTGGTATGGCCCGGATGCGCGCATGGGCCTGCATGTGGATGCGGATGAAGATGCGCGAGAGGCCCCCGTCGTCTCGGTTTCACTGGGCGATACGGCGCGCTTCCGTCTGGGCGGGCCTGAACGCAAGGGATCCACACAATCGGTGCGGCTACATTCGGGCGATGTCGTCGTTCTGGGCGGGGCCAGCCGGCATTTCCACCACGGTGTGGACCGGATTTATCCCGAAAGTTCCACACTTCTGCCCGAGGATTGGCGGCCGGGACGGATCAACCTGACCCTGAGGCGGGTGCGGGATTAATTGTCAAAGTTTCACGCTCTGGCCTTTTTTCCGCCTCGGTCTGCAACACAATCACGGTTAAAGCGTTTGTCCGTGAAGGCGCGGCTTCGCGCTCTGAAAGGGAGACTGGGCATGAAAAAGCTTCTGATTACCGTAATCGCCGCTGCGCCGCTGGCGCTTAGCGCGTGCGCCACCAACCAGGGCGTCCAAGGCGCCGGGATCGGTGCAGGCGTGGGCGCTGTCGCCGGCGCCGTCATCGGCAATAATGTGGGCTCGGGCAATGCCGAGACCGGCGCGCTGATCGGCGCGGGCGTCGGCGCAGCGGCCGGCGCGGCTTATGGTTGCTCGCGCCCGGGCGGTTGCGGCCACAGCCCCAACAATCCGAACCATTCCGAGCTGGTCTACGACCAGTATAGCGGTCGGTATTATTATACCGACTACCGGACCGGCGCGACGTTTTGGCAGAACGGTGAGCCGCGCACGCGCCCACAGCGTCGCTAGGCCACACACCGAAACCAGATCAGGGGCGGCCCGTCGGGCCGCCCTTTTTCGTATCCGCCTGACGGGGCGCGCATCGACGGCGTCCAGAATCGTCACCGCGCCTGACCAGGCAACGCAAAACGGCCAACAATCAGTTGCTTATCAAAAATCGATCATGCGGGTCGCATGGCCAGGGTTGATTACAATTCTCTCATGACTTGAGTTTCACTTGTACGGACGGTCAGCGTCTCTAGCGTTCCCATGTTCATTTTGGGGGAACGCTATGCCTGTCAGCCTTGTGACCACCCTGGCGCTCATGTCCCTGACAACGGCTCAGGGCGACACATCCAATACGGCCGACGCCTTGAGAATTGAAATCGAGGCCATGCGCGCCGCGTATGATGTCTCGGGCCTGGCTGTCAGCATTGTCGACGGGGACGCAGTGGTCCTGTCCGAAGGCTTTGGCGCGTATGACAGCGGCCTCGTCTCTGAGCGCACGCAGTGCGGGCTGTTCTCCGCCACCAAAGCCCTGACCGCGTTCACCCTCGCCGACCTGGCCGAAGACGGCGCGATCGATCTCGATGCGCCCTTGGGATCCGTGCTGCCAGACAGCCCCGAGGACTGGCGCGATATCCCGCTCTGGCGGCTGTACAATCACACCAGCGGCATTGCGATGATCGTCAATCAGGAGGCTTTCGGCGCAATCGCGGAAGATCCCGAAGGCGACAACGCCGCCATTTACGAGGTCGTGCGCACCCAGCCGCTCGATTTTGAGCCCGGCGCGCATTCGCGCTACCAGCAGAGCGGCTACGCCATTGCAGAAATGATCGCTGAGGCGCGGCTGGGACAAACCTGGCCTGCGCTTGTCGCGCACCATCTGACAGGACCGGCCGGCGCGGCCGACACCGTCTATGGCCCGCTGTCAGATGGCAGCAAGACCGTCCCCATGATCGCGTCGGCAGGCGGGTATCTGACCACCGCCGCGGATATGGCGGCGCTGTTCCAGGCCTTGAACGCAGAACGCATCATGGACCGCACTGCCCTGACGGACCGGCTCTCTGACCCGCGCTATATTCAGGATGGATACGGGCTGGGTCTCATCATCAACGAGGTGAATGGCGAGGTGACGCTGGGCCATCGAGGCGGCGGCGCCCGGGCCAATCTGCGCTATGCGCCCAATTCCGGGGTCGGCGTGATGGCGTGCACCGATCAGGTCGGCAATCGCGAGCTGACCATTCATGTCGCAGATATGGTGATGAACGCCCTTCTGACAGGCGAGGCGCCGCGCCCGCACATCGCCAGCCTGCTCTACGCCTCAGATGACGCGACTGCGGGCACGCTTGTTCGCCTGTTTGAAGCGGAATGGTCCGATTCCGACACCCGCTACGGGTTTGGCGGCGCGGAAGCGGTGATCAATGCGATGGGCTATGACCGGCTGGCGGACAGCCCGGATGAAGCGCGGATGCTGTTCGAACTGAATGCACGCACCTATCCGGACTCGGCCAATGTCTGGGATTCGCTGGCGGATGCGCAACTGGCGCTTGGTGAAGACGCCGCCGCGCTTGAGAGCATGCGGCGCGCGCTCGATCTGCAGCCCGGAAATCCATACTTCCAGGGCCGTGTCGCCGAGCACGCGCCGGATTAAGGCTCTGCCTAGGCGCTGACATCCACGCCGCCGCCGGTCTCACCCCCGCTTTCGGGCGGGGTGGCGGGGCCGGCGCTGACCACGACCATGGCGGCGCGCAGGGTGCGGTCGCCGATCTTGTATCCCGGCTGCATGACGTGCGCGATCGCGCCCTTGGGCTGATCGGCGGGAATTTGCGCAGCAGCCTGGTGCAGGTTCGGGTCCAGCGCTTCACCGGGCTCGGGCTCGACCTTCATCACGCCATGACGCTCCAGGGTCGAGAGCAGACGACGCTCGGTCATCTCCACGCCTTCCAGCAGGGTCTGAAGCGCTTCGCCCGCTTCGGCCTTGGCTTCATCGCTGATCGAGGACAGGGCGCGCGACAGATTGTCGGCCACATCCAGCATGTCACGGGCGAAGCCGCTGACAGCATAGGCGCGCGTGTCCTTCACCTCGCGCTCGGCGCGCTTCTTGGTGTTTTCCATCTCCGCCAGAGCGCGCAGCAGCTGATCGCGAAGCTTGGATGCTTCTTCAGCCGGATCGGCCTCTTCGCTCGCGGGCGCTTCGGCTTCTGCCTCGGCGGCCGCCTGGGCCTCCTCGGCGTTCAGGTCAGCGTCTTCGGTTTCAGGGGTCTGGTTTTCGTTGCTCATGCGTGCGGTCATTCAAGGCTAGAGGGTTATCCGTCAACCCGGAGACTCACCCGGTCGGGACTTAACGGGGGCCGGCCAGCAAGCGGCCGACCAGTTGTGCGGTGTAGTCTACAATGGGAATGATGCGGGCATAGTTCAAACGCGTGGGGCCGATCACCCCGATAGCGCCGATGATCTGGTTCTCTTTATTGCGATAGGGCGCGACGATCACCGACGAGCCCGACAGCGAGAAAAGCGGGTTTTCAGAGCCGATGAACAGGCGCACGCCCTGGGCCTGGCGCGCTTCATCCAGCAGCGACAACAGGCCTTCCTGCCGTTCGATATCGTCAAACAGCATGCGAATGCGCTCAAGGTCCTCCGCCGCATCCACGCTTTCGAGCAGGCGCGACTGGCCCCGCACGATCAAGGTGCGCTGCTCGGGCCCCGCCCAGTCCGCGAGCCCGGCCTCCACCAGCGCCGACGCGGCGCTGTCGAGCTGGGCCTGCTTGGCGGAAATTTCCTCACGGATCGCGCTCAGCGCTTCAGACAGGGTCCGCCCCCGCAAACGCGCGGACAGGTAATTGCCCGCTTCGATCAGCGCCGCCGGCGGCAGGCCGGGCGGTGGGCGCATCAGGCGATTTTCGACATTGCCGTCCTCGGTGACGAGAACCGCCAGCACCTCTGTGGGCGACAGATTGACGAACTCCACATGGCGCAGGGGCGCATCATGGGCCGGACTGGCCACAAGGCCCGCCCCGCCCGCGAGGCCGGACAAGAGGTTGGAGGCTTCGGTCAGCACATCCTCGGGGCGCTTGCCGGCGGCGGAGACGCGCGTATCGATCGCGCTGCGGTCATCCGCTTCGAGATCGCCCAGCTGCAACAGCCCGTCCACGAACAGGCGCAGTCCGGCATGGGTCGGCATGCGGCCCGCCGAAACGTGCGGCGAGGCCAGAAGACCCGCCGCGGTCAGGTCCGCCAGCGTATTGCGGATCGAGGCGGGCGACAGGTTCAAGCCCGAGGTTTTCGACAGGGTGCGCGAGCCCACCGGCTCTCCGGTGTCGAGATAGGTCTCCACCAGATCGCGAAAGATCGAGCGGGAACGTTCATCGAGCGCCATCAGGCTGGAGGGTGAAGACGTCGAATGGGTCATGGCGCCTCAAGAGTTAGTGTCGCCCCGCTGGGAGTGCAATCGGCAAAAACGGGTGCAAAGCGCTTTGCGCCGAAAGCCTGGCTCGGTTAACACAAGAGCCAAATCAGAACCTGGAGAACACCATGCGCCCTGAAGGCCGCCAACCTGACGCCCTGCGTCCGCTCAGCTTCGAAATGGGCTGGTCCCCCTATGCCGAAGGCTCGTGCCTGATCAGCTTCGGGAACACCAAGGTGCTGTGCACCGCCAGCGTGGAGGACAATGTCCCGCCCTGGCTGCGCGGTCAGGGCAAGGGCTGGGTGACGGGCGAGTATTCCATGCTGCCCCGCGCCACCCACCAGCGCACCCGGCGCGAGGTCCAGTCGGGCAAGCCGTCCGGCCGCACCCAGGAAATCCAGCGCCTGATCGGCCGCTCCCTGCGCGCTGCGGTCGACCTCAAGGCGCTCGGCGAGCGTCAGATCGTGGTCGATTGTGATGTGCTGCAGGCCGATGGCGGCACCCGCACCGCCGCCATTACCGGCGCCTGGCTCGCGACCAAGGCCGCCATCGCCTATCTGATGGAAGAAGAGGTGCTCAAGACCGACCCCGTCATCGCCCAGATCGCCGCCGTCTCCGCCGGCGTCGTGAACGGCGAATGCGTGCTCGATCTTGAATATGAAGAAGATCGCGTGGCCGAAACCGACGCCAATTTCGTCCTCACCTCCACCGGCGGGGTGATCGAGGTGCAAGCGACGGCGGAAGACGCGCCGATGACCCAGGACCAGTTCGACCAGATCTTCGCCCTGGCGCGCAAGGGCGTCAGCGATCTGTGCGCGGCCCAGCTCAAGGCGCTCGGTCAGTAATATGGGGTCAGGCGGGCGGTCTAGTCGCCGTCCGCTTCATCCTCATCGCCATCCTCAAACACCAGAAGGTCGGCGGGCTGGCAGTCGAGCTCGCGACACAGCGCTTCAAGGGTCGAGAAACGAACGGCCTTCGCCTTGCCGGTCTTCAGGATCGACAGATTGGCCATGGTGATGCCGACACGATCACACAGCTCGGTCAGCGACATCCGACGGTCGAGCAGCATGCGGTCCAGGGTGACGCGAATGGGCATGTAAGGTTCCGCGCTCCCTAAATCGTGAGTTTCTGTTCTTCACGCATGCGCGTGCCTTCGCGGAAAATCTCCGCCAACACAAGCATGGCAAGCACAGCAAACCAGGCGCCCAGATTCAGGCTGAATTCGGGAACAACGCGGGCGCCGCCTTCAATCGGGCGGCCCAGAAGCGTGATCATCAGCGACAGCACGCCGTGCGCGCCGTAATGCAGCAGCTGATAGACCGCGATGCCAATGGCGATCGCACGCAAATGATTGGAATTCTCTTCAACGAAGGGGTCACCCGCGATCAAGGTCGCCATGATCCGCCGCAGGCGGTCGACGACAAACGTCACAGCGGCCAGCGCCGCGATCGCAAGCGGCAGGGCCAGAACCACATCCATCGCCAGGAACTGGCGAATGCTCTCGGGCAAGTCCGAGCCAAAGCCCAGAAGGCGGTAAAGGCCGCCAAACACAATGATGACGATAATGAGACTGGCCAGTCCCAATACCGCCCAAAGCAGGTAATAGACGATGTCGAGGAGGATCTTCAGCAGTGAGGCCAGCGATCCCTGACCAAGCGTCTTCATGCGTCCCCCAAGGGTTTGTTTGTCGGACCTTCAGCCGGGCGGCGAGACGTCATCCGCGAGGGGAGGAACGGCGCGTCTCGTCTCACCCGGCCTACGATCCGGACCTTCATTAACCGACCATCGAGGTGATCGCTGCGGCCATGCCGGCGAAAACACCTGCGACCAGAGCCAGATTGATCACCATCGCGATTGCGCTGTGACCGGCATTGTTTTTGGACCTGACCATCTCATACTCTCCTAAGTCTCTTGTTTGACCAACCAGTTTCCGAAGCCTTTCCGATCCTTTAGCGCCGGGGGTCTTCGGTGTGGCGGGGTGTTTCCCCCTCGCCACGAGTATTTATGTAGACCACGTCCTATCGCTTCGCAACAAAAAAATATCGAAAATCGATATGAATTTTTCGAAAGGCGATATGTACGGATGAAAGGACCCCCTCAGATGACCCTCTTCGCCAGTGCGCCCAAATGGGCGATTGCGAGCCATAACAAAGGCAAAATCAAAGAGATAGCTGAGCTGATCGCCCCCTATGGACTGGCTGCGGAGGGGGCGGAATCCCTGGGTTTGCCCGAGCCTGAAGAGACTGAAAAAACTTTCACCGGCAATGCGCTTTTAAAGGCGCGCGCCAGCGCAGAGGCCTGCGGACTGGTGTCTCTGGCCGATGATTCCGGGCTGGAGGTGACCGCTCTGGACGGCGCGCCGGGCATCTACTCGGCTCGCTGGGCCGGCGAGCCGCGCGATTTTTACGCGGCCATGGACAAGGTCCGCACCGAGCTCGAAGCGAAAAGCGCCACCGACTACAGCGCGCGCTTTGTCTGCGCCCTGGCGCTGGCGCACCCCGATGGCGAAACCCGGGTCTATGAGGGTGAGGTTCGCGGCCAGTTGAACTTCCCGCCGCGGGGCGAGAAGGGGTTCGGCTATGATCCGATCTTCGTGCCGGACGGTCACACGCTGACCTTTGCGGAGATGGACCCGGCGATCAAACACGCCATGAGCCATCGCGCCCACGCCTTCAAACTGCTGGTCGAGGATATCTTCGGCGCATGACCCGAACGCCTGCCCGTCTCGGCCTCTATATCCACTGGCCGTATTGCGCGCGCATCTGTCCGTATTGTGACTTCAACGTCTACAAGGCCGCCCATGCGCAGCCCGAGGCGTTGCTGCAGGCCATGCTGACGGATCTGGCGCACTGGCGGGACCGTCTGGGCGCCAGACCCATTCACAGCGTCCATTTTGGCGGGGGCACGCCGTCGCTGATGGCGCCCGACGCCATTGCCGCTCTCCTTGAAAAGGCGGATGCGCTGTTCGGCTTTGCGCCCGGCGCCGAAATCGGGCTGGAAGCCAATCCGATGGAGCACGAGCGCTTTGCCGGCATCGCGTCAGCGGGCGTCGAGCGGATGTCACTGGGGGTCCAGGCGCTGGACGATGACAGCCTGAAGCGTCTGGGTCGGGACCATGACGCCCGCACGGGCCTGGAAGCGCTCGACAAGGCGCAGACCCTGTTCGACCGGGTCTCGCTCGACCTGATCTATGCGCGTGAAGGACAGACGCCCCAGGCCTGGCGCACCGAGCTGGAGGCCGCTCTGGGGTTCGGCACAGGGCACATGTCGCTCTATCAGCTGACCATCGAGCCGGGCACGGCCTTCGCCCGCAAGCTCAAACGCGGCGCGCTGACGCCGCCGCCCGATGACGCTGCAGCGGACATGTACGCGCTCACCCAGGACGTCTGCGCCGGCGCGGGCCTGCCCTCTTATGAGATCTCCAACCACGCCCGTACGCCAACGGATCAGTCCGTGCACAACCGGCTCTACTGGGAGGGCGAGGACTGGATCGGCATCGGTCCGGGCGCGCATTCGCGGGTCGGCGCCCATGCGCGGGGCGGACGCACAGGGGCTGCCGCCCAACGGCGTCCGGAGCAGTATATAGAGACGGTCGAGGCCGGCGACGGCCATGACCGTGAACGGCTGGACGCGGAAGCGGAGTTCATCGAACGCCTGCTCATGGGCATCCGCCTGACCGAAGCCGGGCTGGACATGGCGCGCCTCAAGGCGCTGACGGGTCTGACGCCGGACCGAAATGGGCTCGAGCGCATGCTGTCTCAGGATTTGCTCAGCCAGTCAGGCGATGCTCTGGTGCTCACCGAGAAGGGGCGCGCCTTCGCTGATCACGTGGCCGAAACCCTGATCCCCGACTTTGACGCCTAGAACGCGGGTTCGTTAACCGGCTTGTCCTCGGTCATGTCCGCGTCGTCCTCGGGCATGCCGAAACGTTGAGGCGCCGGGTCGAGCACGCGGAAACCGCTGCTGCGCACCGTATAGACCGCCAGTCCACGTTCGATCGTCCCGTCCGGGCGGAAGCGGAACAGGCCGTCAACGCCCATGAAACCGTCCGGCGTGCCCAGCTGGTCAGGACCATAGCCGGCATCCGCCAGCAACGCCGCCAGCGAGGCGGCGTCATAGCCCAGCCCGGCGAGCCGGGAGGGTTCAGACCCGTAATACTGCTCGAAGACCTCTTCGAACCGGGTGCGCGCTTCGGGGTCGGGACCCGCAAACCAGCCATTGGACAAGGCCGGTTCACGCACCAGCGAATTGTCGAGCCATTGGCCCGTGCCGATGAACTTGACCAGGAGCGGGTCAATGTCCTGATACAACAGAACCGGCGCCAGCATGCGCAACTCATCGCCGCCCTCGGGCAGGAGCACGACCTGGAAAGCGGAGCCCGGCGAGGGGCTCCAGTCCGCGCCCGTCATCGTCGCCGCTTCGGCCGGGTCCAGTTCTTCCACGCCATAAGAGGCGAGGCGTGCGGCCGCTTCGGTCATGGCGGACACGCCGCCATCATAAAACTGGCTGGAGACAAGCCCGGTATCAAAGGTGCGCTCGACTGCAACCTCTTCAATGCCCTCAGCCTCGGCCTCATCCCTGTCTACGCCTTCGGGAAGCTCCATCAGGGTGACCGTTTCAGACATGGGGAATTCGCCCAGCATGTCCTCGATGGTCTGGGCGTAAGCGCCCTGGGTGACCTGACCATAGGCCGAGGCCGGCCCGATAAAGGCGAAGCGCGTGGCGCCCTGCGCGCCGACATATTCGGTCACGCGGCGCACCTCCTCATCCGGCGGGAAGCTCAGCTGATAGACGCCGTCCCCTACGATCGCACTCGAGGAGGACAGGCTGAGCAGGGGCACATCCGCTTCGCGCGCGATGTCCCCGGCCGCGGCAACCGCCTGCTGGAACAGCGGGCCGATGATCAGGTCCGCGCCATCGGAAATGGCCGATTGCGCGGCGCGACGTGCGGTTTCGGGCGTGCCGCCGGTATCCTTGGGCAGCAGCACCAGATTGGATCCGCCACGTTCGAACACCGCCAGCTCGGCCGCGCGCAGCAATTGCGTCGCCTCGCTGCGCGCCGCGGAAGAAGACGCGCTGAAAGGCAGCAGGAGCGCCACGCGCACCAGATCGCTCTCTCCTTCCAGGAAGGCGGGCGTATAGCCGCGATCGGCCAGCTCCACCGGCAAGGTTGCCGGCGCTGGCGGGGCGCCGACGACAGGGCGGTCAGGCGCGGTCTGGATCGGGGCGGATGGCGTGGATGCGGTGCAGGCGCTCAGGATGAGCGCGCCGCTGAAAACAGCGGCCCCGGCCAGGACTCGCGTGATGCCCGCTGCAGATGTAGTCTTTTCAACCATGACGGTCACCCTATCCCCCCGGCGGACGCTGGCGCGGCTCGCCCCTGTCGGAGCAGAAGCTAACCCTCGCCCGCCTCAGGGGCAAGCATGCGGACAGCGCGGGACGAACCCATGACACAAGCCCGTCAGAATGCGGAAATCAGAGGCCGTCGGGCCGAAGCCCTGAGTGCACTCTGGTTACGGCTGACCGGCTGGCGAGTCCTGGACCAGCGCGTCCGGACCGGCGCAGGCGAGCTGGACCTGGTGGCCCGGCGCGGCGCAGTGCTCGCCTTCATCGAGGTCAAACATCGTCAGACCCTTGAACAGGCGCGACAGGCCATCCCCCAACGCCAACAGGATCGGCTGGTACGCGCCGCCAGCTTGTGGCGCAGTCATCACCCTGAATGCGCGTCCCTTCAGCCGCGTTTTGACATCATGCTCTGGAGCCGACGAAACTGGCCGCGTCATATTCAAGGCGCATTCGTTCTGGAAGATGCGTCCTTGAGTCGGCTTGTCTGAGACGGGCCTGTCATTGGTAATACCCGGTTAACCAATCTCTCACGCCCGACGCCTAGGCTGCCGCCTGACACCATCCTCTGAGAAAGACGCTTGTCATGACCCTGTTGAGATATGCCGTTCTTGCGTTCCTCAGCCTCGCCCTGGCCAGCTGCGCCGCGTTTCAGCCGGGCCGGTCGGTCGGACGACAGGTGGATGACTTCAACGCCTCTGTCTCCCTCAAATCCTCCATGTTGCGCGCCGAAGGCTACGCCCTGAACGGGGTGGATGTGGAAGTGACCGAGGGTGTCGCCCTGCTCAGTGGAACCGCGCCCCGGGCCGAGGATCGGGTCTATGCTGAATGTCTGGCCTGGTCGGTTCAGAGCGTCCGCTCTGTGTCAAACCAGATCGAGGTCGGTGGTCGCCGCGGCTTCACCAGCGCCACCCGGGATGGCTGGATCACCCAGCAGGTGCGCTCCCGGCTCGCCTCTGACAGCGCCATACGCAGCCTCAACTTCAATATCGAAACCCATTCCGGCGTCGTTTACCTGCTCGGTTACGCCCGTAGCAGCGCCGAAAGCGAACGCG
Organism: Oceanicaulis sp. MMSF_3324; assembly: GCF_030733545.1. Classification (GTDB taxonomy): domain Bacteria; phylum Pseudomonadota; class Alphaproteobacteria; order Caulobacterales; family Maricaulaceae; genus Oceanicaulis. The sequence continues at coordinate 182,672 of NZ_JASHIU010000001.1, forward strand.
CCGCCGCACACGCTTCGCTTGTAGAAGGCGTGGAGCGCGTGGTGGTTCTGACCCGGTCGCCGGATGAAACCGTGGCGCTGCCCGCGCGCGGCGCGCAACAGGCGCAGGTCTGTGAGCTGAACCCCGAGCCCACGCCCTAGCCCTCACCCAAAGTCTTAAAAAACAAAGCTCTTTGGCTTCTCATTGATTGCAATTCCGACAGAGTTTCCCCTGTGGGTTGACCTGAGCGCGTCACATATTCTATTAATGTTCTTGTTTTGAACGGGTCTGTTCCGGCCTTTGTGGATAACTCGCGTTAACCGTGTTTTTCGGCTGATTGCATTCATTGAATGAGGGCGCCTTGGGTATACGCACATTCTCAGCCGCATTTGACGGAGCCCAGGCACGTCTGGTCGACGTTCAGGTGCAAATCGCAGGCGGCCTGCCAAACTTCATGATTGTCGGCCTGGCGGACAAGGCCGTCGCGGAAAGCCGCGAACGGGTCCGCGCCGCCTTCGCCGCCGTCGGCCTGTCCTTGCCGTCCAAGCGGTTGATCGTCAACCTGGCGCCCGCTGATCGCCCCAAGGAAGGCGCGCATTACGATCTGCCGATCGCGCTGGGGCTGATGGCCGCCATGGGCGTGCTGCCCACCGACATGCTGGCCGAGCATCTGGTGATGGGCGAGCTGGGCCTGGATGGGGCGCTTGCGCCCTCGCCCGGCGCCCTGCCCGCCGCCATGTTGGCCCAGGAACGCGATCTGGGCTTCATCTGTCCGGAAAGCAGCGGTCCTGAGGCGGCCTGGGCCGGGGGAGAGCTGCCCATTCTGGCGCCCGCCTCCCTGATCCAGCTTGTGAACCATTTCAAGGGCAATCAGGTCCTGTCGCGCCCGGCGCCCGGCGACCTGATCGAAGACGGACCGCACAAGGACCTGCGGGATGTTCGGGGACAGGAGACCGCCAAGCGCGCGCTCGAAGTGGCGGCCGCCGGCGGACATAACCTGCTGATGGTGGGCCCGCCCGGCGCCGGTAAGTCCATGCTCGCCGCGCGTGCGCCCGGCCTTCTCCCCCCTCTGACGTCCCAGGAACTACTGGAAGTCTCCATGGTGCAATCCGTGGCGGGGCTTCTGGATCGCGGCCGCCTGTCGCGCAGCCGCCCTTTCCGGGCGCCCCATCATTCCGCCTCCATGGCGGCGATGGTCGGCGGCGGCACGCGCATCCGCCCCGGCGAAGCCTCGCTGGCCCATCATGGCGTCCTGTTTCTGGACGAACTGCCCGAATTTCATCCCCAGGTGCTCGACAGCCTGCGCCAGCCGCTGGAGACCGGCGAGATCGCCGTGGCCCGCGCCAATGCCCGCATCACCTTTCCGGCCCGCTTCCAGATGATCGCGGCGATGAATCCCTGCCGTTGCGGTTGGGCGGGCGAAAACGGTCAGGCCTGCGCGCGGGGTCCCAAATGCGCCCAGAGCTACCAGGCGCGGGTCTCGGGCCCGCTCCTGGACCGGATCGACCTTCAGATCGACATTCCCCCCGTCACGCCCGCCGATCTCGCCCTGCCGCCGGCCTCCGAAGGCACGGCGGAAGCGGCCGCCCGGATCGCCAATGCTCGCGCCATCCAGCATGAGCGCGGCGCGCTCAATGCGCATCTGACCGGGGACGCCTTTGACGCTCATGCCAGCCCGGATGAGCCCGGGCGCGCCCTGCTTCTTCGCGCGTGTGAAACCCTCGGCCTGACCGCTCGCGGATATCACCGCATCCTGCGCGTGGCGCGCACCCTCGCCGATCTTGATCAATCCGAGCAGGTGCGCCGCATCCATGTGGCCGAGGCCTTGAGCGCCCGACGCGCCACCAGCCCGGGACAGGCCGTCTCCACGCCGCCCCAGCTGAAGACCGGACACGCCCTTTCGACGCTTCGTTAACACGCCGCGCGTAGACAGGGTTTATGGAGCGCGACTGGGATCCCGATTCTGAACCAAGCCCCTTCGCCCAACGCACCCTTCTGGATGCGATGGCGGAGCTGGTGCTGGCGCGCGATTCCTCAGGCCGGGTCACGGAAGTCAACGCCGCGTTTCTCAATGCGTTCGGCGGATCACGACAGGACTGGATCGGGCGCTGGTTCGCCGTCGCTCCAGCGCCCAGCGCGTCTGGCCAGCCCCGTCGCTATGACGCCGCCATGCGTACGCGGGAGGGCGCGGCCTGGATCGAATGGTCGGAAACCACGCTCGAGGACGGCGGCACCATTGCCGTGGGACGCGATGTCAGCGAGGAACGACGCGAGCGGGCGGAGGCCAGCGAGGCGGCCAAGGGCAAATCGGTCTTCTTCGCCTCGGTCACCCATGAATTGCGCACGCCGCTCTCGGGCGCCTTGGGGGCGGCCGCGCTTTTAAAGGACAGCGGCCTGCACTCTGACCAGGCGGCCTATCTCGAAGCGGTCCGGTCGAGCGCCCAGCATGCCCTCAATCTGATTGACGATATTCTCGACCTGTCGCGTCTGGAGGCCGGGCGGCTCACCCTGCGGGCCGAGCCTGTGGATCTGCGCGGCCTGATCGAGGATGCCTGCGAAATTCTGGCTACGCGCGCCGCCGAGAAGGGGCTGGCGCTGGCGCACGCCATCTCCGCTGATGTGCCCGCGGAAATACGCGCTGACCCCGCGCGCTTGCGCCAGATCCTCTTCAATCTGGGCGGAAACGCCGTGAAATTCACCGAAACCGGCGGCGTGCTCGTGCAGGCCAGCTATCATGACGGCGAGCTGAGCCTGGCGTTCAAGGACACAGGTCCCGGCATTTCCAAGACGGATCAGCCTACCTTGTTCAAGCATTTCGAACGCGGCGCCGCCGAACACAACGCCACCCCCGGCGCGGGTCTGGGGCTCGCCATGGTCAAGCGGCTCGCCGAAGCCATGGAGGGCGAGGTCGGCGTCAGTTCCGAGCCGGGCGCGGGCGCAATCTTCTGGACACGTTTCCCGGCGCCCGCGCTGTCCCCGCCCCCTGCAGACAGGCCGCTGGCGGGCTGCACCATAATTGTCGCGTCGGATTCAGAAATCCGGCGCGAGGCCCTGACGCTGAAAGTCCAGGCGCTGGGCGGGCAAACCCTAGAGACCCGCTCCACTTATGCGATCCCGGATCTCGTCAGAGAAGCGGTCGGCCCGACCACGCTGATCCTTGACGCCGACTGGGCGGATCAGGCGCCGGCGATCAAGTCGGACGCACCGCAATTGCGCATTCTGGTGCTGGCCGAACCGCGCACCAAGGATCGCTTCACTCACAAGGATGGCCCGCCCGGCATTGATGGCTGGCTGGTCGCGCCGGTGCGGCTCAAATCCCTGGCCGCCTATGCCCAGGGCCTCGAAGTGATCGACGAGATATCGCCTAAACCGGTCCATCATGGCCGGGCTCTGGAAGGCCTGACCGTGCTTGTGGCCGAAGATGACCCGGTCAACGCCATGATCGCGCGCACGGTCCTGACCAAGCTGGGCGCCGGGGTCGAGGTGGTCGACACCGGCCGCGCGGCGCTGGAAGCGGCGTCCGGCGGCCTGTTTGACGCGGCTCTCCTGGACATGCGCATGCCGGAAATGAGCGGCCTGGAAGCGGCGGTCGCCATTCGCAGCCTGAAAAGCCCGGTCGCCGCTCTGCCGCTGGTCGCGCTGACGGCCAACGCCACAGAAGACGACCGCGCCGCCTGTCTGACTGCGGGCATGGACGCGTTTCTGACCAAGCCCTTGCAGCCCCAGGCGCTGATTGAAACCCTCACCGGCTTGTGCGCCCCGCAAAACCGGGCCAGTTTCGGGTGATCTGACGAGGGATCTTCATGTCGCAGGACATTACCCAGCCCCGGCGCAGCTGGCGGCAAACGGTCCGGGTGTATTTCACCCCGGTCATGCTTTCCATGATTGTGCTGGGCTTTGCGTCCGGCCTGCCGCTCTACATGGTTTTCCAGAAACTGTCCTACTGGCTGCGGGACGCCGGGATCGAGCGCTCCACCATCGGTTTCTTTTACTGGGTGACGCTGTCCTACACCCTGAAATTCCTCTGGGCGCCCATTATCGACCGGGTGCAGATCCCTTTCCTCGCCAAGCTTCTGGGCCCGCGTCGCTCCTGGATCGTCACCGCCATTTCCGGCACGGTGATCGCGCTTGTGATCATTTCCCAGACCGACCCGACCCAGGGCCTGGCGCCGGTGGCGATCGCGGCTTTTCTTCTGGGCTATTCCAGCGCCACCCTCGACGTCGCCATTGACGCCTGGCGCATCGAAAGCGCGCCCAATGACATGCAGGCGAACATGGCCGCGGGATACTCGCTGGGCTATCGCGTCGCCTATATGACGTCCGGACTGGGGCTCGCCATTTCCGAATGGGCGAACTGGAACTGGTCCTTCCTCGCCATGGCGGCGGCCATGGCGATCTCCGCCGGCCTCGTCTTCTTGATGAAAGAACCCGCCACGGGCGCGTACAAGCACGCCCTGACCGGCACGCTGCCCCAGAAAATCGTCAAGGCCGTCGTGGACCCGTTCAAGCAATTCCTGGGACGGCTCGGCTGGTGGCTCCTGCCGGTCCTGCTGCTGGTGACCCTCTACCGGATCAGCGACTTCACCATGGGGGTGATGGCCGCTCCGCTCTATTCCGATCTGGGGTTTGCACGGGACGCCGTCGGCGGCATCCAGGGCGGGCCCGGGCTCGTCTCCACCATGACCGGTCTGTTTCTGGGCGGGATCGCCAGCATGCGGTTCGGCCTGATGCGCGCGCTTGTGATCGGGCTCGTCATCACGCTGATCACCAATGGCGCCTATGCCTGGCTCGCGGCCACAGCAGGCCCGGATGATCTGGGCAAGCTGACCATTGCGGTGGTGGGCGACAACCTCGCGGGCGGTTTTGTGACCACCGTGTTCATCGCCTATCTGTCGAGCCTTGTGGACCCTGACAATGCGGCGACCCAATACGCGCTCCTGAGCTCGTTCTATGCCCTGGTGCCCAAATTCATGGCCGGCTTTTCCGGCGTGCTCGCCGACCAGGTGGGCTGGGTGTGGTTTTTCATCCTGACCGCAGGCTGGACCATCCCGGCCGCACTCTTGCTGGGGCTGGTTCTGGGATTGGGGCCGGCGGCGGCGAAGGGTCAGTTCAAGTTCGCCGAACGCCGGACCACACAAAACAGCTCTGATGAAAACGCAGAGGGCCAGGCGGAGTAATTACTCCGCCGCCTTCACCGCCCGTTCCTCGGACAGGTCGTGCGCCGCCAGCGCAGCGAGCGTCAGAATGTCGTTCACACTCGCGCCCAGACGCGCGATCTGCACCGGCTTCTCAAGCCCCACCAGCATCGGACCCAGCACGGTGGCGCCGCCCGCGGCGCGCATCAGCTTGGTGGCGATGGAGGCGGAGTGAATGGCCGGCATGACCAGTACATTCGCAGGGCCGGACAGGCGCGAGAACGGGTAGAGGCGGCGATGATCGGGGTCGAGCGCCACATCAGCGTTCATCTCGCCCTCGTATTCAAAGTCCACGCCCCGTTCATCAAGATAGCTGACCGCCTTCTGGATGGCGTCCGCCCGGTCGCCCGCCGGATTGCCGAAGGTCGAATAGGACAGGAAAGCCACACGGGGGGTGACGCCGAAGCGCTTGGCCGCCGCGGCGGTCTCCACCGCAATATCCGCCAGCGCTTCGGGGCTGGGGAATTCGGTGACATTGGTGTCGGCGATGAAGAGGGTGCGGCCGCGCGACAACACCAGGCTCATCCCCATCACGCGCTCGTTCTCGGCGGTGTCGAGCACCAGCTTCACATCGCCCAGCGCCTGGGCGTAGTTGCGGGTCACGCCCGTCACCATGCCGTGCGCATCACCCAGCGCCACCATGCAGGCGGCGAAGACGTTCCGGTCATTGTTCACAAGACGCTGCACGTCCCGACGCAGATAGCCGCGGCGCTGCAGGCGCTTGAACAGGAAGTCGGCATAATCCGCATTCTTGTCCGACAGGCGGGCGTTGACGATGCGGATGGCGTCGGATTGAACGCCCAGCAAGCGCATATTGGCGTGCACGGTCTCTTCGCGTCCAATGAGGATCGCCTCGCCCAGACCCTGGTTCTGGAAGGCGTAGGCGGCGCGGATGACCGACGGCTCCTCCCCTTCGGCGAAGACGATGGTCTTTTGCTCGCCCGCGCGCACTTCGTCGTGGATGGATTGCAGGATCGCGGCAGTCGGGTCGAGACGACGCGCCAGCGCGGCCTTGTAGTGCTCCATATCGGAGATGGGCTTGCGCGCCACGCCGGAATCGATCGCGGCCTGGGCCACATAGGGCGGCACATGGCTGATCAGGCGCGGGTCGAACGGGGCGGGGATGATGTAGTCCTTGCCAAACGTCGGACGCGCGCCGTGATAGGCGGCGGCGACTTCATCGGGCACATCCTCGCGCGCCAGCTCGGCCAGCGCCTGCGCGGCGGCGATCTTCATCTCTTCATTGATGGTGCGCGCGCGCACATCCAGCGCCCCGCGGAAGATGTACGGAAAGCCCAGCACATTATTGACCTGGTTGGGATAATCAGACCGGCCTGTGGCCATGATGGCGTCAGAACGCGCTTCGCGCACTTCTTCGGGCGTAATCTCCGGATCCGGGTTCGCCATGGCGAAGATGATCGGGTCGGCCGCCATGGAGCGAACCATCTCCTTGGTCACCGCGCCCTTTACCGACAGGCCGATAAAGCAGTCTGCGCCATTCATCGCCTCTTCCAGCGTGCGCGCCTCGGTATCGGCGGCATGGGCGGACTTCCACTGGTTCATGCCGTTTTCACGGCCCTTGTAGATGACGCCCTTGGAGTCGCACAGAATGGCGTTGTCGTGCTTGACGCCCATGGCCTTGATCAGTTCGAGCACGGCGATGCCGGCCGCGCCGGCGCCATTCACCACCACCTTAAGATCGGCGATGTCCTTGCCCGACAGCTCGCAGGCATTGATGATCCCGGCGGCGGAAATGATCGCGGTGCCGTGCTGGTCATCGTGGAAGACGGGAATATCGAGATATTCGCGCAGCTTTTCCTCGATGATGAAGCAATCGGGACCCTTGATGTCCTCAAGATTGATGCCGCCAAAGCTGGCGCCGAACCGGCGCACGCATTCGATGAAGGCTTCGGGATCGCTCTCATCCACCTCGATATCGATGGAGTCCACATCGGCGAAGCGCTTGAACAGGACCGACTTGCCTTCCATCACCGGCTTGGAGGCAATGGCGCCCAGATCCCCAAGGCCCAGAATGGCGGTGCCGTTCGAGATCACCGCGACCATGTTGCCCTTGGAGGTGTAATCGTAGGCGAGGTCGGGATCGTCCGCGATCGCCTTCACCGGCGCGGCCACGCCCGGGCTGTAGGCCAGCGACAGGTCGCGCTGGGTCGCCATGGGCTTGGTGGCGGTCATCGCCAGTTTTCCGGGCTTGGGATAGCGGTGGAAGTTCAGGGCTTCTTCGTCATCGACGCGAGAACGGCGGTCAGTCATGGCGGGCTCGGAAAACAAGGGATGTGGACAGGTTCAAATCAGCACACTAGCCGCTTCGTCGCAGACAGCAAATCACGCGCTGTCACACTTGCGGCGGACGTTGGCGCGGTTAACTTGCGCGCATGACTCGACACGCTGATCCCGCCGCGCTGAACGCTCGCGCCTTCCCGACCTCAGAAGGCGGCACGCCCATGATGGTGCAGTTTCTCGAACTGCGCGCCGAAGCGCCGCTGGACGCCCTGCTGTTTTACCGCATGGGGGATTTCTACGAGCTGTTCTTTGACGACGCCGTGCGCGCCGCCGAAGCGCTCGATATCGCGTTGACCAAGCGCGGCGAACACCAAGGCGAGCCGGTCTCCATGTGCGGCGTGCCGGTGCACAACGCCCAGATCTATCTGTCGCGCCTGATCAAGGCAGGCTTCAAGGTCGCCGTGGGCGAACAGCTCGAGGATCCGGCCGAGGCCAAGAAACGCGGGTCCAAATCCGTTGTCCGGCGCGGCATCACCCGCATCGTCACCCCCGGCACCCTGACCGAGGATGATCTTCTGGACGCCCGCGCCGCCAACCGCATCGCCGCCATGGCGAAGCTGGCCACCGGCGAGGCGGCGCTGGCCTGGGCGGATGTGTCCGATGGTGAGTTCGCCGCCATGAGCGTGGATGCAAACGAGCTGGAAGCGGAGCTGGCCGCCCTCAACCCGTCCGAGATCCTGTGTTCGGATGACGACGCCAAACTGGCCGCCGAGCTGGCGCCCCATGCCGTCATCACCCCGCGCGCCAAGGCCAAGTTTGATTCCGGCGCGGGCGAGCGTCGCCTGAAGCAGCGCTTTGACGTGCAAAGCCTTGATGGCTTCGGCGCCTTTTCCAAGGCCGAATTGTCCGCGCTGGGCTCTCTGCTCGATTATCTCGAACTGTCCCAGGCCGGCGCTCCGGCGCGCCTGCGTCCGCCGCAAAGCCTGCCGTCTGGCGCGGCCATGGTCATCGACCCCGCCGCCCGGATGAGTCTCGAGATTGATCGCACGCTGCAAGGCTCGCGCAAGGGCTCGCTGATCGATGCGATCGACCGCACGCTCACCGCGCCCGGCGCCCGCTTGCTGGCGGACCGGCTAGCGCGTCCGTCCATGAGCCTGCCCGAGATTCATGACCGGCTCGATGCCGCCCAGTCCTTTTTGGAGAACCGCAGCTTGCGCGAACAGACCCGCGAGCGCCTGAAAGCGGCGGGCGATCCGGCGCGTTGCCTGTCGCGACTCCTTCTGGGCCGGGGTGGCCCGCGCGATCTGGCGCAGCTGTCGCGCGCGCTCAAGGAAGGCGAAAAGCTGATCGCGGGCTTTGCGAAAGACCCGCTCAACGCGCCGCCAGCCCTGATCGGCCGGGCGCTGGATGCGCTCTCGCTGGCGCAAAATCCTGAACTCGCGAGCCTCGTGCAGGAAACCCAGCAGGCGCTGGTCGCGGAACCGCCGCTGCTGGCGCGCGATGGCGGCTTTGTCGCCCCGGGCTGGGCCCCGGCGCTGGATGAAGCGCGCAAGCTGCGTGATGAATCCCGCCGTATCGTGGCGGGCCTGCAGGCGACATACGCCGAGCAATCCGGCGTCAGCGCGCTCAAGGTCAAGCACAACAATGTGCTGGGCTATTTCATCGAGGTCAGCGCCAGGAACGCCGACGCCCTGATGGGCAATGACGCCTTCATCCATCGTCAGACCATGGCGAACGCGGTGCGCTTCTCCACCCCGGAACTGGGCGAGCTGGAAGCCAAGATCGCCCAGGCGGGCGAACGGGCGCTGGCGCTGGAGCTAGAAATCTTCGACGCGTTCCGCACTCGCATCGAGGCGCTGGACGCGCCCATCCGGCGCGCATCGGAAGCGCTGGCGAGCCTCGATGTGGCCGCCGCCACGGCGCATTGGGCCGAAGAAACCGGCGCAGAACGGCCGCAGGTGGAAGACAGCCTCGCCTTTGACATCGAAGGCGGGCGCCACCCGGTCGTCGAACAGGCGCTCGAACGCTCCGGCGAAGGCCGCTTCACCCCCAATGGCTGCCACCTCGATGGTGCAGGCGGCGAGCATCCACGCCTGATGCTGGTCACCGGGCCGAACATGGCGGGTAAATCCACCTTCCTGCGGCAGAACGCGCTGATGGCGATCCTCGCCCAGGCCGGGCTCTACGTGCCCGCCAAATCCGCGCGCATCGGCCTTGTGGACCGCTTGTTCTCCCGCGTCGGCGCCGCCGATGACCTGTCGCGCGGGCGCTCCACCTTCATGGCGGAAATGATCGAGACCGCCGCCATCCTCAATCAGGCGGGCCCTCGCGCGCTGGTGATCCTGGATGAAATCGGGCGCGGCACCGCGACCTTTGACGGCCTGTCCATCGCCTGGTCGGCGGTCGAGCATCTGCATGAGGTCAACCGCAGCCGCGCGCTCTTCGCCACCCATTATCACGAGCTGACCCGCCTCGCCGAAGAACTGGACGCGGCGGGCAATTGCTCGCTCAAGGCCAAAGAATGGAAAGGCGAGCTGATCTTCCTGCACGAGGTGCAGAAAGGCCCCGCTGACCGCTCTTATGGCGTGGAAGTCGCCAAGCGCGCCGGCCTGCCCAAGGCGGCGGTCAAGCGCGCCCAGGAGATTCTCGATCGGCTCGAAAGCGATGATGCGCCGGCGGCGGCCCTGGCGGATCTGCCGCTGTTCTCTGCCCTGAGCGTCGAGCCTGAAAACGAACCCAGCGCCGTGGAGGAACGGCTGAACGGCATCGATCCTGACAGCCTCACGCCGCGTGAAGCGCTGGACGTGCTGTATGCGCTTAAGGCCTTGAGCCAAAACTAAGGCTGACGCGCCCTTCGCACTCGCATAAAATCAAATCATGCGACCCACCACACTCCCTGCGAGCCTTGATGGCCTGCGCCTGCGCGCCGAGCTGTCCGCCGCCACCCGCGACGGCTGGGACAAGCCCGCCAATCGCCAGCTCGCCATGACCCGGCTCAAGCGCTATCTCGACAAGGGCCGGGCGCTGGCCGATACGCGTCTGAACGGGCCCGAAGGCGGTCTGGAGGCGGCGCGCACCTGGTCCGGGGTGATGAACGCCGCGCTGCGCGCCCTGTTTGATTCTATCATTTCGGACTACACCGAAGACGCCATTGAGGGCATCGCCCTGTGTGCGCTGGGCGGCTATGGCGCCGGCGAACTGGCGCCGCAATCGGATATCGATCTGGTCTTCCTGACCGCCGACGCCCCGCCCGATTATGCCCGCGCCGTGATCGAGCAGACCCAGTACGCGATCTGGGACGCCGGCCTGCAGATCGGCGGCGGCGCCGTGCGCACGCTGGATGACGCCATCGCCCTGGCCAAGGATGACCTGTCCGAGCGCACCGCCTTGCTGGACCTGCGGTCCATTTCCGGGGATATCCGCCTGGTGCGCCAGATGCATACTCGGTTTGATGAAGAGATCCGGATCAAGAGCGACGCCGAGTTCGCCGCCGCCAAGCTGGCCGAGCGCGATGAGCGCGTGGATAAACAGGGCGATAGCCGCTATGCGGTCGAGCCCAATATCAAGGACGGCAAGGGCGCGCTGCGCGATCTTCAAACCCTGCGCTGGCTCGCCCAGATCCTTTATGGCGACGATGCGCTGGAGCGCTGGGTCGTGGCGGGCCTGTTCTCCATCGATGACGTGAAACGCTATCTCAGCGCCGCGGATTTCTTCTGGACCGTGCGCTTTCACCTGCATGCGCTGGCGGGTCGCAAGGATGATCGGCTGACCTTTGACCTTCAGCCCGAAATCGCCCGGCGCATGGGGTTCGAGGACACCGACGACCAGCTGGGCGTGGAAGCTTTCATGCGCAGCTATTTCCTCAAGGCCATTGATGTGGGCGCGTTGACGCGCCTTGTCTGCGCCAAGCTCGAGGCGGAAGAGCTCAAGGACCCGCCCGGCGGCCGGTTCCTGCCCGCTGATGGCGTCGCAGATGAAAGCGAGCTGGCCGAACGCGGCTTCACCCTGCATGCCGGACGGGTCGATTTCGCCGATCCGCACGCGCCGGAAACCGATCCGGTGATGATGCTGCGCCTGTTTGAAAAGGCTGCAGCGCGCCATCTCGACCTGCATCCTGACGCCGTGGCCGCCATTGGACGCGGCTTGCGTCAGATCGATGACCGGTTCCGCACCGATCCACGGGCGGCGCGCAGTTTCTTTGCGGTCCTCATGGACGCCGATGATCCGCGCATCATCCTGCGCGCCATGACCGAAGCGGGTCTTCTGGGCGCCTATATCCCCGAGTTCGGCGACATTGTCGCGCGCACCCAGTTCAACATGTATCACCGCTTCACCGTGGACGAGCACACGCTGAACGCGCTGGGCCTGTTACGCCTGCTTGAACAGGGCAAGCTGAACGCCGACCATCCGCTGGCGAGCAAGCTGGCGCCGGAAATCCTGCATCGCCGGGCGCTGCATCTCGCCGTGCTGTTGCACGACACCGGCAAGGGCAAGGGCGACCAGTGCATTGAGGGCGGGGAGAACGCCCGACAGGTCTGTCCGCGTCTGGGACTGGATGATCACGAAACCGATCTCGTCGCCTGGCTGATCGAGAACCACCTTGAAATGAGCGATGTGGCCCAGCGCCGGGACCTGTCCGATCCACGCACCGTGCTCGATTTCGCCGAGAAGGTCGGCACGATGGACCGGCTCAATCTGCTGACCGTGCTGACCGTGGTGGATATCCGCGCCGTGGGGCCGGGTGTCTGGAATGGCTGGAAGGCCCAGCTGCTGCGCGATCTCTATCAGGCGACTGCCGCCGTCCTGAAAGGCGGGGACCGCCGTGACGAGGCCGCCGCCCGTGCGCGCTTGGCCGAACGTGCCGCTTTGGCCCGCAATCATTTCCATGAGGCGTTGTCGCGAATTGATCCCGACTTCACCCGAATCTGGACCGAGGTTCTGGACGAATCCTATTGGCTGGCCTTTGGCGAGGATGACCGCTTCCGCCACGCCGCCTTCGCCCGCGCCGCTTTTGAACGCGGCCAGCCCACCAGCGTGGGCGTCAGGACCGACAAGCGCCGCTCGGCCACCGAGGTCATGGTGCTCACCCCCGACCGGCACGGCCTGTTCGCTGACATTGCCGGGGCGCTGTCACGCGAGGGCGCAAACGTTGTGGGCGCCCAGGTGACGACAACCTCCGACGGGCGCGCCTTTGACGTCTTCTATGTGCAGGAACAGGGCGGCAAGCCGTTTGGCTGGTCCGACAGCTTCATACAGGATCGCCTGCGCGACAGTGTTCAGGACGCCGCCGAGCACGGGCTCTCTGATGAAGACGCGCGCCCCATGCTCAAACCGCTGCGTCGCCGGGAAGCCGCCTTCACCGTCACCCCGTCGGTCAATCTGGATCTGGAAGCCTCTGATGAATCCCTGGTCATCGAAGCCACCGGGCGGGATCGGCCAGGCCTTCTGCATGCGCTGGCGAAAACGCTGTCCGACATTGGATTGTCGCTGGAGGCGGCGCGCATTGACGGCTATGGAGAACGCGCCGTCGACACCTTCTATGTGACCGAGTCTGGCAGCAAACCCTCGGGCGACGCCCGGCTGGCGGGGATCAAGGTGCAATTGATGAATGTTCTCGCCGATGCGGAAGAAGCGGTCGCGATGCACCGCGCCAAACAGGGCCTGGTCGCCACGCCCGCCAGCGCCGGGCGTTAGACGATGCGGCTCCTGCGCTCCTCTGCCGTGGTTGGCGGGTTCACCCTGTTAAGCCGGTTTTTCGGCGTCACTCGCGACATCCTGCTGGCCGCCCGGCTGGGCGCCGGACCGTTGACCGACGCCTTTTTCACCGCACTCCAGTTTCCCAACCTGTTCCGGCGGATCTTCGCCGAAGGCGCCTTCAATTCCGCCTTCATCCCGCTGTATGCGCGGCGGCTGGAAGGGGAGGGCTCTGAAGCGGCGAACCGGTTCGCCAGCGAAGTGCTGTCGGTTCTGACGGTGTCGGTTCTGGCCCTGGTCGTGATCGCCCAGATCATCATGCCCTGGCTGATGTATCCGCTGGGGCCGGGCTTCATCAGCGATCCGGACCTGTTCGCCTATGCCGTGCTGATGACCCAGATCACCATGCCCTATCTGCTGTGCATGTCGATGGCGGCGATGATTTCCGGCGCACTGAACTCCCATGGCCGCTTCGCGACGGCCGCCGCGGCGCCAATCCTGCTCAATGTGGTGCTGATCACCGTGCTGCTCATCGCCCCGGGCGAACGTCGCGATCTGGCGCTCTGGCTATCCATCGGGGTCACGGTATCAGGCGTGCTCCAGACCAGCTGGCTCTATATGACGGCGCGTCGCGCCGGCATCCGGCTGACCTTCCGGGCCCCGCGCCTGACGGCAGGGGTCAAGCGCCTGATCGTACTGGGCGTGCCCGGTGCTGCAGCGGCTGGCGTCACTCACGTGAACCAGCTGGTGTCCGGCTCCATAGCCACCTTGCAGGAAGGCGCGCGCTCCTGGATCTATTATGCCGAGCGTCTGTACCAGCTGCCTCTGGGAGTCATCGGGATCGCCATGGGCGTCGCGCTCCTGCCCGCGCTCTCCAAGCGCTTGCGCGCCGGTGATGATGCCGGCGCCATGGGCGGACAGAACCGGGCGATCGAGATTTCCATGGCGCTGACCCTGCCAGCCGCGGCGGCCTTGCTGGTGATCCCGGACGCTGTTGTCGCGGGTCTGTTCCAGCGCGGCGCGTTTGACGGCTCCGATACCGACCGTACGGCCCTGGCGCTGGCCCTTTACGCAGCCGGATTGCCGGCCTTTGTGTTGATCAAGGTGTTCGCGCCGGGCTTCTTTGCGCGCGAAGACACGCTGACGCCCATGAAATTCGCCGCCGCCTCCATGCTGGTGAATCTCGTCGTCGGCGTGGTGCTGTTCTTTGGCCCCATGGGCTATGCAGGCCTGGCGCTGGGCACCTCGCTGGCAGGCTGGCTCAACGCCCTGCTTCTGGGCGGGACTTTGGTGCGCCGTGGGCAATTCACACCCGATCCGCGGCTCAAGCACCGCCTGTCGCGCATTCTCATCGCCTGTCTGGTCATGATGGCGGCGCTCTGGCTGATCGTGCATTACGGCGAAGCGCCCGCTACGAGCGTGCTGACGGCACAGCTCGGCGCCGCCCTGACCGCGCTCGTGTGGATGGCCGGCCTCGTCGTGTCCGGGTTGGGCGTGTTCGTGGTCTCCACCCTGTTGCTGGGCGGCCTGAAACCGCAGGAATTGCTCGGCGCGCTCAAGCGGGATTCCGGCGCCGCAGTGACACAACAGCGCCCGGACGGCACAGACGCTTGAGGCCCGGGCTTGCGCGCTTTAAGACACAGCCTTCCTCGACCTTGGTTCTCTAGCGGAAAATCCCATGACTGACGCGACGCCTGCCTATTCCGGCCCCGAACGCATTCTGTCCGGCATGCAGCCCACGGGCGGCCTGCACCTGGGCAATTATCTGGGCGCGCTGAAGAACTGGGTGCCCATGCAGGACAGCGGCAAGGAATGCTTCTTCTGCGCCGTGGACATGCACGCCATGACGATCGAGTACGATCCGTCCGTCCTGCCGGACCGGGTGCGCGGCGTGGCGGCGGCCTATATCGCAGCGGGCGTGGACCCCAAGCGCAGCGCCATCTTCGCCCAGTCCGCCGTGCCCGAGCACGCCGAGCTGAACTGGGTGCTCCAGTGCGTCGCCCGCATGGGCTGGATGGAGCGCATGACCCAGTTCAAGGACAAGGCCGGGTCAGGCAAGGACGCCGAACGCGCCAGCGTGGGCCTGTTCACCTATCCGGTGCTGATGGCGGCGGACATCCTTGTGTACAAGGCCACCCATGTGCCGGTGGGCGATGACCAGAAACAGCATCTGGAGCTGGCCCGCGACATCGCCGCCCGCTTCAACCGCGACTTTGGCGGGGATGAAATCATCCTGCCCCAGCCCGAGCCTGTGATCCTGCCGACCGGCGCGCGGATCATGTCGCTCAAGGACGGCAGCAAGAAGATGTCCAAGTCCGATCCCAGCGACAATGCCCGCATCAACCTGCATGACGATGCGGACACGATCGCGCGCAAGATCAAGAAGGCCAAGACCGATCCCGAGCCCCTGCCCGAAACCGCAGACGGCCTGAATGATCGTCCCGAGGCGAAGAACCTTGTGGGCCTTTACGCCGCGCTCACCGGCCAGTCCGTGGCGGACGTGCTGGGCGAGTTCGGCGGCGAAGGCTTTGGCGCGTTCAAGCCCAAACTCGCCGAGGCCGCGGTGGAATACATCGCCCCTGTGAGCGAGGAATATGCCCGCCTTCTCAATGACAAGACCGAGATCGACGCCATTTTGAAAGACGGCGCCGAGCGCGCCCGCGCCGCCGCCCGGCCCGTGCTGGCCGAGGTCCGCAAACTTGTGGGTTATTGGGGCGCTTAATCGCCGCAGGCCGTGCGCTTGCACGGCCCTCAAAAACTCGCCATGTCTAGGCGTACCGGGATCGGGCGAGGTGGATCACCTCGCCCGTCTCATATGGAGAGATGACATGTTCAAACGCGCCCTTCTTGCCCTTGCTCCGCTGAGCGTTCTGACCCTCGCCGCCTGCTCGCCCGCCGAAGAGACGCAATCGAGCGCTGAACCGGCCGAATACGCCGTCATCGAAGGCTGGGTCCGCAATCCGCTGGGCGGGCGCGATGTCACCGCCGGCTTTGTCACCCTCACCGCGGGCGCGCCCGGCGGCCAGCTGGTGGGCGCATCCACGCAGGAAGCCGACGCGGTGGAGCTGCACACCATGGCAATGGATGGCGCTGTGATGCGCATGCGCCATGTGGACAGCCTCGACATTCCCGCGGGCGGCGCCATGAGCCTCGCGCCCGGCGGCGATCATCTGATGATCTTTGGCGTGAACCCCGCCGAGCTGGAAGACGGCGAAATGACCCTGACGCTGGAATTCGCCGACGGCGAAACCCTCGACGTCACCCTGCCCGTCCGCGACACCGCCCCCGAGCTTGATCCGGAGATGGGCGCCATGAGCCATGACGGTCACGGTATGGACGGCGTGGGTAACGCAGAGGCCACTGAGGGTGACGAGCGCTAGGCGCACGATCCCGCTCCTGAAGAACAAAGCCCCGGCTGTCGGCCGGGGCTTTTTCGAGTCGCTGATTGACTTCTGATGTGAATAACAAGTATGTTCTTCTTTTGTTCGGTTGGGGTGAGTCAGCACTTGATATAGTGTTGGAGATTCTGAGGAGGCACCAAATGTCGCGTCGCGCAGATCATCCAATGTCTAATATGCTGAGTTCTGTAGAGCTCTGCGCTGGTGCTGGTGGCCAAGCCCTTGGCCTGGAACAAGCAGGCTTTGCACATGAATGCGTCGCTGAGATCGACAAAGATGCATGCGCTACCTTGAGGCTGAACCGCCCCGAATGGAATGTTTGGGAAGGCGACATCAAGAACTTCGATGCCTCTGCTTATAAAAGTGTCGACATCGTTGCTGGCGGCCTGCCTTGTCCGCCCTTCTCAGTAGCTGGAAAGCAACTCGGCGAACGCGACGAACGCAATCTCTTCCCAGCGGCACTCGATATTATCGATGAAATCCGCCCTGGCGCGATAATGATTGAAAATGTGCGCGGATTTTTAGGACCAGTTTTTGAAGATTACCGTGAAGAGCTCAGATCCAAGCTTCACGCCCTTGGGTACAAAGCCGACTGGCAACTCCTTAATGCATCATCATTTGGAGTCCCACAGCTCAGACCGCGCGTCGTAATTGTCGCTATACGCCATGCTTTCGTTGAGCACTTCAAATGGCCAGACCCGATTACTCACGAACCGCCAACCGTTGGTGAGACGCTGTTTGATCTTATGGCCGAAAATGGGTGGACGGGCGCTCACTCTTGGGCCCAACAAGCCAACACAATTGCCCCCACTATCGTAGGCGGATCAAAAAAACACGGCGGCCCCGATCTAGGCCCAACTCGAGCGAAGAGAGCTTGGGAAGCTATAGGTGTGAACGGCAAAACAATTGCCGCTGAGGCCCCAGATCGAGATTTCACAGGCATGCCGCGCCTGACTGTTCCTATGGTGGCGCGCATTCAAGGCTTCCCTGACGACTGGAAGTTCTCTGGCAAGAAAACAGCCGCGTATCGACAAGTCGGTAATGCCTTCCCTCCACCTGTTGCACGTGCTGTAGCTGCTGAGCTCAGTCACGCTCTAATGGCTAAAGATCGTATTTATCAAGTTAGAACGGTTGCTTAAATGTCAATTATTTCAATTGCTAGATCAAAATTTCATAACGCACTTTTTGAAAAAATACTTACTGTTTCCGGCGAAGAAAGAATACCTAGCATTGCCGATAAAGATAACAAAAGCAGCATACAAATTTCCCAAAACCTAATTTCAAAAATTGGGAATCCAAAATCTGTAAAGGCAAAAATTAAAGGGCAATCGGCAGGCGCGATATTTGAAGACATCTGTGCTAACTTTCTACGAGAAACCTTTCCACATTTATCCGCCATCAGGCCTGGTTCATTCAGCGTGGAAAAGGGAGGAATCATTAGCCAATTTGATCAATATGGTCACTTGGATGAAATTGACGCTCTAATTAAAAATAATGAAGCGGTGAAAGCTGCTCTTGGTTCCGACTACCTCATTAAACCGGATATAATCGTTTCTAGATTTCCAGAAGACGATAAAACAATTAATATGGAAGAAAACGTAGTAAATGATGAAGTAGGCAAACTAAGTCCAATACGTTCAATATATAATACGAAAAGAATTCTGCACGCCTCTATTAGTTGCAAATGGACGATACGCAGTGACCGCGCTCAAAATTCCCGTTCAGAAGGGTTGAATCTAATACGAAACCGTAAAGGCAGACTGCCCGGGATAGCTGTAATTACTGCAGAACCCCTGCCTACACGCATTGCGTCTATTGCTTTGGGAACAGGCGACCTAGACTGCGTCTACCACATCGCTCTGCAGGAGCTTAAAGCTGCGACAATCGCAACTGGACTAGACGATGCTCGCGACTTACTTGACCTTATGATTAAAGGTCGCAGATTACGCGATATTGCCGACCTACCTCTAGACTTAGCAATATAATCTGCCCTCCCTAGTCGTCATCCATCTTCAGCGCCGCGATGAAGGCTTCCTGCGGGATTTCGACATTGCCGTACTGGCGCATCTTCTTCTTGCCCGCCTTCTGCTTTTCCAGAAGCTTGCGTTTCCGGGTGGCGTCGCCGCCATAGCATTTGGCGGTCACGTCCTTGCGCATGGCCGACAGGGTTTCGCGCGCGATCACGCGGCCGCCAATGGCGGCCTGGATCGGGATCTTGAACATGTGCCGCGGGATCAGCTCCTTGAGCTTCTCGCACATGGCGCGGCCGCGCATGTCGGCGCGCGAGCGGTGTACGATCATGGACAGCGCGTCCACCGGCTCTTCATTGACCAGGATCGACATCTTCACGAGGTCTTCCTCGCGGTATTCGATGAACTGGTAGTCAAAGCTGGCATAGCCCTTGGTGACCGATTTCAGACGGTCATAGAAGTCGAACACCACCTCGTTGAGCGGCAGCTCATAAACCAGCATGGCGCGCGTGCCGGCATAGGTGAGCTCGAGCTGGACGCCGCGGCGGTCCTGGCACAGTTTCAGGACGCCGCCGAGATACTCGTCGGGCACCAGGATGGTGGCCTTGATCCAGGGCTCTGAAATAGAGTCGATCTTCACCACGTCTGGCATGTCGGCGGGGTTGTGCAGATCGAGCTCGGACCCGTCGGTGAGCTGCATCTTGTAGACCACCGACGGCGCCGTGGTGATCAGATCCACATTGTATTCGCGCTCGAGCCGCTCGCGAATGACCTCAAGGTGCAGCAGACCCAGGAAGCCGCAGCGGAAACCAAAGCCCAGCGCCGCAGACGTTTCCATCTCGAAGCTGAAGGACGCGTCATTGAGCGCCAGACGCTCCACCGCGTCGCGCAGGTCTTCAAAGTCGGCCGCATCCACCGGGAACAGGCCGCAGAACACCACCGGCACGGCGGGTTCGAAGCCGGGCAGCATTTCGGCGGTGGGGCGCTTTTCCTCGGTGATGGTGTCACCCACGCGGGCGTCGCGCACCTGCTTGATCGAGGCGTTCAGGAAGCCGATCTCGCCCGGACCCAGCGTGTCGCGGTTTTCCTTGGCGGGCGTGAACACGCCCACCCCGTCCACGCCATAGCTGGCCTTGGCGCCCATCAGGCGCACGCGCATGCCCTTCTTCAGGGTGCCTTCAATGATCCGCACCAGACAGATCACGCCCAGATACGGGTCATACCAGCTGTCCACCAGCAGCGCCTTGAGCGGCGCGGTCGGATCGCCCGATTTGGGCGCCGGCAGGCGGGTGACGATGGCTTCCAGCACATTGTCGATCCCCAGACCCGTCTTGGCGGAGATCTCGATGGCGTCCGATGCGTCAATGCCGATCACATCCTCGATCTGGGCCTTCACCCGATCCGGCTCTGCGGCGGGCAGGTCGATCTTGTTCAGCACCGGCACGATCTCGAGATCCACATCGATCGCGGCATAGACATTCGCCAGCGTCTGGGCCTCGACCCCCTGGGCGGCGTCCACCACCAGCAGCGCGCCCTCACAGGCGTACAGCGAGCGGGAGACTTCATAGGCGAAGTCCACATGGCCGGGGGTGTCGATCAGGTTCAGCGCGTAGGTCTGACCATCCTTGGCGGTATAGTCCAGACGCACGGTCTGGGCCTTGATGGTGATGCCGCGTTCGCGCTCAAGCTCCATATTGTCGAGCACCTGTTCCTTCATCTCGCGGTCGGTGAGACCGCCAGTGTGCTGGATCAGGCGATCGGCCAGGGTCGATTTGCCGTGGTCGATGTGCGCAACGATGGAAAAATTTCGGATCAGGGACGGATCTGTGCTCATGCCGCGGGAGTTAGCATTGGCGCGGGCTCTCGCCAAGCAGATTGGCAGTAAAGGCGGGCGGACACGGCCCTGTTAATACAGTCTTCACCCTTTCGCCTCACCCCAGCCCTAATTGGGGGTCAGCGTTCGTCCCGTTGAACTGGAAAGGAAGGAAAGCGCGTCATGGCTATCAAATCCACGCTTTCACTGATCACCACCACCGCCCTGGCCGTTGCGCTGGGCGCGTGCTCGACCACGGGATCGCCCCGCGCGCAAAGCGCCGAAGCGGCCGCGCCCCAAAGCGACTACCAGTCCAATATCGATACCTATTCCAATGAGGAACTGGTGGATGTGGTCGCCGATTTCTTCGGCGTCACCGCCGAGGCCGCCGCTTCCGTGCTCGAGCGCACCTTCTCCGATCTCGGTCGCCCGGTGGGCTATATCGCCGGCGAGGAAGTCTCCGGCGCCGCCGGCGTCGGCCTGCGCTACGGCGAGGGCTATCTGACGCTGAAGGGCAGCCCCGACCAGCAAAAGGTCTACTGGCAGGGTCCGACCGTGGGCTTTGACGCCGGCGGCAATGCCAGCCGCGTCTTCACCCTGGTCTATCGCCTGAACGATACCGACCGCCTGTACCAGCGCTTTCCCGGCGTTGAGGGCTCGGCCTATCTGGTGGCCGGCATGGGCGTGAACTATCAGCGCGCCGACGGCATCACCCTGGCGCCGATCCGCTCGGGCGTCGGCCTGCGCGCGGGCGCCAATGTGGGCTATCTCGCCTATTCGCGTCAGCGCAACTGGATCCCGTTCTAAGGGTAAATTGACGTTAACCCTTACTCGCCTCGCGCGCGTTTTGCGGCTAAACTCCTTTTGATCCGGCGCCTTGGGACCGCCGGATCAGAGGGGGCCGCAAGGATTGGACGCGTTCATGGATATTTCGGGGTTTGCAACAGGGCTGGCGGTCGGACTCGCCATGGCCCTGATCGTTGTCGTGATCGGCCAATATGCGCGACGGCTGGGCGCGGGCGTTCTGCGTGGCCTGTCCTTCCCCTTTCGCCTGATCCTGCGCCTGTTCGGACTGGGCAAGAAATCCGCTCCCAATCGCGCCAGCGAAATGGGTCCGGGCGCCTGGGCGGCCGCCGTGTCCGGCCACAAGACGCTTCTGGAAGGCGCGCTCGGCGATGATTTCGAGCACGAAGAGAGCTTCATCTCCCGCCAGGGACTGATCTTCAAATGGATGGCGGTGCGCGTGGGCTTCATGCGCATGCCCGAGGAAATGACCGACGATCTGGCCCAGGATTACGCCAGGCTGGCCGACCGCTTCCTCGGAGCGCCCGTCCCGATCGCGTCGGATCCGC
This sequence comes from Oceanicaulis sp. MMSF_3324, assembly GCF_030733545.1. GTDB lineage: Bacteria > Pseudomonadota > Alphaproteobacteria > Caulobacterales > Maricaulaceae > Oceanicaulis. The sequence continues at coordinate 204,314 of NZ_JASHIU010000001.1, forward strand.
GCGCCCTGTTCGAAGACGTGGAGGGCGCGGTGATCGCCGAGCAATTCGCCGATAGCGAGCATGGCCTTCTCTACATGCTCAACGAGACCCGCAAGCTGATGAACGCCAATGTGCGGCGCCTGTCGATCTGGCTGTCCGCCATCCTGTCGGTCGTGCTGATCGCCAATATCGTGCTGAACGCGGTGGGCGTGGTGGACGCCTTTGGCCCGCTGCATGGCGACCTGTTCGGCGAAACCACCGCCGGCGCGCTCAATTCCCTGATGTTCGGGGCCGGGTCCTGCATTCTGGCGGCGCTGGTGATGTGGGCGCTCTATTATGCCGAATACGCGCCCTATCAGCGCAACACCGCGCGGGAGATGGCCAACTTCCTGACCCGCTATTGCGCGCGCCTGAACGACCATTACCGCACCGCCATCGGCCGGGCGAAATCGGTCACGGTGGGCGAGGAGCGGGACTCAAAACAGCTCTCCGCCGAGGCGCGGTTGTGGACGCTCAATATCAACTGGATCGCCCTGCGCGTCTTCTTCATTGAAAGTTATGTGCGCAATGTCGTGTTCCAGATCACCCGGAACTCGAGCTATTACCTCCTGTTCGTGCCCGCCGCCTTCATCGCCGGGCTTGTCGCGCTGTTCAGCCTCGCAGCCGCGCTGGACCTGTTCAACCCGTTCGCCACCATCATCGCGCTGGGCTGGGTCTTCCCGGTCCTCTTCATCCTGGTGGGGGTGCTGTACGCCTTCTTCCTGGGCAATTCCATGCGCGCGCTGGAAGAGATCGACCAGGGCGAGTGGATCAGCTTCCACACCCTCAAACTCAACCAGGTGCTGGGCGAAGTGGTCGGCAAATACGCCGAGGATGTCGGCTATTGGAAGAACCGAGTGGGGGGCGGGCTGTAGCAACACCTCACCCTGTCATCCCGGACGCGCTGCGATCCGGGATCTACCGGAACCGCTCTGTTCTGATCGCAGAAATGAAGCTGGTGGATCCCGGCTCAAGGCCGGGATGACACTAGCGGCAGATCTCAGGCCAGAGGTCTTTCCAGCCCGGATTCGCGGTCTCGATCAGATCGAGCTTCCAGTCACGTCGCCAGCGCTTGATCCGCTTCTCCCGCTCGATTGCGGCTTCAACATCCTGATGCCTTTCAAACCAGACCAGTTGTTTGGCGTCATAGCGGGTGGTGAAGCCTTCAACCACGCCTTCGCGGTGCTGCCAGAGGCGTCCGACAAGATCGCTCGTCACGCCCGTATAAAGAACGCCTCGGGGCCTGTTGGTGAGGATATAGACAGCGAAGGACTTCATCGCGCCAGTCTCCTCTCACTTCCCTGTTCTGTCATCCCGGACGCGAAGCGATCCGGGATCTACCGGAACCACTCTGTTCTGATCACAGATACGCATGCAGTAGATCCCGGCTCAGGGCCGGGATGACACACTGAGGGGTTTGGTGAAACACCCCCATCCCCGCCGCGAAATGGCGAGGGCATGAGCAGGGCGCGCGGGAGCAGTCCGGGCGATTATGGGTCTATTGGTTTTGTTATGGAGCCCGATAAGGCTCCCGCGCGCGGTGATGTTTTGTACGGCCTCGACCGGCTTGCTGACGCCATTTCTACGCAGCCTGTCCAAGCTGGACGATTGTCAGTCGTCCGCCCAAGGGATTCCTGCCCCAGGGGCACGGCTCCAACAGGATCGCCGGAATGTATGAAGTCCCGCCTTTTCGCTGCAGCGCGGTGCGTTAAACCGCGCCCGCTCGGGACACCACCACTCCTCCCGAACCCAACGCGCCGGCCGCCTGCTCTGGAGGAGTGGGGAGATTATGGAGGAAGGTCGGGAGGGTGGGGATAAGCAGCTGTGCATCAAAAATTTCTAGTTGCACCGCCTAAGGCTTCGAATTGATACTAGTACGATTACAAACAACTGCGTGAGGGCTCACATTTGTCCGCATATCACTTTGAAAACCTTTGGCCTGACACTCAGAATGCAAGAGGGGTTCTGTTTTTTGCTCAATTGTGGTCAGAGCTTTTAAATGCTCAAACCTTTGAAAGTTTTAGAGCATATACCTTAGATACTAGAGAACGAGTAAATGAGCTTTGTGAAATTTGGGAAGATATTGATAAAGGTAGAGTACCCGATAAAACTGCTGACTTTTGCTTACAGGAGTTACAATGGTCTATTTCAAAAGATCCGGTATTAAATACATATGCCCCTAATTTAGTTGACTTAGTAACGCGCCACTTAAAGAAACAAAATTTTGATAAAAATGATGCACTCGCTATTCAAAGAGAGCTTACTAAGTATTTAGATGAAAATTATGTCAGCCTCTTAACCGATTTGATTTGCAATAACTTGAGCAATCCAACTAAGAAAAATACTATTCGAAAATCTGCTGGCTTCCTTCTTTCGCACATCATAAATAAAGGTTATTCGAAATCATATATTTATGAGCGATTAAAGAGCAGATTTTTCACTACAAATCATTATAGAGTCGGATCTCAAACAGTGCGCTCATTCTTAAGAGAATTTGAATCCGATAGCGTAGCACATTCGGTTTATATACCTGTAGATGACACAATAGCATCTATATTGTCTAGGCTCGGCTACAGGTCGTTGTTATTGTCAAAGTCAAAAGAGCATTTAAAAACTGCTAACCGCAATACTTTATCGGAAAATGGCAAATGGTCTCATGCAATTCTATTTACATGCGATGCTAGAGACCCTCACACGGCTGCACAATTAGCTAGCGAAAAGATCAGCTCGGTTAGAGCAATAGCCTTACTTGAGCCAAAGCCATTTACTTTCAATTGGTCTCACCAATGCGCAGTTCGTAGAAAATCTGCGCAATCAGAAACTATAGTTTCATTTAGCTCTATTGATTGGCTTTTAGAGGACAACAATCCTAGTCGAAACATTAGAAATAAAAGCATCCAAAAATACGCGCGCCGTCTCCTTTCTGCATTTGAACCAGATTCTTACGAACGTGTTGTAGGAGCTATCAACATGGTCGCCTTGGCCAGGGACACCCCGGCCCTTGAAAATAGGTTAGTTGCACTTTGGTCTGGAATTGAAGTATTGCTGAGTGAGCCAAAGTCATCTCCAAGAATAAGCCATTTTGTTGATGAACTAGCCCCTTGCATCGCATCAAGACACTTGCATAGAAAAATTAAATACCTTCACGATAATTTATTCGTACTCTATAGATCCAGATATACTAAGTTACTTAAGTCAATTAATTCCAGCGAAACAGCTTTGAATATTTTCATTATTATTCTAACTTTAAAAAAACATGGGCTCGAAAGGCAGATTTTGTGTAATATATGCTCAGACAATCCCCTTATGCTGCACAGATTATACTGCGTACAAAAAGATGTATCTTCGCCGAAGGCGCTTCTTAAAGCAACTGAGGAGCATTACGATAGAGTTAAATGGCAAATACGACGTATATACCGTTCACGCAACTCTCTAGTTCACAGTGGAAAAGTGCCTAAGTACCTAGATCTATTAACTATTAATGCGGGCGAATATTTCAGGTCAGCACTTTCCACACTGAGCAAAGAAGCTGAAGAGAAAGACAACAGTCTCTATCTTGACGTTACATTAAGACAAGCATCTATGCGATACAGTAGCAAATTACGGCTACTGGATAAAAATTCTAACTCAGAATGGAACCCAGAGCTCCTGAAAGATATTTTATTCTAAACGCCTAGGCATCCACCTCAGCTTCGAGCGCGAATTCCTGGATGAAGTCGCGGCGGGGTTCGACAACGTCGCCCATGAGCTTGGAGAACAGCTCGTCGGCGGTGTCGGCCTCGGTCACCGAGACACGCAGCAGCGAGCGCGCTTCGGGGTCGAGGGTGGTTTCCCACAGCTGGTCGGGGTTCATCTCGCCCAGACCCTTATAGCGCTGGATCTTCAGACCCTTGGCGCCGGCGGCTTGCACCGCGGTGACCAGGGCGTCAGGCGAGAAGATCTCGATGTCTTCAGACTTGCGACGGAACCAGGCCGGCCCCTGGTAATCGCCCCGGATCGCCCAGGCGCGCTCGGACAGGCGCTTGGCGTCCGGGCTGGCGAGGATCTTGTCATCGAGCGTGATGGATTCGGTCACGCCGCGCACTTCGCGTTTGAAGACGAGGCCGCCTTCGGGCAGCACCTGACCGGTCCAGCCGTCTTCGCCTTCATCCGATTGCGCCGCAAGGCGACGCGCGGCGGCGTCCACCTGGTCTTGCGTGGCGTCGGGATGCAGCGCGCCTTCAAGGGCGGCGGCTTCCAGCGCGAATTTCGGCCCGCGCGCGGCGAGACGATCCAGCGACAGGGCGATGCCGCGGGCGGCCTTCACCCGCTCGGCCAGATCCTGACCGGTGACGATTTCGCCATTGGCGAGCTCGAGCACGGCGTCCGAGCTGCCCTCCTCGATCAGGAAGGCCTCCATTTCCGCTTCGTCGGTGAGATAGCGCTCGGACTTACCGCGCATCACCTTGTAGAGTGGCGGCTGGGCGATGAAGAGGTGCCCGCGTTCGATCAGCTCGGGCATCTGCCGATAGAAGAAGGTCAGCAGCAGCGTCCGGATGTGCGCGCCGTCCACGTCGGCATCGGTCATGATGATGACCTTGTGGTAGCGCAGCTTTTCGTAATCGATCTGGTCGCGGCCAATGCCGGTGCCCAGCGCAGTGATCAGCGTGCCGACCTGATCGGACGACAGCATCTTGTCAAAGCGCGCGCGCTCCACATTGAGGATCTTGCCCCGCAGGGGCAGGACGGCCTGATTCTCGCGATGACGGCCCTGCTTGGCGGAGCCGCCGGCGGAATCCCCCTCCACGATGAAGAGTTCGGACTTGGCCGGGTCCTTTTGCTGGCAATCGGCCAGCTTGCCGGGCAGCGAGGTGATGTCGAGCGCGGATTTGCGCCGGGTCAGCTCGCGCGCCTTGCGCGCCGCTTCGCGAGCGGCCGCGGCTTCGACGATCTTGGAAACGATCTGCTTGGCTTCGGCGGGGTGTTCCTCGAACCATTCGCTGAGCGTGTCATAGACCGCGCTCTCCACCGCAGGCCGCACTTCGGAGGAAACCAGCTTGTCCTTGGTTTGCGAGGAGAATTTCGGGTCCGGAACCTTCACGGACAGCACGCAGGTCAAACCCTCGCGCGCATCATCGCCGGTAATGGAGACCTTGGATTTGGCCGCCACGCCCGAGGTCGCCGCATACTGGTTGATCACCCGGGTCAGCGCGCCGCGGAAGCCCGCCAGGTGCGTGCCGCCATCGCGCTGGGGAATGTTGTTGGTGAAGCACAGCACGTTCTCGTGATAGCTGTCATTCCACTCAAGCGCGGCCTCGACCGTGACGCCTTCCCGCTCGCCGGTGATCAGCACTGGATCGGGGAAGATCGGCGATTTGGTGCGGTCCAGGTGCTGCACAAAGGCGGCCACGCCGCCTTCATATTCCAGAACTTCTTCAAACGGTTCGGCTTCGCGTTCGTCGCGCAGCACGATTTTCACGCCCGAATTGAGGAAGGCCAGCTCCCGCAAACGATGCAGCAGGCGCGAGCGGTCAAAGAGGATGTCGGAGAAGGTTTCCTCGGACGGCATGAAGCGCACCTGGGTGCCCTTCTTGCCGTTGGCATCGCCGATCTCGCGCAGATCCTGTCCATTCTCGGGATCGCCGCGCCTAAAGCGCATGGTGTGTTCGCGGCCATTGCGCCAGATCGTCAGATCGAGCCAGTCCGACAGCGCATTCACCACAGAGACTCCCACGCCGTGCAGGCCGCCAGACACCTTGTAGGAGTTCTGGTCGAATTTCCCGCCGGCGTGCAGCTGAGTCATGATGACCTGGGCCGCCGACACGCCTTCCTCAGCGTGGATCTGGGTGGGAATGCCGCGCCCGTCATCGGTCACGCTGGCCGAACCGTCCGCATGCAGGCAAACCGTCACCTGCGAGCAATGGCCCGCCAGCGCCTCGTCGATGGCGTTGTCCACCACCTCATAGACCATGTGGTGCAGACCCGAGCCGTCATCGGTATCGCCGATATACATGCCGGGGCGCTTGCGCACGGCGTCGAGCCCTTTGAGGACCTTGATCGACTCCGCGCCGTATTCCTGATTCGGTGTCTCTGACATGGCATTGTTTTACCGCGTTCGCGGCGTTGTCACCATGGTTGAAAACACTCCGGGTGTGGACTTTTACCCCGCCCGCCCTAATGCGTGAGCAGCAGGATCGCCACCGCCGTCATGATCACCGCGGTGAGAAGGTCCGCCCAGCGCTTGACGCCCTTCGCTTTCAGCCAGTCGCGCGCCTTGTGCGCCAGGCCCACATGGACCGTGGCGGTCAGCGCATACATGGCGAGCATGATCGAGACCATGATCGCATAGGTTACTGGCGTGACCTGGCTGAGGTCGAAAAACGCTGGCAATAAAGACAGATAGAATACGATGGGCTTGGGGTTGGTGAGCGGCATGGCCACACCCGCCGCATAGGTGGCCAGAAGGCCGCGCTTGCTGACGGGTTTCGCCACCCGGTCGGGCAGGGCGGGATGACGCCAGCCCTGAAACGCGCCCCAGGCGAACCACAAGAGGATGCCCGCGCCCACCAGCTTGGCGATCCAGAACAGGCCCTGATAGCCCGAAGCGGCCTCAGCCGCCGCGCTCAAGCCGGTGATCGCCACGGTCAGCCAAAAGATATCGCCGGTAATGATCCCGCCGCCATAGACAAAGCCGTGCGCCGGCCCGGCATCCAGCGTGCGCGCCACCATGGCCACGTTTCCGGGCCCCGGGGTGAAGAACAGGATGAAGATGGCGCCGGCAAAGGCGGCGAGGGTGAGCGCGGTCATGGCGCTGCACCTAGCGCGGGGCGCGCCGGAGAGAAAGGGCGATTGTTCACAGGATGCAGAGCTTTCCCCTCTCCCCCTTGGACAAGGGGGAGAGGCTGGGTGAGGGGGTGCGCTTCAACAGGCAGTCCGCTTAAAGGGACAGACGCGGCTCACCCCTCACCTAACCTCTCCCCTCTGGGAGGGGAGAGGGATCAGTCCCCGCCTCTCCTCAAAGAGCTTGCCGTATACGTCAACCTTATTACGATAAGGGAAAAGACATATTCGGGAGGCCTTCATGACCAACGCACCCACCGCGGCCCTCGCCCGGCCCTTCGACACGCCCGAGCGCAAGGCGTTCCGCGATAGCGTGGAAGGCTTCATCAATCGCGAAATCGAGCCCTATGGCGATGCCTGGGACGAGGCGGGCGATTTTCCCTGGGAATTGCACGAAAAGGCGGGCGCGCTGGGCCTGTTTGGCTTTGGCATTGACGAGGCCTATGGCGGCAACGGGTTTGAGGACGCCATCATGCGCGTCGATGCAGGCATCGCCATGGGCTATGCGGGCGTAGGCGGGGTGAACGCGTCTCTGGGCTCGCGCGGGATCATGACCGGCCCGATCCACACCCTCGCCTCCGATGAGATCAAGGCCGAGGTCCTGCCCGACATCGTGGCGGGGCGCAAAGGCGGGGCGCTCGGAATGACCGAGCCCTCGGGCGGATCGGATCTGTCGCGGATCCAGACCAAAGCCCGCAAGGACGGCGATCACTGGATCATTGATGGCGAGAAGACCTTCATCACCGGCGGCATGAAAGCGAGCTGGTATGTGGTGGGCGCCCGCACGGGCGGGGACGGCTTTGGCGGCATCTCGCTGTTTGTCGTGCCGTCCGACGCGCCCGGATTTTCGCGCACCGCCATCACCCACAAGATGGGCTGGTGGTGTTCGGACACCGCCACCCTTCATTTTGACGGCTGCCGCATTCCCGAGCGTTATCAGCTCGGCCAGGAAGGCCTGTGCCTGCTCGCGATCATGGACAATTTCAACTATGAGCGCCTGACCCTGTCGGCGGGCTGCCTGGGCATGGCGAAACGCTGTCTTGATGACGCCATCACCTATGCCCAACAGCGCGAGACCTTCGGCAAGCCGCTGATCAAGCATCAGGCGATCCGGCACAAGATCGCCGACATGTCCGGCCGCATCGATGCGCTGGACGCCTATCTGCAGATGGTGGCCTGGCGGGTGAATGAGGCAACGGATAATAGCGCGGCCATGCCCGCCGCCGAGCTGGCCAAGATCAAGGTGTTCGCGTCGAAAACGGCCGAGTTCTGCGCCAATGAAGCCATGCAGATCCTAGGCGGCGCGGGCTATCTGCGCGGCTGCGCGGTCGAGCGGATCTATCGCGAGGTGAAGGTGATGGCGATCGGCGGCGGCTCGGAAGAGATCATGCGCGATCTCGCCGTGCGGCAGATGGGGCTGTGAGGCCGACTATGGGCCTCCGGATCAAGTCCGAAGGCCGAAAAGTTTAAGCGCTCTGCTCTCGGTCCTCGGGCTTGACCCGGGGACCCATGACCCCCTCAAACCCGTCCGACCAGTCCCTGACAGCCCTTCTCGATCAGGTCGAGCATGGCTTCAAAATCTGTCTCGTCGCCATAATACGGGTCGGGGACCGAGGTGCGGGCGAGGCCCACCGACCAGTCCATCAGCAGCGAGATCTTGGTTTCGGGCAATTGCCGGGCGCTGCGCGCCTCCATAAGCCAACGCTTGTGGCTGTCATCCAGGGCGATCAGATGGTCAAAGCGGATGAAGTCATCATCGGTGACCGCGCGGGCGGTGATGCCCGACAGGTCATAGCCGCGCGCCTCGGCGGCCTTGATCGCGCGCGGGTCGGGGCGCTCGCCCACATGCCAATCCCCGGTGCCCGCTGAATCAAGCACCAGATCCTTGCCCAGCTTCTCCGCCATCGCCTTGGCCACCGCCTCGGCGGTGGGCGACCGACAGATATTACCGGTACACACAAACAGGATCGACATTTCGCGCGGCATCTTCCCCTCCTGACGCTGCGGGCCGGGTGGAACCCTAGCCCGCTTTGTTCAGGAGACCGCCCCCATCGTGAAGCTGGGGTTAACGATAGCTTTCCTAGGCCGCGGTGATGCGCGCCGGAACGCTGAATTGCGGGGCGATCTTGAGATCGCTCGCCCAGCGCAGCTTCTCGAACACCAGCAAGATGGTGCCGTTATAGTCCAGCAACCGGTTGATCACGCCCCGACGCGGCAGGTGCAGCGCGCTGACCGGCTCGTCATGGTGGTGATCATGGAAGGCCTCGCCGCCGGTCAGGATCGCCAGGAGGTAATCCGCCCAGCGCGGGGTCTTGAGGTGACCGAACACGTTCACGCCCAGAATGGTGGCGTGGAACTGGATCGCGCGCGCCGTCACGGCGGAGGCGTGCAGGATGAAGGTCAGAAGCAGCGAACCGCCCAGGGCCCAGACCGCCAGATAGATGATCGCCGGCAGGATCAGATGCACGCCCAGCGTGATCAGCGAATAGTGCCGGTCGAGGATCTGCACGGTCTTGAGATCCTTCAGCCACATGGCGGTCGGACGTTGCAGATCGTTGGGATCACGGAAGATCAGCCAGCCCATCCAGGCCCACATCTTGCTCTCATGCGGGTTGTGCGGATCACCGGCCTTGTCGGACAGGCGGTGGTGCTGGGAGTGATAGTTCACCCAGTCCTTGAGCTTGCCCTGCATGGCGATGACGCAGTTGATGGCGGTCAGGATCTGCGCAGGGGCTTTGAGTTCGCCCGCCTTGTGCTGCCAGACGCGATGCAGCACGCCGATCCCGAAATTACAGATCACCAGGGTCACTGCGCCCACAAACAGCGCCAGCACCGGATACCACCAGTGCAGGGTCAGCCCGTTCAGCAAGAGCCCGAGGGTGAAGGCGATGACGAGGCCCAGGACGCCTAGGGCCGGGTAGATGATGGCGGCGAACACACTCGCCCAGTCCAGATTGCCAATGCGCTTCGGTATGGCGACCGAACGCGGCGTTGGAGTGGCTTTCATGCTTGTCCTCAATAGTCCTGACTTGCGACACGCGCCCACCCGGCGCTCAGTCGCCGACCCCGTGCATACTCTGACATGACGGCTAAAGTTTAACCAACGCCAAAACGCTGTGTCGGGTATCACGTCTTAGTCAATCTCGACACCCCGGCCCGGTGTGCGCTATCAGCGCACCAGACACCGGGCGCAAAGCGGGTCACCGCGCTGCGCCGTCCATCCAGTTTGCGCCAGTCAAACCTGGCGCCCTCACCGAATAGAAGGGGACGGCCATGGCCGATAACGAGTTTCCGACCGGCACGCTGATGAAGGGCAAACGCGGCCTGATCATGGGCGTGGCCAACAAGAACTCCATCGCCTGGGGCATCGCCCAGCAATTGCACGCCCAGGGCGCCGAGCTCGCCTTCTCCTATCAGGATGAAGCGCTGGAAAAGCGCGTGCGTCCGCTGGTGGAGAGCCTCGGGGACGAGCCGTTCATGGTGACCGCCGACGTCACCAATGACGAGTCCATGGACGCCTGCTTCAAGACCATTGAAGACAAATGGGGCAAGCTCGACTTCCTCGTCCACGCCATCGCCTTTGCCGGCAAGGACGAGCTGCAGGGCAGCTTCACCCACAACACGACGCGCCTGGGCTTCCAGCGCGCCATGGATATTTCCGCCTTTTCCTTCGTGGACGCCGCCAAGCGCGCCAGCGCGCTGATGCCGTCCAAGGAAGAGGGCGGCGGCGCCATGGTCTCGCTCACCTATCTGGGCTCCGAACGCGTTGTTCCGAACTACAATGTGATGGGCGTCGCCAAGGCCGCGCTGGAAGCCTCCACCCGCTATATCGCCCGCGATCTGGGCCCTGAAGGCATCCGCGTGAACGCCATTTCGGCCGGTCCGATGCGCACCCTCGCCATGGCGGGCATTTCGGGCGGCCGCACCCTGATGAAAACCGGCAAGGACTGGTCCATGCTCAAGGAAGACACCACCATGGAAGGCGTGGCCGGCTCCGCACTCTACCTGCTGAGTGATCTGGGCAAGTCGTGCACGGGTGAAATCCTGCACGTGGACGCCGGTTTCCACGCCGTCGCCGTACCCGACATCGACGAGTAACGCCTATCCCGCCCTTTGGCGCGAGCCTTTGTCCGGCGTCATCTGACTCCCTTTGGGCAAATGCGAAGACCGCTTGATTTTCGCACGACCGAGGAGATGGACGCATGACCGAGATGATGGCTCGCGCCCTGAGGCATACCCGCGCCGGCGTCTTTGTGGTGACCGCCGGCTTCTGCCTGGCCTTCTGCGCCCTGGCGCTTTTCGATCTGGGCCTGTTGTCTGATCTGGTGGACGCCGGGTCGAGCTGGGTCGGACAGGTCTTCGGGCTGTACTGGCAAATCCTGTTGCCGGCGATCTTCTTTGTCGGCCTGGCGATTGCGCTCTCGCCCGCCGGACGCATCCGGTTGGGCGGACGCGACACGCCCGAATTTCCCTATTTCCAATGGGCCGCCATGATCGCCTGCACCCTTCTGGGCGCGGGCGGGGTGTTCTGGGCGGCCGCCGAGCCGCTGGCCCATTACCTGACGCCGCCCCCTTTCACCGAAGCCGGGATCGAAGGTGAAGCCGCCATCAACGCCGCGCTGGCCCAGAGTTTCCTGCACTGGGGCTTTCCCGCCTGGGCGGTGCTGGGCGCGCTGAGCGCGCTTATGCTGATGTATTACGAGCAGGCCAAGGGCCTGCCCCTGGCGCCGCGCACCCTGATCTACCCGGTTCTGGGCCGGAAACTGACCGATGGCCCGTTGGGCGGGATCGCCGATTCCTTCGCCCTGATAGGGGTGATCGCCGGGACCGTGGGCCCGATCGGCTTTCTGGGCCTGCAGGTCAGCGCCGGACTGTCGAGCCTGTTCGGTTTCCCAAGCGGCCTGCCCACCCAGATTGGCGTCATCATCGCCCTGGCGATGATCTATATCGGTTCGGCGCTGACCGGCCTGTCGCGCGGCATCCAGATTCTCAGCCGCTTCAACGTGATCCTGACCGGCGTCCTGCTGGTCTTCATCCTGTTCGCCGGACCCACCGGCTTCATCCTGCGCCATTTTGCGAGCGGGATGGGGACCTATCTGAGCGACTTCTTCACCATCGCTCTGCAGCGCGATGGCGCCGGCCTGTTCGGGCAAAGCGGTTGGCTGAACGGCTGGACCCTGTTCTTCTGGGCCTGGTTCATCGGCTATGGCCCGATGATGGCGATCTTCATCGCCCGGATCTCGCGGGGCCGGTCGATCCGCTCCATCATCCTGACCCTGTCCGTGCTGGCGCCGGTCGCCACCCATTTCTGGTTCACCATTCTGGGCGGATCGGGTCTGGCGTTCGAACAGGCGGATCCAGGCGTGATCTCGGACGCCTTTGAAGGCTTTGACCTGCCCGCCGCCCTGCTGGCGATCACCATGAACCTGCCGCTGGCCCTGCCGGTGTCGATCCTGTTCCTGGTCCTGACCACGGTGTTCGTCGCCACGACCGGGGATTCCATGACCTTCGCCATCTCCAGCGCGCTGGACAAGCGCGGCGAGCCCACCAGCGGCATGCGCGCCTTCTGGGGGTTGGTCATGGCCGCCATGGCGATCGCGCTGGTCACCGCCGGCGGCGGCGGCGGGGCCGTGTCCAAGCTGCAGCAATTCATCGTCATCACCGGCGCGCCGGTCTCGCTGATGCTCTTGCCCTCGCTATGGGACGCCCCGCGGATCGCGCTCAAACTCGTCCGCGAGGATCGCGCCCGCCGCCAACAGGCCGAAACCCCCTAGAGCTTGAGGCCAAACAGGGGCCGCAACGGCTTGATGCGCCGGATCAGCTCAAAGCCCGCAAATGCGCCGCCATAGGTAATCGCGGTGACCAGCACGAATTCGGTCCACACATCCAGGCCCATGCGCGTCAGCATGTAGCCCGCCGAGACCGTGATCGTCTGGTGCAGGATATAGACCGGAAAGATCGCTTCGGTGAGATAGCGCCGCACAGGCCCGTCTCCGGTGAGATGGCGCCGAGCCAGCCCCAAGAGCGTCATGATTATGGTCCAGGCGTAGAGCACCCGGCCCGCCCGGGCGAGCCAGAGCACGACCTCATGCTCGGCGATCTGATCCCACCACAGCGCCCAGGCCGGGGTCAGCACCGCGCCCAGTACGACCGTCAGACCCAGCGCCAGCGGCAGGGCGCGGTCAATCGCGGACCAGAACCGCTCGGATTTCGCGGCGAAGACGCCATAAAGCAGATAGGTGAAGCTGATGGCGTGGTTCGCCCAGTCCCAGGTCAGATTGTGCGTGGTTTCAAAATGGGGAACCAGAAACACCCGATAGACCATCATGGGCGCAAATCCGAGCGCGATCAGGGCGACCGGTCCGAACCGGCTGTCCCAGAGCCGGGACAGCGCCGCACCAGGGCCGCGTCCGAAGGCTTTGAGCAGGCCCATCAACGGCGCCAGCATCAGCGCATAGACAAACAGATAGGCGACGTACCACAGATGGTTCCAGGTCGGCACGGCGATGCCGGCGATCTCCCAATCCATGATGTAGCGCGGCCAGAACGCCAGGATGCCCGGCTCGATCTCCCCCATTTCGCGCAATTGGAAATAGGTCTGGGGCATCACCACGACGATCATGCCGAAGACAAGCACCGGCAGAAGCCGGAGCGTGCGCTCGCCCGCGAATGTCAGCCCGCCTGACTTGTCGTGCAGATAGCGGAAGGCCACCCCGGAAATGAAGAACAGGAGCGAGAGCCGCCAGGGGTTCAGAAGACTCATCAGCGGTTCCGCGCCCGGACCCGCATGAACGCTTTTCACGTGCCAGTCCCAGGGCACGTAGAACATGCCCACATGGTACAGCACCAACAAGCCGAACGCGATGATGCGCAGCCAGTCGAGATCGTGGCGTCGGGTTGGCGAGACGGGCGCGCGCGGGCCGGTTTCAGTCATGGCGGATCTCCCATTTGATCAAGGAGAGGTTTTGCCGGCGTCGCCCCGTGTGCGCGACGCGGACGGGGCGGAATACGGACCGCAGGGACCAGCCTCGGCGCCCGGGGGACGAAGTGCAGCGCATCAGGGATGAATGACGGCGCCTTGCGCTGGCCCCCGCGCCCCGGGCGCTGCATGATCACGCCATGACAACGCCTGATCTCGAACGCCGCGTTCTGCGCTTTGCTTTCCTGTTTTACCTGCTGGGCACGCTGGGCTTCTGGCTGGTGAACGGCCTGTCCGCCGCCGAGGAATGGCGCCGCGCCGGAGAAAGCGGGGTATGGGTGCGCGCGCTGATGCTAGAAGGCACCAGCAATCTTGTCATTCTGGCCCTGTTTGTCCCGATCGCGCTGCTGGAGCGACGCTTTCCGGTCTCGCTCGAGCGTTGGCGCACCGCCCTGCCTGTGCATGCGGCCGGCGTCCTGGTGTTCTCCCTCATCCATGTGAGCGTGATGAACGGGCTGCGCGTCGCGCTCTGGCCGCCGCTGTTCGGCTTCGCCTACGAGAGCTATGGCGGGTTTCTGGGCGAGTTTGGCTATGAGTTCAGGAAAGACATGCTCTCCTATGCGCTCATGCTCGCGATCCTGGCCATGTTCCGGGAGCTGGAAGACGCCCGCCAGCGCCTCAAGGCGACGCGTGAAGACGCCCGCACCGATCATGTCATCACCCTGCGATGCGGAGGACGCGAGATCCGTCTGCCCGCGCGCGACATCCTCAGCGCCAGCGCGGCTGGAAACTATGTCGAGGTGCGAACCGGCGCCGGCGCCCATCTGGCCCGGATGACCCTGACCCGTCTGATCAGCCTGCTGCAATCCGCCGGCGCCGACCCGGTGCGCCTGCATCGCTCTCACATGGCCAGCCGGTCTGCAATCCGGGAGCTCGTGCCCACCGGTGACGGCTATGCTGAGGCGCGCCTGTCAGACGGACAGGTCCTGCCGGTCAGTCGCGGATATCGCAGTCATGTCTAGACAATTGTCATAATTCTTAATGCTGCATTAACCCCAGAAGCTGTAGGCCCTTCGCATCTGGCGCACGGGACAGCGCCAGCACACACTATCTGGGGACAGATCCATGAAATTCGGACTGATTGCAGGCGTCAGCCTGCTCTCGCTCGGCCTGGCCGCGCCGGCCCTCGCCGAGGATGATTCGCGCATCGAGGAGCTCGAAGCGCGCGTTCAACAACTTGAAGACATGAACCGCCAGCTGCTTGACGTCATGCAGGCCCAGGGCCTGCTGCCGCACGCTGAGGCGCCCGCCGCACCGTCCATGGCGCACCCGGCTCCAGGCCATCATGGCGATGCGCCTGTGCAGACCGCCCATCATCAGGGCGGCCACCATGGCGGCGATCACCATGGCGGTGAGCAGGCCGACCATCACGGCGATGATTTCCACCAGAACCTGGTGGGGATCAGCCCTGAATACGGCTACGATATTCTTGATCACGCCGAGGGTGTGAACACCCGGCCGCTGACCATTCTGAATGCGGCTCGAGAGGGTAATCTTGATCGTCGCGTCACCCTGAGCGGCAATGTGACGGCGCTGGCGAACTATCAGGAAAGCAATTCCAACACCAAGTTCGGCTGGCTGATGCGTCACCCCACCTCGGCCAATCAGATTGGCGAGACGGTGTCTGAATTCGTGGTCCACTCCGCCCAGCTGGCCGTCACCGGCCGGATGACGGACTCCATTACTCTGTACTCGGAAATGCTCTATGATCCCGAGCAGAGCTTCGGTTCGGGCACGCTGACCGATCTCAATCGCAACCAGGTTCAGTTGCGCCGCGCCTTTGTGCTGTTCGGCGATCTCGAGCGGACGCCCTGGTACGCCGCGATCGGCAAGATGGACACGCCGTTCGGCCTCAATGACACCGTCAGCCCGTTCACCAATTCCACCAACTGGCACGCCTTCGCCGGTCTCGCGACGGGCGGCATGGTCGGCTACTACAATAACGGTCTGCATGTGCGCGCCATGGCGATCCAGGGCGGTTCGCAATTCCGCGCCCATAACGCGCCGGTCGAGGACACCAATGTCCCCAGCCGCGTGAACAACTTCGCCGTGGATGTGAACTACACCGCCGATCTGGGCGATGACCGCACCCTGATGGCGGGCGCGAGCTACACTGAAGCCACCGCCTACTGCCAAGCCTATCCGGTCTTCCACTTCAATCCGTGCGACGACAACAATCCCGGCTGGGCGATCTATGGCCAGGCCGATCTGGGACGTCTGGACCTTCTGGGCGAATACGCCCGGACCACCGAGGACTGGCCGGGCACGGCCTCGCCGGCGCCGATCTATGCCGGTTTCGAGGCTGTGGCGCCGGAATCCTTCACCCTGGGCGGCCGTTACTGGTTTGATGTGACCACGAGCGAGGATTTCGCCGTGTCCTTCGAATTCAGCCGCTTCATCTCCGGTGATGACGGCGCACCGTGGGAGAAGCAGGACCAATGGGTTCTGGGCGGTTCGTACTTCATCAGCCCGTCGGTCAATCTGTTCGGCGAGCTGATCCGCACCGAAGGCTGGGTGCCGCTCAACTTCCTGTCCGGCGGCAATCTGCCCACCGGCGAGAGCTGGTCGGAAAGTGATGCGAACACCAATGTGTTCGCCTTGGGCGTCCAGGCGAGCTTCTAGAGCCCGCCAGCTGGCACAGACAAACCCCGCCGGAGCAATCCGGCGGGGTTTTTCATGGACCGCACGTGATCAGGACGCCTTGTCCAGCGCCTTGCCCTGCTCCAGTTCGTTGAGCTTGGCCTGGGTGGACACCACGACACGGGCAATCTCGTCGGTGGACTTGGACGACCGGTCCGCCAGCTCGCGCACCTCGGTCGCCACCACGGCGAAACCGGCGCCGTGCTGGCCAGCGCGGGCCGCCTCGATACTAGCGTTCAGCGAGAGCAGATTGGTCTGCTCGGAAATGTCGCGCAGGCTTTCAGCCATGCTGCTGACCTGGCTTAGAACGCCGCTGACAATGAATCGGGTTTCTTCCGTCGCCTTGCGTTGCGCCGTCGAGTCCGTCGCATACATCGTGAAGCGCTCCACCCGTCCACCAAAACCGGTGATGACCTGCACAGCTCCCGAGATCCAGACCGAGTCATGCGCCCCGCTGACCATGATCTCGTCCGTCACCGTCTCTCCACGCTTCATCTTCTCCACTTGCTCGTCGCCGAACAGTCTATCCAGCGAGAGAGCGGCGCGATCCTGCAGGCCAATCCGCTCCATCATGCGGGTCAGATTATCATTGCCTTGCACTAGAGCGCCGTCCGGATCCCACTCCAGAACCACATTGGACTGGGTGATTGCGGCCATACGCGTCTCGAACTCTTTCGCCTTCAGCTTGACCTCCGTGATATTGGCCTGGACCGAGATATAGCGTGTGATCTCCCCGGCCTTGTCATGCACGGGGTTGATGGACAGAGAGACCCAATACGGTTCACCGCTCTTGGTGTAGTTCAGGATTTCATCATAAAACGGCTCGCCCAGATGCAACTGCTGGCGGATTTTCTCTCGGGTCTCCGCACTGGTTTCAGGACCTTGCAGGAAATCGCCCGGCTTGCGCCCCGTCACCTCGTCCAAAGTATAGCCTGTTAGCTTTTCAAAGCCTGGGTTGACGTATTCAATCAAACCCTTGGCATCTGTGATGATGACAAGGTTATCGGTCTCGTCCGCCACCAGAGAGAGCAGCTTGAACTGTTCGCGGTTACGCACCTCCTCGTCCACATCCTTGACGAAAGCGGTGTACGACACCTCACCGTCCACCTGGATCTTGGACAGCGACAGCGAGCCCCAGACCCGCTGACCGTCTGCGCGCTCCACAAGAACCTCTCGGGACCGGCCCACGATCTTGTCCACGCCCGTCTCCCGATTGGCGTTCACATAGCCATCGTGCTTGTCGCGAATCTCGGCCGGAACCAGCATTTTCACATTCTGGCCCAGCACCTGGTCCGCCCTGTATCCCCAGAACCGTTCCGCCGCGGCGTTGAAGAAGGTGACTTCGTTGCGCGCATTGATCGTGACCACCGGGTCAATAGCCTGGGACAGGGTCTGGGTAATGGTCTCCCGGCTGCGACGCTGTTCGGTAATATCCTTGACGAAGGCGGTGTAGAAAATCTTCTCGCCCGCCCTCACCTTTGACAGCGACAGGTTGGCCCAGATCCTCTCGCCATCCTTACGCTCGATTTCCACATCCCGAGACGTGCCCACGATCTTGTCCTGACCGGTGTTGCGGTTGGCGTTGACGAACTGGTCGTGATTGGCGCGGAATTCCCGAGGCACCAGCATCTTCACGTTCTGGCCGACCACTTCGTCAGCCCGGTACCCCCACAACTGTTCCGCCGAGCGGTTGAAATAGGTGACGATATTGTCCTGATTGATAGAAACGACCGCGTCGAGCGCCTGATCCAGGATCTGACGCGTCGTCTCGCGCGCTTCGCGCTCGGCGCTGACATCCTTCACAAAGGCGGTGTAATAAACCTTCGAGCCCGTCTTCACCCGCGACAGGGCCAGATTGACCCAGACAGTAGAACCGTCGCGACGCTCGAGCTCAATATCACGTGACGTGCCAACGATCTTGTCCGCTGCGCCCTTGCGGTTGGCGTTCACCAGACCGTCATGCTGGGACTGAAGGTGTTGCGGGACCAGAACCTTGACGTTCTGGCCCATCACCTCAGCGCGTTTCAGGCCCCACAAGCGTTCCGCGGCCTTGTTGAAGAACACAATCTTGTTGTTCGGATCAATGGTTACGACAGCATCGATCGCTTGTTCAAGCGCTTGTTTTTCAAGAGAACGACCCAACAGATTTCGCATACGGACTCCGCAAGGTGGTAACACTGAAGGTAAGCGGAATACTGACAGGCGCCCGGATTAACAGCAATTGAATCAAGCGCGCCGCCGGTCTGGCTCCGCCTCAAACGCGAACGCCCCGCCAGCCAGGCTGACGGGGCGCTCAATCGTGCAGGGAGGGCGAGTCTATTCGACTTCGCGCTCGCCCTGGTCAGGCACATGCGGAACAACCGGCTCTTCCGGCTTCACATATGTGTCCAGCCAGTCGATGGATTCCGCCAGCACATGCAGCACGCTTTCGCGCGCGCGATAGCCATGGCTCTCATACGGCAGCATGACCAGACGCGCCGTGCCGCCATTGCCCTTGACCGCCGCGAACATGCGCTCGGACTGGATCGGATAGGTGCCCGAATTGTTGTCCACCTGGCCATGGATCATGAGCATGGGCTCATCAATGTCATTGGCGTGCATGAAGGGTGAAAGCCGGTAATAGGATTCCGGCGCTTCCCAATAGGTGCGGCGTTCGGACTGGAAGCCGA
Source organism: Oceanicaulis sp. MMSF_3324 (assembly GCF_030733545.1). Taxonomy (GTDB): domain Bacteria; phylum Pseudomonadota; class Alphaproteobacteria; order Caulobacterales; family Maricaulaceae; genus Oceanicaulis. Next base: position 223,439 of record NZ_JASHIU010000001.1, read on the forward strand.
ACGGGGTGAGCGTCCGGTTATAGGCACCCGAGCGGGCGATGCCGGCGCGGAACAGGTCCGACCCGGCCAGCAGGTGTGCGGTCATGAACGCGCCATAGGAATGGCCTGCGATCGCAACCCGCTCGCCATCGCCATAGCCGCGCTCCACGCTGTCATTGATCGCCGCTTCGGCGGACAGGACCAGCTGGTGCACGAAGGTGTCGTTCACCGTTTCAGGATCATCGCCCACAATCGGCATGGTGGCGTTTTCCAGAAGCGCATAGCCCTGGGTCACCATGAAGCGCGGGCTGGTGCCCGCCACGCGTGAGAAACGGTATTGCGAGCCGCGCACCTGACCGGCGTCCGACGCGGAGTTGTACTCCAGCGGATAGGCCCAGATCAGCAAGGGCAGGGTGTCGCCCTCTTCGTAATCGGCGGGCAGGTAGAGCGTTGCGGAGAGCGGCACGCCATCCTCGCGCTCATAGGTGATCAGCTCCTTGCGGATGGCGTTGAGCTGGGGATAGGGGTTCTCGAACGCGGTGATCGCCCGCGCCGCATCGCCTTCGCGCAGATAGACGTTCGGCGGGGTTTGCGGATCCTCGTAAGAGGTCAGGAAGCGCGACCCGTCATCCGACAGGATGTCGATGACCTCCTCATAATTCTCACCCGAATTGCGCCACAGCTCGGTGGTCTCGAAGGTCTCGAAATCCACCCGGTTCAGGAACGGCCGATCCCCGTCCGGGCTCGCGCCGTCACCGGTGAAATACATCTGACCGTCCAGTACGGCCGCCACGGACTGACCAAACCCATTGCGGGTCGTCAGGGGCGAACCCGGATCGGCATAGCTGTTCTGGATGGAGCGCTCTTCAAACAGGCGCGGCGCGGCGCCCTCGGCGGCGAAATCCACCAGCCAGTTGCGCAGGACGCGCGTATCGCGGTCATATTCCACCGCCATGCCGAACTGGCCTTCGGAGGTGAAGGTCGTGCCATAATAGCGATCCTCGAAGCGAGCGATCTCGACCGGCTCGCCATCAAATGGCGCATCAAGCGCCCAGACGCTGTCGCGCTCATCGGTTTCAACCCGAGGATCACCGCCATCGAGCGCTTCGGCCCAGATCAGGCGCGCCGCGTCAGAGGCCTGCCATTCAATGTTCCGGCGCCCCTCGATCACGCCGCCGATCGGCACACCGTCGGCAATGGGGTGATCGGCGATTTCGGCCACCAGCGCGCCATCCATTGTCCAGACTTCGGTGGTTTCGGCGAAGCGGGACCACGGCACGTCATAGGAAAACGGCGCGTTCAGCTCATCGACCAGCAGGTAGTCGCCGCCCGGGGCCGGATCGACCGAATAATAAAGGCCCGGCTCTCCGATTTCACGCGGACGCAGGCGACGCGCGGTGACATCCACCGACACGATCTGGGATTCCGCCAGCCAGGCGAACAGGGCGGCGTCATCCGCATCCCCCAGAAGGTCCTGATAGGTGCGCACCGGCGCTTCATAGCCACCGGCGTCCTGAATGACCGGGCCTTCAGGCACCCGGGCGCGTTCAGGGCGCGGACCGCGATCATCAGAGACCAGGGTCACCAGCAGCGTCTCATTGTCATTCATCCAGTCGAGCGCGGAGAAGACCGCGTTCACGCCTTCGGGGATGATTTCGCGGGCACGACCATTGGTCATGTCCGCCACCCAGACGCCGATCGTGTCCTCGGTCGTGACCAGGAAGGCGGCCTTGGAGCCATCGGGCGACCAGGTGAAACCGGACAGACCCGCATCATCCGGCGTGTCGAACGCGGTTTCCTCTCCGGTCTCAAGATCAATGACCGACAGGCCCACAATGCTGCGCGGGCCATGACGGCCATTGGTTTCAGCATCCAGGCGCAGGCCGGCGAGGCGTTCCATGGGGCGCGCCATTTCCGAAATCGGCGGCAGCCCTTCGCGTTCCAGCAGCAGCAGGTGACGCTTGTTCGGCGACAAGGTGGTGAAGGGCGACGGCGCCGCATCCACGATATCAACGATATCCTGTGGCGGCAGACGATAACCATCCTGCGCGATGGCGCTGCCGGCGCTGACGCTCAGCACCAGAGCCCCGCCCAGCGCGGCGCGAATAAGTGTGGACATAAAGCCCTCCCCTGATTTGCATTTTCGCATTCGGGTTAGAGTATAACGAAGCTTTGCCTGTCCGCAGAATGACGGATTGGTAAGGGTGTGGAGAACGCCCTCACAAGCGCCGAACCCTCCCTTTGATCGTGACACAAAAACCCCGCCGGATCGCTCCGGCGGGGTTTCTTGTGATCTCGCGATCTGAGGGGTGAGGACTAGTCCTCGCCGCCTTCTTCGGTGATCTCTTCGCCGGTCTCCTGGTCGACGACTTTCATCGACAGGCGCACCTTGCCGCGATCGTCAAAGCCCAGCAGCTTCACCCAGACTTCCTGGCCATCGCTGACCACGTCCTTGGGGTGACCCACGCGCTCATTCTTCATTTGCGAAACGTGCACGAGGCCGTCACGCGGACCGAAGAAGTTCACGAAGGCGCCGAAATCGACGACTTTCACGACCTTGCCCTTGTAGATCTCGCCCACTTCCGGCTCAGCCGTCAGGCCCTTGATCCAGTCGAGCGCCGCCTTGATGGAGTCCGCAGACACCGACGAGACCTTGATCAGGCCCTCATCATTGACGTCCACTTTCGCGCCGGTTTCCTCGACGATCTGGCGGATGACCTTGCCGCCCGAACCGATCACGTCACGGATCTTGTCGGTCGGGATCTGGATGGTCTCGATCTTCGGTGCGTGCTCGTTCAGCGCTTCACGCGTGCCCGAAAGCGCCTTGTTCATCTCTTCAAGGATGTGCATGCGGCCGCCTTTGGCCTGGTCCAGGGCGGTCTGCATGATGTCCTTGGTGATGCCGGCGATCTTGATGTCCATCTGAAGGCTGGTGACGCCTTCTTCGGTGCCGGCCACCTTGAAGTCCATGTCCCCGAGGTGGTCTTCATCACCCAGGATGTCGGACAGGACGGCCACGCCGTCAGGATCCTTGATCAGGCCCATGGCGATGCCGGACACCGGACGGGTGATCGGAACGCCCGCATCCATCAGCGCCAGAGAGCCGCCGCACACGGTCGCCATGGAGGACGAGCCGTTGGATTCGGTGATCTCCGACACCAGACGCACGGTGTAGGGGAAGGCTTCCGCATTCGGCATCACGGCGTTCAGCGCGCGCCAGGCGAGCTTGCCGTGACCGATTTCACGACGGCCCGGGGCCAGACGGAAGCTGGTTTCGCCGACCGAATAGGGCGGGAAGTTGTAGTGCAGCAGGAAGCGTTCCTTGTACGTGCCGGTCAGCGCGTCAATGAACTGCTCGTCCTCACCGGTGCCCAGCGTGGTCACGCACAGCGCCTGGGTTTCACCGCGGGTGAACAGGGCCGAGCCGTGGGTGCGCGGCAGGACGGTGGCTTCGGACACGATCGGGCGAACCTGATCGAGGGCGCGGCCGTCAATGCGCTTGCCGGTCTTGATGATGCCGCCGCGCACGACACTGGCTTCCACGCCCTTGAGAACGTCCTTGAGCACGACCATGTCGGCGCCGTCCGGGTTCTCTTCGGTCGCGGCCAGCTCGGCCACGGCTTTCTCTTTCGCCGCAGAGACCGCCGCCTGACGCTCGGTCTTGTTGGTGATGGTGTAGGCCTTGGCGATATCGTCGCCGACCAGCGCCTTCACCTTGGCTTCGAGGTCGGAATGATCTTCCGGCTCGAATTCCCACGGATCCTTGGCGGCCTTCTCGGCCAGACGGATGATCATGTCGATCACCGGCTGGAAGGCCTCATGGCCCGCCATCACGGCGCCGAGCATGACTTCTTCCGACAGCTCCTTGGCTTCGGATTCCACCATCATCACGGCATCGGACGTACCGGCGACCACGAGGTCGAGGGCAGTGTCGTCCATCTCGTCCACGGCCGGATTGATGATGTACTCGCCATCCTTGTAGCCCACGCGCGCCGCGCCGATCGGGCCCAGGAAGGGCAGGCCGGACAGGCACAGGGCGGCGGAGGCGCCGATCATGCCGACCACATCGGGATCATTTTCCAGATCGTGGCTGAGCACGGTGATCATCACCTGGGTGTCGTTCTTGAACCCTTTGGGGAAGAGCGGGCGGATCGGACGGTCAATGAGGCGCGAGGTCAGCGTCTCTTTGTCGGTCGGACGGCCTTCGCGCTTGAAATAGCCGCCCGGGATCTTGCCGGCGGCGAAGTATTTTTCCTGGTAGTTGACGGTCAGCGGGAAGAAGTCCACGCCCGGCTTCACGTCTTTTTGTGCGACCGCCGTCGCGAGGACGGTGGTTTCGCCATAGGTGGCGAGCACCGCGCCATTCGCCTGACGCGCCATGCGGCCGGTCTCGAGGGTCAGCGTGCGGCCGGCCCATTCAATCGTTTCGGTTTGGATATCGAACATGTATCTCTCGTTCGTACGGTCGTAATTCGGCGTCGCCGGATTGCGAACGCCGGATAAGGAAACGCCGGCGCGCCCAGTGGCGGCCGGCGTTCCTCTGGATTGCGCTTAGCGGCGCAGACCCAAGGCTTGTACAATCGCCTTGTAGCGGGCTTCGTCGATTTTCTTGAGATAATCGAGAAGACGCCGACGCTGGGACACCAGCTTCAGCAGGCCACGGCGAGAGTGGTTGTCTTTCTTGTGAGTCTTGAAGTGCTCGGTGAGGTTCGCGATACGCTCGGTCAGCACCGCCACTTGCACTTCAGCCGACCCGGTGTCGTTTTCACCCCGGGCGTACTCTTTGATCAGTTCGGCTTTACGTTCTGCCGTAATCGACATCGTTCGTTCGGGCTCCTAATCCCATTGAAAGACACGAACAGGCGAGAATTTGCCCGCGCGTGCTTCGCCGATCGCAATGGCCCGGTCCGACCCCATCGCCACAACAGCCTTCGAATAGTCCTTCCCCGCGATTTCACGGGGTTGGCGAAGATTGCGCAGCTCTGAAGCTCGCCGGGGAGGCAACACGATCGAGCGTCCTTGCCTCAACTGAAACGCCTCGTCCTCGGTCACGGCCGTCGCCGGGATGTCGTCCAGCGCGGTCTCGACCGGAAGCAGGGCCTCCAGCGCTTGGCCCTTATGGACCAAATCCTCAAAAACGTCCAGCGAAACGGCCTGTGCGGCGCTGAACGGTCCCACCTTGGTGCGGCGCAGCGCGGCCACATGGCCTTCCGCTCCCAACGCCGCCGCGAGATCGCGCGCAATCGAGCGCACATAGGCGCCCTTGCCGCACTTCATCTCGAGCACCGCCAGATCGGGGCTGGGCGCATCCAGAAGACGCAAATCGTCAATGCGCACAGGGCGCGAGTCCAGCTCCACCGCTTCGCCTGCACGCGCCAGATCATAGGCGCGTTCGCCATCCACCTTGATGGCGGAGAATTTGGGCGGCACCTGTTCGATCTCGCCGATGAACTGGCCCAGCGCCTCTTCAATCGCGTCCCGGCTCGGGCGCACATCGCTTTCGCCGGTCACCTCGCCTTCTGCATCAAGGGTGGTCGTCGACCGACCCCAACGCAGGGTGAACTTGTAGGCTTTCGAGCTTTCCTGGGCGAACGGCACGGTCTTGGTCGCTTCCCCGAAGGCGATCGGCAGCACGCCCGAGGCCAACGGATCGAGCGTGCCGGCATGGCCGGCTTTCTGGGCATTGAGCAGCCAGCGCGTTTTTGACACCGCCTGGGTGGAGGTCATCTCCAGCGGTTTGTCGAGGATGAGCCAGCCATGGATCTTTTCGCCCTTCTTGCGACGACCCATCAGTCTTCATCCCCGTCTTCCAGATCGCGCTTGACGCTGGGACGATCCAGAAGCGCATCCACCTCGCGCACATCGTCGATGCGGTCATCGACGGCGAAGCGCAGCTTGGGGGTGAATTTGAGCTCGATCTGACGGCCCAGCTCGCGCTGGATGAAACCGGCGCCATGGTTGAGCGCATCGGCGGCCGCCTGACGATCCCCGCCCGCCAGAAGATCCACATAGACGGTGGCGTGACGCAGATCGGGGCTGACGCGCGCTTCGGTAATGGTCACCGCGGCAGTGTTCACGTGCGGATCGTGCACGCGACCTTCACGGATAATGTCCGACACCGCGCGACGCACGAGCTCGCCGGCGCGCAGCTGGCGTTGGGATTGGGCTTTCATGAAATCCTCTTGGGTCGCCTGGACGCGGCCGGAGTCCAACCGGGACGCATCGAGATTGCGAAGGGCGCTCGTGTACGGCGCCAAAGCCCTGATGGCAAGGGCGTGGTCCTAGTTGTTGACCACCAGCCAGGCCCCGAAGGTGAGCAACCCCGCTCCCACAACACGCAACAGGGTGACAGAGCGCTCTTCGAGACCGAACAGGCCGAAATGATCAAACACCATGGCGGCGATCAGCTGGGCGGCGAACAGGATTGCAAAAAACGACCCTGACCCGATCTTGGGGGTCGCCCAGGCCGCGGTCGTCACGAAGATCGCGCCCAGCGCTCCGCCCACGACGAACAGATGCGGCGGCGTGCTCGCAATCCGCTCCAGGCTGGGCCAGCCCGCGCGATAGGCGACGACCGACACGGTCGCCAGCATGATCAGCGCGCCGGCCGTGAAGCTGACGAGCGCGGCGCGGACCGGTGAGCCCAGATGCCCGGACAGCTGACCGTTGAAGGCCGGCTGGGCGGCGACCATGGCGCCCGCAACCGCAGTCAATACGAAGGGGGCAATGGCGTTCAGCGACATGGGACAGTCCTTCAGGTTCGGCTCAGCGCATCCAGAAGCGGGGCGTGAAGACATAGAGCGCCACCAGGATTTCCAAGCGGCCCAGCAGCATCTGCAGGCATAACAGCCATTTGGCCGGATCGGGCAGCGTAGAAAAATTCCCCGCCGGACCGATCACATCCCCGAGCCCCGGACCCACATTGGCGATGGCGGTGGCGGACGCGGTGACCGCCGTGAGGAAATCAAGCCCGAAAGCGGACAGCGCCACCGCGCCCAGTGCAAAACTCGCCACATACAGCCCCGCGAACAGCGCCACTGAGGCGCTGTCCGCCGCCGTCAGGCGCCGCCCGGCATGGTGGGCCACGGTGATGGCGTGCGGCGAAGAGGCCGCCTGCAGGCTCGCCCAGGTGGATTTGAGCATGATCTGGATGCGAAAGACCTTGAAGCCGCCCGCCGTCGATCCCGCGCAGCCGCCCAGAAAGGTCAGCATGAATATCGTCGCCATCGCCAGCGGTCCCCAGAGCTGATAATCGCCCGCCGCATATCCGGTGGTGGTGAGCACGGAGACCGTGTTGAACACGGCGAGCCGCACCGCGTCGGGATGTTCGGGCGGTCCGCCCAGCTCCGCCGCGAACAGCAGCGTGCTCGCCAGCAGCACGATCACCAGCAGCCCGACAATCTCTTCAAAGGCGCCCGGACGGCGACCTTCATGACGGCTGACCGCCCGCACATAAGCGAGGAACGGGATCGCGCCCGCGAGCATGAAGATGATCGCCACCCATTGCGCGCCCGCCGAGAACCCGCCCATGGACTGGTCGGTGGTGGAATACCCCCCGGTCGAGACGGTCGTCAGCGCATGCAATATGGCGTCAAAGCCATCCATGCCGGTGAAGACATAGCCCAGCGCGCACAGGCAGGTGAGCCCCAGATAGAGCCCGGCGATCACGCCCGCCAGATGCCCGGGACGGGCAATGAGTTTTTCCGGCGAGCGATCCGAGGATTCCAGATGAAACAGCTGCATCCCGCCTGACCGCAGCAAGGGCAGCACGGCGATGGACAGGCCGATAATCCCGATGCCGCCGATCCATTGCAGCAAGGCGCGCCAGACCAGAAGCGTTGGCGGCTGGGCCTCCAGATTGCTGATCACGGTCGACCCGGTGGTGGTCAAGCCGGACACCGTCTCGATAATGGCGTCGGTGATGCTCAAACCCACCGCATCCTCGTGCAGCGGAATGGCCATCAGCAGCGGCAAGCCGAACCAGGCGCCCAGCGTCAGGATCACCGCGCCGCGAAAGCCCAGATGCGCGCGCTCGCCCAATCCCACCAGCGTCAGCACGCCGCCGATAAAGCCTGAAATCAGCACGCAGGCGCCAAAGCCCTCGCCCGCCCCGTCATGGACCATGATGTGAGAGGCCAGCATGTGAAGAAAAGCCAGTGCGGCCAGACCCAGACACAGCACGCCCCAGATCAGGGCGACATTGCGAATATGAGTCATCATCCGCGCACCTCCAGAGCCCGTCCGGAAACGCCCGGGGATCGGCCATGTGCGATAGGGCGGCGTCTGTATACCTGTGTCCGGACAGGTTCAAGTCTGTCGAGAAGCGCGCACCCGGTCTCAGAAGGGACTTGCACTTGAATTGAATTCAATTCAGGTTGTGGCCAGGAGATGTGCATGACCTCGACCCTGCCCCGCGCGACAGACGCGCCCAATGACAATACCGCCCCGACCTCGCGCGGACGCAAAACGCGGGAAAAGCTGATTGATGCGGCGCGCGGCGCCCTGATTGAAGGACAGGGGCAGGCCGAAATCATCGATATCGCCGCACGTGCCGGCGTATCGGCCGGCCTGGCCTACCACCATTTCGGGTCGAAAGACGGGCTCGTCGCGGCTGTCGTCGAGGAGTTCTATGACCGCTATGCGCAGGTCGCGAACCAGGCTTTTCGGGGAGAGACTTGGAGTCAGCGCGAAGTTCAACGCGTCCGCGCTGTCGTACGCTTCCTGGTGGAGGAGCCCTTTACCCGCACCCTGTTCGGGCCCATGGGCCGATCCTCAGCAGTCGTGCACGCCGAATCCCATTGCATGGCGACCCTCATCGCGCGCGGCGCGCACAATATCGCCCAGGGACAGGCGGATGGCGATTTGCCGCGCCAGGCTGATCCGCATATCGCCGCCGCCTTCGTACTGGGCGGCCTGCGCCAGGCCTTGTCCCTTGCCCTGCTCGATGACCCCGCCCCGGACGCCGAGCAACTGGGACAGGCCATATGGGTCCTCATCGCCCAGAGCCTGGTCCTGAGAATTGGGAGCATGATCTGATGGCGCACACCAGGATACTCAACACTCCTTCAGATCTTCACAGCCAGGATCTCGCCGGCACGCATAAACGCGCCGAAACTGTCAGCGTCGCGCCCGCCTCGAACACCCTGTCGACCTATGACCGGGAAGGCTATGTAATCCTGAGAGGCCTTCTGTCTGATGAGGTGCGCCAGGCCGCCGAGCGCGCCCTGCGCGATCTTCTGGGACCGACGGGACGCAACAATTTTGAAGGGTTCAGCACCCAGCGCGCCTATGCGCTTCTGGCGAAAACGCGGGCGCTTGATCCGCTGATCGCCCATCCGCAGATCCTGGGCCTGCTCAAGGCGCGCCTGCATGCACAGCCTCTGCTCTCGGCCTGTCTGGCGATCAATATCGGCCCCGGCGAAACCCCGCAAATGGCCCATGCCGATGACGGCTTTTACCCGGACATGCGTCCGGATGCGCGCCATGGCCTGTCGGTGATCTGGGCGTTTGATCCGTTCACGCGCGAAAACGGCGCGACCCGCGCCTGGCCCGGCTCTCACCTCTGGCCGGCGCATCGCGAACCGGCTGAAACCGATGTCTGGCGCCCGGCGGTCATGGAGCCCGGGGATGCCTTGGTCTTTCATGGCGGGCTCTGGCACGCTGGCGGCGAGAACGCCACGCAAGACGGCCGGTTGGCGCTAACCGCGCAATACTGCGCGCCCTGGCTGCGCACTCAGGAGACTATGAGTCTCGCAGTCCCGCCAGACATTGTCCGCACGCTGGACGCGCCCCTGCCCTCCTTGCTGGGCTATCAGATCCATCCGCCCTTCATGGGCCATGTGAACGGCATGCACCCCAACCGGCTTCTGGATTGATCTCGACCTCAAACCTGGAACTGGGGCGCCCGTTCCGCCCGGATCGCGAGCTTTTCGGAGATAATGATCTCTGACAGCCGCGCATTCAGCGCCTGATGCGGCGAGGAGGTGCGGGCGTAGAAATACACCGGGTGATGGGCGCCTTCTCCCGATAATCTGCGAACCCTGAAATTGGGGTCGCGAATGGCTTCACCCAGGGCATACAGGCTGGGCAGCACCCCTACTTCCGGACCGCTTGCCGCGATTTGCCGGATCGCATCCAGACTGGCCCCGCGATACTCGGAGCTGAGCGAGGCGCCCGCAGCTTGCGCCAGCGCGGACACGATCGTGTTAAGATGAAACTCCGGCGACAGGGTCAACAGCGTGCGGCCCTTGAGCTCAGACAAGGAGGCCGGCGCTTGAGACTGCATCACCGGGTCATCCGGCGTACTGCACAGCCAGAGCGTCTCGACGAACAATTCCCGTTGCGCCAGGTCCGCCCTGTCAGTCTCGGACGCCAGGACAAAGTCCAGCTCGCCCTGCACCAGCTGTCGCGCCAGCTCGGAGGACGGACCTTCCACAAAACTCAGCTTCAGACCCGGCATCTCCTGACGCAGTCGCTCGATCAGCCGCGGCATGAAATAGGCGCCGATCGAGGGCAAGACGCCGGCGATCAACCGGATATCGGTGTCAAACCGGAGCGACCGGGCCTTGTTGCGAAAGCGCCGGGCCTGGCGCAGGACGCGTTGGGCGTCGGGCAACAGGGCGCGCCCCTGCGGGGTCAGTGAAACACGGCGCGAGGTTCGCTCGAACAGGATCACGCCCAGATCCGCTTCGAGCGCCTGTATCTGCTTGGACAGGCTGGGTTGGGTGACGGCCAGCGATTGCGCTGCGGCGCCGAAAGACTGGGTCTCGGCGACGGCGACGAAATATTCAATCTGGCGCAAGGACGGTCGCATGAAGGATGCGATTAATGCCCTGAGGCTATCAATTCAAGTCGAACTTTCCATTAGAAAGCGACATGAGCTCCCCCTATCTGGTTGCGACACCGGCCAAGCGCCGAACGCTCACAACCATGAGGTAAGCTCAAATGAAAACTGCCGTAATGACCACCGCCCTGATTGCGACCCTGGGCCTGGGCGCCGCCGCCAGCGCCATGGACGCCATTACCGAAGCCGATGTGCAAGCCGCCCAGCAAGCCTGGGGTGAAGGCATCGTCACGATCGGTCAGGCGTATTCCAACGGTGAGGATTACCGTGCGGCTGCGGCGGCTCATATTGAGCAATTCTATGCCTATGGCGACCACACCATCCTGTTCAAGCCGACCCTGGCGTCTGACGAGCAGTTCCGTGGTGATTTCGATGGCGCCCTGTCTTATTTCGTGGGCGGCTCGATCGAAGAAGATGGCGGCTTCGCCATCGCGCCCTACACCAATGTGCGCTGGGAAAACGAAGGCACGATCATCGATTCCGACAGCGCCATGGCCATGGGCAATTACTTCTTCACGACCACCGAAGGTGAAGAAGTCAAAGTGGAATACAGCTTTGGCTATGTTCAGGATGAAGACGGCGAACTGAAAATCGTCCTGCATCACTCCTCCCTCCCCTTCAGCGCTGACTAGCCCGCTGAACCTTTGACGCCAGGCGCGGGCCGGCCTGCGCCTGGCTTTTCTTTCAAAGTGGAGGAGCCCCATGTTCAAGCAGGCTGCTTACGCAGCAATCGGCCTGGGTCTGGCTGTCGCGCCCGACGCATGGGCCCAGACCACGGGAAGCGTCTTCGGTCCAGGCGTCACTCAAGGGGATCGCGAAGTCGAATATCGTCTGGGCGCCGAATGGGCTGACGCCGGGGACACCCCCAGTCTCGCGCATCGGCTTCATCTCCAGCATGGCGTGACGGACGCCTTGCGCTGGCGCCTCATCGCGTCCTGGGATGATCCTGCAGACGGCGCGTTCGAGCTGGACCACATCCAGGGCGAGCTGATGTGGCAGATCGTGCAGACCACGCCGTCAGGCTATGCCAGTGCGCTCCGCTTCGACGCCCGGATCAGTGAAGGCGATAACACGCCCCATGAGGTCGGCGTGAACTGGACCAATCAATGGACGCTCAATGATCAATGGCGGGTGCGGGCGCTGGTTCTGTTTGATCGCGATGTTGGACCGAACGCCAATGATGACTGGATCCTTGAAACCCGCGCCAGCCTGTCGCGACGCTTCGAGAATGGTTATCGGCTGACGCTGGAAAGCTTCAATGAATTGGGCGGGCTGGACGCCGGCTTTGGCGGTTTTGATGATCAAAGCCACCAGCTCGGGCCCGTGCTGAGCGGTCCGTTGGCCTATGATGTGGACTGGTCGGCCGGCGTGCTGTTCGGGCTGTCAGATGCTGCGCCCGATCAGGATCTGATCGTGCGCCTGAGCCGACCCTTCTAGTGTTTACGCAACCCGGAACGAAAAAGGGCGGCTCACCGAGCCGCCCTTTTGTTGCGTCTGAAGCGCAGGATTACAGCGTGCGCTGGATTTCCTGGACTTCGAAACACTCGATCACATCGTTGACCTGGATGTCGTGATAATTCTCGAACGCCATGCCGCACTCGGTACCGGCGCGCACTTCGGGAACTTCGTCCTTGAAGCGCTTGAGCGTCGACAGATTGCCCTCGTGGATCACCGTGTCGTCACGCAGCAGGCGCACGCCGCAGCCGCGCTTCACAACGCCTTCGGTCACGCGGCAACCCGCCACACGGCCGACCTTGGTGATGTTGAAGACTTCCAGAATCTGCGCGTAACCGATGAAGGTCTCGCGTTTCTCCGGCGCCAGCATGCCTTCGAGCGTGTTCTTCACATCGTCGATCAGATCGTAGATCACCGAGTAATAGCGGATCTCCACGCCTTCGCGCTCGGCCAGCTCACGCGCCTGCTTGTTGGCGCGAACGTTGAACGCGAAGATCGGCGAACCGGAAGCCTGCGCCAGCAGGACATCGCTCTCGGACACACCACCGGCGGCGGAGTGAACGATCTTGGCCTGGACTTCTTCATTGCCGACTTTTTCAAGCGCGCCAATGATCGCTTCGGCCGAGCCTTGAACGTCCGCCTTGATCAGAAGCGGCAGCTCCTGAACCTCGTTGGACTTGAGCTTGGCCATCATCTGTTCAAGCGAAGCGCCGCCGCCCGTCCGGGCCGCCGCCGCCTTGTCGCGCTTCACGCGCTCGCGGTATTCCACCAGCTCGCGCGCGCGGGCTTCGGATTCCACCACGGCGAAGACTTCACCCGGCTCCGGCGCACCGTCGAGGCCGAGAATCTCGGCCGGCAGAGACGGACCCGCCTCTTTCATCTGCTGGCCGCGCTCGTTAACCAGAGCCCGGACCTTGCCCCATTGGGCGCCCGCCACGACGATATCGCCGCGCTTCAGGGTGCCGCGTTTGACAAGGCAGGTCGCAACCGGACCGCGGCCCTTGTCGACCTGGGATTCGATCACCACGCCTTCCGCAGAGCGGTCAGGATTGGCTTTCAGCTCCAGCATTTCGGCTTGCAGGTTGATGGCGTCGGTCAGCTCATCAAGGCCGGTTTTCTTCAGTGCCGAGACCGGAACCGCCTGGACGTCACCGCCCATGTCTTCCACGAACACTTCGTACTGAAGCAGTTCCTGAAGCACTTTCTGCGGATCGGAGTCCGGCTTGTCGACCTTGTTGACGGCCACGATCATCGGCACTTCCGCGGCCTTGGCGTGGCTGATCGCCTCGATGGTCTGGGGCATGACGCCGTCATCGGCGGCCACCACCAGGATCACGATGTCGGTCGCCTGAGCGCCGCGAGAGCGCATGGAGGAGAACGCCGCGTGGCCCGGAGTGTCGAGGAAGGTAATCTTCTCGCCCGATTTCAGCGCCACCTGATAGGCGCCGATATGCTGGGTGATGCCGCCGGCTTCGCCCGCCGCCACGTCGGTGGAGCGCAGGGCGTCCAGCAGCGAGGTCTTGCCGTGGTCGACGTGACCCATGACGGTCACGACCGGCGGACGGGGCTGCTTGCTCTCTTCGGTGTCTTCCTCGGAGATGAAGCCTTCCTCGACGTCCGCTTCCGCGACCCGCTTCACGGTGTGACCGAATTCCTCGACGATCAGCTCGGCGATATCCGCGTCCAGCATGTCGTTGGCGCGCACCATCTGACCCTGGGTCATCAGGAACTTCACCACATCGGCGGCGCGCTCGGCCATGCGCTGGGCGAGGTCCTGCACGGTGATCGCTTCGGGCACGACCACTTCGCGGGACACCTTGTCACGCGACTGGCCGCCTTGCTGGCGACGTTGCTTTTCACGCTCACGCGCCCGGCGCATGGACGCCAGTGAACGCTGACGGCCTTCATCATCCTCGACAAGGTTCTGAATGGTCAGCTTGCCCTGGCGACGCTTGGGCTCCTTGGTGCGCGAAGGCTGAGCCTTGTCGCCACCCGGCGCGGCTTTCTTGGATTTGACGCGACCGCCCATGGATTCCAGGAGGTTGCGATTGTCCTCCGGCTCCGAACGCTCGGTCTTGTCCTTGCTCTTGTCCGCCTTGCGCGATGGTGTCTTGGCGGACGGCTCTTCAGCGGCGTCGGCAGCCGGCGCAGACTTCTTGGTCTTCTTCGCCTGCTCAGCGGCCAGGCGCGCGGCTTCCGCTTCAGCGGCGGCGCGGCGCTCTTCCTCTTCACGGCGCTGGCGCTCTTCTTCCTCGCGCTTGCGCATGTCCTCAAGCGCACGGCGTTCCTCGTCCTCGCGGGCGCGACGCGCTTCTTCATCGGCCTTCTGCTTGGCGGCGCGCTCTTCCTGTTCGGCGCGCGCGCGCAGAATGGCCTGCTGGCGCTTGATCAGTTCTTCTTCAGACAGGCCCAGTTGCTTGGCCTTGGCGGCCAGCGCGGCGCGCGCCTTGTCCTTCTGGCTCTGCGGCGCGCCGGATTTGCCCGCAGCAGCATCCTTGCCGGCAGGCCCGCCCGAGCGCTTGCGCTTCTTCTCGACAACGACAGACTTCTGGCGTCCGCGCGCAAAACTTTGCTGCACGGTTCCAGAGGAACGTCCACCGAGGGAGAGAGGCTTGCGGCCCGAGTTGTTGCGTTCGTCAGCGTCGCTCATAAGCGTCCTTGCCGCGGCTTTAACATCTTCGGGCGGAACCCCGCCGCCGCGTGCGCGAGGGTCCGTCATCAGTTCAGGTCGCCTCCGGGAAAATCCCGGCCTGAAGGCCCGCTAAACTAGCCAGCTTCCAAGGCGTTTCAACTCTTCTGTGCGTCTGCGGCCGCAGGATCGAGGTTAACGAAGCCTGCAAGCTTGAACGCAAGGGCGGAAAACCCCGCCGCTTCAGGTCCATCGGCCAGAACCGCATGAACCGCATTTCCCACGCCGAGCGCCCTTGAAAGGGCATCAGCGTCAAAACATCCCAGCACCGGCGCCGTGCATTCCACGGCCTTGGCCAGGTGATCCAGCTTTTTGCGCCCGTCAGGGGCCGCATCGCTGGCTTCAATTCTCCAGGCCGGCTCGGGATCAGACTGCAGCGCCATCCGTACGGCGTCGCTGCCCAACTCCACGCGACCGGCGCGGCGCGCCAGACCCAGAAGACTCAGAAGGCGCGCCTTCAACAGCGCTTCAAACTGGTCCGCCAGATCATCCGGCGCTTCAACCGGCTGTTCGAACGCCCGATTGAACAGGCGTTTCTTGACAGCCTTGTCCACCAGAGCCCGATCCGCGCTGACCCAGCCGCCCCGTCCGGGCAAACGCGCCGCCACATCGGGCGTCACGCGTCCGTCCGGGCTCAGCGCGACACGGAGGAGGTCATCCTCCCCCTTCACCTCGCCGGTGGCGACGCAACGGCGTTCGCGCACCGGCTTGGTCCGGCCATGGCGCGCCCCGCGGCTCACGACTCCTTGTCTTCCTCCGTCCCGTCCGCGTCCAGCAGATCGGCCAGGTCCACGCCCAGCTTCTCAGCTTCTGCTTCAAGATCGGAGAGGTCGATGTCTTCCAGATCGACATCGGAAGCCTCTTCGTCAAGGGCTTCCTCTTCAACCTCATCCACTTCGGCCTCGGCCTGCGGCAGATCTTCCTCGGAAATCCAGCCGGCGATGACACGCGCACGCATGATCATCATCTCGGCGTCTTCGGGAGACATGTTGTCGCCCTCGAGAATGCCCGGCTCGCGCACGCGCTCGCCATCGCGGGTCTCGTACCAGCCGCGCAGATCGTCCGGGGTCAGGCCCGCCAGGTCCTCAATGGTGCAGACCTCGTTCTCACCGAACTTGACCGCCATCGGCAGGTCGACGCCTTCCACATCGAGCACCGCATCCTCAACACCCAGCTCCTTGCGGCGGGCGTCTTGCTCGACCGCGCGCTTTTCAAGGAATTCACGGGCGCGGGTCTGGATCTCCTGGGCCGTGTCGTCGTCAAAGCCCTCGATCACCGCGATTTCGTCCAGCTCGACAAAGGCGATGTCTTCCACTTCGGCGAAGCCTTCCGTGGCCAGCAGCTGAGCGATGACCTCGTCCACGTCCAGCGCGTTCATAAAGGTCGAAGTACGCTCGGAGAACTCTTTCTGGCGACGTTCGGATTCTTCTTCCTCGGTCAGGATGTCGATGGCCCAGCCGGTGAGCTGGCTCGCCAGGCGCACATTCTGGCCGCGACGACCGATCGCCAGCGAGAGCTGGTCATCCGGAACCACGACTTCGATGCGCTCGGCTTCATCATCAAGCACCACCTTGGCCACTTCCGCCGGCTGCAGGGCGTTCACGATGAAGGTCGCGGGATCGGGATTCCACGGAATGATGTCGATCTTTTCGCCCGCGAGCTCGTTCACGACCGCCTGAACCCGGCTGCCGCGCATACCCACGCAGGCGCCGACGGGATCGATCGAGCTGTCATTGGAGATGACGGCGATTTTCGCACGGGAGCCCGGATCACGCGCCACGCGCGGGATCTCGATGACGCCTTCGTAGACTTCCGGAACTTCCTGGGCGAACAGGGCGGCCATGAAGTCGGGATGGGCGCGGGACAGGAAGATTTGCGGGCCACGGGTCTCTTCGCGCACATCATAGATGTAGGCGCGCACACGGTCATTGACCTGCAGACTTTCACGCGGAATGCCGTCCGAACGGCGGATAATGCCTTCGGCCTTGCCCAGATCGATGATCACATTGCCGTATTCGACGCGCTTGACGATGCCGTTGACGATTTCGCCGATGCGATCCTTGTACTCGTTGTACTGACGCTGGCGTTCGGCTTCGCGGACCTTCTGGGTGATCACCTGCTTGGCGGTCTGGGACGCGACGCGGCCAAACTCGATCGGGGGCAGTTCTTCTTCGTAGAAGGAGCCGATCTCAGCTTCCGGGTCACGCTTCTTGGCTTCGTCGAGCGTGATCTGATGCGCTTCGTTCTCAACCTCTTCGACCACGGTGGTGCGGCTGGTCAGACGCATCTCGCCGGTCTTGGGATTGATCTTGCAATGGATGTCGAGCTCCGCGCCATAGCGCGAGCGGGCCGCCTTCTGGATCGCCTCTTCAATGGCTTCCAGCACGATCGACTCATCGATCATCTTCTCCTGCGCCACCGCGCGGGCGATTTGCAGGATTTCCAGCTTGTTGGCGCTGACCCCGATGGCCATATCCGCGTTCCTTCTCGTTCTACTCGTCAGCCTGACCGTCTTCACCCTCGATGGGACCACGAGCCTTCAGGCTCGCCTCCACGAGAGCGTCGGTCATGACCAGCTTGGCGTCTGCGATCCAGTCAAACGGGATGACAGCCGTGTCGTCCTCGCCCGCCAGATCCATCAGTACGTTGTCGTCCTCGATCCCGGCGAGCATGCCGCGAAAGCGCTTGCGGTTCTCCACCAGGCGATCAAGCTCGATCTTGGCCTCGAACCCTTCCCAACGCTCAAAATGCGCCAATGCGGTCAGGGGGCGGTCAATGCCGGGCGAGGACACTTCCAGATCATACTCGCCCGAGACCGGATCGGCCTCATCAAAAACGTCCGACAATGCGCGGGACAGGCGCGCACAGTCCTCGACCACCATCGTGCCGTCATGACGCTCGGCCATGATTTGCACAATGGTCTTCTTGCCGCCCATCACCCGCACGCGCACGATCTCAAGCCCCAGGGTTTCGGCCAGGGGTTCGGCGATCTCGAGGATGCGCTGATCTTGCGGGCTGCGTGCTTTCATGGGCGTCGTGTATCTGCTGTCTGGCCGGATGCGGGTACGAAAAAAGCGGCCCGGGACCCCGAGCCGCTCGAACATGTCATCCGACATATCGAACTGTTGGGAGGCTTATACGCCTCAAGCCCCCAAATGGCAATGGGGCGCCCTCAGCCGCCTGTCCAAAGTTTAATCAAGCAGATTGCCATACTAAGCCATGAT
Organism: Oceanicaulis sp. MMSF_3324; assembly: GCF_030733545.1. GTDB lineage: Bacteria > Pseudomonadota > Alphaproteobacteria > Caulobacterales > Maricaulaceae > Oceanicaulis. The sequence continues at coordinate 241,629 of NZ_JASHIU010000001.1, forward strand.
ACTCGATCCAAAGGGGGAGACTCACCATGCTCATTGTGATCACAACCGCGCTGGCGCTGATGGCCCAGTCAGCCGGTGAAGACGTCGCCTATGCTCAACTCAGCCCTGAAGCACGCGACCGCCTGGCAGCCTGCGACGTCGATGCGGCGCGCTTTGAGACTCTCATGGCCCTTGATCACAACGCCTTTGATCAGGATATGCGCGGCGGCTGGCGCCCTGTAGGCCAGCAGGACGGTTGCGAACATGCGGCGGCAGACCTGCTTGTCGCCTACATGAACCACTCCCCCCATTACAATCCGTCCCGACCGGGCGTCGTGGGCTGGCATGCGGGACAGATGCTGGCCATGGCGGGACAAGCCGATCAGGCCATCGCGTATTTCGAGACCAGTCGGTCCGAAACGCAGGCATGGAACCTCTATGTCGACGCAACCATCGCCTTCATGCGCCGAGATCGGGCGGCGGCGGAGGCGGCGCGCGCCGAGCTCGCAACCTTGCGCCCCAGCGAGGCGGAAATGGCTGCGCGACGCCAGTTCCTGGCGGACAATCCCCGGATCCGCATGCCTGAAGGCTTTGTGGAGCAGCCCGATAACCTACCCGTCGTGGACCGTCTGCTTCTTTGTTGGGACCATCCCTATGCTGACGCCTACTCAGGCGCCTGCCAGGGTTAGCCCTTCACAAAACCAAAAAAGACCGGGTCGATGTCGCCCAGATGCTTGGACTGGTAGCGGGTCACGATGTGATCGGCTGGATTGTCCCGCCAGTCCGACGCCAGCTCACCCGTCCAGTTAAGCCCAGCCGTGGCCATCAGGATCGGCAAGGCGTGATCGGCATAGGCGCGCACATCCGTCGCGACCCGCAAGCGGCCGCCCGGTTTGAGAAGCCGTGCGAACTCCGCCGCCGTGTCAGGCTGGACAAAGCGCCGCTTGGCGTGGCGCTTTTTCGGCCAGGGATCGGGAAACAGCAGGTAGATCTGGTCGAATGCGTCATCGGGCATGCGCCCGATCTCGTCACGCGCATCCGAGCGTTTCACCCGCACATTCTCAAGCTGGTGATCCTCGATCCCCGCCAGCGCCTTGGCGACGCCATTGAGAAACGGCTCAATGCCCAGAAAACCAGTATGGCGCGCCCTGTCGGCCTGACCGATCAGATGCTCGGCGCCGCCAAAGCCCACTTCCAGCACATAGGCGTCACAGCCGGGCACGAGCGCCTTGGGATCAAGCGGTCCGTCATCCGCCCAGCTTAACGCGGGCAGGCGTTCATCCACGAGCTTTTGCTGGCGGTCGGTCAGCTTGTGGCCGCTGGCGCGTCCGTAAAGGCGTCGGTTCTGGGGGCGGATCTCGGTCATGACGGCCCTTTACCTGCCTTACGCCGGAAAACAAAGAGCCGGGCTGAAACAACCCGGCTCCGTGTTCTGTTTCAAAGGCGCAAGGACCTAGGCGAAATCCTTGAGCTGATCGACGAGATCGGTCTTCTCCCAGGAGAAGCCGCCATCCGCATCCGGCGTCCGGCCGAAATGGCCGTAAGCGGCGGTGCGCTCATAGATCGGCTTGTTCAGGCCCAGATGGGTGCGGATGCCGCGCGGGCTGAGATTGACGAGCTCGCGCAGGCGATATTCGAGCTTGGCTTCATCCACATCGCCGGTGCCATGAGTGTCCACATAGACCGAGAGCGGTTTGGACACACCGATAGCGTAGCTGAGCTGGATGGTGCATTTGCGCGCCAGGCCCGCCGCCACGACGTTTTTCGCCAGATAGCGCGCCACATAGGCCGCCGAACGGTCCACCTTCGTCGGGTCCTTGCCCGAGAAGGCGCCGCCGCCATGCGGCGCCGCGCCGCCATAGGTGTCCACGATGATCTTGCGGCCGGTCAGGCCGGCATCGCCATCGGGGCCGCCAATGACGAACTTGCCCGTCGGATTGACGTAGAACTCGTCTTCAGGCGGGAACCAGCCATCGGGCAACACCGATTGAACCACCGGGCGCACCAGTTCGCGCACATCGTCGAGATTGACGCCATCCTTGTGCTGGGTCGAAACCACCACGGAGGTGACGCCGACCGGACGGCCGTTCTCGTATTTCAGGGTGACCTGGGATTTCGCGTCCGGCTCGAATTCAGGCCGCTCGCCGGTTTTGCGCAGGCGCGCCATTTCCTTGAGAATCTGGTGCGAATAGGTGATCGGCGCGGGCATCAGCTCCGGCGTCTCGTCACACGCAAACCCGAACATGATGCCCTGGTCGCCTGCGCCTTCCTCTTCAAACGAGCCCGCGCCTTCATCCACGCCCTGGGCGATGTCGGCGGACTGTTCGTGCAGGAAATTGTGCAACTCGGCAGTGTCCCAGTGGAAGCCGTCCTGCTCATACCCGATATCGCGAACCGCGCGGCGAACCACGGATTCGATCTCGTCATCATTGATCTCGCCGGCGCAGCGCACTTCGCCGGCCAAAACGATGCGATTCGTGGTGGTCAGGGTTTCGCACGCCACGCGCGCAACCGGATCCTTGCTCAGAAACAGGTCCAGAATTGCATCGGAGATGCGGTCGCATACCTTGTCCGGGTGACCCTCGGACACGCTTTCACTGGTGAAGAGATAAGACGAACGGGCCAACGCGTGCTCCATATAAAGCGATCTTTATATGGCTGGCTTAAACCCTATCGGCGCGCGGAAAGCAAGGCTTGTCCGGTCACACTCTGTTCAGGATGCAGCGCCAGTGGCCGTGGCTTCCGCTTCTTCAGCGGCCAAAGTCCGCACCAGTTCCAGAATGCGACGACGGACCTTGGAATCCTTGATCCGAGCAAAGGCCTGCGCCAGAGCCACCCCATCAGCAGACTGGATGAAATCGTCCACGATCGGGGTCTGATCGCCTTCGGAAAAGCCGGGCTGCCCGATCGATTCAGCCACACCGTCGTAAAAAAACGACACCGGCACATCCAGAACCTTGGCGAGATTCCAAAGACGCCCTGCACCAACCCGATTGGTGCCGCGCTCATATTTCTGGACCTGCTGGAACGTGACGCCGAGCTCTTCGCCCAGCTTCTCCTGGCTCAGATTCAAAAGCTGACGCCGAAGCCGGATACGTGATCCCACATGGCGATCCACCGCGTTCGGGCCTCTCGGATTGGCAGTCATTTCGAATTCCTTATCTACGCAGGCATACAACCATAGTTTGGCCGGATGCGATACGCTCAACGCCCCTCGGAGGGTTGCCGACCTCTACCTAAATGCGCAGATGTCACAACCGATAGAAAATGCGCCACTGCCGCCAAAATCAGCAAAACAATTATCCAGAGTGCATTTCCATACATCCCATACGGCGTCTCGTTCAATCCTTCAAGCAATGTAATCATCAATACTTCAGTTGATTTTGAAGGAATGGATTCAATGAGCCTACCATAAGGATCGATCTGCCCTGATACTCCAGCCGCCGCTACTCTTACTAGGGGTAGGCCTTCTTCTATAGCGCGATATTGCGTTTGGTTAAGGAGCTGTCGAGGTCCAGTTGAGTTCCCGTACCAGGAGTCATTTGAAATATTCAACAACCATTCTGGTCTATTTGCCTGTCTTGGCGAATACCTCGGATAGACCGCCTCGTAGCAAATCAAGGGCGCCAGGCCTGGCAGCCCCTCAAGATCGAGCGTTCTCGCACCCGGTCCCGGACTGTAATACGGAGCGAGCTCGGACAAACTGTCGAAGCCGATCAATTCCGTCAGCAAACGCAAGGGATTGCTTTCACCGAACGGGACCAGCCGCGCTTTGTCATACTGTGCCTCAAGCACAGCGCCATTTTCTTCCAAAATTATCGAAACCAGCGAATTAAAATAGGCGCGAGGGCGGCCATTCAGCCCGATTTCGGTACGGGCCGTACCCGTAACCAAGCGAGTCCCCGCCGGGAAACGGTCCGAAATCGTCGATAAAAGGTCTGGAGAATCCAGCAACATGGCCGGTATCGCGCCCTCGGGCCAGATCACGGCGTCCGCCTGGCTCAGATCCGCGCTCTGCGACAAGGCCAGATACTGATCAAGTATGTCGTGACGCGCCTCATAACGCTTTTCGCTCTGAGGCAGGTTGAGCGATACCAGAAGGGCTTGCGTTTCGCTTGGCTCGAGCTCGGCCTGGGACAGGCGCTGAACGCCATAGAGCCAGCTTGAAGCCAGCAAGAACACACCCAGAGCAACAGGCATCAAGCGCGACAGACGCGATCCTGGACCGGACAGAGCCGCCGGGGCCGAAAAGGCGAACAGCGCCAGCACCGACAGGCCATAAGCGCCGATCAGGCTGGCGCTCTGACTGATCGCGCCGCCCGCCTCGAACACATGACCGGGCAGATTCCAGGGAAAGCCCGACAGAATGGTGCTGCGCAGGAGTTCAAGCGCCATGACGATCAGGACAAACGCGCCGATCCGTCCGGCGTGGCGCTGGGCAAGGCGCACATAAAGCGCGCCCGCAACGCCCCAGAACAGGGCCAGCCCGGCCGGCAGCACGATCAGCGGCGCCCAGATCAGCCAGGCATAGTCCCCGGCGCTGACCAGAAAAGCGTTCGCCACCCAGCCCGTTCCAGCCAGGAAGGCCCCGCTGGCGAACCAGAAGGCGCGGGCGAAACCGCTTCTGAGCGGACGGGGGCGTCGGCGCGCGTCATCAAGGGTCAGGACAAGCGCACTCAGGCCCAGCGCATAGGCGGGCCAGACAAAGAATGGCGCATGACCGAGTACACTGAACGCGCCCAGGACAAAGATGAGCAGGAAAAGTCGCCAGCCTGACAATGTGCGATACGCCGCGCGAACACGGCGCGCACGATGCATCAAGCCGCCCATTGTCTAATCCGGACTGATGGCGCCAGCGGCGACCCGGCTGGATTCATCGCCCGCCAGGGTCGACCCTGCGCCGGGCTTGACCCTCAGGCGCTTGATGCGCCGCGGATCGGAATCGAGCACTTCAAATTCAAAGCCGGACGGGTGCGCCAGCACTTCGCCGCGTTCGGGCACGCGGCCCGCGAGGTGGAAGACCAGCCCCCCCAGGGTATCGACGTCGTTTTCCTCTTCCTCGCTGGCGATGTCGCAGCCCACGATTTCCTCGAGATCCTCGATCATGGCGCGCGCATCCGCCTCCCAGCAATGCGGGCCCTTGGCGAGAATATTGGGCGTTTCCGCCTCGTCATGCTCATCCTCGATATCGCCCACAATGGGTTCGATCAGGTCTTCGAGCGTGACCAGGCCGTCCGTGCCGCCGAACTCGTCGACCACGAGCGCCATATGCATGCGCCGTGACTGCATCTTCAAAAGCAGGTCAAAGGCGCGCATGGAGGCGGGCACATACAAGAGCGGGCGGCGAATGGCCGGCAGGATGCGCATGTCCGCCCAGCTGTCCGGGCCTGCGCCTGCGCCTTCCTCGGCGAAGCGGGACATGTAGCCGAGCACGTCCTTGATGTGCGCCAGACCGACCGGATCGTCGAGGGTTTCCCGGAACACCGGCAGGCGCGAATGGGTGGCTTCACCGAACACCCGCGCCAGCTCCTTGAGCGGCGTCTCGATCTCGATGGCGACAATGTCGGCGCGCGGCACCATCACATCGTCCACGCGCATGTCCTGAAACTCGCGCATATTGATCAGGAAGGCGCTGGCGTCCATGGGATCGGGCGCGCCATTCACGATCGGCTCGTCAAGTTGGGGGACGTCATCGGGACGCGTCCCGTTAAAGGCCCGTTTCAGACGGGCCACAAGACTTCGCGAAGACGGATCGTCGTTCATGCCTATTCCTGTACGAGGTAGGGATCTTGCATCCCAAGGCCGGTCAGAACCGCCGTTTCCAGCGCCTCCATCTCGACCGCCTCGTTTTCCTCCTGATGGTCAAACCCGTTTAAATGCAAAACGCCGTGAAGCGCCAGATGCGCGGCGTGATCAATGAGCGATATCCCGGCCGCCTGTGCTTCTTTCGCACAGGTCTCATACGCCAGAATGACATCGCCTGGATATCCTTCGCGTTCCGGCGCCGGGAAGGACAGCACATTGGTCGGCCGGTCCTTGTCGCGGAAGCGCCGGTTCAGCTCATGCACCGTCGCGTCGTCGGAAAACAGGATTACGGCTGCGCCCGCACGCGGCGCATCGATCTGCTCCAGACCGGCCTCGATCGCTTTCAGGCACGCTTTCATGAGCCCGTCATGGCCGGACCAGAGCTCGGCCTCGACCACAAACTCAACGCGCTCGTCTTCCATCACCACATCAGCCATGGTCCGCCTCGTCGCTGCGGGCCGCATCATCGCGCTCATAGGCGTCCACGATGCGCGCCACCAAACCATGACGCACCACATCAGATCGATCAAACCGGTGCACGGCGATCCGCTCTTCATTCTGAAGAAGACGTAAGGCATGTGGCAGGCCCGACGGCTCGCCACGGCGCAAATCAGTCTGGGTGGGATCGCCCGTGACCGCCATGCGCGAGCCTTCGCCGAGGCGGGTCAGCACCATGCGCATTTGCGGAATGGTGGCGTTTTGCGCCTCATCCACGATCACGAAGGCCTTGTTCAGTGTCCGGCCGCGCATGAAGGCTAGCGGCGCCACTTCGACCCGGCCTTCCTCGCGCATCTTCTCGCTGATGCGCTGGCCCAGCGCATCGCGCAGGGCGTCCCAGATCGGCAGGAGGTAGGGATCAATCTTCTCGGTCAGATCGCCGGGCAGAAAGCCCAGGCGCTCGCCCGCCTCGACCGCCGGGCGCGTGATGATCAGGCGCTCGACGCTGCCCAGCGCCAGCTGGGAGGCGCCATAGGCGACCGCCAGCAAGGTCTTGCCGGTGCCGGCCGGGCCGACGCCGAAGATCATGTCGTATTCGCGATCGTTCTTGAGCGCCTTCACATAGCCTTGCTGGCCATTGGTGCGCGCGGCGAAGCTCGCCCCACGCGGCACCCGGATGACTGCGTCGATTTCCTCACCCGCATCGTCGTCAGCCATCAGACAGGCGGCGCGCGCGGCGGGAGGATCGATGGGCAGGCCTTCGCCCGCCCGGCCATAAAGCGCGTTCAGAACCCGGCGCGCCTCGATGCGCGTCCGGGCTTCTTCGGCTGTGATCACGATCTGGCCACCGCCCGGCGCTTCGAGCTGAACCTCCAGTTCGCGCTCGAGCGTGGCGAAGTTCTCATGACCGGGTCCGGCAATGATGCGAACGAGATCGGAATCTTCAAAATGCAGCGTTTCGGATGCCGCCTTACGGGGGCGACGAGGTTTTGATGAGCGGCTCACGCGGCGGCGCTTTCCTTTGTAGCCAGACGTCCAGACAGGGCGTTCTTGGTCGCCCCGGTTATCTCCACATTGGCGATCTGACCGATGAGTTCAACCGGACCGTCGCAATGAACTGCCTGCAGATAGGGGCTGCGGCCGGACAATTGGCCCTCAAAACGCCCTTCACGCTCGAACAGAACCGGCAAGGTCTTGCCGATCATGGACTGGTTGAACGCCACCTGCTGTTCGTTCAGCAGCGCCTGCAGACGCGCCAGACGTTCGCCTTTCACGCCTTCATCGATCTGGTTGAACATGGCCGCGCCGGGCGTGCCGGGACGCTTGGAATACTTGAACGAGAAGCACGAGGCGTAATTGACCTGGCGCACCAGCTCCATGGTCGCCTCGAAATCGGCATCGGTCTCGCCCGGAAAGCCCACGATCATGTCGCCGGAGATGGCGATGTCAGGGCGCGCGGCGCGCAGACGGGCGATGATGTCGAGATACTCTTCCGCCGTGTGCGAGCGGTTCATGGATTTGAGAATCTTGTCCGATCCCGCCTGCACCGGCAGGTGGAAATAGGGCATCAGCTTGGGCTCGTCCGCAAAGGCCTGGATGAGATCGTCATCCATGTCCTTGGGGTGAGACGTGGTGAAGCGGATGCGCTCAATGCCGCCGATCTTGGCCAGATGACGCACCAGCTGGCCCAGCCCCCAGACGCCGCCTTCGGGATCGCCCTTGGGCGCTTCGCCGTGGAAGGCGTTGACGTTCTGGCCCAGCAAGGTGACCTCGCGCACGCCCTTGGCGGCCAGCGCGCGGACTTCGGCGACGATCTGATCGACCGGGCGGGACCATTCCGCGCCGCGGGTGTAGGGCACGACACAGAAGGTACAGAACTTGTCGCAGCCTTCCTGCACGGTGACAAAGGCCGTATAGCCGTCCACCTGGCGCTCGGGCGCGGCCAGGGCGTCGAACTTCTCCTCGACCTCGAACTCGGTATCCAGCGCTTCACCGCGTTCACGATGCACGCTGGCGATCAGCTCAGGCAGCTTGTGATAGGTCTGGGGCCCCACCACGAGATCCACCATGGGCGCGCGGCGCTGGATTTCCGCGCCTTCCGCCTGGGCCACGCAGCCCGCGACCGTGATGGTCATGGGCTTGCCGGTGGTGGCTTTCTCTTCCTTGAGCGTCTTCAGACGCCCCAGCTCGGAATAGACCTTCTCGGCGGCCTTCTCGCGAATGTGGCAGGTGTTCAGGATCACAAGATCCGCGCCATCAGGCTCGTCCGCCGGTTCATAGCCCAGCGGCGCCAGCACGTCGCGCATGCGCTCGGAGTCGTACACGTTCATCTGACAGCCATAGGTCTTGATGAACAGGCGCTTGCGCTCTTTTCCCGTGGTCTCGGCGTCGCGAATGATATCGGTCATGGGCGGAGCCGGCCTCCCTGGCGGCGGAACTGTGTGGATAAGGGAGGACGGGTTATGGGGATAGAGTGGGGCGGATGCAAGGCGCCGCTTGAATATCCGCTGCCCGAAGCGCGGTTAACGCGCCCCTATTTGTCGTCCTCGATCTTCACGCCATAAAGCTCGAGCCGGTGATCGACCAGCTTGTATCCCAGGCGTCGGGCGATGGCTTCCTGCAGGCGCTCGATCTCTTCATCCATGAACTCGACCACATCGCCGGTTTTCAGGTCGATGAGATGGTCGTGATGGTCTTCGGACGCTTCTTCATAGCGCGAGCGGCCATCACGGAAGTCATGACGCTCGATGATCCCCGCCTCTTCGAACAGGCGCACGGTGCGATAGACCGTGGCCAGCGAGATGCGCGAATCCACTTCCGAGGCGCGGCGATGCAGCTCTTCGGCGTCGGGATGGTCTTCAGCCTGGGACAGGATGCGCGCAATGACGCGGCGCTGTTCGGTCATGCGCAGACCTTTTTCCACGCAAAGCTTCTCGATCCGGTCCGGCATCGCCATCTCCCTTGGCTTTGAGGCGTGAACCCCGTCAGTGACTTGATACCCAGCCTCGGCGGGCCGTGTCCATATGTCGCGCGGAAACTAAATCAGGTTCGTTCTCAGACCAGGTCGCGCGCCAGAACCCGGGCGGCGCTGCCATCGCGGTAATAGTTCTTGCGCAATCCGATCTGTCGATAGCCCTCGCGCTCATACAGCCCGCTGGCGGGCGCATTGCGCTCGGACACTTCCAGAAACAGGCGTTTCGCCCCCGCTCGTCGGGCGGCGATTTCAGACTGGGCCAGCAAGAAAGCGCCTACTCCGGACCGCCGGGCCGTAGGCGTAACGCCAATGGTCAACAGCTCACACTCACCGGCCACGGTCCGGATCAGGGACAATCCTTCAGGATCATCTCCCGAGCGCGCGATCAAGCCCAGCACGCCGGACGAGGCGAGCAGTCGGGCGAAATCGGCTTCACTCCAGGGCTCGGGAAAACATTGTGCATGCAAGGCGGCGTAAAGCGCGGCGGCTTCGGGGCCGGCCTCGAAAATCTCGGGCAGGCTCATGCCGGCGTCTGGCCGCCGGGCAGTTTGGCATCCGGAGGCCGCGCATAGAGCGGAGAAGGGGCGGGCGCATCCGCTGGCGCGCGTGACGTCAGGGCCAACAACGCGGGCAAGGGGGGCTTGGGGTCAAAATGACTGGGATCAGCGCCCAGATGCACCGCGCCCGATCCGGTCAGGATCACATCGCCGAACGCCTCGAACTCGTCCGCGGCGTCCCGTGCATCGCCATAGCTGATCTCGGTCACCGGACGGCCATGGGTGAAAATGCGCCAGACCAGATCGCCGCGCTTGGCGTCATGGATCGCCATGACGGTGCGCGCGCCCTCCGGGTCGGCGCGCAAGGCGAGGGCGTCCAGATTGGACACGCCCAGCGCCTTCATCCCTGTGGACAGGGCCAGGCCGCGCGCGAACGCAACACCGACGCGCGTGCCTGCAAACCCGCCCGGGCCGACATTGACGCCGATCCGATCAAGCGATCGAGGCCGGATCCCGGCGTCTTCCAGCAATTCAGAGACCATCGGCGCCAGCCGCTCGGCATGGCCGCGACCAATGTCTTCAGCATGTTCAAACACATCGTCCCCGATACTGACCGCGCAGGCGCACCAGGGACCGATTGTGTCCACCACCAGACAGGCGGGTGTGTTCATGTCTTACTTCAGCAGCTTGGCGCCCTGTTCGAAGGCGAGCTTCGGCAGACGCGGGAACAGTTTCTCAGTGGTGCCATAGCCCACATTGATCAGGAAGTTGGACCGCCAGGCGCCCATCTCTGAGTCATTCTTGAAGAATTCCTCATCCACGCCGTCCTTGTCAAAGCCGGACATCGGGCCGCAATCGAGCCCCAGCGCACGCGCCGCCATGATCAGATAGGCGCCTTGCAGGGAGCTGTTGCGGAAGCCGTTCTCAAACCGGGCCTCGTCGGATTCAAACCACTCCTTGGCTTCGGGCGCATGGGGGAAGAGCTGAGGAATCTTCTCATGGAAGTTCCAGTCCCAGGCCAGCACCACGGTCAGCGGCGCGGTGAGGGTCTTCTCCACATTGGACTCGATCAGGTGCGGCTTGAGGCGCTGCTGGCTCTCGCCCTGCAGGAACAGAAAGCGCGCCGGAGACTGGTTGGCGCTGGTCGGACCATATTGCAGCAGCTCGTAGAGCGCGCGAATGGTGGTTTCCGACACCTGTTTGTCTTCCCACGAATAGAAGGTCCGCGCGCCGCGGAACAGCTGATCGAGCGCATGGTCGCTCAGGACCGAATGGCGATCATCCAGGGCGAGCGGGGCTTGGCTGTCAGACATGGGAGGCTCCGAATTCGGTAATGGGATAAGGGTCAAAAGCGGCGATGATCGTCGTAACGACCATCGTGTGATTTGGTTCTGAAGCGATTAAAGCACAGCCTCGACGCTGCTCACTTCCGGAACATAGTGCTTGAGCAGGTTCTCGATCCCCTGTTTCAGGGTCAGGGTCGAGGACGGGCAGCCGGCGCAGGCGCCGCGCATGTGCAGGCTCACGACGCCGTTCGCCTCATCATAGCTGTGAAAGACAATGTCGCCGCCATCGCGCGCCACGGCCGGGCGCACGCGGGTGTCGATGACATCCTTGATTTCCTTCACGATCCCGGCGGCTTCGCCTTCATAGGCGGCATGGCCATCCTCATCGGTGTCGGCGAACAGCGGCTTGTCGCTTTCCAGGCAGTCCATGATCGCGCCCAGCACAGCCGGCTTGATATGGGGCCAGTCCACGCCCTCCGCCTTGGTGACCGAAATGAAGTCCTGACCGGCGAAGACGCGGATCACGCCGTCCACGCGGAACAGCTCGCGCGCCAGATAGGAGCTTTCCGCCTCCTCAGGCGTCGCGAAATCACGCGGACCGTCCATGGACACGGACTGGCCAGGCAGGAATTTCAGCGTATCAGGGTTCGGGGTGTCTTCAGTCTGGATAAACATAGCAGGCTTTCCGGGCGCAGGTTTCATCCCATGAAATGGCCTGCACGGCGCAAGCGTTCAACCCCGCACGCAGCGCACGGGCCGTTCGTATCAGGTCAGCGCCTTGATATCCTCGCGCGACAGATTGCCGGGAACCACGGTGACCGGAATGCTGCGATCCTCGAAAAGGCCCTTGCCGCGCCCGACCGCATTCACCAGCGGGCCGGGGCCGTCCTTGCCCACGGCGGCGCCCAGCACCAGGATCGAGATCGCCGTATCGGACTCCAGTAATGCGCGCAGGCATTCGATCAGCTCGCCTTCCTTGAGAATGACTTCGGGCCGGGTCTCGGTGACCTCTTCCACATCCTCTGACAGGCTTTCCAGCGCTTCCTCGGCGGCGGCGCGCGCTTCGGCGCGCATGGTTTCGCCCACGCCCAGCCAGTGCTCGAACCCGCCTTCGGTGTTCACAACAGCCAGAACCGTGACCACGCCGCCCGTATTGCGGGCGCGGCGCGCGGCGAAATAGGCCGCCGACCGGCTTTCTTCCGTGCCGTCAGCGATGAGAAGGAATTTACGGGGTGCGCTCATGGGTGAACGTTGCCGCGTTCCGTCATTTCCGGCAAGAGGGCGTGTAACCGAACCATTTGGACCCGACCGCCATGACTGACGACGCCTCGATCGCCCAACTGCAAGATCGCCGCAATCCCGTAACCCCGGCACGGGAGGTCATCCTGTTCGAAGACCGCCTGGAATGGGTGGAGGCGGGTCGTCTTGAGCGCCGCATTGCGCTGGACGCCGTCACCAGCGTCCGGCTCTCGGTCGAGCTGGCCGGACAACAAAGCCAGGTGGTCTGCCGGGTGCAGAGCGGATCGGGCGAGATCGTCTTCGGCAGTCGCCGAGCCGTCAAACCGGGCGTGTGGGACGACAATGCGCTGGACTTCCAGACCCTCCTGGTGCGCCTTCATGAAGCCCTGAGACCGCACTTTGACACGGTGCGGTTCACCGAAGGACAAACCCTGGGCTTCCGCCTGCTCATGGGCGGGATCGGCATCGTCATGACCAGCATGGCGATCAGCTATATGGGCTGGATGCTGCTCAAGGCGCAAAGCGCCATGATGGCGCTCGCCGGCCTGCCCTTCGCGGTCATCGGCGGCTATCTGGCCTTTGTCTTCCGCCCCGGACGTCCCGTGCCCTATGACCCGGAAGGCCTGATCACGCGCTTCAGGGCCGTGCCCAAGACCGACTAGCCCAGCTTCTCCTTGAGCGCCTCGACGAACACCGCGCCCAGATCCGGGCCCTGTTCGGGATACAGATAGGGCTCGATGATCTCGAGCTCCATCACCGCCAGACCGCCATCAAGGCCGCGCACCATGTCCACGCGCGCATAGAGGAACGCCTCCTCGCCGGTGATTTCACGCGCCTTGTCCAGCACCTGCCGGGCCAGGGCGAGATCGGCCTCGTCAGGCTCCCAGCGCACCTCGGTCGCGCCATACAGCGACTGCACCCGGTAATCGCCGGATTTGGGACGCTTGTTCAGGGCGTGGGAGAACCGGTCACCGAAGAAGATCATGGAATACTCGCCTTCCGCCGGCACGCCGGGCAGGAAGGGCTGGATCAGGCACCGGCCCAGCGGCAGCTCGTCCTCGGACGGCAAGGGCTCGCCCTTCTTGATCAGGGCCTGCCGCCAGGCGCCGCCGCCGACCAGCGGCTTGACCACGATCTTGTCGCCGCCAAAACGCTCAAAGCCGTCGGCAATGGACGCGGCATCCGCCTTGTCCGCCCACAGGGTCGGGATGGAAGGCGCGCCGGCGTCATCCAGCTCGCGCAGATAGGTCTTCTCGATGTTCCAGCGCACCAGGGCCGGGCTGTTCCAGACCGGGGCGATGGTGTTGAGACGGTCAAGCGTGCTCAGGAACAGCTCCAGCTTCGGCGGGTAATCCCAGACCGTGCCCACCATGAAGCCGTCATAGACCGAAGCATCGAAGTCCTGATCCCAGATGCAGGCTTCCAGCGAAATCCCCGCCGCATCACAGGCTTTTGACAGGGCGCCAAACTCAAGATCGAACTCGAACCAGTCCTCGCGGGCGCCAGGACGGTCCTTCATCATGTCGGCGGAGGTCAGAAAACAGATGCGGGTCATGGACTTCCTCTAAGCTGGTGGCGCTGGCGCCTCCGCTTACCGCGCCTCATCGCGCTTTACCAGAACCTGTCTGCGGGTTGAGTTTGCCCCAGCCGCGCGGTACACGCGCCCCGATTTCAGCTTCAGGAAAGTCCGCTCATGACCGATACCCGCTTCGATGTTCTTGGCGTCGGCAACGCCATTGTTGACGTGCTCGCCTCCGTGGATGACGCCTTCATCGAAAAACACGGCCTGGCCAAGGACGCCATGCTGCTGATCGACGAGGAGCGGGCCGAAGCATTGTACGAAGCGTTTCCTCCGGCTCAGGAAATCTCCGGCGGCTCTGCGGCGAACTCGCTGGCCGGCGTGGCCAGCCTCGGGGTGCGCGGCGCCTATATCGGCAAGGTCGCCGATGACCAGCTGGGCGAGGTGTTCGCCCATGACCTGCGCTCCATCGGCGTACATTACGACACCCAACCGCTCAAGGATGGCCCGTCCACCGCGCGCTGCCTGATCGCGGTTCCCGGTGACGCCCGTCGCGCGATGAACACCTTCCTGGGCGCATCCACCATGATGGATGAGGCCGATATTGACGCCGCGCTGGTCAAGTCCGCCACGGTGACCTTCCTGGAAGGCTATCTGTTTGACCGCCCCGAAGCGAAAGCCGCCTTCGTGCGCGCCTCCGAAATCGCCCAGGCGGCGGATCGCCGCGTCGCGCTCACCCTGTCAGACATCTTCTGCGTGGAGCGTCACCGCGACAGCTTCCGTCATCTGGTTAAGAACCATATCGACGTGCTGTTCGCGAACGAAGCCGAGATCAAGGCGCTCTATGAGGTCGAGGATTTCGAGACCGCGCTGGCCCACGTGCGCGCCGAAACCCGCGTCGCCGCCATCACCCGCTCTGAAAAAGGCGCCGTGATCGTATCGGGCGACGAAGAAGTACGAGTGGACGCCGATCCTGTAGAGACCATCGTGGACACTACTGGCGCGGGCGACCAGTTCGCCGCCGGCTTCCTGGCGGGCTATTCGCGCGGCGCCGACCTTGAAACCTGTGGCCGTCTGGGCGTGATCGCCGCTGCGGAAGTGATTTCCCATATGGGCGCCCGCCCGTTGGTGTCGCTCAAGGACCTCGCGGCCAAGAAAGGCGTCTCTCTGGACTAGGATCCGCGCTGTACTGAGCCGCAAAATTCTTCGGATGATTCATCAAGGACTCTGCTGATGCAGGGTCCTTTTTGAATTTTGGGCCGTCCTTAACCTGATTTTTAGCACATCAGTTCAGTCTCAACGTGTCTTGTGTGCATTCCGCACGCTTTTCGCCTGCAGCTGGGGTCCTGATGGCGCCGATCCGACACGCAATTTCCAGAGTGATGCGATCTCTGGTCATGAAATTCACTCTGCTTTGCGGGGTGATCCTCGTCGTGGCAACGACCGCGCTCATGGCTGTCGAATACCAGCTCAAGGCGCAGGACAACCGGGCAGCCGGTCTGGTCCACGCCGAACTGATTACTGAGCTTTTCACCACCACAGCGGCCAACGCCATCGCGGTGAGCGATATTGACGGGTTGAGCAACCGCCTGCTTGCCGATTTTGGCGAGCGCGAAGATGTCAGCTCGGTTTATGTCGCCAACGTCAATCGCCGGGTCATCGCCTCCTATGGCGACGTGCCCTATGAAATCGGTGATCGCGCCGCCGACCATTTGGTGCAATCCGCCGTCGGCGCCGTGGACACCCGGGTCGAAATGATTGGCGACGAGATCCGGGTCGCTGAACCGGTTTTCTACAACGGCCGACTGATCGGCGCTGTGGTCTCCACGGTGCCCATGTCCGCCGTGGTGACGCCCGCCATCGACATCATCGCCCGCCAGGTTCTGATCGCCTCTGTGGCGCTGTTGATCTTCCTGCCGCTGGTGGCGCTGATCGTCCGCAAGGCGCTGGGTCCCGTCCGCCGTCTGACCGAAGCCGCCCGGCTCGCCTCCTCGCGCAAGCTCGACCTGCGCATCGAAGTGAACACGGGCGACGAGCTCGAAGTTCTGGCCAACGCCTTCAACCGCATGTTCGCGCGTCTCGACGCCTCGGTGAAACGGGTTCACCGGCTCGCCTATGTGGACATGATCACCGAACTGCCCAACCGCGAACGCTTCCGCAAGGAAGTCGAGCGCGTCGCCCGCGAAGCCACCGAGGCGGGAGAAGAGGGCGCGATCCTGTTTCTCGATCTTGATCGCTTCAAGCGCGTCAACGATTCCCTTGGCATTGGCGAAGGCGACCGCCTTCTGGAAGCCGTGGGTCGCCGCCTGCGTGAAGCCGTGCGTGGCTGGGATCTGTCCCAGGGCGAGCTGACCAAGGAACCGTCCATGGTCGCGCGTCTGGGCGGAGATGAATTCACCGTGCTGCTGCCGCGCCTGCGCGACAGCGCCGACGCTGCGCGCCTGGCCCGCCGGATCGTGGATTCCGTGCGTCGTCCGTTCGAGATTTCCGGCCATCAGGTCTTCCTGGGCATTTCCGCCGGCATCGCCTGCTTCCCGCGGGACGGCTCTGATCCTGAAACCCTGCTGCGCCACGCCGACCTGGCCATGGCCTCGGTCAAGCGCGCGGGCGGCAATGCCTGCGAATTCTTCGAAAGCTCGATGAACCAGAGCGCGTTTGAACGCCTGGTGCTGGAAAACGAACTGCGCGAAGCCGTGCGGGATGACCAGCTCGTGGTGTTTTACCAGCCCAAGGTCTCCATGGTGGATGGCTCCATCGCGGGCTCTGAAGCCCTTGTGCGCTGGCGTCACCCTACGGCAGGCCTTCTGTCGCCGGGCGCCTTCATCCAGGCGGCTGAGGAATGCGGCCTGATTGGCGAGATCGGCGACTGGGTGCTGCGCCGGGCCTGCCACGAAGCGCAGATCCTGCGCGAACGCGGCATGTCCATTCCGGTCGCGGTCAACGTCTCCGCCATGCAGTTTGAAAGCGAAGGCTTCTCCCAGACCGTTCTTGAAGCGCTCCAGGATTCCGGCCTGCCGCCTGAGCTGCTGGAGCTGGAACTGACTGAATCCACCGCCATGCGCGAGCCCGAACGCGTCATTGAACAGATCGAACCGCTGCGTCGTCTGGGCGTCACCTTCGCCATTGACGATTTCGGCACCGGCCATTCCTCGCTGTCCTATCTGACCCGCATGCCGTTTGACGTGTTCAAGATCGACCAGAGCTTTGTCCGCGACATGAGCCAGGACGAGCACGCCCGCATTGTGGTCGAGACCATTTTGGCCATGGCGAAATCACTGAAGCTGAAAACGGTCGCCGAAGGCGTTGAGACCAACGACCAATACCGCGCCCTGCGCGCGCTGGGCGCGACGCTGGCTCAGGGCTATCTGTTCGGTCGCCCCATGCCCTTTGCAGAGCTCGAAGCCTTTGCGGCGCCGGGCGGTCAGAAAAGCGTGGCCGGTTAGACCTGATCACAACACCGTGATGCATAATTATCACGCGCAAGGTCTTTCAACTTTTTAATTCGCTTTTCTTGGATTTTGTGGCATTCTTACACCTGCAGCTGAGGGCTGCTCCTGAAAGCGCGCCGTCCCCCCGACGCTTCAGGATGTCATGGCGTTCCCCCCAGCGTCATGACGGCGCTCCGTCCCTGATGAGCGCGAGGCAAAACGCCCGGCGGCTTCACCCCAGGCCGCCGGGCGTTCTTTATCCCGCAGAGCTACACCCATCCCTGTTGCTCGGGCACAAGCCGGGTTACACAGGGCGCATGACCGACTTTGATCCCTCCCCCTCTGACGCCAGCGGCGCCGAAGATGAGATCGCGCGCCTGCTGGAAGAAATCCCCTTGCTCTACAAGGCGCGCGCCTTTGCCGAATCCGTAGGCGATCCGGCTTTCTTCTCACGCCTGGGCGAGCCGCTGGACAGTCGGGAAATCGCGCTGGCCCGCGCCTATCTCGATGGTCTGGGCATGCCCGAGGCGGAGCCGGCGGAAATGGGCGATTGGACCGACGCCGTCGCCGCCGCCGAAACCCTAGACCGTGATCCCTGGGCCTGGGAGGCCGAGGAGATGCAGCGCGCCGCGCTGGTCGAACGTGCGCTTGAGCGTCTGGACGAGCAGGCCCTGCAAGCCGCTCTGACGCTGGTCGCCTCCAAGATCGGGGAGCTCGCCAAACAGGCCGCCGAAGCCAGCGCCTCTGTTGACGACATGTTCGACGAAGCCGTCATCAATGCCGCGGCCGGCGGTCTGGTCCAGGCGGCCCATGGCGCCGTGCTGGTGCTTTTGGCCGAAGCGGAAGACGATGAACCGCCCCACCCCTTCCTGGCGCGGTGGCGGCTTTATGTGCGCGGCCGCTGGCCCGTCGGCGTCGCCGGCGCCACTTACAATATTCTCTGATCTGACCGACCCGGCTTTCTTTCAGGATTTCCCATGACCCCGTTCACGCTCGCCACCTGGAACATCAACTCGGTCCGCTTGCGCGCGCCTCATGTGGCGAGCTTTGTGAAAGAAGCTCAGCCGGACGTCATCGCCCTGCAGGAAATCAAGTGCCTGCCCGACCAGTTCCCCCGCAAGGAATTTGAGGAAATGGGCTTCCCCCATCTTCATATCGTGGGTCAGAAAGGGCTTCACGGCGTCGCCATTGCGTCCCGCACGCCCATCGAGGCGCTTGATCAGGACAAGCTCTGCCCGCGGGGCGAAGCGCGCTTCCAGCGGGTCCGGGTCAACGGCGTGGAGCTTCAGAACTATTACATTCCTGCAGGCGGCGACGAACCCGATCCCGAAGTGAACCCCCGCTTCGCACACAAGCTTGAATTTCTCGAGCGCCTGAGAGGCTATGCAGCGGATCGCGCCAAGGAAGATGCGCCGATCGTGCTGGTCGGCGACTTCAACATCGCCCCGCGTGAACACGATGTCTGGTCACACAAGCAGCTTCTCAAGGTCGTCTCCCACACCCCGGTCGAAGTGGAGGCGCTGAACGCCTGGCTCGACGCAGGCGCCTATATCGATGTCGCGCGCGAACTGATTGATGAGCCGGAGAAGCTCTTCACCTGGTGGAGCTATCGTTCCAAGGACTGGCGCGCCTCCAATCGGGGCCGCCGGCTTGATCATATCTGGGTGAGCCCGGCCCTTAAGGACGCCGCCCTCAAGGATGGGCGCGACAGCTTCCGGATCTGGGATAACGCCCGGGACTGGGAGAAGCCGTCAGACCATGCGCCGGTCACGCTTCGACTGGGCTAATTGATTGTTATAATTTTATAAAAACGGCTCAATCGGTTATATCATATGTCTAATATGCATATGAATTACCGTTACGGAGGGCGTGAATCTCTCAACAGTCTGTAGCACTGGGGAGAGATATATGAACACGCAAGACCGAACTGATCGCCTGGATTTCCTGGGTTTCAATCCGGAGCTCCGCACGGCGCTCACTCAATGCAGCGCGGATATCGAGAAAGCACTGCCAGACGCGCTCGGCGCATTCTACGAAGTCGTCGGATCCAATCCGGCAACGCGCCGTTTCTTCGATGATGACGGGCACATGGCGTCAGCCCGGGAGCGGCAGCACGCACACTGGCTGTCCATTTTGTCCGGCCGGTATGACGGCGACTATTTCGCAAGCGTCCGCAAGATCGGACTCGCGCACAGCCGTCTCGGGCTTGAGCCCCGCTATTACATTGGCGGTTACGCCCATCTGGCCTCCGCCCTGATCCGAACCCTGGCCTGCCCGAACGATCGATGGGCCAGGTTCGGCGGTCGCGATAGCGCCATGCAGGCGCGCAAGCTCGATGCGCTGGTCAAGGCGATCTTCCTCGACATGGAGCTCGCCGTTTCGCTGTACCTGGAGGAAACCCAGGCCAACGCTGCGCGTGACAGGGATCTGATCGCCAGCGAGTTCGAGACCCATGTCGGTGATGTGGTTCAATCCCTGCAGACGGTATCGGACACCATCGGAACGGCGTCCCACACCGTTTCAGACACCGTGGAGGCGACGCTGGAACGCGCCGTGAAGGCGGCGTCGGGCGCAGAAGCCTCCGCTGAGAGTGTCCGTTCGGTCGCCGCCGCGTCCGAGCAAATGCAAGCCGCGACCGGAGAGATCGCCCAGCGCGCCCACGCGCAGACCGATATTGCGCGCGATGCTGAAACCCTCGCTTCGGCCGCCGCAGAGGACATTGAACGATTAAGCCAGGCAGCCACGCAGATTGGCGGCGTGGTTACGCTGATCCAGCAAATCGCCGAGCAGACCAATCTGCTGGCGCTCAATGCGACAATCGAAAGCGCACGCGCCGGGGAAGCCGGCAAGGGCTTTGCCGTTGTCGCGCAGGAAGTCAAAACCCTCGCCAACCAGACCGCCAAGGCGACCGATGAGATCGGCGGCGAGATCACCGCCATACAATCGGCCACCGAGGCCGTGGTTCAGGCGATGGGTCAGATCAAGGAGACGATCTCCAAAATCGCTGAGACTTCGATCGGGATCAGCGCCGCGGTTGAAGAACAAGCCAGCGCCACCGCTGAAATCACCCGTAGCTCCACCAGCGCCGCACAGGGCAATGAGGCCGTGGCGGTCGCCGCAACCGAGATGGAGCAGTCGACCCGCAACGCCTCCACTTCGGTCGAGGCCATGGCGGCTGCGTCATCAGAGGTTCAGACCTGTTCCGCCGCGCTGTCGTCGGCCGTCGAGCAGTTTCTCAACTCCATTCGGACCGCCAGCTAGGAGGCCGCGATGACGCTGACACAGATCATCTACACCTCATTTCCAACCTTCCCCGTCCGGGCCGGGTGGCTGACCGGGCCCTTGGGAGAGATCGTCAGAGCGGGCCGTGACCATAACGCCCGGAACCAGATCAGCGGGATTCTGGGCGTGGAGGTGAACCGCTTCTTTCAGATTATTGAAGGCCCGGCCTCCAGGGTGGAAGAGACCTTCGAACGCATCCGCTATGACACACGGCATTTCGATGTCCGGCTGCGCAGTTCGCGGGACATCGCCGTCCGCACCTTTCAGGACTGGTCGGTGGGGTTCGCCGCCCGCGCCTTCCTGCCCGCCTCTGAACCAACCCAGATCGATTTTGACGCCGCCTCGCCAGACGTCATCATCAAGAGAGGCCAGATCCTGCGTCGCTATGGCGTCATCGCCGAAGCGGGGCTGGATCGGTCTAGCGCTTCAGGATCTTGAACATGCGGTTGTCTCTCGCCGCCGCGTCATACTCTTCTTTCTTGATCGCGAGATGATGACTGTGCAGCGCCGTACCGCCGAGATCATCCGGGATGACGGTGGACATGGCCTGATAATAGCGCAGACCTGACGGCATCTTTGTGCTCCAGATCGTTTCGATCAGCCTGACACGCCCCTCGAACGCGCCGATCTCCCGGAAACGCTGCATATGAGCATCGGCATCCTGGCCCAGCCGACCGTCCAGCCGGTCCCCGCTTTCTAGCATGGCATAGATGCCGCCCTGCGCCCGAAAGCCCTGGGAGCATTCTACAAGCTCGATCGCATCACCCCGCGCGCGGATGAGGCTCACGCTTGTCGGCGCCGTGCGCACAGCCAGCCGCCATTGATCAAAACAGGACTGAAACCGGCTATCCTCCAACAGCTGCAGGATTTTACCGTGCAGCTGCAAGGATGGCAGCTTCGCGCCCGATTCAATCCGCGAATAATAAGCCTGGCTGATACCCAGACTGTCAGCGATCGCAGCTTGTTTCACGCCTGTTTGACGCCGGAACGCAATCAACAGCTGCGACAGCTGGGTGCCCTGACCCTGTAACACTCATCCCCCCATTTTTTCCTATGGGTGATGCATTCAATGACACTGCCACCTCAAGGCATTTTATATACACATAAATATTATGGGATTAAATGTATGCTTCAGCGTATGCATCTGAAATGCTTTTGCAAATTGTGGCCCATTTTAACCTAGAATTGTCGAGACAGGCCACTCTTTGCGCCCGAGAACGCGCTACATCTGCAGCCGATAACCGCCGCTTTCCGTAATCAGAAGCCGCGCATGCTGGGGATCGGATTCGATCTTCTGACGCAAACGATAGACATGGGTTTCCAGCGTGTGGGTATTGGCCTCGCGGTGATAGCCCCAGACCTGATCCAACAATTCCTCACGCGCGACCGGCTGTCCGCCTGCGCGATACAGATATTTGAGGATATTGGTTTCCTTCTCGGTCAGTCGGGTTTTGCGATCTTCTCCGTCGATCAGGATCTTCATGGACGGCTTGAAGCGGTAGGGCCCGACCTGAAGCACCGCATCTTCGCTCTGCTGATGGCGACGCAGCTGGGACTGCACCCGTTCGAGCAGAACCACGAAGCTGATCGGCTTGGCCAGAAAATCATCCGCGCCCGAGCGCAGGCCCAGAACGTGATCCGCATCACCGGACTGCGCCGTCAGCAGGATGATCGGCGTGTTCACGCCATCCTTGCGCAAATGCCGGCAGGCTTCCCGGCCATCCATGTCAGGCAGGCCCACATCAAAGATGATGATGTCCACCGGTTCGGATTTGGCGAGATCCATGCCCGGCTTGGCGGAGTCCGCGGTCAGGACCTTGAAATCGTCTTCGAAACCGAACTGCTCAGCCAGGGCTTCGCGCAGATCATCATCGTCATCAACCAGAAGGATTGTTTTCTTGTTCGTCATCGTCTTGTCTCCAGTCGGGCGGCCCGACAATCTGTGCCGACCGGTCGAAGTCTACCGGCAAGCCTTGCCTGTGCGCACCGGTTTGCGCAACGGCAAACACGCAATCTCTTTGCAAAACCGATGTACTTCAAACGGCGTGAAACTTGCCTGACGGCTTTGTGAGCCCCACGAATTTTTTCGTGAGGCCGCTCGCCGTGGTGGGGGAGGCGAACGGAGTGCGTCAACGCCTGGTCAAACAGGTGAATACGCCTCCGTCGCCGACCCCGCGCGGTTCCGGAAAAATGTTACATATAAGGGGTTTCCCCTAGACACGCCGGACGACTGAATGACGATTTACACCGCCAGCGCCAGCCGCAAGCAGTTTGAAGGTCCCGACTTCACCGCCCCGTGCGCGATCGGGCGGTCAGGCGTGATTCCTGCGGATGAGAAAACCGAAGGCGACGGCATGAGCCCGATCGGTCGCTGGGCTGTCAGGCGCGCCTACTGGCGTGCAGATCGGCTCGACAGGCCCGCGACACGCCTTGTCCTGGATCCTGTCAACGCCGATGACGGCTGGTGCGACGCCCCTGAAGACCCCGCCTATAACCTGCCTGTCAGACTGCCCTATCCGGCGTCTTGCGAAACCATGAGGCGCGAAGACGGATTATATGACCTTGTGGTCGTGCTGGGCCATAACGATGATCCGCCCCGGCCCGGCCTGGGTTCGGCGATCTTCCTGCACTGCGCCTCGCCCGAGTTCAAACCGACCGAAGGCTGCGTCGCGATTGCACGCGACCGCCTTGTCGACCTGGTCGGCCGACTCACACCTCAGGACTGGATCGAGATTACGCCCTAGCGCGGCGCGCGTTCGCCAAACAAGGCGGAACCCACCCGTACGGACGTGGCGCCCATGCGTACGCCCAGTTCGAAATCCGCACTCATGCCCATGGACAGTCTGGCGACATCCGCTCGCACCGCCAGCTTGGCCAGCAAGGCGAAATGGGGCGCCGCGGGCTCTTCCACCGGCGGTATGCACATCAGGCCTTCAATCGGCAAATCCAGGTCCCGGCGGCAATGGCGGACAAACTCCACGCACTCATTGACGGCCAGGCCGGCCTTTTGCGGTTCGTCCCCGGTATTGACCTGGACATAGAGGCTGGGCCGGCGGCCGGTCTTTTCCATGGACTTGACCAGCGCGCCCGCCAGTTTTTCCCGGTCCAGCGTCTCAATTACGTCAAACAGGGCGCAGGCATCATCCGCCTTGTTCGATTGCAACGGACCGATCAGGCGCAATTGGAGGTCAGGATAGGTGTCACGACGTTCAGACCAGCGTTTCTGGGCTTCCTGCACCCGGTTCTCGCCGAAAATGCGCTGGCCAGCGGCCAGCATGGCGTCGACGCGCGCGTCAGGCTGCACCTTGGAGACCGCCACAAGGTCAATATCATCGGCTGACCGTCCGGCCTGCTTGGCCGCTTTGGCGATCCGGGTCAGAATCTCGTCGCGAGCGGCTGCGACGCCGTCCGGGGAAGAAGGATAAAGGTCTGTCATGGGGATCAGGGGGTATGACGATACAGCCCGGCTGGCAAGTCTGGCCGCGCGGCTCGACGGCCCGCGCGGCTTGCTTCCGGCCCTGTTCTGCCTGACCGATCCGAAACGCACGCCGGATCTGATTGGACTGGCGCACGCCCTGCCGCCGGCGGCAGGCCTGATCATCCGCACATTCGGCCAGCCCGCGATTCAGGATCAAACCCCCGAACTGGTCGCTATACGCCAAGCCAAAGGCGGTCTGTGCCTGGTCTCGGCCGATCCCGAACTCGCGCACAGCAGCGGAGCAGATGGCGTGCACTGGCCCGAACGCTGGTTGACCCGGACTCATGTCAGGGCGTCTGACGGCCTGATCTCCACCAGCGCCCATTCACCCATGGCCCTGCGTCGGGCGCAGCGCCTTGCCGATGTCGTTCTGGTGTCTGCAGTCTTTCCATCCAACAGCGCCAGCGCCGGACGCCCGATGGGACCGTTCCGACTGGCCGCGCATGCCGGGCGCAGCCGAAAGCCTGTCTATGCCTTGGGCGGCATCAACACACGCACAATCAAACGTTTGAAAAATTTGGGAATATCAGGCGCAGGCGCGGTCGGCGCACTGACCGGAGAGCGGTAAAGGCCTAGAAACGGAAAGCGGATTCAAACCGGATTTCCGGCGCCTTGTCTTCACCGTCTTCACCGAAGACCCGCTCTTCGGGCGAAGTGAAGCGCACTTCACCGCCAAAGCGGAAATGTTCGGAGAACTCGTAGAACGCCCCAGCGCTGAAATCCTGCAGATCCACACCTTGGGCGCCGCGCGCCGGTGCGGCATAGCCCAGGGTCACGCCCCAGCGGTCGCCGGCTTGCAGCTGGAACTGATCTGAGGGTTGCGCCCAGACAGATCGGGATTCAGACGGCGCAAGGGTGAAGCGCTCATACCAAGGCAGCGCGGATGCCGAACCGCGATCTTCAAGGATCACGGCGCGCTCTGGCGCATTGACGGCGTTATCGGCCACACCCGGATTCGCATCCAGAGTTTCAAAATTGCGCAGGGACAGCGTGAACGGTTCAAGCACCGGCGCCAGGCTGGCGCCGCCGGTCAGCGCGAATGCATTGTCCTGGCCGGACTCCTGCGCAAACGCCGTACCCCCAACGCAGAGCGCGCCGGTGCACAGCAGTGTCGCAAGAAGCGTGTTGATACGCATTAGCCCATCCAGACAAGTTCACAATTAGATATAGCCCAGCCATGTGACGCATGTAAGGCGCCCAAACCCCTCAGCACGCAAAATCCGTAAGGTGCGTGTCAAAAACGCAACCCTGTCTCTACAAGGAGTTGGACGCTGTTCCGCTCCATTCCCGCAGTCTCTTCGCGCACTCCCATGACACCCGCCCCCAGAACGCCCCGGGCGCCCACCAGTCGGGACGCACCCAGCATGAGGCTGCGGCTTTCGGACTGCACCAGATCACTGCGGCCATACCCCAACTCCAGCCCGTAGGCCCAGTCGCCCTGCTCATAGGTCAAGTCGAAGCCCAGACTGTGATAATCGGCGTCCTGATAGCCGTCTGACCCGGTCAGACCCGACACGCTGACGGTCAGATCACCGGCCTGTCGGACCAGGTCCGCCCTGACGAGCCATGGATCATCAAACACAGCCGAGACAGGTCCCGAGGCCGATGCGGTCTCATAGCCCAGAGCTGCGCTCCAGCGGACGCCGGAGTTCGGGATGCGTCGATCGAAGCTGGCGGCGAGCGACCACACCGATTTCAGATCGGCCCGCAAGACCGCAGGACCGGCGGGATGGCAGTGCTGCGCGCACGGATCCGATTGCGGGGCATAAGATGCCGACACTCTGAATCCGATAATGCGCTGGCTTTGAACAGAAACACCCGTCGCACCGTCAGCCAGGCTCAACTGCGTGTCCGCCATATTCAGACCTGTCGGGTCTAGCGGTCCGCTATGCGCCCGGCTCAGACGGAATGCATGGAGCGGTTGGGAGGCTTCCTGCACGGCCGCAGTTTCGCCCGGTCCGGCCCGAAGTTTCACCCAGCGAGTTTGCAGGTAAACTTGGGCTTTTTCGAGCAGAATGCGTGAACTGGCTTCGTCCAGACCCGGATCTGACGAGTATCCGGTCAAAAGGCCCGCCAGGGGTCGGCCATTGGCTTGCGGCCCCGTCAGACCGGGTCGGGCCAATCCGCGCCGGCCATCCCCTGTCGTCAGACGCACACGGCCTTCAACCCCGTAGCGCCAGCCTTGCTCGGTAAGCGTTTCCGTGGCGCCCCGCAAAACAATGTCAGCATAAGGTCCATCGGCCGGTGCATGGGACTCGCCAATCCCGACGAGCAGATCTAGATCCGCTTCGAATTCGAGCTCAGTCTCATCAAGTAAACTGGAAATCTGGGGCGCGCTTTGGCCCCATGCTGTCGGCGCGGCCACGAGCCCGCCTGAGAAGACGCAAGAAATCAGCGTCTTACGGAAACAGGTCATAACTCGTGGCCTCGCCGAACGGCCCCGTCCCCCCGGACGTGCCCCTGTTTTCTCCGACTATCTCACCCGAACCGTCAAGCTGGCTGCACCGATCTGGCCGCAGAACTGGATATTTGTGACATGAAAACAACAGCTGTTCCTCTCAGAGCGCCAGCCTGAAGACTGGCGTCATCGCACCGGCATGGTATAGAGCAATAAGACAAAGACGCGTCGGAAACCGGCGCAGAACTGCTTGGCCGGGAGCCGCCTATATGTTGTTTCGCCGATTGATCACCCCGTTCGCCGTCGCTGCCTGCGTTTTGAGCCTGGCCGCTTGCGCCTCGCGCGGCGACGCCTCCCAGGATCGTGGCCTTCTGGGCGGCGTGTTTGGCGGTGGCGGCGGCCAGGTCAGCGACGCCCCCGAGGCGGGCATTGGCGTGAACAGCTTCCTGTGGCGTTCGTCACTCGAAGTGCTGTCCTTCATGCCGCTGTCCGAAGTGGACCCGTTTGGCGGCGTCATCATCACCGACTGGTACGCCAACCCGGAAATCCAGAACGAGCGCTTCAAGGCAACCATCTACATTCTCGACACCCGTCTGCGAGCGGACGCCCTGTCGGTCCAGCTGTTCAAGCAGGTCCGCTCTGAAAGCGGCGACTGGGTTGACGCCGAGGTTGATCCCGCCACCCGCATCCAGGTCGAGAACGCCATTCTCACCCGCGCTCGCCAGCTGCGCATCCAGACCATCCAGGACTAAGCGCCGGCGATGATGTCCCTGCGCTCCTCCCTGATTCGTGCAAGCGTTCTGGCGCTGGCGCTGGTCGGGCTGTCCGCCTGCGGCTTCCAGCCGCTTTATGGCGGCGCCGGCTTCAGCCAGCTGCCCGGCGTTGAAATCAGTCGGGGCCAGGAGCGCGTGGATTATCTGATCGCGGATTCCCTGCGCGATTTTCTTGGTGATGGGCGCAGTCCCTATCACCTGGCGTTGGTCAGTGAGACCGAACAGAATTCGCTCGGGCTCAGCGCAACCGGCATCGCCCGGCAATATGCCCTGGTCATCACGACGGACTATACCCTGACCAATGCCAGCGGAGCCGTGATCGCCGAGGGCCAGCTGCGCGAAGAATCCCTGTTTGACGCCGGCTCGGATCCGTACACGCTGGTCTCTGGCGCGTCCAACGCCGAGGAACAGGCGGCTGAAGCCATGGCGGAACGTCTGGTGCGGGAGATCGCCGTCGCGCTGCGCCAGCGCGAGGCGACCAGCAACCCGTGAAGCTGAAGACCCGGGACGCAGACCGCGCTCTGGCCCAGCCAGACGGCTCCTACACGGTATATCTGATCTATGGGCCAGACGGCGGCATGGTGCGCGAACGCGCTGATATGCTCAGCAAGGCCTTGGTCAAGGATCCCGATGACCCTTTTTGCGTCACACGGCTGACGGATGACGACATCAAGGCTGACCCGGCCGCCCTGGCCGATGCGCTCGCCGCCCTGTCGATGACCCGCGATCCACGACTGGTTCGCCTGCGCCTGTCAGGGGATTCCGCACCCGTTGCGAAGCTGATTACCGAAGTGGATGAAGGGGTGACGCCTTCAGAAGCCACTTTGGTCATTGAATCGGGCGATCTGAAGAAGACCTCGAAGCTGCGCAAGGCGGCCGAAGACGGCAAACGCACGCTCGCTGCCCCGTGCTATGCTGACAACGCCCGCGATCTCATCGGACTGGCCGAAGACATGTTTCGCGCCGAGAATCTGTCTCTGGATTCTGAGGCCCGCGCCATGCTGGCGCCTTTCCTGGAGGGCGATCGCGCCCTGGCGCGCAGCGAGATCGAGAAGCTGATCCTCTATAAGGGTCTCGCCAGCCAGCGCGAGGGGGATTCTGACGTCATCACGCGCCAGGACATCGCCGATATCTCCGCTGTGGGCTCGGAAGCGGCCATGGACCAGATCCTGGACCCAGCCCTGGGCGGGGATGTGAGGGCGGCTGATGCAGCCTATGCACGTGGCCTGTCCGCCGGGCTCAACCCGGTGGGTATCCTTCGCGGGCTCCAGAGACGCATTGACCAGTTTGACACCTTCCATTCCGGAGGTGGCGATGCCGGCGCCCTGGCGCGAGCAGGCGCGCCGCGCTTTGGCCCCCCTGCCGACCAGTTCAAGCGTTCAGCCAAACTCTGGACCGGCCGTCGATTGGATCAGGCTCGTAAATACGCCTTCGACGCCGAGCGCGCCGTGAAGCGCTCCGGCGCCCCGGCTGAAGCCATTGTCGGCGACCTGATCTTGCGCCTGGCGCGGGCGGCCGCGCAGGCGCGTCGATAAAGCGTTATAGATCAGCTGTTTATATGAAAACGGCCCTGAGAGCGCCTGAAATCTCCAGCAGCGTATCCGCCTAGGCTTCAGGCGCTCTGAGACGCGGTGGTTCTGCGCTTAAAACGCGCCGGATCCGCTCTGGCTCAGCCGCCGACACACATCATCGAGCTGCTCCAGGCTCCCGAACTTCACACGCAGCTCGCCTTGTTCGCCCTTCGCCTTGATCTCGACAGCCAGCCCCAGGCGCGAAGACAAGTCCGCTTCCAGAGCCCGTGTATCAGCATCCTTGGTCTGGGACGCGCCAGAAGACGCCTTGCGTTCAGGCGCACCGCCACCTGATGCATGACGCGCCAAGGCCTCGGCCGCGCGGACGGACAAGCCGTCACGAACAATCTGCTCTGCCAGTGCTTCGGGATTGGGCGCCGTGGCGATGGCCCGGGCATGGCCGGCGCTGATCGCGCCCTGCTCGAGATAGGCCAGAACCGCTTTCGGCATCGCCAGAAGACGCAGCGTGTTCGCCACATGGGCGCGTGACTTGCCCACGGCCTTCGCCACCTCTTCCTGGGTATGACCGAAGGTTTCCACCAGCTGACGGAAGGCGCGCGCTTCTTCAACCGGGTTGAGATCGGCGCGCTGGACGTTCTCGACGATCGCGATTTCCAAGGTCTCGCGATCGGTTAGCTCACGAACCAGACACGGCGCTTCATGCAGCTGGGCCCGCTGGGCCGCGCGCCAGCGCCGCTCGCCGGCGACAATCTGGTAGCGCTCGGTCTGACCGGGCATGGGCCGCACCAGGATCGGCTGTAGCAGACCCTTGGTGGCGATGGACTCCGCCAGCTCCGCCAGATCGCTCTCGGTGAACACCTTGCGCGGCTGATCCGGATTGGGCTCGATCAGTTCGATCGGCAGGGTCTGAACCCCGTTGCGATTGGCGCTTGAACGCTGGGCGTTGCTGGTGTCCGCGCGAATGGCTTCGGCTTCTTCCCCCTCGCCCAGCAAGGCGGATAGGCCACGACCCAGGCCGCGGCTGTGTTTGCGATCGTCTGCACTCATGCCGGGGTCAGCGCGTCAGCTGCGCGCCGCTCCTGTTTGACCACTTCGCTGGCGAGTTTGAGATACGCCTGCGCGCCGGCGCATTCGAGATCATACAGGAGAACCGGCTTGCCAAAGCTTGGCGCTTCGGAGACGCGCACATTGCGCGGTATGACCGTGTCATACACCTTGTCGCCAAAATGGTCGCGAACATCGGCCGCCACCTGGGATGACAGGTTATTGCGGCGGTCATACATTGTCAGAACAACCCCTTGAATTTCCAAGGATTTGTTGAGGTTGCCGCGCACAAGATCAATGGTGCGCATGAGCTGGGTCAGACCTTCCAGCGCAAAGAACTCCGTCTGCAGCGGCACCAGCACGGAATCCGCCGCCGTCATGGCGTTCACCGTCAGAAGGTTCAGCGACGGCGGGCAATCAATCAGGATGTAATCGCAATGCTCGCCCATGCCCGCCAGCGTGCGCCGGAAGCGATCAATCGCATGACGCAAGCGATAGGAGCGCCGCGGCGCGTCTGACAGCTCAAGCTCCGCACCCGACAGATCCACGTCGGACGGGATGATCGCAAGGCCCGGCACGTCCGTATCGATCAGGGCGTCCTGCAGCGGACGCTCGCCAACCAGAACATCGTAGGATGTCGCGCGACGGTCAGCGCGTACAACACCAAGCCCCGTGGAGGCATTGCCCTGGGGATCCAGATCCAGAACCACAACCCTTTGGCCAATCGCGGCCAAAGCCGTCGCCAGATTGATAGCGGTCGTGGTCTTGCCCACGCCCCCCTTCTGGTTCGCCACAGCAATGACCTTGGGCGGCGCGATGCGGGATTCTTCAGACACGGGCTAGCCCCCTGATTTCAAGAATAGCGGCCTCGGGCGATGTACGGCTCGGCAAGACCTCGACATCAAAGGTCCAGCTTTTCCGCGCCTCGGTCAATTCCTCTTTATAGCGTGCGCCCTTGGGAAGCAGGGCGACTGCCCCCTTATCCACAAAAGGATGAACGTAACCGAGCAATTTACCAAGTGGCGCCATGGCGCGCGCGGTGACCACATCGACCTCGGGGACAGGATGGATCGATTCCACCCGCTCCGCACGTGCAATCGCCGGAGCCTTGGTTTCCTGTATGACCTGGTTCACGAAGGCCATTTTCTTGGCCACCGAGTCCACCATCAGGACATGACCCTCACCGTGATGGCGTTCCATGAGGGCAAACGCAATGGCCAGACCGGGAAAACCGGCCCCGGCCCCGAGATCCGCCCATCGGGCGGCGTCCGGTCGCCGCTCAAACACCTGCCAGCTATCGAGGGCATGGCGATGCCAGAAATCGGTGAGCGTGCCCCGCCCCACCAGATTGGTGTGGGCGCTTGTCTCTTCCAATAGACGACGCCAGGTCTCGAACCGCTCGAGTGTTTCACGTGAAACACCGGTTTCCGCCTGAAACTGCTCAGGCCTGTAAGTTGCCGCGCTCATGCCGATTGCGCTCCGGCCGTCCGACGCTTGAGATGCGCCAACAGAGCAGTGAGCGCGCCCGGCGTGACACCCTCAATTCGCGCGGCCTGGCCCAGCGTGTCCGGAGACGCCTTGATCAGCTTTTCGCGCACTTCATTGGACAGGCCGCCAACCTCCGCATAATCGAAGCCTTGTGGGATGCGCACCCCTTCATCACGGCGGAACGCCAGAATGTCCGATTGCTGGCGATCGAGATAACCGTGATACACGGCGTCAATCTCGATCTGCTCGGCGACGCGCGGCTTGATCGCGCCCAGTTCAGGCCAGACCCGAACCATGTCGCCCCAGGCAATATCGGGATAGCTGAGCAAATCCATGACCGAGCGACGCTTGCCATCCTCATTGACCTTGATGCCATGACGCTTGGCTTCTGCAGGCGTCAGGCTCAAGGACGTGGCCCGCTCACGCGCTTGGGCCAGATCGGTCTGACGCTGACGCCAGTATGTTTCACGTGAAACACTCGCTGCGCCCAGAGCGATCGCTTTGTCGGTCAATCGCTGGTCCGCATTGTCGGCCCGCAGGGTCAACCGGTACTCAGCCCGGGAGGTAAACATGCGATAGGGTTCGGTGACGCCACGGGTGATCAGGTCGTCGATCATCACCCCGATATAGGCTTCGGAGCGGTCCAGTATGAATGGATCAGAGCCCGAGGCCTTCAAGGCGGCATTAAAGCCCGCCATCAAACCCTGCGCCGCCGCTTCCTCATAACCGGTCGTGCCATTGATCTGGCCAGCCAGGAAGAGGCCCGCCATGGCTTTGACTTCCAGCGCCGCGCTCAGTTCGCGCGGATCGACGTAATCATATTCGATGGCGTAGCCATAGCGACGCACTTTTACATCCTCGAGCCCCGGAATGGTTTTCAGGAACGCGTCTTGAACCGCATCCGGCAGCGAGGTGGAGATTCCGTTCGGATAGACCGTGTCATCGTCCAGGCCCTCGGGCTCGAGGAAAACCTGGTGCTGATTGCGGTCGGCGAAGCGGACCACCTTGTCCTCGATGGACGGGCAATAGCGCGGGCCCCGCCCCGAGATTGCGCCGCCATACACCGCGGACTGATCAAGATTGTCGGCAATGATCTTGTGGGTCGCTTCGGTGGTGCGCGTGATCCCGCAAGCAATCTGTGGAACCGAGATCGCATCATTCAGAAAAGAGAACGGGACCGGGGTCTCGTCCGCCGCCTGCATTTCCAGCTGGTCCCAATGAATGGTCGAGCCATCAAGACGCGCTGGCGTGCCTGTCTTCAGACGACCCAGACGCAATCCCAAACCATAAAGGGTCTCGGACAGACCATTGGCCGGGGCTTCGCCATGTCGACCGGCCGGGATGCGCTCATGACCGCGATGGATCACGCCTTTCAGGAAAGTGCCCGTCGTCAGCACCACGGCGCCCGCGCGATAGGCCCGGCCCTCCCCGTCGATGACCCCGCAGCAGCGCCCATTCTCGACAATAAGATCCTCGGCCGCCGCTTCGACAATGCTCAGATCGGCTTGTTCAGCGAGCGCCCGTTGCATGGCTTCGCGATAGAGCTTGCGATCGGACTGGGTCCGAGGGCCGCGGACCGCCGGGCCCTTGGAACGATTGAGCAGACGGAACTGGATGCCTGAAGCATCCGCCACTCGGCCCATGACGCCATCGAGCGCATCCACTTCGCGCACAAGATGTCCCTTGCCCAGACCGCCAATGGCCGGGTTGCAGGACATTTCGCCAATCGTGGAGGCTTTGTGGGTCAGCAAAAGCGTGCGGGCGCCCAGCCGCGCAGATGCGCTGGCCGCTTCACAGCCCGCATGGCCGCCGCCGATAACAATCACGTCCCAGGGCTGCGCCTGGGCTTGGGTCTGATCAAGTCTCATGGGTCAACTCTCGGGCGCGGGTTCGCTGCGTCGCGCCGGGGCGGCTTACATAAGGCGCCCGTTATTCGGAGTCGAGGGATTAGCCCGATTTCAGGGCCTCAATATGGCGCCTATTTTCCGATGCAGAACTGGCTGAACACCCGGTCCAGCACGTCCTCCACATCAATGCGTCCTGTCAGGCTTTCAAGAGCACGGATCGCCAGATGCACATCGCTGGCCGCCAACTCCGGAGCCCGCGCCAATTGCGACCGGGCGGCCTGAAGATGCTCGAGCGCCCGCTCCACTGCCTGACGATGTCGGGCGCGAGACAGGGCCGGCGCCTCTCGACGGCTGAGCCGGTCGCGGACCACACCTTCGATCCAGCCTTCCAGGGCTGACAATCCGGACCCGGACTTCGCGCTCAACTCGAACCGGGTCATACCCAGCTCATCCGATACGTGAAGCTGAGCGCCCTGATCGACCTTGTTGAGAATGAGCGCATCCTCTGACGTCAGAGAGTCCAGCAGTTTGGAGGGGAGTGTTTCACGTGAAACATCGACGACCCCCAAACGCAGATCCGCATTCTGTGCCCGGTCGAGCGCGCGTCTCACCCCTTCCGCCTCCACCTGGTCGGCCGCATCGCGCAGTCCGGCCGTATCGGCCATGATCACCGGAAAGCCCGCAATCACCAGACGCACTTCCACCACGTCCCGCGTCGTGCCCGGAATATCGGTCACGATTGCTGCGTCGCGTCGCGCCAGAGCGTTCAACAGCGTGGACTTGCCCGCGTTCGGTTCGCCAATCAGCGCAATGGAGAAGCCATCGCGTACGCGTTCGCCCCGGCGCCCATCTTCCAGATGCGCCGTCAACGCTTCACTCAAGGCCAGAAGCGGCGGCCCGGCGGTTTCAGACAGAGTTTCAGGCACATCCTCCTCGTCCGGAAAATCCACCTCGCCTTCAATCGCGGCCAGCACCGAAATCAGTTGCTCGCGCCAGTCTTCATAAAGCGTGCGCAGCGAGCCGGTCATTTGCGACAGCGCTTGCTCGCGCTGACCTTCGGTTTCCGCATCAATCAGATCCGCCAGCCCTTCGGCTTCGGTCAGATCCATCTTGCCGTTCTGAAAGGCCCGCCGCGTGAACTCCCCCGCCTCAGCCGGTCGCGCACCGAGCTCGGCCAGTCGATCCGCCATGGCCTCGATGACGGCGGTTCCGCCATGCACGTGAAACTCGGCGCAATCCTCACCGGTGAAACTCGCCGGGCCTTCAAACCAGAGCGCCAGTCCCTGATCGATCACCCCGCCCTGAGCCGAGCGAAATTGACGCAAGGCAGCGCGTCTCGCTTGGGGTCGGGGCAGACCCGCAATCCCATCCAGGACCACACCGGTCCTGGGACCGCTGACCCGGATGACTGCAACACCGGACCGGCCCGGCGCGCTCGCCAGTGCAAAGATCGTCTCACTCATCGCTTTTGATCAGCTCTTGTCAGACTTCGCGGATCCGCCCGCAGCGGCTTGACCCATCAGACCCATGACGTGCTTTTGCCATTCGCCGCCCATGGTCATCCAAGAGCGCATGAGCGTCTCGGGCTCCATGGCGTCCATATTGTTGCTCATGCGCTTGCCCATCTCCTCGACAAGCTGAGCGTTCAACCCCGTCACATCCGGCAGACCCATGAAGGTCCGCGCCTCTTCGGGGGTGCATTCGATATTGATGTTGACCTTCATGGGGGCCTCGCCTCAGTCTCGCCACGCTGAAAGCGGAGCATTCGGGCATCAGTCTACGCCGCTCAGAAGCGCATGACAAAGCCGAGTGCTCAGACACGCAAGGAGACCTCTCATGGCAGGACAAGACATCATCATCCAGGGCCCGGACGGCGCGTTTTCCGCCTATCAGACCGGTGAAGGACCGGTGCTGGTCGTCTTGCAGGAAATCTTCGGCGTGAACCAGGTCATGCGCGATCTGTGCGACGAGTACGCCGCCCAGGGATACACGGCGATCTGTCCCGACCTGTTCTGGCGGATCGAGCCGGGTATTCAGATCACGGACAAGACCGAGGAAGAATGGCAAAAAGCCTTCGATCTCATGGGCCAGTTCGACGTGGACGCCGGCGTGCGCGACATTGCCGCCACGATCGCCCATGCGCGCGCCAATGGCGCGGACAAGGTGGGCGCGGTGGGCTACTGCCTGGGCGGTCAGCTGAGCTATCTCACCGCTTGCCGCACGGATGCGGACGCTTGTGTGGGATATTACGGGGTCAATATCCAGAACCTGCTCGATGAGGCGAAACTGATCTCCCACCCGCTCATGCTGCATATCGCCGGCAAGGACGAATTCGTGCCGCCCGAAGCGCAGGGCCAGATCATGGATACGCTGTCCAAGCATGGACTTGTCACGATCCATCATTATGCAGAACGCGATCACGCCTTCGCGCGTCCCGGTGGGGCTCACTACCATGCCGAGGATGCGGAACTGGCTAATGGCCGATCGCTTAACTTCTTGAATAAGAACCTTAAATAGGATCAATAGTATGCGTTTCCTTCTTGGCGTCAGCCTGTTCGCCCTTGCCGCCTGTTCCGCAGAGGCGCCCGCCCCCGAGCAAGCGATCGAAACGCCTGAAACCCAGGCACAGACCGCTGACGCCGCAGCGTCTGATCTCTGGCTCGCAGGCGTGGACCTGCCCGCCTATCTCGATTGCGCGCGCGAGCAGAGCGTGACCCTGCTGCAGGCGCATCGCACCGGCGACCGGGAAGGCGCAGCTGAGAATTCCATTGGCGCCATGCAGGCCTCGCTCGATGACGGCGCCCTGTTCATGGAAATGGATGTCGCCAAGACCGCTGACGGGGTTCTCGTGCTGATGCATGATGACACTGTGGACCGCACGACCAACGGCACGGGACGTGTGGACGAGATGACCTATGAGGAAATCGCCGCGCTGCGTCTTGTCGACCTGGACGGCAATACCCTGAATGAAGGCGTGCCGACCTTTTCAGACGCCCTCGCCTTTCTGGACGGACGCGGCTTCGCCCAAGTGGATCTGAAAGACACCACCTTTGACGAGATCGGAGCCGCTCTGGTGGCGGCCGATGCTGTCGATCGCTCGGTGGTGATCACCTATTCGATCGAAGACGCCATCACCCTCGCGAGCATTCTGCCTGACGTGGCCCTGTCTGCCGGCGCACGCAACGCGGAAGACCTGGAACGCCTCTCCCAGGGCGGTGTGGATCTGGAGCTGACAACGATCTGGCTGGGTGTCGGGACCGGCAATCCGGAATGGGATTCCGCCTTGGCCGATATGGGCATTGAGACGAGCTTTGGCGATTTCGGCGGCGAACGGAACGGCACAGTGGATTACCAGCTGCTCAGCGAAAACGGTGCAGAGGTCATTTCGGTGGACGATGTGCCGGCCGCCGCAACCGCTCTGGATGCGTATGACGCCTCCCGGACCCTCTTGGACAATTGCCCGGCGGCGCAGGGCTAAGCAGGCAGGCTCCTGACGAGAAAAAAGGCCGGCGGTCAATCCGTCGGCCTTTTCATGTCAGTCCGCGCTGGCGCGCTGCCAGGCAGGCCGTGCGCGCAACCGGTCGAAATAGACGCTGACCGCTTCGGGCGCGCCATCGAACTGTTTGACGATCTTCAGAAGATAAAACAGATAACCCAGCGCGATATCGGCCGCGGTGAACCGGTTCGCCGCCAGATACTCCCGTCCGTCTGCCAGGCCCCGCTCAGCAATCAGCTTGAATTGCTTGTCGAGTTCGGACCGCGCCCATTTGGCCAATCCGGGATTGCGCTGATCTTCGGGCAACAAGGCGGTATGGGCGAGGGTGAGATTGACCGCCATGGACATGGTGCCTTCGCTGAAATGCATCCATTCCAGATATCGATCATAATCGGGCTCGTCGGGGGTCACGGCGAGATCGGACGGGCCGTATTTGGTCACCAGATATTCCACCATGGCGACCGATTCCAGCATCACGCGATCGCCATCGGTCATCGCCGGAATCTTCTGCATGGGGTTGATGGCCTTGAACGCCTCTCCGCCCATATTGCCCCGCTGGCCCGCCGTGATCGGTCCCAGATTTTCGAGCGTGTGCGGCAGCCCCATTTCCTCAAGACACCACCGCACCCGGACCGAACGAGACATGGGCGCATGGTAAAGAGTGATATTGGGTTCAGACATGGGTTTCCTCCCCGATACTTTAGCTTTTAAGCATTCTCCCATATCTCACCGTCCTCACGCTAGTCCCAAACGCAAACGGCCGCCCATTCGGACGGCCGTTCGAACACGCTAAATGCCTGACAGATCAGGTATTCATGGAGTCGTAGAACTCGGCGTTGTTCTTGGTTTCCTTGAGCTTGGACAGCAGGAACTCGATGGCGTCCTGAGTCCCCATCGGATTGAGGATCCGGCGCAGCACATAGGTTTTCTGCAGATCCTGCTTGGGTACCAGAAGCTCTTCCTTCCGGGTGCCCGACTTGAGGATGTCGATGGCCGGGAAGACGCGCTTGTCGGCGACCTTGCGGTCCAGAATGATCTCGGAGTTACCGGTGCCCTTGAATTCTTCGAAGATCACCTCGTCCATGCGCGAACCGGTGTCGATCAGCGCGGTGGAGATGATGGTGAGGCTGCCGCCTTCCTCGATATTCCGCGCGGCGCCGAAGAAGCGCTTGGGACGCTGCAGGGCGTTGGCGTCCACACCCCCGGTCAGCACCTTGCCCGAGCTGGGCACCACGGTGTTGTAGGCCCGGCCCAGACGCGTGATGGAATCGAGCAGGATCACCACATCGCGTTTGTGTTCGACGAGGCGCTTGGCCTTCTCGATCACCATTTCCGCCACCTGGACGTGACGGGTCGCAGGCTCGTCAAAGGTGGAGGCCACGACCTCGCCTTTCACGGTGCGCTGCATGTCCGTCACTTCTTCAGGGCGCTCGTCGATGAGCAGCACCATCAGATAGCACTCGGGATGGTTGGTCTCGATGGCATGGGCGACGTTCTGCATCAGAACCGTCTTACCCGTACGCGGCGGCGCCACGATCAGGGCGCGCTGCCCCTTGCCCAGCGGCGACACGATGTCGATGACCCGGCCCGACCGATCTTTCTTGGTCGGGTCCTGGATTTCCATGTTGAACCGCTCATCAGGATAGAGCGGGGTCAGGTTGTCGAAGTGAACCTTGTGGCGGGACTTGTCGGGCTGCTCGAAATTGATCGAGGAGACCTTGAGAAGGGCGAAATAGCGCTCGTTTTCCCGCGGCGCCCGGATCTCGCCTTCCACCGTGTCGCCAGTGCGCAGGCCAAAGCGGCGGATCTGGCTGGGAGAGACATAGATGTCGTCAGGGCCCGGCAGATAGTTGGATTCCGGAGCGCGCAGGAAGCCAAAACCGTCCTGCAGCACTTCCAGCGTGCCGCCGCCGGAAATCTCGGCGCCTTCATCAGCCAGCGCCTTGAGGATCGCGAACATCATGCCCTGCTTGCGCAGGGATGAGGCGTTTTCGATATCAAGGCCTTCAGCCAGCTCCACCAGCTCGGCGGGCGACTTTTCCTTCAGTTCCTGAAGGGACATGCGGCGGGTCGATTTCGCCGCAGCTTCACCACCGTCCTGCGGTTCGGTTTCAGGGGTATCGGTCATGAGTTTCTCAGACAGCTCGGCTCACAAGACCCGATGAAATCCGGTCCTGGTGAACACCAGACGACGAACTGCGCCATACCGGGCGCGGATCGACTATGGGATTGGGTGTTAGCCCGGGCGCTGTCAGACGATGACGTCGGCGCGGCCCGCAGCTGGTTGGAAGGATCCTTATCAAGGAGTCCTTCAATCCCTGCCACGCGCCGCGCGAAAGGTCAATGATTTTTCAGTCTCAGAACGGCTTAACGACAGCCAGCAGGACGATGAAGATGACCAGGATGGCCGGGCCTTCATTCATGATTCGCCAGAACTTTTCAGTTCTCGGACGTTCGCCCTTCGCGAACTTCTTCGCGTTCGCGGCATAGAAGCCATGGATGCCGGACATCAGCAGAACCAGCAACAGCTTGAAATGGAACCAGCCCTGGCTGAACAGCGCCGGATTGGCGACCATCATCACGATCGCCAACAGCCAGACCGCTATCATGGCGGGATTGACGATGATCTTCAGAAGATTGCGCTCCTGAATGAGTAGCGCGCCTTCCAGCTCTCCGCCCGCCTCGGCCTGGTGGTGATACACGAACAGGCGCGGCAGGTAGAGCATGCCCGCCATCCAGAAGATCACCGCGATGATGTGCAGCGCCTTGATCACCAGATAGCCGATCGAGCCGGGCAGCAGAAAATCGATCATGCGGCATCCTCCTGTTTGAGACCGGCCTCGAGACAGGGGCAACGGCCGAACTTGCCCGGACAGATCGGCTGGCCTTGCGGCGGCTTGAGCCCGTTTCCACCCTCAAGCGCGTCTACCGTGACACGGGCGAGTGCTGCAATGAAATCAGG
The DNA here is from genome assembly GCF_030733545.1 of Oceanicaulis sp. MMSF_3324. Taxonomy (GTDB): domain Bacteria; phylum Pseudomonadota; class Alphaproteobacteria; order Caulobacterales; family Maricaulaceae; genus Oceanicaulis. The sequence continues at coordinate 281,094 of NZ_JASHIU010000001.1, forward strand.
CTGATCGCCCAGGGCCGGAACCCGGTCATAGCCCTTGGCGCCATGCTCTTCGGCAAGCTCGGCATATTCCTCATCCAGCTCGACCAGGGTCTCGATATGCTCGGACACGAAGGCGATCGGCGTGAGAAGGATATGTTTGCCGTCCTGACAGGCGCGTTCAATCGCTTCCTCGGTGGACGGGCCGATCCATTTGAGCGGGCCCACGCGGGACTGAAAGCAGATCTCGTGGTTCTGCAGGTGTTCAGGCAGGCGCGCATTGACCTGGGCCACCGTCTGCTCGACCTGCCATTGATAGCTGTCGCCCTTCTTGATGATCGTTTCGGGCAGACCGTGCGCGGAATACAGGACGCGCGGATTGTCCGGCTTGCCGGCCTTCTCCCATTCCGCCTCGATCAGGCGCACATGGGCAGTAATGAAATCCGCTTCCTCGGGATAACAGCAAATGGCCCGCGCCTCAGGCCCGCCTGCATCACGCCACGCCTTGAAGGACGAGCCGGTCGTGGTCGTGGAGAACTGCGGGTAAAGCGGCAAAAGGACAATCTCATCAGGTGCATAGGCTTTCACAGCCTCCACCGCTTCATGCACGAAGGGGTGCCAGTAGCGCATGGCGAGGAAACACTGCACGTCGTCCTCTTCCCCGAGCCGATCCCGTAGCGCGGCGGTCAGCGCCTGCGCCTGCTTTTCGGTTTCAGGGACAATCGGCGAACCGCCGCCCATCTTGGCGTAGTTTTCAGTCGCTTCCTTGGTGCGCGTGGTCGAGATCAGCCAGGCCAGAAATTCCCGCACCAGACCGGGCGCGCCGATGATCGCCGGATCCCGGAACAGATTGCGCAGGAACGGGCGCACATTCTCGGGCCTGTCCGGGCCGCCCAGATTGAACAGCACCACTGCAATACGCCGCGCCATGCGCCTACTCCTGTCTGAAACCGATCACGCCTGACCTGTCAGCCCTTGAAGGCACGGACGCGTTCCACGAGGCGCGTCACATGCTCGGGCGGCGTGTCGAGATTAATGCCATGTCCGAGATTGAACACATAGGGCCGTCCCGCCCAGGCGGAAAGGAGGCGATCAATCTCTGAATCCAGCATGTCTCCACCTGCGCGCAGCACGGACGGATCCAGCTGACCCTGAAGCGGCAGATCCTTCGGAAACGCTTCACGCGCCCAGTTTGTGTCGAGGCCATGATCGAGCGCCAGACACTGGATGCCGGTCTCCCTGGCATAGCGCACGGCCTGGGGCCCCGCGCCGCGCGGAAAACCGATGACCGGCAGCGTGACGCCCATCTGGCGCAGGCGATCGATGATCAGCTTTGTGGGGCGAATGACCACGCGGTCAAACAGCGGATCGGGCAGCCCTTCCGCCCAGGAATCAAACAGCTTGAGCGCATTGGCGCCGGCATCGGCCTGGGCCTTGAGATAATGCGCGCTGGCTTCGGCCAGAAGATTGAGCAGAGCGTCAAACGCGTCCGGCTGGGTCCAGGCCAGGGTGCGGGCCTTGAACCGGTCCTTGGAGCCGCCGCCTTCGATCATGTAGGTCGCCACCGTCCAGGGCGAGCCTGCAAACCCGATCAGCGAACAGGTGTCCGGCAGGCCGGCGCGCACCTTGGCGATGGTGTCGCTGACCGGACGGAGAACCTCATTGGCCCGTTCGACAGACAGCGCCCCGAGATTTTCAAGCGCCAGCGGCTCAAGTTTGGGCCCCTCGCCTTTCTCAAACCAGACTTTCTGTCCAAGACCGTATGGGATCAGCAAGATGTCGGCGAAGACGATAGAGGCATCCAGATCATAGCGGCGAATGGGCTGGAGCGTGACTTCCGCAGCAGCGTCCGAATTCAAACAGAAATTGATGAAATCGGGCTGATTGGCGCGCACCTCCCGATATTCAGGCAGATAGCGACCGGCCTGGCGCATCAGCCAGATCGGCGGCGGAGAGACGGTCTCGCCAGCAAGGGCGCGCAGGAAAGGCTGGTTCTGATCAGTCATCGATGGCTCTCGTCAGCGCCGGGGTTCGGGAGTTTTCCCCGGACAGGTCAGACCCGGTCATACCGTTCTTTTTCATTGAATGAAAAGAAGGGGTGATAGTAGGGGCGCCCATAACGTGGATAACTGCGACGGATCAACGCTGGCGCCGGATATCCACAGCCTGTGAACGCGGGTCATCCACGGTCTGACTTTTGTATCAAAATGAGACGTTAACTCATTTTTTACTTTGGTTAACCGCAGCCTAGCCGAATGCGCGGCGGCGATCAGGCGTAAAACCGATAATATGACTCGGATAATTGTCGACAGTTCTGGGGTGATCGCAGACCTGTTAATCCCCGAATGTGCATGACTGGGCGCCGATTGGGCGCCAACGCTGAAACCCGACTTCGCCTGTCCCCAGCCGGGCTTGAATCGTGGACAAGCAGACAGGGTTATTCACAGCTTGCCCGCTCTGGTCTACCGATGGGGGATGAAGTCTGTTCAGGAGCCGCGCATGCCCCGGTCCGCCGATGCTGGCATTTATTTTCATGTGCACATGATCTCGGATTCCACGGGCGAGACCCTGATGGAAGTCATGCGCGCCTCCGTCGCCCAGTTCCAGAATGTGCGCCCTATCGAGCATCTGTATGCCCTGGTGCGGTCGCCGCGGCAGCTGGAGCGCGCGCTTGAGCACATCGAAGCCTATCCGGGCATTGTCATGTTCACACTGGTCAATGCCGAGCTGCGGCGTGATCTCGAGGATGCGTGCGCGTCCATGGGCATGCCGGCGTTGGCGGTTCTGGACCCGATCCAGGCCACCATGTCGAGCTATCTGGGCGCGCCGGTTCAGGGCAAGGCGGGCGCCCAACGGGTTCTGGACGCCGATTACTATCGCCGCATCGAGGCGATGAATTATTCCATGGCCCATGATGATGGTCAGGGGGATGACCTGGCGAGCGCCGACGTCATTCTTCTTGGGATTTCACGGACGTCCAAGACCCCCACAAGCGTGTATCTAGGCCATCGCGGCATTCGGACCGCGAATATTCCGCTGGTGCCGGGCGCGCCGCTGCCGGAAATCCTCTACCGCCTGAAAAAGCCGCTGATCGTGGGTCTGACCGCCTCGCCCGAGCGCATTATCCAGATCCGGCGCAATCGCCTGCTCAATCTCAAGGAAGATCGATCCACCGATTATGTGGATGAAGAGGCGGTCAAGGAAGAGGTCATTCACGCCAAGCGCTTGTTTGCGCGGTATAACTGGCCCTCTATCGATGTGACGCGGCGCTCGATCGAAGAGACAGCGGCGAAGGTGCTCAACCTTCTGCAGGACCATAAATCCAAATTCTAGAGACGGTCGTCATGAGCTTTATTCTCGCTTCCGGTTCGGCGTCACGCCGCGCCATCCTTGAAAACGCCCGGGTCGCCTTTGAGGTGGATCCCGCCGATATCGATGAAGGCGCGGTCAAGGACAGCTTTGCCGGCGACCCGGCGGCGCTGGCGCTGGAACTGGCCGAACGCAAGGCGCTTGAAGTGTCCAATCGTCGCCCCGGCGCGCTGGTGCTGGGCTCGGATCAGGTCCTCGAGTTTGACGGCGTCGCCTATGACAAGGCGCGCTCGGTCGCAGAGGCCGAGGAACGCCTGCGTCAATTGCGCGGCCAGACCCATCATCTGCAAGGCGGCATTGCGCTGGCGCGGGACGGAGAAGTCGTCTGGCGGCATCAGGCGACGTCCACGCTCGTCATGCGGAATTTTTCAGATGCTTTCCTCGCGGACTATCTCGACAAGGCCGGCGATATCCTGACCAAGGCGGTGGGTTGCTATGCGTTCGAAGGGCTGGGCGCGCAATTGTTCGAGCGCACCGAGGGCGATTATTACGCTATTCTGGGCCTGTCCCTGATCCCTGTGCTGGGCGCCTTGCGCGCACACGGCGTTCTGGAGGCTTAACGAGATGGTGAGCGATTGGCCCAAGGCGGCTGTGGTCGGCTGGCCCGCCAAGCACTCGCTGTCTCCCCTGATCATGAAAACCTGGCTCGATGAAACGGGTCAGCCGGGCGATTACGCCATCATTGAATGCGAGCCTGATGCCTTTGAAAGCGCAGTGCGCGAACGGTTTCATGCAGGTCTGGTCGGGGTCAATGTCACCGTTCCCCACAAGGAAACGGCGCTGAAGGTTGCAGACGAAGCCTCTGATGCGGCGCGCGCCATCGGGGCAGCCAATGTGCTGGTCTGGCGACAGAACCGGATCCTGGCGGACAACACCGATCATGTGGGGATCGCCCGCGCTCTTGAATCAGATTCAGGGTCTGGCCCCGCCGTGCTGATCGGCGCGGGCGGCGCTGCGCGCGCCGCGCTCTATAACCTCAAGGATCAGCGCCGGGACATACGCATCCTCAACCGGACCCGGTCTCGCGCTGAAGCGCTGGCGGCAGAGTTTGGCGTTTCCGCACACATTCATACGCTGGACGATGCGCAGGCCTATCAGGACGCGTCTCTGGTCATCAACGCGACATCGCTGGGCATGACCGGACAGCCGCCGCTGACGGCGGATCTGTCGGGCACGGCGGAAGACGCGCTTGTCTTTGACATGGTCTATGCGCCCTTGAAAACCGGGCTTCTGGCCGAGGCCGAGCGCCTGGGACGCCGGACCGCGGATGGCTTGGTCATGCTGGTCGGACAGGCGCGCCCGGCCTTTGGGCGCTTTTTCGGGGCGTCCGCGCCCGATCATGACGGCGTGCGTCAGGGCCTGCTCGCAGAACTGGAGCGCCGGGCATGATCATTCTGGGTCTGACAGGCTCCATCGGCATGGGCAAATCCACGACCGCGGCCCTGTTCGCGGAAGAGGGCGTGCCGGTCTTTGATGCAGATGCCGCAGTGGCCGCGATGTATGCGCCAGGCGGCGAGGCCGTGCCGTTGATTGCGCGAGCCTTTCCCGGATGCGCGGATGAAGCGACAGGCGTGGACCGGGCGAAACTGACAGCAGCCTTACAGGCCGATCCGTCAAAATTTGAAACCCTGAACGCCATCGTGCATCCGCTGGTGGGTCAGGCGCGGCGTCGCTTCTTTCATGAGGCGGAAGATGCGGGCGCGCCGCTTGTGGTTCTGGATGTGCCGCTCTTGTTTGAAACCGGCCAGCATGACCAGGTCCATCATGTGGTGGTGGTCTCGGCCCCCGAAGCAGTCCAACGTGATCGTGTTCTGGCCCGGCCCGGCATGAGCGTGGACAAGTTCGAAGCCATTCTGGCGCGGCAGACGCCCGATGCGGACAAGCGCGCCCGGGCCGATCATGTCATCGACACCAGCCAGGGCGTCGACCATGCCCGTGAACAGGTGCGGGCCTTGCTGGACGCGTTGAAATTGAGCGGGGATGCGCAGTGAGCAAGCGCGAGATCATTTTCGATACCGAGACCACCGGCCTGGATCCGCGCGGCGGGGACCGCGTGACGGAACTGGGTTGCGTGGAGGTCATTGACCTCATCCCGACGGGCAAGGATTTGCGCATCCTGATCAATCCCGAGCGCGACATTCCCGCCGAAGTCACCGCTGTGACCGGCCACACCTGGGAGATGCTCAAGGACGAGCCGAAATTCGCCGAAGTGGTCGATCAGTTTCTCGACTTCATCGAGGATTCAACGCTGGTGGCGCACAACGCCATGTTCGACATGGGCTTCATCAATATGGAGCTTGAGCGCTGTGGCAAGACAGCCATCCCGAAAGCGCGGTTCATCGATACCGCGGCGATTGCGCGCGAGAAATTTCCCGGCGCGCCCGCCAGCCTGGATGCCCTGTGTAAACGCTTTGATGTTTCGCTCGACAGCCGGACCAAGCACGGGGCCTTGATCGACTCCTACCTGCTGGCCGAAGTCTATCTTGAGCTCAATGGCGGGCGTGAGCAGAGCCTGAGCTTTTCAGGCTCAGAGGGCGGGGACGGAACGGTGGTCTACCCGACGCGTACGCCGCGGCCGAAATCCCTGCCCAGCCTTGTGACAGAACAGGAACGGGCCGCCCATGCCGAGTTTATCTCGGAAATGGACGACCCGCTCTGGCAGTCTCTGGGACTGTTGAAGGCTGATCAGACAGCCTGAGTATTACGCGTCAGACGGCGGGGTCGCCGGGGCGCCTTGCTGGGCCTGGGCCTGTTGGGCGGCGCGTTGGCGATACAGGGCCGCGAAATCCACCGGCTCCAGCATCAACGGCGGGAAGCCGCCATCGCGGGTGGCGTCAGACAGGACGCGACGGGCGAACGGGAAGATCAGGCGCGGGCACTCGATCAGCAGGAAGGCTTCACGCGCCTGCGGATCCACATTCTGGATCTGGAACAGACCGGCATAGGTCAGTTCGACGATGAAGACCGGGTTGGACTCGCGCTGGGCGCGGGCGCCAATGATCAGTTCCACTTCGAACATGTCATTGCCCATGTCACGGGCCTGAACGTCCACGCTCAGGTCGATATTGGGCTGGCCGGCGCCGCGCAGGCTTTCAGGCGCGCCGGGATTTTCAAATGACAGGTCTTTGACATACTGACCCGCCACACGAATGGCGGGAGGCATCGGCTGGTCGCCGCCTTGCGGCGTAGCGGGCGCGTCGGTCATGATGGGTCAACTCAAGCTTTGATCGGGAGAATGCGAAAGCACAATCCCGCAAACAACTAAGGGTGAAGCGGGGCGGGTAGCACGCAGGCGCGAATGCGGCAAGCACAAGCGCCCGCGTGACGTGGCGGTCATGAACCCCTATATCTGCACAAAACGCACACACATCTTGCGAGAGCGTCTCCATGGACATTCTTCAAATCCTGTTTTTCGCCGGCCTCGCCGTGTTCCTGGGGGTCCGCCTCTACATGGTGCTGGGCAAGCCGTCCGGACGCACCGCCGAGGATGTGGAACGCGAACAGCGCGAGCGCGCGGAAGCCGCCGGGATGGGCGCGCCGCCGCCCTCCATGCGCCCGCAAGAGGATGAAACGCCGTTTGCAGCGCAGTTCTCCGGCCCGGCCGGCGAAGGCCTGATGCAGATCGCCCAGCAGGACCCCTCCTTTGATCCAGAGGAATTCCGCAAGGGCGCCAAGGCGGCCTATGAAATGATCGTGCTGGCCTATGCCAAGGGCGATCGCGAGGCGCTTCAGCCGCTGTTGAGCGACCGGGTCATGAAAGCCTATGACCAGTCGATCAGCGCGCGTGAGGAGAAGGACTGGACGGTGACCACCGAGATCGACCGCATCAAGTCTGCGGAGATTTCTGAAGCCTCTCTTAACGATAATCGGGCCAAGGTGAAGATCACCTTCTCCGTCGAGCTCGCCAGTGAAACCCGCAATGCTCAGGGAGATGTGGTGGAGGGCGACCTCACCACACTGAAAACGGTCGATGAGATCTGGAGCTTTGAGCGTGACGTCACCAGCGAGAACCCCAACTGGCGCCTCTCCGGGGTCAAACCCGCTTAAGCTGGCGGCCCTTTTCGCCTGTCTGGTGCTGGCAGGCTGTTCCAGCGGACCCGTCGCGCCTTCGCCTGCTCAGCCAGGCGTACCGGGTCGACCCGGCGGGCTTCCGCCCCGCCCGGCTGTGACTTCGGTTCAGCTTCACCCTGTTCCGTTCTCCCGGGTTGAGGGTTGGCGTCAGGTGGATGCGCAATCGGCCCTGAGCGCGTTTGTCCGGTCGTGCGAACGGGTCGAGCAGCGTCCCGATCACGAACCGATGAATCCGCGCGTGCCCTATGCCGGCACGGCAGGCGATTGGCGGTCCGTGTGCTTGCAAGGCGCGATGCTGGTGGGCATGGGCGCTGGCCCCGATCAGGCACGGGCCTTCTTCGAGCGCAATTTCACGCCGGTCGAACTTGATGGCGCGGGTCGCCTGACGGGCTATTACGAACCCGTTGTGGAGGTCAGCGCTGCGCCGACATCTGAGTTCTCCATGGCGATCCGGGGCTTGCCGGGCGATCTTCTGACCGGCGATCTGGGCCAGTTCATTGCCGGGCTCGAGGGGCAACGCGTGGTGGGGCGCGCAGCGGACCATCGCTTTGTGCCCTATCAGTCCCGCGCCGAGATCGAGGCCCAGAATCTGGGCGTGCCGCTGGCCTGGGGCCGTCCGATCGATGTGTTCTTCCTGCAGATCCAGGGCTCGGGCCGTTTGGTCTATCCTGACGGCTCTGAAGCGCGGGTGCGCTTTGCGGCGCATAACGGCCGACCGTATGTCTCAATCGGGCGCATCCTGATTGATCGCGGGGAGCTGTCCGAGCACAACGCCTCCAAGCAGGATATCGAGAACTGGTTGCGCCTGCGCGGACCGCAATCCTGGCGCCCCCTGTTTGATGAAAACCCGCGCTATGTCTTCTTTACCCTTGATAGTCTGGATGACCCCTCTGAAGGCCCGATCGGGGCCCAGGGCGCGCCCTTGACGCCGATGGCGTCACTGGCAGTGGATGCGGCTCATCACGCCTGGGGCGTTCCGGTGGTGCTCAATGCGCGCCTGCACGGCGCGCCGAACTGGACCGGGCTGGTCATTACCCAGGATGCGGGCGGCGCCATTCAGGGCGCGGCGCGGGGCGATCTGTTTTTTGGCTGGGGTTATGAAGCGGGCGAACGCGCTGGGCGACAGAACGATCCCGCCGCGCGCTGGACGCTTCTTTTGCCCAATGAGCTGGCGGCGCGTCAGCAGCACTGATGGTCAAGCGGCGCACACCCCGTGGGCTCAAGCCCGAGGAGCGTGAGCTCTGGACCCGGTTTGCGCGGCAAGTGAAGCCGCTGGACGAGGATCGCCTCAAACGGCTGGAGCGGGAGGACATTGAACCGCCCAAACCCAAATCCTTGCCCATTCCCCAGACGGAACCGTTGAAAACCGGCGCCTTGCAGCGTGATTTGATGCGGGAAATGGCCAAACGGCCCGCGCGGCGCGTACCCGTGGATCGCAGTCCGGAAAAGAAGGTGCGTCGCGGACAGGTCGAGGTGGAAGCCCGGCTCGATCTTCATGGCATGACCTCTTCCCATGCGCGTCAGGCGCTGTTGGGCTTTTTGCACCGCTGCCGATCAAATGGCATGCGCACGGTGCTGGTGATCACCGGCAAGGGCGCGGGCTCGCGCGCGCTGGATGAACGGCGCTTCCAGCCCTGGTCGCCCGATGAGCGCGCGCTGCCGGGCGTTTTGCGCCGCTCCTTTACCCAATGGATGCGTGACCCTGACTTCGCCCAGCTGGCTTCGGGCTATGCCGAGGCCAATCGTCGACATGGCGGCTCTGGCGCGTTCTACGTCATGCTTCGAGCAAAATAATATTTAAATATATAGACTTACAAAATAACTAAGTTTTTAGTTGATAGATCAGGACGGGTGTGCGAAACGAATTGAAACTAAGGAATTCGTAGATGGCCCGCACCTCCTCCCCCACCCTGACCGAAGCCGAGCATCGCATCATGAGCGTGCTGTGGACGCGTGGCGAAGCCAGCGTTCGCGACCTCACCGATGCTCTGGAGCCCCGCTATGGGCTCGCTTACACCACCGTGCTCACCACCGTGCGCATCATGGCCGACAAGGGCTATGTCAGCTTTCGCAAGGAAGGCCGGGCGCATATCTACGCCCCGGCCTTGTCCCAGGAAGGCGCACAACGCACCGCGCTGGGCAGCGTGCTGAAATCTTTCTTCGGAGGCTCGCCCCAGCGCCTGGCCCAGCATCTGGTCGAGGATGAGGCGCTGAGCCTTGATGATATCGAGGCCCTGCGCGCGGAACTGCTCAAGCAACAGAACAAGACCGGCGGTGAATCATGATCATCGCCCTGTTCCAGTCTGCTGTCTTCGTTCTGATCGGATCCACTGCAATCAGTCTTGGCGCTGTGCTGTTTGACCGGTTTGCACCGGCCCTGCGCATCCGCGAACGCCATGATCTGGCGCTTGCGGGTCTGCTCACGATCCCCGCCATCTTCGCGTTCGCCCTGATGCCGGGTTCAAAGACCGCCATCCAGGGGTTCAATGTCGGCAGCGCAGCTGCAGCCCCGGTGTCCGTGATCTCACCTGAAGCGTTGACGACCCTGCCGGCGAGCGTCTCGTCGATGAGCGATCCGGGTTTGGCTGGGTCAGATATTCTGACGGGCATGGGGTTTGCCGGGGTCTGCTTGTGGCTGATCGGTCTGTTCTGGGCCGGATTAAGCCTCATCCGTGATCTGTGGAGCCTGAACCGCCTGACATCGAGAGCGAAATCCGTAGCGTCCCCGCTGGCCTTGTCTCGTCCGGTCCGCTTGCGTCAGAGCGCAGATGTCCTCACGCCCATGGTAGCGGGCTTCATCCGCCCCGTGATCGTGATCCCTGATGATTTCCGCTTCGATGAAGCCGGTGAAGCCGTGCTGGAGCATGAAATCGCACATATCCGTCGTCATGACGCCCTGACAGGGCTTGTCCAGCGCCTGATCGCGGGCCTGTTCTGGTGGGCGCCCGGCGTGCACCAGCTGAACCGGCAGGTGCATCGTATGCGTGAGGTGCTGTGCGATGAAGCGGCGGCGCGCACCCAGGGCAAGCCGCTGGTGCTGGCCCATGCGCTGTTGGACGCCGCGCAAAAAGCGGTGTTGGCCCGTCCTCTGACATTGGCGGCCCAAGCGCCGCGTAAATCTGAATTGAGGTTCCGTGTGAACGCTTTGACCCAAGTGCGCGCGGGTTCCGTGCGCCGCTCTTTCCTGACGATGCTGACCGCCTTGCCAGTTCTGATCGCGCTTGCCCTGGTCTTCACGCCGCGTGTCGGTGCGGTGGAGTTTCTGGAATCGCGCCTGATCCAGGCGGTTCGTCAGGGTGATCTCGCCAATGTCGAGGCCCGGCTCGCGCGTGGCGCGGATGTGAACCGCATCTGGCCCAATGACGGAACGGCCCTGATCGAGGCAAGCCGTCGCAGTGACGCGCCCATGGTCGCGTTGTTGCTGGAAGCAGGCGCTGCGCCTGATCTCGTCACGCGTCAGTCCGGTACGGCGTTGATCGTCGCTGCGCGGGCCGGAAGCCTGGAGGTGGTGGACCTGCTGCTGGAGGCCGGCGCCCAGGTGGATCTCGCCGCACCTCAGAATGGCTCTCCGCTCATCAACGCGGCGAGGGGCGGTCATCTCGACATCATCTCCCGGCTGGTGCTGGCGGGCGCCGATCCCAACGGTTTCGTGCTGGCGGATGAAACGCCGCTGATCAATGCAGCGGCGGCCGGTCAGACCGGGGCGGCTGAGCTCTTGCTGATTGCAGGCGCGGACCCGACTCTGACCGTGCCGGCGGCGCCGGGGGATCGGGGCGGTCCCTATCGCTCGCCGCTGAGCGAAGCTGAACGCCATGGCCAGTCTGAGATGGTGCGATGGCTTGAGGCGCGGGGTGCAAGACATCAACCGCCCCAAACGAACTAACCCACTCTAATAACACTAAAAACAAAGATTCTGGTAATCCGTCGATTGATGGAAAGGAGACCCCTATGTCTGGATTCCCCCTGAAGACAGTTTTGTCAGCTCTGGTGCTAGGCGCTGCGACGCTGGTGAGTGCGCCCGCATTGTCTGCCTGCCAGCCGGCGTCCGCCTTCAGCAGCTATGGCCCTGAACGCTTCACCGATGCGCTGCGCGGGCGGTTCTCCCATGACGGGGTTGTTGAGCGCTATTCGCTTGAAGATCGCATGGCCCATTACGGTGTTCCTGGCGTCGCTGTCGCCGTGATCGAGGATGGCGATGTCGTGTTCGCACAGGGCTATGGCGTGCTCCAGGCCGGCTCAGGGGCGCCTGTCACGGCGGACACCGTGTTCTCGGCGGGCTCGGTCAGCAAGATGGCGACAGCCTTCATGACCCTGAATCTGATTCAGTCCGGCGCGCTCGATCTCGATCAGGATATCAGCCACGCTTTGGACTACTGGGCGCCGGAGGCAGGCTCGCCCCATGCTGATGCGCCGCTCACCATCCGTATGCTGCTGTCTCATACGGGCGGGCTGAACCTGCACGGGTTTGCGGACTTCATGCCGGGCGAGGCCCTGCCGACCCGGGCGCAGACCCTGAATGGTCAGGCTCCGGCCAACCATGCGCCTCTGCGTGTGGAAGCGCGGCCGGGCCTGAGCTATCGGTATTCCGGCGGAGGCTATACCCTTCTTGAAGGGCTCATCGCCCAGGCGACCGGGATGAGCTTTGAAGAGGGCGCAGAGGCGGCCTTGTTCGACCCTCTGGGCATGAGCCGGTCCACTTTCGCCAATCCGCTGCCTGAAGACCATGGGGATATCGCCAGGGCCCATGACCGGTCCGGCGCGCCCACGGCCCTGCCGCGGGGCTATGAAGCCTTCCCCGAGATGGCGGCGTCAGGCCTGTGGACCAGCGCCAGCGATCTGGGCCGCATGACGGCGGAGATGATCCGGGCCTATCGCGGCGAGAGCGGGTATCTGCATCCCCGGCTGGGTCTGGAGATGATGACGCGAGTGTCGCCTTCCGAGCATGGCCTGGGTCCGCGCCTTGAGGGCCGTGGCGCACATTTCATCTTTCATCATGGCGGCGCGAACAATTCCTATCGCACCTGGATGGAGGGACATCTGGGAACCGGAGATGGTCTGGTCATTCTGACCAATGGCGCGAACGGGATGGACCTTGCGATCGAGATCCGCAATGCCATGAATGACGTCATGGGCTGGACGGTGAATCCGGTGGTGGACGTGCCCCGTCTCGAGCTGAGTGAAGATCAGCTGGCGCGATATGTCGGCGTTTATGCTGCGGACCCGGCCTTTCCTCTGGACATTCGGGCCCAGATGGCGGCCCCGCCCTTCACCAATGATCTCACGATTTATCTCGAGAACGGTCGGCTTATGGCAAGCTATAATGGAGGACAATCGTGGGCGCCTTTGGTCCCTGTGGCGCCGGACCGTTTCTACATTACTGATTTTTCACTGAGAACTGGCGTGTTTGAGCTCAAGTTCAACAGAAATTCACTTGCGCAAGTGACCTCGGTTGAGGCTTCTATGTCTGCAGCTGAGACGGTGTATCTCCCCGCTTCATAGCGTGCGACTTCGGTCGGCGCCGGTATCAGCTCGCGCCGCGCCGGTCCCCTTTTTTCGGCGCGGCGCACCCTTACGGTGCGCCGCGCTGTTCTTTTAGAGGATGAATTTGGACAGATCGGCGTTACGCGCCAGATCACCCACGCGCTCACGCACATAATCGGCGTCGATGGCCAGGGTTTCACCGGACCGGTCCGAGGCGGTGTAGCTGATTTCCTCGCACACGCGTTCGAGAATGGTCTGCAGTCGGCGAGCGCCGATATTCTCCACGCTGGCGTTCACCTCGGCGGCGAAGTCGGCGATGGCGTCAATGGCCGTATCGTCAAAGCTCAGCTCGAAGCCTTCAGTTTTCATCAGCGCCACATACTGAGTGATGAGGCTGGCTTCCGGCTCGGTCAGGATGGCGCGGAAATCATCGCGGGTCAGCGCCTGCAACTCGACCCGGATCGGCAGGCGGCCCTGCAGTTCAGGCAACAGGTCGCTGGGCTTTGATACGTGGAACGCGCCCGAGGCGATGAACAGCACATGGTCGGTTTTCATCGGCCCGTACTTGGTGGTGACGGTGGCGCCCTCGATCAGCGGCAACAGATCGCGCTGCACCCCTTCGCGGGACACATCCGCCCCGCGCGCGTCGGAGCGGGCAGAGACCTTGTCGATTTCATCGAGGAAGACGATGCCCTCGTTTTCCGCCAGACGGATGGCTTCGGACTGGATCTGGTTCTCATCCAGCAGCTTGTCCGCCTCCTCGTTGATGAGCGGCTCATAGGCTTCTTTCACCGTCGTGCGCAGGGTTTTGGGCTTGCCGCCAAACCCCTTGCCCAGCATGTCGCCCAGATTGATGACGCCCATCGATCCCATGCCGGGCAGATCCATGCCCTGGAACGGATTGGCGCTCTCATCGACAATCTCGATCTCGATTTCCTTGTCGTCGAGTTCGCCGGACATGAGTTTCTTGCGGAAAGCCTCACGGGTGGAGGCGCCGGCGTCCTTGCCGACCAGGGCGTCGAGCACGCGCTGCTCGGCGGCGCCATGGGCCTTGGCCTTCACCTCTTCGCGTTTCTTCTCGCGCACCAGCGTGATGGCGATTTCCACCAGGTCACGGGCGATGGAATCCACATCCCGGCCCACATAACCCACCTCGGTGAACTTGGTGGCCTCCACCTTGATGAAGGGCGCGCCGGCCAGCTTGGCGAGGCGGCGGGAAATCTCGGTCTTGCCGACCCCGGTCGGGCCGATCATCAGGATGTTCTTCGGCGTGACCTCTTCGCGCAGCCCTTCAGGAAGGTGCTTGCGGCGCCAGCGGTTTCTCAGCGCGATGGCGACAGCCTTCTTGGCGTCGCCCTGGCCGATGATATGGCGGTCGAGCTCATGGACGATTTCGCGCGGAGAAAACTCAGTCATGACGCCCCATGTCTTTTTGTCGATTGGGTGGTAAGGATTGCAGACATGTAGGGGCTTACCGCCCGGAACACAAAGCCCGTGGCTGCAGGGCCCGACAGAGGAGTGTGCGATGACCCGTCCCCGTTTCCATCTGGCCTTTCCCGTGGACGACCTTCAGGCGGCCCGCCGATTTTATGGGGACGTGCTGGGATGTCCGCGGGGACGGGACAGCGACCACTGGATCGATTTTGATTTTCTCGGCCATCAGATCGTCGCCCATCTGGCGCCCGAGGAATGCCAGAACGCCCAGACCGGCGCCGTGGACGGCAAGGATGTGCCCGTGCGCCATTTCGGCCTGATCCTGGAATGGGATCAGTTTGACCCTCTGGCTGAACGCCTGCGCCGCGCCGGCACGCCCTTCATCATCGATCCCTATGTGCGTTTCGCCGGAAAGCCGGGTGAACAAAAAACGATGTTCGTCCGTGACCCCGCCGGCAATGCCCTGGAATTCAAGGCGTTTCGCGATGACGCCATGGTGTTTGCGACAGAACTGGACAGCTGAACCTCTTGCGGGCTGGCGCTTCTCGCCTAATTCACTTAATGAGTGAACTAATCAGTCAGGGAGGAGACCACCATGTCGAACGCAGAATTTGACGTCGTGATCTATGGCGCGACCGGTTTCACCGGGCGTCTGGTGGCGGAATATCTCGCCAGCGAATACGGCAAGGACGTCGCCTGGGCCATGGCGGGCCGGTCCGAAGACAAGCTCAAGCGTGTGCGCGACGAGATCGGCGCGCCGGCCGATACGCCGCTTGTTGTGGCCGATGCGTCTGATCCGGCCTCATTGAAGGCCATGGCGGACCGTACGCGCGCCGTGATCACCACGGTGGGCCCGTACCAGCTTTATGGCGAGGCGCTGGTCAAAGCCTGTGTCGAGGCGGGGACCGATTATGTGGACCTGTCCGGCGAGCCGGCCTGGATGCACGACATCATCGCGACCTATTCGGACAAGGCGAAAGCGTCCGGCGCCCGCATCGTGCATTCGTGCGGGTTTGACTCCGTCCCCTTCGATCTGGGCGTTTATTTCCTGCAGCAGCATGTGACCGACAAGATCGGCAAGCCGCTGTCTCGGATCAAGGGCCGAGTGCGCGCCATGAAGGGCACCTTCTCGGGCGGCACGGCGGCGAGTTTCGCTGAAACCATGAAGCGCGCGGCGAAAGAGCCGCAGATTATCGACTGGCTGAAAGACCCCTTCTCCCTGTGCGAGGATTTTGAAGGTCCCAAACAGCCTCATGGCGCGAAGGTGATCTATGAGGATGATCTGGGCGCTTGGTCCGCCCCGTTCGTGATGGCCACGATCAACACCAAGAATGTCCATCGCTCCAATGCCTTGATGGGTCACGCCTATGGCGAGGACTTTGTCTATGACGAGATGTTCCTGACCGGGCCGGGCGAAAAGGGCGAGCAGTTTGCGCACGCCATCGCCAATGATCGCTCCATGCAGGACAACCCGCCCAAGCCGGGTGAGGGCCCGTCCAAGGAAGAACGCGAAACGGGCTTCTATGACGTCATGTTCACGGGAGAGACCGCGGACGGTCAGCGTTTCACCGCGTCGGTGAAGGGCGACAAGGATCCCGGCTATGGATCGACCTCGAAGATGATCACCGAATGCGCGCTATCGCTGGTCAAGGATGTGAGCCGCGACCAGACGCCGGGCGGGGTTTACACCACGGCGCCGGCCCTGGGCGATGCTCTGATCAAACGCCTGACCGATCATGCCGGCCTGACCTTCACGATCGAGGACTAAGTTTCCGCGCTGTCAGCATTCAATCGAGCTTAAAGAAAAACCCCGGCGGCAAGCCGGGGTTTTTTGTGTTCAGGCATGTGAAGATCCTAGCCCAGCGTCTCGACGGTGAGATTGCCGTTGGAATAGACGCAGATCTCGCTGGCGATCTTCATCGCCTTGCGCGCGATCACTTCGGCGTCCTCTTCATAATCGAGCAGCGCCCGCGCCGCCGACAGGGCGTAATTGCCGCCTGAACCAATGGCGGCGACGCCGTCTTCAGGCTCCAGCACATCGCCTGCGCCGGTCAGGGTGAAGGTTTCGGACTTGTCCGCCACGATCAGCATGGCTTCCAGCCGCCGCATATAGCGGTCTGTGCGCCAGTCCTTGGCCAGCTCCACACAGGCCCGCGCCAGCTGGTCGGGATATTGTTCGAGCTTGCCTTCCAGACGCTCGAACAGGGCAAAGGCGTCCGCGGTGGCGCCGGCGAAACCGGTGATCACCTTGCCGCTGGAAATCGGCCGCACCTTGCGGGCGGTCGCCTTGACGACCGTGTCGCCGATCGAGACCTGCCCGTCGCCTGCCAGAACCACTTTTCCGTTCTTGCGCACGCTGAGAATGGTCGTGCCGCGCCAGCCGGGAAATTTGCGTTCGGTATCAGGCATTATGCGATCATTTCCGGGTCTTCTGAGAACTGGCCGCCCTTGCGATAGCGCACCAGATAGGTCGGGGTGAGGGCTTCGACGGTTTCAAGCTCGATGTCGAAATCGGCGGTGGTTCCCAAATCCTCATCGGTCTGACCGACCACATTGTCCGATTTCAGCAAGGTCACCTGATCGCGGGTCAGGAAGGGTTGGACGAAGGGCAGCGCGCCTAGGATCTCGCCGACCATGCCCAGCGGATAGGCCGCAAAGAAGGGCACCGGGACCAGCACACGCTTGCGCCGGATCGTGGTCAGGATGAACTCCATCAGCTCCTTGAAGCTGTAGGTGCTCGGACCGCCCAGCTCATAGGTGCGGCCTGCATACTTGGAGGGCGCCTCGATCGCCTTGAGCACGCAATCGGCGACGTCGCCGGCAAAGATCGGCTGGAAGCGGGTCTGGCCGCCGCCGATCAGCGGCAGGGCCGGTGCAAAGCGCGCCATGGAGCCGAACTTGTTGAAGAAGCCGTCTTCGGTGCCGAACACGATGGACGGACGCAGCACGACGGCGGAGGAAATGGCTTCACGGACCGCTTTCTCGCCCAGCGCCTTGGTGCGCGCGTATTCGGACTTGCTGCCCTCATCCGCGCCAATGGCCGAGATCTGCACGAAATTGGTGATGCCGGCTTCAGCCGCGCACTTGGCGACCAGGCCCGCGCCATCCGCTTGCAGGGACTGGAAGCTCTGCTTGCCGCTTTCAGACAGGATGCCCACCAGATTGACCACCGCATGGGCGCCATCCACGGCGCGGCGCACGGAGTCTTCATTGCGCAGATTGGCCTGCATCAGCTGGACCTGGCCGACGACGCCCATGGGTTTGAGCTCATGGGCCAGATGCGGACGGCGGGTCGCGGCGCGCACCCGGTATCCGGCCTTGGCCAGTTCACGCACCACATACCGGCCGATAAAGCCCGAAGCGCCGAAAACGGTGATCATTTCATTGCGAAGTGTCATGGTCCGCCCCTGGAAGGCTCGCGCGCGAAGCTGCGTGCGACATGTAAGATAGGTTTGATAGGGCGATAGACCAAAATGGGGGCGCATGTCCATGCGGCGCAGTGATCGTGGCGGCGTCCGGGGGGCTTGGCGGGCGCCGGTTTCAGGGCATGTGACGATGATGTGCAGATCAACGGCGCCATCCCCGTTGACAGCCGCCATCCATCGCCGTATCACCCCCGCTCCTCACCTGCCCAGGTGGCGGAATTGGTAGACGCGCTGGCTTCAGGTGCCAGTTCCCGCAAGGGAGTGGAAGTTCGAGTCTTCTCCTGGGCACCATATTCTCCGAAGTCACTGATTTCGTTGAGAACGCTTGCAATCGGAAGCGAAATTACACAGGATTCTCCACAGAGGAATCCTCCAGTTTCGACCGATGAAGCGTATAAATTTCCATCTCCGTGAGCCTGATCGTCGTTCCCGATTCTACCGGTATGATCGAACGGTCCCTGCTGATGTTCAAAGCCTGGTGGGCCAGAAGGTAATTGCCTTCAGCTTGAAGGTGACTGACCCGGTCTAAGCGCGAAAGCTACGGGACGAATGGGATCACCATTACGAAGCAGAGTGGGCGCGTCTCCGTCAGCAGACAAAGTTGAATGCTGAAGCGCGATTGATTGCGGAAGCCAAGGCTTTCCAGGACCACAAGAGGAAGCCAGTGGAACCGGTCGCTTCGATAGAGCGAAGGCCGGGACACACGAGCTTGGCGATTTCCGCAGCCCCCAAAGTTCAGGAAGATACATTTGACCAACCAGAGCTGAAGAAGCTCGTGGATAGAACGCGTCAGATCGCCATCGACCGACTTCCTGTGAGTGACCGTGATGACGAACAGAAGATCAAAGCGTCTCTGGATTGGGTGAACGCGAATACCGAGGATGGTCGCCTACTTCGCCAGTACATGCATGCTCTGGTGGGGCGGAGGAGCTACGTTGACCTTGGCGCAGAATATCTGGAAAGAGCTCGAAAAAAACGCGATGGAAAGCCTTTATCGGACAAGTCTAAAGAATCGTATCGGAAGGCTTTCGAGCGAGCTGATAAGTATCGCCTTCCTTCGATTGAGCAAGTGGACTGGGATATTGCGGGCGCTTTTCTGCAAGAGATAGCCGATACTGAGCGCTTGTCTCAAAAATCCATCGGGAACATTGCTACCGCACTTTCGAACTTGTGGAAGTTCAACAAGAAGCAACGCACGGTCTGGCGTGGTCATGAAGTGCAAACCGAGCACATCCCGGTCGAGCATGAAGCCTGGTTTGATGATGAGCTTCGAGCCCTGCTGGCTGGGTCGGAGGGACACTGGATGCGGGATGTGATCTGGATCGCCCTATACACCGGACACCGGCGGAGTGCGATTGCCGAGATCGAGTATGACCCTGAGACGGACTTCATCCGCTTTAAAAAGCAGAAGCAGGAGTCAGGCGATCGGTTCTACCCCTGTCATCCGCATATTCGCGAAGCTGTTGTTCGCTATACGGCCCAGCCTCACAAGTCGAACACTCTTGGGAACGAGTTTCGTAAGCTTCGAGATCGCCTCGCTCTCAGACCTCAGGACGGTGAGCGGAAGAAAGATTTCCACTCCCTGCGATCCAACACGACAGCTCAGCTCATGCAGAAAGGCATTGCCGATAACAACATTGATGTCCTGCTCGGTCGGAAAAGCACATCGATCACAAGCGGGGTCTACGGTTTCAAGACTCTGCCGCCTCATGCGAAAGCAGAGATCGAGCGCTGGCGCCCGCTCGTGGAGACCGTGGACTGGCAGTACCTTCTTGAGTGATCCCAGTTCGAGGAATCACGGCCAAGTGTGGGACGATCCCATTAGGCGGCGGTCGTGTCGTTTGTGATCTCGCGAAGGACGTACTCACGTAAGGCCGCTGAGCTTTTGAAGCATCGGAATCCGGCCTGGCTGGCGAGGACGATCAGCTGGTCGTCTTCGTTCAGCAACAGAGCTACTGGCGTTGAGAGGCCCTGCTGAAGCCCATCCGGCCAGGCAAGGTCTAGCTGAGCGATCACAGTTCCGGCTTCGTCGGTTATTTCGTGGCTGATGAAGCCTTTGGGCAGCCCGCGTTCGATCAACCAGTCGTTCACGCTTTCCAGCTCAGCCTCTTCTTCTTCGCTTGAGATGCCGCCCAGAGTTTCAACTTGGTCGGTATGCCCAGCTGGCCGTGTCTCCATCAGCCAGCGATCATCTCCATGAAGAAGGTCCGCAAATCGCTTGTTGGCCTCTTCCGCAAGCAAAGCCTTCCGCGCTTCCAGGAAGTCGCCATATCGCTCTATGCGCCACAGATCGGGGTCCATGGGCACCCATTGCGAGGCGAGCGCCCCGGGGTGCTTGTCTTCAACCTCAGGGAAATAGTCTTCAGGCAGCCGGTTGGAGATATTGAGATTGGTGTCCTTGGTCAGGAAGCAGAAGTTTGCGAGTGCGTTGACCTCGGGCCTGCTCAAGTTGTGCGCATAGAGCCGAGATTTCGGGAAGATGTGATGCACTTCCAGGCGGCTCATCTTGCCCAACAGGTTCGACTTGAGGGCGATACCGCTTCCCCAGTCTCGCGCTTCGCCCATCCGCGTCATCATGTAAAGGACAGGATAGAAGCGGTTCCCCATGCTCCAACCGGTGAAGTGACCCGCTTCCATGCGCATGCCGCCTTGCCAGAGGCGCAACTCTTCGAGCAAGCCATCAAGGCCACCGGCCTCCAGAACGGCGAGGTCACGGTCGAGACGGCTCTCCGTGGAGCTCGAATACAGACCCCACATGCCAGCCTGAGCGAACCAGAAGAGCAGCTTGTCGCGCTCTCGTTCATCGAGCTTGCCGCCCTTCTGATCGAGATAGCGAACCATTATGGGGATAGCGAAGCGGCCAAACAGGACCCGGGCATGATCAAGACCAAGGCGGCCCGCGATCAAGTTCAGCACGTTGTCGATCTGACGTGTGGCGCGATCCAGTCCGCTCTGAACGGCGTCAGGTGACTGGTCATGCAAGAAGGTGAACTTGGCCTCGCCGGTGAGCACAGTGTTTACGGATCGAAGCAGCCAATCGAGATTAAAGTCATAGCCCTGATCCGACCATTCGGAGAGCTGAGACTTCATCTTGCCGCGAGCTTCAGGCCACTCGGCGCAAATCTTCGCTAGCGCCAGGTCGCCTTTTGAAAGCTTTGTGCCGCCGCTGTTGACCTTGTTGAAGATGTCTACGACCACATCCAGGGTCATATCCGCGCCGGTCACCTCTTCGATGTGAAGGTCAATATCCGCGATGCCCAGGAGCTTGCTGAGGCGTCCGATATAGTCTGACAGGCGCTCACTGAGCGCTTCATCCTGGCTGAGGACCTTCACAGCCTGGCCCAGGCTGGCTTGTCCGCCCTTCATCAAATCGGTGACATCAACCCAGAGCGGATCATCGCGCATCTTCACCGGCTGGTAGAACTCGAACACCTCATCTTCCAGATGGAAGCGTAATCCAGTGAAGGCTCCCTCATTTCCATCAAAGAAGGCGGGAGGCCGCCCCCGCATCACCCCGTAAAGCGAGGTCATCCGCTGTTGGCCGTCGAGCAGAAGCTTCACCACGCCCGACGCCAAATCTTGATCGCCACGGTGAGCTGCTGACTTGGCCTCGGTCGCCCAGACGAGGAGTCCGCCAATCGGGTGTCGCTGATAGAGCGATGCGAACAAGCCGCGCACCTGATGCGGCCCCCAGACATAGCCGCGCTGGAACTCGGGCAGGGCCATATGCCCGCTATCGATGTGGTCGAGGATCGTGGAGATTTTCATGTCAGCCTCAGTCGATATCGAGCTTGGGCAGGCTGTTAACGATCTTCATCGTCTCAAGGCTGACCGTGATCACCCGGCGGAACAGATCGAGCGGATAGCGCGGATCGCCGATGGTCTCATTGGCGTAATCGTTCGCGTCGTTGATGATGCCGCTGGCCTTATCGGTCTTCACGACCTGCCGCTCCATCACCCATTCAAGCGCAGGTTTGCCGTTGACCACATAGTCGTAGGCCGCCAGCGGGATATTTTGCATCGTGATGTTGTCGTTGTAGATGACCGTGGTCTTGTCCTTCTCCTTGCCCTTGCCACCGAACTTCATCTTTTTTACGCGGTAGAATTTGACGGAATCGTCCTGAGCCTCATGGATCAGCCGGTGATCGCCTTCCTTGAAGGTCACCAGGTAGGGCTCTTGCTCTTCAAAGTTCACATGAAGATCGCCCAGGGCACGGCCTGCGTCGCGGAAGGCGGCGAAGTCGGCGAAGGTCTTCACCGCCGGGATGCGCGGCAGGGCCTTTGCGAGGTTGTTTTTGAACCGCTCGCGATAGTCGGGTGAGTGGAGTAATCCGTAGACGTAGTAGAAAAGGTCTTCCTTTGTGATTGCCTTGCTCGGATAAACGGCTTGGAAATGGGCTAGCCCTGCGGCGGTGATCGCGTTGCGGCGTGTCAGACTGAGTTCACCATCTGCGTTGGCGAACAAGCCTTCTTCGGCATTGGTTTCTTCGTAAAGGAAAAGAGGGAAGCACTGGCCAGTGTCCACATTATGGAAGTTTGGCAACTTGTCAGTGAGCAGAGCTGAAAATCCTGTCTTCACTCCAATTCCGGTTATGTGAATAACTTTGTTCTCAGCCGCCGCGTGCGGAAAGATACGCGGCATCTGATAGACGCGTTCGTTTAACCTGCGGTGGAAATATTGCCATTGAGGCTGGTAAGGGCGATAGATTGCCCTCTGGATGGCATCATCAACAAACTCAAGCGGTTTCAATCTCGCCAAGTCGGATTTTAAGTTGCCGGTCCAGCTTATCCGCTTCGCGTCATCTTCCACGAATTTGTTGACGTCTTTCGGTTTCCCCGCCGCCTTATACCGGCCCACCTCTGAGCTGTAGAAATCGATCATTCGCCGCATATTCTGCGCGAGCTTAGATCGGCTCGAATTGTACGCCCATGAGTCACGTGCGCTTAGTACCCCTTGGGAGTAGTTCTCGAAAAGCCCAACCTCTTTCCCACGCTTCGCGCCAATTAGCGGGAACTTGTCAAAGCTCGCGTCGACCTGGTCCAGCCAATCATTGTTGGCGTCAGGTGTGATCCGCTCCCAACCCTCTCGGTCGGCGATGCCGTCAACCGACCCGACATCCCGAATGATATCCAGCTTTTCCTTCTGGCTCAGATAATCGCCAATATCGTGGAAATGGATACGGCCATGTTCGGTCGCGCCCGCGTTCTTCACAAAGACAAAGATCGCTACTGGCGTACGGGTACCCTCGCCGAAGACGTTCCCTTTCTCCATTCGCCGTTGCTCACCCGAAGTGCGTGCGTTACCGCGAAGATGGAACACATAGAGGTCGCTGAACTCTTCCACGAGGCATTTGCGCAACCCGTCAGTGGCGTTACCGTCAATCCACCCCGCATTCGTGACATAGGCCATGACGCCTGCATCCCCGATCCTGTCGGATGCCCAGCGAATTGCGCGGATATAGCTGTCGTAAAGCGCTTTCTGGAGGGTTGCGCTTGATGCTGCGGCGTAGGTTGCGCCGATGCGAGCGTCTAGCGTCGGATATCCGATGTTCTTCGCGTTATCGTTTTCGCTTTTCTGCCCAGCCGAATAAGGCGGGTTTCCAATGATCACACGGATATCCAGCGCCTTCTGCCGGGTTCTGCGCTCAGAATTGTCAGGCAGCAAATTGGCGATCATGTCGTGCTCTTGCTCGTACATCTGGAAAGTGTCGGTGAGCAGAATGCCGCCGAACGGCTCATAGGGCGCATCGTCACTCAGCTCGCCCTGAACCAATTCGTGATAGACCGTCTCGATATTGATCGCGGCAATGTAATAGGCCAGCAGGACAATTTCGTTGGCGTGGATTTCCTCGCGGTACTTTCGGGCAAGTTGGTCTGGCGCGATCAGTCCGGATTGCAAGAGGCGGGTGATGAAGGTGCCTGTACCGGTAAACGGGTCGAGGATGTGCACGCCCTCTGACCCGAGGGTCTGGCCGAATTGCGCCTTCAGAACGTCATTCACTGAGTGGATGATGAAATCGACGACCTCGACGGGCGTGTAGACGATGCCCAGGCGTTGGGTCAGCACTGGGAACGCGCCCTTGAAAAAGCTGTCGTAGAGCTTGTAGATCAGCTCCTGGCGGCCGTGGGCGGTTACGACACCAGCGGCTCGTCGTTCTACGCTGGCATAGAATTTCCTGAGGCTCTCAGATTCCTTGGCCAGGTTGTGTTCGTGGAGTTGACCGAGAACGGTTTCCATCGCCCGGGAAACCGGATTTTGCTTGGTGAATTCGCTGCCCTTGAACAACGCGTCGAAGACCGGGCGGGTTATGAGGTGCTGCGCCAACATCTCGATGGCCTCAGCCTCGGTGATCTCAGGGTTCAGGTCGTCCTGAAGCTCCTCCAGGAAGGCGAGGAACGCCTCACGCTCAGCTCCATCCTTCGCCACGATCGTTTTAATGCGAGTGATATGGGTCTGGGCGATCTCGGCGATATCCTTGGCCCAGGTGTCCCAGTATTCTCGCGTCCCGCATTTCTGGACGATCTTCGCCATAATGGCGCGGGTGAACTCGTCGAAGATCAATTCGCCTTGGGTTTCGGGTAGGTCTTGAGTGCGACTGTCTCGCCCAGGCTGCCCGATATCCGACTTTCCTTTGTGGGCCTTGGACTTCGTCGTCGCAAAATCATCGACGACTGCGGTCAGCTCTTTCAGCTCGCTTTCTGATGAGATGCGAACGAATTCAATTTTATCGCTGATATCCTCGCCCAGTTCAGCTTGGTTGATCCGGGCATCCAGGCGTTCATCATGAGCGCGGAGCGCGTTCAGGATTTGCCAGACGACCTTGTATCGCTCGTTATCGTTCAGCGCTTCTTCGGGCGTTGTGTTTGGCGGGATCGCGACCGGCAGGATCACATAGCCGAGTTTCTTCTCGCCCTTGGGGTCACGCCGCATGACCCTCCCAACCGATTGCACAACATCGATCTGACTTTTGCGCGGGTGCATGAACATGATTGCGTCGAGCGCTGGGACATCGACTCCTTCGGACAGAACCTTAGCGTTTGTCAGGATTCGACATGCATCCTCACCGGCGTCAGCTTTGAGCCAGTTCAGCATTTCCTCGCGGGCGCTGGCGTTGTAGCTGCCGTCGATATGTCGGACTTCGGTTCGTAGACGCGGCGCATCCTCGATCAGATCGCTGTTGATATATTCATCGACGACCTGAGCGAATTCGTCCTCGATGATCTCCGACTTCTTAATGCTCTGACAGAAGGCCAGCGCTCGCTTCATCGGTTTGGGATCGAACTCCAGATCGGCGCGAAGATCGCTTTTCGTCAGCGCCTTGTAGCACCCGATGATTTTGGTCGCGTCGTCGAGGGTTAGCTCGGCACCCTCCTTGAGGCGGGTCTGAATCGTGGTAGACACCAGTCCCTCATCCACGGCCAGGACGACAACTTTGTAATCAGTGAGCTGTTCGTTCTCTACGGCCCAGCCGAACCCACGGTGAAACAGGTCCTTACCGAACTTGGTCTCGTCATCCATCGACGCCAGTTCAGCGTCGTGATCATCGGCCTTACGACGCGCAGCGTCACCGAAGATGCGGGGCGTGGCCGTCATGTAGAGCCGTTTCCGCGCCGCAACGTACTCATCGTTGTGAATTCGGACGAAGTTGCTGTCGTCTTCATCCTTCAGCGTGACGCCGGTCGTCCGGTGGGCCTCGTCGCAGATGACGAGATCGAACTCGGGCATGCCGTAGGTCTTCTGAGCGCGGGTCAGCACATCGATGGAGTGATAGGTCGAGAAGACGACGGTCATCTTCTCTGGGTCAGCGTCGGCGACCTGATGGCCCAGCTTGGCGGGGTCAGTCGTCGCCGGGAATGACAGATCATGGACGTTCAGGTCCAGGCTGTCCGCATCCTCGCGCCGCCCAACCTTCTTGTCAGAGCAGGCGGCGAAGGCGGTGAACTCTTGTTCGGCGTCGTTCTTCCACTCGCGGACGGTCTGAGACATGAGGGCGAGCGACGGCACCATAAAGAGCACTCGCTTTCCAGGGCCGCCCATCTGCTCGGCGATCTTGAGAGAAGTGAAGGTTTTGCCGGTGCCGCACGCCATGATGAGCTTGCCGCGGTCAGCCTCGGCTAAGCCTTCGGTCACGGCTTTCAGCGCTTCTCGCTGGTGATCCTTGAGCGTCTTCTTGGCCGCGAGGCTGATGGCGCCGGTGCGGATGAACTGGGACCAATCGATCCGGCTGGCCGCCATATCGTTGATGCCGATCCGGTTCCAATCCTTCGACAGATTGTTCAACGTCTCCTGCGTATTCCGGCCAAAGTCGCGCTGGGTCGTGTCTGCGATGATCAGGCGAGTGAAGAGATCGCTGGATGACGCGGAAATGAAGCTGTCGATGTCCGGCTTCTGGATGACGTGGTTCGGCGCGTAGAACTTGCACTGGATCGCGGCGTAACCCGAGCCGTCAGCCAGGGTCGCCACGAGGTCGATCCCGGTGTCGGTATTTTTCCAGCCTTGCTCTTTGGCCCAGTCCGCGAAGGGAACCACAGCTGAAAAGTGCTGCTTCTGGATGTCGTCGTTTTCCAGGAACACGCGGACAAGGCGTTCGAAATAGTCGCCCTTCTCGCGCTCGTTCTTCGATGAGGCGCGGTACTGTTCCAGAAGCTCGTCGAGTTGCATGATTCAATCCGTCGGGTAATCGATTCAACGTGGCATTGTTAGGGGTGGAGCGGCTGCTCGTCTAGACGCGCTGAGATAAATCTCGTCGCTTCACCAGATAGATAGGCGGGTTTCAGTTATGTCTGAATTCATACTGGCCGCACCTGGTTCGCGTGTGCGTTGGCCACGCTAGTACAATTCGCGAGGTGCGAGGAAGGCGTTTAGCTGGGATCGCGCTAAGCTGCTGATAGACGCAGGGAGGCCTTGGTCATTGCCAGGCTGCCTGAGCTCCTAACTGTCTAAGCTTGGCTCGACGAAACTGGGGACAGGGTTTTTGCCGGAAAATCTGTCGGCCCTCTAATAATCAGGCAGAACGGGATTCCCCCCCCATACCCCCTCGGCCAATCTTCAGCATGCCCGGGGGCAGGCGGCAGCGATCACAACCGTACTAGCCCCAGGGTCAACCGAGGCGCCGGGGGACGGCTCGAGTGAGTCACATGACCTTGCCCGTGTGACTCATTTATAGGCTAACGGCTGGGGCATCATATGAGTGGTATATTGACTTTTGGATCATTGTGATGCATTGGGTCTAAACCCGTGTGATGCATGAGAATGACCAATGCTGATAGGATATGCGAGAACATCAACAGCTGACCAAGTGGCGGGACTTGAGGCTCAAACTCGGGATTTGACGGCCGCTGGTGCGGAGAAAATCTTTTCCGAGCAAATCAGTGCGAGGGCAAAACGCAAAGAGCTGGAAGCCGCGCTCGAATATCTCCGAGAGGGCGATACGCTGATCGTCAGCAAGCTCGATCGTCTTGCCCGCTCAGTCCGTGACCTTATGGAGATGGTGGAAACAATTGAGGCCAAAGGCGCAAGGCTACGCATCCTGGCCATGGACCTGGATACCGGGACGCCGACCGGGAAGCTGATCCTCGGGGTTCTGGGGTCAGTCGCTGAGTTCGAGCGGGGGATCATGCTGGAGCGTCAACGCGAGGGCATCGCCAAGGCAAAGGCGGAAGGGAAGTATACTGGGCGACAGCCCACAGCGATGCGGCGAGCCGAAGAGGTCTTGACGCTTCTTCGGGAGGGCAAGACCGAGATGGAAGCGGCTGAAGCCGTCGGGATTTCCAGGGCTAGCGTTCAGAGAATCAAGCGCCAAGCTAAGCGTGAGGGAGCCGAGGCTTGAAAGCGGACCGTGATCAGGCGGTAGATGATGAGCACGAGCGGTTCGTATAGCTGGTCAGGGACATAGCCGAGATGGAGCGTCACCTATCCTAAAGCTGAAGCGGGTGGGGACAGCTTCTCTTCCTGCTTGCAAGGCGAGACGCGAGGTGGCTATCTTCTGGCTTGGGCGTGTCCCCACTTCCGACAATAGAATCAATATCATGACGAATGCGCCGGACTGGCGTGTGTGCCAACCTACGAAATGCTCAACGATCAAGACGAAGAATTCGATTCACTCGCCAGCCTCCAGCGGGAAATCGATCAAGGGAGTCCGCGTCCGCTTCTCCCTGAGAATGGCTGCTTGCCATTGGAAGACATTCACTCGCTACCCGATGTTTTCCAACCTCGTCGCGGAGTCGATACGGATGGTGTTGCTGACAAGCTCTTTGTCGAAGACTTGAGCAATACGCTTGAAACACGTCTTCGGGTTGGCCTCGATCCGATATCTGTTTTTTGGACGGGCAAGCGCTGGGTCTTGGTCGATGGTCACCATCGGCTGAAGGCGTATCGTGCATGTCGCCTATGGAACGATAGACCGGTTCCTGTTCGAGTGATCGAAGGTGACCTGTGGGCTGCAATTCGTGAGAGCGTCGAGGAGAACAGTAAAAGCCGACTCCAGCTCACTAGGTCAGAGCAATCTGATTTCGCCTGGCAGTTTGTTTGCAAAGCCGATCCCTCCGAGACGGTGTTCATGGAGGTGACCGGGCAGCGGCGACGCCAGTACTTCAAGATGAAGAAGCGTGTTCGTGAGCTCCTTGAGGCCCACCCTGATCTAACTCGCTTGGACCTCGCCGAAAAGTCGTGGGGTCTGATCAGCATAAGTGATCCATTTGCTGACCCTGAGGCTTCGATGGACCCTGAGATTGCTGAAGACAAGAAGGCAATTGATTGGGCGAAGATCATGCGAAAAAAACTCGGACCTAAGCTTACAAGCCGGAAATTCTCGCAAAGGCAATTATCGAGGTGAGTCCGAACCTTCCAGCGATGTTGATGGAGTCTTTTGCTTGGAGTGGAACCCGCGACGAACTTTTGGATGACTGGTGCCGGGATCGGGCTGATCCAGACTTCTAACTGTGCATTCCCTTACTGGTTTTTGTGCATCGTGCACTTTTTTCAGAGATTTCCGCTATGGGACGCGATCGTTCAGCAGAACTGAGAAGGCGGTTGGATCGGCTTGACGCTCAGAGCTGTTGCATCGTCTTGGGTTGTCCAAATCCTTCAAGGGCCGCAGCGAGTGAGGGGTTCGATGAGCGGTTCTGCCGTCGTCACCACGAGCACTATCAGCGTCACGGGAGTCCCTACCGTGCATCATATTCGGCAGCCGAACTCGTAGAGCCGCGTAAATGGGCCGCGGCGTGGCTCAAATTGAATGGGAACAGTGACGAGGTTGGATCGGCTCTAGAACGTGTCCGTATTCTCTATCGCTCAGCAGGTGTAGCTGTTCCGGCTTTCCGCTTGAGGGGGCTCTCAGCGAAAGAACGCGCCCGAAAAGCATGGGCAAGGCTTCGGGATGCGCAGGTTCCACCGGAGCGTATTCTTGCGGCGTGGTTGGCGGTTCAGAGGGCGCTTGCCACTGACCCTGAAGCAGATAGTCGGCCTGAGTTTGCAAGAGTCCAGGCGGCTAAGCTTGTCCATCGGCTCGCTTCGGGAACACGGAAGACATGGGTTCAGGAGAGGCTAGACGGCGGAAAGAGAGTTGAGCGGATTGAGGTCTATCCCAGGAGCCGCGGGAAGGTTCTGCGCGTTTTAGGCGAGCAAATTGCGGATGCAGCTGACCCGATAAGCGCCTTATTACAATAGGTTATATGTATTTGTATCATGTGGGTATCACAGAAATCCACTCTACCCATAAAAATTGATTGACCGGTCAGCGCGTTTCATTAATGTGGGTATATCGGATATCGGACTTACCCACAGGAAAATCATGGTAACGCTACGCGATGAATTTCATACCCGGCTTGAAGAGTTCAGGGATGTTTACTGTTTCTATGAGCAAGATGAGGTCATTCGTTCTCTGGCTGTAACTGGAGAAATACTTGACCTCGTCTTCGTAGGAGATGAGGCCGCCATGGCTATGGCGCTTCTAGCTAAGATCATCAGTAAAGGAACGGCCGACAGCTGGGATCGTCTCAAGTTGAGCGAGACGAGGCCGGATCAGAACTGGCGAGAAACTTGGGCTGAGATCGATGGTTGGGATTCCAGCTCCACTCCGCCTTTTCTCGATGAGCTCCATGAGCTTAGCGCGTTTGCCAACTACGGAATCATGACGATTTGGGATATCCAAGAGGATGCGCATGATTACCTGGAGGTCAGGCATCTGAAGGAGAGAATGGCTGATGCGAAGAACCCGCCTAAGTGGGTTCAAAAAGTCTGCTCAAAGATCGAGCGGTTCGAAGCGCTTGTCGGTTCTGTCGAGGGTAAAACGAAGCTCGAATACCTTCCCGCGCTCAGGGAGCAAGCCCTGGCTCGTGTGAAGCTTGATGGAGGCGAGCCGCTAACAGTCAGTGAGCTGGCAGTACTATCAGGCGTTTCCATGAAGCGTCTCCAGAATGCGATCTATGCTCAAAGTGAAGGGGCGCCTACGGTTTCAAAAGGCGGATTAATAGCTCCTGAGGCTTGCGCTCGATGGCTGAACGAGCGCGATTACCGATGGTCGATTTGGCAGGATATTGTCGCGGAATATCCCCTTAAGGCGAATTGGGGGGAGAGCACAGAGCTCTCGCCGCATGATGCTCTTAAGGAGCATGAGGATTACCTTTTCGTGCCAGTCGCTTTGGATGGGTCGGTTTTTTCGCCCGATCTTGGTAGCGGGCCTTCCGGTCAACAATTTCGAGTTGGGCCTAAGGGCGAAGAGGTAAACGTTGAAGGTTTCGAAGAGGCTCTCCAACGCCTAACCAAGATGGAAACGCCTCGTTGGCGTCGTCCTAATCCTGAGAGCGGACGTTTGGGGATCGTATCGGGGCAGTCTTGGAAGCGAGTTCGTCGTTCTGAATTGGAGGTGCGTTGATGAATCAAGATCATCTGAAGACCCCGATGACGCACCATGCTGAGCGTAGGAGTGTAGATCGCAACATCCCGGAGATCGCGCGTTGGCTCTTGCTTGATTATGGAAGGCGTCAGCCCGCCGGTGGCGGTAGCACTCGATACGATTTCGATAAGCGATCTTGGAAAGAGGTGGAGCGGTTTTTTGGTCGCTGGCGACTCAAGGAAATGACTCAATTAAGAAATTCGTACCTGATCCAAAGTCAGGACGGCGCAATTATTACAGTGGCATACAGAGACTAAAATGTATCAACAATATATCGACATTATTAAGTCACACATTAGACAGGGCTCTCTTATCGAAAACATTGAAGCTGATCTTACGCTGTATGAAGACGGGCGTCTTCGAGCGGAGTATGCACCCTTTGATTATGTCGAGAGGAGTGCACGGGTTGTGATAGTTGGCCTTACCCCAGGCCGACAACAGGCCCGTAATGCTTTGAGGGCGTTGATTGAAGCTTTGCAGGGTGGTGCGAATGTCGAAGTCGCTCTTGAAGTGGCGAAAAAGACCGGAAGCTTCAGCGGGCCGCTTCGGCGTAATTTGACTGCAATGCTCGATCACATTGGGGTCAATACGCTTTTAGGCGTTCAATCTGCTGAGCAGCTTTTTGATGAAGAAGCTCGTGGCGCACATTTTACTTCAGCTTTGAGGTATCCCGTGTTCGTTAACGGGGAGAATTACAGCGGAGCGCCAAAGCCTCTGGGTGTTCCGGCGCTGAAGTCAATGATTGAAACGTATCTAGCTGAGGAGACGGCGATTCTAGATCGAGCGATCTGGATACCACTCGGCACTCACGCATCAGATGCTTTGTTGCACTTGGTTGCTTCCGGAGCATTGGATCGTGACCGCGTATTGGCTGGACTACCCCACCCCAGCGGGGCAAATGCGGAAAGGGTGGCTTACTTTTTGAATCGTAAGGGACGCGATGAGCTTTCCCGAAAGACTCGTCCAGAATCAATCGAGCAGGCGCGTGAACAGCTTAAGGGGCAAATTGCCAAACTCAGCTGACTGCACAGAAAATCACACAGACCAAGATCATGCTGAGTCTAGAAGATATAGTGCCAACTAACTGTAATACAAAAGGAAAGTAGTATGGCGGGTTCGAGTGCGGACAATCTTCTCCTGGGCACCATCCTTCCTTCCAAGGATGATCGAGACCAAAAAAGCCGCTGCACCCGCAGCGGCTTTTTTGGTTCCGGGCTGGGGCGGTCAGCCCCCGGCGCACTGCGCCTTTTTCAGCGCTTCATTGCGCAGATGACCCAACGCCTCGATCCAGGGTTTGAGATCCACATCCGCTTCGCTGGCCATGGCGTGCACGCAGGCCAAGGCGTCCGAGGCCTGCCCCTGCAGGGCGCGGCCCTGATCGGTCAGGCGGATGCGCACCACGCGTTCGTCCTTGGGGTCGCGCGTGCGCGTGAGATGGCCCATCCCCTCCAGGCGTTTGAGGAGCGGGGTCAGGGTGTTGGTGTCCAGAAACAGGCGCTTGCCCAGCGCCCCGACGGTGACATCGTCTTTTTCCCACAGCGCCAGAAGCGCGATGTATTGCGGATAGGTCAGGCCCAGCTTGTTCAGATAAGGCCGATACATGCGGTTGATCGCCGTGTTCGCCGAATAGATCGCAAAGCACAGCTGATCATCCAGTGTGGCGAGATCGGGCGTATGGGGCGCACTCATCGTCAGGTCCCTTCGAATAATCGCACACGACAATATCGTTACGTCTTGACGACGACAAGCGCATGATTATATCGCGTACCGTTATATCGCACGCGATAAATAAGGAGCGATCTCATGTCCATTCTCTACACCGCCCGCGCCAGCGCGAACAAAGGCCGCCAGGGCCGCGCCTGGTCTGATGACGACCGGCTGGATGTCCAGCTGTCCACCCCGTCCGAGCTGGGGGGTGATGGCGGTTCCGGCACCAATCCCGAGCAATTGTTCGCAGCGGGCTATGCCGCCTGCTTCATGAGCGCGATGGGCCTGGTGGCGCAGCAGGACAAGATCACGCTGCCCGAGGATGCGAAAGTGGACGCCGAGGTCGGGATCGGCCCGCGTGACGCGGGCGGGTATGGCCTGGAAGTGACGCTGATCGGGCATCTGCCCGGACTCGACACCGAACAGGCCAATGCCTTGATGGCGAAGACCGAGCAGGTCTGCCCCTATTCCAACGCGACCCGCGGCAATGTGAAAACCACGCTCAAGCTGGGATAGATCGATCGACCGGATGGTGTCTAACGCGCCCGGGTCCCGTGACCCGGGCGCGTTCTGCGATCTGCGCTGCAGAGCGGGCGCGCATTGACGCTATCGGGCGAACGTCCGATACCCTGATGGTTCAAGAGAATTGCAGCTGTGGAGCGCAGGCATGACCATTCACTTCCATCGCGGGGATCTGCCGGACGGCCTGGACCTGGGCAAGCGGGTCGCGATCGACACCGAAACCCAAGGGCTGTCGCTGGTGCGCGATGGGTTGTGCCTGGTCCAGCTCTCGGCCGGCGATGGCGACGCCCATATCGTCCAGCCGGACCGGTCCACCTATGACTGTCCCAATCTCAAGGCGCTGCTGGCCGATACGAGTGTCGAAAAGCTCTTGCACTTCGCCCGCTTCGATCTGGCGATCATCGAGCGCGATCTCGGCGTGACCATGACGCCGGTCTATTGCACCAAGATCGCGTCCAAGCTGGTGCGCACCTATACTGATCGCCATGGGCTCAAGGAAGTCTGTCGCGAGATCGCCGGGGTCGAGCTGTCCAAGCAGCAGCAAAGTTCGGACTGGGCAGCTTACGATCTGAGCGAGGCGCAGCTCAACTATGCGGCCTCCGACGTCCTGTACCTGCACGCCATCGCGGATGGTCTGTCCGCCATGCTTGAGCGCGAGGGCCGCGTGGAAATCGCACAGGCCTGTTTCGAGTTCCTGCCTCAGCGGGCGCGGCTTGATCTGATGGGCTGGGATGAAACCGACATCTTCGCCCACTCCTGAGCCTGCTTGCGCGCAGCGGCGATGACGGCCACAAAGGTTAGTTCACAATTCTGCTTCGGAGCCCGCCTGCATGTCTGCGGCCCTGACTTTCTCAGACGGTCACATGATTGGCCAGCGCCGCGCCAAGTCGCTGGCGTCGGCGCGCTCGCGCTCGCGCTTTGTGGCTGGTCTGCGTCTTGTGCTGATTGCCGCGGGCGTTCTTGTGGCGCTCAACGCGCTGGTTCAGATCGTATTGACGGGGGGTCGCAACGGCTCAGCGCCTGAGATCGCCCTGAGTGCGAGTGCTGGCGAGTCCGAACGCATCATCAATCCGCGGTTTACCGGTCGGGACGAGGGCGGCACGCCCTATGTCATCACCGCTGACACCGCAGAACGTCGGTCGGGCGCCGAGCAGGCCCTGATCGATCTTGAGCAACCCGCGCTGGATTATGCGCTTCTGGATGACGGGGCGGATGCCTCCCGGGTGCTGGCCCAGCATGGCGTGTTCGATGACGCCAGCCTGTCCTTGCATCTTGAAACCGATGTGCGCCTGACAACCCGCTCGGGCTATGTCTTTGATACCCAGGCGGCCACGCTGTATTTGCGTGAAGGCGTGGTGGTCGGACCGGAGCCGGTCCACGGTCTGGCGCCCTGGGGCGCCGTGCGCGCAGATCAGTTTGAAGTGCGCGAGGACGGCCAGCATGTCATCTTACGCGGTGACGTCCGCACGCGCTTCAATGCGCCGGGATCCGCCGATGCGTCCACCCATTCCAATTCTGACGCCGGCGCGGTCCGGTCAGAGGAGAACGAGCCATGATTATGCGTGTCCTGATCGCCGCCTGTGCTGCGGCGCCGCTGCTTGTGACGGCGCCTGCGCTGGGTCAGGCGCTGGGCTCTGGTGAAGGTCCGGTCGATATCAGCGCTGATGATTTTGAAGCCTTCGACGCCCAGGGCATGGGGGTCTACACAGGCGATGTGAATGTGGTGCGCGGCAATGTGCGCCTGCGCGCGGACCGGTTAGAAGCCTATTATGTCCGGCGCGACACCGGCGGGCCCGAACTGCAGCGCATCGTGGCCGAAGGTGATGTCTTCTACATCACCGAGGACGAGATCGCGCGCGGCGACCGCGGTACTTATGATCTGACTGAGGAAGTCATCGAGCTGATGGGCTCGGTGGTGCTCACCCAGGGCTGCAACGTCTCCACGGGTGAATATCTGCACGCCGAACTCGCCAATGGCGTCGCCCGCCTGGAAGGCGGCGAAAACAGTTCGGGCCGGGTGCGTTCGGTCTTCTTCACCGATGAGGACGCGGCGGCCGCCCAATCCTCCCAGGACTGCCCCCAGCCGGTCATTCCGGGTGATGGCCCGCGTCCCTACGAAGCGCCTGAAGGGTGAGGTTTCGCGCCGAAAGCGCCGGACTTCACAGTTTTTTAGGCCGTCGGAGTTAAGCATGACGACCATGGAATACGAGCGGATCGACACGCCGTCCGAGGCGTTCGCCGGGGAGGGGATTCAGGTTGAAAACCTGGGCAAGTCCTATGGCAAGCGCACGGTGGTCAAGAATGTCTCGCTATCGCTGAAACGCGGCGAAGTGGTGGGGCTTCTGGGACCGAACGGGGCCGGCAAGACGACCTGCTTTTACATGATCACCGGCCTGGTTTCGGCCGATCACGGACGCATCATGCTCGACGGCGAGGACATCACCGGCTTTCCCATGTACCAGCGCGCGCGGCTGGGCATTGGCTATCTGCCGCAGGAAGCCTCGATCTTTCGCGGCCTGACGGTGGGCGAGAATGTCGCCGCCGTCGCCGAGATCGTCGAGCCGGATCGTAAACGCCGCGAGACCCTGGTCGATGAATTGCTTGAAGAGCTTCATATCGGCCATTTGCGTCACAGCCCGGCCATGGCGCTGTCGGGCGGGGAGCGTCGCCGGGTGGAGATCGCCCGCGCGCTGGCCGCGCAGCCGAGCTTCATGCTGCTGGACGAGCCGTTCGCCGGCATCGACCCGCTGGCGATCGCCGATATTCGCGATCTCGTGGATTATCTCAAGCAGCGCGGCATCGGCATTCTGATCACCGATCACAATGTGCGCGAAACGCTGGAGATCACCGATCGCGCCACGATCATTCACGATGGGGAAGTCCTCTTCGAGGGCGCGCCCGAGGCGGTCCGCAACGACCAGGATGTGCGCCGGTACTATCTGGGCGAGCGGTTTTAATCAGGGACATTAATGGCCGGACTGGGACATAAGCTTGAGGCCCGCCAGGGTCAGGGTCTGGTAATGACCCCTCAGCTGCAGCAGGCGATCAAGCTGCTGCAGTTGAACAATATCGAGCTGGCCGAGTTCGTGGAAACCGAGCTGGAGCGCAATCCGCTGCTGGAACGCGATGAGCGTTCCGATGCGCCGGCGTTTGATGAATCCGCCCCTGCCGAACCCGCCGAGAAGACCCGCGAGAGCGGAGATGAGCTGAGCTTTGACGCGCCGGGCAAGGCGGATGAAGCGCTCGATGCGGACAGGGAGGCCATGTATTCGGACTCCAAATCCGACATGGCCGGCGCGGATAATACAAGCGGGGCTGTGGACTGGTCCCGCGCCGGATCGGGCGGCTCTTTCAACGCCTCCGAGTTTGACGCCGCGGACCATGCCAGTCGTGAAAAGACCTTGCATGAACATCTGCATGACCAGCTGGCTGATCTGGCGCTGCAGCCGGCCGATCGGCTGATCGCGGCGCATCTGATCGATCTGGCGGATGAAGACGGCTATCTGCGCACCGATCTGGGTGAGACGGCGGATCGTCTGGGCGTGACCCGGTCCGAGGTCGAGGCCGTTCTGGCGGCGCTGCAGAAGTTCGAACCGACGGGCGTCATGGCCCGCAATCTTCAGGAATGTCTGGCGTTGCAGCTTCGAGAGCGCGACCGCCTGGACCCGGCCATGGCGGCTCTGGTGGATCACCTGCCGCTCTTGGCCAAGCATGACTATGCCGGGCTCAAGGCCTTGTGCGAGGTGGATTCCGAAGATCTCGAGGACATGATCGCCGAGCTCAAGCGTCTGACGCCCAAGCCTGGCCTCGGCTTTGGCGCGGATGGCGCGCGGGCCGTGGAAGCCGATGTCATGGTGCGCGAGCGCCCCGATGGCGGCTGGGCGGTGGAGCTCAATACCGACACCTTGCCGCGCGTTCTGATGAACAATCGCTACGCTGCTCAGATCAGCAAGTCGGCGCGGTCAGAAGACGAGAAGGTCTTCATCAGCCAGTGCGCCCAGAACGCCTCCTGGCTGGTGAAAAGCCTCGATCAGCGCGCCCGCACCATTCTCAAGGTCGCCAGCGAGATCGTGCGCCAGCAGGACGCCTTCTTCGCCAAGGGCGTCGCCTGGCTGCGGCCCTTGAACCTGAAAACGGTTGCGGACGCGGTGGGCATGCATGAATCCACGGTCAGCCGTGTGACCTCGAACAAATACATGGCCACCCCACGCGGCCTGTTCGAGCTGAAATACTTCTTCACCTCCGCCATTGCGTCAGCAGACGGCGGCGAGGCCTATTCCGCCGAAGCGGTCCGGTTCCGCATCAAGGCGATGATCGATTCTGAAACCATCGATGACGTGATGAGCGACGACAAGATCGTCGAGCGTCTGCTGGCCGATGGCGTCGATATTGCGCGCCGTACGGTGGCCAAATACCGCGAGGCGATGAACATTCCCTCTTCGGTCAAGCGCCGCCGCAAGCTCAAGGGCATGAACTGAGCGATCGCCTTGCTGCACTGCATGATGCGATTGCCCTACCTGTCGTTCACCGTGTCGCACCGGTTCTGATTGACGGGCCTGCTTTGGCGCCTCTACCGTGAATGTCCGGTCTTTCTGACAGACCGGCCGCGCCCGGCGCGGGAGTGACCCTTAAGGGGTCCAACGCGCCGAAGGCGCGCTGTTGGACCCCCAGTTGAAGGGAGCTCTCATGTTTATCCAGTTCGTTTCCAAAGGCATCGACGTTTCCCCCGCTCTGCGTGAGCGCATGGAGACTCGCATCACGGACGCCGGCTCGAAATATTTCAATCGTCCGGCCGAAGCCTTTGTCGTCGCGAGCAAGGAGGGGTACGGCTTCAAGGTGGACATTTCGCTCCATCTGCCGTCCGGGGCTTTTCTTCAGGCGTCCGGCTCGGCCGAGGACGCCTATGGCGCGGCCGAGGACGCGGCGGGCCATCTCGAGAAACGATTGCGTCGTTATAAGCGCCGTTTGAAGGACCATCACGCTGATTCCAAGTCCGATCTGCCGGCGGCGGAGCCGACCCCGGTTCTCGTGCTGCGGTCTGATGGACGCCAGGGCGATCTGTCAGACGAGGCGTTCGACGATGATGATGGCGGCGCGGTCGGCGGTGACGAACCGGTGATCATCGCCGAGCAGGCGGCGGAACTGAAAACGCTCACCGTGTCCATGGCGGTGCTGGAAATGGACCTAGCGGATGCGCCCTTCGTGCTGTTCCGCAACGCTGCCAGCGGGGCCATGAATTTCGTCTATCGCCGTCCGGACGGACATGTGGGCTGGATTGATCCGTCCCGAGGCGCTAAAGACGCGGCCAGCGCGGCTGCGGAGTGAGTGAAATTCCCAGCCGCTGGGCAGCCAGCAGTTGAGCGTTTCATGGCTCTGAGCACTCTCATTCCGCCAGGCGGCGTCTCCGCCGAACTGGCAGCGACCAGTCGCAAGCAGGCCCTAGTGGGCCTTGCCGAACTCGCAGAACGGGCTCTGGGCGTCTCCGCACGACCGGTTCTGGATGCGGTGATCGAACGCGAGAAACTCGGATCGACCGGGGTGGGGGATGGCGTGGCCATTCCCCATGCCCGCACCGATCTGGTGGATCGGGTGTGCGGCGTGTTCGCGCGTCTGAAAAGTCCTGTGGATTTTGACGCCATCGACGGTCAGCCCGCCGATCTGATTTTCCTGCTCCTGGCGCCGGAAGACGCCGGGGCGGATCATCTCAAGGCGCTGGCCCAGGTGTCGCGCTTCTTCCGGCGTGAAGAACTGCGCCGCGCCGTGCGCGCGGCGCCGGATGCAGACGCGGTCGCGGCCTTGCTCAACAATGGCGTGGAAAGCGACGCGGCCTAGAGCTCGCGTCTCTGCGCTGAAACAAAAAGCCCCGGCCTGATGGTCGGGGCTTTTTCTTGTGTCTTAGCTCATCCGCACATCGATGCGGCCATCGGAATGCACGATGGCGCGCTTCATGCCCGGCGAATTGAACTGGGCGGTCACAGCCCCCGAGGCGTCCACCGCGATCAGCCCGCCTTCACCGCCCAGCCGCGCCACATCTTCAAGAGCGCCTTCAACCGCTTCGGCGAGCGGGCGTCCGGCGTATTTCACGCGGGCGGAGACATCGGCGGCGGCGTTGGCGCGCATGAAATACTCGCCCTGGCCCGTGCAACTGACGGCGACGCGCTCGTCCGCCCAGGTGCCCGAACCGATGATCGGCGTATCGCCGACCCGGCCCCAGACCTTGTTCAGCGTGCCGCCCGTCGAGGTCGCCGCTGCGAGGCGGCCCTGCAGATCCAGCGCCACCGCGCCCACCGTGCCGGTCGGGATGGGGCGGGGGTCGGGATCCGCGGCGGATTTGTAATAGCTGTCGGGGTCTTCGACCTGAGCGAGGCCTGCTTTTTCCGCAAAGGCTTCCGCGCCCTTGCCGGCCAGCAGGACATGCGGGGTCTCTTCCATGACCGCCCGCGCCGCCTTGATGGGCGATAGGAAGCCGGTCAGCGCCGAGACCGCGCCGGCATTGCGGGTGGAGCCCTCCATCACCGCCGCATCCAGCTCATACCGGCCCGCCGCATTGGGGGCGCTGCCCTTGCCGGCCACATACAGCCCGGACGCTTCCAGATCGGCGACCGCTTCGACAACGGCGTCCAGCGCGGACTGGCCCGCCAGCAGCTTGGCGCGGGTGCGTTCGGCGAGATCGGTCAGATGTGTGATCTCACGCTCATAGCTACGATCCGCGAGAACGCCCGCGCCGCCGTGAAGAACCAGAACCGGTGTGGTCATGCCGCCCTCGCACCTGAATGAATGAACTCAGTATCGCCGATCGCATTAACACCCCAGCGGTCAGGGTGGAAGCGCGGCGTCATGCCCATGAGAGACGCATTCCAATTTGTAGGGCGAGACGCTATGTCAGGGGGGGAGAGGGCCGGTTACTCCGGCCTGTCACCTCCACGTCCAAGAACACTCACACCCAGGGGAGAGACACATGGATTTCAAAGGCATTGCAGCGGTCGTCACGGGCGGCGCATCCGGTCTGGGCGAAGGCACCGCCCGTCGTCTGGCCGCCGAGGGCGCCAAGGTTACCCTGTTTGACCTCAATGAAGAGCGCGGCGAAGCCGTGGCCAAGGAAATCGGCGGTGTGTTCGCCAAGGTGAACGTGGCCGATCCTGAAAGCGTGAAGGCCGGTTTCGAGAAAGCCCGCGCCGCCCATGGCCAGGAACGGGTTCTGGTGAACTGCGCCGGCATTGGCTGGGCCGAGAAGACCGCACGTCGCTCCTCATCGGGCGATATCGTCATGCACCAGCTCGACAAATTCCAGCTGGTGGTCAATGTGAACCTGATCGGCAGCTTCAACTGCGCGGCCATCTCTTCGGCCGGCATGCTGACGCTGGACCCGACCGACTCCGGTCGCGGCGTGATCATCAATACCGCGTCGGTCGCCGCTCAGGACGGCCAGATCGGCCAGGTCGCCTATTCCGCGTCCAAGGGCGGCATTTACAGCATGACCCTGCCCATGGCGCGTGATCTCGCCCGTGAAGGCGTGCGGGTGAACACCATCCTGCCGGGCTTCTTTGAAACCCCGATCTACGAGCAGATGCCGCCGGAAGTGAAAACTAATCTCGCCGCCAACCTGCAATTCCCGCAGCGCTTCGGCACCCCGGCGGAATACGCCGACCTCGTCGCCTTCATGGTGTCGAATGATTATATTAACGCCGAATGCGTCCGCCTCGACGCCGGCGCGCGCATGCCCCCGAAATAAGGGCGGATTCAGCGCTGAAGCGACAAACCCCGGAGCCTGCGCTCCGGGGTTTTTTGCGTTTGGCGTCTATGCCGCGTGAAAAAGGGGGAAGACAGCTCCGGCCTGATCGCGCAAAGACAGGCCGATTTTGATCCGGATCAGGGAGCCATCCATGGGGTTTGCCGCGATTTTCTTCGCCGTTTTTCTGGCCGAGCTGGGCGACAAGACCCAGATCGCTTCCGCCGCCTTCGCCGCGGGCGATCCGGGCCGTGCCTGGAAAGTCTTCGCGGCCTCCTCGCTGGCGCTCGTCTGTTCCACCGCCATCGCGGTTTTCGTGGGCCAGTTTGCGGGCGAGCATCTGGCGCGCCTGCCCCTCAAACTGATCTCCGGGATCGTTTTCATCGCGCTCGGCGCTCTGGCGGTGCTGGATCATTTCCGCACGGCTGCGGGCGCTTGAGGCATGAAAAACGCGCCCGCTGATCCAGCGGACGCGTTCTTGAAGTCTGGTCGCGAGATCTAGTTGGTCGCCGGACGCTGGACGCGTGGCCCGAGATTGGCCAGCACTTCGCGGGCATTGAAGGCGTCGGGGGTTTCGGGAACCGCGCCGCGGCCCAGTACGATTTCCGCCATGGCTTCATAGCGGGTGACTTCACGCAGATTCACATCATTCCAGAACGGATCGTAATGGCCATACCAGCCATGCGCCGGGTGGAAATAGCGATAGCGAAGCCCGAACCGGTCATAGCCTGACGACCCCATCAAGCGGGTATTGCTCTCGGTGTCGCGCTGGGCGAGGCGGAAATAGTCATAGCCCTGATCCAGCGTCAGCTCGGCGGCGCGATAGAGCAGATAGGTTTCCACCGTATCGCGATCGGTCAGGGAATTGCCGCTGAAGCTGATCCGGAAGCGGTCGGATTCCACTTGCTGCTCGGTCAGGCCGTAACGGGAGTCGCCCGCCGGCGCGTAAGGCGTTGGGCCGCTTGCACAGCCAGCAAGTATGGCGGCCAGGCTGATGACGGTGAGTGTTCTGAGCATGATCGGAGTCCTCTCATGACGTTGCTTCCTTCAAATATGGGGGGAAGTTCGCGCCAAGTGAAGCCGACAGAGGCGAAATTTAACCTTATGACCGACGCGCCCGCCTAGAGCTGGATCAGCCACCCGCGCAAGACCACCATGTTCTTGTCCGCCTCGATCAGCTTGCGGGCGGCGGGGGACAAGGTGCGGCCCCGACCGGCCTGTTCGGCGGTCCGGGCGGTCCTTTCCGCCAGGGCCAGTATGTTCATGGAACGTCGCATGGGTCTCTCCTGTAGATTGGAGAGGAGAGTG
Source organism: Oceanicaulis sp. MMSF_3324 (assembly GCF_030733545.1). Classification (GTDB taxonomy): domain Bacteria; phylum Pseudomonadota; class Alphaproteobacteria; order Caulobacterales; family Maricaulaceae; genus Oceanicaulis. The sequence goes on from NZ_JASHIU010000001.1 coordinate 323,012, forward strand.
CACCCATGGGTTGATTGTGAAAAGCCCTATCCCGTACGGCGGGCATTGATGATCTGTCCTCTCAGAACAAGAATATCAATGTTTTCAGGGGAGAGGGCCCGAGCCGCCTCAATGTCCGACAAGGCGGCGTCAAAGTCGCTCTTGGCGAGACGCGCCTCGGCGCGCAGGCGGTATGCCAGCGGGTCTGAGCGATCGTGTTCCAGGGCGGCGCTGGCGGAGGCTTCCGCCGCGTCAAAGGCTTCGAGCGCCAGCTGGGCCTGGGCGAGGCCGGTCAGAAGACCGCGATCCTGGGGCGCGAACTCAAGGCCCTGTTCGAAGCTGATCGCAGCTTGCTCATATTCTTCCGCCGCCAGAAAGGCGTCGCCGGACTGGCCCAGCATGATGGCGCGGCTGAGATCGCTCGCCAGGCCCGCCTCCAGCGCGGCTTCGCGCAAGCGCAGGGCGCCCGGCGCTTCCTGACCCAGCGCGATCAGCGCCAGGGAAATACAGTGTTCCGCCGGCCATCCGCCCCCTTGGTGTCGCCAGGTCAGCGCCGCCTCATAGGCGGTCTCGGCATCATCGCTGATGGTGGCGAGACAGGTCTCGAGCCGTGTCTGATCGCTCACGGGCGCGGACTGGGCCAGAGCCAGAGACAGGGTCAGTACAAGAACAGGCGCCATGACGGGTTTCCCAAGGGCTGCAACGGGGTCTAAGCCTATCGGGCCAATCAAGGAGACGTCCATGAGCGCGCGCAGCATCACCCTTTTCGGCTTCGGCTTCACCGCCCGGGCCATCGCTCGCCGGTTGAGCGCGGAAGGGTGGCGGGTGAAGGCCACAACGCGCTCTGAAGATCAGGCGGATGCGATTGCGTGCCTGGGGCATGAACCGGTCATCGCCAATCCCGCCAGGGCGTCTGATCATGCCCAGCTGCAAGCCGCCGCCGAGACGTCTGACGCCTGGGTCTTCTGCGCCCCGCCGGGCGAAGAGGGTGATCCTTTCTATCCAGCCCTTGAGGCGGTCGAGACGTCGGGCAAATGGCTGGGCTATCTGTCCACGACCGGGGTTTATGGCGACCGACAGGGCGGCTGGGCATTCGAGTATGAACCCACCTCACCCGGCCAGGATCGCTCCTTCCGTCGTGAAAGGGCCGAAACGCAATGGCGGATGCGAGGAGCGCGCCTGTTTCGGTTGGCGGGCATTTACGGGCCGGGCCGGTCCGCCTTTGACCGGCTGGAGGCGGACAAGACGGTTTTTGACAAGCCCGGCCATGTCTTCAGCCGTATTCATGTGGAGGATATCGCGCAGGCGGTGTCGCGGGCGCTGGCTCGCCCCCATATCGAAGGGGCGTTCAACATGGCCGATGACTGGCCCGACACTCAGCCTCATGTGATGACCGGGGCGGCCCGGATCGCGGGCCTGCCAGCGCCGACGATCGAACCGTTTGACCCCGAGAACGCCACGCGCATGCAGGCGAGCTTTTATGCCGAATGCCGTCGGGTCTCCAATGCGCGCGCCAAGGCGGCGCTGGGCTGGCGGCCGGACTATCCGAGCTGGCGTGAAGGCCTTCAGGCCATCTGGGATCAGCGCTAGACGCTGACTTCGTCAATCATCCGGATCAGCGCGGCCAGATCGTCAGGCGCGCCCATGCCGTGATCGCCGGCCTTGGACAGCTCATAGCGCACATCGTTTGAGGTGAGCTGTTCGAGCACGCGCAGGCCATGGCTCCAGGGCACGTCCCGATCGTGCCAGCCATGCAGGATGCGCACGGGACCGTCAAAGGGGATGGGGGCGTCGAGCACATTCCATTGCCGGCCGTCCTCGATCAGGGTTTTCGTGATCGGATAAGGCTCCCCATAGGGGTTGGGCCGAAGCCATTCCCCCTCTGTGTCGATCTGCTCGCGGATATGGAAGGGCAATTGCTCCCAGATCAGCGCATCGGTGAAATCCGCCGCCGGGGCGACCAGCACCAGGGCTCTGACTTTTTCAGGGCGCGTCAGGGCCAGAAGCAGGGCCATCCAACCGCCCATGGACGAGCCGACGAGGATTTGCGGACCGTCGGTTTCAAGATCGAGCATGGCGAGCGCATCCTCGCGCCACTGACTGATCGTCGCGTCCGCCCATTCGCCGTCCGACGCGCCATGAGCGCTGTAATCAAACCGCAGGAAGGCGCGCTCGGTCCTGTCCGCCCAGGCCTGAAGCGCGCTGGCCTTGGTGCCCGTCATGTCGGACTTGAACCCGCCCAGGAACATGACGCCCGGGCCGGAACCCGTGCGGCGGTGATAGGCGAGGCCGGGCTGGCCGGGGCGGTTCAGGCGTCTTGGGTCGGTCATCCAGGTCTCCTTGGCGGCGCCCAGATGGTTTACGGACCCGCCCGGTCGCGGTTATCTGAAGGTCTTGCGGGCCGTCAACCGGTTCGCCCGATCAGAAGGCGCACGCGTTTGAACATCTTGCAGGTCATCCCCCAGATGCATGCGGGCGGCGCTGAGCGCACAGTCATCGAGGTGGCCCAAGCCATCGTGGAGGCCGGGGGACAGGCGATCGTCGCCAGCTGCGGGGGCCGACTGGTCGCGGATCTGGAGGCGGTGGGCGCCCGCCATGTCACCCTGGACATGAAGACCAAGAATCCGCTCAAGATCTGGTCAAACGCCGGCAAGCTGGCGCAGCTGATCGAGGCGGAGTCCATTGACCTCATTCACGCCCGCTCGCGCGCCCCCGCCTGGAGTGCGAAATGGGCGGCCCGACGCACGCATATTCCGTTCGTGACGACCTATCACGGCTTCTATAAGGCGAAGGGGCGGCTCAAGCGCTGGTACAATTCCATCATGGCGCAAGGCGATCTCGTCATCGCTAACTCCGAATTCACCGCCAACCATGTGCGCGATGAGCACGCGATCGAGGATCGCCGCCTGCGCGTCATTCCGCGCGGGGTGGATCTGGACCAGTTCGACCCGGCGAAGGTGAACCCGGACCGGATCCGGGATCAGCGCAAGAGCTGGGGGGCGGGCCCGGAGCGTTTGACGATCGTTCTGCCTGGGCGGCTGACCCGCTGGAAGGGGCAAAGCCTGATGATCGAGGCGCTGGCCCGGCTCAGGCTTGATCCGGCGCCGCTCCTGGTCTGCCTGGGTGAAGGCGGGGGCAAGCTGGAGTATCAGGCCGAATTGCGGACGCTGGCCGAACAGGCCGGCATCGACCTGGCGATGCCCGGTCACACCACCGATATCGCCGCCGCCTATCTGGCGGCCGATCTGGTCGTCTGCCCGTCTCTGGAGCCTGAAGCGTTCGGGCGCACGGCAGCCGAGGCGCAAGCCATGGGCGCAAGGGTCATCGTGGCCGACCATGGCGGCGCGCGCGAAGTCGTCCGCGACGGCGAAACCGGGTGGCGTGCGGCGCCGGGCGATCCCGAGGCCTGGGCCACAGCGGTGAAAGCCGCCTTGTCTGTCAACGCCGATGGCGCCAACACTCTCGCCCAGGCCGCCCGCAAGCGGGTGCGCACCTATTTTTCCAAGGCGCAACTGCAACAAGCGACCTTGCGGGTCTATCAGGAGCTTCTAGACTAAGCCCATGTCAGAAGACGCCGGAAAAGAACAGATCCTGGTGATCCACGAGGGCGAGCTCACCGAGGTCGTCCGCATGCTTGCGGCCGCCAAGATGATCCGTGACCATCATCGCAAGGCGCGCATCACCCTGCTGTGTGGTGAGGAATACGAGGGGCTGCTCAAGCATTGCCCGTATTTCAATTCGGTCGAGACCAATCTCGAAGACACCGCCAAGCGCAATTTCTTTGACCGGCTGAAGGCCGCGCGCAATTCCGGTTTTGATGTCATCTACGATCTGTGCGGCACCGAAGGCGCCAAGAAGATCGGACGCGCCGTCCGGTTTTCCCGCACGCGCTGGGTCAGCGCCGTACCGCGCCCCGATCGTCCCGGACATCCGCTCGAACAGGTGGCGGGCCGGCTGGGCGAGGCGGGACTGGGTCCGACGCAGTATCGTCTGGGTGAAGCATCGCCGCCGGATCTGAGCTGGATTGATTTTGTCGCCAAGCGGTCGCGAACGCTGGAGCCGGAATATTTCGGCCTGCTGGGCCGGTACGCCCTGTTCGCGCCGGCCGGTGACGATGTGGCGCCCGCCCAGCGTTGGCCCAAGGAGCGCTGGGCGTCGCTGGCGCATGAATTGCTGGAAACCGGGGTCGAGCCGGTGATCGTCGGCGGACCCAACACCCGCGAAGTGGGGCGCTATGTGGCGCATGTGACGCCGGGCGCCCGCGACCTGACCGGACGCGCCAATCTGATCCAGCTGGCGGGGCTGGGCCGCAAGGCCAGTTGCGCCTTTGGCGAAGCGGCTGGCCTGCTGCACCTGATGGCGGCGGCGGGCTCACCCTCCGTGCTCTTCCATCCGGGTGAGAACGCACCGCTTGAAAGCGCGCCGCGGGGGGAATCCCCCACCTTGCTGATGCATGCGCCGACCCTGGCGCAGATCAATGCGAAAGAGGCCGTTCAGGCCATGCGCTGCGCGGGAGGCTTCGCAGACGCGTCAAACGCGGCCTGAACACCTTGATTTTCACGCCCTGATCGCGATATTCGCTACCGATCCCGCGCAATATCGGTTAATTTGCGCACTTTACACGCAGTTGCCATGGAGAAGACGCATAGCTCGACGTCCGCATGCCGCGCCCCCGCCTAAGAAAGAAGGGCCGCGCATCAACAGAGAAATCCGCGTACCGCGGGTTCTGTTAATTGATGAATCTGGGGAAAAACAAGGTGAAATGCCAATCGACGCCGCGCTTGAAGCTGCGTCCGAGGTTGGTCTTGACCTTGTAGAAGTTTCGCCGAACGCCAACCCGCCGGTCTGCAAGATCGTCGATTACGGCAAGCTCAAATACCAAGAGCAGAAGAAAAAGGCTGAAGCGCGCAAGAAGCAGAAGACCCAGGACGTCAAGGAAATCAAGATGCGTCCGAACATCGACATCCACGACTACCAGGTCAAAACCAAGGCGATGACCCGGTTCTTCGAGGATGGCGACAAGGTCAAGGTCACCCTGCGGTTCCGCGGTCGCGAAATGGCGCACCAGGAACGCGGCATGGATGTGATGAAGCGCGTCAAGGAAGACTTCTCCGAAGTCGCCAAGGTCGAGCTGGAACCCAAGCTCGAAGGCCGCCAGATGATCATGGTCATGGCGCCGCGCTAGGGCGTTCCGACACCCTGACTGGTTTGAAAAACCCTATCGTCAATCGACGATAGGGTTTTTTCATGCCGCGTTCAGATTTGCCGTCCCATGATGCTCTGAGATATTCGCGCAAAAGGGTCGCAGGCGAACGGTTTCGTCTGGTCCTTTAAACCAACCCTGCTTAGGGTGTTCGGGTAAAGCCGCATCACTCTGCGGGGGACTATGGGGGACGTATTATGAAGACACGATTTGGCGCTCTGAGTGCAGGGGTTCTTGCTATCGCCGCTCTGGCCGGCTCCGCGCTGGCCCAGGATTATACCGAGCCGCCGTCATTCGGCCGGGTGAGTCTGAGCTCGGGCTTCACGCCGGATCCCTATGTCCGCAATCTGACGGCGGGCGGGCCGATCCGCGCCCAGGACCGGTTTTCCGAATGCCGCGGCTATATCGCCAATGCGCCGGACTTCTCGATCAACTACACCTCCGGTTCGTTTCCGCTGATCTTCACCGTGGATTCCGACACCGACACCACCCTGGTGATCAACGGCCCCGACGCGCGCTGGTATTGCGATGACGACGGCGCGGAAAGCCCGTTGAACCCGATGGTGCGCTTCTCCAACCCGCAATCGGGCCGGTATGACATCTGGGTCGGCACCTATTCGCGCCAGGCCGGCCAGCCGGCGACGCTGTTCGTGTCTGAACTGGGCGAGCATACCCGCGACGGACAATCCGGCGGCATGAATTACGGCGGCGGCCTGGATATCAGCCTGCCCTCGCGCTTTGCAGACATCACCCTGAACGGCGGTTTCCTGCCTGATCCGTATCAGCTGCGACTGACAGCGGGCGGATCGGTTGCTGTCAGTGACGCCGTGCAATACGCCACCGGGTCATGCCGCGGCTATGTCACGCGCGAACCGAGCGTGGAGCTCGATTATACGGGCTATGGCGATCTGTACATCTATACGAGCGGGGACGCCGACACGACGCTGGTCATCAATGGTCCGGACGGGCAATGGTATTGCTCGGACGACGAGATCGGCACCGATGCAGGGCTTGATTTCACGAACGCCACCCAAGGCGTCTACGACATCTATGTCGGGACGTATTCGCGGGGCGATCGCCAGACGACTCTCATGATCTCCGAGATTGAAATGGGCTATCAGCCGGCTCGGAAATAAACGGTTCGCTGGCGGGCGCGGGGCTCGCCAGCGTTCACTCGGACAGCGCCGTCCGGGCGGCCCGGGATCACGGGTCGATAGGGGACAGGAAAGGGACACCTCATGTTTCGTACGATGCTTACCGCCGCTGTTGCCGTCAGTGCTCTGGCTGTCGCCGCCGAGGCTCAGAACTATTCGCTCAGCCCGACTTACGGCACGGTCAGCCTGAACAGCGGCTTTTCACCGGATCCGTATATCGTCAACGTTCAGGCTGGCGGCTCGATCTCGGCCTCCAATGTGGGCTGTGCGGGCTATATCGCCAATGCGCCGGATTTCCGGATCAACTACAGCGCTGGCAGCTCCCTGCCGCTGATCATTTCGGTCAATGCGTCTGCGGACACCACGCTGGTCATCAACACCCCCAGCGGCGGCTGGTCGTGCAATGACGATGGCGGCAATGGCACCAATCCGTCGATCCGTTTCAACAGCCCGCAATCGGGCCAGTACGACATCTGGGTCGGCACCTATTCCAGCGGCGGCACCCAGCCGTCTCAGCTGCATATTTCCGAGCTCTACAGCCAGTAGGCTCCAGCGTCGCTTCTCCCGCTTCAGGACAGCGGCGCACAGTTACGGCCGGCGGGTATTCCCGCCGGCCTTTTACCAGGCGGCCGCCCGGGATATGTCATCGAAAAAATCTCCGGAGCGGCGCCGGACAGCCATGATCTGGCCCGTTTGTACACGATGAATGGACAGATCAGGCACTGACTCAAAGGGGGGCGCCATGACGCCATCACTCAAACTCACCGCTTCCGCAGCAGCACTGGTTCTGGGGTTGAGCGTCCCGGCCTTCGCCCAGACTTTCTCCGGTGACCCGGCCTATGGCGTGCTCTCGCTTGAAAGCGGCGCGACTGAAACCGGCGTGCGCGCTGGCGGCGCCTGGAATGCGGACCTGCTCGAGCAGGGCTGTTACGGCTTCATCACCGAGACGCCGACCCTGGCGGTCAACTATCAGGGCGATGAAGACCTCTATCTGTCAGCGGGAGCGGACGAGGACACCACCATGATCGTCCGTGCGCCGGACGGTTCCATGCATTGTGATGATGACGGGGCGGGCGATTTCAATCCGGGCCTTGTCTTCGCCAAGGCGGATGCCGGCCTTTATGAAGTCTGGCTGGGCACCTACGGCGCAGGCATGGGCACGCCTCCGGCTCGTTTTCATGCCTCCACGACCGGCTTTGACACGTCCAACCCCTACACGGTGAACCCGAATCCGGCCCTGCCAGGCGAGCAGACAGCGCGTTTGCGGTCCGGATTCCGTAATGATCCTTACGAGATTGAAGTCGTCGCCGGCGGCGGCGCGCGTCTCGAGAGCCTGGGCGATATGTGCTATGGCTATGCCGGTGAGGCTGCCGATCTGGCGCTGAGTTATCGGGCCCGGTCCCTGCCGCTCTATATCGCCATGGAAAGCGAACGCGACGGCGTGCTGGCGGTCCAGACGCCCTCTGGCGAGATGCTTTGCAATGATGACGCTGTGGGCCTGAACCCGGGGCTCCACATCGACAGCCCTGAAAGCGGTGAATACCTCATCTGGGCGGGGCTTCTGGGCGATCGCGGCGCAACGGACGCCGGCGTGCTGTCCATTTCCGAAATAGGCTATCAGGGCGTTGATCGGCGTCTTGATCTGACGGCGACGCCCCGCTTCGGCGCAGGCGTCCTGCGCGCCGGTTTCCTGCCGGATCCGTCCGTCATCGAGGTCGAGGCCGGCGGCCCGATCCAGGCGGGCATGGCGGTTGAAGATGGTGTGACCGCGATCGGGTATTGCACGGGCGATATCACGCGCGAGCCGACCTATGAGCTGACTTACGAGGCGGGCGGCAATGCCCCTCTCTTCATCTCGGCCATCTCTGATGACGACACCACCCTGGTGGTGAACGGCCCGGACGGCGCCTGGATGTGCGATGATGACGGGGGCATGGGTGTTAATCCGCTGCTCACCGTCGAGAACGCGCCAAGCGGCGTGTACGATATCTATGTGGGTCGGTTCTACGGCGAAGGCGAAACGTCCGACGCGACGCTGTACATTTCCGAGATTGGCGGCGGCGCCGATCCGGTCAATTCGCGCGTGGATATCAGCCAGCCGGCCCTGTTCGGCGATCATGCGCTGGAGGCGGGCTTTGTGCCGGACCCCTATCGCATCCAGATCGAGGCTGGCGGCTCGCTTGAAGCGTCCATGTCGGGCATTGCTTCGGATGAAGACTGGTGTGCGGGCCATTACACCATGGCGCCGACGGCCCAGCTGGACTGGACGGGGGGCGATGGTCCGTTGTCGATCTATGTCGAGGGCGAGCGGGACACCACGCTGGCGATCAACATGCCCGATGGCAGCTGGCGCTGTAATGATGATGGCGGTCCGGGCCTGAGCCCGGCGCTGGAGTTCGGCAACGCCATGAGCGGCGTCTATGACATCTATGTGGGCGTGTTCAGCGGTGAACCGGCCTCGGCCGAGCTGATGATTTCCGAATTCGACGCGCCGTCCGACTAGGGCGCGTCGACCCGGTGTAAAAGGCGCCTCGGCCCGTCCGGGGCGCCTTGCATTTTGAGTGGGGACGCGTATAACCCGCGCTCTTACTCACCGGCCACCCCGGCCTTATCGACATGCCGGGCAGCCGAGAACGCTGGAATGACGGGCCTCAGGGCCCGATTTCCCCGCAGGAATGGAGAGCGAAATGTCGAAACTGAAGACCAAGTCGAGCGCCAAGAAGCGTTTCAAGGTCACGGCCTCCGGCAAGGTTCTGGCCGGCCAGGCGGGCAAGCGCCACGGCATGATCAAACGCACCCCGAAGCAGATCCGTCAGAAGCGCGGCACCACCGCCCTGGCTGCTCCGGACGCGAAAGTCGTCAAGCGCACCTACATGCCGTACAACCGCTAAGGCGGACGGCTCAGCCCACCTTGTAACGAGATTTAGGAGACAGCCCTATGGCTCGCGTGTCCTCCGGTCCGGCCCGTCATGCCCGGAAAAAGAAGATCATTTCCCAAGCGAAAGGCTATTATGGCCGTCGCAAGAACACCTTCCGCACTGCCAACCAGGCGGTGGAGAAGGCGGGTCAGTACGCCTATCGCGACCGCCGCGCGAAAAAGCGGACTTTCCGCGCGCTGTGGATCCAGCGGATCAACGCTGCTGCCCGTCTGAACGACTTCACCTATGCCCGCTTTATGGACGGGCTCAACAAGGCCGGCATCGAGCTGGACCGCAAGGTCCTCGCCGACATCGCCGTGCATGAGCCCGAAGCCTTCGCCTCGCTGGTCGCACAGGCCAAGCAGGCTCTGCAGGGCTAAGTCGAACCCGTTTGTTCGACAGCTTGTGACAAGCGCCCGCCTGCAGATGCTGCAGGCGGGCGTTTTCGCGTTTGAGATCAGGCGCGGGCCTCGCTAAACCCCTATCTGAATAACCGCTCGTCCGATCCCCGGAGTGACCAATGACCGCCTCTTCCGATCTTGAAGCGCTGGAAGCGCGCCTGTCCGCCGATATTGAAGCGGCGTCCGATCTTGCCGCGCTCGACGCCCTGCGCGTCGGCGCCCTGGGCAAGAAGGGCGAGGTGTCCCTGAAAATGCGCGAGCTGGGCAAGATGAGCCCGGAAGAGCGCCAGGTGATGGGCCCGGCGCTCAACGGTCTGAAGGATCGCCTGAACGCGCTGGTCGAGGCCAAGAAGACGGCCCTGGAAGACGCGGCCCTGAACGCGGCGCTCGCCAGTGAGAGCGTGGACGTCACCCGCCCGGTGAAGCGCGAGGCGCAAGGCTCGCTGCACCCGGTCGCCCAGGTGATGGAAGAGCTGGCGGTGATCTTCGCCGATATGGGCTTCGCCGTGGCCGAGGGGCCGGATGTGGAAGACGACTTCCATAACTTCACCGCCCTCAATTTCCCGCCCGATCACCCCGCGCGCGACACCCACGACACCTTCTTCATGAAGGCGGAGGATGGCGAAACGCCAAAAGTCCTGCGCACGCATACGAGTCCGGTGCAGATCCGCACCATGCTCAAGAACAAGCCGCCAATCCGCATCATCGCGCCGGGCCGGGTGTATCGCTGTGACTGGGACCAGACCCACACGCCGATGTTCCACCAGGTCGAGGGCCTGGTGATCGACAAGGAAACCCATATGGGCCACCTCAAGGGCTGCCTGATGGATTTCGTCGCGGCCTTTTTCGAGACCGACACCGTCGAGGCGCGCTTCCGCCCCCACCACTTCCCCTTCACCGAGCCGAGCGCGGAAATGGATGTGCGCTATGAGCGCGTGGGCGACGCGGTGAAAGTGGGCTCGGGCGACAAATGGATGGAAATCCTGGGCTGCGGCATGGTCCATCCCAATGTGATCAAGTCGTGTGGTCTCGATCCGGACGAGTACCAGGGCTTCGCCTTCGGCATGGGCGTGGACCGTCTCGCCATGCTCAAATACGGCATGCCCGATCTGCGACCCTTCTTCGAGCCGGACACCCGCTGGCTGAGCCATTACGGCTTCAGCCCGCTCCTGCAGGCGAATCTCGCCACGGGTTTGAGCTAGGACGCGCGCGATGCGGCTTGATTCCAATTACCTGCAAGCCTTCGGCACCCTGGCCGCCGCGGTGGCGGCGCTTATTGCGCTGTTTGTGGCCTGGGATCAGGGCCGGGTGATGCGCCAGGAAATCCGCGCCTCGGTCTGGCCGGCCTTGCAGGTGGATGGTTTTTCCACCCAGCGGGACGATGACATTGTCCAGGGGCTCAACATCCAGAACGCCGGTGTTGGTCCGGCCCGGATCGATTCCATCGCCGTCTTCTACCAGGGCGCGCTCGTGACCGATCTGGAAGCGCTGTCAGACTTGTTTCCAGGACATACCGGTCGCTCTGCGACCAGCGTCTCCGGACGCATCATCGGTGCGGGCGACACGGTCGAGGTCTTCTCGTTCCAGTTATTGCGCGCAGACGGCGATGACGCTGTCGAGATGATGTACGACCTCGCCAGCAACTACACCGTGGACGTGTGCTATTGCTCGGTTCTGGATGAATGCTGGATCGCGCATACGAGCGGCGCCGCCACCCCGAAACCTGAATCTGTGGACGCCTGCCCTGCCGAGGGCGTCAGCAATCTCTAACTCTCCGACCCTTTGGACCTGACCGATGAAATTCACCTATTCCTGGCTCAAAGAGCATCTGGACACTGATCTCAGCCTCGCCCAGCTCGACGAGGCGATGACCATGGCCGGTCTGGAGATCGAGGAGATTGAAGATCCGGGCGCCAAGCTGGCCGATTTCTCCACCGCCTATGTGACCGACGCCCAGCCGCATCCGGATGCGGACAAGCTGCGGGTCTGCACGGTGGAGACCCGGGACGGGACCAAACAGATCGTTTGCGGCGCGCCCAATGCGCGGGCGGGCATGACGGCGATCTATGCGCCGCTGGGCGCGTATATTCCCGGCCTTGATTTCAGTCTCGACAAGAAGCCGCGCAAGATCCGCGGCGTCGAGAGCCATGGCATGATGTGCTCGGCCAAGGAGATCGAGGCGGGCGAGGATCATGACGGCATCGCCGATCTTCAGGGCGACTGGCCGGTGGGCACCCCCGCCGCCGAGGCGCTGGGCGTGAATGATCCGGTCATCGATTTCGAAGTCACCCCGAACCGCCCCGACTGGCTGGGCGTTTATGGTATTGCGCGCGACCTCGCCGCGGCGGGCGCCGGCACGCTGAAAACCGGCCCGGTTAAACCGGTTCCGGGCAGTTTCCCCTGCCCGGTGACGGTGAAGCTGGACTGGCCCGAAGCCTGCCCGATCTTTGCCGGCCGGGTGATCAAGGGCGTCAAGAACGGTCCCTCGCCGGACTGGATGCAGAAGCGCCTCCTGGCCATTGGCATCAAGCCCAAGAACCTCTTGGTCGATGTGACCAATTATGTGGCGTTCGATTATGCCCGCCCGCTGCACGTCTATGACATGACGAAAATCGGCGCCACGCTGTATGCGCGTCAGGGCCGGGGCGAGGCGGACGCTCATGTGGCGCTCGATGAAAAGACCTACACCCCGTCGCAAACCGATTGCGTGATCGCCGATGATGAGCGCGCACTGGGTCTTGGGGGCATTATGGGCGGCCAGTATTCAGGCTGCTCGTCCGAGACCACGGATGTCTTCCTGGAGAGCGCCTGGTTTGACCCGGCCATCATCCGCAAGTCCGCCCGGGCGCTGGGCATTGAATCGGACGCCAAATACCGCTTCGAGCGGGGCGTGGATCCTGAAAGCCCGGTGGATGGCATTGAACGCGCCACCGCGCTGATCCTGGAATATGGCGGCGGTGAAGCGTCTGAAGTGACCGTGTCGGGTGAAGCCCCGGCGCGCCCGGACGACATCGCGTTCGATCCGTCCCGCATCCAGCGGCTTCTGGGTCTGGAGCTGAGCGAGGACCGGATCGAGGAGATCCTCGTCTCGCTGGGCTTTGGCGTCACCCGCGGCGAACGCTGGACAGTGAGCGTGCCCAGCTGGCGTCGTGACGCCACGATGCAGGCGGACCTCATCGAGGATGTGGCGCGCATTGCGGGTTATGACAATCTGCCGGTCGTCTCCTTCCGTCGTCCTGAAGGCGAGCGGTTTGACGCCCCGGCGACCGAGCTTCAGAACCGGGTGCGCGCCGCGCGCCGGTCAGCGGCCAATCGCGGCTATCGCGAAGCCATCACCTGGTCCTTCTGCCGGTCTGATCAGGCCGACCTGTTCGGCGGCGTCGGCAAGGGTCTGGTGCTGGAAAACCCGATCAGCACCGAGCTTGATGTGATGCGCCCTTCCGCGCTCATCCATCTTCTGACCAGCGTGCAGAAAAGCGCCGATCGCGGTTTTGATGACGCTCGCTTCTTCGAGGCGGGGCCGATCTATCTTGATGATACGCCCAAGGGGCAGCAGACCGTGGTCGCCGGCGTGCGCCGGGTGGTCGCCGCGCGTGACTGGCGGGGCGAGGGCGCTCCGGACGTCTTTGACATCAAGGCGGACGCCATGGCGGCTCTGGACGCGGCGGGCGCCCCGGTGGACAAGCTGCAAGTGACCGCCGATGCGCGCGATTACTGGCATCCGGGCCGCTCGGGCGTGCTGCGTCTGGGCCCGAACGTGCTGGCCGAGTTCGGCGAAATCCATCCCAAGACGCTCAAGGCGCTGGATGTGGATGGCCGCGTGCTGGCGTTCGAGGTCTTCCTCAACGCCATCCCGGCGACCAAGAAGAAAGCGCTCAAGGCGCGTCCGCCGCTGGAATTGTCCGGCCTGATGGCGGTCAAGCGCGATTACGCCTTCCTCATGGATGCGTCTGCGCCGTCCGCGGATCTGATCAAGGCGGTCAAGGGCGCGGAGAAACAGCTCATCACCGATGTGGCGCTGTTTGATGTCTATCAGGGCCAGGGCGTGCCCGAAGGCCAGGTCTCGCTGGCGCTGGAAGTCACCATCCAGCCGACCGACAAGACCCTGACCGACAAGGAGATCGAGGCGATCAGCGCCAAGATCATCGCCAACGCCCAGAAAGCCGGCGCATCGCTGCGCGGATAGGGCACAAGAAAACGCCCCGGAGGCTTGAGGTCTCCGGGGCGCTCTCACATCGCCCAGCCCTGTTCTTTGAACGCTAGACCCTGAGATTCACGCCGCTCTGGGCGATTTCCTGCGGGGTCACGGCGTTATCAAGGTTGTTATCCAGCGGTTGGCTGACCTGCCTGACGCGCTGAGGCTCCTGAGCGGTCTCGCTCAGCCGATCCACGAGTGAGGGGGTCGGATCGGTCTGGCTGAGCCCGTTATCACGGGTGGAGAGCCCGCTGTCCGCGCGGTCGAACCGCGTTTCAAACCGGGTATTGGGCGTTGTCACTTCGGCATCCACATCGCCGATGCTGGCTCCGGTTTCAGGCCGTGTGACGGCGGCGGGTCCGGTCTCGTCAGCTTCCAGAGGCTCATCGGGTCGTGGCGCGATCTCGGCGCGCAGCGTTGCGGTTTCCTCAGGCTCTTGCGCCTGTTCCAGCGCGGCCGTGGTCGGGTTCACCTCCTGGGCGGCCCGGGCGGCGGCGTTCAGGCCGTCATCAGACGGGTCCTCGGATTGTTGCGCAGGGGCTTCAGGACGGGTGTTCAGTTCAGCGTCACGCGGACTGTCTGCGGGCTCGGCCCGGTTCAGATTGTCATCGATCCGACTATCGAGCCGCTGGTCCTGACGTGCGCCGGCGTCTTCACGCTGGGCCTCGCGGATCGTCTCGGTTTGCTGGCGGCCCTCTTCAATCACGGTGCGGGTCTGATCGGCGCGCTGCTCACGCGTCTCCAGTTCATCAGACCGGGCCTGACGCTGTAGCGTTTCCGCCTGCTGCGCCTCGCTCAACCGGGCGGCAATGCTGGGCTCTTGGGCATCAACGGGCTGCGCCGGCGCCGGCGCCGTCTCAGCGCGCGCTTCAGGCGGCTCCGGCGTCTCGGCCGGTTCACGGGTCGGCTGGGGCGGTTCCTGGGAACGCGTGGCCAGACGCTGCTCCTGCACCTCCAGAAGCACGGCATTGGTGGAGGCGTTCAAGCGATCCTGGCTGGCTTGCGCAAACCCTTCCGCCGCGGCGGAGCGGGTCGGCGTTTCCTCTTCGGAGGACCGGTTCTGCGCCGCGCCGCGATCCTGCCGATCCTGGGCGCTGTCAGCCCGTTCCACAGGCCGGACGGCCGCGGCATCGCTGGCGGCGGTGGAATTGATCAGAGCGGGATCGGACTCACGGGGCGGGGTCCGGTACAGATCAGCCAGATAACCCACTCCACTTGCAATATCGGCGACCATAGCGCACCTCTGCACAGCTCGCGTATATTACAACTATATAGGTCTCAAGAATGCCTGTTAAAGGCGACCCTTTATGAGGGTTTCCATTTGGTAAAGAAAAGGCCCCGACGCGGAACGCCGGGGCCTGATCAGATCGGAAGAGAATTCGCCTTAGCCTTCGCTGCCTTCGGCTTCGTCCTCATCCATGAGTTCTTCCATCAGGAAGGTGTATTCCAGCGCCAGACGACGCGCGCTTTCCTGAAGGTTGGCGGCGGCGGAGTGGCCGCCCTCCATGTTTTCATAATACAGCACGTCCTGCTCCATCTCGTTGAGGAGATAGGCCAGCTTCCGGGCGTGACCCGGATGGACGCGGTCATCCTTGGTGGAGGTCAGAAGGAACATGGGCGGATAGTCGACGCCGGTCTCCACATTGTGGAAGGGCGAGATCGAACGCAGGAAGGCGCGCTCTTCAGGATTCTCGTCCGGGAAGCCGTACTCGTCCTGCCAGCTGGCGCCCGCCAGCAGTGTGTGGAAGCGCAGCATGTCCAGCAGCGGCACCTGGCTGATCACCGCGCCCCACAGATCGGGACGCTGGGTGTACATCACGCCGGTCAGAAGCCCGCCATTGGAGCCGCCCTGAACCGCCAGCTGGTCCGACGTGGTCACGCCGTCATCGATCAGGTCTTCGGCGACCGCGATCAGGTCATCATAGATGCGCTGACGGTTGGTGCGCAGACCCGCCTGGTGCCAGGCCGGACCGAACTCGCCGCCGCCGCGGATGTTCGCCAGCACATAGGTGCCGCCGTTTTCCAGCCACATGCGGCCGCGCGTGCCCGAATAGGACGGGGTCAGGCTGACCTGGAAGCCGCCATAGGCGTAGAGCAGCGTCGGCTGGGGCCCTTCCGCGCCTTCGGCATGGACCACGAAGTACGGGATCATCGTGCCGTCGGTGCTTTCGGCCTGACGCTGTTCGACCACAAGGCCTTCCGCATCAAACCAGGACGGGGCGGATTTCGCCGCTTCCAGCTCGAGATCGGCGGTCAGGCGGTAGAGCGCTTCAGGCTCCAGGAAGCCTTCCACGTTCACATAGGCCAGATCGGACTGCTCATCGGCGGTGACGATGGAGATCGAGGCGTTCTCCGGCGTTTCCACGCTTTCGCTGGTCCAGCCGGCATCGCTGCGGGTGAAGGCTTCAAGGCCGCCCACAACATTGTCGTTGATCACCATCAGAAGGTGGTTCTGGGTGGTGGCGACGCTGCCAATGGACTGGCGTTCGTTCGGCGTGAACACGACTTCGACGCTCGGCAGTTCGCCGGTTTCAACGAACGCGCCCATGTCAAAGCTGAGGATCGAGCCGGTGGGGTAGGTTTCGCCGCCCTCGACCGGGGTCCATTCCTCTTCGATGGAGAAGACCAGCTGACCGTCAAACAGGGTTTGCGGGCTGGACTTGCGCGGCAGCGGCATCTGCACCGGCTCGCCGGTCGCGCCGTCGGGCAGGTAATAATAGACGCTTTCAAAGAAGCTCGCGGCCTGGATGGCCATCATGTAGGCCGTGCCGTCCGCCTGTTCGAAACGGGCGGGCCAGACGCCCACATTGCTTTCCTCGCCGGAAATGACGACTTCGGCCTCTTCGATCGGCGTGCCGCGGGTCCAGCGTTTCACCACGAAGGGATAGCCCGACTGGGTGGCTTCGGCCGGATCGAGCGCGGTGGCGATCAGCAGGGTGTCGTCATCAATCCAGGCGGTTGAGCCCTTGGTTTCATCAATGACAAAGCCGTCCTCGATGAACTCGCGGGTTTCCATGTTGAATTCACGGCGCACCGCGGCGTCAGAGCCGCCATCGGACAGCGTGATCATGCAGCGGGTGTAATCGGGCGCCAGGCAATCTGCGCCGCGCCAGACCCAGTTATGGCCTTCGGCTTCGCCCAGGGCGTCGAGATCGAGCACCACATCCCATTCCGGGTTTTCGGTGGCGTAGCTTTCCACCGAGGTCTTGCGCCACAGGCCTTTGACGTGGTCGGCGTCCTGCCAGAAATTCCACAGCTCGCCGTTGCGCACGCCGACATAGGGAATGCGGTCGGTGGATTGCAGAACTTCAAGCGCCTGATTGTACAGCGTGTCATAGCGCGGGTCCGAGGTCAGGCGGTCGAGCGACTGCTCGTTCATCTCGGTCGCGAAGGCGAGGGCGCGTTCGCCTTCCACCTCTTCAAGCCATTCAAGGCTTTCGGTTTCCGCCTGGATCGCGGCGTTCAGCTCCGCGCCGGGCAGGTTGGCGGTGTCTGTCACACCGGACTCCTCGGTTTCGGTCGTATTGCTTTGTTCGGATGGCGAACAGGCCGCGAGCGCCAGAACGGCGGCAGCGGCGGACAGGTGATAACCCCAGCGGCGCATCATGCTCTCCCCTAGTTGAGCGACGGCGTGCATTGAACAGGGCGTTGAGCCCGCGGTCAAAGTGATACTGTGTTACGCGCGCGTCATCTTGCAGGCGGACGCAGACAAGCGTATCGGTGCGGTCATGAGAGCATACGCCATGAACGGGGCGGGGAACGCCTTCATCGTCATCGATCGTCGCGAGGCGTCGGGCCCCGCCGCCTATGCTGCGGATCAGATCGAGGCGATGCGGGCTGTGCATCCCTTTGATCAGCTCATCGTGCTGGACCCGTCCGATGACGCGGATGCGGATCTGCGGGTCTGGAACAATGATGGCGG
Source organism: Oceanicaulis sp. MMSF_3324 (assembly GCF_030733545.1). Lineage (GTDB taxonomy): Bacteria > Pseudomonadota > Alphaproteobacteria > Caulobacterales > Maricaulaceae > Oceanicaulis. Next base: position 340,784 of record NZ_JASHIU010000001.1, read on the forward strand.
CGAAGTGGGCGCCTGCGGCAATGGCACGCGCGCGGCGGCCTGGTTGCTGTTTGAAGACGGCGCAAAGCCCCAGCTGCGGTTCACGTCCACGGGCGGCCTGATGCAGGCCCGAAGGCTTGATGGCGGCGCCGCGGAAGTGGATCTCGGCCCGGCGCGTCTGGACTGGCGGGAGATCCCGTTATCGCTGCCCATGGAGACGGTGCGGCTGGATTTCGGCGTCAACCTGCCTGATGGCGGACGGCTGGAAGGTCCCGGTGCGGTGTCCATGGGCAACCCCCATGTGGTCTTTGCGGTCGAGGATGTTCTGGCCCTGGCGCTGTCGGAGATCGGACCGTGTGTGGAGCACGACCCGCTGTTTCCTGAACGGGTCAATGCCGGCTTCGCCCAGGTGCGCGATCGCGATGATGTCCGCCTGAAAGTGTTCGAACGCGGCGCTGGGCTGACGCTGGCGTGCGGAACGGGGGCGTGCGCGGCTCTGGTCGCCTTGCATCGACAGGGGCTTGTGGACCGCGAAGCGGTGATCGAGGCGGATGGCGGCAAACTGCCCGTGCGCTGGGATGATCAGGGCCATGTGCATCTGTCCGGCCCCGTGGTGCTGGAGCGGGAGCTCGATCTGAGCGGCGTTTAATTCCTCTCTCTCTTTCCAACTAGCGTCATCCCGGACTTGATCAGGGGATCCGGGGCCCATAGGCGCCCTGTGATCCCCTAGGTCCTGACGTTCGTCAGGATGACGATAAGTGAATAGCTTTCTCACCCTGTCATCCCCGCATGAACCGGCGAATGACAGCCTCTTAAAATCAAAGACAACTACGAAACGCTTGTGAGCGTCCCTCTCCCCTTTCTGAGGGGAGAGGACAGGTGAGGGGTGAGCGGCGCTTGATCCTTCAGGCTGGTTGTGCGCTGAAGCGCACCCCCTCACCCAGCCTCTCCCCCTTGGACAAGGGGGAGAGGGGTAGGGTCCAGCAACGCTCCAAACGCATACCCGCCTTGCAGACTCCCTTCCCCGCTTGACCGAAGGGCGTCTCAACCCCACTTTGCGCGCTCATGAGCACACCTGTGGAAAACCCTGCCCTGTCCCCTGAGACTTCAGAGGGGCGCGATGTGGAGATCGTCACCTTCGGCTGCCGGCTGAACGCCTGGGAGTCCGAAGTGATGCGCGATCACGCGCGCGCAGGCGGGCTGGAAGACGCGGTGATCATCAATACCTGCGCTGTGACCAACGAGGCGGTGCGTCAGGCGCGCCAGACCATTCGCCGGATGAAGCGCGAGCGGCCCGACGCCCGCATGATCGTCACCGGTTGCGCCGCCCAGATCGATCCCGACCAGTTTGCGAAAATGGCCGAGGTCGACCAGGTGCTTGGCAATGCCGAGAAGCTGCGTCCGGAAACCTTCAAATCCACCGTCATTGGCGGCGGCGACAAGGTGAAGGTGGATGACATCATGGCGGTCAGCGAGATCGCCAGCCATCTCGTCGATGGTCTGGATGGTCGCGCCCGCGCCTATGTGCAGGTGCAGACCGGGTGTGATCACCGCTGCACCTTCTGCATCATTCCCTATGGCCGCGGCAATGCGCGCTCCGCGCCGGCCGGTGAGGTGGTCGATCAGGTCAAGCGTCTGGTGGAGACCGGCCATTCCGAAGTGGTGCTGACCGGCGTGGACATGACCAGCTGGGGTCAGGACCTGCCCGGAACGCCCAAGCTGGGTCGTCTGGTGCGGGCCATCCTCAAGCAGGTCCCCGAGCTTCAGCGCCTGCGCCTGTCGTCCATCGACGCCATCGAGATTGACGAGGATCTGTTCCGCGCCATCGCCGAGGAAGAGCGGCTCTGCCCCTATATGCACCTCTCGCTTCAGGCGGGCGATGACATGATCCTCAAGCGCATGAAGCGGCGACACTCGCGCGATGACGCCATTGCGCTGGCCCAACGCCTGCGCGCCGTGCGTCCGGACATCGCCTTTGGCGCGGACCTCATCGCAGGCTTCCCGACCGAGACCGAAGAGATGTTCCAGAACTCGCTGCGGCTTGTGGACGAGTGCGACCTCGCTTTCGTCCATGTCTTCCCCTATTCGCCGCGCCCCGGAACGCCCGCTGCGCGCATGCCGCAAGTGGACCGCGAAGTGGTCAAGGAACGCGCGGCGCGGCTGCGCGCGAAATCGCATGACGCGCTGCAACGTCATCTGGCGTCGCGCGTTGGCCATGAGATGACGGTGCTGGTTGAAAAGCCCGGCTTCGCCCGCGCGGATGACTTTACGCCTGTGCGCATGCAATCCAGCGCCCGGCCCGGCGCGCTTGTCCGGGCGATCATCACCGGGCATGACGAGAAAGCCCTGTTCGCAACACCGCTGGAGGCTGCCCGGTGAGCTGGTTCAAATTCGGTTTCGGCAAGAAAAAGAAGAAAGACGAGGCTCCCTCTGAGGCTCCGGCCCTTGAAGCGCCGGACACAGAGGCTGAGGCCGAACCCGAAGCCCCGGTTGAATCCGCGGTCATCGCCGACGTCGAAAAAGCGCCTGAACATCTTAATGAACCGCGCCCGGCCGAGCCGGCGCCTGCGCCCGTCGATCCTGATCCGCAGGTGGAAGAACGCGCTGAAGCGGTTGTCGACGAGGCGGCGCCAAGCCCTGACGACATCGCCGAAACCCCCGCGCAGGCCAGCGGGATCGAAGCGCTGGCTGAAACACTGTCTGAGCCCGACGCAGCCGATCCGGTGGCGGATGAGACCCCGTCCGAGCCCCAGCCTGAACCGGCTGAAGAGAAGAAAGGCTTCTTCGCCCGCCTCGCTGCGGGTCTGAAGAAATCCTCCTCCCGTCTCAGTGACGGGCTCAGCTCGCTGTTCACCCAGCGCAAGCTCGATCAGGAGGCGCTCGACGAGCTTGAGGAATTGCTGATCGCGGCGGATATCGGCGCGCCCACGGCCGCCAAGGTCGTCGCCCGTCTCGCAAAGGACCGTTTTGACAAGGATGTCAGCGATCTCGAGATCCGCGAAGCGCTGGCCGACGTGGTCGCTGAAACCCTGCAGCCCTATGAGCAGCCGCTCGACATGACCGGCGCGACGCCGAGTGTGGTCGTGTTTGTGGGCGTGAACGGCTCGGGCAAGACCACGACGCTGGGCAAGATCGCGGTGAAGATGACGCGCGAGGGCGCCGATGTGGTCACCGCCGCGGGCGATACTTTCCGCGCCGCCGCCGTCGAGCAGCTTCAGGTCTGGTCAGAGCGCGCGGGGGCGAAATGCCTGTCGCGAGAGCTGGGTGCGGATGCTGCGGGTCTGGCCTTTGACGCCATTCAGCAAGGCCGTTCCGATCAGTCCGATGCGGTTCTGATCGACACGGCCGGCCGGTTGCAGAACAAGGCCGAGCTGATGGATGAGCTCAAGAAGATCATCCGCGTCATCAGGAAGATCGACGAGACCGCGCCGCATCATGTGTTGCTGGTGCTCGACGGGACAGTGGGCTCGAACGCCATTTCCCAGGCCGAAGCCTTCATGGAAACCGCCAATGTTACCGGCGTCATCATGACCAAGCTTGATGGCACGGCGAAAGGCGGCGCGCTGGTCCAGGTCGCCGAACGCTTCAAGCTGCCCATCCATTTCATTGGCGTGGGTGAAGGCGAAGCCGATCTGCAGGCCTTCAAGGCGAAGGAGTTCGCGCGCGCGCTGGCGGGGCTTGAGGGGTAGGCAAGGACGGTATGGGCCTCCGGATCAAGTCCGAAGGCCGAGAGGTTTGAGCACTATGGTCTCGGTCCTCGGGCTTGCCCTGGGGACCTATAAGGCGACTAGCCCAGCCCCCGCACCCAGTGCGGCACCACTTCGGTCGCCGGCCCGTAATGTGTTTCTTCGAACAGATCGCTGATTTCGCCCGGCTCAAGGGTCAGCTCGACCGTATGGGCGCCGCCCCGGCGGGCTTCGGCGACGAAGCCGGCGGCGGGATAGACCGTGCCGGACGTGCCGACCGCAACGAACAGATCGCACCGGTCGAGGGCGGCATAGATTTGATCGAGCCCGAGCGGCATTTCCCCGAACCAGACCACATGCGGACGCAGGCCGCCGGCCTTGCCACAGCCCGGACAGGGGCGCTCACGCGTCATGTCCTCTCGGTCGGAAAACAGATGGCCGCACCGGGTGCAGCGGGTTTTCAGCAATTCGCCATGCATGTGCAGCAGGCCCGCCGAGCCCGCCTGTTCATGCAGGTCATCAATGTTCTGGGTGACCAGAAGGTAATTCGCCCGGCCATCGAGCATCCAGTTCTGTTCCAGCTCGGCCAGGGCGAAATGGGCGGCATTGGCCTTGGCGTCCGCGAGGTTCGCGCGCCGCGCATTGTAAAAGCCCAGCACTGTGTCGGGATCGGCCTCAAAGGCTTCGGGCGTGGCGAGTTTCATGGGATCGAACTTGGCCCACAGCCCGCCTTCATCGCGGAACGTGCCCAGCCCGGATTCCGCGGATACGCCGGCGCCGGTCAGGATGACGATGTTTTCATAGCGCGCCATGACGGCCTCATGGGTTAGGAAAACGGGTCTTGAGCCAGCCCAGCATCAGTTCGGACAGCTCGGCGGGCGCCTCATACTGGGTCCAGTGGCCGATATCCTCGATCACGTTCATGTCCAGATCCTTGCACAGGATCGGCATCCAGCCCGCCAGCTTGGGCGGCAGCATGTAATCACACTCCGCCGAGATCATCTGGCACGGCATGGAGAGCCGGTGATCCACACCGCCGAGTCGTTCCCAGTTCGCATCGAAATTGCGATACCAGTTCATGCCGCCGCGAAACCCGGTGCGCGCATAGGTTTCGGCGTAGACCTTGCGGATTTCGGGCGGGACGACGCAATCATCCTCGCTCTTGAGACCGCCGCGTTTGACGAAATTATCGAACCGCTTGGGCAGGTGCGTGATGGAATCGGGCAGCTTGTCGAGATCGGCGCTGGGCGCCGGGGCGGCGAAGCTGAAGGCGAAGAAGTCGTCTTCGCGCCCCTTGAAGTAATCGTCCATCGCCTCGTCCTGGAAAGCGACGATGTAATGATCCTCGCCGCCGCGCTCGCGGAAGACCTCTGTGGGCGGGACCGAGCCGCGCGGCAGGTGCGGGGTGTTCACGCCCACCGCGCCCAGAAACCGTTCGGGGACCAGACAGGCGGCGTGCCACATCAGAATACCGCCCCAGTCATGGCCGACCCAGACCGCTTTCTCGATGCCCAGCGCATCCAGCAAGCCGGTGAAGTCACCCACCAGATGATCCACGCCATAGGCGTCCACCGGGTGCGGCGCGTCAGAGGCGCCAAAACCGCGATTGTCCGCCGCGATCACCCGGTATCCCGCGTTCGCCAGATCCGCGATCTGCTGCGCCCAGCTCAGCGCCAGCTCCGGCCAGCCATGCATCAGAAGGACCGGGACGCCGTCCTCGGGGCCGGCCAGATGCACCGAGAGCGTCACCTCCCCCACATCAATCCTCTGGGCGGGCGGCATGGGTGGGTGAGACATCAATTCCTCCGGGCAGTCAGGCGGGCCGTATCCCCGCACGTTTTTGTTTTCGCTCGAAGTGTAGAAGCTCGAACACGAAGACGGCCAGCCCTAACCAGATGAAAATGAAGGTGGCGAGATAGGCCAGGCTGAAGGGTTCGCCATACATGAGCCCCACAATGAACTGCAGGGTGGGCGCCACGAACTGCAACACGCCGATGATCGCAAAGCTCAAGCCCCGCGCGCCGGTCAGGAACAGGAGGAGCGGCAGCACCGTCATCGGGCCGGTCATCATCAGCAGGATCGCGTAATGGGGCCCGTCAAAGAAATGGCCCGCCTGCGCGCCGCCCTGAATCTCGAACACCGTGAGCACGAACAGGGAGGGGATCGCCATGATCAGCGTCTCCCAGAACAGGCCGACCCGGGCATCCACCTGGATGGTCTTGCGCACATAGCCATAGGCGGTGAACGTGCCCGCCATGATCAGCGCGAAGACGGGCAGATGTCCCACGGTGACGATCTGATTGATCACGCCCAGCACCGCCAGGCCGATCGCGATGGCGCGCAACAGGCTGAAACGTTCTTTGGCGACAAACAGGCCCACCGCCACATTCATCAGCGGGTTGATGTAATAGCCCAGCGAGGCTTCCAGTACGCGGCCTGAATTGACCGAGAAGATATAGACCCACCAGTTCGCCCCGATCAGAAGGGCCGTGCACACGAGCACTATCAGGGTCTTGCGGTCATTGAGCACGCTGAGCGCGGGACCGAGCCGTCGGCTGACATACAGGAGCGCGAACAGAATGGGCGCCGACCAGACCACCCGTTGCAGCACGATCTCGCTGGGGTTCGCGAACGCCAGGAACTTGTAGAAGATCGGCGACAGGCCCCAGATGAAATAGCCCGAAAAGGCGGCGAGCGCCGCCTGTTTGGGGTCGAGGCGATCCGGGGTGAGGGGCGGCTGGCTCATGCGGGCCATTTAGGGCCGCACAGCGCTCCTGTCATCTCACGCGGCTGCGCCTGTCATGATTTATTCGCGCGGGGTTCGGGACGTGCGGGCGATCCGTCCCAGGCGCCAGGCCAGCCAGACCGCGCTCCAGACATTGCCGAGGATGGGCAGCGGCAGGATAAACGCCAATGCGATCAGCTTGTTGGGTTCAAACACCCAGATCAGGATCGCGATCAGCACAAAGCCCAGATACAGATCAATCAGGCTGACCACGCCCCAGGGTTCTGACACCAGCCACCCCACCGCTTCAGAGAGCGACTGCCCGGCTGTCATGGACGCCCAGACAATGGCGATGAGGAGCGCGATGGCGCCCAGTCCTGAAAGTATCCGAAAGCCTGTGGTCATGTCCCGCTCCTGTGAATGCGTCATAAGGTGATACGGGCGGGATGGCGGTTCGGTTCAGCTGATGACACGGATGGTCGGCCTGCAAAGATAAGAAAAAGGGCGGCCCCGTCACTGGAGCCGCCCCTTCTCGTCTCAGCCTATGCGAATGACCTAGTCCCGGTCGGCGTCGGCCACGTCAGGGGTGGTTTTCGGCTCATAGGGCTGGTCGGCCGGATGGCGATAGCAATCCTCGTCCAGCTCGCCTTCCCACTTGGCCACAGCCGTTGCGACAGTGGCGTCGCCGGTGACGTTCAGCGCGGTGCGAGCCATGTCCATGATCCGGTCCACCGGCAGGATGAAGCCCACAATGATCGCCACCTGCTCCGCGCTGACGCCAAAGGTGTCGAGCACGATCGCCAGCAAGAACAGCGAGGCGGACGGAATGCCGGCCGCCCCGATCGAGACGATGGAGGCGGTGAAGGCGATCAGGAAATAGTTCGCCAGCGTCAGGTCATAGCCGAAGGCCTGGGCCGTGAAGAGCGCCAGAATGCCCAAGTACAGCGCCGTGCCGTCCATATTGATGGTGGCGCCCAGCGGCAGCACCGAACCGGCGATGGAGCGTTTGACGCCCAGATTTTCGCTGGCGTTGGCGATGGTCACCGGCAGGGTGGCGCTGGAGGAGGCGGTGGAATAGGCCACGGCGATGGCGTCGAGCATGCCGCGCAGGAAGTTCATTACCGGCAGGCCGAGCACGAAGCGGATGAAGCCGCCATAGACGAGCACGGCATGGGTGAACAGGCCCACATAGACCGCCGCGATCAGCACTGCGATGGCGGCGAGCGCTTCAAAACCTTGCGACGCCACGGTGTGGCTGACCAGGGCGAAGACCCCGAACGGCGCCACTTCCATCACCAGATGGGTGACTTTCAGGATCACATTGGCGGCCTGGGTGAACACATCGCCCACCAGCTTGCCGTCACGGCCCGCCATCAGGATGCCAATACCCAGAAGCACCGCGAAGAAGATGATCGCCAGCACATCCCCGTCCGCCAGGGCGGCGATGGGGTTGTCCGGCACGATGCCCAGAAGCCGCTCGACGAGCGTCGGGGCTTCGCGCGATACCGGGACAGCGTCGGCGCCGCCCAGATCCACACCGTCGCCGGGGCGGAAGGTCAGGCCGAAAATCATGCCGATGATGTTGGCGAAGAAGGTAGTGGCGAAATAGAGCGCCATGGTCTTCAGACCGATGGAGCCCAGCTTCTTGGGATCGCCAAGCGCCACGACCCCGGACACCAGCGTCGTCAGGATCAGCGGGACGATGAGCATCCGGATCAGGTTGATGAACAGATCACCGACCGGTTTGACGAAGGTCTCGAGCCAGCTCGCTGCGGCCTCGCCGCCCATGATCCGGCTCAGGATACCGCCGAAAATCACGCCGATCACGAGCGCGCCAAGCACGCGCTGCCACAGCGCGATCTTAAACCAACCTCTCATACAGGCCCCTCCCCGGCGGCTCTCATATCAGAACCGCGCCAGCCTAAGCCCGGATGCGGAGAGGTCAACGACCTGACGCCGTAAGGTTATCAGATGTAAATCACAAATCTCTTGAACGGGTGGATTGGCCGACGGCCTTGAGGACGCCCATACGCAATCCGTAAGCCAGCCAGAACGCACCGATGATCAGCATCCAGGGCGCGGTGGGCAGGGTCGGGTTCAATCGCGACAGCACGACGAGAATGCCGGCCATCACCACATGTCCGGTCACCACGCGCCAGCGCACGTCGCGATAGCTCTCGGCGGCCTTGATCGTCGCTTCCGAGAACCAGCGCCAGGCCCGGTTCACCGAGCCAGAATCCCGCTCCCGGCGGGCCGTTTCGGATTGATCGGGCGGGTAGGACATATTTTCAGGATACGGACTTGTTCAAACCCTGTCAAAATGACGTTTTCCAAGCGTGTGAACAAAAAAACCCGCCGGGACGGTCATTGAGGACCGCCCGACGGGCTCAGGAGAGATCGTGAATCAGGCGTTAGCCGAGATTGGCTTCCGCGCGGATCACGGCGGCCGCAGCGTTCACCACGGAGGCGATGCGGACCGCCGCCTGGATCTGTTCGGTGGTCAGGCCGGCCTTGCGCAGTTCGTGTTCGTGCGCATCGATGCACATGCCGCAGCCATTAATGGCGGAGACGGCGAGCGACCACAGTTCGAAGTCCGCCTTGTCCACGCCGGGATTGCCGATGACGTTCATGCGCAGCTTGGCCGGCATGGTCTTGTAATCGCTGGCGGAGACCAGGTGGTTGAAGCGATAGAAGACATTGTTCATGCCCATGATGGACGCAGCGGCCTTGGCGGCGCTGATCGCTTCGGCGGACAGCTTGTCTTCCACTTCGGCGACAATGTCGTTGAGGGTTTCGCGCTCGCCCACGGCATAGGCGGAGGCGAGAAAGACGCCGTATTTCTTCTGATCGTCGAGAACGGTTTCACGGCCCAGGGAGCTGAGATTCAGCTTGATGTCCTTGGCGTGATCGGGGAGGCGGTTCTTCAGGGCGTCAAGGCTCATGGCGCGTCCTTTCATGTTCTGTATCAGGTTTGGACCGGCCGTCCGGCAGGGCAGGAACGCCCGTCACCTGAAGGGGGGATAGGATCGGGCGGGGGACATTGGGCGGCCGGTCCGGCTACGCTCATGGCGCGCCATGAACGTAGCGGGGCTGGTCGCCGTCGGACGGCTCTCGTGTGAGAGCCGTCCTTCAGCAAGACGTTTACGCTGCGAGCGTGTCGCCGCCAGCCTGGCGGTTGCACGGGCAGAGTTCGTCGGTCTGCAGGGCGTCCAGAACACGCAGGGTGTCTTCCGGGTTGCGGCCCACATTGAGGTTGGTCGCATAGACGTGCTGGATGACGCCATCCGGGTCCACGATATAGGTGTAGCGGTAGGCGACGCCTTCGGGGGAACGCACGCCCAGGCCGTCAACGAGGGAACCGGTGGTGTCAGCGAACTGCCACTGGTTCAGGCCGTTCAAATCCGGGTGCTCGCGACGCCAGGCCAGCTTGCAGAATTCATTGTCCACGGAGCCGGTCATGACGACGGCGTCGCGGTCTGCAAATTCATCTTCAAGATTGGCGAACGCGACGATTTCGGTCGGGCAGACGAAGGTGAAATCTTTCGGATAGAAAGCGATGACTTTCCACTTGCCCGAGAAGGAATCCTGAGTGATCGGCTCGAAAGCGGACTCACCGTTTTCTTCGTGCTGATTGAACTTCGGCTTGACGCCCATGACTTCGAATTCAGGGATCTTATCACCAATACCCAGCATGTGTGTCTCTCCTGGCAGGTTTGAAATTGTTCACGCGAGGGCGGTTGTTGAGGGCCGCCCTTCGACACTCTTGGATATGAACCCCGGCTATTGATAAATCCAATGGATTGTTCCTGTCGCTCCCATAGGATTTATCAATAAAAGGCCTGCTAGCGATATAATTCAATGAAATCAGTTAGATGCTTTTTGACTTTCGGCATCAATCCGACTGCAGGGCGTATGTGATCCGGCCTCGAAGAGGCATGGAGGCACTATATTGGGAAAAACTATAGGGTCCCGTGATTAAATCGATTTGATAAATGCATGGGCCTCACGTCATTCTGGGCGCAATCTAGACGTTCTGATCCAGGAGGACATGACCATGGACGGACACGATATGAAATCTGCAGGCGGTTGCCCGTTCCACCACGGTGGCAATACCGCGATGGACAAGCCGGTCACCCAATGGTGGCCCAATGCGCTCAATCTCGACATTCTGCACCAGCGCGGCGCCCGCACCAATCCGATGGACCCCGACTTCGATTACAAGGAAGCGGTGAAGAGCCTCGACTTTGAGGCCGTCAAGGCCGACGTCAAAGCGCTGCTCCATGACAGCCAGGACTGGTGGCCGGCGGACTGGGGCCATTATGGCGGCCTGATGATCCGTCTGGCCTGGCACTCGGCCGGCTCCTACCGTCTCGCAGACGGTCGGGGCGGTGGCGGATCGGGCAATATCCGGTTCGCGCCGCTCAATTCCTGGCCGGACAATGCGAGCCTGGACAAGGCGCGCCGCCTGTTGTGGCCCGTGAAAAAGAAATACGGCAACAAGCTCTCTTGGGCCGACCTCATCATCCTGTCGGGCACTGTGGCCTATGAGGATATGGGGCTTGAGACCTTCGGCTTCGGCTTTGGCCGCGAGGACATCTGGGGCCCGGAGACGGATGTCTATTGGGGCTCGGAAGCGGAATGGCTGGCCAAGTCCGAAGAGCGCTATGGCGATCTTGAAGATGCGTCCTCGCTCGAGAACCCGCTGGCCGCCACCCATATGGGCCTGATCTACGTCAATCCCGAAGGCGTGAACGGCCAGCCCGACCCGCTCAAGACCGCCGCCATGGTGCGTGAAACCTTCAAGCGCATGGCGATGAATGACGAGGAAACCGCAGCCCTGACCTGTGGCGGCCACACTGTCGGCAAGGCGCACGGTCGCGGCGCGGTGGACAAGATCGGCGCGGAGCCGGAAGGCTGCAGCGTGGAATCCCAGGGCTTCGGCTGGGCGAATGAAGGCCATCAGGGCAAGGCGTCCAACGCCTTCACCTCCGGCATTGAAGGCGCCTGGACCCAGCATCCCACCCAGTGGGACATGGGCTATTTCGACTATCTGTTCGGGTATGAGTGGGAGCTCAAGAAGTCGCCCGCCGGCGCCTGGCAGTGGGAACCGGTCGACATGCCCGAGGATGTCAAACCGGTCGACGCGTCAGACCCGTCCATTCGCCACAATCCCATCATGACCGATGCGGACATGGCGATGAAGATGGACCCGACCTACAACGCGATCTTGCAGAAATTCCGCAAGGACCCGGAGTATTTCGCCGATACGTTCGCGCGGGCCTGGTTCAAGCTGACCCACCGCGACATGGGTCCGAAGGACAATTATGTCGGCCCGTTCGTCCCGGATGAGGACCTGATCTGGCAAGACCCCATTCCGGCTGGTCCGACGGGTTATGACGTTGATGCGGTCAAGGCGGCGATCCGGGCCAGTGATCTGACCCCCGCCGAGCTGATCGCCACGGCGTGGGACAGCGCTCGCACCTTCCGCGGTTCGGACAAGCGTGGCGGCGCCAATGGCGCGCGCATCCGTCTGGCGCCGCAGAAGGACTGGGAGGGCAATGAACCGCTGCGTCTGCACCGGGTGCTGACCGTGCTCGAGCCGATTGCCGAGGAAACCGGCGCATCGGTTGCGGACGCCATCGTGCTGGGTGGCGTTGTGGGTCTGGAAGACGCCATCGCCAAGGCCGGGTTTGACGTGGCCGTCCCGTTCGCGCCGGGCCGCGGCGACGCCACGGCCGAACAGACCGATGCGGAGTCGTTTGAACCGCTTGAGCCGTTGGCAGACGGTTTCCGGAACTGGATGAAGGACCGGTATGCCGTCAGCGCCGAGGAAATGATGCTCGACCGCGCCCAGCTTCTGGGCCTGACCGCGCATGAAATGACGGTTCTGGTGGGCGGCCTGCGGGTGCTGGGCGTCAATCACAACGGCTCGTCCCTGGGCGTGTTCACGGACCGGGTCGGGGCGCTGACGACGGATTTCTTCGTCAACCTGACCGACATGGATCTGAGCTGGCATCCGGCGGAAGACGGCCTCTATGAGGTGCGCAACCGCAAGACCGGCGAAGTGAAGTGGGGCGCGACCAGTGCGGACCTGGTGTTCGGCTCGAACTCCATCCTGCGCGCCTATGCCGAGGTCTACGCCCAGGACGACAACAAGGAGAAGTTCGTCAAGGACTTCATCGCCGCCTGGACGAAGGTCATGAACAATGACCGCTTTGATCTGAACTAGATCCCAGTTGGAGCGCTCCCGCCGAGGGGGCGCTCCTGCCTTTTCCGAACAAGCCGATCAGGATGCCGAATGAGCAGTCACCTGCCCACGCTTCGACAACTCACCTTCCTTCTGGCGCTCGCCGAGCACGGGTCATTCTCCCGCGCGGCTGAAGCCGCCCATGTCACCCAGCCCACCCTGTCCGCCGGCATCAAGGAGCTCGAGACGATTCTCGGCGCGACCCTGGTCGAACGCGGCGCCCGCGGCGCGGCCCTGACGCCGGCGGGCGAAGCGGCGGTGTCGCGCGCACGTATCGTGCTGACCGAAGCCGAAGACCTCGTGCATGTGGCGCGTGCGGCGGGCGAACCCCTGTCAGGGCCTTTCCGGCTGGGGGTCATCCCCACTATCGCGCCTTTCCTTCTGCCCAAGGCCCTGCCCAGCCTGCGCGAGCATTATCCCAAGCTGGAGCTGTTCCTGCGGGAGGATCTGACACATCGTCTGGTGGACGCGCTGAAGGATCGCCGCCTGGATGCGGCGCTGATCGCCCTGCCCTATGACGCGCCGGGTATCGAAACCACTGGCCTGCTGGAAGACGAATTCCTGTTCGCTGCGTCGCCGGACCACCCGCTGGCCCAGGCCGAAACGCTGAGCCCGGACATGCTGGCTGATGAACCGCTGCTGCTGCTGGAGGACGGGCATTGCCTGCGCGATCACGCTTTGGCGGTGTGCTCGGCCAGCCGGCCGGACACTCAGGATGCGCGCTCGGATTTCGCCGCCACATCGCTGCACACCCTGGTGCAAATGGTGAAATCGGGCCTGGGCGCGACCCTGCTTCCCAAGCTCGCCATCGATGCGGGTCTCGCCGACCGGCTTGATCTCGCCATCCGGCCCTTCGACCCGCCGGTCGCGGGCCGCGAAATCGGTGTCGCCTGGCGCAAGGGCAGCGCCCGCGAGCACGAGGCGCGCATGCTGGCCGATGCCGTGCGCGAAGCGCTGAAGGGATAAAAAGATACAAAAAACCCCGGCCCTTTGAGCCGGGGTTTTCGTTCGGCGCTGGGTGCGTCCCTAGTCGGGGCGACCCAGAATGATGGTGCCGTTGGTGCCGCCAAATCCGAAGGAGTTCGACAGCACGGTGTTGAGCTCGGCCTGTTTCGTCTCGGTGACGATGGGCAGGTCCGCCAACTCGGAATCCATTTCGGCGATGTTGATGGAGGGGGCGATGAAGCCCTCTTTCATCATCAGCAGTGAGTAGATCGCTTCCTGGACGCCGGCGGCGCCCAGCGAGTGGCCGGTCATGGACTTGGTTGCGGACAGGGCCGGGACATCCTTGCCGAACACGGCGCGCAGGCCCTCCGCCTCCTTCACATCGCCCACAGGCGTGGATGTGGCGTGCGGGTTGAGATAGTCGATCTTGCGGCCCTTGGCTTCTTTCAGCGCCAATTGCATGCAACGCGCCGCGCCTTCGCCCGACGGCTGGACCATGTCATGGCCATCGGAGGTGGCGCCATAGCCGAGCACTTCGGCATAGATGGTCGCGCCGCGCGCCTTCGCCCGCTCATACTCTTCGAGCACGACAATGCCGGCGCCGCCGGCGATGACGAAGCCGTCGCGATCCTTGTCAAAGGCGCGTGAGGCCACAGCCGGCGTGTCGTTATAGTTCGAGCTCATGGCGCCCATGGCGTCAAACAGGTTCGAGAGCGCCCAGTGCAGCTCTTCGCCGCCGCCGGCGAACATCACGTCCTGCTTGCCCCACTGGATCTGCTCGGCGGCGGCGCCCATGCAGTGCAGGGAGGTCGTGCAGGCCGAGCTGATCGAATAATTCAGGCCCTTGATCTTGAACGGCGTCGCCAGCGTCGCCGAGCCGGTCGAGGCCATGGCCTTGGGCACGGCGAACGGGCCGATGCGCTTGGGGCCTTTCTCGCGGGTGATGTCGGCGGCCTTGACGATGGCTTCCACCGACGGTCCGCCCGTACCCACGATCAGGCCGGTGCGTTCATTGGACACATCGCCCGGCTCGAGCCCGGCGTCCGCAATGGCCTGTTCCATGGACATGTAGGCCCAGCCAGCGCCTTCACCCATGAAGCGATAGGCGCGCTTGTCCACATGCTCAGCCGGATTGGCGTTCGGCCGGGCGTGCACCTGACACTTGAAGCCCAGTTCCGCATATTCGGGCGCAGCCACGACGCCGGACTTGCCCGCTTTCAGGCTGGCCGCGACTTCCTGGGCGTTGTCGCCAATGGATGAAACGATGCCGATACCGGTTACGACGACACGCCTCATGCTTGTCCTCCGCCATTGTTGATCTCTTCGGGCCGGAACAGACCCACCCGCATATCCTTGGCGGTGTAGATGGTCTTCCCGTCTGCTTCTACGTGACCATCAGCAATGCCGAGCACAAGGCGACGATTGATCACACGCTTGAGATCAATGACATAGCGAACCTGTTTGACGCTGGGCGGGACCTGACCGGTGAATTTCACCTCGCCCACGCCCAGGGCGCGGCCCTTGCCGGGCGCGCCGGTCCAGCCCAGGAAAAAGCCCACCAGCTGCCACATGGCGTCCAGGCCCAGACAGCCGGGCATCACCGGGTCGCCCTGGAAGTGGCAGTCGAAAAACCACAGATCGGGTTTGACATCGAGTTCGGCGACCAGAAGGCCCTTGCCGTGCGCCCCGCCATCGGCGGTGATTTCGGTGATGCGATCAAACATCAACATCGGGGGCAGCGGCAGCTGGGCATTGCCCTCGCCAAAGAGTTCGCCTTTGCCGCAGGCGATCAGGTCATCGTAATCGTAGCTGTTTTTTTGGTCTGTCATGGGGTCCGTCGAGCCGGTCCGGCGAGGGTGCGCCGGGTTCGGGAGTTGCGGCGAACGCGCCAGCGCCAAACGGGGTTCGCTCGGCGCCAGGCTCTCATCCTGGTTTCAGATCCGTCAGTCGGTCGGGGCGGAACCGGGTTGGTCCGCGGCCAACACGTCTGGCTCAGACGCAGAGCGGTAGCATGACGTTTGCCCCCCCTCAAGCGCGAGGCTCGGCTGGGTTTCTTCGCGATAGACGCCCCAGAAGGCGTCAGCGCGGGCCCAGCCGCGCCGATCTTCCGCTTCCAGACGGCACCAGCCGGCCCGGCAGCGTTCCAGCCAGAGCACGGCGCCCACCTGTACATCCGCAATCAGGGATGCCTCGACATCCGGCCGCGCATGCAGCTGTGTCGCTTCGCGAGCCCAGACGGCGCGGCGACCGGTCAGCGTGCGGCGATGCATCCAGACTTCCTCGCCGTCGGGATCGCGCACGCGGCGCCAGTCCGGTGTTTCGGCGACGATCTCCACCGGCAAGCCCTTGCGCTGATACAGCCAGGCGACCGGATGCGTGAAGGAGGGGCCGGCGCGTCCCCGGGTTTCATTGAATTTGAGCGAGACAAAGCGCGGCACGGGCAGGCCCGAGAAGGTGTCGCAGGTTTGCGCGCTTGCCGTGTACGGCGCCAGCAGGCCGCTCAGGAGCAAGATCAGGGCAAACAGCTTGGGCATGAGGTCGTGACATCCCGGTCAGAGTGACTTTGCGGGCAAGGGTGACCGGGCATGATTAATAATGTTTTTCGCCGGGGGCTGGATAAGCGGGTCGCCTGCACCCATCTTGCGCCCAGATCACAGCTCTTGAGGAGACCGTCATGATCCGCACCGCGCTTTTCGCCAGCCTGGCCCTGACCGCCACGGCGCAGGCCCAGAACGACAACCAGGTCTATGTGGAAACCACCGATCTGGGGTCTGGCCTGTACATGCTCGCCACCAACCAGGCTGGCAATGTGGGCGTCAGCGTCGGTGAAGACGGGGTGTTCATGATCGACACCCAGATGGAACGGTTCGCCGAAGCGATCGACCAGGCTCAGCGGGACGTGTCCGGCGACCGGGCCGTGGATCTGGTGCTCAACACGCACCTGCATGGCGACCATGTGCTCGGCAATGCCTATTTCGCCGAGCAGGGCGCGACGATCATCGCCCATCCCAGCGTGCGCGAGGCGCTGATGAACCCGGTGACCTCCCAGCTGACCGGCTCCACGCCGGAGCCGCTCTCGGGCGGATACCTGCCCACAGTGGGCGTCACCCATGGCGATGTGGTCACCCTGAACGGGCTGACCGCGCGGCTTCACCACACCCCGGACGCGCACACCAATGGGGACATCTTCGTCGTCTTCGAAGAGGCGAATGTCATCCATGCGGGCGATTTGCTGTTCTCGGGCTGGTTCCCCTATATCGATCTCGACAATGGCGGCACGGTGGACGGCTATATCGCCGGCATGCAGGCCATCGTCGATGAGGCGGACGCGGACACCCAGATCATCGCCGGCCACGGCCCGCTGTCGACCGAGGCCGATCTGGAAGCGAGCATCGCCATGCTGACCGAAGCGAAGGCGCGGGTTCAGGCCCTGGTCGATCAGGGCATGAATTTGCAGCAGGTTCAGGACTCTGAACCGCTGGCGGACTTCCATGACGACTGGAATTGGGCTTTCATCACCACCGAACGCATGGTCTGGACGCTGTATCGGGATATCACTGGTGAAACCGAGTAAATCGAAAACGGTCTGGATGCCGGAGCCGCGCATCCTGACGCTTATCGGGATGATTGCGCTGGTGATGGGGCTGGTCTTCTCGGCCCTGCTCACCAGCTGGGTCTATGGCGCGGCCGTGGGTCTGGTGTTTGCGGGCGGCATCTACCTGTTTGTCGTCGTGAACGCCCGCCGGGCCGCCAAGACCTTGACCCAGAACCATCACGGCAAGCATCGCGGTCGGATCTGACGCTTGCCGTTCTGGCCGGGTTCGGGGTAGGGAAGGGACAAATTGTCTCAGGTCCCTGACTGATGTTTCCCAACCTCGCCACCCATCCGCGTCGCCGCGCCGATCTGACCCTTCTGTCTTTCATGTTGTTGGGGCTGGCGGTTGCGATTGTTGTCGGCGTGCTGGGACGTAGCGCCGTTCTCGCGGTTGTGCTCGGCCTAGCGCCGGGCCTGTTGCTGGGCGGCATCGCCTGGTTCCGGATCAGACGCGGCGGGTGCGGGGGGTGCCAGTTCTGTCCGATGCGCAAGCCGGGCAGCTGCGGGATGCCGGCAGACTGACCGTCCGCATCCGGCCCGACAATCCGTCATAAAGCCCGATCCGACCCAGCAAGGGCTCGCCGGCGCCGGAAATCAGCTTGATCGCTTCCATCGCCATCATCGACCCGATGACGCCTGTCAGAGCGCCGACAACGCCCATCACCGCACAGTCTTCCGCATCCGGCGGTATCTCCGGCACCCAGCATTGATAGCAGGGCGCATCATCCTTGAGATGCGGGGCGAAGACGCCGATTTGCCCGTCCCAGCGCCCAACGGCGCCGGAAACCAGCGGGATGCGCGCGTCCAGCGCGGCGCGGTTCACCGCGAAGCGCGTCTCGAAATCATCACAGCCATCCAGCACCAGATCGCTGTCGGCCAGCAGGCCGGGCAGCGTCTCCTGGGTGGCTTTCACGCTGACAGGATCGATGTCGATGCCCGGGTCCAGCGCTGTCAGCGCGTCTTTCGCCCGCTCGACCTTGCTGGCGTCCACATCTTCGGTGCGAAACAGGATCTGGCGTTGCAGATTGCTCAGGGAGACCGTGTCGGGATCCACGATCCGCAACTGGCCCACGCCGGCGGCCGCCAGATACAAGAGCGCCGGGGCGCCCAGCCCGCCCGCGCCGATCACGGTGATGCGGGCGCGTGAGAGCTTTTGCTGGCCCGGACCGCCCAGCTCCTTGAGCACGATGTGTCGCGCATGTCGTTTGACGTCCACGGCCATGTCGGTCAGACCTGATGCATGCTGGGGCGAACGGACGGTGTCTGCTCAGCCTGTGTTCATGAAGGCGAGTGTAGCTCAGAGTGAACCGCCAGCCATGGGGATGCACAGATGAAATACCAGATCGCCGCCGCTCTTGCCCTGTTGGTGGCCGCTTGCGCCACTTCGGAAGGCTATCGCCAGCATATGAGCCAGCTGGTCGGTCGCACCCAGGATGTGGTGCTGGTCGAGTTCGGTTCGCCCGATCGCGTGGATGAGCTCAGTGATGGCGGCGAGGTGTGGAGCTATATGCGCGAGGAACAGCGCGTCATACCCGGCGGTTATCGCACCATCCCCAACGAGCGCCGCGTTACCTATGTGGATTCCAATGGCGAGCGTCATACCCGGATCGAGCGCTATGACGAGACGGTCTATGAGCCCGATGAAACGCGCTGGGTGCAGTGCGAGACCCGGTTCGTCATCGACCCGTCCGGCGTTGTGCGTGATTTCCGCTTCGTGGGCGATGGCTGCGTGGCTGAAGAGTTGTACTGACCGGCGCAGGCCCTCTCGAGTTCCTTTCAAAACTTGCATGAGCTGAACTGGCACGCATACTTTCTCCGTGGAGGAGAAGGTCATGATGAAACTTGCAGTCTGTGTCGCCGCAGCAATGCTTGCGTCCTCAGCCGCTCACGCGGAACGCCCCTATCTGCCGAACAGTTTTGAAGGCGCTCCCGTTGAGGCCATGATCGACGCATACGGTCAGCCCGCCTATCAGACACTGTCTCGTGATGGGCGTGACGTTGTGGTTTTCGAGCTTGTTTCGTCTGAAACGCGTTCATCTCTCGCCCGAGCGAATGGACAAGCGCCCTCACGTCGAGATCTGGCGTTTTTCCGGGACGTTACGGCCGCAAGCGGGCATCTTGGCGCTTACACTCCATTTAGCCGGCGTCCTGACACTCCTGAATTGCGCCGTCAGGCTTTTCTTCAGAGCGTCAATGTTGAGCCGGAGCATGCCTATGCCCTGGGCAGCAATGATCTGGACCGGGCGCGTCGCCATCGCCCGATCCTGATCGAGTGCCAGGTGGGCGCGACGCTTGATGAGTCCGGGCGTGTCAGTGAAGTTCATGTGAGCGATAACGCCTGCAGCACGCTCAATCTGCGCTGAACCCGCTCTCTGGCGGCTGAGCGCGAAACAGGCCAAGGTCGGGCTCTCTCAAAGGAGCCCTGACCGTGCTGACCCCTCGCCCCGGAATTACGCTTTCTCCTGACCAGCAGGCCGTGGTCGATTACGCCATCAATGGCGGCTCGCACCTGTTCCTGACGGGGCGGGCGGGGACAGGCAAGACCACGGTCACGCGCGCCATTCTTCAAAGGCTGGGGCCCCAAGCCGCCGTCGTCGCGCCGACCGGCGTTGCGGCCATGAATGCCGGCGGTCAGACCCTGCACAGCTTCTTCCGCCTGCCGCCACGCCTGATCACGCCGGGCGATATCCGCCGTTTGCGCAATGCACGCACGGTGAAGGCGTTGACCACCCTGGTGATCGACGAGATCTCCATGGTCCGCTCGGACATGATGCAGGCGGTGGATTTCTCCTTGCGGCTCAACCGCGACAGCAATGAACCGTTTGGCGGCGTGCGCATCATCCTGGTGGGCGATCTGGCGCAGCTGCCGCCCATCGCCCAGGGCGAGGAGGGGATGTTCCTTGAAGAGACCTATGGCGGTCCCTTCTTCTTTCATGCCCCGGCCTTCCGCGACGCCGGTTTCACCATGGTCGAGCTGACCGAGGTGCACCGTCAGGCTGATCCCGAATTCGTCGAAGTGCTCAACGCCGTGCGCGATGGCGAGCTGACCGATGATCTGGCGGACATCCTCAACGCGCGTGTCACGGGCCGGATCGGGCTTGAAGCGTCGGGCACCCATGTGGTGCTGACCCCCACCAACCAGGCCGCCTCCGCGATCAATCAGGCGCGCCTTGAAGGCTTGCGGGGCGAACCGCGCGGCTTTTCGGGCAAGGTCGAGGGCGAGTTCGATCCGCGGCTCTTCCCCACGGACGACCCGCTCGTTCTGAAGGTCGGGGCGCGGGTGATGATGATCCGCAATGATCCCGGCGGACGCTATGTGAACGGTTCCATCGGCGAGGTTCTGGGCTTTTCCTCTGATGGCGTGAAAGTGCATGTGAACGATCAGGTCGTCACCATCGAACCGGTGAGCTGGGAACGCATCCGCTATGCCGCGGACGGCCAGTCCAGCAAGCTCAAGCGCGAGACCATCGGCTCCTATGTGCAGTATCCGCTCCGGCTGGCCTGGGCGATGACCATTCACAAGGCGCAGGGCCTGACGCTGGACAAGGTCTATCTGGATGTGTCCCGGCGCTTTTTCGCCCACGGTCAGGCGTATGTGGCGCTTTCGCGCGCCCGCTCGCTTGAAGGGCTGGAATTGTCGCGCGCGCTCAAGCCGACCGATATCATCACCGACCAGCGCCTGTTTGATGTGAAGGCGTTCTGCGACCCTGCGCCCTTGGGGATTGGCGGATGACCCCTCAAGAGGCTCAAGCCGCGCTGGGGGTCGACGCCTGGGGCCTGAACCAGCTGGTTGCGCAGGGTGAATTCGCCGATGCGCTGGACGAGCGCAGCGTGAAACGCCTGGCCGAGCAACGCCGGCGCGTGCGCGCCCAGGCGCTCAAGGAGCTGGCGCAGATCGACGGCCCGCATCTGGCCCCGTCCAGCTCGGATGCGCCGGTGATCGCTGCCCCTGAAGCGGTTGAATTACCAGACGACTTTGACCGACCGGCCGTCTTTCTGGATGCCTGCGTGCTGGCGGGCGCCGTGCGGCGACACCTGGTGCTGGCGCTGGCGGACGCCGGGTTCTTCTATCCGCGCTGGTCGGACGCGGTCCTGTTCGAGACAGGATACGCCCATGCGCGCATCGTAGATGGCAAGCCCGATCGCGACGGGCCGGGCGAAGCGTCCCGTCTGGTCATGGCGCTCGAACATGCCTGGCCCGAAGCCCTGACCCCGGCGGAGGACGCCATGGCGATCAAGGTGACCGGCAAGCTGCCCGATCCGGACGACGCCCATGTCATGCAGGCCGCCAGCGCCGGTCAGGCGCGGGTGATCCTGACCGAGAACATGAAGGATTTCCCCCGCGCCACGCTCAAGCCGCTGGGCCTATATGCGCGCCCCACAGGTGATTTCATCGCCAGCCGCCTGGGACTGGCGCCGGACGCGGCGCGCGCCGCCTTGTTGACAGCTGCGCACCGTCTCGGGCTCAGCGCGCCTCGTTTTGCGCTGGCCTTGCAGCGGTCCCGGCTGGGTGCGATTGCGAAAAAACTGGGTTTCTAGACGCCGGTCGAACCGAAACCGCCCTGACCGCGTGCGGTTTCATCGAGCGCGTCGACGGGGTTCCAGCTGATCTGGGTGAACTGGCCGATCACCATCTGGGCGATGCGTTCGCCGCGCTGTACGACAAACGGCTCCTTGCCGTGATTGATCAGGTTGACGCGCAGCTCGCCGCGATAGTCGGCGTCCACCGTGCCGGGCGTGTTCACGCACGATATGCCCTTCTTGGCGGCCAGTCCGGAGCGGGGTCGGATCTGGGCTTCATAGCCTTGGGGCAGCGCAATGCAGATGCCGGTCGGGATTAGCTTCCATTCGCCCGGCGCAATGACCACGGGCGCGTCGGCGGGCACGGCGGCGGGCAGGTCGAGGCCAGCCGATCCCGCTGTCTGATAGGCCGGAAGCTCAAGGCCTTCGAAATGTTCCAGCGTTTTGACATTCAGCTTCATGACGCAACCCTTCCCGCCGCTTGAGTGAACGGGAAGGGTTAGCGTCTGAAACAGATGAAGTCAGCTGTCTTGTTCGGCTTGCGCCGTCATGTACGCATCGAGCGCCTGCTCACTTTCGGCGAATCCTTCAAGCGCGCCGATGATGCCGGTGCGTTCTTCGTCATTCAGCCCGCCCTGGGCCATCTGGACACGATATGTCGGCTCGGTCATCTCGCCGTTCTCGTTCTCCATGGCCGGCTGGAAGCCCAGGATCAGCATCTGGGTGTTTTCGCCTTCGCCCTTGGAAATCAGAAGCGGGGTGGCGTGATAGCGCACCAGCTCGAAATCATTCGGACGCGGCACGATGCTGTCGCGTTCACACGCGATGGCGTTGGCGCCGTCCGCCAGCGGCGGCGGGTCCATCAGGCCGTCAAGATCAGCGGCTTCGGTGACCGAATATCCGACCATCGGAACCGGTTCCTGGCCGGAGCCTTCCGGGTAGATGGAATAGCAGTCCGCCTGTGCGGCGGTCGCGCCAAGTCCGGCGAGCGCGAGGGCTGTCAGTACGGTTTTCATGTCAGGTCCTGAGTTTGCTTAACCCGGGCAGCCTAACAAGCGTAAAGGCTGCATATCAAACGCAGTCTGAAGTTCATGAAAGGGCTTGGAAAATACGCTCGGCCAGAGTGCGGGCCAGCGCGGTCTTGGCGGCGCGGGCGAAGTGTTCTTCGCCCTGATCGGTGATCAGCAGGGCGGCGTTTTCCGATCCGCCCATGACATCGCCGGACACGTCATTGGCGACGATCCAGTCACAGCCCTTGCGCGTGCGTTTGGCCCGCGCGTGATCGATCACGTCATGGGTTTCCGCTGCAAACCCCACCACCAGGCGCGGGCGCTGATTAGGAGTGTAGTGGGAGACGGTTTTGAGGATATCAGGGTTTTCGGCCAGCGGCAGGCTCGCCATTGCGCCCTTGTCGAGCTTGAGTTTCCTGTCCGCCGTTTCCGCTGGCCGCCAGTCCGCGACCGCGGCGACGGAGACAAAAACGTCTGCCGGCAGGTGCGCGTTAACGCTCGCCAACATCTCGCGCGCCGTCTCGATACGCACGGTCTGAAGGCCTTTGGGGTCGTTCAGCGCAACAGGGCCCGAGATCAGGACTACCTCGAATCCAAGGTCGCGCAACGCTTCGGCGATGGCGTAGCCTTGCTGGCCCGAGGAGCGATTGGAGAGAAAACGAACCGGATCGATCGGCTCCAGCGTCGGGCCGGCGGTGACTATGGCCTTCATGATTTCAGCGCGGTCTCGATGGCGTCGGCGATGCGCGCGGGTTCGGGCAGGCGGCCCGGACCGAACTCGCCGCAGGCCATTTCGCCCTCATCGGGGTCCATGACGGTGACGCCATGACTGCGCAGGGTCTTCAGATTGGCCTGGGTGGCGGCATGAGTCCACATGCGCACATTCATCGCCGGGGCCATCAGCACAGCCTTGTCGGTGGCCAGAAGCGTGGTGGTGGCGAGATCATCCGCCAGCCCGTTGGCCGCCTTGGCCATCAGATTGGCGGTGGCGGGGCAGACCACCACCAGATCGGCCGAGCGCGACAGCTCGATATGGCCCATCTCGGCTTCGTCGGTCAGCGAGAACAGATCGGAATAGACCTTGTCGGCGGTCAGCGCGCCCACGCTCATGGGCGTGACGAACTGCTGGCCGGCCTCGGTCAGGATGGCGCGCGTCCTGATGGATCGCCGCGCCAGCTCCCGGATGAGTTCAAGCGATTTATAGGCCGCGATGCCGCCGCCAATGATCAGAAGAATGCGTTTATCCGCCATGACATGCCCCGCGGGTGTTTCAACTCAGGCTTAGCGCGAACGGCGCGCCGCGTCACCTGAGGACGGATCACATCACCGCCAGCAGGACCGCAATCGCACTGGCGGCGCCGGCGATCACGCCCAGCCCGGCGATCAGCCAGCGCCGGTCCGATGGCGGACGGGTGTCGCGTTCACGCAGCACCCGCGCCGTCTCGGTCAGTTCATCCAGCGTATCGGGCAGGCGCTTGATGGCGGATTTGGCGCGGTCAAACGCTTCGGTCAGGTCCTCGATCCGGCCTTGCGGGCCCAGCTCGCGGCGCATGAAGCGCTCCACGGCGGGGCCGGAGGCCTGCCACATATTGTGATCATCGGTCAGAAGCCGGCACACGCCCTCGGCCTGCACCATGGTCTTCTGCAAGAGGACCAGCTGGGGCTGAAGGTGCATGTCATAAAGATCGGTGATCTCGAACAATTGCATCAGCACACGGCTCATGGGCGTCTCGCCGGCGCTCTTGCCGAAGATCGGCTCGGCGACGGCGCGCAGGGCGCTGGCGA
Organism: Oceanicaulis sp. MMSF_3324; assembly: GCF_030733545.1. GTDB lineage: Bacteria > Pseudomonadota > Alphaproteobacteria > Caulobacterales > Maricaulaceae > Oceanicaulis. The sequence continues at coordinate 365,277 of NZ_JASHIU010000001.1, forward strand.
AATCGGCGCGGGAATGATGTTCGGGCACATAGCCGGCGTCGAAATGGGCCTGCGCCGCGCCATCATAATCACGGGTCAGGAAGCCATGAAGGATGCGCGCCAGATAGCGGCGCTCGCCCCGGCCCAGTCGTCCGATAATGCCGAAATCCACCGCCCAGAGGAGGCCCTGCTCGGTCACGAACAGATTGCCCGCATGCAGGTCGGCGTGAAACACGCCCTGTTCCAGCGCGGTCGACAGGAAGGCGTCGGTCAGATCGCCCGCCAGCTTGACGGTATCCACGCCCGCTGCCCTTACGGCGTCCAGATCGGTCAGGGGAATGGCGTCGATCCATTCGGTGGTCAGGACCTTCTTGGCGGTGAGCGGCCAGATGACGTCTGGGATGAAGAAGTTCTGTGCGGCGACGGCGGCTTCGCTCAGCTCATTGGCTGAGGCGGCCTCCAGTCGCAGGTCCAGCTCCAGCACCAGGGAACGCGCCACTGTCTCCACAAAGGCGCGCGGCTCCATGCGCTTGGACGCCGGGAACAGGCCTTCGGCCAGTCTTGAACCCAGCCTCATGGCGGCGATGTCGCGCTTGATCCGCTCGGCCACGTCCGGGCGCAGGATTTTCACCGCCACATCGCGACCATCGAGCGTTTTCGCCCTGTGAACCTGCGCGATGGAGGCGGCGGCGACCGGTTCGCCGAATTCCGAGAACAACGCGTCCACGGGCTGGCCGAATTCGGCCTCCAGCGTGGCGCGCGCCTTCTCCATGCCGAAGGGCTCCATCTTGTCCTGGAGCCGGGACAGGCCGCGGGCGAACTCGGCGCCGATGACATCCGCGCGCGTGGCCAGCACCTGACCGAATTTCACATAGGACGGGCCCAGCTTTTCCAGCGCATGGGCCAGGCGTTCGCCGGGATTTTTCGCGCGGTCACGAATGGCGATCAGACGGGCGAGCTTGCCCAGCACCCGCGCCGGCGCCGGAAAGGCCGACTGGTACTCTTCGGGGAAGATCGCGTCATGACGGGCCAGCGTCCAGGCGGCGCGCGTCAGGCGAAGGAAATTTGAGATCGTTCCAAACACGGCTGAGAGGTTTAGGGCGCGCGCACGCATTTGGCGAGGGGGCGCGGCGCCTTGCGGGCTGCGTCATGGTGATCCGCCGACACATGAGCGATCATTCCGGACGCGCTTGTTTCAGGGTGAAGGCGGACCTAGTGTTTCAGGGGAAAATCGCATCCATGGGTAGAATGTCGCCTTGTGATCAGGAAAGTCGGTTCATGATCGAGGAACAAGACTCCCAACCAGGAGCCTGGCTTGGCTTGTCGCCAAGCCTCTGGATAGCCCTACTTTTCGGCGTCTTTGTATTGGGGCCTCTTGTCATGGCCCCGTTTCTGGACGGAGTGTCAGATGCGATTGCAGGTCGACCGAACGCGGTTCAGGAGCGCCTTCTAGAGGAGTGAGGCCGCCCTGGCCTTTTCCAGATAGGCGCGCACGGCCGGGTCTGAACTCAGGGCGATCGCCCGGTCAAAAGCGTGCGCGGCGCCTGTCTTGTGTTCGGCCTGGGCCAGCCAGTGCGCCAACGCCGCCCAGTACGGTTGATAGGTCTCCGCCTGGTCCTTGAGTTCCGCCAAGCTTTCAAGCGCCCGTTCCGCGCCGAAGGCTTCGCCATGGGCGCAGGCGCGGGCGATCAAGGCGCCCAGCCCGGGCGCCTGCCGCACCAGAGCGTCATAGAGCGCTGCAGCGGCCAGCCAGTTCGTGTCGCCGGTCATGCGGCGTTCGGCGTGGACGGACTGGATCGACGCTTCCAGCGCATAGCGGGCGGGCGGGGCGAGTCTGAGCGCGCGGCGCAAGGCGGCTTCCGCCTGATTGAGGGTCGCCTCGCACCAGAGCCGGGGGTCCTGTTCAGACAGCGGAATGAACCGGCCCTGCTCATCGCGTCGCGCCGGTGTGCGCGCCTCGCAATGGGCGATCAGGGCATACAGGGCCCAGACTTCGGCGATGTCGGGCGCCAGTTCCGTCAGGATGCGGCTCAGATAGAACGCCTCGCTCGCCAATCCGCGCACCCGGCTCTCGCCGGCGCTGATCTCGTCCCATCCCGTGCCATAGGCGGCATAGATCGCATCAAGGACTGGCGAGATGCGTTCGTTCAGTTCAGCCTTGCCAGGTCGCTCGAACCGGGCGCGACGCTCTCTCAGCCGGGCTTTGCCGCGGGACAGGCGTTGGCCCATGGCCGCCGGGCTGACCAGGAAGGCCGAGCCGATCCGCGCCGCATCCAGCCCCAGCACGGCCTGCAACATGAGCGGCGTATGCAGCGCCGGGTCGAGATCGGGATGGGCGCAGGCGAGCATCAACCCCAGCCGGTCATCAGGCAGGGCGTCCGGGTCCTCGATATGCGCCAGTTCTTCGGCGCGCCGGATCAGGTCGGGCGCTGCCTGCGCCGCGCGGCCTGAATGCCGAGCGGCGTCAACCAGACGGTTGTGCGCGGATTTGAGCAGCCAGGCCTCGGGCCGTTTTGGCAGGCCTGTTTCGGTCCAGGCCTTCAGCGCGCGCTCAAAGGCGTCGGCAAGGGCGTCCTCGGCGCGTGTCAGATCCCCCCAACGCCGGGCGAGACTCGCAACCAGTCGTCCATAGGAGCGGCGCGCGACAGCCTCGGCCATCGCGCGCGCGTTCGCATCACTCTTATTGAGTTCAGACGTCGCCATAATCAGGCACGGGCCGGACCTCGATCTGGTCGCCCGGCAGGCGCGGGCACTGCTTCGCCCAGTCGAGCGCGGCATCCAGACTGTCGGCCTCGATCACGTAAAAGCCGCCCAGCTGTTCCTTGGTGTCGGCATAGGGGCCGTCCTGCACGCCGGCATCAGTGACCCGCCTGGCGGTTGCGGCCACGTCCAGCGGTTCGCCGGCGACCATCACCCCGGCCTTGTCCAGCGCCTCGGAATAGGCGCCGTGCTTTTCGAACATGGCCATTTGCTCGGCTTCGCTCAGGGCGGTCCACTGGCTTTCCGCGCCATAAATCAGAAGGGTGTATTTCATATGACGGTCTCCACGCTGTTGCTGATGAATTGAAGGGGGCGCACTTCCACGGCGCCATTGCGGGCCGCCGGGCAGCGCTCGGCCCAGCTCAGCGCATCCTCGACACTGTCCATGTCGAGCATGATGACGCCGCCCAGCTGTTCAGGCGAGTCCGAATACGGCCCGTCCGAGATCCGGCGCATCGCGCCGTTGCGTCGAAACACGACGCCGGTGTCAGGCGTCTGAAGGCAGGCGCCCAGGCAGACCTGGTCGTCCAGTGCGCCTGAATAGGCGGCCCAGCTTGACCAGTAGGCGGCGGCTTCGGGCCCCCGCCTGCGCGCAAAGTCACACGCGCTTTCGTAAATGAGGAGTGCAAACTGCATCATCCCCTCCCTGTTCCAGCCCTGCCCCGATGGCAGGGATGATCCAAGGACGGTCGAGCCGGGCCCGTTTCGACAGCCCGGCTGAAAAAGTTTGCAAAAAGCCGGCTAGAGCTTCCAGCCCATATGGATGGCGGCGATGCCGCCTGACAGGTTGGTCACGCTGACGCGCTTGAACCCGGCCTCTTCCAGCTCGCTGGCGAAGGCGTCCTGATGCGGGAATTTGCGGATGGATTCCACAAGGTACTGATAGCTGTCGCGATCCTTCGCCACCCATTCGCCGATCTTGGGGATCGCGTTGAACGACCAGGCGTCATACAGCTTTTCAAGCGGACGTGTGGTGGGGCGGGAAAACTCCAGGCAGACAAAGCGCCCGCCGGGCTTGAGCACGCGGCGCATATCTGTGAGCGCCTTGATCCGGTCGGTGACATTGCGGATGCCGAAGCCGATGGTGATCGCATCCGCCACACCATCGTCAAACGGCATGCATTCCGCATTGGCCGTGCACCAGTCCAGCCGGTCGCGTTCGCCGCGCTTGAGGCCCGCAAGCAGCATCTGCTCATTGATGTCGGCGACCACGGCCTCGGCGTACTGGTCCGTACCGCGGCGCTGGGTCATGGCGTCAGCGCGATCGAGCCAGGCGCGGGCGATGTCGCCGGTGCCGCCGGCCACGTCGATCAGGCGCGCGCCCGGGCGCGGTCCGGCCTTGGTGACGGTGATGTCCTTCCAGACCCGGTGCACCCCCAGGCTCATCAGATCGTTCATCAGGTCGTATTTGCGCGCCGAGCGGTCAAATACGTTGCGAACAAGGCCCTGCTTTTCGCCGCGGGCCACATCCTTGAAGCCAAAGGAGACGGTGTCGTGATCAGAGGTCTGGGTCATGGGAGCCAAGCTAGTGCGCGAACGCCGGGAGCGCCAGCGTTCGATGCCGCGCCGAAACGCCTCATTCGACATCGAGCGATGTGAGCGCTCGCTCTCCGGCGACATAGCCATAAAGCGTGAAGCCGGCCGTCTCACGCCATCCCCCCGCCCCGCCATAAAACGCAAGCAGCATGGGATCGCCCTTCGGCGCATAGGCGCTCAGCCGGTAGGCGCAGGCGGTGGCCAGGGACAGGCCGTCCACTTCGCGCGTCGGATCCGCCTGGGTGGCCAGCACTTTGAGGCCCGCGCCGGCCTGGGACAGGTCATCACAGGCCCGGCTGAGATGGGGCCACAGGCCGCGCCATTGGGTGCAGATCACCGCCGGCTGATCGAGCATGGCGCTGTCGTCCTCGGCATAGATCCTCCAGTTCACCGGATACGGGCCGCCCTCGGCCAGACGGACCTGCATTTCCGGAAGGGCGCGTGTCAGCGGCCCCATCAGGGCGGAGACTTCGTGACGGTGTCCGGCGTCCGCCGGGTTGGCGGTGAGGGTGTGATCGATTTCAAGCGCCAGCTCGATCGCCAGATCGCGGGTCCAGGGATTGCGGACCCGTCGGGCATAATCAAGGGGCGCATCCGCGTCCGCACGCCGTTCGGTCAGCGCCCTGAGGGCGGCTGTCACGCACTGGCGCGCGTCATGCGCATCGACAAGGCTCGCGCGCCTGTCGCTCATGGCCTATCTCCTCCCCCCAAGGACCTCAGTTCCAGGATAGTCTAGATGCCCGAATTGCCAGAAGTCGAGACGGTCAGGCGCGGACTGGCGCCCGCCATGGAGGGACGCCGCATCCTGAGCGCCGAGGCGCACCGGCCGGATCTGCGGTTCGCCTTCCCCGAACGGTTCGCGGCCCGGCTGACCGGAACCCGTGTGGAGCGGATCGACCGGCGGTCGAAATATCTCCTGGTGCGGCTGGGCTCGGGCGAGACCTTGCTGATGCATCTGGGGATGTCGGGCCGGTTTTCGGTCACGGCCGAGGATATCAGCCGCCAGCCGGGCGATTTTGTCTATGCCGCGCCCGCCAATCCGGCCCATGACCATGTCGTGTTCGAGATGGAGGGCGGGGTGACGGTCACCTATAACGATCCGCGCCGCTTCGGCTTCATGACGCTCTATGCGACAGACGCCGAGGATGAGCAGGCGTATCTCAAGGATCTGGGCCCCGAACCGCTGTCGAACGGGTTTTCCGAAGCGCGCCTGAACACGGCGTTCAAGGGCCGCCGCAGCCCGGTCAAGTCGGGCTTGCTCGATCAGCATGTCGTCGCCGGTCTGGGCAATATCTATGTGTGTGAAGCGCTCTGGCGGGCGCGGATCAGTCCGCGGCGTTTGTGCCAGTCCATACCCGGGGTCAGGGCGTCTCGCCTGGCGCCGGCGGTCCGGGCGGTGATCGCCGAGGCGATCGAGGCGGGCGGCTCCACCTTGCGTGATTACGCGGGCGCGGATGGGGCGATGGGCTATTTCCAGCACAGGTTCGATGTGTACGGCCGTGAGGGGGAGCCCTGTCATCGCTGTGAAGACGCAAGGGTCGAGCGGATCGTGCAATCGGGGCGGTCGAGCTTTTTCTGTCCATCTTGCCAGCGCTAGGCGAAGCTGATCTCAACATGAACTTTTGGTAACTCTTCCGGTTTGGGTTGAACCGCGAGGTGGGGCGTTTAACCCTTGCGGCCAAATCTTTTGAGGGATGAGGAACTGATGCTCAAACGCATGCTTGCAGCCTGTTTAGGACTGACTGTACTCGCCGCCCCGGCGATGGCCCAAACCATGGACGTGGAAGAGGCCGAAATCGGTCCGGCCATCTGGATGCTCGAGGATGAGGACAATATCGCCTACATCTTGGGCACCATTCACCTGCTCAAGCCTGAAACCGAATGGCGCACCGAATTTTTCGATGAGATCCTGTCCGGAGCCGACCAGGTCTGGTTTGAAGCGGACGTCCACAGCGCTGAAGCACAGGCTCAGATGCAGGCTCTGGTGCCGCAGCTCGGCATGAATCCGCAGGGCGTCACCTTGTCATCCATGCTCAGCGACGACGCCAAGGCTGACATGGCGACCCTCGCTGGGCGGATGGGCGTGCCTGAAACGGCGATGATGTCGTCCATGGATCCGCTCCAGCCCTGGCTGGCGAGTGTGTCCCTGGCGTCCACCATGGCCATGGCCCAGGGCTATGATCCGCAATATGGCGTTGAAGCCGCGCTGCGGCCGATGATCGAACCGGTGACCGACGATGTGCGGTATTTCGAGACGGCCGAGCAGCAGCTGGGCTTCCTGTCCGGTCTGCCCCGGGATGTGCAATTGCGCGACCTGGAAAGCGCCCTGGAGCAATCGGTTGAAGAGCCGCACCTGCTTGATGACCTGGCGATGGCCTGGGAAGTCGGCGACATCGACATGATTGACCATCTTATCAATGACCGGATGAAATCGGACTCGCCGGAGATGTATCAGGCCCTCATCGTGAACCGGAATTATGACTGGGGCGAGCAGATCGACCAGATCATGATGGGCGATGAGGATGTTCTTATCGCGGTCGGCGTGGGGCACCTGCCCGGCGAGGACGGACTCGCGGAAGTGCTGCGCAATCTGGGATATGGTGTCTGGCGGGTTCAGTAGACGGGCTGAAGGCGCGGGGGTGACCCGCGCCTTCGCTTCCGCTAAGAGAGCGCCCGTTTTGCCGTCTATCCCGCGCTCAAGGGCGCGTAACTGCATCGGAGGGCCGCATGGCCTACAATACGATCCAAGTGAAAACCGAAGGCCGGGTGGGCGTCATCACCCTGGACCGTCCGTCCGCCCTGAACGCGCTGTGCGACGAGCTCACCACCGAGCTCAAGGACGCCCTGTCCGCGTTCGAGCGTGATGAAGAGATCGGCTGCGTGATCCTGACCGGCTCCGCCAAGGCGTTCGCTGCGGGCGCCGACATCAAGGAGCTCCAGGAAAAGGACTTCGTGTCCCTGTACAAGCACGATCCCTTTGCGGAGACCTGGGAAAGCGTGGCGCGTTTCCGCAAGCCGATCATTGCGGCGGTGTCCGGCTATGCGCTGGGCGGCGGCTGCGAGATCGCCATGATGTGCGATTTCATCATTGCGTCGGAGACCGCCAAGTTCGGCCAGCCTGAAATCAATCTCGGCGTCATGCCGGGCGCGGGCGGCACCCAGCGTCTGCCGCGCGCCGTGGGCAAGGCCAAGGCCATGGACATGTGCCTGACCGGGCGGATGATGCCGGCCGAAGAGGCCGAGCGTGCGGGTCTGGTGAGCCGCATCGTGCCGGCGGAAGAGCTGCTGGACGTGGCCATGGAAGCGGCGACCACGATCGCGTCCAAATCCCTGCCTATCGCCATGATGACCAAGGAAGCGGTCAACATGGCCTTTGAGATGGGCCTGGCCGAGGGCGTGCGTTTCGAACGCCGCGTCTTCCAGTCCCAGTTCGCCACCGAAGACCAGACCGAAGGCATGGCCGCGTTTGCTGACAAACGCGCTGCGCATTTCAAGCATCGGTGATGAATCTTGGCGTATACCGGTTGACCGCACCTGCGCGGACCGGTATACGCCGCGCCTCATAGTTTTACCCGGCGGCCGGCTTTGGCCTGGCGCCCTTGATCATACGGATCTGGAGACCTCATGGCGAACACGTCATCCGCCAAGAAAATGGCGCGCAAGATTGAGCGCCGCACGGCCCTGAACAAAGCCCGCCGCACGCGCATGCGCACCTACGTCAAGAAACTCGACGCGGCCATCGCGACCGGCGACCAGGAGCAGGCTCGCGCCGCACTGCGCACCGCGGAGTCCGAGCTGATGAAAGCGGTCAGCAAAGGCGTCATCCACAAGAACGCCGGCGCTCGCAAGGTGTCCCGCCTTTCGGCCCGCGTGAAGTCGATGACGGCTTCTTAAAAGCTGGTCCATACCCGGACTAAAAAAGAACGCCCGCACAAAGCTGTGCGGGCGTTCTTTTTTGTTCCGCATCAAAATGACCCACATACCAAAGTCCATATAAATCAACGCAGTAATAAGTTAATTCGGGCGGGATCGGCGGCTGGCGCTAGATCACCAAAACGCGCCAAGGCAAGCCCTGAAAACAGCGAAAATTTTTTTCAGAACGCAAACGCCCGACCTGCTTTAGGAATCAACCTGTCAAGCGCGGAATCCGAAAATTGCGTGGGTTAATCATGTTGATTCGCACGCGCGCGGCGGTAACCTGACGACCTCGACGGAGTTGTCCCCACACGGACCGAAGCTAGTCCGCCGAGCGCGAAAATATGCGTGCTCGGTGCGGGAGAACTACGTTCAAAATCAAGCCGCGACTTCGGTCATACCGGGGCGCGCAGAGTGGAATAAAGGTTGGGGCTCATGGGGTATTCTCAAGATGCGACGGCGCGGCGTAGCGGGATGGATATGACGGATTCCAGCTCGATCGTCGCCGTCTGGCGCGCTGTCCGCGCCCGCTTGCGTGAGGAATGCGGAGATCTGGTCTATGCCGCCGAGATCGCGCGGCTTCGCGTGGAGCCGGATTCTGCAGGTCGCGTGTGCGTGATCTGTCCGAACGAGTTCGGGCGCGCCTGGGTCGAGGACAATGTGGGCGTTCGCCTGCGCGCCCTGTGGGCGAATGTCGCCGAGCAGGCCTGTGACATCGTCATCTGCACCGAGAAGACTCTTTCCAGCGCCAAGTCCCAGTCCACGAGCGTGGCAGCGCTCAATGCGGGCGGCGTGTCTGAAACCGCGGCCCTGCCGCCGGTGGAGAGCGCCGAGCCCGAAGCCAAGCGCGAAGCCCGTTTCACGTTTGACACCTTCATGGTGGGCTCGGCCAACATGATGGCGGCAACCGCCGCGCGCGCCGTGGCCAGCGCTGACGCCCCGCCTTTCAACCCGGTCTTCTTTCATGGCGATTACGGGGTGGGCAAATCCCACCTTCTGGCCGCCATTGCCCACTCCTCCACGCTCAGCGGCAAGCGCAAGAAGGTGCTGTATCTGACCGCGGAAGAATTCCTCAACGGCTTCCAGTCCGCCCTGCGCGCCCGCGATGTCCAGCCCTTCAAGGATCTGGTGCGCGATTGCGACATGCTGCTGATCGATGACGTGCACTTCATCTGCGGCAAGCCGCGGACCGAGGATGAATTCCTGCAGACCGTCACCGCCCTGATCAGCGCGGAGAAGCAGGTCGTGCTCGCCTCCCATTGCGCCCCGTCCCAGCTCAGCGTGTCCGATGATCGTCTGCGCAACATCCTGGCCGGCGGCTTCAACTGCCCGCTCCAGGGGCCGGATCTCGACCTGCGCCGCAAGATCCTCGATTGCAAGATCGCCCAGGCGCGCAATCATTGCCCGGATCTGGAAGTGCCCGAGACCGTGCGCGATTTCCTGGCGGCGCGTGTGACCAGCTCGGCGCGCGAATTGGAAGGCGTGCTCAACAACATCATCGTGCGCACCGCCTATATGAACCGTCCCGTCACCATGGAGACGGTGGAGGAGGCGCTGGGCGAGCTGCCGGTGAAGGCCGAGCGCCGGATCACGGTCGACGACATCCAGAAGACCGTGGCGTCCTACTTCTCCATCACGGTGGACGACCTGATCTCCAAGCGCCGCACCAAGGCGGTGGTCCGTCCCCGGCACATCGCCATGTACCTGGCCAAGAGCATGACCACCCGGTCCCTGCCCGATATCGGGCGCCGCTTTGGCGGACGCGATCACTCCACGGTCATTCACGCGGTGAACAAGATCAGCGAGAGCCTCACCTCCGACGCGGTTCTGGCCGAAGATGTCGAGGCGCTGCGCCGCCGCTTGCGGGGTTAAGCAGTTTCATTGAAAAACGACCGCAAGACCCCCTTCTTGCGGTCGTTTTTTTTAGGCTATGGTGCTTGACCCAAATCAGGCGATTCTCGCCCCCTGTTCTGAATTCTCTGTTTGAGGCGACACATGAAGCTCACGATAGAGCGCGCGATCCTGCTCAAGGCGCTGGGCCACGTTCAGGCCGTCGTGGAGCGCCGCAACACCATTCCGATCCTGTCCAATGTCCTGATCAACGCGTCGGACGGCTTCGCCCGCTTCACCGCGACCGATCTCGACATGGAGATCGTGGAGGAGGCGGAAGCCCAGGTGGAGCGCGATGGTCTGATCACCGCGCCTGCGCACACCCTTTATGAAATCGCCCGCAAGCTGCCCGAAGGCAGCCAGGTGACGCTGGAGCTGGGCGGTGACGATCCGCGCATCCTGCTGTCGGCGGGCCGCTCGCGCTTCAACCTGCCGATCTTGCCGCCGGGTGATTTTCCGGTCATGCCCACAGAGGATCTGGCGGTCAGCTTCACCGCGCCCGCCAGCGAGATCGCGCGGCTGATCGACAAGACCAAGTTCGCCATCTCCACCGAAGAGACGCGCTATTATCTCAACGGCATCCATCTGCACGCCGCAGAGCGCGACGGGCGCAAGACCCTGCGCGCGGTGGCCACCGACGGACACCGTCTGGCGCTGGCGGAAACCGATCTGCCCGACGGCGCCATGGGCATGCCGGCGGTGATCGTGCCCCGCAAGCCGATCCAGGAATTGCGTCGTTTGCTCGAAGATCTGGACGGCGACGTGGATGTGTCCGTGTCCGAAGGCAAGATCCGCTTCCAGCTGGGCGCGGCGGTGCTGACCTCGAAACTGATCGACGGCACCTTCCCCGACTATGAGCGGGTGATCCCGCGCGGCAATGACAAGGTGATGCGTATCGATCGCGCGCCCTTCGCCCAGGCCGTGGACCGGGTCGCCACCATCAGCCAGGAAAAATCACGCTCTGTGAAGCTGTCGCTCGCGCCGGGCCAGGTCACCCTCACCGTGAACAATCCCGAAAGCGGCGCCGCCAGCGAGGAGCTGGTCGCCGATTACAGCGCGGACGAGATGACCATCGGTTTCAACGCCCGCTATCTGCTGGATGTGGCCAGCCAGATCGAAGGCGATGAAGCGATCTTCGAACTGGCCGATTCCGGTTCGCCCACCCGCGTCACCGATTCCGGCGACCAGGATGCGGAATATGTGCTGATGCCGCTGCGGGTGTGACCAGCGGCGGCCCTGATACCGGTGGGCCCGCCGTTTCCCGGCTCAAGCTCACCGGTTTTCGCAATTATGCCCGTCTCGACCTCGCGCTGGATGCGCGTCCGGTCGCCCTGTTTGGCGAGAACGGGGCGGGCAAGACCAATCTGGTGGAAGCGGTCTCCTTTCTGGGTCCGGGGCGCGGCCTGCGCGCCGCCGGAGCGGACGCCGTGCGTCGCCGCACCGAAGACGGCGTTGATCCGCTCTGGGCGGTCTATGCCGAGGCGATCACGCCTGAAGGCCCGGTCAGCCTCGCCACCGGCGCTGACCCCCAGAACCCCACACGCCGCCGAACGAAACTGGATGGCGCCGCCGCGACCCAGACCGAGCTGGCGCGCCTGATCCCCATGCTTTGGCTGACCCCGCGTGAAGACCGTCTCTGGGCCGGGCCGCGGGCGGACCGCTTGCGCTTCTTTGACCGGCTGGTGCTGGCCGCGGCGCCCGATCACGCCAGCTCGGCCAGCGCCTATGAGAAATCCATGAAGGAGCGCCAGCGCCTGCTTGATCGCATGGCCGAGGGTGGTCGCGCCGATCCGGACTGGCTCAAGGCGCTCGAAGCGGAAATGGCGGCGGCGGGCGTGGCGCTGGCGGCGGCGCGCCTTGATGCCCTGGCGCGCTTGCAGGACGAGATCGACACAAGACCCGAAAGCCAGTTCCCCAAGGCGGATCTGGCGCTGGACGGCGCAGTGGAAGCCCGGCTGGCAGAGGGGATGAAAGCGGGCGAGGCGGAAGACTGGTTCATCGAGGAGCTGTTGCGCGTGCGACCGCGTGACAGTGCGGCGGGGCGGGCGCTGACTGGCCCGCATCGCACCGAGCTTGAAGCGCGACACCGCACCAAGGACCAGCCCGCATCCGATTGTTCGACGGGCGAACAGAAATCCATGGTGCTGGGTTTGGCGCTGGCCCAGGCCGCGGCCATCCGGCGCGTTTCAGGTCGCGGGCCCGTACTGATCTTTGACGAGGCGTGTGCGCATCTGGATGCAGCCCGTCGCGAAGGCCTGGCGCAGACGGTTCTGGACCTGTCGGTGCAGGCTTTCATGACGGGCGTCGAGCCGGTTCTGTTTGACGCCTTTGGCGCAGGCGCGCAGCGGGTGGAAGTCCGCGACGGCGCCGCCCGGCTCCTTGACTGACTTGCCATTGCGATCTGATCGGAGTTCAACCGTTCCCATGAAAGGCGCCAAACCCGCTCTGCAGACCCGGTCCCAGCAAACGCGCGACAAGCTGGTCGCGGCGCTGGAACGCCTGCTGCGCCAGAAAGCCTTCGAGCAGATTTCCGTCGCCGAGATCGCTCAGGAGGCCGGGGTGTCTGTGGGAGCCGTCTATAACCGGTTTGAAAACAAGGACGCCTTCATCCCTGTCCTGTTCGAGCTGTACAAGGCGCGGCTCGATGACCATGCGGCGGACCAGACGGCCGAGGCGGAAACCGATGCCGATGAGAGCCTGCGCGGCGTCTTGCGGCGGTCCTTGCGGGTGGGCGCGCGGTTCATTGCGCGCGAAGCCCATCTGATGCGGGCGGTGCATCTGTATGCGCGCATCCGGCCGGATCTGATCGGCGAAGGCTGGGAAGAGATTACAGAGACGGCCCGGCAATCGCTGGCCGCCCTGTATGATCATTTCGACGCCGACATCACCCAGCGAGACCGGGAGCGGGCGGTGGAAACCCTCGCCTATTTTCTCAATACGGCGCTGATCGAGGCGGGTCTGTATCCCGATCTGGGGCCGCCCGCGCCCCGAGGGCTGAGCCTTGAGGCGCTGGCGGAGGAGCTGGCCGATTTCGCCTGGGGCTATCTTACGGCGCCGCGGGCGTAAGCGTGGCGGCGGGTTTCCGGCTCAGATAGAGATAGAGCCCGCCCACCATATCCGCCGCGATATGCACGATGATGGCGGGCCAGAGCGACCTGGACAGCACGACCAGCACCGTCAGGCCGATGGTGATGGGAATGATGCGGATCATGCCCGACACGCCCTGATAGGTGTGGAAACCGATAAAGATGATCATGGAGACGAGTGCCGCGGCCCAGAGCGGCATGACCAGTACCAGCGCGCCCAGCAGGAAGCCCCGGAAAATGATCTCCTCGTTCCAGCCGGCGCTGATCGCCATCAGCTGAAAGCGCCGGTGTTCGATGGCCGTGCGCGGCTGGATCATGTCGACGCCTTCCATGCCGTCCAGCGCCTTGGCCATTTCGGCCCGACCCTCAGATGTGCGCAGCGGCAGAAGCTGGCTCAGCAAAAACAGGACAAAGACGGTGGCGACCGCCCAGCCGGCCCAGCCGCGCCAGGCGCCGTCACCGGTCAGCTCGGGCAGGGTGAGGCCCAATGCGTCAAGATCGCGCCCGGACCCCAACCAGCAGGCCAGACAGATGCCGCCCAACAGCCAGAGCATGATGATGGTTTCAGTCATGGTCTTCAGCGTGTTGCGCTCTGCCGTCTCGGAGGCGCGTTTGCGCGCCGCCCTTGTGCTGCATTCGGCATAGATGAAAGCGATCACGATGGCCGTCATGCCCGCAAAGAGCGCGGGTTCGGAGGCCACTGCGAGCACAAAACGCTCGGCGATCGAGAGGTTCGAAGAAGCGGCAGACATGGATCGAAGCTCCAATAAGAATACGAATTCATATTCATATTCTGCATCGGGCCGGATTTGTCAATTCCGGCGGCCAAATCACTTGGTAGAGGGATATGAGGCCGGCTCAGCCGAGCAGCGGATATTCCGTCTCGATCCGGTACAGATTGGGGGTGTGGGATTTGCGCGCCCAGCTGGAATACAGATGGAAGCGGTCCACCGTGAACGGGTCGGACTTGAACAGGCCCAGCCTTTGTTCAAAGCGCTGGACCCGCCCCATATCCACATCCCGGTTCAGATAGGCCAGCGTCAGATGGGGCAGATAGGCGCGCTTCTCGATCTCAACGCCGGCCTGTCGCGCGGCCTTCCGGCACTGCCGCGCCAGATCCATCAAGGCGGGGTGGCGTTCCACTCCGAGCCAGATTGCGCTGGGATCGCCGCCGCCAAACCGCCCCGCGCCTTCCAGCCGCAACTCAAAGGGCGCCACGCGCACCTGGCCCAGGGCGGAATCGAGCTCTTCGATCACGGGCTCGTCGAGCTCGCCGTAAAAGCACAAGGTGATGTGCAGGTTCTCGCGCGGCCGCCAGTTGGCGTCCGGCACGCCGGTCATCTCATCGCAAGCCTGATCGGCGACGGTTTCAGACAGGGGCAGGGCGGCGAAGACACGGAGCGACATGATCCCAAGGGGCATGCCGGGAGTGATCGCGTCAAGCATGCAACGGCTCTGTGTGATGAAATCCCTTTAATATAAAGGGGTATTGCGATGCATGACGCTCCGGTTTCTCTTGAAACCCGAGCGCAAAACTCCGATATTCAGCCTCACAAGGCGCAGAGTTCGCGCTGACACGTTTCTGGTTGAGAAGGACATCATGAACCAGTTTTCACACCCTGCTTACGGCGCACAGTCGCTCGACACCTCTGTGGATGCCGGCCTGCGCAGCTTCATGCTGGGCGTTTACAACAAGATGGGCCTCGGACTGCTGTTGTCCGCCGTGCTCGCCTTCGTTGTCGGCACCGTCGATCCGGTGACACAGCTCGTCTTCAACACGCCGCTCTACTTCGTCGTCCAGTTCGGCCCGATCGTGCTGCTGTTCGGCTCCATGTTCTTCATGCGCAACCCGTCCCCTCTGGGCGCCGCAGTCCTGTACTGGTCGGTCGTGTCCCTGATCGGAGCCGGGCTTGGCGTCTGGGTCCTGATGGCGGTTGGCGGCACGAGTGCTGAAACCCTGACCGGGACCATCTCGATCACCTTCGGCACCATCGCGCAGGCCTTCTTCATCACGGCGGCGGCCTTCTTCGGCCTCTCGCTGTACGGCTACACCACCAAGACGAACCTGCAGCCGATTGGCGCATTCCTCGTCATGGGCGTGATCGGCGTGGTGCTCATCTCGCTGCTGAACATGTTCTTCATCGAGAGCTCGGGCCTGCAATGGCTGATCCAGTTTGCGATCCTGGGCCTGATGGCCGGCGTCGTGGCCTGGCAGACCCAGTCGCTGAAGCTGACCTATGTGGAAGCACGCGGCGATGAGCGGTCCCTGGGCGTGCTGACCTATTACGGCGCGCTGAACCTGTATATCGCCTTCATCAACATGTTCCAGATCATCCTGATGATGCTGGGCAACCGCGAATAGGCGAACGCCTTTCCAGCAAAAACCCCGGAGCATCCGCTCCGGGGTTTTTTGTGGTCAGGATCCGCTCCAGCTCAGTTTCTTGAGCTGATTGTCGAAAACCTTGAGCACGTTGGACAGCTCGTGGCCGCGCTTGAGGATGTTTCCGCCCGGCGCCACCACTTTCCAGGCGCCTTGTTTGCGGGCGTCCGCCGGGGTCTTCACGATCCGATAGATCGGCACTTCGGCGGCGTTTCTGAAAATGGCGAACTCGGCACGGTCCCTGAGGCCGTCAATGGCGTAGTCTCGCCATTCGCCGCCCGCCACCATCATACCGTAAACTCTCAGGATTTGATCGAGTTCGGTGCGCTGGAACATCACCTGATCATCTTTCGGGCGCGGCGTGTGAAGGGGAGTTAAAGCCATGTGTGTACTGAAATAACCTTCGTTCTGGACCTTACGAACTTTTCACAGTCTGCCGCAATCTCGCCGCAATTTCGTCCTCGCGCAGCCTAACCCCGTCACCACCTTAATCGCGTCGGCTGGCGCACACAAAACCCGCCTGATCTGGATTCACAGCCCCCCCAGCCCCCCGGGTCTGGCGGTTTGCGCCGGTCGACACCGTCTCCCTGTCATCGCGTTCCGTCATTTTCAGGCTTTGGTCATTCCCGGGCTCTAGAAAGCTGGTGCGAGGGGAAGAGGTAAGCTACCCCTGTTACGCCGTTTTCCGCAGCTGACGGGATGAGCCGCCGCCCATGATCCGCGCCGATCGCCTGATCAAACGTTTTGCCGGTTTCACGGCAGTGGACGCGGTGTCCTTCACGGTCGAGCGTGGCGAAGTCGTCGCGTTCCTGGGTCCCAACGGCGCGGGCAAATCCACCACCATGCGCATGCTGGCAGGGTGCCTGGAGCCTGATGACGGCCGGGCGCTGATCGCTGACTTTGATTGCCATATCGATCGCCGCGCCGCGCAGTCTCATCTGGGCTATCTGCCCGAAGGCGCGCCCGCCTATCCTTCCATGACGGCGCGCGGGTTTGTCCGGTTCGGCTTGCGCGCTCGAGGCTATTCCGGCGCCGCGCTCGAGGAAGCGACGCGCGTCGCGCTGGACCGCGCCCGGCTGGGCAAGATGGCGGACAAGGCGATCGGCGCTTTGTCGAAGGGGTATAAGCGCCGCGCCGCGCTTGCCGCCGCCATCGCCCATGACCCGCCGGTGCTGATCCTGGACGAGCCGACAGACGGGCTCGACCCCAACCAGAAGGATGGCGTCAGGGATCTGATCCGTGAGATGGCGCCGAAAAAGGCGATCCTGATCTCCACGCATCTGCTTGATGAAGTGGACGCGATGTGCTCGCGCGCGGTCGTGATCGCCGAAGGTCGGGTGAAGGTCGACGCGACCCCGGCTGAAGTGGCGCGCCAGTTCGGCGGCAGCCTGGAAAGCGCGTTCCGCGGGCTGACCGGATCGCTCCAGGACCCCGTGATTTCAGATCAGACGGGGCCGCGCACATGACGGGTTTGATCGCGATTTTCCGGCGTGAAGTGGCGGCCTATTTCGAAACGCCGCTCGCCTATGTCTTCTTGTCCGTGTTCGCCTTTGCCGCGCCCGCTTTCGCCTGGCGGGTCGGCCGCCTGTTTGATACCGGGCGCGCCGATCTCAGCCCGCTGTTTGATTACATGCCCTGGCTGTTGCTCGTGCTGATGCCGGCGCTGGCCATGCGCGCCTGGGCGGAGGAACGCGATCGGGGCACGCTCGAAGTGCTGTTGGCGAGCCCGATCGCGCTTTACGAGCTGGTGCTGGGCAAGTTCCTCGCCGCGCTCAGCGTCGCCGCCCTGGCCCTGATGCTGACCTTCCCCATGTGGGCGGCGATGAATTATCTGGGCAGTCCCGATAACGCCGCCATCGCCACCGCCTATCTGGGCGCGCTCTTGCTCGCAGGCGGATATCTGGCGCTGGGCCAGGCCCTGTCCGCCTCCACCCCGAACCAGGTGATCGCGTTCGTGCTGGGTGTGGGCGCGTGCTTCCTCGTCACCGTGTCCGGCGCGCCCTTCATGCTGGACGCCTTGTCCGCGCACATGCCGGGCGCCGCGGCTGAAGCGCTGGCCGACCTGTCTGCGCTCGCCCGGTTTGACAGCTTACGCCGGGGCGTCATCAGCCTGGCGGACCTGATCTACTTCCTGTCTCTCATGGGGCTGGGCCTGGGGCTCGCCATGGCGCTGATTGATGCGCGCCGGGGAGGCGGACGATGAGCCGCAATCGCTTCCTCTGGGTGATGATCCTCAGCCTCATTCTGGGGTTCGCCGGGCTGAACATGACGGCCCGGCTCATGCTCGACGGGGCCCGGCTCGATCTGACCGAGCGCGGTCTTTACGAATTGTCGGACGGCACGCGCGATGTCCTGTCCCGGATCGACGAGCCGATGACGCTCTCCTTCTATTATTCGCGGGCGGAAGCGGCCGGCTATCCCGAGCTTCGGGCCTATGGCGCGCGGGTGCGGGAATTACTGCGCACCCTGACGGCGCGGTCGGGCGGGGCGCTGCGCCTTGAAGAGATTGATCCGGCGCCGTTTTCGCCAGAGGAAGACGCGGCCATCGCCGCCGGTCTCCAGCCGGTCCCGGTCGAGGGCGGCGGCCAGATCTTCTTCGGTCTGGTGGGCCGCAACGCGGTTGATGACGCCCGCATCATTGCGTTCTTCGACCCCCAGGATGAAGCGCGGCTGGAATACGAGATCGTCCGTCTCGTCGCGGAGCTGGAGCGCGCCCGCACGCCCCGTCTGGCGATCATTTCGGACCTGCCCTTCGCACCGGATCGGGAGGGCCGCAGCGGCAATCGCATCATCGACGAGCTGGGCGCGACCTATGAGCTGAGCTGGCTGGAGCCCGATTTTGAAACCATCCCGGAAGACGCTGATGCGCTGCTGGTGATCCATCCGCCGATCATGAGCGAGCGTCAGCTCTATCTCATCGACCAGTTCACCCTGGCCCGGGGCCGGGTCATGGCGGCTGTGGACCCCATGGCGCATCTGGCGTTGAAACCGGGGCCGGACGGCCTGCCCCCGCTTAACGCCCAACGCGCTACGGACCTGCCGCGGCTCTTTGCCAGCTGGGGCGTCATCTACGATCGCAACAGCGTCGGCATGGATGGCGAAACCGGCCTGCCGGTGCAGATCGTCGAGGCGGGACGCACCCGCATGCGCGCCTATCCGCTCTGGTTCTCGGTGCCGCCCGCCGGGTTGAACGCATCGCTGCCCGGTCTGGCGGGGCTGTCCCGATCGGTCAATCTGGGTTCGCCGGGCGTTCTGGGATTTGAGCCCGATGCGGGTCTGAATGTGACGCCGCTTCTGTCCACTAGCGCCCAGGGCGCGCGGCTGGACGCCGATATCGCCGCCTCGAGCCCCTCACCTGAAGAGTTGATGCGCACTTTCGAGGCGGCTCCGGATGCGCCGCTCAATCTGGGCCTGTTGCTAGATGGACGCTTCCGCACTGCCTTCCCGGATGGGCCGCCCGCCGATGACGGCGCGCCGATCACCGCAGATCATCTGGATGAAAGCACCGGGCCGGGCGAAGTGATCGTGTTGGGTGATGTGGACCTGTTCGATCCGGCTTTCTATCTGCGCGCCGATCCGGTGCAGGGCGAACAGGTGGTGGCGGACAATCTGTCTCTGGTGCTCAATCTGGTGGACCGGTTGGCGGGCGATCGCGCGCTGGTGACCCTGCGCTCCCGCTCGCGTTCGGATCGCCCCATGACGCGCGTGGACGCCCTGCGCACGGCGGCGGAAGCCCGCTATCTCACCTTGCAGGACAGCCTGCAGGCCGAGCTGAGCGAAGCCGAAGGCCGGCTGGAGGAATTGACCCGTCTGGGCCGCGCCTCGGCGCTGGGCGGGGCGGGCAGTGCGGATGCGGCGGAGGCCGAGGCCCTGCGCGCCCAGATCCTGGATGCGCGCGAACGCCTCCGCGAGATCGAGCGGGGCTTCCGCGTCGAGATTGATGCGCTGGAGAACCGGCTCTTGTTGTGGACGCTCTGGCTGCCGCCCCTGGCGGTCCTGGTCTTCGGTATTGTGGCTGCTGTCTGGCGCAGGAGACATCGCGCATGAGCCGGCCCACACCCCATAAGCGCCGCGGCGTGCAGGCGCTGATCAGCCTGGTCGTGGCCTTGGGCCTTCTGCTTTCGGGGGCCGCCGCTGTCTGGCGTGACGCGCGGAGCGGCCAGGCGCCTGAGGTCAGCGGTCCGGTGCTTCCGGACTGGTCCGAACAGGCGTCCAGCGCGTCGCGCATCCGGGTTGAGACATCAGACGGCGTGTTTGTCATGGAAGAGCGCGGAGCGCGCTGGGTCATGGCGAACCGGGGCGACTACCCGGTGCGCGCCGAACGCATTGCCGAGCTCGATACGCTGTTACAGAGGCTGGTCTTTACCGAAGCCATGACCCGGGACGCCGACAAGTTTGACCGTCTGGGGCTGGGCGCACCTGAAACCGGCGGCGATGGCGTCCGCGTGACCGTCAGCAATGCCGGGGGTGAGACCCTCGCGGATCTGATCATCGGGCGTTTGCGCGGCGAGACCGGGCTCTATGTGCGCCGACCGGGGGGCGTGCGCGCCTATGCGGCGTCCGGGCCCGTGCTGGCGGCGGATCTGTTGGGAGATCCGGGGCGCTGGATGGGGCTCGATTTCTGGAACCATGAGGGGTCGGCCATCGCCCGGGCGGAAATCGAACCTGAATTCGGGCCGGACTGGCGGGTGATGCGGGCCGGGGAAGCTCAGCGCTATTACGAATTGCGTGAACCGTCCGGCTGGCGCCTGGTAACGGCGGGCGCGGCCAATGGCGTGGCGACGGCGGGTGCGCAATTGCGCTTTCGCGACGTCAAACCCGATCAGGAGGTCGTGGGCGCCTATGTGGCCCGCCATGCGGCCGTGACCTTCTCGGGCCTCGCCTATGAAATGCACTTCTATGCCGAGGGCGAGGAACGCTGGGTGACGATCGAGCTGGCGGCGCTGGCTGATGATGCCGCGCCCCGGGCCGCGCATTTCAACGCTCAGGTGGAGGGCTGGGCGTTCCGGGTCAGCCCCGATGCCTATGAGCGTCTGACCCGTGGGCTCGATCAGGTGGCCGAGCCGGTCAATTAACCCCAATTCACTTTTCCATCTGGTGACTGTGCGCCAGTCTGTCCCGATACGACAGGTCGGGAGGACGTGATGGGGTTGAGACAGTGCATTATGAGCGTGAGCGTCGCCTTGTGTTTCACAGGCTGGGCCAGCGCGCAGGAGGATGTGTCCGCGCGACAGCTCGAGGCGATGGCGCGTCTGGCGCCGCTGGCGGGCGATTGGGTGGTCACCGGTCAGATCATGGGACCGGACGGCGCGCAACCGCTGGAGCCCGGCACGGCGCAGGCCGATTACGCCTTCAATGATCGCGGACTGGAGGAAACCGCCCGGATCGATCTGGGATCGGACGGGCTGACCGAGCTGCGCACCCTGTTCAGCTATGATCCCTATCGCGAGATCTACCGGCTCAGCGTCATGGATGACGCTTTCGGGCTTCTCGATATCTATGAGGGTGATTTTGACGCCGAAGGCCGTCTGGTGACGACCAATCTGCGCGCCGATACCTCCTATCCCATTGAAGGCGGACAGCTACACTTCAAGCTGATCCATGACTTCACCGCCAGCGAAGGCCATGATTTCGAGGTTCATATGAGCGCGGATGGCGGCGAGAGCTGGATGCTGTATTTCGACCAGCACTACGCCCGAGCGGGCTAGGGCAGCCGCGCCGCCGCCAGAATGCGTCCGCCCGGCCCGTCCTGGACCAGCACCACTGCATCCAGACCCTGGGCGGTGTCGGGCAGGACATAACGCGCCTCCCCGCCCTGCCAGTCGGCGAGCTTCTCGACGGCGCGGACCATGTTGAAATGGGTCATGCGCAAGCCGGCATTGCGCCCGCTTTCAATCTGGCGGGTCTGAACACCCGGCTCATACTGCACCACCCAGATCTCCGCCGGGGTGGCGCGGGCGCCTGAAAGCGCGAGCGATTGAGCGCCTGTGTCGGTCTCTTCGATGTGAGCTGTGGGGATCGGGGCGGTCTCATCCAGCGCTGCCCTGATCCGGTCGGCGTCAAAGCGCAATTGCTCGGGCGAGCCGTTGAGCACGAAATGCGGGGTGTAGACCCGCATGGCCTCGCCCGCATCCACATAGGCTTTCTGGCGATCCATGAATTGGGGCATGGCGAACTGGTCCGCCCAGCCATAGGCGTCCCAGTAATTCACGCCCCAGGCCAAAGCGATCACATCGTCCTCTTCGCCAAATTCGGCCAGCAGCTGGTTGGCGGCGGGGCAGAGCGGGCAGCCCTGGGAGGTGAACAGCTCCACCACGCGCACGCTGTCAAAGGCGGCGGACACAGCCCGCTGGGGCGCCGCTTGCGTCTCATCAGACGGAGCGGTGTGGGCCTGGAAGAGGACGGCCAGAACGGAGAGCCACGTAAGCATAAGTGCTTACTAGCCCATATCCGGCTCGCTTGAAATTCACAGGGCCGTTATGGCCTGTTTCAATGCGAGTCTTTCGTCGCGCTCTCTTCGCTCTCGTCGGCCGATTTGGCGTATTTCAGCGTCATCGGGACATTGGCCAGCACGAACAGGAAGAAGAGCGGGAAGGTGCCGAAGAAGCGGAAATTGACCCAGAAGGCCTCGCTCAGCTCGAGCCCTGCGAACCAGCGTGCGCTTTCTGGCACGTTGGCGTCGACGATGTGCCGCCACATCACCTCGTTCAGCACCGCCAGGAAGGCGAAGAACAGTGCCCAGCGAATGCCCAGCATGACCCAGGCATGGTCGGGCATGGAGTAGATCGACCCGAACAGGCGCTTCCAGACATTGAAGCCGAGCGCAAAGCTGATGAGGATCGCAAAGCAGAAGATCAGATTGATGATCGTCGGCTTGATGAAGATGAAGATCGGATCCTGCAGATAGATCGTCATGCCGCCGAACAGCGTCACGATGACGAAGGTCACCGCCAGCATGGGCGGGAAGCGCTTCTGGGTGACGATCGCGTAGACCACGGCGGCGGCGGTGGCGAGCATGAAGATGCCCGTCGCCCAGTAGATCGCCTGATCCTCCACCATGCGCTTGGCGACATTGTAGGTGATCATGAAGATCGCCGCCGGCCCGACATCGACCAGCAGCTTGGAGCCCTGTCCGATGGTGCTCTTGGAGGTGTCGCTCTGGGCGTCTGACATGGGATCGCGGTCCGGCTTGGTTACTGGGATATCCTTGATGCCCTAATACGCAGGCGGGCGAAACCCGGATTGGTTATCCGAGCTGAATTGCAGCCAGTCCCAGGGCCAGCACGACCGCGAGCACGACCCGGCGTACGCCCAGAGGCTCCTTCAGGATCACCGCCGCGACGATCGCGCCAAACACCACCGAGGTCTCTCGCAAGGCCGCCATGGGTGCGACCGGGGCATTGGCGTAGGCATAGAGTGCGAGCCCGTACGTCGTGATGTTGAAAAAGGAGGCGTAAAAGCCGCGTTTGAGCTCGGACCGGGCGACGCGGATCAGCTGATCGCCGCGCCGCACCCAGGCGGTCCCGATCAGTGATATGGCGCTCAGCACGAAGAACCAGGCCGCATAGACCAGCGCAGAGCCGGCTGCGCGCACGCCCGAGGCGTCATTGACCGTATAGCTCGCCGTCATGACCGCCGCGGACAGGGCGAAACCGAGCGCCGCCGCCTTGGGCGCGCCGCCCTTTTCGGGCCAGGCGAAGGCGATGATGGCGGCGGAGGCGACCGACAGGCCGATGATGGCGAGCGGGCTCAGGGGTTCGCCCAGAAAGGCGAAGGCGAACAATCCGGCGATGGCCGGAGCGGCGCCGCGCATCACCGGATAGACCAGATTCATGGATCCGCGCCGGAAGGCGGAGATCATCAGCATGTTGAAGGCCCAGATCAGCCCTGCGCCAAGCAGGAGGAAGCGCCAGACCTCCCAGCTCGGGATCGGAAACACAAACAGGACCGGGCTGAGCCAGAGGGCGGAAAAGACCATGGACACGCCCCGGAAGGTGAGCGTGTCTTCGGCGCGCTTGGTGAACAGCGCCATGCCGGCATGCGCCATGGCGGATATCAGCGCAGCCAGAGCCGCAAGGGGCGGGATGGTCTCCATGCCCCGCTCTTACGACGATCAGTCCGCGGCGTCCTCTATGGCGTGCATATCATCGTCGGACAGGCCGAAATGGTGGCCGATCTCGTGCACCAGCACATGGGTGATGATCTCAGACAGGGTCACATTGCCCCGCTCGCACCATTCCAGAAGGATCGGCAGGCGGTACAGGAAGACATAATCGGGACCCTGGGCCGGATCGAGCACGGATTTCTGGGTCAGGTCCACGCCATGATAGAGCCCGGTCAGCTGATAGGCGCTCTCCATGTTGAAATGGTTGAGCGTCGCCTCGTCGGCGAAGTCCGGCGTCTGGATCACCACATTGCCGCACAGGGCCCGAAACTGGTCGGGCAGCCCGTCCCAGGCCTGCTGGGCGATGTCGAGGAATTGCGCCTCATCGGGCGCGGTCAGGCGGGAAAGGTCTCGGGCTTTGAACATGATACAGAAATAGGGCTCATTGCGTCCCGTAGCCAGTGGCGGACAGGACTTGCGGTGAGAACATAAAAGGAACATGATGCGGCATGGCTGTTACCGATCCCCTCTCCACGGCGCGCGCGAGCAATCCCGCCATTGATGACGCCCGCCTTTTGATGCGCGGCGCCGCGCGCTTGCTATTGGATCTGGGCATCACCGCGATCGCCGAATTCACCCTGCCCTGCGGTCGGCGCGCCGATCTCGCCGGGCTGGGCCCCAAGGGCGAAATGGTGATCGTCGAGGTCAAATCCGGGGTCCAGGATTTCCGCACCGATGAGAAATGGCCCGACTATTTCGCCTGGTGCGACCGGTTCTATTTCGCCGTCTCAGACCGCTTTCCCGCCGACATCCTGCCCGAGCAGACCGGCCTGATCATTGCGGACGGGTTCGGCGGCGCGGTGGTGCGCGAAAGCCCGGTGGCCAAGCTCGCCCCGGCCCGGCGCAAGGCCCTGACCCTCAAGTTCGCGCGCAACGCAGCCGAACGCGCTCTGCGTGCGATTTAGGCAGCCTTCGGAAAAATATTGCTCTTTCCGCCTTTCTCGTGCTGGACGCCTGCGAGTTCGCTTTCTAGGCTAGTCTTGGGGAAAGATGGTGCGAGGGGTCGCGTCATCGCTGTGAGGGGGTGAGCGATGCGAGCGTTCGTGCGCTATTTCAATATTGTGTTTGTCGTTGTGGTGCTTGTGGTTGCCGGGCTGGCGGCGACCGGGCTCCTGAACGTGCCGTCGTCCGAGACCGAAGTCGGACAGGCCATGCCTGCTGCAGCCCCCGTTGGCGCTGTGGAGTTCAGCCCTGTACCGGCCTTTGTGGAGCGGCTCGAGCCGGGCGCGTTTGACCGCCAGGCGCTCGCGGACTCCCAGACGGGCCTCTATTTTCGCCTGATCGATCAGCAGACAGACCTGCGTCCAGAACGTCCGGTCCGGTATGTCCGCATGGTGATAGACTTGGCCAACCGTCAGGCCGCCGAGGCTGTCTCCACCCGTCTGATCGATTTCTACCCCGATTATCAGAGCGTCTTGTTGCACGAAGTGGCCGTGATACGTGAGGGGGTGCGCCACGACAGGACGCCCGATCTGTTCATTGACCAGATCCGGGGGGAGGACCAGCTGGGCCAGGGAGTCGTCACGGGCCTTGAGCGCGCGCTCGTACGCATCCCGAATCTGCAGGCTGGCGACACGCTGGATCTGAGCTGGTCGGTAACGGGCGGGCATCCCAGCATGAACGGGCATGTGAGCGAGTTCGTCGGGGTCCAGTATTATGTGGACAGTCCGAAAACCCGCATTCGCGTGCTGGCGCCTGATGATGCGCGGCTGCAGGTGCTGGGCGATGCTGACGAGCCCGAGACCGTGAACGCAGAGGGCTATCAGGCCTTTCTCCAGCCCCCACAGGCCGCGACCGCCAATGTCGAGCGTGACCCCTATAATCGCTTCCAGCACACGTCCGGCTGGTTGATCACCCAGTTCGAGGGCTGGGCGAACGTCAAGCGCTGGGGGCGTGAGCTGTATGACGCGGGTCGTCCCTCAGCGGATGTGCGTGCAGTGGCGGACCGCATCCGCAGCTCCACGGACGATCCTGAGCTGCAAATGGTGCGCGCCATACAGTTCGTGCAGGACCATGTGAGCTATTTCGCGATTTCCCTGGGCGAGCAGGGGTATACCCCGGCCAGCCCGGAGGAGACGCTGCGCACCCGGAACGGCGACTGCAAGGCGAAGACCCTGTTGCTGATCCAGTTGCTCAAGGCGCTGGGCATCGAATCCCATGCGGCGTTGGTCAACAGTCTGGATGGTCGGGACCTCGCTGACCTTGCGGCCACGCCGCAAGCCTTTGATCATGTGATTGTCCGTATCAACTGGCAGGGCGAGCACTATTGGGTGGACCCAACGCTGAGCCTGCAGCGCGGACTGATGGATCAGCGCGTGCAACCCGATTATGATCAGGCGCTGGTGCTGGACGACAGCGAGACGGGCTTCGTTGACATGCCGGATCGGGAATCAGGCGAGCCCTGGACCGATATTCGCCAAGTCTATTATCTGCCACAGGGCCCGGATGACGAGCTGGTGATCGACGTGCAGCTGGTCTACCGCGCCGATTATGCAAACCTGCTTCGCGCCGCTTTCGAGAACACATCGGATGCCGATCGCGAGACATTTTTCCTTCAAGCGTATCAGGCTTTTGAAGACGTCTCGGTCGATCATATCAGCGTCTATGACAACGAAAACGAGAACGCCCTGCGCATCGGGCTCGAGCTCAGCGCATCCCGCTTTTTCGGCAAAGCGGATGCTCAAGGCGCACGAACTCGGATTCTGGCAACGGATGTCTTTCTCAATCCGGCCCAGTATCTGATCGAGCTCGATGAGGAAGCGCTGCTGCCTTACCCCATGAGCGCGCGACACCAGGTTGAAGTCCATTTCCCTGGTCCATCCCATGACTGGAATTTCGAGACCGGTGAACGCGGGGTCGACAATGACGCCTTCGAAGCCAGCCGCACGGTCCGATATGAGGACAGTGTGCTTGAGGTCGATTGGCGTCAGAGTTTCAAGACAAAGTGGGTGGTGGTGACGCCCGAGCTGATGGAAGAAGGCGGGATGGTGCCCTCCATGGTGTCTTATGAGCTGTACACTCAAATGCCCTGGATCTAATGCGAGCGGCGGCCTGATATGGCGGCTCCCATGGTGATCGAGCTGATCGGAGTTGTCGGCGTCAGCACGCTGTTCGCCGTCAGCGCGGGGTATGCCGGCCGTTGGGGGTGGCGCGGATGGCGGAGCCGCTTAAAGGCAAGCGGATATCGGTCAGAGGCAGTTGCTCTGCCCCCTTTTCGGCCACTGACGCCGCGCGCCTTTGTCACGTCCAATGACCAGGGCGCGTTTGGCGAAGCGCTCACCTTAATCATGATGGCGGCTGAAGGCTGGCGACCGGTCAACGGCAAACCCGGAACCGGTCCGCAGGGCATCGACGGCATCTTCGTGCGCCAGGTCGAGGACGCGTTTGAAGCCTGCCTGATCGAAACCAAGACCAATGCCAGCCGCTATGGTGCGCGTCAGATGGCCAACACCAAGCTGTGTGAGGATCTGACCCGTCTGTATGTGACGTGCGGCGACCCGGTCCTCGGGGCGCTTTATGCGCGGCTATACACAGGGCTGACAGAGGACGACCCGGCCGTCACGAAAGCGCTCTGGCGGCATCATCTGGCGCGGGGCGCCACCGAAATAACGGCGCTTAACGAGGCGGGCGAGCCTCAAGGCCCGGTGCGGCTGGCGCCCAGTCAGCTCCATATGGAAGCGCTGGCGGCCAGCCTGGATGAGATTGACCGGGCACGTCGTTACTGGACCGGCGTTTACCCGCTCTGAGCGGTCAGCTGCGTGACCAGAGTCTCGAAACTTTTCATGCGCGGGGCGAAGCGCGCCTCAACCGCATCTCGAACCGCTGGTGTCACCTGATCCGGGCGCCCGGCGTTCAAGGGCGGCGCCGGGTCGTATTCAAGGCCGAGCTGAACCGCGGCGGCCAGATCTTCACCCGCGATTTCACGCACCACGCTCAAGGCGAAATCGATCCCGGCCGTCACGCCGCCGCCCGTGATCACGCGCCCATCATGGACGACGCGCGCCTCGACCGGAATGGCGTCGAAGGCGGCCAGATGTGTGTGATAGCGCCAGTGCGTGGTCGCCCGTACGCCCTTGAGCAGGCCCGCCGCGCCCAGAATGAAGGCGCCCGTGCAGACGGACGTCACATAGTGCGCCTGTTCGCCCTGACGGCGGACGAAGTCGATCTGGGCCGGGTCCTGCATGACTGCGTCCACGCCAAACCCGCCCGGAACGCAGAGCAGGTCCAGGTCCGGGGCGGTGTCCAGCGTGTGAGTAGGCAGGATGAAGGGGCCGCAATCGGTGCGCACCGGGCGGTCCGATTTGGCGATCAGCAGGGTTTGCGCGTCGGGTATGCGGGAGAGGAACTGAAGCGGACCGGTGAAGTCGAGCTGGGTGAGCCCGTCAAACAGCACGAATCCGATCTTCATGGTCTGCCCCTTGTGTCCGGGCGTCCTAGCGCGGCGCGCGCTTGGCGAGAATGCGCTGCAACGTGCGGCGGTGCATGTTCAACCGGCGGGCGGTTTCGGACACATTGTGATCGCACAGCTCGAAGACGCGCTGGATATGCTCCCATCGAACGCGGTCCGCGCTCATCGGATTATCCGGCGGCGCCGGCTTGGCGTCCGGCTGGGCCAGGAGCGCCTTCATCACATCATCGGCGTCCGCGGGTTTGGACAGATAGTCCACCGCGCCCGATTTCACGGCGGCCACGGCCGTGGCGATATTGCCGTAGCCGGTCAGCATGATCACACGGCAGTTGTCGCGGTTCTCATGCAGGGTGCGCACCACATCGAGGCCATCCCCGTCATCCAGGCGCAAATCCACCACGGCGAAGGCGGGCGGCGTCTCACGCGCGACCGCCATGGCTTCGGCGACGGTGCCGACGGCGCTGACCACGTCAAACCCACGGCTTTGCATGGCGCGGGACAGACGATTGCGAAACGGCTCGTCATCGTCGACCAGCAGCAGGGTTTTGTCTTCGGGAAGGTCCAGTTCAGTGTGTTCGCTCACGGCCGACAGGCTCCTTTAACCGGGTCGGTTTGTTCAGACATAGTCTCTACCCTCATTCGGCCTGTGTCTGCAAAGGCCTGATGGAAAGCAAGACAGCTGTGTCATTGGACTATTTAGCGCGAGAGGTCGTAGGCGCCCACATCGCTCTTGGGTTCCGCCTCCAGCGTCGCACGGGGCAGGTTCAGCACGACCCGGGCCCCGCCTTCGGGCGCGTTGGTCAGGTCCACCCGGCCGCCAATCCGCTCGATCAGGGTGATGGCGATGAACACCCCCAACCCCAGACCGCCATAGCCGGGCTGGCCGCGCCGCGTGGTGACATAGGGCTCGCCCAGCTTGGCGAGGATGTCGGGCGGAAAGCCGGGACCATCATCTTCCACCACAATCGTCAGGGCGTCACGGGTCCAGGCGCCGGTGATCGCGACTTCGGTCGTTGCGAAATCCACTGCGTTTTCAATGAAGTTGCCGAGCCCGTACAAGAGCTCGGTCTGGCGTTTCAGGACCGGGGCATCCGGCTGGTCCGGCGGTGGAGCGAGCCGGATGGTGATATGCGCGTCGAGCCCTTTGAGCGGCGCCGCCGCCTCGTCCATCAGCTCCTTGATGCCGATGCGTTCATGCATCTTGTCCGCGGTGTTGTGTGAGGACTGGGACAGGCGCTGCAGGATATCGCGGCAACGCTGGGCCTGGGAGATGATCAGGTCGGCGTCCTCACGGGCGATATCGTCCTGGGCGGCGCGCAGCATTTCCTTGGCGGTCAGCTGGATGGTGGCGAGCGGGGTGCCCAGTTCATGCGCCGCGGCGGCGGCGAGCGCGCCCAGGGCGGAAAGCCGCTGTTCGCGCGCCAGCACGCCCTGGGTCGCCGCGAGAGCAGCGCCCATGCGCTGGGCCTCATGACCGACCCGCCAGGCGTAGATCGCGGTAAAGCCGATCGCGATGGCGAGCGCGATCCAGATGCCGGACCGGTAGGTGGCGGGCAGGGTCACGGTCTCGCCGTCCGCCCAGGGCAAGGGCAGATGCCAGATGCTCAACGAGATCGAGCCGATGATGGCGATGGCCGCCAGCGTCAGCCACCAGCGACCGGGCAGGGCGGAGACGGCGATCACCACCGGTCCCACCAGCATGACCGAGAACGGGTTTGTCAGCCCGCCCGTCAGGGCCAGCAGCACCATGAGCTGGATGACGTCATAGGCGAGTTGGAGGAAGGCCTCCCAGTCCTTGGCGAAACGCTGTGTGGGCATCGCCAGGGTCAGCCAGGCATTGACCCAGGCGCTCGCCGCGATCACCGCCAGACAGGCGCCCAGCGGCAGATCAAAGCCCAGCCCGTAAAACACCACGATCACCGCCAGCGTCTGACCGGCGACGGCCAGCCAGCGCAGCAGGATCAGCGTGCGCAGCCGCACGCGACCGAACACGGGCGTCAGGTCCGGGTCGGCGTCCAGATCGGACCAGTCAGGTTCAATTCGGCTGTCGCGCACGCGCGGGCTCCCCCAGGTTCGGCTAATGGGCCAACTGAGCGAGGAGAGGGGCCGAGGTCAACTGGACGAGATGCCGCGCCGCGCCTTCGCGAAAATGCTGCACTGCGATAGACAGGGCTCGCTTCTGACACAAGAATGTCGTACCTCAGGGGGGATGATTGCGCTGCGCCGGCGCGCTCTCAACTTCAGGACTATCCATGGACTTGAAAAATAGACCGATCTGGCTTTTTCCGGTTATCGCCGCCGTGCTGGCGGGTCTGGCCGGGGCCCTGCTGATCTGGCTTTCCGGGGCATCCGGGCCGTCATCGACCTCCTCGGGCGCCGCGCCTGTGCGCATGTCGGGCGAGGCGGATATCGGCGGGCCGTTCACCCTGGTGGACCATACCGGCCGAACCGTCACCGAAGAGACGTTCGAAGGGCGGCCGACCCTGATCTATTTCGGCTTCACCTATTGCCCCGATATCTGCCCGACCTCGCTTCAGGTGATGGCGGCGGCGCTTGATCGCCTGCCGGCCGAGCAGGCGGCGCAATACCAGCCGCTCCTGATCACGGTCGATCCCGAACGCGATACGCCTGAAGCCCTGGCTTCCTATGTGGATTCGCCAGCGTTTCCGGAGAATCTGCTGGGGCTAACCGGCAGCGAGGAGCAGATCCGGGACGCAGCGCGCGCCTACCGGGTCTATTATCGCCGCGTGGAGGATGACGGCACGCTGGCGGAATACACGATGGATCATTCCTCGCTGATCTATCTGATGGGCCGCAATGGCGAATTTGTTGAAGTCTTTCCGCACCAGGCGACGCCTGACCAGATCGCCTCACGCCTTCAACAGTTTCTAGAGAATAACCCGGCATAATCGTGCTCAGCTGACAGGGCTGCGGACATCCCGGCCCTGAGGAGAATGGCCATGCTTTACTCTTTCCTGGAAATGAGCCGGGCCGCCATGCTGCCCTGGCGGGCGGCGGCGAACATGACGCGCGCCTCCCTGCGCTCTCCGCTCAATCCGGCGTCGGAGACGCTGGCGGGCCGCGCCACGGCGGCGGCGGCGGATCTGTTTGAAAGCCTGACGCGCTATTACGGCAAGCCGGACTGGGAGCTGAGCCCGGTGCTCGTCAATGATCAGCCGGTCGACATTGATATCGAGACCGTCTGGAGCAAGCCCTTCTGTTCGCTTTTGCATTTCAAGCGTGATCGCAAGGCGCTGGCCAAGGCGCGCGGCATAAAGGTGTCAGAACTCAAGGACCGCCCGGTGCTGATCGTCGCGCCGATGTCGGGCCACCACGCCACGCTGCTGCGCGGCACGGTCGAGGCCTTCCTGCCCGACCATGAAGTGTACATCACCGACTGGGTGGATGCGCGCAAGGTGTCGGTCGCCGAGGGCCGCTTCGATCTGGATGATTATGTGCTGTATGTGCGTGAGATGATCACGGCGCTGGGCACGAACCCGCACGTGGTCGCGGTCTGCCAGCCCGGTCCGCCGACGCTGGCCGCCATCGCCCTGATGGCCGAGGACGAGGATCCGGCCCGGCCGTCATCCATGACCTTCATGGGCTCGCCCATCGATGCGCGCAAATCGCCGACCGTGCCCAACAAGCTGGCGGAAGAGCGCCCTTATGAGTGGTTCCGGGACAATCTGATCCAGACCGTCCCGGCGGTGTATCCCGGGGCCATGCGCCGGGTCTATCCGGGCTTCCTGCAGCTCACCGGCTTCATCAACATGAATTTCGAGCGCCATGTGGACGCGCACTGGAACTTCTTCCAGCACATGGTGGCGGGTGATGGCGACAGCGCCGACCGGCATCGCGATTTCTACGACGAGTATCTGTCGGTGATGGATCTGACCGAGGAGTTCTACCTGCAGACCATCGAGGACGTGTTCCAGAAGCACAAGCTGGCGCTGGGCGAGATGACGGTCGAGGGGCGCCCGGTGCGTCCCGACGCCATCACCGATGTCGCCCTGCTGACGGTCGAGGGCGAGAACGACGATATTTCCGGCATTGGCCAGACCCAGGCGGCGCACACCCTGTGCTCAAACCTGCCTGACGGTTTGCGACTGGACCATATCCAGCCCGGCGTCGGCCATTACGGCGTCTTCAACGGCCGACGCTTCCGCGAGGAAATCGCGCCGAAGATGAAGGCGTTCATGGCCGAACACCACGTCCAGCGCAGCTAGAGCTCAGCGCTCGGTCTGGTCCGCGTCACCGGCCGCCGGCTCATGACGAATGGTCAGGCCCAGCGTTTCGGCGTCTGGCGCCGGATAGTCGGCGAAGGCCGCCGCAGAGACAGGGCTTTCAGGGTCCATCTCGATCGTCAGAACTCCGCCTGAATTGATGAAGCCGTCCACGGCGCTGGCCGCCTGTTGCAACAGGCCGGCCGGCATCTGGGCGCCGGCGAAAGCCAGCCCCATGCGCGCCATGGCGCCCAGCTGGACCCGCGCCTGGGCTTCACTGACGCCTGATTGTTGCGCCATCTGCCGGGTGATCCGCTGCATCAGGGACTGGTCGGTCAGCTGCAGGCTGAAGTGGTGGATCAGCATGGGCTCCAGCACGTGGGCCGCATCGTCCTTGCTCTCATCGGCCAGCGCTGCAGAGGCGGCCAGACCGGTCATTTCCTGTTCGAAGGTCAGGGTCAGCCCGTCCTCGATGCGCAGATAGCTGTCCCCTTCAGTCCAGGCGCGGTCTTCAGCCGGGTCATACCGGGTTTCCCCGGCCGCGCTCAGCACGATGTCCTCATAGCCTAAAAGCGCGAAGCTCTCGCGAATGCGGGGGCTTTGAGGATGCGAGGCGGCGGGAGAAACGCGCATTTCGGGCAAGGCCAGCCGGGAGCTGATAATGCCGGACGACGCTTCGTCCACGCGCGCGCTCATTTCCGGCAGGGTGATGAAGACGCCGCCCGCTTCCAGTTCAAGACCGCGCAGATCAATCAATTCATAGGGTGCGGTCTCGGGTGACATCATGGCGGCGCCAAAGGGCGAGCCGCCTTCAAGACCATCCAGCTTGAGCTCGGTCGCCTGCAGATAGGCGACGCTCATCGCCATGGGCTGGCCCTGCTCGTCCACGCCTTCCATGGCGTAATTGGCGAATTCGATCGAGCCGAGGCGTTCATCCTGAACAAAATCGAACAGGCGGATATTGTCTGCGCTCAGCGTGACCGCCAGATCGGGCGCATCGTCGAGCTGCATGACAGGCGCGACCAGATCGAGTTCTGAAAACCCGTATGCGTCTTCCAGAGAGGCCAGTTCATCCAGATCGGCTTCGCCTCGCATCACGCCGGCCACAGCCCGGGCGAGTTCGGGGCTGGGGTCCGACAGGCTCAGTGTGGCGGCGTGCAAGGCGCCTTCGGGCGCTTCGATCGCCAGCGTTTCAAGGTCGAGACCCAGGAAATAGGGCTGTCCGTCCACCATTTGCGGACCGGTTAGCACCAGCTCATCAGCGCGCAGACGACCATTGTCGAGCGTCATCGAGAAATCGGTGAAGACATAGGCGCCGCGCTCGAAACGCCGACTCTCCCAGCTGGAACGACCGGGCGTTTCAAGGCCGAAGGCGGACAGCGCCGTCTGGGCCGTCGCCTCTGTCACATTGCGCTGGTACTGGCTGTCGCCTTGCGCGGTGTCGCCGACATCCGGACCGCAGGCAGACAATCCCAGTCCCAGGGTGAGCGCGAGGGCTAGTGATACGCGTCGGGTCAGAGCAGCCATGATCAGTCCTTGTGGCGAGCAGAGTTTGGGCCAGCCTATCGCAAGGCGCGGCGCAAACCCAGATAACTCGGCGACAGACTGTCAGGTTCCCGTCTTATTGCGCGCCGCCGATCCGGCCCAGCAGATCCGCGATGGGATCGCTGTCTTCGGGGTCGGCGTCCGGATCCTCTTCCGGCGCGGGGGAGGGACCATCCGCGTCAGATCGCATTTCATCGACGGGCCCGCTCAACAACGATGCGATGGGGTCATCCTCCCGCGGGGCATCGGCCAAGAGAGCGTCCAGACCGCGGGGCGGGATGGGCGCGCCGCTCATGAAGCTCGCGAAGACACGGGCCGGGCCTGCGCCGCCGACGGCGTTGTCGGTGGCGGTGTAATCATCATTGCCCATCCAGACCACGGCGGTCAGACCGTCCATCCAGCCTGCGAACCAGGCGTCGCGATTGTCGTTGGTCGTGCCGGTCTTGCCGCGCACCAGTCGGCCCTCGACCCGGGCGCCCCGCGCGGTGCCATAGCTCACGGCGGCGTCAAAGAGCTGGTCCATCTGGCGCAAGACGCGATCCGCAAGCACCCGTTCGCCCAGCGTGGGTTCATGCTCGAACAGCATGTCGCCTTCCGCCGTGCGAACCGACAGGATAGCGTAGGCGTCGGCCCGACGCCCGCCATTCATGAACGGCAGATAGGCCTGGCCCAGCTCGAGCGGCGTGACTTCGTACGCCCCGAGCGACAAGGCGTGGGTGTTCTGCAGCGGGCTGTGTATCCCCAGGCGCTGAGCGGTGCGCAGGACCCAGCCCCGACCCGTGGCTTCGGCCACCTGAACCGCGATGGCGTTGGACGAGCGGGCGAAGGCGCGCTCAAGGGTCATGTCCCCTTCATAGCGGTCGCCATAGTTTTGCGGCGCCCAGTCTCCGTAGGCGATAGGCGCGTCCGTGAAGACGTCATCCGGGCCTAGCCCGCCTTCAAAGGCGGCGGCGTAGACAAAGGGCTTGAAGGCCGAACCGGGCTGGCGCCGGGCGTTCACGGCGCGATTGAACGGCGCCTGGGCGTAGTCATGCCCCCCGACCATGGCTCTTACGCCGCCCTGGCTGTCGAGCGCGATCAGCGCGCCTTCGGTGGCGCCGCGTGACCAGTCCGGGGTTTCAAGCCCCAGGGTCAGCGCCGCTTCGGCGGCGCGCTGGGCGTCCACATCCAGCGTGGTCCGTACGATCAGATCGCCTTCATGTCCGGGCGCCAGCTCGCGCACCTGGGTCATCACCCAGTCTGCGAACCAGCCTGCACCGGGGCTGGAGCTGCCGCGCGACACCCGGATCGGGGTGGAGGCGGCTTCAATACGCTCGGCCTGGCTGATCCGTCCGGTGGCGTACATCAGATCAAGCACCACCGTGGCGCGGACCGAGGCGCGGCGCGCATCATTGGTGGGCGCATAGCGGGACGGCGCCTTGAGCAGGCCGGCCAGCAGCGCGGCCTCGCCAATGCTCAACTCATCCGCCGGTCTTGAAAAATACCGTCGCGACGCGGCTTCCGCGCCCCAGGCTCCGGCGCCGAAATAGACCCGGTTGAGATAGAGCGCGAGGATTTCATCCTTGGTGAAGCGGTTTTCCAGCCACAGCGCGAGCAGGACTTCCTGCGCCTTTCGTTTGTAGGTGCGTTCGGGGCTGAGAAAGAGGTTCTTGGCCAATTGCTGGGTGATGGTGGAGCCGCCCTGCACCACCCGCCCGGCGCGGATATTGGAAATGAGGGCGCGGGTCGTGCCGATCAGGTCGATCCCGAAATGGCTGTAAAAGCGGCGGTCTTCCACTGCGATCACCGCATCAGCCAGCGTCTGGGGCAGGGCGTCGGCCGTGATGACCGCACTGGTGGACTGGCCGCGCCGGGCAATGGTGCGGCCTTCCCGGTCCAGGAGGACCACTTCACCGGTGCGGGGCGCCGGCTCGATCGCGCTGAGATCGGGCAAGGTGCGCGCCAGATGCACCACCACGCCCACGCCCAGAAGCCCGCCCGCGATCACGGTGATCATCATCAGGCGCAGCCAGACCGGCAGACCGCCGGATTTGCGTCGGGTTTTGCGCGAAGAACGGGTCATGAAGCGTCCGGAACTTGAAGACCTGTCCTTGATGCAGCCGCCGGCGTTAAGGGCGCGTGAACTATAAATGCGCGCCGGTGCGCTTGCGCTGGCCTGACAAGCAGGAGATGGTGGCCCTGCCGTAAAGGGGAGCCGTCATGACCATTCGTCGATTTATCCGCGCCGCTGCGCCGTTCGCCATTGTGCTGGCTGTCACTGGCTGCGCCATGTTCCCCGAAGGCGATTCCACTTGCACCGGCCAGGGCCCGAATTCGGCGAGCTGGCCCTATTGCGCGCCGTCCGAGCCGGGCGGTCCCGGACCTGTGGACGATCCCATTGACCCGACCGGGCGCAGCGTGCGCGGCTGACCGGACACACCGTCCGGCGTCGTCACGAAAACATCACGCCGCTTCGGCGCGAGCCTTAGTAAAGTCAGCCCCCTGTGTTTCGCACGGTATGGGGGATGACCATGAACCGTTTCGCCGCGCTCCTGCTGATCACGCCGGTCCTGGCCAGCGCCTGTTCTCCGTCCAATGCGCCGCAAGCGGGCGAGACGAATGAGGCGTCAGCGCCGCAATGGCGCACGCTGGATGGGGCGCCGCCGCTTGTGATCGCCCATCGCGGCGCGTCCGGTTTGCGCCCCGAGCACAGCCAGGCCGCCTACCAGCTGGCGCTGGATCTGGGCGCGGATGTTATCGAACCCGATCTCGTCATGTCCTCAGATGGCGTCCTGATCGTGCGGCACGACCCGTATCTGTCGTCGTCCACCGATATCGCGACGCGGCCCGAGTTTGCTGACCGTCGTGCAGAAATGATGGGACAGGAGGACTGGTGGACCCCCAGCTTCACCGCCGCCGAGCTGACCACGCTGACCGCCAGCCAGACCATGGAAGACCGCGACCAGTCCTATAATGGACAATTTCCGGTCCTGACCTTCGATCAGTTTCTCGATTTCGTCGCGGCCGAGGAAGAGCGCTGCGCTTGCGAGATCGCCATCGAGCCGGAAGTGAAGGCTCCGGCTGCGTTTGCCGCCCTGGGCCTTGATCCGCTGCCCGCATTGATTGCGTCGCTGGACGCTCATGATCTCAACCGTGCGGAGGCGCCGGTGGTGATCCAGTCCTTTGATGCAGACTTTCTCGAGCGCCTGAATGCCCAAACAGATGTCCCGCTCGCCATGCTCTATGCCGGGCCGGATGCCGAGGGCGCGAATGCGGGCGGGCGCAGCCTTGAAGAGATTGCGCAATTCGCCGATGGCATCGGCGCCTACAAGGCGCTGCTCTTCACAGAGGGCGGAGAGAGCACGGGCTTTGTGCAAGACGCCCATGATCTGGGCCTAGAGGTGCATGTCTGGACTGTGCGCGATGATCGCGCGCCGGTCGTGGGCGAGACGGTCCAGGAGGAGCTGCGCGCGCTCTATGACGAGGGCGTGGACGGGGTTTTCACCGATTTTCCCGGCACCGCCGTCGCCGTCCGCGATCAGATGGCCAGCGAATAGCGGGATCTGAAACGGGTCGGGGTTCCGCGCTCCGGGCCATCAGGGCCGCAAGGCCAAAGGCCGCCCGCAGCGCAGCGAGGATCAGGATAACCGAGCCCAACGGGCTCGCAAGCGCGACCGCGCGTCCGCAGCGTCAGCGAAGATCGCCCGAGCGGAGGCGAGGGAGAACAGAAAATCTCCCGCAGGGCTTAGCTAAAACACCATAACAAAAAGCGCCCGCCGGAAAGCTCCGGCGGGCGTTATCTTGTCACCCGTAGAAGGGAAGAAGGGCTTAGCCTTCTTTCTTCTTGCCGCGCGGCTCGATGCCGCGACCGGTGGTGCGCTCGGCGATACGCGCGGACTTACCGCGACGATCACGCAGATAGTACAGCTTGGCGCGGCGCACTTTACCCTTGCGCTTGACCTCGATGGACTCGATCAGCGGGCTGTGGACCGGCCAGACGCGCTCGACGCCTTCGCCGAAGCTGATCTTGCGCACGGTGAAATTCTCGTTCAGGCCGCCGCCGGAGCGGGCGATGCACACGCCGTCAAAGCGCTGAACACGCTGGCGGTCGCCTTCACGGATCCACACGTTCACAGAGAGCGTGTCGCCCGGGGAGAATTCCGGAATTTTCTTGTCGCCGAGCACGCGGGCGGCTTCTTCCTGCTCGAGCTGTTGGATCAGGTTCATGGCTCTTCTCCTTGACGCCGCTGATATCTCGTCCAGAGATCGGGTCGGCGCAGTCGCGTTATTTGTTCGGCCTGTTCCTTACGCCACCGGGCGATCCGGCCATGATCGCCTGACAGCAAAACGTCCGGGATTTCGTGCCCGTCCCACTCACGCGGTCGCGTATAGTGGGGATATTCGAGCAGATCACCCTCAAAACTCTCGTCCTCGGTGCTCTCGAGCTTGCCAAGCACGCCGGGGATCAGCCGCACACAGGCCTCGATGAGGACCATGGCGGGGGCTTCCCCCCCGGCGAGCACGGCGTCGCCGACACTCACCTCGTCCATGCCGCGCGCTTCGATGACCCGTTGGTCGAGACCTTCGAAGCGGCCGCAAAAGACAATAACGCCCGGACCGGCCGCCCACTCCCGGACCATGGTCTGGGAGAGCGGCTTGCCACGGGGCGTCAGATAGATCAACGGCCGTCCATCCCTTGGAAGACTGTCGATCGCCGCTGCCGCTACATCGGGGCGCAGCACCATTCCTGGGCCGCCGCCAGCCGGCGTGTCGTCAACGGAGGCGTGCTTATGACGGGAAAACGACCGGATGTCCACCGTTTCAAGCGCCCAGAGTCCGTTCTTTCTTGCAGTCTCCAGCAATGAGACCCCAAGCGGACCCGGAAACGCGTCCGGATAGAGGGTGAGCACAGAGGCGTTAAACGTCATGGCGCGCGCTTATGGGGCGCCAAAGCCTGCGACGCAAGGACAGATGGGAGTCCCCGCCGTCAAGGAGAGCGCCGGACTTATCCGCCCCCGGTGAAAGTCGCGCCATACTGCCTGTCGTTCCTCCCATGACGGGCGGCCGGCGCGTTCAGGCTGGGAGGGGCGGGATGTCCCGAGGACAGAGGCTGTAACGCTGTCTCTGGCCGAAAAGGCGGGCCCTCACCGGGCGGTCCAGGGCAGCGGTGTCTGATGAGACACTGACTGCACCGGCGGCGCGACAGCGCAGAAGTCTCCGGACGGTGAACCCGACAAGTCATCTCAAGCGCGGGAGCCGAGGCAGGCTTCCAGACGACACACCTTCAACACCAGACGCCCCGCTCTCGCGCGACCCGTCTTTTGTGCTCCCCCTGCGTTTGCGCGTGGGGCTGGTGGCGCATGGGTCCCCGGGTCAAGCCCGAGGACCGAGATGCAGAGTATAATCCTCTCGGCCTTCGGACTTGATCCGGAGGCCCATCCGGCTCCGATCTACCTATTCCAAATCCGTGCGCCGTGCGCTCATCACGCGCCACGTGCCGTCGCTGCGCGGGGTGAGATACCAGACGGTGCCTGTTATGCGCGGTCCATCGTCGGGATCAAGCTCAGGATAGACGCTGCGCGCGGCGATCAGGGCGTGATCGCCATCGGGGCTGAACACAGGCCGCGCCGGTTCGACCCGGACGGCGCTGTCTGAGCGCGGGGCGGAGGCTCTGATCAGGGCGGCGCCGTGCTGGTCGCTCAGCGTTTGCGCGCAGGGTGTGGCGATGCTGGCGTCATTGGCGTCAAAGAAGGCGGCCCACAGGCTCTCTTCCGCGAAGATCCGGTCATCGCCCACCTGGGCATAGGCGGCTTCCCAGGCGCGGAACTCGCGCTCGGCTCTGCTCAATCCGGTTTGCCGCTGCAGGGGCGCATAATGGTCCCAATAGGCGCGGCGCAGGGCCTCGTCGGTCGCCGCCGCGCGCCAGACCGGCGCAAACCCCATATTCCGGGCATAGGTCCAGGCCTCTGCGCCCTGTTGGGGCCAGAGCCCGGTGCGCCTCGCCAGCTCGGCGTTGTCTCCGCTTTCATGGGCGGCATTGAGGATGGGGGTCAGCACCGCCATGGTTACCGCACACTCGCGCTCCACGACCCGGTCCGGCGCGCTGGCGCAGGCGGTGAGGAGGAGCAGAGGGAAGAGGATACTTACGGACCGTGCCAAATGCTTGCCTCCAGAATATCCACGATTGCCCATTGTCCTGCTGGGTTTTGCGCCAGCTTGATCCACCCTTCACTGCCATAGCTTCCGCCAATCTGCATTTGATGTGAGATGGTATGTTTTGAGTACGCGAGAATTGCGGTCTGACCTTCCTCAATATAGGCGGGTCGAGAGAGATCCAGATGCGTTACGGAAATATACTTGGCCTCAAAATGTGTCGGGTCAGGCCGAGCATGGATGCAGTCCCAAGGGGTGTTCCTGCTATTGGCGTGTGTGAATGCTTGCGACAGACTGGGGTCAAGCGGGGCCCACAGCTGCTCGAGATGCTCCAGATCATTGAGTATCATGGCTCGTGCGCGAGCTCTCCCAAACGCTATTGACGTATCAGCTAGCTCATCCAGTTCATCCAGAACGCTCATTAGTCTGTCCATGTCCACGTTCTCGGAGCTGACAGGACCGTCGACGAGTGGGTAATTCACCCAAGGTGTTTGATTGAGATCGATGACAGGCGTGACGGTTTGTTGGGCCTCGCTATTTGGGCCTGAAATGACAGCTACGTACGGATCGTCTTGAAAGTGAGCCATAACGGCTTCAGCGATCTCGCAATCTGTCTCTGCGCCCAGAAAGCCTGCTGTTAAGATGGTCGGTAGCCACATTTGCCCTCTCACGAAGGGAGGGTGCCCCGATCGTGCTCGCCTATCAAGGGAGCGGGCAGTTAGTCGCCATCCTTTTCATCACCCTCGATCACCTCGGGCGGATTGGCGACGAGCTTGCCCGCTTTCAGGTCCACATGAGGGGCGGCGTCCTTGGTGAAGGGCAGGAACCAGACCCCGTCCGGGCCGGAGATTTCCAGAAGATCACCCGCGCCGAAATCCTGCACCGACTTGATCTTGCCCAGCGTCTCGCCCTCAAGGTTCTCCACGTCGAGGCCGATGAGGTCGGAATAATAGAACTCGTCCTCGTCAAGCTCGGGCAGGGCGCTGTGGGGCACATGCAGGAGCGTGCCCTTCATGGCCTGCACCTGCTCGCGGGTGAGGCGTTCCTTCAACCGGACGATCACCGTGCCATTGGGGCCGGGTTTGGCCTGGGTCGGGGTCAGGATCACATTGCCCGATTTATCGAGGAAGGGGCCATAGCTGCACACTTGGGCAGCGTCGCCGAAGGGCTTGAGCTTGGCGTCCCCGCGCACCCCGTGGGCGCCCGCGACAGCGGCGATGACGACAAGCTCTTCTTTGGGTGCGGGCATGGCGGGATCCTTTTCTGCGCTCTCTGTGCCCAAAGATGCGCGCCGGCTCAAGATGGGCGCTGCGCGTGCTTCCCCTCTCCCCCTTGAATAAGGGGGAGAGGCCGGGTGAGGGGGTGCGCTTCAATGTCTTCCATCTCTAAAGACTGAAACGCCGCTTACCCCTCACCTAACCTCTCCCCTCAAAAAGGGGAGAGGGATGGATCGCCTCCTAGGGCATGCCGCCCTGAAAGGCTTCGGTCTCGCCCGAATTGACTTCATAGAGCGCCACGGCTCCACCGCAGCCGGGCTGGGCGCATTTCAAGGCGGTTTCCACCTCATCGAGATGGGCATGCGCCAGCGCGCGGCGGGCCAGCAATTCCTGCACGGTGTAATAGCGCGCCGCGCTGCAGGACTTGCAGAAGGCCTCCAGCCGGCTGTGCGGGGGCAGGTCGTCAAGGCGGAGTTCGGTTTTCCAGGTCATCACCAGAAGTCCTCGGCATAGGGAATGCGTGTGAAAGCGATCTTGCCGCCGGCATAGCCGCCGGGCGGCGGGGTCCAGACGCCCTGGGTCACCAGCGACTTGGCGTAGCGGCTGTTGATCGAGTCGATGGCGTCCTGCAGCGCGTTGCGGCGGGCGCGATCCTCGGCATTGTCCTCCACCAGCCAGTCGGTCTGGGTGACGCCGGGATCATCAAGGTCCGCCAGATACATGCCCGCCCGCATGGGCCGCGCGCGCGGATCAGCCCGCTGGGCGGCGGCCCACAGCGTGTCGAGCGCCTTGAGGCAGTCGCGGTCGGTGCGAGCGCTGTGCAGCGGCAATTCTCCGCTCCACCCGCCCTCGATATGGCGCAGCCACAAACCCATGCGCCCGGCGGTGCGGCCATCGCGGCGCATGCGGCGGGCGGCCTTCACCGTCAGCAGTCGCGCGCAGTCATAGGCGCTGGGCCAGCTGCGATGGCTGGGCGGCAGCACGCGGCCATGGCCATACATGCGCCGCTTGGCGGGCTCGGCATGGACCGCATAGCCGTGCAGGGCGTACCAGAAGCGTTCGCCCCCCACATTGCGCCACAGGGCGCGCATCTGCTTGGGCTGCATGGCCCAGAGCGCCTTCATGTCCGCCACGCCGGCCTTCAGAAGGCGCTTGCGCATGGACGAGCCAATGCCCGGCGCCTCATCGAGCGGGCGTTTGAGAAGCGGTCCCGGCAAATCCTCGGGCCGCCAGATGGTCAAACCGTCGGGTTTGCCCAGCTTGCAGGCCATCTTGGCGAGAAAACGGTTGG
Organism: Oceanicaulis sp. MMSF_3324; assembly: GCF_030733545.1. Taxonomy (GTDB): domain Bacteria; phylum Pseudomonadota; class Alphaproteobacteria; order Caulobacterales; family Maricaulaceae; genus Oceanicaulis. The sequence continues at coordinate 407,803 of NZ_JASHIU010000001.1, forward strand.
GCGCCATGCCGATCGAGCAGGTGACGACGCCGTCGGTTTCGGCCGCAATGCGCGCCTTGATGGCGTTCGAGACGCCTTCAGGGTCGGCGATGGCGCGCGCATCGAGCTTGCAGGTCAGCTCGTCAATGGATTTCACCGCGCCAATGGGCAGCACGGCCCGGATCTCGGCCACCATTACCGCATGCATGCGGCGATAGAGGTCAGGCTTCTGATCCACCAGGATCATGTCGGGCACGGCCTCGCGCGCCTCGCGCACGGTCATCACCGAGCTGGCGCCCTTCGCCTTGGCTTCCTTGGAGGCGGCGATGATGCAGGTATTGCGCGCGCCCTTCATGGGGATCACCCCGACCGGGCGGCCCCGCAGGCGCGGATCGGCGTATTGCTCGACGCTCGCAAAGAAGCTGTCAAAGTCGAGATAGAGCTGTTCGATGGTCTCTGGCTTGCGCATGGTTCGTGTTCCGCAGGCGGCTGTCCGCTACGGAACAAAAATAGAACAAATGCGACGACCGGCAAAGCGGGAAGAGTCAGATTGCGGGGCAAAACGCTGACTCCAGATGTGAAAAACCCCGCCGCGTTTCCACGGCGGGGTTGATCAAATCTCTGAAGGAAAAGGTCCTATTCGGACTTTTCTTCTTCAGCCGCAGCCTCTTCGGCCGGGGCTTCTTCTTCAGCCGGAGCCGCAGCGGCTTCAGCTTCAGCCGCCTTCTTGGCTTCTTCCTTCTCGGCGCGTTCAGCGGCGCGCTCTTTGGCTTTCTCGCCCGGCTCGCCCTTTTTCGGGTTGTTGCCGTGGGACCATTCATAGACGCCGGCGTCTTTCAGGAAGCGCGCGACGCGGTCAGACGGCTGAGCGCCTTTCTTGATCCACTCGGCGGCTTTCTCGGCGTCGACGGCCACGCGGTTCTCGTGGTCTTTCGGCAGCATCGGGTTGTAGTGGCCGATCTTCTCGATGAAGCGGCCATCGCGCGGCATGCGCGAGTCGGTGACGACGATGCGGTAGTACGGACGCTTCTTGGCGCCGCCGCGGGCGAGACGAATTTTAACAGACATGGTTGTGGTCCTTTGAGGTCATTTTTTCTTTGAGAGGCCGAGCGGAAGGCCATCCGGCCCCAACGGCCCGCCAATGCCTGGCAGGCCCTGGTTGCCTGGGCCGCCCAGCCCCGGCAGGTCTGCGCCCTTGGGCGCTTGTCCTTTGAGAAGATCCTTGGCGGCGCCATCGAGGCCCGGCGGCATGCCGCCCCCCATACCTGGCATTCCGCCGCCCATTCCAGGCATGCCGGGGAAACCCCCTTTTTTGCCCTTCTTGCCCATCTTCTTCATCATGTCCGCCATCTGGCGGTGCATTTTCAAAAGCTTGTTCACATCCGGCACTTCGACGCCCGAGCCCATGGCGATGCGGCGCTTGCGGCTGGCCTTGAGAAGCTCGGGCTTGGCGCGCTCTTCGCGGGTCATCGACTGGATGATCGCTTCCTGGCGCTTGAGCGCCTTGTCGTCGAAGCCGGCATTGGCCATCTGGGCCTTCGCCGCCTTGTTCATGCCCGGCAGGAAACCCATCATGCCGGAAATGCCGCCCATTTTCTGGAGCTGGCGCAACTGGTCGGCCATGTCGTCGAGATCGAACTTGCCCTTCGCCATTTTCTTGGCGAGGCGTTCAGCCTTCTCGTGATCGACCTCGGCGGCGGCTTTCTCCACCAGCGAGACGATGTCGCCGCGCCCGAGAATGCGGCCCGCCAGACGCTTGGCGTCAAAGGCGTCCAGGCCATCAACCTTTTCAGAGACGCCCAGGAACTTGATCGGCAGGCCCGTGACCCAACGCATGGACAGCGCGGCGCCGCCGCGGCCATCACCATCCATCCGGGTCAGCACCAGGCCGGTCAGCTTCAGACGCGCGTCAAAGCGCTTGGCGGTCTCCACCGCGTCCTGACCGGTCAGGCTGTCCGCCACCAGAAGGGTTTCGCGCGGCCGCGCCACTTCGGCGATCTTGGCCGCTTCGCCCATCATCTCTTCATCGATGGAAGTGCGGCCCGCGGTGTCGAGGATCACCACGTCATAGCCCTGAAGGCGGCCTGCGCTCATGGCGCGCTTGGCGATCTCCACCGCGGACTGGCCCGCCACGATGGGCAGGCAGTTCACGCCGGCCTTCTCGGCCATCTGCGCCAATTGCTCCATGGCCGCCGGACGGCGGGTGTCGAGCGAGGCGACGAGGACTTTTTTCTTTTCACGCTCGGAAATGCGCTTGGCGAGCTTGGCGGTGGTGGTGGTTTTACCCGAACCCTGAAGACCGGCCATCAGGATCGCCACGGGCGGCTCGCCGGTGAGGTTCAGACCCTCGGGTTCGCCGTCGCCGCCCAGAAGCTCCACCAGACCGTCATGGACGATCTTGATGACCTGCTGGCCGGGGCTGACCGAGCGGATCACCTCTTCGCCGATCGCCTTCTCGCGCACCTTGGCGGTGAAATCCTTCACAGCCGGCAGGGCGACGTCGGCCTCCAGCAGCGCCACGCGGATCTCGCGCAGCGCGGCGTCCACATCCTTTTCCGAGAGCGCGCCGCGCCCGGTCAGGCTGTCAAAGACGCCGGAAAGCCGTTCTGAAAGTGAGTCGAACATGTGTTCGCCTGCCCTGGTCCGCTTCTGGTCACACCCAACAAGGTGTGTGTGAAACGCGCACGCCGCAACCGCCCCACTGGACGAGCCTTCGTCGAGCGGGGGACCTCGCCCGCCTCCGGGCGTTCACTCCTGATCTGTGCAGGACGCCGTGTGCGGGTAAGGCAAGCGGAAAGACGCTTGCGTGAAGCGTGGGCGTTTACGCGGGGGGGCGCGAAGAGTCAAGGGAAAGCGCGATTGTGGAGTCTGCTGACTTCCATTCTCCCCCGCCATCCCCTACCTGTCAGGCCATTGATCCCGCCTCTGCCCGAAAGGCTTCCCATGCTGACGATTGCTTTCCAGATGGATCCCATCACCGCCGTCAATGTGAACGCGGACTCCACCTTTGACATTGCGCTGGAGGCTTTTGGGCGCGGCCATGAGATCTGGGTGTATGAGCCCAAAGATCTCAGCCTTGAGAACGGCATGGTGCGCGCGACGGCGCAGCGGGTGAAGACGCTGCAGCGGGTGCAGGGCGAGCATGTCACCCTGGCCGAGCCCGAAGTGCTGGACCTGCACACGGTGGATGCGGTCTTCCTGCGTCAGGATCCGCCCTTTGACATGAGCTATATCACCACCACCCACATGCTCGAGCATCTCATGCCCGAGGTTCTGGTGGTCAATGATCCGCGCCATGTGCGCGATACGCCCGAAAAACTGTTCGTCACCACGTTTGAAGGTGTGATGCCGCCGACGCTGATCACCAGCTCGGAAAAAGAGATCCGCGACTTCTTCGAGCGCCATGACCGCGACATCATCGTCAAGCCGCTGTTCGGCAATGGCGGGGCCGGCGTGTTCCGCATTCGCGACAGCGCCGAGAATATCGCCTCGCTGGTGGAGCTGTTCGGTCAGACCAGCCGTGATCCATTGATGGCGCAGGCCTTTGTTCCGGACGTTCGCAATGGCGACAAGCGCGTGATCCTGGTCGATGGCGAACCTGTAGGCGCGATCAACCGGGTGCCGGCCGAGGGCGAGGTGCGCGCCAACATGCATGTGGGCGGTCAGGCCATTCAGTCCGATCTCACCGAGCGTGATCTCGAGATTTGCCGCATCATCGGGCCGGAGCTCAAACGCCGCGGCCTCGTCTTTGTGGGCATTGACGTGATTGGCGATTACCTCACCGAGATCAATGTCACCTCCCCCACCGGCATCCAGGAATTGCGCCGCTTCTCCGGCGTGGATGTGTCGGCGCTGCTGATCGACTGGGTGGAAGCCAAGCGGGGGTGATTGAAACCGCCCTGTGATTGTCATCCCGGACGCGAAGCGATCCGGGATCTACCGGAACCACTCTGTTCTGATCACAGAAACGAAACGGGTGGATCCCGGCTCAAGGCCGGGATGACGGCAGAGCAAGCTCGAGGAAGGAAGCGCCCCATGATCGATACCGACACCCTGCATCTGCAATGGGCGCTCAGCTATCCCTTCCCGCGCCCGCAAACGCCCTTCATCTTTCTCGATGGCGCGACCTGGCCGCTGATGCAGACCAGCGGCGGGTTCGGCGACTGGATCATTGATCACGCCAAGGGGCCGATGCGCATGGCGACCGCGCTAGGCGAACAGCGCCTTTCGGAGTTTGAACGCGGCGCCTATCACGCCGTGGCGGCGGTGGGTTCGAACGCCGCGCCCGCGCAGTTACGCCGCAAATTCCGCGACCATCTCGATGACGTCGCCATTCCGGTGATCCAGATCAGCGTGCCCGATCATGTAGTCGCCTACGCCAACCGCATTGCGGTCTATGGCTCGATCCCGGCGACCCTGGTGGAGCGCCCTAGCGGCTCGGTAAGGGTCTGGGCGACGCTTCTGACCGCGCGCGACTACGCCATCATGAACGGCACCGAGGATCGCGGCGAGATCTATGACGGCGTGCCGATCAGCCCGATCCATGTACCCGAAGCGATCGAGAAGCCTTTTGAAGCCTATGCCTGCCTGACAGGCTCACTGCCGCTGCGCGTATCCGCCTTTCCCTCAGAGGGCTGCAGCTGGCCCGTGGGCGGCCAATGGGAAGCCCAGGCCGCCGCCATTCGCGCATTGGAGCTCGATCTCTCGGTCGATCATTTCGTGCTGGAAAACACCGCCGATGCGGAGCTGCGGCTGGCCCGCGATCTGGCGCTGTCAAAGGTGCGGTAGAGCCCATCCCGCTCGGTCCTTAGACTTGATCCGGGGACCCATGGGCCTCCGGGTCAGGCCCGAAGGCCGAGAGGTGAGTGTTGTCCAGAAGGTGAAACCCCGGCCCAGCGTAGCGCCGAGCCGGGGTGAGCGTCCCTCTCCCCCTTCAAAGGGGGAGAGGGGAAATCAGCGCTACTGCTTCAGCCAGCCCTTGTTGACCACCACTTCGGCGATCTGGACGGCGTTGAGCGCGGCGCCCTTGCGCAGATTGTCCGACACGATCCACATGGCCAGGCCGTTCTCGACGGTGGGGTCGTTGCGGATGCGACTGACAAAGGTGGCGAATTCACCCACGCTTTCCACCGGGGTGACGAATTGCGGATCGTCTTCTTCGGCGCGGTCGATCACCATCAGGCCCGGCGCTTCACGCAGCAGGTTGCGGGCGTCCTCGGCGGACAGCTCCTTCTCCAGCTCCAGATGGGCGGCGACGCAATGGCCGACAAACACCGGCACGCGGGCGCAGGTGGCGAACAGCTTGATCTTGGGGTCGAGGATCTTCTTGGTCTCGACCGTCATCTTCCACTCTTCCTTGGTCGCGCCGTCTTCCATGAAGACGTCGATCTTTGGGATGACGTTGAAGGCGATCTGCTTGGGGAAGGCTTCCGGCTCGATCGGATCGTTGACGTAGATCGCCTTGGTCTGGTTCCACAGCTCGTCCATCGCCTCGCGGCCGCCGCCAGAGGTGGACTGATAGGTGGAACAGTTCGCCCGCAGAATGCCCGCCGCATCATGGATGGGTTTCAGCGCCACCACGGTCTGGATGGTGGAGCAATTGGGATTGGCGATGATGTTCTTGCTCGGGCGCTGATCAAGCGTGTCCGGGTTCACTTCGGGCACGACCAGCGGCACGTCCGGGTCCATGCGCCAGGCGCTGGAATTGTCGATGACGAGCGCGCCGGCCTTGGCGATCTTCGGCGACATCTCGCGCGACACATCCCCGCCCGCGCTCATCAGCACGATGTCGACGGTGGAATAGTCGAACGTATCCGCATCCTTGATGGTCAGGGTCTTGTCGCCATAGGAGACTTCGCGGCCCACCGATTTTCGGCTGGCCAGCGCATACACGGTTTCGGCAGGGAAGAGGCGTTCCTCGAGGATGGTCAGCATTTCCTGACCGACAGCGCCCGTGGCGCCCAGAACGGCGACGTTGAGACCCATGGATCTCTCCTTCAGATGATATTGCTCTGCACAATGACGCAGGCTCAGACAAAGAAAAACCCCCGGGGCCGGTCTGGCCCCGGGGGTTTTTACACCGGATCGACCAGACCTTTAGGCCAGGCTGGGATCAATCTTCTTGCACGCTTCCACAAGGCCTTTCACGGAATCGACCGAATGGTCGAACATTTCTTGTTCGTCCTTGTTCAGCTCGATCTCGACAACCTTCTCAACGCCATTGGCGCCGATCTGGATCGGCACGCCCACATACAGGCCGTCCACGCCGAACTGGCCGGTCAGGTGCGCGGCGCAGGGCAGGACGCGTTTCTTGTCGTTGAGATAGGATTTCGCCATGGCGATGGCGCTTTCCGCCGGCGCGTAGAACGCCGAACCATTGCCCAGCAGGCCGACGATCTCGCCGCCGCCCTTGCGGGTACGGTCCACGATGGAGTCGATCTTCTCATCGGTGGACCAGCCCATCTTGACCATGTCCGGCACCGGGATGCCGGCGATGGTGGAATAGCGGGTCAGCGGCACCATGGTGTCGCCATGGCCGCCCATGACAAAGGCGGTGACGTCTTCGACCGAGACGTCAAACTCTTCAGCCAGGAACCAGCGGAAGCGCGCGGCGTCCAGAACGCCCGCCATGCCGACCACCTTGTTGTGGGGCAGGCCGGAGAATTCGCGCAGCGCCCAGACCATGGCGTCCAGCGGGTTGGTGATGCAGATCACGAAGGCGTTCGGGGCGTATTTCTTGATGCCTTCGCCAACCGCTTTCATGACCTTGAGGTTGATTTCCAGAAGGTCGTCGCGGGACATGCCCGGCTTGCGCGGCACGCCGGCGGTGACGATGCACACATCCGCGCCTTCAATGGCGGAATAGTCCTCCACCGAGCCGCCGGTCAGATGGCTGTCCTTGCCGAAGACCGGGCTGGCTTCGCACAGATCCAGCGCCTTGCCTTTTGCCGTGCCCTCATTGAGGTCCATCAGCACCACATCGCCCAGCTCTTCACGAGCAGCGATGTGAGCCAGGGTGCCGCCGATCATGCCGGCGCCGATAAGGGCGATCTTTTTGCGAGCCATGGAAGTACTCCTCAAGCCTTAGAGGGGGCGCGCCTTTGATGCAGGCGCGAAGACAGGTGGGCCTGATTTACGCCCCTCGGCGCAGAAGTGCAATGCGCAGAAGGGAGAAGACCGCTCACACCCCTGTCAGTCGCCCAGCCAGTGCATGAAACTGGTGTTGCGAAAGCGCTCTTCATCCATTTCCACGCCGACTGTCAGCGCGGCGGCGTTGTCGTGGGGCGTCTCGCCGGGCACGTGCAGGTATTCAGGCTGGATGCGGCCCGAAATGATGACCTGGCCGAGCGTTTCGTCCCGTGCGCGGAACTCGAAAGCGCCGTCCGTCAGGGTGAAGCTGGAGGGCCGGATCCGGCGATTGCCGACGAAATAGGTCTGTCCCAGCTCGTTGACCGCCGTCTCCCCATCCACCGGATCGAGGCTCAGCCAGACCGGAATCTCCACGGGCGTTGCGCCGGCTTCGCGCCACAGCTCGAAATCGGTGCTGTGGCCGATGAAGAGATGGTTCACGGTCCAGCCGCCTGCTGTAACCGCGCTATTGGGCAGATAATAGCCGCTGGCGTCATAGCTGACGCTGATCTCGAATTCCTGCTCGGACAAGGTCTCGGCCGCAACCGGTTCGGACGCCATGCCGGTTCCGCTTTCGGGCGAACAGGCGGTCATGGCCAGAACGGGCAGGGCCAGGGTCAGGGCGAAGAGGCGGCGCTTACAGGTCATCAGGCATCTCCTCGGTCATCTCAGTGTCCGTGGAGTGTGCACGTCGAACCCGCCTGCGTCACCCGCCAGCGTGGTCGGGCGTTTGATGATCCGGCGGTCCGGGCTGGCTTCAAATGCAAACGGCGGCGCAGCTTTCACTGCGCCGCCGTCGGTCATGCGTCTTACAGCTTACGCGTTGTCGAGATCGAAGCGGTCAAGCTCCATCACCTTGACCCAGGCTGCGACGAAGTCGTTCACGAAGCGCTCTTCCGCGCCCGTGACGGCATAGTGCTCGGCCACGGCCCGCAGTTCCGGATTGGAGCCGAAGATCAGGTCCACTTCGGTGGCGGTCCAGCGGGTCTCGCCTGAGGACACGTCCGTGCCGATGTAAACGCCCTCTTCGGTTTCAGACTCGGCCCAGCGGGTCGATAGGTCGAGCAGGTTGGTGAAGAAGTCATTGCTCAGCTCGCCGGGCGTGTCGGTGAGCACGCCATGCTCGGCGCCGCCGGCATTGGCGTCCAGCGCCCGCATGCCGCCGACGAGCACGGTCATTTCCGGCACCGTCAGGGTCAGCGTGTCGGCGCGATCAACCAGCATTGCAGCCGGCTCGAGGCGCGCCCGGTCGCTGTAATAGTTGCGGAAGCCATCGGCCGCCGGGTTCAGATACTCGAAGGATGCGACATCGGTCTGCTCTTCAAGCGCATCAACGCGTCCGGGCGTGAACGGCACCTCGACCTCATGGCCCGCGGCCGCTGCCGCGTCCTCGATGCCGACACCGCCGGCGAGCACGATCAGGTCCGCCAGCGAAACGCGGGTCTGATTGCCGCGCAGGCGGTTCATCAGGCCGTTGCCGTTGAAGTCGGACTGAATGCCTTCGAGCACGCCGAGCACACGCTCGAGCTCTTCGGCGTCATTCACGTCCCAGCCATTCTGGGGCGCGAACCGGATGCGCGCGCCATTGGCGCCGCCGCGCATGTCGGTGTCGCGGAAGGTGGACGCGGACGCCCATGCGGTGCGCACCATTTCGGACGGGGTCAGATCCGTGTCGCGGATCATCGCTTCCAGGCGCTCAATATCCTCGGCGTCGATCTGCTCGTAATCGGCTTCAGGCAGCGGGTCCTGCCAGATAAAGGTCTCTTCGGGCACTTCCGAGCCGGCATAGCGATCAAGCGGACCCAGATCGCGGTGAGTCAGCTGGAACCAGGCTTCGGCGAAGGCGGCGTCCATCTCGCCCGGATTCTCGAACCAGCGACGGGTGATCTCGCCATATTCCGGATCATAGCGCAGGGCCAGGTCCGTGGTCTGCATGACGGGCGGGTGGAAGGTGTCCGGATCGTGCGCGTCGGGCACAAAGCGGACTTCGTCGGCGTTCTCAGGCACCCACTGGATGGCGCCCGCCGGGCTTTCGGTCTGAACCCATTCGAAATTGTACAGGTTCTCGACATAGTTGTTGCTCCACGCGATGGGCGTGCCGGTCCAGGCGCCTTCCAGACCCGAGGTCGTGGTGTCCGGGCCTGCGCCCGTGCCGCAGCGATTGCTCCAGCCCATGCCCTGGGCGGCAACGCCCTCGGCCGCCGGTTCGGGACCGACGCAATCGGCCGCCGGACGCGCGCCGTGCGCCTTGCCCAGCGTGTGACCGCCGACGATCAGGGCGACGGTGCCTTCAGCGTCCATACCCATGCGCGAGAAGGTGGTGCGGATTTCCTGCGCCGCGCCCATGATGTCCGGATTGCCGCCGGGGCCTTCGGGGTTCACATAGATCAGGCCGATTTCAGACGCCGCGAGCGGCTCTTCCATTTCGCCGTTCTCGTCATAGCGCTCCGAGCCGGACAGGAACTGGGTTTCTGCGCCCCAATAGACCATTTCGGGCTCCCAATGGTCCACACGGCCGCCGGCGAAGCCCAGGGTCTCAAAACCGGCCATTTCCAGGGACACATTGCCGGACAGGATGATCAGGTCGGACCAGGACAGGGCGTCGCCATATTTCTCCTTCACCGGCCAGAGCAGGCGGCGGGCCTTGTCCAGATTGCCGTTGTCGGGCCAGCTGCGCAGCGGATCAAAGCGGATCTGTCCGCCGTCCGAACCGCCGCGACCGTCACCCACGCGATAGGTGCCGGCGCTGTGCCAGGCCAGACGGATCATCAGGCCGATATAGGCGCCGTAATCGGCCGGCCACCAGTCCTGGGACGTGGTCAGGGTCTGCGCGATATCGCTTTTCACCGCTTCAAGGTCGAGCGCCTCGAACCGGGCGCGATATTCAGCGGCGTCCTGTTCAAGCTCGGAGGAATACGCATTGCTGCGCAGTTCGCTCAGGTCCAGCGTGTTGGGCCACCAGAACTGATTGGAACGCGGCTGGCCGTCCAGGGCTTGCGCGGCGTCCGGATCGGCGCTCTGCGCGAAGCCGGGCGGCGTCACGGCGTGGGCGGAGCCAGCCAATATGGAAAGAGCGGAGACGGAGGCGAGACAGGCGCTTGTAAAGGTTTTCATGTGATTGCTCCCAGCAACTTCTAAAGGCGCTGCGTCATCGTGGGAGCAAACATATCACCCCCGTCAGATCGCACTCGTCGCTAGATAGTGGGAAGCCATGATCTCAACCAATGAATTGAATCGAATGCTGCGATCGCAAAATTCTATAGTCTGATCATGTGGTTGACGCAGAATGCTTTTCTTCTTCGCCCAGCCGGCGTTCCGCGGCCAAATAAGCATGCCCGCCCATCTCGATGAGCCGGGAGACCGTGCGCTGGAACTCGAACGCATACTCGCCTTCGGGGTAGAGCTGGCTGGCCTCTGCGGCGGCGCTCATGATCAGCTTGGTCCTGACCTCGTACAAGGCGTCGATGAGTGTGACGAAGCGTTTGGCCTGGTCGCGTTTGTCCGGGGTCAGCAGCGGCGCCCGGTCAATCATGACGGTGTGAAAGGTCTCCGCCACCATCAGGTAATCCGCCGGGCCCAGCGGTCGGGCGCAGAGCTCTTCAAAGGTGAAGCGCGCCACGCCGGCGGCCTGGCGCGGCACCACCAGCTCGCGCCCGTTCACGTCCAGAATACAGGTCTGAACCCTCGCGCCGCGGGTCAGGCGCTTGAAGGCGGCGTCCATCGCCGAGTCCGCCTCTGACCCCAGCGGATGGTAATAGACCGGCGCCGCCTCGAGCTGTTCGAGCCGGTAATCGCGGCCGGAATCAAGCTCGTGAACGTCCAGCGCGTCCTTGATCAGGTCGATGAAGGGCTCGAAGAGCTGGCGGTTCAGCCCGTTCTTGTACAGATCATCCGGATGCCGGTTGGAGGTGGCGACCATGACCACGCCCTCGGCGAACAGACCGTCAAACAGGCGGCCCAGGATCATGGCGTCGCCCACATCGGTGACCTGAAGCTCGTCAAAGCATAAGAGGCGCGTCTGCTTGGCCAGCGCCTTGGCGACGCGGGGCAGCGGGTCGGAATCCTTCTTCTCGCGCTCATGGGTGATGCGCGCCTGGATCTCCTGCAGGAACTGGTGAAAGTGCACGCGGCGCTTTTTCGACACCGGAGCGGTCTCGAAAAACAAATCCATCATCAGGGATTTGCCGGTGCCCACCCCGCCATACAGATACAGCCCCTTGGGCGCGGGTTTGGACTTGGAAAACAGGCCCGACTTGCCTTCATTCCATTCGCTGAGCGCGTCACACAACGCCTGCAGGTGTTCGGCGATCTTGGCCTGACCGGGGTCGGGTTGCAGACGGCCTTCATCCACCGCCTGTTTCAGGCTGTCCACAGGACCCATTCTCAAAGGCTCCAGATCAGAGCCGCCACAGCCATCAGCGAGAAGCTGACAGCGGCGGCGAGCCAGACAAGGGCGGGACGTTGCAAAGTGCGCATGGGCGCCTCGATACAATGAAGCGCCCGCTCCGCCAAGACGCGGCTGCTTATAGCTTTATGAGGTTGCAGAAGGATTGCGAGGACACGACTTTTTAGCGATACTCGCCTTAAAGGAGAAGTTCATGCTCATCAGGCGGGAAATCGCGGCCCTGGAACGCGCCGGACTCAATCCGGACCTGCGCGAGGAGATCGCAGCCCAGGCTGAAGGATCGGCCTGGGTCCGGTTGTATCGCTGGTATCTCGCGCCCTGGTGGGTTCTTGCTCTGGCGACGCTTGCGGTTGTCTCAAGCACATTCATGCAGGACATCGTGCACCCGCTCTGGTTTGTCATGGCGGTCATCCTGGCGCCGATGGCGGTGATGGAGCTGGGCCTGAGAGCCGTGACCTGGTCGCCCGATCCGGCGGTCCGCTTCCGCAACCGGCTTATCACCCTGTCTATCAACGCGTCCCGCCGCTGGGGCGGGGACAAGGCGCAGCTGGATCTGGCGGAGCTGGCGGACTTTGTGGACGGTGCGGACAATGCCTCGACGGCGGTCGTCCTTTTGACGCCCTATCAGCAGAAACGACGTCTCTATCACACCACCTACATGATGGGATTGAGCCTGTTCGTGCTCACCATCGCCTTCTTCATCGTCGGCCTGCCGCTTCTGCTGGGCCTGTTCTAGACCATCCAGCCTTCAAGCTCCGCCCGCCAGTGATCGGGCAGGGGCCTGGGACGCCGCGTCTCGCGATCCACATAGACATGGACGAAAAAGCCTTCGGCGGCTGCGGTGTCCTCGCCCTCCTTGAAGATGGCGATCTCATAACGCACCGAGCTTGAGCCGATGCGCGCCACCCGTACGCCGGCTTCCAGTGCATCGGGGAAGGCGGTGGCGGCATGATAGCGACAGCCGGTTTCCACCACGAGGCCGATGGTCTCGCCGTGCTCGATGTCGAGCAAACCCGCATGGGCCAGCCGCCGGTTCACCGCCGTGTCGAAGAAGCCGTAATAGACGACATTGTTGACGTGGCCGTAGACATCATTGTCCGCCCAGCGGGTCTCGATGGGCTCGAACTGTTTGAAGTCCGCCCGCGTCGCCGGGGCCTGACGCTCCGAACTCACAGGATTTCCTCATACATCGCGACGATGGAGTCATAGGTCATCTCGCGCGGATTGTTTGGCAGCAGGCGATCATTGGCGGCCACGTCCTCGGCCATTTTCGGCACGTCATTGTGACTGATGCCCAGCTGGGACAGGCGACGCTCAATGCCGACGGCCTCGGCGATCCGGTCCATCTCGTCAATCAGCCCCGAGGAGCCCGGCTTCAGGCCCAGATGCGCGGAAATCTCCGCATACTGATCTTCGGCGGAAGGCGCGTTATAGCGCAGCACTGGCGGCAGCACGACCGCGTTCGAAAGCCCGTGCGGCACGTGGAACATGCCGCCCAGCGGATAGGCCATGGCGTGCACCCCGGCGCAGGGTGAGTTGGAGAAGGCCTGCCCCGCCAGCATGGCGCCCAGCAGCATGTCGCCGCGCGCTTCCCGGTCAGAGCCATCCTCGCACGCGCGCAGGATCGAGCCATGCAGGAGCTTGAGCGCGGTCAGCGCCAGCGCATCCGACATGGGATTCTTGGACCGGCGGTTCGTGAAGGCCTCGATCGCGTGGACCATGGCGTCAATGCCGGTATAGGCGGTGGGATGCTTGGGCAGGCCCAGCGTCAGATTCGGGTCCAGGATCGCCATATCCGCATACAGAGGATCGGCCGCGATGCCGCGCTTGGAGGTCGCGCCGGTGGTGAGCACGGCCACATTGGTCACCTCGGACCCGGTGCCTGCGGTCGTGGGCAGCAGGATCAGCGGGGGACGCTTCGCGCGCACTTGCTGAACGCCGTACATGTTGGACAGGGGCTGTTCGCCGGACAAGAGGAGGGCGACCACCTTGGCGGTGTCCATCGGGCTGCCGCCGCCAAAGCCGATCACGGCCTCCGCGCCGAATTCCTGACCTTCCGCCACAGCTTCGAACACGGTGCTTTCGGGCGGGTCGGCGACGACCTTGTCATAGACATGCACGTCAAGTCCGGCGTCGCGCAGGCCGGCCAGCGCCTCATCGGCCAGACCGGCCTTCAGCACGCCCTGATCGGTGACAAAGAGGATGCGTTTGGCGCCCTTGAGGGCCGGGGCGGCGCTTTCGGCAAGCCGGGCGCTCGATCCCGGCTCGAACAGGGTTTTGGGGACCGTGGTGAAGGTGAAAGCGGTGGTCATGGCCGTCGGCTCCTCCCGTCTGCGGGCGCGCGCTGCGCGGATGCGTCGCGTGTGTTATGAGCAGGGTCTCTTTATGCGGACCGTCTAAACGGGCACAGTATGCTTGTTCTTTTCAATCAGACCAGCCCGGCTGGCCATCCATGGGAGGCGACGATGCTTGACGAAGTTTCCACATCCATTCCGGATATGGGTCGCGCCTATTATGACCCCCTGGTCCAGGATGCCGGCAACGGCCTGACCGGGCCGGGCGGCGCGTTGCATCGTTACGCCATTCGGCCTGAAGGCTATCGGCTGGATGAAAGCGACTTCATCGCCGAGAGCTGGCAGCTCAAGCGTCAGCCCGATTACACGCCGGCTGAACATGCGCGCTGGAAGCTGCTGTTTGAAAACCAGCGCAAGATGCTGCCGGGTCGGGCCTGCAAGGACTTCATGGACGGCTTCGAGCAGCTCGAGCACCTGTTCCAGGACGGCATTCCCAGCTTTGACGACATCAACGCCATCCTCAAGCCCGCCACGGGCTGGACCGTGGTGCCGGTGCCCGAGCTGATCCCCGATAACATCTTCTTCTGGCACCTGGAGAACCGGCGCTTTCCGGCGGGCGTTTTCATCCGCGGCGGCAATCCGCAATCGAAGAAGGTGAAAGAGGCCAATCAGGGCCGCGCGCCGGAATTCGTTGAATATACCGCGGTGGAGGATGACCTCTTCTACCTGCAGGAACCGGACACCTTCCATGACATTTTCGGCCATGTGCCGATGCTTATGAATCCGTTCTTCGCCGATTACATCCAGGCCTATGGCGCCGGCGGGCGCCGGGCCATCGAGTATAATCGCCTGAAGAATTTCGGCGCCGTCTACTGGTACACGGTGGAATTCGGTCTGATCATGGAAGAGGGCGAGCTGCGGGTTTACGGCGCGGGCATCCTGTCGAGCCCGGACGAGACCCTGTTCTCGCTCTACTCAGACAGTCCGCACCGCATCAAGATGGTGCCCGAGCGGGTCATGCGCACCGACTATGTGATCAGCGATTTCCAGGAAACCTACTTCGTCGTGGATTCGATCAAGGCGCTGTATGAAAGCACCGCCGGTCGCGATTTCACCCCGATCTACAAGAAGCTGCCCGCAGGCTTCACCTACGCCACCACCGCAGCGCTCGACACCGATGTGATCGTCACCGAGGGCACGCAGGAGTACAAATTCTGTGGCGGCAAGGGCAAGCCGCGTGCGGTCGAGCACATGCAGGCCATCCGCGACGCGCACAAGCGGTAGGGCGGTCTATGTCACCGTACAAAAAAGCCGGCGGATCGCTCCGCCGGCTTTTTCATGTTCGGGACCGAACAGCCTAGTCCATGGTCGGGATGATGAAGGCCTGGTCGGACACTTCACCGGTGGGCCAGCGCTGGGTCACCGTCTTGATCTTGGTGAAGAAGCGCACGCCTTCCATGCCGTGCTGGTTGGCATCGCCAAACGAAGAGCGCTTCCAGCCGCCGAAGGTGTGGTAGGCGACCGGGACCGGGATCGGCACGTTCACGCCGACCATGCCCACATTGACCTTGGAGGCGAATTCACGCGCGGCGAGGCCGTTGCGGGTGAAGATCGCCACGCCATTGCCGTACTGGTGCTCGCTCGGGAGCTTGGCGGCCTCTTCCAGATCCTTGGCGCGCACGATCTGCAGCACCGGACCGAAGATCTCTTCCTGATAGGTCTTCATGTCGGCGGTGACATGGTCAAACAGGGACGGGCCGATGAAATAGCCGTTCTCATGGCCTTGGAGCTTGAAGTTCCGGCCGTCGATCAAGAGCTTGGCGCCCTCGTCCACACCCATCTGGATATAGCCTTCGACCTTCTCCTTGTGCGCCTGGGAGACGACCGGGCCGTACTGGGCGTCGGGATCGGTGGAGGCGCCGGGGGTCAGCTTTTCGATCTCGGGGATCAGCTTTTCGAGCAGGCGGTCGGCGGTGTCATCACCGACCGGGACCGCAACAGGCAGCGCCATGCAGCGCTCGCCCGCCGAGCCATAGGCCGAACCGACGAGGTCCTGAACGACCTGATCGAGATCGGCGTCGGGCAGGATGATGCCGTGGTTCTTGGCGCCGCCCATGGCCTGCACGCGCTTGGCGTTCGCCGTGCCGCGCGAGTAGACGTACTGGGCGATATCGGACGAGCCCACAAAGCTCACCGCCTTGATATCGGGGTGATCAAGAATGGCGTCCACCGCTTCCTTGTCGCCATGGACGACGTTCAGAATGCCGTCGGGCAGGCCCGCTTCCTTCATCAGTTCGGCCAGGCGCACCGGCACGGACGGGTCCTTCTCGGAGGGCTTGAGGATGAAGGCGTTGCCGCAGGCGATCGCCACGCCGAACATCCACATCGGGATCATGGCGGGGAAGTTGAACGGGGTGATGCCCGCCACCACGCCCAGGGCCTGACGCATGGAATAGACGTCGATGCCCGGGCCGGCGCCTTCGGTGTATTCGCCCTTCATCAGGTGCGGCACGCCGCAGGCGAACTCGATCACTTCCAGGCCGCGCTGCACATCGCCCTTGGCGTCGGCGACGACCTTGCCGTGTTCGGACGCCAGCAGCACCGCCAGCTCGTCCATGTTCTCTTCAAGCAATTGCTTGAACTTGAACATGACGCGGGCGCGGCGCTGCGGATTGACCGCGGCCCAGGCCGGTTGCGCCGCCTTGGCGATCTGAACCGCCTCGTCCATTTCCTTCACGCTCGCCAGAGCGACCTTGGCCTGAATCTCGCCGGAGTTGGGATCGTAGACATCGCCAAAGCGGCCAGAGCCGCCCGGGACGGCTTGGCCGTTGATGAAATGGTGGATATCGCGGTGCGCGGACATGGGGCTTCCTCCATCAGGCCGGTCTGTGATGGGCGCCGGCTCGTGTGACTGGAGCAGGGTTTAACGCCCGGCGAGGCGGGTTGTCGAGCGCTGAGCCGCGTTTGTCAGCGCCTAGCGGCGGGAGAGCGTGGCGGGCAGCCCCTCGCCGATCTCGCCTTGCCAGCCGTCATCGGTCAGAACACCGGTAAACAGCGCGGCGCCGCTGGGGTCGAACAGGCTCAGAGTCCGGTCCGCATCACGATAGCTCCAGAAGCTCGTCGTTGAGGCGTTCGCCGGGCATTGCGGCATGGCTGTGGCGAAGCCGGAGGCGTCGCGTTGGTCGAGATTGGTTTCGGGCAGTGGCGCGGCCGTGGCGTCGAGCAGGAGCTCGCAGCTCTGACTGGGTGTTGAAAGCGTGTAGACGCCGCCCTCGGGCGGGGCGATGGCGCTGAGAGCCAGCGCGAGAACAGGCGTGATCATGGTCCGGTTTCCCTTCCAGGTTGCACCCATCCCCCATGGGTTCCCTCTTCCGCCCAGTATAAACGGACCCGGCGGCCCTCGCCATCCGCGCCTGCAATCGCGGTGGGCTGGATCGCGAAGGCGCGCCACAGAGCTCGCCCCGCGCCATCGCGGATAACAAACAGGCTGGTGCGGTCATCCGGCCGGCGCCAGTCATGCGCGGCGCCCCAGGGGGCGGTGCAGTCACGGGGGATGACAGGGCCTGTATTCAGGCGCGAGGCGTCGGCTTCCAGTCGAAGCGTGCAACCGCTATCCCCGATCCTCCACTCGCCAAGGAGCCAGTCCGGCGCCAATCCGGCATCCGAGAGCGGCAGGCGCGGCATGACCCGGTTGTCGGGTGGGGCGGTTGCAAAAGTCTGACTCGATGACGGGGGCGTCGACAGGCAGCCGCCAAGCAGGCTGATGAAAGTGATAAAAATACAACGCGCGATCATGGAATACGCCTCTCGCGTGTGCGGCCGTGAGAACAAGTCTTTCCTGACCCGATGGTAACGTTAGCTTGTCACCCACAGATGGGCGATCAAATCGTCGTGACCATACAATCGGGGAAACAACATGAAATCGATCAGAACTTCGCTTCTGGCGGCGACGTCATCCGTGATGCTCGCCATGGCTCTGGCGCCGTCCGCGGACGCAATTCCTTTCCGCGATGATGTCGGGGATGAAGGCGCGCAGGAATTCGCCCAAGGCTGGGACGGCGTCATCCAGATCTATCTGTGGAACCGCAACACCGGCGGCATCAGCTTCAACTGCACCGGTTCGATGATCAATCCGCGTACGGTGATCTCGGCCGCGCACTGTTTCGACGCCAACCCCGAAGAGGTCTACGCCAACGGTCCGGGCTCGCTGACCCCGATCATTGCGTATGGGCCCGACACGTTCGTGCCGCTGTTCAACTGGATCAATACGGACCGGCAATTTATCGATGACCTGAACGGGCTGACCTTCGGCGTCGATCTCATGATGCACCCCGACAGCCCGGTGAATGGCGAGACCACCTTCCCGGCGGCGGACGTGGCGATGATCGCCCTGGCCAACCCGCTCTATCACCTGCCGACCTATGGCATGCTGTTCAGCCCCATTCCCGAAGATGTTTTCAATGAAGGGGTTCTGGTCAACCAGATCGGTTACGGCACCTTCCATCCGGGCTCTGACACGTCCGCAGGCAACATCAATGGCCGCCGCCGCGCGGGTGAGAACATGCTCGGCCTGATGGCGTCCCAGAGCGATTTCTTCCAGGCGCTGGCCGGTGAAGGCGCGGGCTCCCCGGTTCCGAGCAACAACCAGCTTCTGTATTGGACCGATTTCGACCTGCCCGGTCGCACCGGGACCTGCGCCCGGGCCAATCTCGGCCCGACAGCGGAGGACAGCATTGTCTGTGATGACAATGTCCCCGGGGATGGCGTGCGCCTGGACGGGGACACGGTGATCCTGCCTGGCCCCTCCATCGATTACTTCCCCGGCGATGCGCTGCCGAATGAAGTCGCCACGGGCGGCGGTGATTCCGGCGGCCCGCTCATGGCCATGAATCTCTTCAACAACCCGCTGTTGCTAGGTGTGCTGTCTGGCGGTTTCGTGGACGGGTTCTTCCACAGCTCCGGTCAGAGCTATGGCGAGGTGAGTTATTACAATCCGCTGTTCACCTACCATCAGTGGATCAGTGAGAATAACCCTTACAAGTATGTGAGCGCGATGGCGGGCGATGGTCTGTGGTCTGATGGCGATCACTGGATCCAGGGCCTCGACCCGAACTATTTCGTCTACAATGAAGACGGCGAGATCGTGAACGGCCTGCCGGACGGCGATGAAGGCGGCCTGGGCCAACGTCGTCCGATTGCGGGCGATGTGTTTGACCGTCCTGTGACGGAAACGGACACCGGCGACGATCCGGCGGCTGCGGACGGCAATCTCATCAATTTCTCTGCTGACGACCTGGTCGCCATCCTGCCCGAAGGCCGCCTCAGCGCTGCGGAAGCGCTCGGCTTCAACGCGCCGGAAGCGTCTGAAACGCAGACCGTGTCAGGACTGATCCAGACGCTGACCGGGCCGGGCTATACCGGCTTTGTGCCCAGCAACTATTACGGCCGTCGCAACGCCCCGGCTTTTGAAGACTCGGCTCAGTTCTTTGACGTCACCCTGGCCGCAGCGGGCACGACGACTTTTGATCTCGACTTCGCCGAGATCGACAATCTGACCCTGGCGGGCGGCGATGCGCGTCTCGTGATCAACGAAGACACCAATCTCACCAGCCTGATCGGCGTCAATGTCATCGCCGGCGAGCTGGAAGTGAATGGCGGCCTGCTGACGCGCGAGCTGATGCTCTGGACGGGCATGCTGAGCGGTTCAGGCATTGTTTCTCTGTTTGATCTGAACGCCTTTGCCGGCAATGGCGAAATCCTTGACGGCGCTCTGTTCAATGTGGGCGGTGTGGTGACGGCAGGCGCCGTCGGTGAAACCGGCGCCCTGACGATCCAGGGGGATTACATTCAGTCCGCCGCCGGCGTTCTGGGCGTGGATTGGAGCGCGGACGGCGCAGACCTGCTGCAGGTCAATGGCGATGTCTCTCTGGACGGCATGATTGCGGTCAATCCGCTCGGCGGTTACGTGCCCGCTTACGGCGATACGCGCAACATCCTGAGCTTTTCGGGCGAGCGCGTCGGCGAATTTGCCGGCGATAACCTGCCCGGCGTTCTGTACCTGTCGTCCACTTATGGCGCGGGCTTTGTCAGCGTGACCGTTGAAGCCGAGGATTTCGGCGCCGTGACCGAATTCCAGAACCCGGCGCAGTCCGGCCTGGCGCAGTATCTCGATACCGCGCGTGCGTCATCCTATGATGATCTGGAGCCGCTTTATCGCGGTCTCGACCTGCAATCGGGCGCCCAGTTGGCGGCGTCCTTTGAGGCTCTGGCCCCACATGAGGCGTTCCAGTCGCGTCGGGCCAGCCGGGCGCACCTTGATACCTTCGGCGCGCAGATGCGGGACATTGCTCTGAGTCAGGACGTGTCCAGCGAGTCCGCCATGGGCGCGGCTGGGTTCACGGCGCGTCTGATGGACGCCGATATGCGGCCGGCCCTCAACGAGGCGAGCCTTGCGATTCAGGCTGAAGACAGCGCCTCGGGCCCTGTCATGAACGATGCAGGTCACGGTATCCGCATCTTCGCATCGGGGGGCCAGCTGGATGGTGAAGTCCAGACGACCAGCACCTCTCAGGGCGATCTTGAGGGTTATTTCGGCATTGTGGGCGCTGACATCCAGGCGCGTGACTGGCTGCGCCTTGGCGCGGCCCTGGGCTACGCCAGTTCCGAGGTGGAGAATCTCGGCTCGACGATTGGCTCTGTCACCTCCGAAGTCGATACGCTGCAAGTGTCCGCCTATGCGGTCGCAGAACGGGGACCGGTTCTGGGCATGGCGCGAGTGTCTTCCGCCTCCCACGACACCGAGAGCAGCCGCTACCTCACCCTGGGCGGTCAATCCCTGGGCGCCAAGGGCTCTCAGGACGCTGATACGCTGGAAGCGAGCCTCATGGGCGCGTACCGCGTCGATCCGCTTGAGGGATGGCTTCATCTGACGCCGATGGTCAGCATGACCTGGTCTGAAACCGAGTATGACGCCGGTCAGCAGTCCGGTTCGGCGGCGGCCGTCAATCTGTCGGAATCGATCAGCAATGAGCTGGTCGCACGGGCGGGCCTCAAACTCAGCACAAGTCTGGACTGGGGTTCGGCGCGGATTGAACCACAGGCCTATCTCGGCTTTGCCGGCGACCTTCTGGATGGGTCGGAAACGGTCTACGGCTCGTTCTCGAACGCGCCGGGCCTGTTCTCCATCGCGCCGGGCGTGAACGGCGATGATGAGTGGAGCGAGATCAGCGTGGGCGTCACCGCGCATCTGCCGAACAATCTCACGGTCGCCCTGAGCTATGAGGAGCTTCAGGACCGCGAGGACCTGGTCAGCACTCAGGCGCTCTCGATTGGCGCGCGCCTGCGCTTCTGATCCATATCGATCATGAGATGGAAGAGCCGCCCCGGTCTGTCCGAGGCGGCTTTTTCATGAGCGGGCGTCGGGGAACCAGCCGCGCGTCCGATTGGCGAAGGCGACCAGTGACAACATGACCGGCACTTCCACCAGCACCCCGACAACAGTGGCGAGCGCCGCGCCGGAATTCAGGCCGAACAGGGAGATTGCAACGGCCACCGCCAGCTCGAAAAAGTTCGAGGTGCCGATCAGGGCGCAGGGCGCCGCAATGTTGAAGGGGGTCCGCGCCAGCCAGGCCACGCCATAGGCGAGGGCGAAAATTCCGTAAGACTGGATCAGGAGGGGCACGCTGATCATGGCGATCACGACAGGCTGGCTCAGCAGCGTACGGCCCTGAAAGCCGAACAGGATCACAACGGTCGCAATCAGTCCCAGAATGGACAGGGGTTTGATGCGCGCCGTGAAGGCGTCCACGGCGGCTTCAGCCTCTGTGTGCGACTGGCCGCGCGTCAGCAGATGGCGGACAAGGGCGCCGGCGCACAAAGGCGCGATGACATAAAGCCCGACCGAAATCAGCAATGTGCTCCAGGGCACGCTGACTTCAGTCACGCCCAGCAAGACCGCCACGATCGGGGCGAAGGCGAACACCATGATCACATCATTGGCGGCCACCTGGACCAGGGTGTAATTGGCGTCTCCCCGTGTCAGCTGTGACCAGACGAAGACCATGGCGGTGCAGGGCGCTGCGCCCAGAATGATCAGCCCGGCGATATAGGCCTGGGCGTCCTGCGGCTGCAGGAAGGGGGCGAACACCCCTTCAAAGAACAGCACGGCCAGCCCGGCCATGGTGAAGGGTTTGATCAGCCAGTTCACCACCAGCGTGATGGCGAGGCCCTTGGGACGGGCGCCGATCTGGCGCAGGCTGCCCAGATCGATATTGACCATCATCGGAAAGACCATCAGCCAGATCAGGACGGCGACCGGCAGGTTCACCCGGGCGATCTCGAGGCTGGCCAGGGCGGCGAACACGCCCGGCGTCAGGGCGCCCAGCGCCGTGCCGACGAGAATGGCGCCGCCAACCCAGACCGAGAGCCATTTTTCAAAAAAACCGATACCGCCCGGAGCGGGGTTCGCATTATCTGGGTCCAAAACGCTCATTGGTCACTCTCGTGTGCGGATTTCAGGATGGCGAGGCGCTGGTCCGCAGGGGCGTTCACAATGCCTGCGTCCAGGCAGTATTGAACGCGGGCCTTGAGCGCCTGATATGTGGCTTCGAACGCCGCCTCCGCTTCAGGACCGGCCGGCAGTCCGGCCGGGTCGGGCAGGCCCCAATGGACGCGGACCGGCGCACCGGGCCAGATCGGACAGGGCTCGGAGGCGGCGGAATCGCACACCGTGATCACGACATCCATTTGCGGGGCGTCATCGGCTTCAAATTCGAGCCAGCTCTTTGATCGCAAATTCTGGACACTCAGGCCGTGATGTTTCAGGGTCGAGACCGCGTAGGGATTGGGCTCTCCAGCGGGTTTTGACCCAGCCGAATAGGCGGCCACATCGCCCTGGCTCAAAGAGGACCACAACGCTTCGGCAAGGATGGATCGCGCCGAGTTTCCGGTGCACAGCACAAGTAGATTCATTAGGCGCTCCGCTTGGTTGAATGCCATTCAGCCTTTATAATACGACGCTTGTATATTTCAGGATAAATTGAAATGAAAGACCCGAAATTGACACCGGAAGGGGCGGCGAACCAGTTCGGCGCATTGGCGCATGAGACCCGTCTGACTGTCTTCCGGGAGGTCATGAGCGCCGGGCCGCAGGGCGTTTCCGCAGGCGAGCTGGCCGATCAGGCTCAGGTGACGCCGAGCAACCTGTCCGCCCATCTCACCGTGCTTGTGAACGCGGGTCTTCTACATGTTCGCAAGGACGGGCGGCGGCGGTTCTATTCCGCAACGCTGCCGGCTGTCAGCAATCTGCTCAATTTCCTGATTGTAGAGTGCTGCGAGGGCAATCCTGAGATTTGCGATCTGGCTGTCTCGGACCTTAATGGCTTGCAGAAAGCCGCCTGCTAACCTGTTCTGGCGGCATGACCAGCCCTGACCTGACCCAAACCCATGTGGTGGACCAGCTCATTGAAGAGCGCGCGGTGCGTTTGTCCGCCAATCCCTGGCTCTGGCCCTGGGTGAAGCGCGTCTTCTATCCGCTTCTGGGCTACCGCCGCGCTCGTGAGATCGCCGATGCGCTGGCTGACAAGTCCGGGCGCGAAGCGATGAACTGGGCGCAGGACTTCCTGTCCATGACGACGAGGGATTCCGGGCTCGAGCATGTGCCCGAGACGGGCCCGTGCGTGATTACGGCCAATCATCCCGGCGGCATCGCGGATGGGATCGCGGTCTGGCAGGCGCTCAAGGCGCGTCGGCCGGACATGGTCTTCTTCGCGAACCGGGATGCGATCCGGGTCTGTGAAGGCCTGGCCGATGTGGTCATCCCTGTGGAATGGCGGGAGGGTCATCGCAATCGGGAAAAAACGCGCGACACCCTCAAGCGCGCCATCACCGCGTTTCAGGATGGGCGCTGCATCGTGGTGTTTCCCGCCGGGCGCATGTCGGCCTGGGATTGGCGCACGCTGAGCTTGCAGGATTCAGACTGGCAGCCGACCGCCATCAGCCTGGCGCGCAAGTTTCGCGCGCCGGTCGTCTCTCTGGGCGTGCGCCAGCGCATGTCGATGTGGTTCTATTCGCTGGGTCTCATCCATGAAGAACTGCGCCACATGACCGTGTTTCATGAGCTTCTGGCCAAGAAAGGCGCGCGCTATCGCCTGCTGTTTGGCGCACCGATGGATCCTCTGGAGCTTGCGGGGGATGAACAAACGGCCAGCGAGACGCTGCGGCTGTGCTCGCAGGGGCTGGCAAAACAGGCCTGAGACAGCGCAAACGCGGCTTGCGTGTTCCATGACGGAAATAAAAACCGTTCTCTTTCGCGAAGGCTCCTCTAGTCTCGGTCCTGAAGGGGAAGGCGCATGCGCACTGAGGCCTATTTGAAACGTCTGGCCGAGGATCTCGATCAATGGGTCCGCGATGGCCTTATTGATGCGACGACGGCGCACAAGCTGCGCGCGTATGCAGGCGCTCAGGCGCCCGAGCGCAGCTCTTCACCCATTCTGACAAGCCTGGCTGGGCTCGTCATCGGTCTGGGAGTCCTCACCATCATCGCGGCGAACTGGTCCGCCCTGACTGGCGTGATGCGGCTGGGCCTTGTGGGCGCTTTGATCAGCGCCGCCATGCTGTCCGCCGGCTATTTGCGCGATCGCGCACTGGATCTGCCCTCCAATATTCTCGCTGCGATCGCGGTCCTGCTCGCTGGCGGGGGCGTGATCGTCATTGGTCAGCTCTATCATTCCAGCGCCACAAACGCGGCCTTCCTGAGCCTGTGGACCGGGCTGGGTCTTTTGATCGCCTTGACCCAACGTTCGCCTCTGGCGGCGGCCGGAACCGGACTTCTGGCGCTGGCCTGGAGCCTGTTCCACTTTGGCGAAGCGGGAGAGCTCACGCGTCTGCCTGAACCGATTTGGGCGCTGGGCGCGCTGGCCTTGCTGGCCCTTCAGGGCGCGCGATGGCGGTCCTTGCTGGTTCTCAATATCATCAGTCTGGGGGTGATCGTCTGGCTCAGCTGGAATGTGACAGAGCTCTATATTGACGCGTTCAACTCGGGCCGAGACGGGCGGGTCGCCTACGCCCTGTTTGCGCTCTGGGGGGGAGTCGCCCTGGTCACCGAAGCGCTGGCCCGGTTGAGACCGGTCTTTGCGGTCAGGACCCTGGCAGGCTGGGCCAGCTGGACCGCCACGGCGTGCCTGCTGATGGGGCTTGCGACAGAGCGTGTCCTCAACAGCGGCTTCATGGCGGTCATCGCGATCGCGAGCCTGGCGATTTTTTCCGCGCTCACAGCTTATGGCGCGGCTCCGGGACGGCGTTGGTTCAGGGGCGCCGGGGTGGCCGGCTTCATCGGCGCGGCGATCATTCTCTTCACCTATTCCACCAACCTTGTCACCGCGGGGTTCACCCTGATTGTGTTCGGGGCCGCGCTGACCGCCTTGCTGCTGGTCACCCGACGCCGGCAGGCGCCGTCCGGGGAGCGCGCATCATGATCCGGATATCTTATCTGGCCCGCGCGGGGCTGGGACTCGCCGTCATTCTGGCGCTGCTGGGCTGGATGACGTTCAGCAATGAGCGGGCGCGGTCATCGGGCCATGAGGTGCTGCTTCAGACCTATCCGATAGATCCGCGCGATGTGTTCTTCGGTCATTACGCAGTTCTGAGTTATCGGGACTTCAACACCGGCGATGTCCGTCTCAGCTGGCCTGCGGAGCAGGGGCTTGAGGCCGGTGACTTTGTGTACTTCACCCTGACGACGTCCGGTCCTTTCCATCAGCCTGGTGAGTCCTTCGCCACGCTGGACGAGGCGGCGGCGCAAGGCGGACCGGTCTTGAAGGCTGAACTGTTCCCGGCTTTTGGCGAGTATGGGGACAGTCCGGAGCGGTTCTATGTGCGTTTTGTTCTGCCGCGTCAGTATTTTGCGGATCCGGAGACGGCGATGGCGATACAGGCCGACTTGCAGACCGTTCGGGATATGCAGCAGGAGCGGAGTGCGTGGGAACGGTGTTTGGATTTGCAGGAGTTCGAGCCTGAGGAATTTGAACGCGCCTCTGTCTGTGACGACTTCGATCCCGACAATGCCCCGACCACGGACATCCCCCAGTATGGCGCTATCCTGTCGGTCTCCGAGACCGGCGAAGCGGTCATCAAGGGGCTGTATTACGATGGCGAACGCGTCATCGACAGCCTGACCGGCCCCAGATTTGTGCGGGAGCGCACCGAGTAAGCAAAACGCCCCGGCCAGAGACCGGGGCGTTCTGCGTTCGACGGTTGATCGCAGGCGCTAGACCTGACGCTCGACCATCAGATCCTTGATCTTGCCAATGGCCTTGGCCGGGTTCAGGCCTTTCGGGCACACATTGGTGCAGTTCATGATGGTGTGGCAGCGATAGAGCTTGAAGGGGTCTTCAAGATCATCGAGACGCTCGCCCGTGGCTTCGTCGCGGCTGTCCGCGATCCAGCGATAGGCCTGCAGCAGCGCGGCCGGGCCGAGATACTTGTCAGAGTTCCACCAGTAGGACGGGCAGGCGGTTGAGCACGAGGCGCACAGAATGCACTCGTAAAGCCCGTCCAGCTCTTCGCGGTCTTCCTGGCTCTGCTTCCATTCCTTTTCCGGCTCGGGGGAGTCGGTTTGCAGGTACGGATTGATGGAGGCCAGCTGGGCGTAGAAGTTCGTCAGATCCGGAATGAGGTCGCGAACCACCGGCTGGTGCGGCAGCGGGGCGATGGTGATCGTCCCGTTATGCTCGTCGATGCCGTTGGTGCAGGCGATGGTGTTCCGGCCGCCGATATTCATGGCGCAGGAGCCGCAAATGCCTTCGCGGCAGGAGCGCCGGAACGCCAGCGTGGTGTCGATCTCGTTCTTGATGAAGAACAGCGCGTCCAGGATCATCGGACCGCACTTGGCGGTGTCGACATAATAGGTGTCCCAAGACGGGTTCTCGCCGGTTTCAGGGTCGTAGCGATAGACCTTGAAGGCGCGCAGATTCTTTTCGTCCGCACCTTCGGGCTTGGGCCACACCTTGCCCTTTTTGACCTGGGAGTTTTTCGGCAGCGTCAGTTGGACCATGGGGTCGTTCCCGCTTTCTTGTAGCCAGTGAGCGAGGGCGGGGTCTTAGTAGACCCGCGCCTTGGGCTCGATGTAACCAATGTCGTTGGACAGGGTGTATTCGTGGACCGGACGGTCATCGAGTTTGACCGCGCCGTCCTCGGTGAACCATGCCAGCGTGTGCTTCATCCAGTTCTCGTCATCACGATCGGGGAAATCCTCGCGTGCATGGGCGCCGCGGCTCTCCGGACGCGCCGCGGCGGAGTTCACCGTCACGGCCGCCTGGGCGATGAGGTTGTCGAACTCCAGCGCCTCGACGAGATCGGTGTTCCAGATCATGGAGCGGTCATTGACGCGAATATCGTCCGCATTCTTGTAGACCTCGGCGATGCGCTTGACGCCTTCGTCAAGGATCTCCTGGGTGCGGAACACGGCGCAGTTTTCCTGCATTGCGCGTTGCATATCCAGACGCAGGGTCGCGGTCTTGGTGCCGCCATCGGCGTGACGCATCTTGTCAAAGCGCGACAGGGTGTCGGCGCCGGCCTTTTCAGACAGCTCGGGCTGGTTGGCGCCCGCTTCCACGGTCTCGCCGCAGCGCAGACCCGCGGCCCGGCCGAACACCACAAGGTCGATCAGCGAGTTCGAGCCCAGACGGTTCGCGCCGTGCACGGACACGCAGGCCGCTTCGCCCACCGCCATCAGGCCGGGCACCACCTGGTCGGGATTGCCGCCGACCTTGGTCAGCACTTCGCCGTGATAGTTGGTGGGGATGCCGCCCATATTGTAGTGGACGGTCGGGATCACCGGGATCGGCTCCTTGGTCACGTCCACGCCCGCGAAGATTTTCGCGCTCTCCGAAATGCCCGGCAGACGCTGGGCCAGAATGGCGGGATCAAGGTGATCAAGGTGCAGGTGGATATGGTCGCCATGTTCGCCCACGCCACGGCCTTCACGGATCTCCATGGTCATGGAGCGTGACACCACATCGCGTGAGGCGAGGTCCTTGGCGTTCGGGGCGTAGCGCTCCATGAAGCGTTCGCCCTTGGAGTTGGTCAGATACCCGCCTTCGCCGCGCGCGCCCTCGGTGATCAGGCAGCCAGCGCCGTAAATGCCGGTCGGGTGGAACTGGACGAACTCCATGTCCTGCAGCGGCAGGCCCGCACGCAGGACCATGGCGTTGCCGTCACCCGTGCAAGTGTGCGCGGAGGTGGCGGAGAAGTAGGCGCGGCCATAGCCGCCGGTCGCCAGAATGGTTTTCTGGGCGCGGAAGCGGTGCAGCGTGCCGTCGTCGAGTTTCCAGGCGGTGACGCCACGGCAGACGCCGTCATCATCCATGATCAGGTCGAGCACGAAATACTCGATGAAGAACTCGGTCGCATTACGCAGGGACTGACCATACAGCGTGTGCAGGATGGCGTGGCCGGTGCGGTCGGCGGCGGCGCAGGTGCGCTGCACCGGGCCTTCGCCGAAATTGCGGGTCATGCCGCCAAAGGCGCGCTGATAGATCTTGCCGTCTTCGGTGCGTGAGAAGGGCACGCCCCAGTGCTCGAGCTCGTACACGGCTTTGGGCGCGTGGCGGCAGAGATATTCGATGGAGTCCTGGTCGCCCAGCCAGTCCGACCCCTTGACGGTGTCGTACATGTGCCAGCGCCAGTCATCCTCGCCCATATTCCCGAGCGACGCGGAAATCCCGCCCTGGGCGGCGACCGTGTGGGAGCGGGTGGGGAAAACCTTGGAGATGCAGGCCGTTTTCAGGCCTTCCTGAGCCGCGCCGAGGGCGGCGCGCAGACCCGATCCGCCTGCGCCGACCACGACGACGTCAAAGGTATGATCGATCCATTCATATGCGGACATTTATGAAGTCCTTCTCAGCTTGCGATCGCCAGCACGGCGTAAAGGGCGGCGACCCAGAGACCGGCTGCGATCAGCGTGTTCGCGCTCAGCAGCAGGGCTTTGGTCACAGGTTTGTGGATGTAGTCCTCGATGAGGACCTGAAGACCCAGACGCATGTGGTAGAATGTCGCAGTCAGCGTCAGAAGCATCAGGATCGCGCCGAACGGCGAGCCGACCCAGGCCCGCGCCGAGGCGTAATCGGCGGACGGCAGGCTGGCGATGGACCAGACAAACAGCGGGATCAGGACGACCAGCGCCAGGGCGGACACGCGCTGGGCGATGAAATGGCCCACGCCGGACTTGGCGGAGCCCAGACCGCGGGCGCGGGCGAGCGGGGTGCGGAAATCAGCCATTAGATGAGCCCTCCGGCCAGAACCCAGATCGCGACCGTCACCACGATCGAGGCGATGATGATGGCGATGGACCGAGTGTTGGAGCCTTTGGCGTCAAACCCCTTGCCGGCATCCCAGACCAGGTGGCGCACGCCGTTCAACAGGTGATAGATCAGCGACAGGGTGAAGCCGAACAGCACGATCTTCACGAGGATGCTGAGCGGGCCGCTCATCAGGGTTTCAAAGAAAGCGTAGGCGTCCGGGCCGGCGGCGAGCAGGACCAGCCACACCGTGACGAGAATGGCGCCGATATAATTCGCGGAGCCGGTCGCGCGGTGGAAGATCGAGGACGCCATCGTGGCGTGCCAGCGCCAGACTTGAAGATGCGGAGAAATCGGCCGGGCATCGACAGATTGTTTGGCCATGGAAGGGCCCCCACTTAATTAATTCAATAGCCCCGTAAGCTCGGAACACGGGCGTGACAATAATCCGCACCGGGGTAACGTCAACGCACACCAAAGTGTGGATTGCTGCTGTGTTTGCAAACGGTTCTCAGTTGCGCGATCGAGCGTGTCACTGGACTTGGCGGGACAGAGCGGCGTCTGGGGAGGAACAATGTCTGAAATGAAGAACGCCATGATCACCGGCGCCTCGACCGGGATCGGTCAGGCTAGTGCTAAGTATCTGGCGGACAAGGGTTGGCGAGTTTTCGCCGGCGTGCGCAAAACCGAAGATGCGGAACGGCTCAGCGCGGAACTGGGCGAGCGCGTCCGGCCGGTGCTCTGTGATGTGACGGATGCAGACATAATAAAATCAGCCGCTGAGCAGGTGCACAATGAATTGCAAGGCCAGAGCCTCGACGGCCTGGTGAACAATGCCGGAATCGCGGTCGCCGGTCCGCTCCTGCATCTGCCGCCAGAAGAGATGACGCGCCAGCTCGATGTGAATGTCACCGGTCAGATGCGCGTCACCCAGGCCTTCGCGCCGCTTCTGGGGGCCCGCAAGGGTTTCGCGGGAAGGCCGGGCCGGATCGTCAACATGTCCTCAGTGGCGGGGTTTCACGCCATGCCGATCCTGACGCCCTATGCCTGTTCGAAATTTGCGCTCGAAGCCTTCACTGAAGGCCTGCGCCGGGAAATGATGCTCTATGGGATTGATGTCGTGGCGATCAATCCGGGGCCGATCAAGACGCCGATCTGGGACAAGGCGCAGGAGCTGGACCCCGAGCAGTATGGCGAGACCGACTTCATCAAGGCCATCCACAGGCTCCTGAAATTCACCCTGAAGAGCGCCGAGAACGGCTTGCCGCCCGAGCGGGTCGCGCAAGCGGTCCATGCGGCGCTGACGGACAAGAAGCCCAGGCTCAACACGGTCGTCACACCCACGCCCATGCAGGGTCTCATATTGAAACTCCTGCCGACGCGCATGGCCGACCGGATGATCGCCAAACAGCTGGGACTGATGCCGTCAGCCTAGCGTTGAGCGCGCGATCAGGCTTGAACTGAACCGCATTGAGCGACAGTCTCTTCTCATCATAACGGGGAGAGACTTTGCTCATGCGTATTGCCTTGGCGTCCATCACTGCGCTGGCCCTGGCCGCGCCGGCCTTCGCCACGCCGGTCGAGGATTTCCGCGCGCTGATCGCGGACTATGAGGCGTTCACAGCCGAGCGCAATCTCAGCGCCCGGGCGCGCCAGGGTGATCTGGATGCCGCCGCTTCATGGCCGGATGTGAGCGTCGAGGCGATCGAAGGCTGGGATGCGGGCATGGCGGGCTTTGACGCCCGGATTGATGCGATTGATCCGGCCGACCTGCCCGCCGATGAGCAGGCCAATTACGCCGTGCTTGCCTATACGCTGGACAGCGCGGTCGCCGTGCCGTCCATGACCACGTCCATGGTCCCCTTCACCAATGATAGCGGGTTTCACACCACCGCCAGTTTCGCGGCTCTGACGACGCGGGTGCGCAGTGTGGAAGAGGCGGAAGCCTGGATCGAGAAACTGCATGCCCTGCCTGATTATTTCGCCCAGCAACAGGCTTGGCTGGAGCGAGGGGTAGAGACCGGTTTCACTCAGCCGCGCGCCATTCTGCAAGGGGTGGCCGATCAGATCGAAGCGCAGATCACGCCGGCTGAAGACAGCGAGTTCCTGACACCGATCCGCAATCTGCCTGAAACGATCCCGGCTGCCGAGCGGGAGCGCCTGATGACAGAGGCTGTCGAGGCTGTTGAAACGTCGGCCCTGCCAGCCCTGCGTGAGCTGCATGCCTTCTTCACCGACGTCTACATGCCCGCTGCCCGGGACACGCTGGGCGCGCGCGATCTGCCGGGCGGGGAAGACTTCTACCGGGCTCTGGTGCGTCAGCACACCACGCTCGATATGACGCCCGAGCAGGTGCATCAGCGCGGTCAGGCGGAAGTGGCGCGCATCCGCGCCGATATGGAAGCGATCATTGAAGAGACCGGGTTCGAGGGCAGCTTTGACGACTTCCTGGATTTTCTGCGGACCGACCCTCAGTTCTATGCCGAAAGCGAGCGCGAGCTGATGATGGCGGCGTCCTATTTCGCCAAGCAGGCGGATGACCAGATGCCCCGCTTTTTCCATCATCTGCCGCGGCTGAGCTATGGCGTGCGTCCGGTGCCGGCCGCTATCGCGCCCAATTACACCACGGCGCGCTATTGGCCGGGCGATGCCGAGCAGGGCATTGCGGGCGGCTATATGGTCAACACCTATCGGCTCGATCAGCGTCCGCTCTATGAGCTGCCTGCGCTGACGGTACATGAAGCCGTGCCCGGCCATCACCACCAGATCGCCATTGCCCAGGAACTGGAAAATGTGCCCGAATTCCGCACCCAGGGCTATATCACCGCCTTTGGCGAGGGCTGGGCGCTCTATACCGAATTCCTGGGCCAGGATATGGGCATCTATGAAACGCCCTATCAGCATTTCGGTCGCCTGACCTATGAGATGTGGCGGGCCTGCCGCCTCGTCGCGGATACCGGCATCCATTGGTATGGCTGGAGCCGGGAAGAAGCCGAAGCCTGCTTTCTTGAGAATTCCGCTCTCAGCCCGCTCAATATCACCAATGAAGTCAGCCGCTATATCAGCTGGCCCGGTCAGGCCCTGGCCTACAAGACCGGCGAACTGCTGATCCGCGAATTGCGCGCGGATGCCGAAGCGGAACTGGGTGAAAACTTCGACCTCGCCGCCTTCCACGATCATATCCTGGACGAGGGCGCCGTGCCGCTGGGCTATCTCGAAACCAAGATGCGTGCCTGGATCGACGAACAGGCGGCCGAATAACGGATGTGTCTGCCGGCCCGGGCGACACTGTCGCTCAAGCCAGCGCGTCTCGGTGATCGCATGATCCGCCTTCCCTCAGTCTTGGGTGAAGGCGGATCGGCATGCGACCTCCCTCCAAAGAGCCGCCTGACTTGCGCGAGCGCATCCGGGACGGCGTCATCGCCATCACAGATGAAGCGGAATACGCCGAGGCGATCGAGCTTGTGAACTCTGGGCTCGCCTTCGTCATTGATGTGGTCAAACCCTTCAAGCTGACCAAGACGGCGGGCTGGTTCCTGCGCTCGGCCTGGCTGACCTCCTCCAATGGCAGCTATATCGAGGATCAGGGCCTGTCGAGCGTCCAGGTCAAGGGGTTGAGCGTCACCCTCGCCCTGTCCTTGCGCGTGCTGGGACGGGGGTTGAACCAGATCTTTGAAGGTCGGCTGGCAGCCGAGCCGGGCGCCGAGCTGCCCACCGTTCTTCTGGTCCAGAAGGGTGGGCTGAGCGTACCTGCAGGGACCGATTTCATGCTTAGCCAGGGCCTCGACGCCACGCCCAGGGGCTGGCTCCTGGTGGGCGGCGTGTTGCGGGTCGCCCAGCCCGTCGGAATGAGAGAGGCACGGGTGGTGTTCAGCCCTGAGGACGGCTGGCCCTGCGCCATTCATCAGGCGGTGATCGCCGAACAGGGCTCGGTCCTGGCGCTGACGCCCGGGGCCCGTGTGTATGTGGAGCGCCTGACGCTCAAGGAGGCGAGCCGTCTGGAATGCATGGACGGCCGGGCGCGGCTCGACAGCGACGGCGCGATCGTTCTTGAATCAAGCCAGCCTGACAAACCTGCGCGCATGCGCGGCGTCGATGCGGACGCGGTGCATCTCAAATCGGGGGGCGTCTATGAGTGCCGGGGCCAGGGCGCCTGGGCGGACGCGCCCGCCCGCATCGAGGATCTGCATAATGAGGGCGGGGTGGTGGACCTTGAGGGCGATGCCCGGCTCATCTGTCAGCGCCTCGTGCAGACCGCCGGGGATATCCGGTTCGAGCTAAGCGATCCCCATGCCCCGCCGCCGCGACTGATCCTCGATGATCATGCCGAAATGCGCGGCGGGCGTCTGGTCGTGGTGGGGCCGGGGGTCATGTCCGATCCGCCGCGCGAGCGATGCTTTCTGCCGCTGGTCGAGAGCCGGCGCGACGCCCCGGTGCTGACGCGGCTGATCGAACACGCCTGGATCACCGGGTTCCCCGAGCGCGCGCTGGTGGGCTTTGATCTGGTCGACAACCGCACGCTGGGACTGGTGATTGCGCCCCGCTAGCGGATCTACACGCTTTCCTGTCGGGCCAGCTCATCAGTGTATCCGGCGCGGTAAAGGTGCACTTCTCTCCCCAGTCTGATGACCGGTTTGGCGGTGAAGAACAGGGACCCCGTCAGAAACAGCCAGACCGCCGCCGTCTGGGTATCGTCCCAGAAAAACAGGATGGAGCCGGTCAGGAAGGACAGGGCGGCCATCACATCGACCAGGGTGAAGCCAATCTCGTAGAGCGCATAGATCTTCTTGCCCTGTTCGGTATCAAGCCGGTTTCCGGGATTGAAGACATAGGTCATGGGCGCCTCCGGTTCTGAAACCCTCGGCCCTAACGAAAACCCCGATCACTTGGCTCCATGAAGCGCTGATATGCCTCCCGCGTCGGGTGCGGTTGGGCGAAGTCGCTAGGCGCCGGGTTCGTAAAATCGCTCCAGCGCCTCTTCGTTGAACGGTTTGCGCCCCAGCCAGGCCAGCGCTTCTTCCCGGGTGTCGAAAAACCGGACCCGCAGGCCCCTGTCGGTTTCAGGGAAGAAATGAGGCCAGTATTCGAGCAAGGCCTTGAGCGCCGGAGGCACATCGACAAAGGCGGAGCGAAGCTGACGCCCCGATGCGCGTTCATTCAGGGTGCGCTGGCGTTCAATGGCGTGGCCGACGATCGCATCATGATCAATCTCGACGCGGATATCAGGATCAAACAGGTTCAGGACATCGTAATCGGCTGGAAAGTCCGGATGCCTGAACAGGCGCATGGCGCGCGTGAGCTCATTCTGAGAGAGCTTCTCATGGCCACGAAAGACAACCAGTTTCTGGGCGTGATCAAGGCGGGTGGTGAAAGTCATAGGGGTATCGCCTTGGCGAGGTAATGGCCGGATTAAAAGTAAGGGAATAACCGACGCTGCGGCGAATGAAAGAGTCGCCCACGAAAAAACCCCGGCGGATGCGACCGCCGGGGTTTCTTGCGTGGTTTATGTCACAGCGTCTTACGCGGTGGCGCGCTGACGCAGGACATAGTGCAGGATGCCGCCATTGTTGACGTAATCGAGCTCGTTCTCGGTATCGATCCGGGCCAGAAGCTCGGTCGTCTTCTTCGAACCGTCCTCGAACGTGATCTCCAGGGTCACCTGGCCGCGCGGCTTCACGCCCTCAACGCCTTTCAGCGAGACGGTTTCCTTGCCGGTGATGCCCAGGCTGTCCCAGCTTTCGCCGTTCTGGAACTGCAGGGGCAGCACGCCCATGCCGATCAGGTTGGAGCGGTGAATGCGTTCGAAGCTTTCGCAGATCACGGCTTTGACGCCCAGAAGACGGGTACCCTTGGCGGCCCAGTCGCGCGACGAACCGGTGCCGTATTCCTTGCCGCCAAAGACGACCAGCGGGGTGTCCGCTTCGGCATACTTCATGGCGGCGTCATAGATCGCCATGTCCTCGCCGGACGGCTGCAGCTTGGTGACGCCGCCTTCCACGCCCGGAACCATCTGGTTCTTGATGCGGATATTGGCGAAGGTGCCGCGCATCATCACTTCGTGATTGCCGCGACGGGCGCCGTAGGAGTTGAACTCACGCGGCTCGACGCCTTTTTCCTGCAGGTACAGGCCCGCCGGGCTGTCCGCCTTGATCGAACCGGCCGGAGAGATGTGGTCGGTCGTGATCGAGTCGCCGAACAGGCCCAGGATGCGCGCGCCGTCGATATCCTTGGGCGGGGTCACATCCGTGCTCATGCCGGTGAAGAAGGGCGGGTTGGCCACATAGGTGGATTCCGGCCAGTCATAGGTCAGGCCGCCGG
Source organism: Oceanicaulis sp. MMSF_3324 (assembly GCF_030733545.1). Taxonomy (GTDB): domain Bacteria; phylum Pseudomonadota; class Alphaproteobacteria; order Caulobacterales; family Maricaulaceae; genus Oceanicaulis. Next base: position 443,223 of record NZ_JASHIU010000001.1, read on the forward strand.
AGGTCTCGATGCCCTGCCACATGGCGTCGCCCTTGAAGACGTCGGCATAGCGCTTGGCGAACATTTCCGGCGTCACTGCGGACCGGACCGCTTCGGCGATCTCGGCGGAGCTCGGCCAGATGTCCTTGAGGTAGACCGGGTTGCCGTCGGCGTCTTCGCCAATCGGGTCCTCGGCCACATTGATGTTCATGGTGCCGGCGATGGCGTAGGCGACCACGAGCGGCGGGCTGGCGAGATAGTTGGCGCGCACATCGGGGCTCACGCGGCCTTCGAAGTTGCGGTTGCCCGACAGCACCGAGGTGGCGACCAGGTCACCGTCCTTGATGGCCTTGGAGATCGGCGCCGGCAGCGGGCCGGAGTTGCCGATACAGGTGGTGCAGCCATAGCCCACAAGGTTGAAGCCCAGCGCGTCCAGATCATCCTGCAGACCGGCTTTTTCCAGATAGTCGGTCACGACCTGAGAGCCCGGCGCGAGGGAGGTTTTCACCCACGGCTTGACCTTCATGCCCTTCTTGAGCGCGTTGCGCGCCACAAGACCGGCGCCCAGCATCACGGACGGGTTGGAGGTGTTGGTGCACGAGGTGATCGCAGCGATCACCACATCGCCATGGCCGATGGAGAAGTCCTCGCCATCCACGTCCACGCGCTTGCCGGCTTCCTCGGCCTTCTTGAATTCGTCCTTGAGGACATTGGCGAAAGCGTCGGCGGCGGTGTTGAGCGCCACGCGGTCCTGCGGGCGCTTCGGGCCGGCGAGAGACGGCACGACGGTGGACAGGTCCAGTTCCAGCGTGTCGGTGTAGACCGGGTCGTCCTTGCGCTCGGGGCGGAACATGCCCTGGGCCTTGGAGTATTCCTCGACCAGCTGCACCCGGCCTTCTTCACGGCCGGTGGCGCGCAGATAGTCCAGCGCCTCGTTGTCGACCGGGAAGAAGCCGCAGGTCGCGCCGTATTCGGGCGCCATGTTGGCGATGGTCGCCGCGTCTTCCAGCGACAGATTGTCGATGCCGGCGCCGAAGAATTCGACGAACTTGCCGACCACGCCTTTTTTACGGAGCATTTCCACGACGGTCAGCACGAGGTCGGTAGCGGTTGCGCCTTCGGGCAGCTTGCCGGTCAGCTTGAAGCCGACGACTTCGGGGATCAGCATGGAGACCGGCTGGCCCAGCATGGCCGCTTCGGCTTCGATGCCGCCCACGCCCCAGCCCAGAACGGCGAGGCCGTTGACCATGGTGGTGTGGGAGTCGGTGCCCACGAGGGTGTCCGGATAGGCGTAGGTGACGCCGTCTTCATCCTTGGTCCACACGGTCTGGGCCAGGTTCTCAAGGTTTACCTGGTGGCAGATGCCGGTGCCCGGCGGAACAACGCGGAAATTGTCAAAGGCGCTGGAGCCCCATTTAAGGAATTTGTAGCGCTCGCCATTGCGCTCGTATTCGCGCTCGACGTTCTTCTCGAAGCTGTCGCCCTTGCCGAAATAGTCCACCATCACCGAGTGGTCGATGACCAGGTCAACGGGAACCAGCGGGTTGACCGATTTCGGATCGCCGCCCAGCGAGGTGGTGGCGTCGCGCATGGCCGCGAGGTCCACCACGGCGGGAACGCCGGTGAAGTCCTGCATCAGCACGCGCGCCGGACGATAGGCGATCTCGTGATCGGATTTGCCGGTCTTGGTCCAGGCGGCGACGGCTTCAATGTCTTCTTTGGTGACGGTGCGGCCGTCTTCAAAGCGCAGAAGGTTCTCGAGAAGAACTTTCAGCGTGTAGGGCAGCTTGGAGACGCCATCGAGGCCGTTCTGTTCCGCCTCTTTCAGATCGAAATAGGTGTAGGTCTTACCTGCGACCGTCATTTCGCGACGGCACTTGAAGCTGTCCAATGAAGCCATGTTTGGTCCTCGTTGTCGGGCCGGACCGCCGCAATGAGAGGGTGCGGGCGGGACCGGGCGGAGTGTCGTGCGCGATCACACGACGGAAAGGTTTCGCGCGGGTTTTAATACTGTCTGCGCTGCACCGCAATGCAGCCGAAGGCCGTAGACGCGGCAAACGCATTTATCGCAACGCATTCGCAGGTCCTGCAGTTGCCGATTTTCACGCCAATCCCTGACCTGCCCGCCCTGACCTAGGCCGCTGCGACACTTCTGCCTTGGACCCGCGCACCAAGTGCGGCTAAGTCTGCGCTCATGAGCACCGCCGCCTTTTCGCCCTCCCCCATTTCGGTTTCCGGCCTGCGCCTTGAGCGCGGGGGGAAGACTTTGCTGACCGGGTTCTCGCTGGATGTGCAGCCGGGCGAGGCGCTGGTTCTGCTGGGGCCCAACGGGTCAGGCAAGACCACGCTTTTGCGTGCAATGGGCGGTCTGGTGCGGCCTGCAGAGGGTGAGATTTCACTCGATCCGCAATCGGTCGCCTTTCTGGGCCATGCCGATGCGCTCAAAGCCTCTGAAACTGTCGAGCAATCGCTGCGGTTCTGGGCCGGGCTTTATGGCGGCGATGTCACGACGCTGGATCCTGTCATGGTCGATATGGCGCTGGCGCATCTGGCGCGACGGACCTGCGGCACGCTTTCAGCGGGGCAGAAACGACGCACGGCGCTGGCGCGGATCGCCCTTTCAAACCGCCCGGTCTGGCTTCTGGATGAGCCTGCCGCTCCGCTCGACGCCCGCTCGCGGGCGCGTCTGGCGTCACTGGTTCGGCAACATTGTGAGGCCGGCGGCATCGTGATCGCGGCCACCCATGTGGATCTGGGCTGGGCGGGCGCGCGGGTCGAGGATTTGCGTCCGGCGCCCACCAGAACCGCGGCAGGTGTCGGATGAGCGCGTTGGGAGCGATCTTCACCCGCGAACTGCGCCTGGCGTTTGCAGGCGGTGGCGGTCCGGCGGGGCCGGCGGCGTTCAATCTGGCGGCGCTCGCGCTGGCGCCGCTCGCAATCGGTCCGGATGCTGAAACCTTGCAAGCGGCGGGGCCGGGCGTCATCGCCTTCGCCGCGCTCCTGGCGACACTTCAGCCGGCCGAGCGGATTTTCAGCGAAGACGCCAGCGATGGGACGCTGGAACTCTATGCGCTCTCCCCTGTGGGATTGGCGCTATCGGTGTTCATGAAGACCCTGGCCTTCATTCTGGCGGTGTTCTGGACGACGCCCCTGCTCGCCTTTGTGGGCGGGCTGGCTTACGGCATGGATGTCACTTCAGCTTTCGTGCTGGCGCTGGGTCTGGGTTTCGCCGCGCCGGGGCTCGCCTTTATCGCCGCCTTTGCGGGCGCGCTGGCGGCGGGGCTCAAACGGGCCGGGCTGTTGATCGCGCTGATTGCGGCCCCCTTGCAGGTGCCGCTTCTGGTGTTTGCGGCGGGCGCGGGCCGGGCGGCGATGGATGGCACCGGGCTTGAGGGCCCCAATCTGATGATGGCGCTGGCCGGATCGCTGGCGGCGCTGGCGCTGGCGCCCTTTGGCGCCGCCGCTGCGCTCAAGGCGCGACTTGAATAGGGTTCATGCGGCTCAGCGCCGCATCGGCTTGCCCGTTTGCGCAGGCCCGGCTAGGTGATCTGTCATGTGGAGCTATTTCGCCAATCCCGAACGGTTCGACCGCCTTGCGCGCGCCCTCCTGCCCTGGTGCTGGGGCGTGGCGGCGGCGCTGTTCGCCATTGGTCTGCCCTGGGCGTTGTATTTCTCGCCGGGCGACTATCAGCAGTCCGACACGGTGCGCATCATGTATGTGCACGTTCCAGCGGCCTGGCTGGCCATGTTCGCCTATGCGGGGCTGGGCGGCGCCAGCTTCGTCTACTTCATCTGGCGGCATAATCTGGCTGATCTGGCGGCGCGCGCCATTGCGCCGGCGGGGGCAGTGTTCGCCTTCATCTGTCTGGCGACCGGCGCGCTCTGGGGCCGGCCCATGTGGGGCGCCTGGTGGGTGTGGGATGCGCGCCTGACCTCGATGCTGGTGCTGTTCCTGCTCTATCTGGGTTACATGGCGCTGCGGGGCGCGATCGAGGATGAGAAGCTGTCCGCCCGCGCGGGCGCCATCCTCGCCATGGCCGGATTGATCAACCTGCCCATCATCAAGTTCTCGGTGGACTGGTGGAATACCTTGCATCAGGGCGCGAGCGTGTTCCGATTCGATGGCCCGACGATTGATCCCTCCCAGCTCTGGCCGCTGGCGATCATGGCGTTGGGCTTTACGGTGCTCTATCTGGCCTTCGTGCTGACCCAGATGCGCGCAATGATCATGGAGCGCCGGGCCGAGGCGCTGGAACGCCGCCGCGAGCGGCGCCTGGAACTGGAGGCGGAGCTGTGAGCGCGCTTGCCGATTTTCTCTCCATGGACGGCTATGCCGTCTATGTCTGGGTGTCTTACGGGCTGAGCCTTTTGGGCAGCGCCGGTCTCGTGATCCTGGCGGTGAACCGTCGCCGCGCGGCCAGCGCGCGTCTGGCCCGGCTTGAAGCACAGGAAGCGGCCCTGAAGCCGGGCGCTGTCCTGAACGCCGACGAGGATGCGGCATGAAAAACATCATGACCTGGTTCCCGGTGATGGCGGTGGGCCTGCTCCTCGCCATTTTCGCCATCGCCCTGCTGCGCCCGAGCGAGGGCGGCGGCGATCCGATCATCGGTCAGCGGGTCAGTGATCTGGACCTGCCGCTGGAGGCTGTGAGCTTCACCGAGTCCGGCTTTGATCCTGGAACGGTCGAAGGCCCCTATCTTCTGAACGTCTGGGCGTCCTGGTGCCCGCCCTGCCGGGTCGAGCATCCCTATCTCGATTACATGGCCGAGCAGGGCGTGCCGATCTATGGCATCGTCTACAAGGATGACGAAGCGGATACGGTGCAGTTTCTCAACCAGCTAGGCGACCCGTTTACAGGGCTCGCCGCTGATCCTGAGGGCCGCGCCGGCTTCGAGCTGGGCGTGACGGGCCCGCCGGAAACCTTTGTCGTGGATGGGGAGGGCGTGATCCGGGCGCGTTGGCGCGGCGCGGTGACCGATATTGTCTGGATACAGCGCATGGCCGGACCCTGGGCCGCCGCCGGCGGTCAGCCGGTCGACTGGAGCGCGGCGGAGTAAGCGCTGATCCACCTATTCGGCGGCGGCTTTCTTCTTTTTCTTCTTTTTCTTCTTGTCGCCGCCCTTGGCCTTCGCCTTGGCGGCTTTCGCGGCGAGCTTGGCCTTCTTGGCCTCTTCCTTCGCCGCTTCCGCGCCCAGTTCAGAGGCGCGGGCGATCCGGTTGAGCGCTTCGACGAAGCTGGCGCGCTTGTTCTTGGGCAGGGCGGTCAGAATGGCGTCGTCCGCCGCTTTTGCCCCGGCGATAACCGTGGCGTGCAGCTTGCGACCCTCTTCTGTGAAGCGCACTGCGTTGGCGCGGGCGTCGCCCGGCGCCTTTTCACGCACCAGCAAGCCTTTGGCCGCCATGCGCGAGACCAGCTCGGCGAGCGTCGAGCGGTCGATCCCGGTCGATTGCACCAACTGCGTCTGGGTCAGCCCTTCCTGATCGTGAACGGCGCAGAGCACGGCGAATTGTCGCTGGGTGATCTGAACCCCGCCGGTCGCGTCGGAAAACTGTTCCGCTGCGAATTGCTGGGCGCGGTGCAAGAGATGCCCCGGAGAACCATTGAGGTCGAAATCGAGTGCGTCAGCCATATTTCACCCTCCGGCGACGGAACAAAGCAACCATAACCGGGTTTAGCGACGTTTCAATAACAAGTCCTTCCTGATACGGAATGGGCCGGGAAATGACCCGATACAGCAAGGGGTTCGCCATGTATGAGCAAGAGCCTGATTTCCATCACATCGTGCCAGAGGACGATGATCGCGAACGGCGCGTCTGCCGGACCTGCGGGTTTGTGGATTATGTGAACCCCAAGATCGTCGCGGGTGTCGTGGCGACCCGAGAGGATGGTCGTGTGCTGATGTGCAAACGCGCGATCGAGCCGCGCTCGGGCTTCTGGACCCTGCCCGCAGGATACATGGAGGAAGGTGAAAGCGTGCAGGAGGCCGCCCTGCGCGAAGCGCGCGAAGAGGCCTGCGCAACGCTGGAGCTTGATGGTCTGCTTGGCGTCTATTCCGTGCCCCGCATTTCCCAGGTCCAGATTTTCTTCCGGGCCCGGTTCAAGGCGCCCGGGATCGCGGCGGGTCCGGAAAGCCGGGAGGTGGCGCTTTTCGAGTGGGATCAGCTTCCCCTGCCGGATCTGGCCTTTCCCAGCGTCAAATGGGCGCTGGACGATTATCGCGCCGGACATGGGCGGGACCGGCCGCCGGCCATGCGCACCCAGGGGCCGGACTTCAAACCGCTGTAGCCGAGTAGGCGCCGGGGTCTGTCAACTGATCAAGCCGGGCGCCGAGAAGCGCCAGGTTGACGGGCTTGGACAGGCAATCGGCAGCCCCCCGTTCCCGCATGCGCTGGGCGGTGCCCGATGTGACGTCAGCGGTGACGATGATAACGGGCATGTCCGGATAGACGCTGTTCAAATGGACCAGCAAATCCTCGCCTGACAGGCCGGGCATGTGCAGGTCCAGCAAGACCGCATCGGGATCGCTTTCGGTCTTGTCCATCAGGGCCAGGGCCTCGGCGCTGCTTTCCGCTTGCAGCACGCGCCAGCCGTTTTCTTCAAGATAGACGGTCAGAAGTTGCCGGTTCGTGGCGTTGTCCTCGACCACGAGCGCGGTCCGGGCGCGTCTTGTATCCGCTGCTTCGGCTGCGGCGTGCGGGTGCAGCTCGGCCTCCGGGGCGTCCTGGGCCGTATCGATCGGACGGTGGGGCAGGCGGACCCAGAACCGGCTGCCCGCGCCAAGCTCGCTGTCGACGCCGATCTCACCGCCCGCAAGCACAGCGATCTCCTGAGCGATGGTGAGGCCAAGGCCTGCGCCCTCATAGTGACGGCCCAGACTGTCATCGAGCTGGCTGAACCGTTCAAAGATGGTTTTAACGTGCGCGGGCGCGATGCCGGGGCCGGTGTCGGACACGCTCAGCTCCATATCACCGCTCTCCAGCAGGCGTCCGCTGATCGCGATCGCGCCCGCATCCGTGAACTTCACGGCATTGCCGGCGAAATTGGTCAGGATCTGCATTACCCGGGTGGCGTCGCCGAGAACGGTCGTCTCGAGCTCGGGTGCGATATCGAGCTCCACCGTCAGCTTCTTGCTCGCGGCCTGACTGGCGATCGTATCCGCGGTGCTGCGCAACAGATCGGCCGGGCGGTAGGGCGCGTCCTCCAGGACGAGCTCGCCGGCCTCGATGCGGGAGATATCAAGCACATCGTCAATCAGGCCCCGCAAAGCGGCGCCGGACGAGTTGAGCATGCGCACATAATCTTGTTGCCGGTCATCGAGCTTGGTCTGGCCCAGAAGCTGGGCCATGCCCATGACGCCGTTGAGCGGCGTGCGGATTTCATGGCTCATATTGGCCAGGAAACGCGATTTGGCGGCGTTCGCTTTCTCGGCCTGAAGATAGGCGTCCTTGATGCGCCGGCTCGTATCCCCGAACCGGCGCGCCGCTATGAAGAAATGCACCAAGAAGAGGCAGGCGGCGATGATAGCGAGGAGATATTCGATATTCATTTCGCCATCGCGGAACAGCGCGCTGGCGGGCAGACCCAGCAGATAGGCGGCGGCCGGCCCGCCGCCGCTCAACGTCAGGGGCAAATCCTCGTTTGAGTGCACGGCGATATGAAAAAGCGATCCGCACAACAAAAGCAGAGCGATGGATTCTCCGGCTTGGCCCCAGGCGTTCCACAGTCCGATGCTGAGCGAGGAGTAAATGACCGACGCAAGCAGCATGGAGAGATTTGCGGAAATCTTCTCCGCACGTGAAACCGGTTGGGTCCGTGTTTCGTCGCGAAATTTGGAGGCGATCCAGTAATCAAGACACTGGGACGCCAGCGCCAGAACAGCGTAGGCGATCGCAAACAGCTGCAAGCCCGCCAGGTACATGACGGCCGCGCCAAACAAGGCGGTGCCCACCCGCATGGGCAGCTCGCGCGCTCGTTTCCCCGCGACGCTTTGATAAGCATCGAGGGTGATGAGGTTGTTCATGTGAAGACCCCCGGGTGACGCTATGTCTTATCCTGCACCCGGAAGTCTTGAAACTTGGTGACGCACCGCCAAAAGTCGTAGGCGATCAGAGCGCGTCGAGAATGCGCTCAACCGGGCGGCCCAGCGCCGCGCGGGGACCGTTGATCAGGACAGGGCGCTCGATCAGTTTGGGATTGTCCGCCATGGCTTGCACAAGCGCGTCCTCATCCTCGACCGATTTGAGATCAAGCTCCTTGTAGATCGCTTCCTTGGTGCGCATCAGGTCTCGCGCGCTGGACAGTCTCAGTTTCGAGATCACGGATTGAATTTCGTCCGTACCGGGCGGGGTCTTGAGATACTCCCGGATCGTCGGACGGTGGCCATGCTGTTCCAGAAGGGCCAGCGCCTCACGCGATTTCGAACAGCGGGGATTGTGCCAGTATTCCATGTGTCACTCCTTGGTTTGCGCCGCCGCAAGCACAGCTCGCGCAGCACGCAGATGCATCAGTTCGACCATGCGGCCCTCTACCGGGACGGCGCCCTTGCCGGCATTGGCCGGGTCTTCGAAGGCGTCAACGACGGTCTGGGCCCAGGCGCGTTCGGACGCGCTGGGCGCGAAAGCGTCATGTACAGGATAGATCTGGCTGGGATGGATCAAGGTCTTGCCGTCAAAGCCGAGCGCGCGGGCCTGACGCGCTTCGTGCTGCAGACCTTCTTCGTCCTTGTAGGCGTTGTAGACAGCGTCCAGAACGACAAGCGCCATGGCGCGCGCCGCCAGCACCAGTCGCGACAGATAGGGCGTCAGAGTCTCGCGGCGTTGCGCGTTCTCGGGCAGGCGTAGTCCTTCGGCCAGATCATTGGACCCCGCCACAAGCGCCTGAAGTCGATTGAGCGGCGCCTGTTGGGCGATCGCTTCGACATTCATCACGCCCAGCGGGGTTTCGATCATCGCCCAGACCGGCCCGTCAAACCCCGCTTCGTCGAGCCGTTTGCGAACCGCGGCCAGCTGCTCGGGCGTTTCGACCTTGGCGATCAGGGCGGCGTCGGGCGCGGTGTCGGCGGCCACGCACAGGTCGGCGGCCAGATCGGGTGAGCCGGGCTCGGCGATGCGTAAGACCGTGTACACGCCCGCCGCTTTCAGTCGGGGAACGGCGCTCTTGGCGTTGAGGCGCGCTTCGGCCTTGCGATCCGGGGCGACAGCATCTTCAAGGTCGATGATGATCGCATCGGCGCCCAGGCCATCCGCCTTGTCCAGGGCGCGCGGCTTGTCGCCGGGCACGAAGAGCGCAGAGCGCATAAGCCTTGCGTTCAGAAGTGTGTGAGAGGAATCGTCCATCATGAGGGAAAGGCATACATAAGGCGCATGGCTGACACCACTCCCCAACCGCGTGTTCTCGTCATCAGCTCACTTGTCGCAACGAGTGAAGTGGGGGGCGGTGTGACCGCACAGGTGCTCGCGGCGCATTCGGTGCGCCCCCATCTGGCGCCCACGGTGATGCTGGGACGGCATCCGGCGCTGGGCGCGCCCGGCGGCGGTCCGGTCCCGATCACGCTCATGACCTCCGCGCTGGAGGGCGCGAAGGCGAATGGGGCGCTGGATGCGGTGGACGCGATCTTCACCGGCTATTTCCACAACCCCGACCAGGTCCGTCTGGCCGCGGGCGTGATCGCGGAAGCGCGGTCACAGCGCCCGGACCTTCTGGTGATGGTCGATCCGATACTGGGCGACGGCGAAGCCGATGGCGGGGAAGGCGGGCTGTATGTCAGCGCCGACACCGCCCGGACGATCCGTGAAGCGCTCCTGCCCATGGCCAGCGTGATCACGCCCAACCGGTTCGAGCTGGCCTGGCTGGCGCAAACCCCTGTGGAGACGCCGGAGCAGGCGGTGGCTGCGGCGCGCCAGCTGGCGCCGGTGGTCCTGTGCACCTCCGCCCCGACCGATCTGCACGATGTCTGCGTGATGACCGTGACCGGGGATGACGCATTCAGTGCGCGCATGCCGCGCATCGATCCGGCTCCGTTCGGCACGGGTGATGTGTTCGCCGCGAGCGCGCTGGCGGAACGGTTGAAGGGGGCGCGCTGGCGCGATGCCGCGGCCCGGGCCATGGCGCGGATTTCCCATGTTCTGGAAGAGACGCGGCTGGCGGGCGAGACGGCGGACCTGCGGCTGACGCGCGAGATCCTGCAAGCGCCCTTGCGGGCGCCGGCCCTGAGGCGCGTGGGCGCCCGACGCCCGGCCTGGGTGATGGGGCTGGATGGATGCAAGGCGGGCTGGGCCGGGGTGATGGTGGATCTCAATGGTCTGGAGGCGCCCCGCCGCGCAGTCTTCGAACGCTTTCAGGACGCCTTTGACTGGGGCGCCCAGGTGATCGCGGTGGACATGCCGATCGGCTTTCAGACACAGCCCTCCGGCCCGTCCGGGCGGGCTTGCGAGCGTGCTGCGCGCCAGCGGCTCGGCCCGCGACGCAATTCGGTCTTTCCCTCGCCTCTGCGGGCGGCGTTGGCCGCCACAGAATATGAGGAGGCGAACCGGCTCAATCGCGCTGCGGGCGGTCAGGGATTGTCAAAACAGGCGTTCAACCTGTTTCCGAAAATACGCGAGATCGACGCTCTCATGACCCCGGAGCTGTCGCGGGGCGTCATCTTTGAAACCCATCCCGAGGTGAGCTTTGCGGTCCTGTCTGGCGCGCCGGCCCGACATCGCAAGAAGACCCGAGAGGGACGCGACGAGCGCCTGGCCCTGTTGGTGCGCGAAGGCCTGCCTCAGGCTCTGTTTGAACCTCATCCTTTCAAGTCGGCCCTGTGTCCGCCCGATGACCTGATTGATGCCGGGCTGTGCGTGCTGACCGCGCAGCGCATCGCCGCCGGAGAGGCGGAGTGTCTGCCCGCTGACCCGCCTGAAGATGAGCGGGACCTGATCATGGCCATTCACGCCTGAAGACGGATCTGCGCTTGAATCCAAGTTTGCAGGGCTATACCTGAAATCTCATGAGCATAGAAATCCACGGACATCTCGCGTCGGGCTTCGAGCCGGTCGCCGAGGCCTTCAAAGAGAATTTCACCGAGCGCGACGAGCTGGGCGCGGGCTTCACGCTGATCCGTGAAGGCGAAGTTCTTGTCGACATTCATGCCGGCCATGCCGACCGCAAGGCGGAGCGCCCCTGGACGGCGGAGACGATTGTTCCGGTCTTCTCCACCGGAAAGGCGGTTACGGCCCTGGTCGTCGCCTGGCTCGTGGATCAGGGACATCTGGATTATGACGCGCCGGTCGCGGAGGTCTGGCCCGACTTCGCCCAGGCGGGCAAGGGCGAGGTGACCCTGGCCCAGGCCCTGTCTCACCAGGCGGGCCTGCCGGGCTATCCTGAAGAGATGGAGCCGTCGGACTGGTTTGATCGCGAGCTGATGGAAAGCCGGTTTGCCGCCATGTCGCCCATGTGGCCTCTGGGCGAAGGCTCCGGCTACCACCCGATCAGCTATGGCGTGATTGCGGACGCGGTGGTGCGACGGGCCGATGAACACGGCCGCACGGTGGGCGCCCTTCTGCGCGACATGGTTTGCGGGCCGCGCGGGATCGATTTTCATATCGGGGTGCCCGAAAGCGAGCATGACCGCGCCGCCGAGCATGTCCTGCCGCCGCGTCCCCCGCATCTGGGGTCCATGACGCCGGAAAAGGCGGCGGCCTTCCTCAAGCCCTGGTCGTCACCGGGGCGTCGCGGCACCGCCGCCTGGCGTTCGGCCGAACTGCCCGCCGCCAATGGTCACGGCACGGCCCGCGCAATCGCCCGACTGATGGCGCCCTTCGCCACGCAGGGGCGGCTTGATGGCGAAGCGTTCGTGTCGGACGCCGTGATCAAGGCGGCCCTGACCGAACGTGTGAACGGACCGGATCGGGTTCTGCCGTTTGATCTGTCGTTCGCGTGCGGCGTGATGATCAACCGCGACTCCGAAGCCTTCGGGCCGGAGCCCAAGGCGGTGGGCCATTACGGCTTTGGCGGGTCCTGTGGATTTGCGGACCCCGCGCGTGGCGTGTCCGGCGCCTATGTCATGAACCGGCAGATGGATGTTCTGGTCGGCGATGCGCGCGCCAAGGCATTGATCGAGGCGGCTTACCGCTGCCTTTAGTCTAGATTGCGCCAGATAAGACAAGCGCCGCGCGAGATGTCTCGCGCGGCGCTTTCAAACAGGCAGGAAAGCGATTAATCCATCGCCTTCAGATTGACCGCTTTCGGACCTTTGCCACGGCGGTCCGGTTCGGTTTCAAATTCAATGCGTTGGCCGTCGCGCAGATCGTTCAGGCCGGCGTCTTTGACAGCGGTGATGTGCACGAACACATCCTTGTCGCCTTCATCCGGCGTGATGAAGCCGAAGCCCTTCTCGGTGTTGAAGAATTTAACGGTACCCGTAGTCATGGGTAGGAGTCCTTTCCCGTCCGTCTGCGCAGCGTCCCACGCCAGTAGTTAGTGTGCACGGCGTCCCGCGCACGGCATGCGGATTGCGGTCGGGGAAGGCAAAGTCAGAGGCGTTCGGCACTCGGGTCTTCCATACTCTTCACCGGGCCTTGTTCAAGCCGCTCGTGCCCGAATACTATGCCTGAAAATTTACCTTCTCACAAGCAAAGCCTAGGCGTGCAAGCGCTCTGGACTAGGGACTGACAAGTGAGCCGAAGAAGCCGAAGATTCATAAGCGCTAAGTCGCGCGCGCCTCGCACGGGCGGCTCGGATCCCGGCGCGATGATCCGGTTGTCGGGGTTCGGCGCGGCCTTGCTGGTCTTCGTCGCGGTCGGGGCCGGGTTTCACGGCGAACGCTTCACCTCGGCGGCGGCGCGGTTGATGAGCGTGCTGGCGCCCATCGCCGAGCCTTCGATCTTTGGCGTGAGCCTGGCAGAGATCGGTGCGGCGCTACTGGTCCTGGGCGTGTTCGGCTGGGCGGTCTGGCGCGGGTTCAGGCGTTGAGCCGCCAGGTGCTCCACGAAAGCGCCAGCGCGAAGATGAGCCAGAGCACGAGCGGGACCATCAGGACCCCCGCCAGTCGGGACGCCCGGAAGGCGGCCAGGGTCACCGGAACCGACAGGACCAGCGCGACGATCGTGATGTAAAAGCCGTTGGCGACGCTTTGCAGGGCGAAATAGCCGAACGTCCAGCCCATGCAGACCAGATACTGGGCGATGATCGCCAGGCGCGCGAAGTCCTTGTTCGCCGCGTCGCCAAACCGGTCCACGGTGAAAGCCGCCAGCGCCATCAGGGTGAACAAACCCACCCAGACCGCGCCGATCACTCCGCCGGCGGGTGACCAGTCGGGGTTCTCCAGCGTCCGGGACCATTGAATGGCGGGGCCGGTGAAAATCCAGGCGTTCAGCGCCAGGGCGGCGCCGACAAAGATGAGCAGATAAAGGGCCAGACGGCCAAGCGCGGGACGGGATTTGCGAAAGATGTTCGTCGCCACTGATCGCCTCCTCTGCGCGGACCCGGCAGATCCGAACATGAACACTAGCATGGTTTACGGCGCGGACCAGTGCGCCGGGGCGCGCGCCCCTGAACGGTCACAATCCCTTGAGGCGAGCCGATTTTGGAACCCGTGCGCTTTTCAGTCGGCGCGCTAGCCAGCATTATCGATCAAACGTGCGGCGCGGAGCCGCTTTTAGTGAAGGATTGTCCCGGATGCTGCGTTTCGGTCTCGCTCTTGTTCTGGCGCTCGGTGCGTCCGTGTCTCTCGCTACGGCCCAGAGCCCGGCACAGGCGGCGGCTGAGGCCGCAGAGGCGTTCGGCCCAAGGGTCGGTGAGACTGCGCCTGCGCTATCGGTCGTCGACGCGGAGGGCGAGGCGCGCAGCCTTGAAGGCCTCATGGGCGCCGGCGGGGTGGTCTTGTACTTCAATCGCTCGCTTGACTGGTGTCCGATCTGCTTGCGCCAGACCCTCGAGCTGGACGCGCATGTCGACGCCTTCGAGGAGGCCGGCTGGCCGGTGGCGGTTCTGACCTATGATCCGGCGGAGACGCTGGCGCAGGTGGCGGATCGGCGCGGACTGACCATGACGCTTTTGTCCGACGAGGGCAGTGAGACCATCGATGCCTTCGGCGTGCGCGATCCGATCTATGCGGATCCGGATCACCTGGCCCATGGCGTGCCCTATCCGATCACGTTCGTGATTGACCGCGACGGCGTGGTGGTCGCCAAGTTCTGGCACGAGGCCGGGCTGGGCCAGGACCGCGGCTACGCCACCCGGATCTCCGCCGAGGACGTTCTGGCCGCCGTGCAGTCGCGCTAACGCTTGCATGCGAGGGCCGCATGGCGACACTCGGGCCTGACCGAGGAGACCCCCATGCTTGATGGCCCTGTACTGGAAACCGAACGCCTGCGTCTGCGCATCCCCGAGGAGCGTGATCTTGAGGGCTTTGTCAGCCTGATGAGTGACGCGGTCGCCGCCCGGCATATCGGCGGCGTGATGGATGCGCCGCAGGTCTGGCGACAGATCTGCACGATGATCGGACATTGGGCGGTGCGCGGCTATGGCTTCTTTTCTGTGGAAGAGAAGGCGAGCGGACATTGGGTGGGCCGGGTCGGGCCCTGGGCGCCCCATGGATGGCCGCAGCCTGAAGTGGGCTGGTCGATCACCCGGGCCCACTGGGGCAAGGGTTATGGGCCCGAAGCCGCGGCGGCGTCGATGGACTTTGCCTTTGACACGCTGGGCTGGGACAGCGTGGTTCACATGATCGCGGCGGATAACGCCAATTCACAAGCCATGGCGCGCAAGCTGGGATCGGTCGATCTGGGCTGGGATGCGGACCTGCCGGGCCTTGGCGTGACGGTGGATGTCTGGGGCCAGTCCAAAGCGGACTGGGCGCACAATCGTGACCGTTTCAGACGCTAGAACCAGCCCGTCTCCCTGAGTGCGGAATAATAGGTGCGGCTGACCGGGGCTTCGATCTCGTCCTTAAGGATCAGAACGCCCCGGCCATCGCCCTTGCGGGCCTCGGCGACAGCCTCCCTGGCCACCCACCAGGAACGGTGAGTGCGCGCGCCCTCCAGCGCTTCACAGGCCGCCACCGCATCGGACAATCGCATCAGGATCAGCGCTTCGCCGCCATCGGTGCGCACGCGCAGATAATGGTCTTCCGCGGTCATGGACCACAGCGTGGCGGTCTGGAGCCTGGGCGGCAGCTTCTCCAGCAGGGCGGGATGGGCGCGGGGCGCATCGGTCTCGGCAGCGGCTGTGTGTGACGGACCTGTGAGCTTGTCGACCACATAGACCACGCCCGTCGCGAAGCTCGAAATGAACAGGACCAGAAAATAGGTCAGGGCCAGTTCGGCGGCGCTGAAGTCGAGGGCGAAGCCCGCATTCACGAAGGCGACCCCGAAGGTGACCGGCAGCGAGACGGCGGCGGCCACCAGGGCGTAGATGCTCCATTCGGGCGCGTTCGGCATCCAGCCCGGCAGGACATGGCCCAGCGAGAAGCCGACGCCGGCGCCCAGGGTGATGAAGCCGACCCAGTACACCCAGACCCAGGGCCAGCCCAGCTCGTCAGAGCCGAACGGCCCCATGATCGCCAGGAAGGTGCCAAGGCCGAGCACCATGAGGACGGGTTGCGCGCTGGCGCGCATGTATTTGACGACCGCGTCCTTCATCCGTCCTGCGCCCCTCCCTTCACGAAGCGTGAATGGCAGGTTGGCGGCAACTCGCGAAGAGGTCCAGTCCGCTCGCGCAGAACCGCTTTCATGGCGCGTCCGGGCCGGTCAGCACTGGGGTCGACCCGCAGCGATCCGGCTGCCTCAGACCCTGAAAGGATATGTCATGAACCATAAGACGATGAAGACCGTTGCGTTGGCCAGCGCCGCCTTGTTCGCCCTGCATTTCGCGCCCGCGGCGAAGGCGCTAGACCCCTCCGAGGCGTCCGCCGCCTTGTCCCTGACCATTGACGGTCTGACCGCGGACTCCGGCCGGGTCTGGGTGGGTGTTTATGACAGTGCGGATGCCTGGGAGGCCCAGGAAGAGACGCGCTCTGTATGGGCCGAGATCGAAGACGGGCAGGCCGTGCTGGTGATCGAGGACGCGCCGGTCGGCGCCCTGGGGGTCCAGGTGTTTCACGACGCCAATGGCAATCAGGATTTCGACACCAACATGCTGGGCGTGCCCCGCGAGCGTTACGGGTTTTCCAACAATCCCCGCCCGCGGTTTCGCGGCGCCAATTGGGATGAAGCCAGGTTCGATCTGGCGCCGGGTGAACGCCGTGACATGACGATTTCGGTGCATGGGGTCCGGGGATGAATATGGACGCGTTTCTGGCGGCGCCGCTGACGATCCAGATCCATGCGCTGGCCGCGCTCGCAGCGCTGGGTCTGGGTGCGGTCCAGTGTGTCGCGCCCAAGGGCACGATCCCGCACCGCACGTTCGGATATGTCTGGGTCGGCCTCATGCTGCTGGTCGCCGGGACGGCCTATTTCATCCGCGGGCCCGGCGGCGGGTTCAGCCTGTTGCACCTGTTGATCCCCGTGACGGTCCTGGGCGTGATCGGCTTGTCGGTCGCGGCGCTGACGGGCCGGGTGGCGCGGCACAGGACCGCAGCGCTCATTCTGATGGTGTCGGCGCTGCTGGTTCCAGGCGCGGCGACGCTGATCCCGGGGCGGCTCATGCATGCGGTCGTATTTGGCGGTTAGCCGTGGCCGGGGCTGTCATTGACCTGACGCAAGGCGGCGCTAAACCTGCCTCCCACCGCCCGGTCTCGCCCCGGGTCCAACCGTCAGGGGGTTCGCATGACGCAGATAGGGTTCAAATTCACGCTGGGCGCTGGCCTGCTCGCACTGTCAGCCTGTTCAGAGCCGGTCCCGGCCGATGCGACCGAGCCCGTCGCGGCTCCGAGTCTGGTCTCCCAGGAGGCGCCGCGCACGCCCGTCGAGGCCTTGGCCCCGTACTACGCCCAGCTTGAACATCCGCACCCGACCGCGCCAGAAGGCCCCGCCCTGCCGGGGTCGGACGCCGTGCTGACCTCGATCGCCTTTGGGTCATGCAACACGGCCCAGCGGGAAATCCCGATTCTCACCACCATCGCGGACGAGCCCCATGACCTGTTCATGTATGTGGGCGACAATGTGTATGGCGACGCCCGGTCCTATAACGCTGACCTGCCCGAGCTGCGCGAGAACTACGCCGCCCTGGCCGCGCGCCCGGAATTCCGGCTGCTGCGCTCGGCCCTGCCCATGCTGGCGACCTGGGATGACCATGATTACGGCATGAACGACATGGGTCGGGACTTCCCGTTCAAGGGCTATGCCGAGGCGCTGTTTCTGGACTTCTGGCGCGCGCCTGAAGAGGATCCGCGACGCCAGCGCGAAGGCATTTACGACGCGCAGGTGTTTGGCCCGGAAGGCCAGCGCGTTCAGATCATCTTGCTGGATACGCGCTATTTCCGCTCGGACCTGACCCCGACCGACGAGCGCGGCGCTGTGGGCCGCGAACGCTACATCCCCAGCACCAATCCTGATCAGGACATGCTGGGCGCTGCGCAATGGGCCTGGCTGGCCGACCAGCTGGCCGAACCGGCGGATCTGCGCCTGATCGTCTCCTCCATTCAGGTTCTGGCCGATGGTCATGGCTGGGAAGCCTGGCGCACCATGCCGCTCGAGCGCGACCGCCTGTTCCGCCTGATCAATGAGAGCGGCGCGGAAGGCGTGGTGTTCGTCTCGGGCGACCGCCATTCCGCCGGGCTCTATCGCCGCGATAATGTGACGAGCTACCCGCTTTACGAGATCACCTCCTCGGCATTGAACATGTCTTATACGGACGAGAACAACGAGCCGGGTCCCAATCGTCTGGGCTCTATGTATGCGCCGGAAAACTACGGCGTGATCGGCATTGATTGGGAACAAGGCCGCTTGAGCCTGCAGATCCGGGATATGGACGGCGAGGCCGTGCGCCAGGAAAGCATCGCTCTGTCCGCCATCGGCGCGCGCTAGCGCGTGTCCTGCACGACACGCCCTTCAGCCTGTTGAACGGTCGGGCCGTGTGCGCGATTGCCTGAGAACGGTCTGAGCGGGCAGGATGGCGCTGGGGGACGACATGAAAGATGCAAGCCAGTTCGAGCGCCTGTTCATGGGCGCGGGAGAAGCTGCGGGGCCGGGCGCCGGGGGCGCGCCGCCCGTCGTGAGATCGGAATCGCCTGTGCGTCGCGGGGCCGGCATCCGCGATGCCGTCATCGGGCTGGCCGTGCGCGCTGTGCTCATCGTGCAGATGTGGAGCTGGTCGCGGGCCAACGCCGCGGCCGTGGAGGATCCGCTGTCCTGGCGCGCCTGGGTGACCCCGGCCGAGGGGCTGCAGTCCGCCGCCCAGATCTGGACCCAGGGCCATGTGGATGCCGGGTTTGCCGCGTTTTTGCTGCTGACGGTCGCCACGCTGGCCAGCCTCAGCCTCGCCGCCGGGTTTTTGACGCGTTTGACCGGGATCGCCGTCTTTCTGGGCGCGCTCTGGCACATGCTGTTCATTCTGCCTGAAGCCTTCACCTCGACAGTGGCCTATCTGGCGCTGGGCCTGTATCTGATCCTGCGCGGGGCGGGGCCGGTGTCTCTGGACTGGGCGCTCGCCCGTTTGGCGCGTCTGGCCTGAGCCTGTAGCTTGCCTTGCGCACGCCCGCATGATGACCTGACGACATCCAAGCCGACCCAGACTGCAAAGGCCGCCCATGCTGATTTATCGCAATGTCGCCATGGTGATGGTCGCGACCCTGTTCCTGCAGGCCGCGATGGGCGCGATCGGTGTGGCCCTGCCCCTCGCCATGAGCGGGGCGGGCTGGGGGCGTCCGGCGATCGGCGCCGTGATCGCCGGCTTTGGCGCTGGCTTCGCCTTTGGCGCCTGGCTGTCGCCGGGCATGATCCGCTCGGTGGGGCATATCCGCGCCTATGCCGGGTATGCGGGCGGCGCGGCGGCGCTGACCCTGATGCTGGCGCTGGGCGATCATTTCCTGTGGTGGCTGATCACCCGTTTCGGCTTTGGTCTGTGCGCGGCCGGCCTGTTCGCCGTGGCGGAAAGCTGGATTGCGGACGCCACGCCCAGCGAGCGCCGCGGCGCCGTGATCTCGGTCTATCAGATCGTCGGCCGCGCCGGCCTGATCGCCGGGCCTTTCCTGATCGCGCTGCCCGGCTTTGATGCGCGCGACGGCTTCATAATGGCCGGGGCGTCGCTGGCCCTGGCGCTGACCCCGATTGTCTTTACGCGACGCGCCCAGCCCAGCCTGCCCACGGGCGAAACCGTGCCGGTCACCCGTCTGTTCTCGATCGCGCCGGCCGCCGCCGCGGCGTCTTTCACCGCCGGATTGCTCAATTCGGGCGTGCTGGGCTTCATGCCGATCTGGGCGGAATCGCTGGATCCGATCAATGGCGCGGGCAGTGCGGCGCTGTTGATGGCGATGATCTATGCCGGCTCCATGCTGACCCAATGGCCGGCGGGCATGCTGTCTGACCAGATGGACCGCCGCCTGGTGATCGCCGGGCTGTCCATTCTGGGCGCGGTGTTCGCCATGATCCTTGTCGTCATGCCCAGCCCCGGGCTGGGATTGGCGGCGGTGCTGGTGGGTTTGTGGGGCGCGGCGAGCCTGGCCTATTTCGCGGTTGCGGTGGCGCATGCGGCGGATCGCTCGCGGGTGGAGGAATTGCCCGCCATCGCGTCGGGCATGCTGCTGGTCTATGCAGCCGGGTCGACCCTGGGCCCGATCCTGGCGGGCATCGCCTATTCAGGGCCCTTGGGGCCGCGCGGCCTGTTCCTGTTCGCCGCCGTCGCCAGCTGCATTCTCGCCGCCGGCATGTTCCTGCGTCGCCGGGCGCGGGAAGCGGTCAGCGAGGATGAGCGCCAGCCCTTCGTCAACCTGCAGGCCACGTCGGCCGAGCTGGCCGAGATCGAGGCGCCCGAAGACGAGCACGACCGGGTATGATGATGGCGCTGGTCATCGCCGTGCCCGCGCTCATTGGCGTGCTGGCTTCCTTTGTCCTGCGTCGCAAGCTGGCGGGGCTGGGTTTCATGACCTGGCTGGGCTGGGTGATGATCGGCGCAGGCGCGCCGGTCCTGCTGGGCCAGCTGGTCGCTCTGGCGCTGACCGAGCCGGCGGCGGCGCTCGCCGACGGATGTCAGCAGGCCGGGCCTGACGCCTGCCGAACCGCCAGCCTGTTGCTTGTTTTGCCCCTAGCGGCGGGCTTGTGCGCCGGGCTGGGATGGGCGGCTGGCGCCCTGAGCGCCCGCTTCGCTAAGGTAAAAGACACGATCTAGTCATAAAGATAGGGGAATGCCGCGTTGCGCCTGACGCCTTGGGTGCTATAACGCCGCCTGTCCGCCTAGGTGCGGGTGTTTCTCGCCCGCACTCCCCTCAGCTCTGTGCGAGAGATATTGCTCCATGAACATTCACGAGCACCAGGCGAAAGCCCTGTTGAAATCCTACGGCGCGCCTGTCGCCGAAGGCGTCGCCGTGTTTTCCGTCGAAGAAGCTTCTAAAGCCGCTGACCAGCTTCCTGGTCCGCTCTGGGTCGTGAAGTCCCAGATCCATGCCGGCGGTCGCGGCAAGGGCAAGTTCACCGAACTGCCTGAAGACGCCAAGGGTGGCGTGCGCCTTGCCTTTTCCAAGGACGAGGTCGCCAGCCACGCCAAGGAAATGCTCGGCAATACGCTGGTCACCCATCAGACCGGCCCCGAGGGCAAGCAGGTCAACCGCCTGTACATCGAAGACGGCGCGGATATCGCGACCGAGCTTTACCTCTCCTTGCTGGTGAACCGCGAAACCGGCCAGGTGGCCTTTGTGGTCTCCACCGAAGGCGGCATGGACATCGAACAGGTGGCTGAAGACACCCCTGAGAAGATCCTGACCGTCAATATCGACCCGACCACGGGCGTGACTGCGGACGACGCCGCCACCATCGCCAAGGCGCTGGAGCTGGAAGGCCAGGCGCGTGACGACATGCTGTCGCTGGCGCCGACCCTGTACAAGGCGTTCACCGAGAAGGATATGAGCCTTCTCGAGATCAACCCGCTGATCGTCATGGACAATGGCCGTCTGCGCGTGCTCGACGCCAAGGTCTCCTTTGACGGCAATGCCCTGTTCCGCCACGACGATGTGCGTGAGCTGCGCGACCTCACCGAAGAAGACGACAAGGAAATCGAGGCGTCCAAATACGACCTCGCCTATATCGCGCTCGACGGTGATATCGGCTGCATGGTGAACGGCGCAGGCCTCGCCATGGCGACCATGGACATCATCAAGCTCTACGGCGCCGAGCCGGCGAACTTCCTCGATGTGGGCGGCGGCGCTTCCAAAGAGAAAGTCACCGCGGCGTTCAAGATCATCACGGCCGATCCGAACG
The DNA here is from genome assembly GCF_030733545.1 of Oceanicaulis sp. MMSF_3324. GTDB lineage: Bacteria > Pseudomonadota > Alphaproteobacteria > Caulobacterales > Maricaulaceae > Oceanicaulis. The sequence continues at coordinate 464,532 of NZ_JASHIU010000001.1, forward strand.
TCAAAGGCATCCTCGTGAACATCTTCGGCGGCATCATGCGCTGCGACGTCATCGCCGAAGGCGTGGTCGCGGCTGTGAAGGAAGTCGGCCTGAACGTTCCGCTGGTGGTGCGCCTTGAAGGCACCAATGTCGAGCAGGGCAAGACCATCCTCAACGAAAGCGGTCTGGACATCACCTCCGCTGACGATCTCGACGACGCCGCGAAGAAAATCACCGCTGCTGTGAAAAAGGCCTAAGCCATGTCAGTTCTCGTCAACAAAGACACCAAAGTCATCGTTCAGGGCCTGACCGGCAAGACCGGCACCTTTCACACCGAACAGGCGCTGAACTATTACGGCACCAAGATGGTCGCCGGCGTGCACCCCAAGAAGGGCGGCGAAAGCTGGACTTCGGGCCTGGACGGCTCGGCGACCCTGCCGATCTACGCCTCGGTGGGTGAAGCCAAGGAAGCCACCGGCGCCACCGCGTCCGTGATCTATGTGCCGCCGGCCGGCGCCGGCGCCGCCATCATCGAAGCCATCGATGCGGGCATCGAGCTGATCACCTGCATCACCGAAGGCATTCCGGTGATGGACATGGTCAAGGTGAAAGCCGCGCTCGAAAAATCCAATTCGCGCCTGTTGGGCCCGAACTGCCCCGGCGTGCTGACGCCGGAAGAGTGCAAGATCGGCATCATGCCGGGCTCCATCTTCAAGAAGGGCTCTGTGGGCGTCGTGTCCCGTTCGGGCACCCTGACCTATGAAGCGGTGTTCCAGACCTCCAATGCGGGCCTGGGCCAGACCACGGCTGTCGGCATTGGCGGCGACCCGGTCAAGGGCACCGAATTCATCGACGTGCTGGAGATGTTCCTGGCCGACGACGAGACCAAGTCGATCATCATGATCGGCGAGATCGGCGGCTCTGCGGAAGAAGAAGCGGCCCAGTTCCTCAAGGACGAAGCCAAGAAAGGCCGCAAGAAGCCGATGGTCGGCTTCATCGCGGGCCGCACCGCGCCTCCGGGCCGCACCATGGGCCATGCCGGCGCCATCGTGTCCGGCGGCAAGGGCGGCGCTGAAGACAAGATCGCGGCCATGAAGGAAGCGGGCATTGTCGTGTCCGACAGCCCGGCGCGCCTGGGCGATACCCTGGTCGACGTCCTCAAGGGCTAAGGCTTCGGTCGTCTCAAAGACAGGCCCCCGTCCGGCGATCCGGGCGGGGGTTTTTCTTGGGCCCTAGCCGAAAGTCGCATCGGAGGGCCGGATCTGTGGTTGTATGAAGGCCTGAAGACCCGGAAGAAGTCCGGATTGCAGTAAAATCGGCCCGCTTTTACCGATTTGCGGCGCTTCGGTCTTCTATTTCTTAACTAACAGGCATAAATGTCGGGTCAAACCATATGCGCGCGTCTGTTCAGATGCGCGTTTCCCTTAGATGCCGATTGAATGGCGCCATGGCTGACGAACGCTCCCCCCAAAATCAGACTTTCCTGGACACCTCGTTCCTGTTTGGCGGCAACGCCGTCTATCTCGAGCAAATGGCGGCGAAGTACGCCGCAGATCCGGCGTCCGTGCCGGCAAGCTGGCGGTCCTTCTTTGAAGAGGTGGGGGACGCCCCCGCCGAAGCCAGCCAATCCGCCGAAGGCCCGTCCTGGAAACGCAAGGACTGGCCGCGTCCGGCCAATGGCGAGCTGGTCACCGCGCTGGGCGATATCGAAAGCGCGACCATGGCGCTGCCCGACGCCGTCGCCGAGCATAAGGGCTCCGGCGCCACTCCGGAAGAGGTGCACAAGGCGGTCAAGGATTCCATCGCCGCGATCATGCTGATCCGCGCCTACCGCATGCGCGGCCACCTGGCGGCGGATCTCGACCCGCTCAAGCTGACCAATTTCGGCCAGCAGCCCGAGCTCGACCCGGCGACCTATGGCTTCGGTGCGGATGATCTGGACCGCGAGATCTTCATCAACGGCTATCTGGGGCTCGAGACGGCGACCGTTCGCCAGATGCTCGACATCCTCAAGCGCACCTATTGCTCCACCTTCGGTGTGGAGTTCCAGCACATCTCCAATCCCGAGGAGAAAGCCTGGCTGCAAGAGCGCATCGAGGGTCCAGACAAGGAGATCGCCTTCTCCAAGCAAGGCAAGATCGCCATCCTCAAGAAGATCATCGAGACCCAGGCGTTCGAGAACTTCCTGCACAAGCGCTATCCGGGCACCAAGCGCTTCGGCATTGACGGCGGCGAAAGCCTGATCCCGGCGCTGGAGCAGATCATCAAGCGCGGCGGCGCGCTGGGCGTGAAGGACATCATCCTGGGCATGCCGCACCGGGGGCGCCTGAACGTGCTCGCGGCGGTGATGGGCAAGCCCTATCACGTGATTTTCCACGAATTCCAGGGCGGCGACACGCTGGGCCAGGTCGATTACGCCTCCGGCGACGTGAAATACCACCTCGGCTCCTCGTCCGACCGTGAGTTTGACGGCAACAATGTGCACCTGTCGCTGACCGCAAACCCCTCTCACCTCGAGGCGGTGAACCCGGTCGTTCTGGGCAAGGCGCGCGCCAAGCAGACCCAGTTCCGTCGCGATGAAGGCGATGGCTCCAACTATGCCGAGAAGGTCCTCCCGCTGCTGCTGCACGGTGATGCGGCCTTTGCCGGCCAGGGCGTGGTGGCGGAATGCTTCGGCCTGTCGGGCCTGCGCGGTCACCGCACCGGCGGCGCGATCCACTTCGTTGTGAACAACCAGATCGGTTTCACCACCGATCCCAAGGACAGCCGGTCCTCGCCGTATCCGTCCGACGTGGCGCTGATGGTGCAGTCGCCCATTTTCCACGTGAACGGCGATGATCCTGAAGCGGTCACCTTCGCCGCCAAGGTCGCGGCGGAATATCGCCAGCGCTTTGGCAAGGACGTGGTCGTGGACATGTTCTGCTATCGCCGGTACGGCCACAATGAGGGTGACGATCCCAGCTTCACCCAGCCGATCATGTACAAGGCGATCGCCAAGCACCCGACGACGCTGGACCTTTATGGCGAGCGCCTGATCAAGGAAGGCATTGTCAGCCAGAAGGATATCGATGGCTGGGTCGAGGAATTCGCCCAGTTCCTCGATGACGAGTTCGAGAAGGCCAAGTCCTACAGCCCGAACCGGGCGGACTGGCTTGATGGCGTCTGGCAGGGTCTGGGCCTGCCTGAAGAGGATGACCGCCGCGGCCAGACCGCCGTGGATGCGAGCGTCCTCAAGGATGTGGCCGACAAGATGACGACCGTCCCCGAGGACATCGCCATCCACAAGACGCTCAAGCGCGTGATCGCCAATCGCCGCAAGGCCGTGCTTGATGACGAGAACGGCATTGACTGGGCGACGGCCGAGCATCTGGCTTTCGGTTCGCTGCTGAAAGAAGGCTTCCCGGTGCGCCTGTCCGGGCAGGATTGCGGCCGCGGCACCTTCTCCCAGCGTCACTCCCATGTGATCGATCAGAACACGGAAGAACGCTACACCCCGCTCAACAATCTGGGCGGCGACCAAGCGCGCTACGAAGTCATCGACTCCATGCTGTCTGAGGAAGCGGTGCTCGGCTACGAGTATGGCTACACGCTGTCCGCGCCCAACTCGCTGGTGATGTGGGAAGCCCAGTTCGGTGACTTCACCAACGGCGCCCAGGTCATCATCGACCAGTTCATTTCCTCGTCCGAGCGCAAATGGCTGCGCATGTCCGGCCTCGTGATGCTGCTGCCCCATGGCTATGAAGGTCAGGGTCCGGAGCACTCCTCCGCCCGCCTCGAGCGCTATCTGCAGCAATGCGCCGAAGACAATATGCAGGTCGCCAACTGTTCGACGCCGGCGAACTATTTCCACATTCTGCGCCGTCAGATCCATCGCGGCTTCCGCAAGCCGCTGATCCTGATGACGCCGAAATCCCTGCTGCGTCACAAGCGTTGCATCAGCCCGCTGGCGGAGTTCTCCGAAGGCTCCAGCTTCCACCGCGTGCTGTGGGATGATGCGGATATGAAGGTGCGCGAGGGTCGTTCGGACGTGGCCACGGGCCGCGCCGAGATTCCGCTCGCCGCCGACGACAAGATCCGCCGCGTCGTTCTGTGCTCGGGTAAGGTCTATTACGACCTGCTTGAAGCGCGCGAAGAGCGTAAGATCGATGATGTCTACCTGCTGCGGGTCGAGCAGTTCTATCCGTTCCCGGCCAAATCGGTGATCGACGAGCTCAAGCGCTTCAAGAACGCCGATGTGGTCTGGTGTCAGGAAGAGCCCAAGAATATGGGCGCCTGGAGCTTTGTGGAGCCGTATCTGGAATTCTGTCTCGAGAAGTCCGATACCAAGAGCGCGCGCGCCCGTTATGCCGGTCGTGCGGCTTCGGCCTCTACCGCGACGGGCCTTCTGTCCAAGCACCAGGCCCAGCAAGCCGCCCTTATTGACGAAGCCCTCTCGTAAGCCTTCGCCCGCACGAAGACCTTTCTAGGAAAGAGCCCAACATGACCGAGATTACCGTCCCCACCCTCGGCGAATCCGTTTCCGAAGCCACTGTCGGCGAATGGCAGGTTTCCGAAGGCGACGCCGTGAAGAAAGACGACATCCTGGTGGAGCTGGAGACCGACAAAGTGTCGGTTGAAGTGCGCGCCGAGGAAGATGGCGTCATCTCCAAGATCGTCGCCCAGGAAGGCGATACCGTCGAGATCGGCGCCAAGCTGGCTGAAATGGGTGAAGGCGGCGGCGCGTCCAAAGCCTCCGATGACAAGCCGGCGAAAAAATCCGAATCCAAATCCGACGACTCCAACGGCACGTCCGGCGGCGGCGATCTGATCGACGCCAAGGTGCCGGTGATGGGCGAAAGCGTGGCCGAGGGCCAGGTCGGCCAGTGGCTGGTTCAGCCCGGCGACGCGGTCGAACAGGATCAGGCGCTTCTGGAAATCGAGACCGACAAGGTCGCCGTGGAAGTGCCGTCTCCGGCCGCGGGCGTTCTGGAAGAACAGCTTGTCTCGGAAGGCGACACCGTCACCCCGGATCAGGTGATCGGCAAGATCCGCGAAGGCGCATCCGCGTCCGGCGGTTCGGCGTCCAAATCCGACTCTGCGCCCAAAGAGGCCGCCTCGTCTGCCTCGTCGTCGGGCGACACCAAGGCTATGCCGTCCGCCAACCGCGTCGCGGCCGAGAACAATCTCGATCTGAGCAAGGTCGAAGGCACCGGCAAGGATGGCCGCGTGACCAAGGGCGATGCGCTCAAGGCCGTGCAGTCGGGCGGAGCCGCGCCGTCGTCTTCGTCTTCGGCGTCGTCCTCCTCATCCAAGCCGCGTGAAACCGGCCCGCGCGAAGAGCGCGTGAAGATGACCCGCCTGCGCCAGACCATCGCCCGCCGTCTCAAGGACGCGCAGAACACCGCGGCGATGCTCACGACCTATAACGAAGCGGACATGAGCGCGATCATGTCCCTGCGTAAGGAAATCCAGGACGATTTCGTGGCCAAGCACGGCGTCAAGCTGGGCTTCATGAGCTTCTTCGTGAAAGCCTGCGTCGCGGCGCTCAAGGACGTCCCGGCGGTGAATGCCGAGATTGATGGCACGGACATCATCTACAAGAACTATTACGACATGGGCGTGGCGGTCGGCACCGATCGCGGCCTCGTGGTGCCGGTGGTGCGTGACGCGGATGACCTGTCGCTGGCGGGTATCGAGAAGTCCATCATGAATCTCGGCAAGCGCGCCCGTGACGGCAAGCTTGGCATCGAGGACATGCAGGGCGCCAGCTTCACCATCTCCAATGGCGGCGTGTATGGCTCGCTCCTGTCGAGCCCGATCCTCAACGCGCCGCAATCGGGCATTCTGGGCATGCACAAGATCCAGGAGCGTCCGGTCGCCATCAATGGCGAGGTGAAGATCCGCCCGATGATGTATCTGGCGCTCAGCTACGATCACCGCATCGTGGACGGCAAGGAGGCTGTGACCTTCCTCGTGCGCGTGAAGGAAAGCCTCGAGAATCCGCAGCGCCTGCTGCTCGACATCTAGTCGATCTCGAAGCGTCAAGCGATCAGCCCCGGCCTGAAACGGCCGGGGTTTTCGTTTGGGCTGGGCGGTCATGGGGTTCGGGGTGTAGAATGCCGGTATAACCTTGGGGGAGGCTTCTGATGACCGATGACAGCACAGTTGTGACCGAACGCCCGAAAACGCCGATCTGGTTCTGGATCGTGGCCGTGGTGGCGCTGATCTGGAACGCGTTCGGCGCTCTGGATTACACGCTCACCCAGATGGGCAATGAGGCGTATCTGGCCGCCTTCACAGAAGAGCAGCGCGCCTTCTATCTGGGTTTCCCGCTCTGGTATGAAGCGGTCTGGGCCATCGCGGTCTGGAGTGCGGTGATCGCCAGCCTCGCTTTGCTCATCCGGTCGAAATTTGCGGCGCCAGCCTTTCTGGTCTCGCTCGTCTTCTTCCTTGTCAGCGCGGCCTATCTTTTCGGTTTCACCGCCGCCTATGACCTGATGGGCGGAATTGGCGGGGTGATTTTCTCCGTTGTGATCTTGCTGAGCCTTATTGCGTTCTGGCGCGTGTCGGTCTGGGGCGTGAACGCCGGGATCCTGCGCTAACGGGGTTGAAACCCGTCTTCGATACGCCGAGGTGTAAATGCATGGCCGCTCTGCGTCCTTCGCCGCATTGACGCGGGGGAGGGCGGGTATAGGGTGCGGCTAACCCCTCCTTGGCGCGCCGGTGCGGCGCGCGTTTACCGATGACGGTGTACCCATGGCTGATCAATATGATGTGGTGATTATCGGCGGCGGCCCTGGCGGCTATAACTGCGCCATTCGCGCGGGCCAGCTGGGTCTGAAGACGGCGTGTATCGAGTCGCGCAAGACGCTGGGCGGCACCTGCCTGAATGTGGGCTGCATCCCGTCCAAGGCCATGCTGCACGCCTCCGAGCTCTATGAAGAAGCGAACAAGAATTTCGCTGATATGGGCATCGAGGTCGGCAAGCTGTCGCTCAAGCTCGACAAGATGATGGGCCAGAAGTCCGATGCGGTTGAAGGCCTGACCAAGGGCGTGGAATTCCTGTTCAAGAAGAACAAGGTCGACCATGTGCGCGGCAAGGGCCGCATTGCAGGCAAGGGCAAGGTCATCGTCACCGACGAGGATGGCAAGGAAACCGAGCTCAGCGCCAAGAACATCGTCATCGCCACCGGCTCTGAAGTGACCCCGCTGCCGGGCGTAGAGATCGATGAGGAGCGCATCGTCTCGTCCACGGGTGCGCTGGAGCTCAAGGAAGTCCCCAAGAAGCTGATCGTGATCGGCGCAGGCGTGATTGGTCTCGAACTGGGTTCGGTCTGGCGTCGCCTCGGTTCGGACGTCACGGTCGTGGAATATCTCGATCGCGCCCTGCCGGGCATGGATGGCGAGGTCTCCAAACAGGCCAAGCGCCTGTTTGAAAAGCAGGGCATGAGCTTCAAGCTGTCGCGCAAGGTGACCGGCGTTGAAAAGCTCAAGACCAAGCTGAAAGTCTCGACCGAAGCCGCCAAGGGGGGCGACGAAGAGGTGCTGGATGCGGACATCGTTCTGGTCTGCATTGGTCGCCGTCCGTACACGGAAGGCCTGGGTCTCGACACGGTCGGTATCGATGTCGACAAGCGCGGCATGATCGAGAATGATCACTTCAAGACCTCGGCCGAGGGCGTCTGGGTCGTGGGCGATGTTACCTCCGGTCCGATGCTGGCGCACAAGGCCGAGGATGAAGGCACGGCGGTCGCCGAGCTGATCGCGGGCAAGGCCGGCCACGTCAATTACGATGTCATTCCCAACGTGGTGTACACCTATCCCGAGATCGCCTCGGTCGGTCAGACCGAGGAACAGCTCAAGGATCAGGGCCGCAAGTACAAGTCCGGAGCCTTCCCGTTCATGGCGAACTCGCGCGGACGCACCAACCACACCACCGACGGGTTCGTGAAAATCCTCGCCGATGCGGAAACTGACGAGATTCTGGGCGCGCATATTGTCGGCCCGAACGCCGGCGAGCTGATCGCCGAGCTGGCGGTGGCGATGGAGTTCCGCGCGGCCTCTGAAGACATTGCGCGCACCTGCCACGCCCACCCGACCCTGTCCGAGGCTGTCCGTCAGGCGGCCATGGGGGTCGAAGGCTGGACCATGCAGATGTAGGCTGTCCCGGACTTCTTTCGGGCGCGTTTGGGACTATGTCACGAAAATGTCTGACGACATTTGTGTGGCAGTGCGTCATAACGCGTCCGGACAGTCTCGGGAGGCTTGCCGATGACAGCTTCAGCTCAGACAGACCCGAACCCGCCTTTGGAGATCAAAGGGGCGCGTCTGCGCCTAGTGGCCATCACAGCTGAGCTGGCGCGTCTGCAGGTCGAGGATCGGCCCGGCTTCTTCAAGGCGCTCGGCGCCGAACGCGAATCAGCCTGGCCGCCGGTCACCGACGATGAGCCGAAGCTGGCGGAAAAGCTCGAAATTCTGAACCGTGCGCCCGAAGAAGCGGGATGGCGCGGCTGGGTCTTTCTTATGGGCTGGACCCCGGATGGTCTCGACCGGGCCGTGGGCGTGGGCGGCTTCCACGGACCGCCTGATGAAGAAGGTGTCGTCGAGATCGGCTACGCCATGCAGCCCAGCTTCCGAGAGCAGGGCCTCGCCACCGAAGCGGTTGAAGGGCTTGTGGGCTGGGCGTTGAGCCATGAACGCGTCCGCAAGGTCTGCGCGCGCACCCTGCCGCATCTCACCGCCTCGATCCGGGTTCTTGAAAAGACCGGCTTCTCCTTCGTGGCGGAGAATGAAGACGAAAATGGCGAGCGCGTGCGTCTGTATGAGCGCAATCGCGACTAGCGCTTGCGGGCCCTTGGATGCGTTGCGGCGTGAATCGCCATCAGTCGGCTTTGTTCAATATCGGCATAGACCTGGGTGGTGCTGAGCGAAGCATGGCCCAACAGGTCCTGGATCGCGCGCAAATCCCCGCCATGGGCCAGAAGATGAGTCGCAAAGGCGTGGCGCAGGGCGTGCGGCGTCGCCGTGGCGGGCAGGCCCAGCCGGCTTCGCAGGATCTGCATGGCGCTTTGCATGGCGCGCGCCTGCAAGGGCCCGCCGCGTGACGCCCGGAAGAGCGGATCATCGCCCCCTATCTGGTAGGGGCAGGCGTCCACATAGGCGCTCACGGCCTGACGCACGGCAGGCAGGACAGGTACGATCCGGGTCTTGCCCCCCTTGCCTGCGACGCGCAGCACGTCGGGCAGAGGATGATCGCGGCCTGTCAGGGCAAGGGCTTCGGAAATCCTGAGCCCGCATCCATACAGAAGGCTCAGCACGGCGGCGTCCCGTGCGCCGATCCAGGGTTCACGGGCGCCCGTCTCGGCTTCCTTCAGCAGCGATTTCGCGGCGCTCTCGCTGACCGGTCGCGGCTGGCGACGTTGCGCCTTGGGCGATTCCACAAGTCCGAGCGCCGGATTATCCAGCCCCCAGCGTCTGCGCCCATAGCTGAAGAATGTGCGAGCTGCGGACAGGCCGCGTTGCAGGGTGCGCGGGCCCACACCCTCCCGGCGGCGATCGGCCAGCCAGGCGCGCCAGTCCGCGCTTTGAAGATCTGAAAGCGTCTTCAGGGTCAGGGCGCCGCCCAGATGCCCGGTCAGGAATTCGAACAGACCCGACAGATCCCGGTCATAGGCCTCGACGGTGCGCGGGCTCAGTCGCCGTTCGCCCTCGAGATGGCTCAGAAAGGCGCTCAGGGCCGCGTCGGTGCCAAGGGAGGGGTCGTCTAGTCGCGCAGCCATGGCGCAATCCGGCGCTCAAGGGCGCGGGCGAGGAAATGAATGAGGTCCGCGCCCTGGTCAGCGGTGAAGGCGCGGGCGTCCCGGCTGGCCAGGCACAAAAGCCCCGGATGCCCGCCAATTTCCATGCGCGCAATGGCTTCCGAACGCAGATTGGGGCCGAGCGGACCGTAAAGCGCATCGGCGAACCGCCCGTTCACAAGGCCCAGCCGTTCACTGTCATCCTCGAGAAGCGCATTGGTCAGCTCCGGCGAGCAGCCCAGAATGGCGCTTGCGTCCTTGAGCGGGGAATGGCCCTCAAGAAACACGCGCACAGCGTCCACGCTCAGCGCGCCGGCGACCCGGCTGGCGAGCTTGTGATCCAGCGCGGCGAGGTCTTCAGCTTCCATGATGGCGAGCACGGCGGCATGGGTTTGGGCCTGGGCGGCCATGTTGGCCTTGGCGAGCGCAATCAGCGCATCATTGGTGGCGCGGACCTTGCGCAGATCCTTTTCGAGTTTCTTCTGGCGGCGTTGACCCAGATCCACCACGCTGCCGCCGCTATCGGCGTCGCGCACCAGGGCGATCAGGTCGGGATCCCCGGTGATCACTTCGGGGCGTTCGCGCAGGGCGGCGCGCAGGGATTCCATGTCCAGCGTGTCGAGGGCGGTCATTGATCAAGCTCCATGCCAACCCGACCTACCTGCCAGAGCCAGCTTGTGAATGCGTTAACCCTGAGTCGTTCCGCCTGCGCTTTGTTACACTGATGCAGAATCAAACCGCCCCAGGACGCCGACTTTCGTGAGCGAGCCCGCTTCATCCCCGCAACGCGCCTCGGTCCTGTTTCCGATGCCCTTGCCCGAACCGTTCGATTATGCGGTTCCAGACGGCGTGCGCGTCAGTCCGGGCGATCATGTGCTGGCGCCGCTGGGCAAGCGCAGCGCGCCGGGTGTGGTTTGGGATGTGGGGCCGGATGACGGTTCACGTACACTCAAGCCGCTGGATGATCTGCGCGGCGGACCGCCCCTCAGCGCCTCCATGCGCGAGTTTGTGGAGTGGGCGGCGCGCTATCTGGTCGAGCCGCCGGGTATTGTCCTGCGCGCGGTCCTGAGGAGCCCGGGCGCGCTCAAACCCTCCCCCACCGAAACGCTCTATCATCCCACCGGGCAGGTGCTGGCGCGTCTGACGCCGGCGCGCCGCGCCGTATTGGACGCGGCTGAAGAAGGGCCGGGCAGCGCGGCGGAGCTGGCGCGGCGGGCGGGCGTGTCGTCGTCAGTGGTGAAGGGGCTGGCGGAGGCGGGCGGATTACGCGCCGAAGAGGCGCCGGTCGATCCGCCCTTCGAAACCCCGGATCCCTATCGCGAGGGCGTGGAGCTGAACGCCGTGCAGGCGGACGCGGCGGCGACGCTGCGCCGTCTGGTGGCGGCGGGCGGGTTTCAGGCGGCGCTACTGGATGGCGTGACCGGCTCGGGCAAGACAGAGGTGTATTTCGAGGCCATCGCCGAGCTGATGAAACGCGAGCCCGAAGCCCAGATCCTGGTGCTTCTGCCCGAAATCGCGCTGACCCAGGCGGTGACCAAGCGCTTCAAGGACCGGTTTGGCGTGGAGCCGGCGCTCTGGCATTCAGGGCTCGCCGACAAGGAGCGCCGTCGGACCTGGCGCGAAGTGGCGTCGGGTCGGGCCAGGATCGTGGCAGGGGCGCGCTCCTCAATCTTTCTGCCCTTTACCCATCTGCGCGGCATCGTGGTCGATGAAGAGCATGACCCGACCTACAAGCAGGATGAAAACCTCACCTATAACGCCCGCGATCTCGCAGTAGCCCGCGCCAAGCTGCAGGGCGCGGTGTGTATCCTCGCCAGTGCGACGCCCTCGCTTGAAAGTCTCGTGAATGCCGAGGCCGGCCGCTATGTGCATGTGGTGCTCCCGAGCCGCGCGGGCGGGGCGGTGTTGCCCGATATCGAGCTTCTCGACTTGCGCGACAGCCCGCCCGAAAAGGGCGAATGGCTGTCGCCGCCCTTGCACAAGGCGGTCGCCGACACGCTGGCGCGTGGCGAGCAGGCCATGCTCTATCTCAACCGGCGCGGTTTCGCCCCGCTCGTGCTGTGCAAGGCCTGCGGGCACAAGATGAAGAGCCCCGAGGCCGATCGCTGGCTGGTGGAGCACCGCTATACCGGGCGGCTGGTCTGCCACGTCACTGGCTTTTCCATGCCCAAGCCGAAAAACTGCCCTGAATGCGGTGAACCTGATTCGCTGATCGGCGTGGGTCCGGGCGTGGAGCGCGTGGCCGAGGAGGCGCGACAGCGCTTCCCCGACGCGCGGGTGGAGGTGTTTTCGTCCGATACCGCCCAGAACGGCGATGATGTGCGCTCCATCGTCCAGCGCATGGAGGACGGCGAGATTGACATTCTGGTGGGCACCCAGATCGCGGCGAAGGGCCACAACTTCCCCCATCTGACGCTGGTGGGCGTGGTGGACGCCGATCTGGGGCTGGCGGGTGGCGATCTGCGCGCGGGCGAGCGCACCTATCAGACCCTGGTCCAGGCGGCCGGGCGCGCCGGGCGGGCGGATCGACCCGGCCGGGCGATCTTGCAGACCTGGAATCCCGAGCATGAAGCGCTGCAGGCGCTGGCGAACGGGGATCGGGACGCGTTTCTGGCCGCTGAGCGCACCATGCGCGAAATTCTCGGCCTGCCGCCCTTCGGGCGACTCGCCGCCCTGATTGTCTCCGGTCCCGATCCGGCCCAGCTCGACGACGCCTGCCTGGGGATTGCGCGTGCTGCACCGGTCTCTGAAGGCGTACAGGTCTTCGGTCCCGCCGAAGCGCCTTTGGGCGTGGTGCGCGGGCGCTGGCGGCGGCGCTTTCTGGTGCAGGCGCCGCGGAATGTGGATGTCTCCTCCTTCATGCGCGCCTGGATGGGTCGCATGAAACCGCCGTCTGCGGTCAGAGTCGTGCTCGATATCGAGCCCTATTCGTTTCTCTAGCGCTCTGGTCCGAGGCTCAGAGTTCGCGCTTGCCCATCACGCCAGATCGTCAGGGTCTGAACCGATTGCGCGTCCAGCCCGTCCGCCAGCCAGAACGCCGTTTCGCATCGGGCCTCGCGCGGTTGGGTCGGCAGCTCGCGCCCATCCACCTGTAAAACCACATCACCGACCTGCAATCCGGCGCGCGCCGCCGGTGTGTTCTCATACAGCCGGACCAGCTCGGCCTGGTCGCTGACAATGGCGATGGAGAAGTCGGGCGGCGGGCTGGTTGCTGCGGTGGTGGCGAGCGGGCTCAGCACGATCCGGCCGCCCGGATAGTCAAGCGTCACCACGTGGGTGTTGAGGAGTCCAGCGCCGAAGAGGGTCGGCGGGATGGGTCGCAAATCGCTGTAAAGACGAGGCAAGGCGTCAGCGCCCAGCGAGACATCGTCCAGCTGCGCGCGCACCAGGGGAGCCGGATCTGACCAGCCGCCAGCTGATTCTCCGGCGCGTCCTGTTCCGCGTTCCAGGCTGCCGCGTACGATCCGACGGCGTACGGACGGCATGTCGGCGGCGCGCTCGAACAGGGCCAATTCTCCGGCGAAGCCTGTGTCGAACAGCGCCTTGTCGCTCATCTCGCCGATGGCGTAGTCGATGATGGGCATGTGCGGATAGCCAAAGTCATGGAGCGCTGTCTCCGGACCGGGCGGTAATGGGGGGAAGTCTCCAGCCTCCGCTGCAAGCGCCACGGTCTGCCGGGAGAGATCGAGGCGCCAGGCGCTGCCCTTGAGGATCTCCGATCCGATGATGCCGTCCTCGATGAAGCAGGCGCCCTGGTCGAGTGTTTCGAAGTTGAAGATCATCACGGGGACATCGTGAAACACCACATCGCCCAGCCGGACCGTGTCGACGATGGCGATGTCCATCACGATCTCTGCGCCATGGGCGTCCCGCCCCGTGTTCTGCCCGATAATCTCCAGTTCGAGCGTGTCTGCGAGGGCGCGTGACAGTATCGTGGGCGAGCCGGTGTCGAAGATGAAATTGCCGGGCCGATCATTCAGTTCGGCCTGGATGAAGATTTTATCGAGTCTCCAGTCAAAGCTGAGCTCGCTCACGGGGGCGCTGCGTTCGATTTGGATGTCGCGTTGAAATGCGTCTTGCGGCGTCGGCTCCTGGATGAGGCTTGTGATCGCTGACAACGTGAAGGCGGCTAGCGCAGAAGCGGGCATGGCGATTGTCCTTCAATTGACCCGGTGTGGGCGGTTTCCGGGGACGCTAGCGGAGCTTTGGAAGCCGGTCTCATGAATTCGAGTCCATAAAGTTTCACTTTAATTGCGAGGGTGTCTGCCTCATGGCCTCAACGCGCTGCTGACGGAGGAATGGGGACCTCTGGAGCTGAATGGGACGCAGAAGGAGGTTATTTCGCGCACTCCCCGGTGTTGCGGGGGGCGCACCCCTGTGCTAGTTCGGCGCCGGGCTGTGAGACACACGTGGCGGTAACCCTAGTGTGTCTTGCAAGAAGCCAAGTTCCTTCAAGCGTTTGGGCAATGCCGCACTGGTGGGGTCTTAACGCGCATCACGAGAAGAAAGCGGCGCAGAACGGTGACCACCGTCGATAATGCGATCATGAGCGAGGCCGGCGAGCGCTATGCGCGCGCCTTGTTCGACCTGGCCGAAGAGGCGGGCGCGGCAGAGGCTGTCGAGAAGGACGTGGACGCGCTGGGCGCGGTGCTCGCGGACTCCGATGACCTGCGCGACGCGCTGACCAGCCCGCTGTATGGCGCGGCTGAGAAATCATCCGTGCTCTCTGCTCTGGCTGAAAAGCTGGGCGCCCAGGACCTGACCAAGAAATTCATCGCTGTTGCGGCCCATAACGGCCGGGCGAGCGATATCACCGACATGCTGCGCGCCTTCAAGGTGCTGGCGGCGCTCAAGCGCGGGGCGACTTCGGCTGTGGTCACCACCGCGGACGAGCTGACCGCAACGCAGCTGAAAGAGCTGACCGCGGCGTTGAAAACCGCATTGGGCCAGGATGTGGATATCCGTACGCAAGTGCGGCCCGACATCCTCGGCGGACTGATCGTAAAGGTCGGTTCGCGCATGTTTGACTCCTCCCTCCGCACAAAGCTGGAGGGGCTGCGCAACACGATGAAAGAGGCGTAGGCCATGGATATCCGGGCGGCGGAAATCTCCGCGATCCTGAAAGAGCAGATCAAGAACTTTGGCGCAGAGGCTGACGTTTCCGACGTTGGTCAGGTGCTGAGTGTGGGCGACGGCATCGCTCGTGTTTACGGTCTTGACGAAGTGCAAGCCGGCGAACTCGTGGAGTTCCCGGGCGGCGTGAAGGGCATGGCCCTGAACCTCGAGCGCGACAATGTCGGCTGCGTGATCTTCGGCGACGACCGGGGCATCAAGGAAGGCGACACCGTCAAGCGACTGGGCTCCATCGTGGACGCCCCGGTCGGCAAGGGCCTGCTGGGCCGCGTCGTGAACGCGCTGGGCGAGCCGATTGACGGCAAGGGCCCGATCGACGCCGCCGAGCGTCGCGTCGTGGACGTGAAGGCGCCGGGCATCCTGCCGCGTAAATCGGTGCACGAGCCGATGGCGACCGGCATCAAGGCGATCGACTCCATGATCCCCGTCGGCCGTGGCCAGCGTGAGCTGATCATTGGCGACCGCCAGACCGGCAAGACCGCCATCGCCATCGACACCATCCTGAACCAGAAACAACTGAACCAGGGTGATGACGAGAGCCAGAAGCTGTACTGCGTCTATGTCGTGGTCGGCCAGAAGCGCTCCACCGTGGCCCAGGTCGTCAAGACGCTCGAGGAAAACGGCGCGATGGAATACTCCATCGTCGTGGCCGCGACCGCGTCCGACCCCGCGCCGATGCAGTTCCTGGCGCCGTTCACCGGCTGCGCCATGGGCGAATACTTCCGCGACAACGGCATGCACGGCCTGATCATCTATGATGACCTGTCCAAGCAGGCCGTGGCTTACCGCCAGATGTCGCTGCTGCTACGCCGTCCGCCGGGACGTGAAGCCTATCCGGGCGACGTGTTCTACCTGCACTCCCGTCTGCTGGAGCGCGCGGCGAAACTGAACGAGACCCATGGTTCGGGCTCGCTGACGGCGCTGCCGATCATCGAAACCCAGGCCAATGACGTGTCGGCCTATATCCCGACCAACGTGATCTCGATCACCGACGGCCAGATCTTCCTGGAAACCGACCTGTTCTACCAGGGCATCCGCCCGGCCGTGAACGTGGGTCTGTCGGTGTCCCGCGTGGGCTCCGCCGCTCAGACCAAGGCGACCAAGTCGGCCGCCGGCAAGATCAAGGGCGAACTGGCCCAGTATCGCGAAATGGCGGCCTTCGCCCAGTTCGGTTCCGACCTGGACGCGGCCACCCAGAAGCTGCTGTCGCGCGGCGAGCGTCTGACCGAGCTGCTCAAGCAGCCGCAGTTCAGCCCGCTCTCCATGGAAGAGCAGGTCTGCGTGATGTACGCCGGTACGCGCGGTTATCTGGACAAGATCGAAGTGTCCGCGATCGGTCGCTATGAAGAAGAGCTTCTGCGTCACCTGCACGCCGAGAAAGCCGACCTTCTGGCCGCGATCCGCGACACCAAGAAACTGTCGGACGAGTCCGAAGCGGCGCTGAAAGCGACGCTGGAGACCTTCACGGCGAACTTCGCATAAGGACGGGCGCGCTTAGGCGCGCCCAACCTCCTCGTTCTGGAGGGGCTTGCCCCGACAGGATCAAGCGGTTGGGCTGAGGACGACAAATGGCCAGCCTTAAAGAGCTGAAAAACCGGATCAACTCGGTCGAATCGACCAAGAAGATCACCAAGGCGATGCAAATGGTCGCCGCGGCCAAGCTGCGCAAGGCGCAGGAAGCTGCGGAAGCCGCGCGCCCGTACGCTGAGCGTATGGCGGCGGTGATGGCCAATCTGTCATCGGCCATGGAAGGCCCGGACGCGCCGCGTCTGCTGGTCGGCACGGGCAAGGACGATGTCCACCTGCTCGTCGTCGCCACGGCGGACCGCGGCCTGTGCGGCGGCTTCAACACCAATATTGCGCGCCTGGCGCGCGAGCGTGTCGCGGCGCTGGTCAGCGCAGGCAAGGCGGTCAAGATCCTGACCGTCGGCAAGAAGGGCTATGAAGCCCTCAAGCGCTTGCACAATGACAAGATCGTCGATCGCGTCGACCTGAAGGATGTCAAATCCATCGACGGCTCGATCGCGGCGATGATCGGCGACAAGATCCGCACCCTGTTCGAGGCGGGCGAGTTTGATGTCTGTGAAGTCATCAGCTCGGAATTCGTCTCCGTGATCAGCCAGAAGCCGCGCGCTCAGACGCTGATCCCGGCGCGTGACGCCATCGACGAGACCGTCGAGCGTCCCGACCTCAAAGGCGCGATCTACAGCTATGAGCCCGACGAGGAGAGCATCCTCGAGGTTCTGCTGCCGCGTTATGTGGATACGGTCATTCTCTCGGCCCTGCTGGAAAACGCCGCGGGTGAAATGGGCGCCAAGATGGCGGCCATGGATTCTGCGACCCGCAATGCCGGTGAGCTGATCGACAAGCTGAATCTGGAATACAACCGCTCCCGCCAGGCGAAGATCACCAAGGAGCTGATCGAGATCATCTCCGGCGCCGAGGCGGTGTAAGCGTAACAAGTTTGAACGACAGGCGACCGGGCGCGGCGCCTTGCAAGGTTTGGAAAAGAGGCTGAGACGATGAGCAAGCTCAAAGGCCGTATTGCGCAGGTGACCGGCGCCGTCGTGGACGTGGAGTTCGAAGGCGGTCTTCCCGACATCCTGAACGCTCTGGAAACCAAGAACGGCGACCAGAAGCTGGTTATGGAAGTGGCGTCGCACCTGGGCGAGAACATGGTGCGTACGATCGCCATGGACGCGACCGAGGGTCTGAAGCGCGGTTCTGAAGTGATCGACACCGGTTCGCCGATCATGGTTCCGGTGGGTCCGGGCACGCTGGGCCGCATCATGAGCGTCACCGGTGAACCGATCGACGAAGCGGGTGAGGTTCCGGCCGCCATGATGGCGCCGATCCACCGTCCGGCTCCGGCGTTCGAGGAACAGTCCACCGAGGCTGAAATCCTGCCGACCGGCATCAAGGTCGTCGACCTGCTCTGCCCGTACGCCAAAGGCGGCAAGATCGGCCTGTTCGGCGGCGCTGGCGTGGGCAAGACGGTTCTGATCCAGGAACTGATCAACAACATCGCCAAGCTCTTCGGCGGTTATTCCGTGTTCGCCGGCGTCGGCGAGCGGACCCGCGAAGGCAACGATCTGTACTACGAAATGATCGAATCCGGCGTGAACAAGGACCCGAAAGAGAACAACGGGTCTGCCGAAGGGTCGCGTTGCGCCCTGGTGTTCGGCCAGATGAACGAACCGCCCGGCGCGCGTGCTCGCGTGGCGCTGTCCGGTCTGGCTCAAGCGGAATACTTCCGCGATGAGGAAGGCAAGGACGTGCTGTTCTTCGTGGACAACATCTTCCGCTTCACCCAGGCCGGCGCCGAAGTGTCCGCCCTGCTGGGCCGGATCCCGTCCGCCGTGGGCTATCAGCCGACCCTGTCCACCGACATGGGCGCGCTGCAGGAGCGCATCACCTCGACCAAGAAGGGCTCGATCACGTCCGTGCAGGCCGTTTACGTGCCGGCTGACGACCTGACCGACCCGGCTCCGGCCACCACGTTTGCGCACCTTGACGCCACGACGGTTCTGAACCGCTCGATCGCGGAAAAAGGCATCTACCCGGCTGTGGACCCGCTGGACTCCACCTCCCGGATCCTCGAGCCGCGCATTGTGGGTGAAGAGCACTATCAGACCGCCCGTCGCGTGCAGGAAATCCTGCAGCGCTACAAGGCTCTGCAAGACATCATCGCCATTCTCGGCATGGACGAACTGTCCGAAGAGGACAAGCTGGTCGTGGCGCGCGCCCGTAAGATCGAGCGCTTCCTGTCCCAGCCGTTCGACGTGGCCGAAGTCTTCACCGGTTCTCCGGGCATCCAGGTGCCGATCGAAGAAACCGTCAAGGGCTTCAAAGGTCTGTGCGATGGCGATTACGACCACCTGCCGGAACCGGCCTTCTACATGGTCGGCACCATCGAGGATGCCGTGAAGAAAGCCGAGAAACTGGCTGCTGACGCGGCGTAAGCCTGATCAGCCGGCGCGCTTCATGCGCGCCGGCGACCAGCCCGCGCTGCGGGTCTAACTGAGCAAGGCCTGCCCGCTTGTCGGGCGTAATTGAGCAAGGATCGGCCCATGGCTGACAAGCTGCACTTTGACCTGGTTTCGCCTGAGCGCCGCGTCTTCGCAGGCGAGGTGGACATGGTTGTGGTTCCCGGTTCGGAAGGCGATTTCGGCGTGCTGGCCGACCATGCGCCCTTCATGTCGACTATCCGCACCGGCGCGATCTCGGTTCATTCCGGCAATGACGTCACCCGCACCTTCATCCGCGGCGGTTTCGCCGAGGTGACGGCGGCCGGTCTGACCATTCTGGCGGAAGAAGCGATCGACCTCGCCGATGTGAACGCCGAGGACGCTTCGAAGTCCCTCACCGAAGCCCGCGAAGATCTGGGCCAGGCGCGCAATGACGAAGAGCGTCATGACGCGGAAGCCCGCATCGAGAAGTTCCAGGCCCTGCTGGCGGAACTGTCTCACTAAAGATTGAAGTCATTTCATTTCCGGCTTCGCGAGACCCTGCGCATATTCTGCGCAGGGTTTTTTGTATCTGAGGTTCGATCATGACGCGTTTCATCCGCTCGTCTTTCGCTGCTGTGGCTCTGTCTTTGTCAGCGACGCCGGCGCTTGTGGCTCAGGATGCCGATCCAGCCGCTTTGGCGAACCACATGATTGCGCTGTGTGAGACCGCACTGGGCGCAGACGGACTGGAAGGCGCAGCCGCCGAGAGCGGCGGTCGCATCGAGGCGTTTGATTTCCCGGTTGAGGACCGCGATATCACGCGTTCTGACCGTGCTCTGCTGCTCCCGGCGGGCGAAGGCCTGTCGATCTGGCTGGGGCGTCGTGACGGGCAGGAAGTCTGTGTGTTGGGCGCGCATGACGATAATCTGCGTGTTGTTCGCGAGGTGGAGGCGCGTCTGCGCCGTGAAGGTCGTGAGGTGGTTCACAACACGGTGAACGTCTCGTTTGGCCTGTTCCGCCGTGGCAACTCGGTGCGCGTTGTGGAGCTGGCTGCAGACCGCTAGCCGCTGAAGGGCGCGAACGCTTCGGCCACACGTTCATAAACGGCCCGTTTCCACGGAATGATCAGCTGCGGCGTGGTTTCGAGCGAGACCCAGCGGAACTCGGAAAATTCCTGCGGCGGCACGGCTTCCAGGTCAAAGTCGGCGTCTGTGCCCAAATAGCGATAGGCGAACCAGCGTTGTTTCTGGCCGCGCCAGCGATTGCGTGAGCGTTGGGCGAGCACTTCGGGCGGGAAGTCGTAGGCCAGCCAGTCTTCAATGCTGCCCAGCGGTTCAATGAGGTCCGAAGTGACGCCGGTCTCTTCGTGCAGCTCACGCAGACCGGCTTCTTCAGCCGTTTCGCCCGCGTCCATGCCGCCCTGGGGAAATTGCCAGCACCAGGGCTCATCCGCACCATAACGCTTGCCCAGCCAGACCTTGCCATGCGCGTTGAACAGCACCACGCCCACATTCGGGCGGTGTTCGGGATAGGCGTCAGACATGGCTAGTGCGTGTCCCCGTGTGCGTCGTCAGAGGGTGAATGATCGTCATCCGCTCCGTTCTGAGTCTCAATTGACGCAATGGACGTCGCCTCCACCGGGTTCCGGATCTGCATGACGAAGCTCGCCGGTGCGAGCTGGTAGCCCCGGCCATCCAGCCCTTCCGCCCAGCTGGCGATGGTGTCCACGGTTGCGGGGTAGGCGAAGCCCGATCCCAGTGCGGACCCGTTCTGCAGCGCCAGGGCTTCGAGCTCCAGGAGGCGACCATCAATGGCGCGCGGCGTCGGGTCGGAATCCACGACCCGGTCAGCCAGCGTCATCCGCGCCCGGGCCTGGCGACCGGCCTGTTCGAGCACCGCGCGACGGCCGGCCCCGTCATGGAAAATGCTCAGCCCACGCGCTTCAAGCTCTGTGAAAACTTCTGTCATCGGGCCCTGCGCCGCCCCCAGCCGGGCGCCGAGATAGTTCACAACGCCGGTATAGCCCGCAGCGCGAGACAGCAGCCAGACGAGCCGGCGGGTGTTCTCCTGCGTGCTGGCGTCCACCAGGAGGGTGTGCGGGCCGGGATCATTATTGGGATAGTCGAACGGCTCCATGGGCAGTTCGATCAACACCTCATGCCCGTCGGCGCGGGCGCGATTGATCCAGTCCTGCAGATTATCAGAATAGGGCGCGAAACTGAGCGTCACTTCGGCGGGCAATACCTCGATGGCGCGTTCGGTCAGGCTCTGTGACAGCCCCAAACCGCCCACGATCACCGAGACGGTTGGAACATTCTCCGCGCCATCAAAGTCGCGCGCATAGGCCTGGTCGGGGCGTTCGCCGCTGGCGCTGATCACGGGCAGAGGACCGCCGGGGCCGTTCTCATAGAGGCCGGGCAGGGGCGCGGGCGGCGCCTGGGGCGTTGCTGGCGCGACTGGCTGGGCGTCTGGATCGGCTGCGTTCAGTGCATCCGCCGTGTCACGCACGCCGGGCAGGCTGACATCTTCAACCTCTTCATCACCAAAAGGCGCGCTGCGTACGCCCTCGATCTCGGCGGCGGCCAGCACGTCAGGTTGGCCGGCGATGTCCGCGCTGGCGCTGATGGTTGGCGCCGGGCCGCCCGCCAGCCAGGTGAGCGCAGCCACGCCCGCGATCAGCGCAAGCGCGACCCCCAGGCCCGCCAGCAGCGGTCCCTTGAGAGGAAAGCGATCAGTGTCCAGTCGAGCCATGGTGCGCGGGCCGTTTCTTCAACGCCGGGTCGGGGTGATTCGAACCCTGACCCTGCGTGAAGACGCGGTAAAGAAGCGTTAACGAACCCGGTGAAGCGCTGTCAGGCTTACTGAAGCTGGGCCTGGTCCTGGCTCATCATGGCGTTGAGAATCTCGAGCGCACGGTGGAGCTGGTAATCCTCGCTCTCATCCCAGTCTTCCGGGGGCATCTCGGTGTGGGACAGTTCGTTCTCGAGCTCTTCGCGTTCAACGCCGTTCTCGTTTTCCAGCGCGTTGCGCAGGCTGGATTCGGCATAGGTGTTGACGTTTTCCACCTCTTCTTCGTCCACACGGCGCGGCGCAATGGCGATGTCGGGCGCGATTCCAGTGGCCTGGATGCTGCGGCCGGCCGGCGTGTAATACCGCGCCGTGGTCAGGCGCAGGGCGCCGTCGCGTCCTCCGCGCAGCGGCACCACGGTCTGCATGGAGCCTTTGCCGAAGCTGGTCATGCCCACAATCGTGGCGCGTTCCCGGTCCTGCAGGGCGCCGGTGACGATCTCGGAGGCGGAGGCGGAACCCGAATTGATCAGGATGACGATCGGAGCGCCGTTCAGAATGTCGCCGGGCTCGGCGTTGTAACGCCGGGTGTCACGCGGATCACGGCCCCGGGTGGATACCACTTCCCCGCCATCCAGGAACAGGGAGGAGACGGAGACCGACTGGTCCAGCAGCCCGCCCGGATTGGATCGCAGATCCAGGATCAGCCCAGGCAGCGGGCCGCCATAGGCTTCGGTCAGGTCTTCAATGCCGGTCACGGCGTTGGCCGTGGTGTTCTCGTTGAAGGTGGTGATGCGCAGATAGGGGGTGTCGCCCTCTTCCATGCGCCAATAGGCGGCGCGCACTTCGATCAGGTCGCGCACGACCGTGACATCGAAGGGATCTTCCTCGCCTTCGCGCAAGATCGTCAGCACGACCGGATCGCCGGCCGGGCCGCGCATGCGTTCGACGGCGTCATCCATGCTGGCGCCGATCATGCTCTCGCCATCCACCGCGATGATCTGGTCATTGGGTTCGAGGCCGGCGCGCTCGCCCGGCGTCTCGGCGATGGGGGAGATGATGGTGATCAGCTCGTCGCGGATGGTCACTTCAATGCCCACGCCGCCATACTCGCCGCTGGTGGTGACCTGCATGTCCTGAAAATCGTCGGGCGACAGATAGCTTGAATGCGGGTCGAGCGCCTGCATCATGCCGTCGATCGCGCTCTCGATCAGCTCGGCCTTGTCCGGTTCGCTGACATAATCGGCTTCGATCCGGCTCAGCACGTCGCCAAACAGTTCCAGCTGGCGGAATGTGGCTTCACGGCTATTGGCGTCCTCGCCTTCGGCGGACACCGCCAGGGTGGCGGCGCCAATTCCGAACAGGATTGCTGAAGCGATAATGTGCAGACGCATGATGGTCTTCCTTACAGCGCGGCGGTCGAGGCTCTAGCCTCTGCGAAATTCGGGCCGAAGCCAATCTTCAGGGTCAGCAGCTTCATCAGTGCTGCGTCTTATCTCCAGATAGAGCATTGGAGGCGGATTTGCACGGTCTGACATGGCGCCCACGGGCTCTCCGGCCAATAATGATTGTCCCTCTACGGCGTAAATAAGACCTAAGCCCCCTAAAATAAGCGTGTATCCGTCAGGTGTGTTGATCATCAAAACACCGTCAAACCCCTGAAAAGGCCCGGCATAAACGACAACGCCGTCAAAGGGCGCGGTCACCTGGGCGCGCGAATTGGTCTCGAACCAGACGCCCTCGCGACGCACGCCATCGGGGCCGCGCTCGCCGGCGCTGATTGTCAGCTGACCCCGGGCGGGCGGGCTTAACCGGCCGCGCGTGTCACTAAAGCGCAGGGTTTCGATCGGGCCATCCACCGGGCGCGCATCCACAAGGGCCGCCATGGCGAGCGCCGGAGCCTGTTCCGGTCTGAGACGGGGCACCGGGACGCCGGGATCCAGTTCCGGCGCCGGTTCGGGACGCGGGGCCAGGCGTGGTTCGGCGGCGGCGAAGCGCCGGATATCGGTCATGAGCTCGCGCAGGGAGCCCGCTTCATGTGCAATCCGGGCGGCGCGTTGGGACAGATCATCGGCCTGTGCGCGAAGCGCGGCTTCCGCGGCGCGGCGCTCCTCGATCAGGGCGGTGACCTCTTCCCGCGTAACGCTCAGCGCTTCGCGCGCTTGCACCAGGGCCTGGGTCTGGGTCTGAAGTTCCTCGCGCAGGGCTTCGAGCTCGGCCAGACGCGCCTGGACCGCCTCGACCCGGGCGTCAAGCTGCGGGGCGATCTGGGCCAGGAGACCCGCCGCACGGGCGGCGGAGGCTGCATCATCGGGGGTGACCGCAAGGGCTGGCGGATCGGACATCTCGATACGCTGGAGCGCGGCCAGCACCCGAGCCAGATCAGAGCGTTCGGCGCGCAATCGCGCCAGCAGATCAGATTCCTCGCGCTCCAGCGCGCGCAGGCGTTCAGTGGCGGCTTCCACCTCGGCTTCCCGGGTCTCGACCCGGCCCGCCGCGTCTACCAGCCGCTGCTGCAGGCGGGCGATGGCGATGCGGGCGGCTTCGGCCTCCGCCTCACGCGCTTGCGCCTCTTCGCGCAGCTCAGCCGCTTCCTGCTCAAGCGTATCCACCTCTTCGGGCTCGGGCGCGGTCTGCGCCTGGAGCGCGAGGCTCAGAGCCAGAATGGACAGAAAGGACGCCATCAGCCTTCCCGGTGATAGGGCGCGCCCGCCATGACGGACGCCGCGCGATAGATCTGCTCGGCCAGCATGACGCGCACCAGCTTGTGCGGCCAGGTGGCCTTGCCGAAGCTGAGCATGCGCGCCCCTTGCGGCAAGGCCGGACGGTCATGTCCGTCCGCCCCGCCAATGAGGAATACAAGATCCCGCGCCCCGTCATCACGCGCGGTTTCAATCACGCGTGCGAAATCGAGCGAGCTCATGGGCTTGCCGGTTTCATCCAGTGCGAACACCAGCGCGCCTGCAGGCATGTCCGCGATCAGCGCCCGGGTTTCGGCCGCTTTGTCCTTGAGGGTCCGGGTATCAAGCTCGCGCTCCGAGACGGGGCCCAGGCCGATCCCGCGTCCCACGCCATTGGCGCGGTCCATGTACTGGTCCACAAGCTCGCGCTCGGGCCCGGCCTTGATCCGGCCGATCGCACGAATCTCAACGCGCATGGGACGCCCCGGTTCGGGATAAGGGTTGGGGGTGGATCAGGAGGCGCCGTCGGGCGAGACGGACCACATCTTTTCCAGATCGTAGAAGCTGCGCACTTCGGGACGGAACAGGTGAACGATCACGTCGCCGGCGTCAATCAGAACCCAGTCGCACGTCTTCAGGCCCTCGATCGCGACCTTGCCGTGCCCAGCGTCCTTGAGCTTGCGCACCAGATGGTCGGCCATGGCGCCCACATGCCGGTTGGACCGGCCAGAGGCGATGACCATCACATCGGTGACGGATGATTTGCCCGTAAGATCGATGGCGACGACATCTTCTGCCTTGTCATCGTCCAGCGCGTTCAGAACCAGCGCTTCGAGATCCTGCGTGCTCTGGGCGAGTTCGCCAGAGTCGCTGTCAGCCTCGCCATTGGGGCGGCTGTGCAATTCGGTGGACAGAGTCCTTGCTCCCTTAATTGACCAAGCCGAACTCTAACACGTTTTCTCGCTGCGTTCGAGCCAGTGAATGGAGAAGGCGCAGGCGCCCTCTTCGGTCCAGACATGGGCGGGGATCAGGCCGACCTGACGCGCCAGGTCCTGGAAGGTCGAGACCGTGAATTTATGAGAGTTTTCCGTGTGGATCGTCTCGTGCTCGCGCAGGATGAAGGGCTCGCCCGCCACATTGAACCGCAGGTCGCTTTGCGCCTGAAGGTACATTTCCACACGCGACCGGTAGGGATTCCAGAAGGCGCGATAGACCAGCCCGGCCGGATCGATATCGCCGTCCAGCTCGGCATTGATGCGCCGGATCAGGTTGAAATTGAAATCCGCCGTCGCCCGTCCGGCGTCGTCATAGGCCGCTTCCAGCACAGCCGGGTCCTTGCGTAAATCGACCCCGATCAATAGCGCATCGCCCGGACGCAACCAGTCGCGCAGCGTCTTGAGGACGGCGAGCGCGTCGATGAGTTCGAAATTGCCAATGGTCGAGCCGGGAAAGAAGACGATCCGGCGACCGTCAGGCAGCTCAAGCGCATCCACATCCAGCGGCTGGGTGAAGTCGTGACAGATCGCACCGACGGTCAGGTCTGGGTGATCGGACGCGATGTCCGCGCAGGCCGCTTTCACATGATCGCCTGATATATCCATGCCGACAAAGGCGGACGGGGCATCCAGCGCATCCAGCAACCGCCTGATCTTCACACTGGACCCGGCGCCGGGCTCGAGCACGACCGCGCCGGAACCCGCGAGGCTTTTCAGTTCGGGGCCGATCCGGTCCAGCAACGCCAGCTCGGTGCGGGTGGGATAGTATTCAGGCGCCTCGGTGATGCGATCAAAGATCGCCGAGCCGGCCGCATCGTAGAAATATTTCGGCGAAATCGCCTTTTGGGGTTTGCGCAAACCGGCCAGAACATCCGCGCGGAAATCGCTGGCGGACGGTTGCAAGTCTTTGAAAAACGCCAAGGCGCCGGCCTTGACTAGGGTCTCGTTCGACATGGTCTCAAGGCGGTGGCGGCTGCGGATCAGGATGTGGCGTTTGCACGCAAGAGGCGTGAGGCCTCAGCATGTAGTGGCTCAGTCAGGTAAGTCCACCCCGGAGGAGTACCTAGGACGAGTGTTTTCGCCTGTGTGTCGGGTTTGCGCGTCTGGCTCAGGAACCGGGCGGCGGGCGACAGTCGGGCTTTCATGGCCGAGCCGGGACGCGCGATGACGCAGATCGGAATGCGGTGTGCGATGGCTTGCCAGTGTTTCCAGCGATGAAAACTGGCAAGCCCGTCCGCCCCCATGATCCAGACAAAATGCACGCGCGGATGCCGGGCCTGCAAATGGCGGATCAGATCAATCGTGGTGCGGGTGTCCAGCCGCTTTTCCAGCGTCGAGACGACGTGACCGGGTTCGGGCATCATTGTCTGAATGGCGGCGACGCGGTCTTCAAGGGGCGCGGGGGCATGGGCCTTGAGCGGGTTGCCGGGGCTGACCATCCACCAGACCCGATCAAGATCCAGTCGCTTGAGGGCGGTCGAGGCCACATGCCGGTGGGCGCGGTGGACCGGATCGAAACTGCCCCCGTAAATCCCGACCTTCATGTCGTCATGCAGGAGTTCGGATTTGAAGGCCCGGCTCATCAGCGTGCGCCCTCCGGGTCCAGCACCAGATCGCCGGCATGGATCAGTGCGACGCCGCGGCGATAGCCCAGCACCTCGGCTATGGAGTCCGATTTGAGCCCCTTGATCTGGCGGGCCTCATGATCGTCATAGCCCGCCACACCGACCCCGATCCGCTCTCCTGTCGCGGTCAGAAGGCGCACCGCAGCACCGCGCTCGAAGCGGCCCTGAACATCCACCACGCCAGCGGGCAGAAGGCTTTTGCCCTTGCGCACCGCGTCCGCCGCGCCGGGATCCAGCACCAGCGCGCCTTCGCGGGCCAGAGAGCCCAGTATCCAGGCGCGGCGCGCGCTTTCGGGATTGCCGTCGGGGGCGAACCAGCT
Source organism: Oceanicaulis sp. MMSF_3324 (assembly GCF_030733545.1). Taxonomy (GTDB): domain Bacteria; phylum Pseudomonadota; class Alphaproteobacteria; order Caulobacterales; family Maricaulaceae; genus Oceanicaulis. Next base: position 491,778 of record NZ_JASHIU010000001.1, read on the forward strand.
GTAGCGGGCGCCGTCATGTAACGCGGTGATGGGGTGATCCAGGTCGCCGCGACAGATGACCAGGGCGCAGCCGGCGGCATTGGCGATGCGGGCCGCCGCGATCTTGCTGGCCATGCCGCCAGTTCCGGCGCCGCCCGTGCGAGCCGGGCCCGCCAGCGCCTCGATCTCGGCGGTGATGGTCTCGATTTCAGGAATGTGCAGGGCGCCGGGCTCGCGCGGATCGCGGTCATAAAGCCCGTCCACATCCGACAGGATGATCAGCAGCTGCGCGCCGACAAGCTGGGCCGTACGCGCGGCCAGCCGGTCATTGTCGCCAAAGCGCAATTCCTCGGTGGCGACAGTGTCGTTTTCATTGATCACCGGCACGGCGCCCAGCTTGAGCAGGGTTTCAAGCGTGGTGTGGGCGTTGAGCCAGCGCGGGCGCGATTCAATGTCGGCAGGAGAGACCAGCGCCTGGGCGGCGGGGAAACCATGGCGGGCAAACGCCTGGTCCCAATGCTGGATCAGGAGCGCCTGGCCGGCTGCGGCGGCGGCCTGCTTCTCTTCCAGCGTCAGCGCCTGACCGGGTTTGAGCCCGAGCCGCGGACGTCCGAGCGCAACAGCGGCGGAGCTGACCAGAACGACCTCGCGGCCCTCCTGGCGCAGCTGCGCCATGTCATCTGCAAGAGCGTCGAAGCGGTGTTTGAGGGGCGCAAGACTGTCAGGATCGATCAGCTGGGCCGATCCGACCTTGATGACGACCCGGCGGGCCGTCGCCATGTGCGCCCCGAAGGTCACCGATCGGGCGTCCAGCCGGTTTCGCCGCGCTCTTCGCGCTCGGCTTCTTCCTTCAGGCGCTTCTCTTCTTCGCGACGGGTATAGACCGCCTCCCAGATGACTTTCAGAAGGTCCTTGAGGCCCTCTTGCGTGGCGCCCGAGAGGTGATGCGGCACATCGCCCAGCTTCGCCTTGAACTCGGTATCGAGCATTTCGACGATTTCAGGATCGGCGGCGTCGAGCTTGTTCAGAACGACGATCTCGCGCTTGCCTTCAATGCCCGCGCCATAGGCTTCCAGCTCCTTGCGCACGGTGTCATAGGCGGCCATCGGGTCTTCGCCCGTGGCGTCGATCAGATGCACCAGCAGCGCGCAGCGTTCGATATGGCCCAGGAAGCGGTCGCCAATGCCCGCGCCCTCATGGGCGCCTTCGATCAGGCCGGGAATGTCGGCCAGCACGAAGCGGTTGCCCGTGCCCATCTCCACGACGCCCAGATTGGGATGCAGGGTGGTGAAGGGATAGGAGGCGATCTTGGGGTGCGCGCGGCTCGCCACCGACAGCAGGGTGGATTTGCCCGCATTGGGCAGGCCCACAAGGCCGGCGTCGGCGATCAGTTTCAGGCGCAGCCAGATGGCGCGCTCCTCGCCCGCTTCGCCGGGCTGGGAGATGCGCGGCGCCTGATTGCGGCTCGACTTGAAGTGCGCATTGCCTTTGCCGCCAATTCCGCCCTTGGCCAGCATGGCGCGCTGGCCCACCTCGGTGAGGTCAGCCAGCAGGGTTTCCTTGTCCTCGTCAAACACCTGGGTGCCGACCGGCACGCGCAGCACCACGTCCTCGCCGCCGCGACCGGTGCGGTTGCGCCCGGCGCCGTTATGACCGCGCTCGGCCTTGAAGTGCTGCTGGTAGCGATAGTCGATCAGGGTGTTCAGGCCTTCGACGGCCTCCACCCAGACATCGCCGCCATCGCCGCCATCGCCGCCGTCCGGACCGCCGAACTCGACATAGGCCTCGCGCCGGAATGACACGCATCCCGGGCCGCCCCAGCCGGACTTCACATACACTTTGGCTTGATCAAGGAACTTCATGGCTTGGTTTTATCTATGTCTTGTCAGCTGGGCTAGCCCGCCATCGCCATCTGACGGATAGGCGCCGAGCCCATGCGTCCGAAGGAAAAGGCGTTTCCGGTTTCACCCGTATAGCCAAAGCCGGATTTTTCCAGCACCCGGCCCGAGGCCGGATTGTCTTCAAAATGGCTCGCCGTAAACGGCGTCATCGCATGGGCGCGCGCCCATTCGCACAGGCCTTGCGCCGCTTCGGTGGCGTAACCCTGCCCCCAGACGGCGGGCGTCACCCAATAGCCCAGCTCCCAGCCCTCATCGTGCGGGTGCAGGCCGATCACGCCCACCGTGCTGCCGGTCTCGGCTTCACAGATGGCGCGCACCACATCGCCCCTGATCTGTTCGCGCGCCCGCATGATCAGGATGAAGGCTTCCGCAAACAGGGGCGGGTTCTGGGCCGGCACCCGGCTGGTCATGCGGCAGATTTCAGGGCGGGCGCTTTCGGGCCCGATCCAGGCGGCGTCGTCAATCTCGAGCGGGCGCAGAACCAGACGCGGAGTGCGGATTTCTGCAAACACGGCCGGTTTCATCGCTGCGCCCGCTTCGAACTCGGGCGTATCTTCGGGTTCAGACTGCATGTCTCTCATATCGGCCTCCTCTGGGCGCGAACTGGGCGGGGAGAGACTTCAAACGCAAAAGGGGAGACGGCGATCCGTCTCCCCTGAAACTTGGCCGTCTGGCCCGGATCGCCCCTCATCGGGATGGGCGATCACGAGGTCAGCGTCGCCCTATTCAGCCGCGTCCGCGAGCGGAGCGACGGACACGAAGGTCCGGTTGAGCTTCTTCTTCTGGAAGGTCACGCGACCTTCGGTCAGCGCGAACAGGGTGTGATCCTTGCCCATGCCGACATTCTCGCCCGGATAATACTTGGTGCCGCGCTGACGAATGATGATGTTGCCCGGAATCACGGCCTGGCCGCCGGATTTCTTGACGCCGAGGCGCCGGCCTTCACTGTCGCGACCGTTGCGCGACGAACCGCCTGCCTTTTTGTGAGCCATGGTGCTCTCCTTCTCAGGTTCTGTTGCCGCGTGGCCTTACTTGCCAGCGAGTTTCTTGGCTTCGGCGACCCAGTCGCCTTTTTCCGCTTTGGTCTTCAGACCGGAGATCTCGCCGTCCAGGCGCTCGATCTCGGCATCGTTCCAGGCTGCGATCTGAGCAAAGCTGGTCACGCCGGCTTCGTTCAGCTTGGTGGCGAAGGCCGGGCCGACGCCAGTCAGCTGGGTCAGATCGTCAGAGCCAGCGGTTTCGGTCTTGGCCTTGGCGGCCGCTTTCGGAGCGGCTTTCTTGGCCGGAGCCGGGGTCTCGTCAGCAGCAACCTTGGCCGGTTTGGCGTCCAGCTTGGACTTCGAACCCGGCTTCAGGATTTCAGCGACAGAGATCACGGCGATCCACTGGCGGTGACCCTTGGTGCGGCGGTAGTTCTGACGGCGGCGCTTCTTGAAGACCTTGATCTTCTTGTCCTTGCGGATGTCCAGCACATTGGCGGTCACCGAGGCGCCGTCCACGGCCGGCGCGCCGACCAGAGAGTCGCCTTCGCCGCCGATCATCAGCACTTCGTCAAACGCGACCACATCGCCGGTTTCCGCGCTGAGCTTTTCAACGCGCAGGATGTCGCCTTCAGAGACGCGGTATTGCTTACCGCCGGTCTTGATCACTGCATACATGATCGTTGTTCCTTTTTCCGGAGCCGTATCTGCGAAAAATCCGCGAGACCGGAGCCCTTTTTCTTCGCCGGTTCTTGGTGCGAGCCAGCGTTGTTTCACAAGCCTGTACCCGCATCGGACAGGTCCGTGCGCGAACAGAGCGCGGGATATAGGCGAAACGAACGCCCGGAGTCAATGCAGCAAGGCGCTTTCAACGCCTGATCCGCGCAGGTCTGTTTTACAGTGCGGGCGGCGGTCCGGCCAGCAATCGGCGCCCAAGGGGCTTGATTTTACCCCCGGCCTTTGCGAAACCGCGCTTCCCTGAGTTCGGAGAGGTGCCGGAGTGGTCGAACGGGGCGGTCTCGAAAACCGTTGAGCGCGCAAGCGTTCCGAGGGTTCGAATCCCTCTCTCTCCGCCAGGATTTCCATGTAATTGTGATCTTGTGGTCTTCGCAGCGCTTTGTACGCGGCTGACGCGATGGGCTGGCGGTCTGGAAGCTGGATCGGCTCGCCGACGCTCTATCGATCCCTTTGAAAGCCTTCGATGCAGGTCATTCGATATTTCCGCGTCTTTGGCCTAAGCTAGCGACAAGAGTCCACGAGACGCAAACCACGGCGCCCCGAACCGCTCGATCCGGATCAGATCAAGATGGCGCGGAGCATGAAGCCGTTGTCCTGCCGCCTGAGGGCTCAGCGCCGCGAAATACCGTCCGTCAAAGGCCCGATCTCCGGATTCAATCGGGTCCACGCATCCGACACGGCGGTGTTCAGTCCATCCATGGTGTGCGTATCAGGTGAGCCTTCGGCCTGCGCTTGGATCCGACTGGTCGCGATGTCGATCGTGCGAGCAAATACGAAGGGATCGCCATCCACGGTATGGACCTGAAAATCGAGGTAGCGCACCGGCGGATCGATCCAGCGCTCATCGAGGCAATAGGCGCTCTCGGGGTCGAGCTTCCGCAGTGCGACGTCGAGGCGCGGCAGCACGGCGCCGTCCATTGAAAGGCGCAGGCGGACTCTGACGCTCTCTTCTCCTCGCACTGACGTCTCGATGTAGTCCAATAGCGACAGGTTGTCCGCGGGGATCATGCCGCGCTCGGCCATCGCGTTGGCGAGCGCGGCCGCTTCCGGGCGCAAACCACGATCAGGCGGCGGAGGCGGCGCGTCATCCACGCAGCCCTCAAAGCGCGTCTCCACCGGCGTGTTGAGCGTCAGCCATACGGGCCGTGTTACACGGCTTACGCCATCGGTCGCGATGAGGCCGCCGCGCAGATTGCGATCCGCGTCCAGCGTCAGCCGCATGTCCCGAGCGACCCCGTCGCCCATGTCGATCGGTCCGGACCATGTCCGATCGTCCATCGCCTCCTGATACAGCGTTACGGTCGTGCCTTGAATGATCAGTGTCATGGCGCGCCCGCACTGGCCCATGCGCAGCTCCGCCCGTGTCCGGATCGCGTCACCGACCGGGATCGACATGGCGCCGGCGACCATGTTTCCCTGCCCTGTGGCTGCGGAATAGCCGCCATTGCAGGGGACAAAACGGAAACTGTCCTGGGCTGCCGACAGGCCCGGGAAACCGGCCGTAAGCAGAAGTGGGACGATGAGGCCCGTGCCGATCCGTTTCCCAATCATCATCCCACCCCGTCAGCATCCGTGTTGAACATGCGCCAATGCCGTCCGCGTCCGGCGTCTCATGGCGTGCTGGACAGGCTCGCCGGATCGACGCCCTCCAGGATCAGGCCATTGTCGATCGCGCAGCCGACCATCTGCGTCAGATACATTTGCACCCGCTCCGGACTATTGCCCGTAATCTGAATGCCGTAGGGCCCCAACTGGGTCGAGCCCGGAGCCATTTTCATCACGGGGTATCCATAGGGGCCAGAGTCCAGCATCGCGCTGCGCATCGCTTCGTTGTCCAACATCATGGACATGTACTCGGCGCTGTCAGCGCTTTCGGTGACCCGGATGGTGATCATGTTGGATGGATCGGAAAAGCCCTGCTCGCCCGGGGCAATCCCGTGGTCGTAATACTCGTAGAAGATTTCTGCGCGTGCGTCGCTGATCGGGTTTTCAACCCTGCCGAAATCACTCCGGATGGCCCAGCCGTCCATGGGCGGCGGGATGAGGCTGACCAGATCCGTGCAGGGGCCATAATCCCAGCTGACATTCTGAAAGACCGGTTGTGAGGTGACGAATTCGTCCATTGGTCCCTCGAAATCGCTGAACCGGCGTCTGTCTTCGGCCTCAGCCATGTCGTCGCGCGCCATGATCGCGTCCATGGCGGCGCGGGCGTCCACCACCGTGTAGGGTTCCGATATCAGCGGTTGGGCCGTCATGTCCTGCGCCTGCGCCGTAGAGGCGTGTCCGAGTGCAAACACGGCGCATAGGCCGAACTGCGCCAGCGCGCGTCTTGCGGGTGTAGAGGTCTTTCGTTTTTCCAACGGAGCATGCGTCATCAGGATGTCCTCTTGTCTCGAGCCGTAATCGATTGCCGGTGTCCTGCGGTCTCAGATGAAGGGCGGTTCTATTGCGGTGGCGCGTAGCCCGCCTCCGGGCCGCAGCCGATGAGCGGGGCAGGTTGGCCGCCGACGCGGGTCAGGGTGAGGTCGCGCGAGACCGTGATGTTTGCGTCTCTGGCTTGCAGGTTGCCGGTCACGCTCAGATCAGCATGGCAGGTCAGCGAATATGTGAGGGTTTGCCCCTCCTCGCCCTGAACGGAACCAAGATAGGCGCCATCAGCTTGCCGGACGAGATCGACGCTGCGCCCCTCGACGATGACCCGCATCTGCGCAGTGCAGGCCGAGGTCGAGATCCGAGCTGACGTGGTTTCTGGCCGTCCCATCGCCATGCCATTGGATAAGCGCGGCTGGCCCAGCAACACGCTGTAATCGCCTGAGCACCAGACCCGCGCAGAGCCGTCACCAGTGGAACCGCCGACGCCCGCAGGCGGCCCTGCAGCCGGCGTGCCGCCCGGCTCGCCGACACCGTCCCGTTCAAGCGGGCCCACAAGCGTCAGTGTCGGGACCTCACTGCGCAATGTCTGCGCGGTGACGAGCGACAAGGCGGGCGCCTCCACCCGCAGTTCCACCAGCTCTGGGGGGGCGGCAAGCGTGAGCGGCGGCGCTTCAATCCTCAGGTCTTCTGGTACAGGTGGGCCGGCGAGCGTGAGGCCTGGAGTTTCCACCTTTATTGTGAGCGGCTCGGCCGGGCCGGCAAGTGTTAGGCTTGGCGTCGACACCCTCAGGGCTTGTGGCTCGGGCTGGCCGACAAGCGTTAGAGTATCCGTCTCAATGCGTAGCGACTCTTGCGCGTGAACGTCGCCGTCTGGCGTCGAGACAAAGCCCATGGCGCTCAAAAGAGACGCGATTATCCAGCGCATTCAGGCGACCCGACAGTCATCGCGCCATCGCTCTCAATCGTACCGCGAATGATGGAACAGGTGCCGGCCATGGCGGGAGGGACAGGTCTCCACGCGTTCTCGCCGCCGGTTTGGAAGGGGGCGGATGTTCGGTCCTGCTCGCCTGGAAGAGAGGCGATCAGCGTGTCTGTCATGAACACGCAGATCCACTCCAACTGGCCGTCGGGCTCTGCGGCCAGAAGATTGCCCAGCGGATAAACCGGGGTGTCCAACTCGACGGTATATTGGCTTCGATCCGGGGTCGCGCGTGCATCGACGACTGTGTGCTCGATGCCCCCAAGAAACTCGGTTTCCAGAATCTGATCTTCGAGTTCAGAGGTAAAGCCGCAAAAAAGGCTTATGCCGTCATCAAAGACCTCGAAATCGCCGGTGATTTCCAGCGGGACCACAAAGGTTATGCGCGCATCACCCATCTCCTGGCTTTCGGCGGATGGCGCGAGGATCAGCGCAAATGTCGAGGCGAGAAGGGCAGGCCGGAGAAGTAAGGGCATATCAGTTCCACTTCTAAACAGTTGCGAAAGGTCGCTGGGGAGCTGGCCGGATGAGCAATCCATTGCGCTAATACGGAACGTCGCCCGGGATCATCCGTGTCAGGACGAACACGATCACTGGGCGCGCTCCATATGCGCCATCAAGCGCTGCATGAGCTCAGGATCCGACCACCGGCGCGAATTCGCTTCGAGCACGCCGCAGGCCTGGGAAACCTCGATATTGCGCTCTTCCACGTCTTCAGGCATGCCCACGGTCAGAAACGCCCGGTCCACCTCTCCGGTCATGAGCGCGATCATGGTGATGCTGTCATCCTCGCGCAGCCGTTCCAACGCGACTTCAGTCTGCTCCAGCGCGATGGCCATGTTTTCGAGCTCGCCGGATTCGGCATAGGTATCGTAGACGCAAGCGGCGGCCTCGCGATCAACCTCATCCCACTCCGGCGAACCGATATACTGGGCGAGTTCAGGGTCCGTGCGCGTGTAAATCAGCTGAAAGGCGTCCAGAAACTCCTCGCCGACAGTTTCATAATGCTCCAGCGCCTGTGCGCGCGGCATTTGCTCGAAATCGGATTGTGCGTTTGCACCCGCTGACAGGCCAGCGGCGAGAACAAGGGCAGTGAACACACGCATGAAGGCGCTCCTTTAATGGCGGTCTGGAGCATGGCTAGCAGGTCTTGTTCGTGCGGGCGTACGTCATATGACCGATGGCGTAGTGGGGGCACGCACAGATGATGGCGTCTGAATCACGAGCCATCAGGGTCCAGATCCATGTTGCGAAGCCTTTGCCTGCTCACTTCAATCGCGGCGCTGACCGCCTGCTCACCCGGCGATGCCGGCGCAAATGCGGGCGCGGGGCAGGGGTGCCCACCGGAAGTTGGAAATGGCGTTCTGGTGAACCAGCGTGTGAGTGTTGAGCAGGCCATGCCCTTTACTCAGTGGCGGGATGACTATCCGCCGCTTGAGTGCGCGGGTGAGCTTGCGCCGCTGATTCCGGCCATGCCCGATGGCTATGCGCTGGCGCCGAGCGTCATGACGCAGCCGCCCCTGATGGGTGACGATCACGTCGCCATGACGCTGGGCGTGCCGTCGGACCCGCGCACCACGCCGGATGGAACCGCCATTGCGCCCACCGAAGTGCTGATGTTCGAGATCATCCGCTATGAACCGGAAGAGATCGCGCAGTTCCGCCAATGGTTTGACGCCAATCCGGGCAGCTATAGACAGCTCTCGATTGAGGGCCGGGACATCATGATGGCCCCGGCTGGTGCGACACTGGTCCCGGGCCGCACGACCCGGATCGGCGCGGGCATGACCCGCTTTCTTGGCGAGGATCTCGTCCTGCAGGTGAGTTACACCAATATGTTCGACGATCAGCGCAGCGGCGCGCTTGAACGTGGAGACACCGATGGCGCCCGTCTCATGCTCGATATTCTCGATCTTGCTGAGGCGGAGGGGTTGCTATGATGCGCGCAGGTGTCCTGGCGGCGACAGCGATGATCGCGATTGTCCTGCCAACAGCCGAAGCTCAAGACGGGCAGGCGATGGCGCTCTGCGGCAGCTTGGACCGGCCCAATATCGACTGTGCCTGTGTGGCGCGAAACGTGGCCCAGCACCGCGCGATCGCCCCGAGCGATGCCGCGTCTGATCTCGTTATTGCGCGTTATGCCCATGCGCTCGGTCAGGACGGTGAGCCTGTTGATGCCGCGTTTGAGCGTGTCGTGCAAAGCGGATCAGGTCCAAGCGCGATCCTGGATATGGAGCGCGCCTTTGATCAGCTCGGCGGTGCGCTGGAGACGATCGAAGACTTTGAGGGTCAGTGTGTCATCGGCGGCGCGCCGCAGGCCGCGCCGCCCCAGCCTGAAGCCGATTCTGTTGCGGCCCGGTTTGCGAACAGCTGCATCGATGCGGCGGGGGCCGGGTCAGCGCGCGCCTGCGGGTGCGAGGCCGCGATGTTCGAGGATCTGGCGGGCTCTGAAGGGTTGGAAGCCTATCTGTTGTCCTTTTCGCTCTATCCCGATGACCCGTCTGAAAATCCTGCTGGCGTGCGTGCCGAACAGATGGGTGTCAGCCCGGAGCGGTTCGAGGCGCTTGAGCAGGAGGCGCGTGGGGCCATCGCTCCACGGCAGAACGCGGTGAGGAATTACTGCACCGCCATGATCTGGGCCGATGATGCGCCCGGCTTCAGCCAGGCTGAACGCGCCGCGGTCGGGGCGCAGGCGGTGTCGCGCGCTGAAGGCGGTGGCGTCGCCCAACGCGAGATGGAAGCCGCGATGATCGAGGCCGGGGAAGAGGCTCGGGCACGGGCCCGAGCGGCGCGTGAGGGCGGTGATCTGGACATCCCCGAGAATGACCGCACGCGGGCCGCCCTGGGGGAGGCTGAAGCCATGAGCGCCGCGTCTGTCCTGCAGCAAGGTTGTTCCGGGTCTGACGCCTATTGCCGGTGCCTGACCACTCGCTTTGACCAGGCCGTGGGCGGAGCCAGCGAAGGTGCTCGCATGCTGGCGGCCATGACGCTGGTCGGGGATGGACTGGATGAAGCCACGGCAACGCGCGCGGCGCGTTCCGCCGATGCCCGCGCGCAGGCCGAACTCGGCCAAGTGTTCCCCCGGGTCATGAACATTCCCGGACAGTGCGAGGCTGAGGCGGATGCAAGCGCTTTGACTGAGGCCGCTGACGCGGCGCGTGGGAGCGGGGCTCCGCGTGAGCGCTATCTGGCGCTGTGCGAAGTGCAGCATGGCGAGGATGCTGCAGATGTTTGCGCGTGTGCCGCCAATCATTTCGAGACCCATCTCAACGTCGACGAGTTTGACCTGCTCATTCGCATTCAGGCCGCGGACCTTGAAGGTCAGGGTGGGTTCGAAGCCTTTGCTGATGGTCTGGGGATGAGCGAAGCTGAGGCTGGACGTGCGCTGGCGACCAATCCCAACTTGATGGGAGCAATGATGGAAGTGCAGAGCGCCTGCATGACCGGCGGGTATCAGTAAGCGCCCCCAACGGTTTGGGCCTGTATTTCTGCATGTGTTGAATTTCGTGCGTATAGCGCTAGTATCCATCTAGGGTAGTGGAGTGGGCAGGTCAGATCCTCGATGCAGGACAATGAGGGGGACGTGACGACGACCGCGCTTCATTTTGTGGAGGCGCTGTATGCGGCCGCCACGGGCCGGTCCGGCTATGATGAAATCTTCGCCCCGTTTGACGATCATCTCAATGCGCGCGCGCGTGCGGACAAGCTGACCGATCCGGGCTGGCTGGACTCCCTCAATCGACATTTTGAACGCGCCGCCGAGGTTTATGAGCTTTCGATCCAGGCCCATGCCGATTCTCCGGCGGCCTTTGTGGAACGGTTCCGCCAACCCGCCCTCATTTTCGACGCCAGACTGGAAATTCTGGCTCAGAACGCCGCGTTTTCAGCCCTTTTGGACCTCAAGGTTGGTGACCGGCTGAGCGATGCTGCGCTGGGCGATGATGCGGGCTCTACGCTGGTGGAGGCTCCAGAGCTTCTGGACAAGACCGTCGACCAGCGTCGTCTTCTGATTCCGGTTTATCTCCACGATGACGCCGCGCCGGATCTGTTCATCGCCGAACGCATGCTGCCGCGGGCCTACGCCAAGGCGCGCACGGCTGAATACGTGCTCATATGCGCACGCACCAGCTGGCACCCGGCGATCGCCGAACTTCTGAGCACGGCCTTCCAACTCACCGATGCCGAGCTGGACCTGACGCGCCGCTTGCTTGAAGGCGCAGATCTGAAACAGATCGCGCAATCGCGCGGGCGCTCGCTGCGCACGGTCAGAACCCAGATGAACAGCGTGCTCAGCAAGACCCAGAGCCAGGACCAGAAGCGCCTGGTGCGTCTGGTGGCCGGGCTGATGCAAACAGGGGAGGTCGAGCCCGACCACCCCGATTCCGGGCCGCGCGCCCGACGCATCGCGTCCAGCGCCATCACGCGCCACAAAAGCCGTCTGGCCTCCATGAAGCTACACGATGGGCGGCGCCTGGCGTATGCCGAGTATGGCGATCTTGAGGGTGAGACGGTGCTGATGCTCCAGCCCACGACGACTCCGACCCAGCCAGAGCCGGTCCGAAAAGCCATGGCGCAGAAAGGCCTCCACGTCATCGCGCCCTACCGGCCCGGCTCGGGCCTCAGTGATACGCGCTCACCCAAGGATGGGCCGCAGGCGCTGGCCGAAGATTATGTTCAATTGCTGGATGCCCTGGAGATCGAGGCCTGCACGCTGGTCGGCCATTGCAGTGGCGGGCTGTACGCCCTGGCGGCGGCTCAGCGTCTGGGTGCACGCGCCCGACGCGCTGTCATGCTCGATGTTGGGGCTCCGGTGGTCTCGGTGAGCGAGCTCATCCGTTTGCCTTCCGCACCGCGTCGGACATTTCTGCCCGCACGCCTGTTTCCCCAGGCGCTGATTGCGCCTCACCGTATGGTCGCTGCCGACTTCAACAAGGATGAGGCCGGCGAACAGCGCACGGTGGAATATTTCTTTGAGGGGTCACCAAAAGAGCAAGAGCGCGTGCGCACCGATTCATACTTTTACTCGGTGACGCGGGACAATATCGCCTATTCCTTCGAGAATGTGCCAAGGCTTGTGGAGGATGTCTGCCGCTGGGTCAGCAACTGGGAAAGCCTTATCACCGAGGCCAAGCTGCCCGTGCACTTCATCCACGGTTCTGAAAACACGATTTTTCCAGTGGGCAAGCTGGAAGCCTTTGTCCGCAAGCATAACCACACCACGCTCACAGTGGTCGATGGCGAAGGCCAGCTGCTGCTGTATGCAGCGCCTGATCAAGTGGCGCAGGCCATCGCTGACTAGGCTCCGTCATACATCAACTGACGTATTCCAACCGGAGGCAATTGTCGGGACGATTATTGCGTCACTTGGAACGTCAGGGGAGCCTCATGGCAAAAGCTATCTCGCGTCGCCGCTTCGCCCTCGGAACGGCTGTTCTCGCCGCCGGCGCCACAATCGCACCCGTGGCCTTCGCTGAAGGACGAGGGGGCTCCGTGTCAATCCGATTTGAAGGCGTTGAGCGCCTGGAGGGGCTCTCTGGCGAAGCCTTGCGTCGCGCTCTGGCGCGGCGATTGTCAATCATAGTGGAAACAGACGCCGAAGCCGTGGAAGCCAGCCTCATTGCCGTTCGGATCAGCTCAGAGGGTGAGGTGGACGTCTTTCAATCCCGGTCGATGAGACTTCAGAGAGGGCGGTCCAGGCTTCCGGGCCCTCGCGCCTTTCCCGGTCAGAATTTCTTCCCCGGTGAGATGCAGTTTCCAGGCGAAATGCAGTTTCCGGGTGAAATGCGATACCCCGAGCGGGGTGCGAGTGAGCATGCCGTGGAGGCCGCCCGCAGGGCCCTTGATCGAAGCGGCGGTTGGTTTTTCGTCGTCGTCGCTGGCGAGGACATGAGCGCAAGTGGCGCTGCCCTTGGCTAAATGGATGCATTGATCGTCGGTGCGGGACTCTCCGGATGCCTTTCAGCGTTGATGTTGAAAGAAGCTGGCGCGACATGTCGCGTGATCGACTCTGGCTCGCGCGATAGTCTCGGCTTCGCCGCCGACCACGCTCATCGCTTTAAACCTGAAGATCTGGACGATTGCGCCGCGCTTCTCGGCGTTCCCTCCTGGGAGCTCGCCTCGTGCGGTCGCGCGTCTCTATTGAGGCGATTGCGGTCGGCTGTCGAAGGGAGCTCTGATGTCCTTTGGGAGCAGCGCCTGGAGAGCCTTTCGGGTGCACTGAGAGGCTGGAAAGCAAGCGTCGCGTCTCGCAGCCTGGACCCGGTGGAACGTGTGATCGACGCCAGTGGCGGCAGCTATGCTGCTGCTGAAATGGCGACGCGCGCGGGCGGTGGCGTTTTGAAGATCTCTCATTTGGAAGACCGATGGATTTACAATAGCTGGCGTTTGATCTCGCCCGATTTGCAACCGCGTGGCGCAGAACTTGGATCTGGCTTCATTCTGGTGGGCAACGATGGAGGCGAGGTATTGGTGACCGCTGCGGTTCCGGCGGAAGAGTCGTGTGAGCTTGAAGCCATGAGCCGCCACGTCGAACAGGCGCTTGGCCTGCGACGAGGCGCTTTGCACCGAACGGGTGTCCAATATGGCGGCTCAGCCCTGACCCGTAGCCATATTTCATCAGACTGCGCAGTTCTGGGCGTGGGCGATGCCTTGATTAGAACGCCCCCTCGTTTTGGGGACGGGCTGCACCATGCCCTGGAAACTGCACGATACGCGTCTTTGAGTTCCATTACGGAAGCATCGCAGTCTCTCGCGAGATATGCGGACCAAATCTGGAGCGGGACGACACTCGCAATGGCCTTTGAAAAGGCGCATTGGTAACCGCCCCGTCATCAGGACATTCGTTGTATCGCAAGCCGGCCAACGGGCCCATTCGCCCATCAGACGATGGATGTGGCCCCGATTGAAATCTGGCAGGCAAGCAACAAGAGCCGGTACGAACTGTCGTGCACAAGAATACAACAATGCGAGCTTAAGTGTCTGTTTAGGTGGGGTTTCAGGGGGTTTATCTCGTCTCACACTCTCTCCCTCCCCCTAGATTTTCCTGTCATCAAAGTCTGTCTGGCTGTTCCGCGATTTGCGCCGCGGCTGATCCGATCGGGGGCGAGGGCGTCGTCGCGCCAAGGAACGGATTCGCCCACGTATCGTTATTCCTCCAGACCACACTGGAAGGTTCACGACATGGCTTTGACGTACACGCTTATCGGAACGCCGTTTTCCGCCGCCACGGTGAAGGCGCGCCTGTTCTTGCGCTGGGCGAACCTGCCGATGACGGAAAAACCCGCCACGCTGAATGTGGTGCAGACCTACATCAAACCCAGGCTGAAAAGCGTCGCGACGCCGGTCATCGTGTGTTCGGATCAGCATGCCTATACCGATACGCGGCTGCTGCTGGACAGCTTGCGCCGTGACCATGCCGCCCGGACCGTGCATCCCGACACGCCCGCTCAGCGCTTCGCCAGCGACCTTCTGGAAGCGTGGTCGGATTCACGCTTCTCTCGACAGGCGGACTACCTGTTCTGGGTGTGCGAACGCGAGCAGGCGGAAGCGCGTCTGACCCGGTTTCTCGAGACCGATACGCCAGCCGATCTCGCAGCGCGGCAAGCCCGCCTTGTCGTGGCGCAGCTCAACCAGCATTTCTCCAAGCGGGGCCTTGATGAGCAGGTGGCGGACAGTGTGAAAGCCCAGCTGCAGGCATCGCTTGAACGTCTGGACAAGGCGCTGGGCGACAGCCCGTTCCTGTTTGGCGAGCGGCCGGCCATGGCCGAGTTCAGCCTGGCGGGCGCCCTGCAGGTGATCTCCACAACGCAAGCGGGCTCGGACATGCTGGACAAACACCCGCGCTTGAAGACCTGGCGCACCCGTCTGAGCGGGATTGATGGTCTGGCGCAGGGCGCGCATCGCAAGGCGAGCTCGAGCCCCTCGGCCTTCATGCAGCTGATGCGTCATGTGGCGCAGGATTTCGTGCCGCAAGCGCTCGACAGCGCCACGGCCGTCTCGGATTGGGCCGAGGCCAATCCCGGCGCCCGGGCGCTACCCGACCAGATTACGCTGGGCGGTATTCGCCATCACGCTTCGCGCCGCAAATCGGTCGCCAATGCGGTCTGGTCGCCGCGCGACGCTTACTGGCTGTCCCGGCTGGGCGATCTGGCGCGTCCCAGGAACGGGATCGAGAACGCCGAGCAATATCGCCTGCTCAAGACGATTGGCCTGTTGCCCATGCGTGAGTTCACGCCGCCCAGAGAGATCGTCGCCCAGAATTACAGGCTGGAACTGACCCTGCGCGACGTGAAATCCGACGCCAATCACAGCTCCCTGCATGCGGTGGAGAACGCTCTTCTGGCCGTGCGGCAATCCTCGTCCGATATCGCGGAACTCACCGCCATACACGTCTAGGCGCGATAGCCTCTGATCAGAACGTGTAGTCGGGCAACGCCTTGATGGATTCGCGGATGGATTCCGACCAGGCTTCGGCCAGGCTCTGGAAATAGGCGTCATCACTGGTGATGCGGCGCTCGCGCCCCAGGGTGAGGCTGTCAGTCTCATAGGTCAGCAGATCAAGCGGCATGCCCACCGACAGATTGGCGCGCAGCGTGGACTCAAACGACAGCATGAGCAGTTTCACGCAGTCGGTGAATTGCATCTGCGGATCATAGCCGCGGATCAGGATCGGCCGGCCGTACTTGGTTTCGCCAATCTGGAAATAAGGCGTCTCATCAGACGCTTCGATGAAATTGCCTTCGGGATAGACCAGAAACAGGCGCGGCTCCGAGCCGGCGATCTGCCCGCCCACGGTGATGGTCGCACTGAATGGGGAATCCGCCGCCGGTCCGTGACCCGATTGCGCCGCCACAACCTCCTTGAGGGTGTCGCCGACCAATTTGGCGACCTGGAACATGGTCGGGACTTCGAGAATGCCCGGATTGCGGTCCGATGGGGCTTTCATGCGCTCATCGAGCAGGCTGATCACCGCCTGGGTCGTCGCCAGATTGCCGGCCGTCTGAAGTACGATGACCCGCTCGCCGGGCGTCGACCAGGTGAACATCTTCTTGAAAGTCGAGACATTATCCACACCCGCATTGGTGCGCGTGTCCGACATGAAGACCAGGCCCTTATTGATGCGCATGCCAACGCAATAGGTCATGTTGATTCGGTTCCTGCGTGCAGACTGTGTTCTGCGTTACTGCTGAACCTGTAGGCTGACAATCATGAATTCTTCGCTTCCCCCATAGACGAAACCGGCAATGGGGGCGGCCTGCATGGAATCGAGCCCGGTGGCGATCCGGACATATTTTTCGTCCGGAGAGATCTGGTTGGAGACGTCAAACCCGACCCAACCCAGCCCGTCCACATGCACTTCCGCCCAGGCATGACTGGCTTCCTGTTCGGTGCGGTCCGTCATCAAGAGGTATCCGCTGACATAGCGGGCGGGAAAGCCGAGCGCCCGGGCGATGGCGATGAAGATCTGGGCGTGGTCCTGGCAGACGCCGCTGCCGGTGCTGACGGCGATCTCGGCGGTCGTACCCACATGGGTGGTGTTGGTGTCATAGCTGACACGCTCGGCGATGAAGCCCAGCAAGGCGTGCAGGCGCGCAATGGGGTCGGTCTCGCCGGGCTGAAATTCCGCGATCATTTGCGACAGGTCCGGGCCCGGTCGGGTCCGGTCAGTCTGAGACAGGTAATGCCAGAGCGGGACATGGCCGGTATGGGGGCCGAACACGCCGGATGTGTTCTGGGTCTCCACCTCGCCCGTGCTGGTGATCTCAACGAACTCGGTGTTGCGTTCCACGCTGAGCAGGCTCACCTCATTGCCGTGCTGATCGGTGAAGCTGGCTTCAGCCGTCGCGCCGCCCAGATCCAGCGACCAGTCGATGACGGTTTGGGTGGGCCCTGATTGCGGCGTCAGCCGGATCTGTTGCAGCGCATAGGGCACCGGGTGGCTGTATTCGTATCGTGTCTTGTGGCTGATCTTCAGGCGCATGGGCTACTCGTTAAATCTGAAGTCGATTTCGATCTGGCGGCCGATGGCGTTGTTCTTGATCAGGAACTCGCCCAGAAATTCGTGAAGGCCGCTTTTGAAGATCGAGCCGATCTCTTCCGCCTGAAGCGATTCAAGCAGCGGCCGCGCCAGGTCCAGCGCCTTGTTGGGCTGGCCGTACATCCGCGACAAATCCTCCAGTATGCGGGTGCTGTCCGAGCAGCAGTACAGCAGCGAGCGGGGCAGTTGCTGGTTGAAGATCAGGAATTCGGCGATCTTGCTGGGCGAGGACTCCCCGCCATACAGCAGGTTGAATGCACGCGCCGCCGAGGCCGATCGCAAGATGGTCTCCCATTGCACATTGTCGAGCGAGGAGCCCACGGCGGCCGATGACGGCAGCAGCACGAAATACTTCACGTCCAGAATGCGGGCCGTATTGTCGGCGCGCTCGATCCGGGTGCCGAGCCGGGCGAACAGGAACACGTCATTGCGCAGGGCCGTGCCGTGCCAGGCGCCGCGCACCAGCGCACTCGACTTGCGAATAGCGCCCAGCACATTGGGCAGCTCGCTCATCTCGACGGGTTTGGCGAGCAATTCCTGCAAGGCCAGCCAGGCTTCGTTGGTGCTTTCCCAGACTTCCCGCGTCAGCGCCGTCCGCACCGAACGCGCATTGGTCCGGGCCGCCTTGAAGACGCACAGGACGCTGGCGGGATTGTCGGGGTCGCGCAGCAGGAAATCGATGACGTTTTCGGCGTTGAAAACCTTATGGCGCTCCTTGAAGGCGGGTTCGCATCCCGCGGTCCGGACAATGGAGGCCCATTCGTTCTGGCCCGACGCCTGACGGGTCAGGGCCATCCGGAACCCCGTCTCGATCAGCCGGGCGGTGTTCTCGCTGCGTTCAAGCTGGCGGAACATCCAGAACAGGCCGTTTGCGGTTGATCCCAGCATGGGCCTAGTCCTCCAGTATCCAGGTGTCTTTCGTGCCGCCGCCCTGGCTGGAATTGACCACCAGGGAGCCTTCCTTCATGGCCACGCGGGTCAGCCCGCCCGGCGTGATGTCGACCCCGTTGGGCGAGACGAGCACGAAGGGGCGCAAATCCACATGGCGGGGCGCCAGCCCGGCCTCGGTCAGGATCGGCACGGTCGACAGGGCCAGGGTCGGCTGGGCGATATAGCCCTCGGGCTTGGCCTTGAGCTTGTCGCGGAAGGCCGCGATCTCCTTGGCGCTGGCCGCCGGCCCGACCAGCATGCCGTACCCGCCCGAGCCATGCACTTCCTTGACGACCAGCTCCTCAAGATTGTCGAGCACATAGGCGAGGGAGTCCGGCTCCGAACAGCGCCAGGTCGGCACATTGTTCAGCAAGGGGCTGGACCCGGTGTAGAACTCGACAATGTCAGGCATGTACGAGTACAGCGCCTTGTCGTCGGAAATGCCGGTGCCTGGCGCGTTGGCGATGGTGATGCCGCCGGCGCGATAGATGTCGAAAATGCCCGGCACGCCGAGCATGGACTCCGGATTGAAGTTCAGCGGGTCGAGATAGTCGTCATCGACCCGGCGATAGATGACATCGATCGGGGTGTAGCCTCGCGTGGTGCGCATGGTCACCCGGCCATCCACCACCCGCAGGTCATGGCCCTCCACCAGCTCCACGCCCATCTGGTCGGCCAGGAAGGCGTGTTCGTAATAGGCGGAATTGTGGATGCCTGGCGTCAGCACGGCGATGACCGGCTGGCCCTTGCACGCGGGCGGCGCGCATTGGGACAGCGAGCGTCGCAGATTGCGCGGATAATCGCTGATCGAGGCGACATTTATGTTGGAGAACAATTCGGGGAACATGTGCAGCATGGTTTCCCGGTTCTCCAGCATGTAGGAGACGCCCGACGGCGTGCGCGCATTGTCCTCCAGGACATAGAACTCATCCTTGCCCGTCCGGACGAGATCGACCCCGACGATATGAGTGTAGACGCCGCCGCCGGGCTCCACCCCCATCATCTGGGGCAGGAAGGCTTCGTTATTGGCGATCAGGCTTTGCGGAAGCCGACCCGCCTTCAGGATTTCCTGGTCATGGTAGATGTCGTGAAGAAAGGCGTTGAGCGCGACGACGCGCTGCTCGATGCCCTTGGACAGTCGGGCCCATTCCTTGGCCGAGATGATCCGGGGCACCTGATCGAAGGGGATAAGGCGTTCGTCAGCTTTTTCTTCGGAGTAGACATTGAAGGTGATGCCGGTTCTTCGGAAGAACTCATCGGCTTCCTGTGACTTGTCCCTCAGTGAATCGAGGTTCCGGCTCTTCATCCATTTGACGTAATCTTCGTAGGGTTCGCGGGCCTTGCCGTCGTCAGACTGAAGTTCATTGAAAAACACAGCATATCCTTCGAAGTGAAAACGCGTGGAGAGACCTAAGTATTTTTATTATTTGTTCTGACGGAGATTTTCCCCGTCACATGAGATTAACAGATTTTAAATTGATATGACTAGGACGCATAATATTTTTATTGGTTGCACCGGGCTCGCGGCCCATGCGCCTTGTCGCTGTCTTCAAAACACAGAGAGATTGGTCTCGTGAGAGAAGACTTCCAGCGCCCGTGTGCCCGCCAGGGAGTTGCCCAGCTCATCAAGCTCGGGCGACCAGACACAAATCGAGTAATGGCCCGGAATAACGGCTGCGATGCCCCCGCCCACCCCGGATTTGGCGGGAATGCCCACGCGATAGGCGAAATTTCCCACACCGTCATAAAGCCCGCAGGTCAGGAGCAGGGAATTGATCCGCTTGGCGCGCAGGGCCGGCATGAGCGTCTGGCCGGTCAGGGGATGCTGACCCGCTGCCGCCAAAGGCAGAAAGGCCCGGGCGACATCCCGACAGGTCATGGCGATGGAACACTGCCGGTAATAGGCGGCCAGGGTGTCATCCACGTCTGCGACCAGATTGCCCTGACTTTTCAGTAGGTGGGCGATCGCGGCATTGCGATGGCCGCTTTCCTCTTCGGAATCCGCCACTTCCTCATCGATATAGATGTCGTCGCAATTGGCGTATTTGCGCACCAGGCTCAGGATCTGCAGGACAGGACTGACGAAATGGCTGGTGATGACATCGGTGACGACGATCGCCCCGGCATTGATGAAGGGGTTACGCGGCAATCCCCGTTCGGATTCCAGCTGGACGAGCGAATTGAAGGCGTTGCCGGACGGTTCGCGCCCCACGCGCTCCCAGACGCTGGCGGCGCCGGGTGATTGCAGGGCGAGGGCCAGGGTGAAGACCTTGGAAATGCTCTGGATGGAAAAGGAGGTGTCGCTCTGACCGACCGTGAACTCGGTCCCGTCCACGCCGCAGACGGCCATGCCGAACTGGTCGGGGTTGATGCGGGCGAGGGCGGGTATGTAATCGGCCACATGCCCCTGGCCGATCAGCTTTTGAGCCTCTTGTGCGCATTCGTCCAAAATCGATGAAAGATCATGGTCCGCGTGTGTCATGCCCTGGGCATCCATGCTGGAGCGGGTTTGAGACTATGAGCGGTAGTCGATCTTGCCGGTTCTAACAACATGGCGCGTGGGCCGGTCGATCAGCGAGAAGGCTCATGCGTCGGCCTGGCGTCAGACTTTTCGCGGGCGCCCCTGTGATCCGCTGGCGTTAATGTTACGTAGGGGAGTGCCATGAAGCATTCACTGATCCCGCTTGCGCTCGCAGCATGCGTCGTTTCCGCATGTTCTGATGGCACCGCCTCCCAGTCGCGCCCGGATGCGGCGCGCTCTGAGCGAAGTGTGGGCGTCATCGCCCAGGAAGTCGTGGTGGAACGCGAGGCCGAGCGGATCGAAGCGCTCGGCACGGCGCGCGCCATGGCCAGCGCCACCATTTATTCTGAAGCCGCCGGTGAGGTGGAAAGCGTTGAATTCAGCGCTGGCGACCGTGTGCAAGCGGGCGATGTGCTGATCCGGCTGGAAGCCGACGAGCAGCGACTGGATTTGCGCCTAGCTCAGGTGGCCGTGCGTGAAGCGGAACAATTGCTGGCGCGCTATCGCCGGATTGAAGATACGGGCGCGGTGTCTGACAGCCAGATCGATGAGGCGGTCACCGCGCTCGAGGCGGCCCAGATCGAGGTGGAGCAGGCTGAAGTCGAGCTGGCGCGCCGCATTGTACGCGCCCCGTTCGACGGCTTTGTCGGCTTGACCGATATCGATGCCGGAGCCCGGGTGACGACCACCACCGTGATCACTGAGCTTGATGATCGCACCGCGCTCTATGTGGACTTCAATCCGCCTGAACAGGTGTTCGGTCGGATCGAGGTCGGCGATGTGGTCAGCGCCCAGCCCTTCGCCGGCGCGGACCGCGCCTATGACGCCGAAGTCATCAATGTGGACAGCCGCATTGATCCGACCGCCCGGACGTTCACCGTGCGGGCGCGCCTGGAAAATCGCGATGACCAATTGCGTCCGGGCATGAGCTTTTCGGTCCAGTTCGAACTGCTTTCCGATGCCTGGCCGGTCGTGCCCGAAGCCGCGATCAGCTGGGGCAGCGACGGCGCCTATGTCTGGATCATCCGCGAAGGGCGCGCCTTGCAGGAACCGATCACGCTGGTTCAGCGCCGGCAGGGCACGGTTCTGGTCAATGGCGCCTTCGGTGCAGGCGACCTCGTCGTGGCCGAAGGCGTGCAGCGCATGCGTGAGGGCGCGCCGGTTGAGCTGATTGAAACCCGTCAGGCGCAAGTCACCTCGCCGGTGGCCGCCTGGCCGTCCGGGGATGCGGTTCAGGAGGCGGATGCGCAATGACACCGCCCGGATCCGATCTCCCGGCGCTCGCCGTTAAACGCCCCATCCTGGCGGTGGTGCTCAACCTGCTCGTGGTGATCGCCGGACTGGCCGCCCTGCTGGCAGTGGAAGTGCGCGAGCTGCCCGATGTGGACCGTCCGATCGCCACCGTGCGCGCGGTGCTGCCGGGCGCTGCGCCTGAAACCGTGGACGCCGAAGTCACAAGCGTTCTGGAAGGGGCGGCGGCCCGGGTCAGCGGGGTTCGGGAGATCCGGTCTTCCAGTGAAGAGAACAGCGCGCGCATCCGTGTCGAGTTCAATCCCGGCGTGGATCTGGACAACGCCGCCTCGGACCTGCGCGAAGCGGTCAGCCAGGTCAGCCGGCGTCTGCCCGATCGGGTCGAACAGGTCAGCGTGGTCAAGGCCGATGATGACGCCGAAGCGATTGTCAGTCTGGCGGTGGTCAGCGACGTCTATGACCAGCAAGAGCTGACGCGCTTGATCGAGAACGACATCGTGCCCGAGCTGACCGCCATTGACGGCGTGGCGACGGTGAACCTGTCCGGTGATCGGGGCCAGCAATTGCGCGTGGTCATCGATCCCATCCGTCTGAGCCGGTTCGGCCTGACCGTGGGTGATGTGGCCGACGCCCTGCGCCAGGCCCCGTTTGACGTGCCGGTGGGCAGTTTCCGGTCAACGGACCAGCAGCTGATTGTGCGCGCAGAGGCCACCGCGGCGACCCCTGTACGGGTCAAGGCGGTGATCATCCAGGACCAGACACGTGTGGGCGATGTGGCCGAAGCCTTCTTCGCCCCGGCCGACGCCACCAGCTTCACCCGGCTTGATGGCCGGGACGTGATCGGCATCGGGGTCATTCGCCAGGCCCGGTCCAACACGATCAATATTTCCGACGCGGTGCAGGAGCGCGTGGCGCAGCTCAATGACCGTTTTGATGATCTGGAGATCACGGTCACGTCTGACGAGGCCGAATTCATCCGCGAATCCGTCCAGGAAGTGCTTCTGACCCTCACCATCACGGTGCTCATCGTGGTGGGCGTGATCTGGCTGTTCCTGGGCAAGTTCCGGGCAACGCTGATCCCGTCCGCGGCCATCCCGGCAGCTCTTGTGGGCGCGATTGCGGGGCTGTGGCTCTTTGGTTTCTCGATCAACATCCTCACCTTGCTGGCGCTGGTGCTGGCCACCGGGTTGATCGTGGACGACGCCATTGTCGTGCTTGAGAACATTCACCGCCTCCAGTCCAAGGGCGTGGGACGCCGCGCCGCCGCCGTCATCGGCTCGCGCCAGGTGTTCTTCGCCGTGGTTGCCACAACGGCGGTGCTGGTGGCGGTCTTTGTGCCGATCTCCTTCCTGCCGTCCACGGCGGGCCGCTTGTTCCGCGAGTTCGGCTTCCTGCTCGCACTCGCCGTGATCATTTCATCCTTCGTCGCTCTGACGGTCGTGCCCGCGTTCGCGGCGCGCCTCGACCTGACCTCCGGTGATGACAAGACCGGCCCGATCCGGCGCGCTGGCGGCGTCTTCTCACGCACCTATGCACGCTTGATCCGCAAGGCGCTGGATCATCCCTGGGCTACTACCGGGATTTGCGTTCTGGCCGCAGGCGGCGCGGTCTTCGCCGCCATGGGTCTCGATCGTGAGCTGACCCCGGAAGAGGATCGCGGGGTGGTCTATGTCTGGGCGGGCGGGCCGGATGGCGTCGGTCTTGATTACATGGACCGACAGGCGGACCGCATCGAAGCCATTCTCCAGCCCTATATCGAGAGCGGCGAGATTGAATCCCTGCTCACCGTGGTGGGGCGCTGGGACCCGAACCGCATCTTCATCACCGCGCCGCTCGCGCCCTATGGCGAACGCACCCGCAGCCAGTCTGAAATCGCCGCCGAGCTGCGCGGCCCGCTGTCGGAAATTCCCGGCGTGCGCGCCAGCGCCTTCGGACGCGGCGGTTTGAGCTTTGGCGGTGGCGGGGGGCAGCGCGACGGCATCGAGGTGTCCCTGACCGGGGGCGATTACCCCTCGATCTTTGAAGCCACACGCGCCCTGGCGGACCGGCTGGATGCGGAATCTCAGATCCTCGACAATCCCGAGATCAGCTATGAGCCCACCCAGCCCCAGCTTTCCATCCAGATTGATCGCCGCCGCGCGGCGGATCTGGGGGTGCCGCTGGATCAGCTCTCGGTCACGCTGCGCGCCATGGTGGATGGCGAAAACCTCGTCGATCTCAACGTCAATGACCGCGTGATACCCATTGTGCTGGAAAGCGAGACGGGCGCCGTGCAGGATCCGGCGGATCTGCGCAATCTCTATGTGCGCGCCAATTCCGGCGAGTTGATCCCGCTTTCAGCGCTGACCACCATTGTGGAAGAGGGCGTAGCGGCCGAGCTTGATCGCACCGAACAGCGCCGGGCCATCGAGCTTGAAGCCGACATTGTCGGCGGTGCGACCATCGCCGAAGCGGCCGAGGAAATGCGTCGCCTGGCCGATGAGACGCTGCCTGACGACATCGAGCTATTGTTTGAAGGCGAGGCGGAAACCCTGAACCAGGCGACCCGGGATCTGATCCTGACCTATGTCTTCGCGCTGGTGATCGTCTTCCTGGTGCTCGCGGCGCAGTTTGAAAGCCTGACCGGCCCGCTCGTGGTCATGCTCACCGTGCCCTTCGCCCTGGCGGCGGCGGTCTATGCGCTCTTCTTTACGGGTACATCGCTCAATATCTTCTCCCAGATCGGGCTGGTCATGCTGATCGGTCTGATGGCGAAGAACGGCATTCTGGTGGTGGAATTCGCCGATCAGCTGCGCGCCGAAGGCAAGTCCGTCCGGGCGGCGATCGAGGAAGCCGCGATCATTCGCCTGCGTCCGATCGCCATGACCCTGATCTCGACGGTTCTGGGCGCCTTGCCGCTGATCCTCGCCACGGGCGCCGGGGCTCAGGCCCGGGTTTCCATTGGCTGGACCGTGTTTGGCGGGCTGGGGCTGGCTGCGGCCTTCACCCTGTTCCTGACCCCGGTGGTCTATCTGGGACTGGCGCGGTTCGGCTCGCCACGCGCGGCGGCGGAAGCCCGGCTGGCGTCCGAGCTCGACGCGGCGGACGCCATAGTGCTCAGCGACAACGGACCGGCGGAATGATGCAAATGTCCCGTGCCCTTCTGGCGGCAGCGACGCTGGCCCTGCCTGGCTGCATGGCCGGCCCGGACTATGCGCCGCCGCAGACGCCGGAGCCCGAGCAATTCTCACGCCCGCTTGAACACGATGCGTCCCGACCCGCCGAGGCAGCCTGGTGGTCCGGTTTCGAAGATCCCACGCTCGCCACGGTGGTGAATGAGGCGCTGGCCGCCAATCTCGACATCGCCCAAGCCGCCCAGCGACTGATCGCCACCGAAGCCCTTCTGGGCGCGGCGCGTTCGGACTTTCTCCCCACGGTGGATGGCGGGCTGTCCTTTACGGCGCGCAGCTCCGGCGCCGACAGTGCTTCAGCCTCGCTCTCCTTCTCTCAGGTGCTGGACATCAATGGGCGCTTGCGTCGCGCTGAGGACCGGGCCCAGGCTCAGGTGCTGGCCAGCACGTATGAGCTTGAGGATTTGCGCCGCCTGACTGCCGCCTCCGCAGCGACGCTCTATGTCCAGCTGCGGCGCGCCCGTTCGCGCCTGGCGCTTCTGGACGCGTCGCTCGACCTGCAACAGCGCACGCTCGACATTGTTCAAAGTCGGGCCGAAGCAGGCCTGTCGGCTGATCTGGATGTTCGCCGTGCGGCGGCGGATCTGGCGCGGACACGGGCGCAACGCGGCGCCTTGCAGCTTCAGGAAACCCGCGCGCTCAATGGCCTCGCCGTACTTCTGGGCCGGTCGCCGGGCCAGCCGATCGCCTTTCTCGAAGATATCGGCTCGCGGCAGAGCGATGCGCTTGAGCTGGGCTATGGGGCCGCGATTGATATCGGCGCGCCCGCCGCGCTGATCCAGCGGCGGCCCGATCTGCGCGCCGCCGAGGCGCGCCTCGTCGCAGCGACGGCGAATATCGGGGTTCAGGCCGCCGAGCTTTATCCCTCCCTGCGCTTGCCCGGCGCCGTCAGCACCGATCTTGATGAGGGATTGTCGACGGACCTGACCGCCAGCCTCAGTGCGGTGCTGGATATTCCGCTGTTTGATTTTGGGCGCCGACAGGCCGAGCTGACCGCCGCCGAGGCTCAGGCGGCTGAAGCTGCGCTCGCCTATCAGAATGTGGTTCTTGGGGCGCTGGAAGAGGTTGAAACGGGGCTCGTCGCCATCGAGAGCGTGCAGGCGCGTCTCGATGATCTGGGGATCGCCGTGGTCGAGGGCGAACGCGCCTATGACCAGCTCAACGCGCTCTATCGGGAAGGGCTGGCGAGCTTCATCGACGTTCTGGACGCGCAACGCACCCTGATCGGCAACCGCGAAGCGCTGGTGGATACCCAGGCGGATCTGGCGCTCGCCGTGATCGACCTCAATGTCGCGCTGGCGGCGCCGACCGGGCCGGGCGCGTAAGCCTCGCCTCACGCTGTCGCCTTGGCGGAGCTGGCTCCGCAGTCTAGCTTGCGCGTCGACTGAGTCCGAACGGGCCAGAACAGGGGAGTTTTCGGTATGCGGATTATTGTCAGCATGGTCCTGGCCGCCGGCCTGACCGGGGCGGCGAGCGCGCAGGTCGCGCCGCCATCTGAAGTGTTGGACGTGCATGATCATGTGGCCGCAGTGTCGGCGGAGCGGATCGAGCAGGACATCACCACATTGGTCAGCTTCGGCACACGTCATACGGCGTCCGAAACCGAGAGCGACACGCGCGGCATCGGCGCGGCGCGGCGATGGATCTATGACGAGTTCGAGCGCATTTCCGCAGAGTGCGGCGGCTGCCTTGAGGTCATGTATGTCTCCGAAACCATCAGCGGCGAGCGTCGTATTCCCGATCCGGTCGACGTGGTTTCGGTCATCGCCATTCAGCGCGGCACGCTCGATCCGGACCGGATGGTGGTGATGTCGGGCGATATCGACAGCCGGGCCTCCGATGTCATGGACGCCGAGATCGATGCGCCGGGCGCCAATGACAACGCGTCCGGCGTGGCCGGCGTGCTTGAAGCCGCGCGCGTCCTGACCCAGGACGAGTTCGCCGGCTCGATCATGTATGCGGCCCTCGCCGGTGAAGAGCAGGGCCTGTTCGGCGGACGCATCGTGGCCGATTACGCGCTTGAACAGGGCTGGCGGCTCAAGGCGGTCATCAACAATGACATGATCGGCAATAGCGCCGGCATTGATGGCGTGGTGAACAACAGCACCGCGCGGGTCTTTTCCGAAGGCACGCGCGCGACGGAGACGCCCGAGGAAGCGCGCATCCGCCGCTTCACCGGCGGCGAAGTGGATTCCCCGTCGCGCAATCTGGCGCGCTTCATTGACCGCACCGCAGACCAGTATGTGCCCAACCTTGATGTGATGATGGTCTACCGTCTCGACCGGTTCGGGCGCGGCGGCCACCATCGTCCGTTCAATGAGGCGGGCATGCCGGGCGTGCGGATCATGGAGACCCATGAAGACTATAACCGCCAGCATCAGGATATCCGGGTCGAGGACGGCATCGAGTATGGCGATGTGCTCGAAGCGGTGGATTTTGACTATGCCGCCAAGCTGACCGGGCTCAATGTCGCCACCCTCGCCCAGCTGGCGGGCGCGCCGCCCTTCCCCGCGGAGGTGAGCATTTCCGGCGCCGTCCAGCCGTCCACCACGCTCAGCTGGGCCCGGCCCGAGGGCGAACAAGCGGACAATCTGATGGGGTATCGCATCTACTGGCGTCTTACCGATGCGCCGCAATGGACCCATAGCCGCTATGTGGGCGATGTGACCGAATACACGCTCGAGAACATCGTGATCGACAATTACTATTTCGGCGTCTCGTCCGTGGCGCCGGACGGCTCGGAAAGCCCGGTGGTCTTCCCTGGCCCGGCCGGCTCCTTCGGCGGCTATTAAGGCGACTGGCCCATCAGCTGTGAACAGGAAAGGCCTGCCGCTCCCGGCGGGCTTTTTCATGGGCGATTGCTGCACCTGCAGCGTGTTTTCATTGCGTCGCGCGCGATGAGGGTTACACCCCCCTGATGCTTACGATCTCAAATCTCGACTACCGCATCGGCGCCCGCTCGCTGTTTGAAAACGCCTCGGCGCAAATCTCCAGCGGCTGGAAGGTCGGTCTGGTGGGGCGCAACGGCACGGGCAAGTCCACCTTGCTGCGGCTGATCCGAGAGGAGATCGACCAGCCTTCGCCCGACTCCCCGATCCGTTTGATCAAGGGTGCGCGTATGGGCTGGGTGGCGCAGGAGGTGGAGGCGTCTGACGATACGATCCTCGATGTGGTTCTCGCCACCGATGAGGAACGCCATGCCCTGATGCAGGAGGCGGAGACCGCCACCGATCCTGACCGCATTGGCGAGATACACATGCGGCTCGCCGATATCGACGCCTGGTCCGCCGAAGCGCGGGCCGCCGAGGTTCTGATGGGTCTGGGATTTACGGACGCAGACCTGTATCGGCCCACGCGGGAGTTCTCGGGCGGCTGGCGCATGCGCGCGGCCATCGCCGGCGTGCTGTTTTCCGAACCGGACCTGTTGCTGCTCGATGAGCCGACCAACTATCTCGACCTCGAGGGCGCGGCCTGGCTTGAGAGCTATCTGAAGAAATATCCTCACACCGTCCTGATCGTCAGCCACGACCGGGAAATGCTGAACCGCTGCGTCACCCATACGCTGGCGCTCGAACACCAACAGCTTACCATCTCGCCGGGCGGCTATGACGCCTGGCTGAAGCTGCGCGCCGCCAAGACCGCGCTTCTGGAAAGCCAGCGCGCCAAGCAGGAAGCCGATCGCGCGCACCTTCAGGCCTTCATTGATCGCTTCGGCGCCAAGGCGTCCAAGGCCAGCCAGGCCCAGTCGCGGGTGAAGCGGCTTGAAAAGATGCAGGAAATCACCATTCCCATCGCCGAGCGGACAACGCCGTTCTCTTTCCCCAGCTCGGCGGACACGTTGTCTCCGCCGCTCTTGCAATTGCGCGATGCTGATGTGGGCTATGGCGAGGATGCGGTGATCCTCAAGGGCGTCGACCTGCGGCTCGATCCCGAAGACCGGATCGCCATTGTCGGCGCCAACGGTCAGGGCAAGACCACCTTGGTCAAGTCCATCGCCGAACGCCTGCCGCTCCTGTCCGGGGATCGCACCGCGCCGCGCGCCTTGCGGATCGGGTATTTCTCGCAAGATCAGATGGATGAACTGCGCGAGGGCGAGACCGTCCTGCAGCACGTTCAGGACGCCCTGCCCCAGGGGTCGCCGGAATCCAAGCAGCGCGCCGCGGCCGCCGCCATGGGCTTTCCCCATGAGAAGGTCGGCACCAAGATCGAGAAGCTGTCAGGCGGCGAGAAGGTGCGCTTGCTGCTGGGACTGATGGCGATGGAGAAGCCGCACGTGCTCATCCTCGACGAACCCACCTCGCACCTGGATATCGATAGCCGGGAGGCGCTGGTCTACGCGCTCAACGACTATAAGGGCGCCGTGATCCTCATCACCCACGATGTCTATCTGGCCGAGGGCACGGCCGATCAGCTCTGGCTGGTCAATCAGGGGCGCGCCAGCCGCTATGACGGCGATCTCAACGACTACCGCAAGCTGATCCTCCAGGCGGACCGGGGCACGATCAAGGTCTAGGGCGCGCTTGCCTGGGTCTGCTCCTCGGCCTCTCCGGCTTCTTCCACGGCGGTTTCCGCCCAGTATTCGCCGGCGGAGATCGCCGCCGGGGCCATGAGATAATCCTCGGTGCTGTCCGGCGCTTCGCGGCGGGTGATGCGGTAGACGGCATAGGCGCTGAGCGCCAGGCAGAGCGCGATGAGATAATAGGCGAACCCGTTGGTGCCGAACGCGCCCATCAGGACGCCCGTGCCCAGCGGACCCAGCATGGCGCCTCCGCCATAGACCATGACCAGTGCGCTGGAGGCCGGGGTCATCTGGTCCACATCCAGCCAGTCATGGGTGTGCGCCATCGACAGCGGGTAGAGGGTCATGGTCAGCCCGCCGGCCAGAAAGCCCGCCAGGGTCAGGGCCAGCAAGCCCTGTTCGGCGGCCATGGGCATCATCGCCGCGATCACTGCGGCGGTGGCTGCGACGCCCGCAATGACATAGCGGCGATCGGTCGTGTCAGACAGCCGCCCGATGGGCCATTGCAGGACTGCGCCGCCCACCAGGCAGGCGGCCATGAACAGCGACACGCCGCCCACTTCAAAGCCCAGTCGGCGCGCATACACCGCGCCCATGCCCAGAATGATGCCGTTGGCGACGCCGGCGCAGAAGCTGCCGGTCAGGCCCAGAGGGGAGATCGAGAACAGCTTGCGCAGGGTCAGGCGTTCCACATCCAGGGTGAAGTGGGGCTGCGGGGCGGAGCTCAGCAGGATCGGCACCAGGGCGCCTGAAATGATGATCGACGAGAAGACATAGAGCGTCAGGCTCGAGGTCGAGGCGACGTTCAGAAGGCCCTGGCCGACGGCGAGGCTGCCATGGGTGATGATCATGTAGATGGCCAGCAAGGCGCCGCGATAGGTGTTCGAGCTCTCCCGGTTGAGCCAGCTTTCGGCCACCACGTAGAGACCAGCGAAGCTGAAGCCGGTGAGAAAGCGCATGCCCGCCCAGACCCAGGGGTCGATGATCAGGCCGTGCACGAGAATGGCGATGGAGCCCAGCGAGGCGAGCGCCGCGAAGGTTCGCACATGGCCTACCCGGCCGATCAGGCGTTCAGCGCCTGCAGATCCGGCGAAGAAACCCGCGAAATAGGCGGTCATGACCAGACCGGTCAGGGCCGAGGAGAAGCCTGAATCTTCCGCCACCACGCCCAGAAGCGTGCCCTGCAGGCCATTGCCCGCCAGCAGCAGCGCAATACCCAGCAAGAGCGCCCACAATTGCAGGACGGAATGGAAGAGGCTGCGCTCGCTCGGGGTTTCGGTGAGGCTCATGGCTGAACTCCTTCGCCACAGAACCGCGCGTGTGCCGCAATCCGGCGCGCCGCGTCAATCACGAACACGGGCTAGGGTTTCCCATTGGGAACAGAGACGATCCAGACGCCGTCCACCTGATCGACCAGGTGTCCGCCCAGCGCGCGCGCCTTGGCGCGGTCCGGGCAGCCGACAAGGTCAGCCGTATGATCGAGATAATTGCTGGTGGCGGCGGTTTCGCCCAGGCGTCGGCAGGGCGCGCCAGACACGGGATAGCCGTCCCCGAAGGCGCCGACCGAGGCTGGAAAGACAAAAGCGTGCGAGTTTGAAGATGCTGCGCAGCCGCCCAGTAACAGAACAAGCACCCCTGTCAGGGCGAAAGTCGGATTAGGCATGGCGAACCCTTTCTGGCGTCACCCGCGCGAACCTGATCAGTCTGACCGTGGTTCGCGCGGGAGAGCAAGAGGTGACGGGTTCAGTTCAGGCCCAGACGCGCCCCGCTGTCACAGTGAAAACAGCCATCCGCACCGATCGGGCTGCCGGGCGGGATGTCGGTGTTGGGGACAGACACCGTCCGGCCTTCATCAATGGCGGTCAGACCCGCCCCGATCATGGCGGACAGGGCCGTGGCCTGATCCGGACCGATAGACGAGCGACGACCGGACAGCTCGGCTTGCAAACCGTCGAGCCGATGCCGGGCGAGGCGCGCCGCGCTGGGCGTCGTGCTGGCCGCTGTGGTGAGCAGCTGGCTCACATATTCGCTCTGCAGCGCTTGCCGGATGGGGCGCAGCCGGGCGGCTTCATCACGCGGGGCGTCAAACAGAACCGCTTCAATGCGTTCGAAGACTGTCTCGGGCGCCAACCCGTTCGCGTGGCGGGCGCTTTGTTCCTCCATGCGCGCCATACGCGCGGGCGCCAGCATGGCGTCAAGCGTGATCCGGCCCGCGGCCGCGGCGGCGTTCGCCCGGCTGAAGGCCGGATACTGATCGCTTTCAAACTGTTCGCGCCGCGCGATCGGATCATAATCAGCAAAGGGCGAAGGCGTCAGAAGCTGCAAGGTCTCATCGGCGATGTCGAGCATGCCGGGCTCAAGGGTTGCAGCGAGCGCATCCAGGGCGGCGCGCTGACGGGCCGGATCGTAATCGGTGACGCCTTCCACGCCGGGACCGTTGATTTCATAGGCGAACAGGACCCCGCCCAGCGCCTTGGCGGCGGCTTCCACCTGGTAGCGGTGATACAGATAGATCGGCGGGAAGACGTTGCGGATCTCGCTGAGCGGCAGGCCTTGCGCCATCACGTCGGTTCCGAACCGCTCGAGAGCCGCCTCGCGCACGACCAGCGTGTCATTGAGCATGGCCACCGGGTCCGCGCCATTGTCCCAGAGATTGGCCAGCGGGTGGCCCGAATTGTTGCCGCGGGCGTGCCGGTCGGAAATGTACAAGAGGCCATCCGCACGCGCCTGTTGGAGAATGGCGGCGAGGCCCGCCTGCTCGGAGGCCTCATCCGGATATTGCGAATACAGCCAGGCGATGGAGGCGATGTCCCATTCCCCGATGCCCACATCATAGGCCTGAGAGGAGTCAAACCCGGTCTCCTGGTCAAAACGGATGAGCGGGGCGGGGTAATCCATCACCGAGGCGCGATCATTGGTGCTGGCCGCGAAGTTGTGCATCAGGCCCAGCGTATGACCGATTTCGTGGGCGGAGAGCTGCCGCACGCGCGCGAGCGCCAGCTCCAGCGGGTCGTCCGCTGCGCCCGTGCCGGTCTGCTCGACCCCCATCAGGCCTTCGAAGATGCGGCGATCCTGACGGACGCGCTGACTGCCCAGGATCACATGACCTTTCAGGATCTCGCCCGTGCGCGGATCGACGACCGAGGCGCCATAGGACCAGCCGCGGGTCTGACGGTGCACCCACTGGATGGCATTGTAGCGTGAATCGAGGGGGTGAACGCCTTCGGGCAGACGCTCCACGCGATAGGCGTCTTCAAAGCCGGCCGCTTCAAACGCTTCGGCCCACCAGTTGCCGCCTTCGATCAGGGCTTGCTGGATCAGTTCGGGCGCGCCGCGATCCACGTAATAGACGATGGGTTCGATCACCGGGCCAGACGGCGCGGACGGGTCCGCCCGCTCCAGGCGATGGCGCTGGGCGTAGCCGCGTTGCAGCGGGGCGTCCAGCGGGGTCGCCATATCATAGCGCGTCATCTCGAAGGCGCCGCTGCGCGGGTCAGAGGCGCGGGTCTCATATCCGGCTTCAGGCAAAGCGATGAAGGAGTGGTGTACAGTCAGGGTCACCGCTTCGGGATAGGGCGCAGTCGCACGCACTTCCGCGCCGGGGTCGCTGGCTGTCAGGGTCAGCAGTGCATCGATCTCGATATTCTCGGGAAAGCTCAGAAGGCTCTCGGCCAGCGGAGCGCTGCGTTCGGTATCGACCGAGAAACCGCCTTGCCCCGCACTGCTCAATCGGCCTGCTGCATCAATGGGATCGCGTTTGAGAAAGCCGGACAGGTCGATGAGAATTTCGCCATTGGCCCGTTCAGCCAGGATGTCGGTGCGCCAGATGACGGAGCGGGCAAAGGATTGGGCCGTGGCCGCCTGTTCATCCGCGCCCGCGCCCAGGGCGGCATAGCGCGTGTTTTCGAACTCCGCGAAGACAGCGTCGCCAACGCGCGAAAAGCGCAGGATCCAGGTGTCGGTCCCAAGACCCCGGTCCAGTCCCACAGGGTTGGAGCCCAGCCCGGAAGTCAGGCGCGCGGTATAGATCATCCGGCCCAGACTGCCGTCGTCCGAGGGGGAGAGCGCCGCCAGTACCTGCCCTTTGGACGCATCGGGATAGAGGGCGATCAGGCCCTCTTTCCGCTCAAGCCCCTCCACGCTTTCCGCGAAGCTCGCAGTGTCCTGGGACAATGCCTGGGCGCCGGACAGGCTCAGGCACAGCGCCAAAGCGCCGGTGATCACTCTCATCATGGTCTTGCTCCCCTTGGCGCGTGTCGCGCTCTTGGGGAAGGCTAGCCAGACGGGCCCGATTTGAACAGGGGCGGACGCGCCGAGGTCTGGTTTTATGACGTTTGAGCGATGGCTCGCCTGGCTGAGGAACGGAGGTGTAAGCAGAAACCGGGCGGCCGCTTGGCGACCGCCCGATCTGGCGTCCGGGCAAGGGGAGGGGAAACCTTGCCCTGTCAGGGATGGGGGAGGCCCCTACAGGTCGGACGCGGCAGTATGTTCGATCTCGGTCCAGTTGCGCTCGGCGCTCGCCAGGGTGCCGGCTTCGTCATTGAGGAAGTTGCGCAGGATTTCCTCGTTCACGAAGACATAGAGCTGGCCGTCGCGCACGGCGGAGAACCGCGGATCACCATCCAGCTTCTTGCCCAGCGCGACGCCGACGGCGCAGAAGCCGCCATAGGCGGGGATGTATTGCTCGGGATTGCGACGGAAGGTGCGCAGATTGGCGCGGCTGGCGAAGTAATAGGCGACGCCCTCATGCACGGCGGCGAACTCGGCCGTGCCGTCAAGGCGAATGCCGGTCTCGATCAGCGCGACCGGGTCCGAGCCATGAAGGCCCAGCGGCGCCCCGGCCAGGGTATAGCCCGTGGACACATTGTTCTCGTCTTCCGCCAGAGCGGCCGGAGCGGTGAAAGCGACCAGCACGAGGCCGATCAGAGCAGTGGAAATCAGGGTCTTCATGGTCTCTCTCCTGAGCACGCGCCGGGGGGAAGCGCGCGGGATGTGAAGGTCGCAACGCCTTCGGTCAGCTCAGGTAGGAGAGACGAAATAAGCGCCTGTCTGTAGACGGAATTCTCCCTAAAGGATTGTACGGTCGGGGGTGTCCCCTATGGCTCAGCCGGTCGCCGCTGCGCCTTCATCGAGCGATTTCATATACTCGAACAGCTTGCCGACCGCTGCCGGAGCGGTTTTGCGCATGGACTGGAGAAGCTCTGTTTTTTCAACATCCTCCGGTCCGATCTCGCTCAGAAGTTTGCTGAAACCGTCCAGCCGGTTTTCCCGCAGCCACGCGCGCAGCTCCGGGATCTGGCTCCAATTGTACTGGTTCATCATGTAGGCGGCGGTGAAGCGGATGAAGTCGGTATCGTGATTGGGCAGGGGCACGACGGCGCACAGCCGGTTCTGCTCGGCTTCATCATCAAAGGCGGCTTCGATATGAGCGATGAAGGCGGCGCTGAACACCGGCTGGTAGGACCGAACCATCTGCAGCACCAGAATGTCGCCCTGGAAGACCGGAGCGATGGCGTCATTGACCACGGCTCGCGCCGAACAATCGACCAGAACGGTGTCGGGCGTGATGGCGATTTCGCCTTGATCAAGGGTCACCGTGTCTGTCGTGATGGTCTTGACCCGGCCCTTGCGGACGATGTTGCGGACCTGGCGCAGCGCCGCGACCTCATCGCGCGAAACAGTCGCGCCATGGAACATGGACGGGCGCACATCCGGATCGATGCGCAGGAAATACCCGGCCGCCTCCAGCCGGTCGAACATGTCCTCGATGCTGGTGGAGTTCGCGATCGCCTCGAACTGACGCGCCTGGGCGCCGATGGTGTCAAAGAAGAAGTCCGGCCCGGTCTGGGTGTTGCGCCGGTCGAGCAACCAGCCGTCGCGCGGCATGATCCAGGTGATCAGGTCGGGGTCCACCCGGTGCTCCAGCAACCACAGAACCGTGTCGATGG
Source organism: Oceanicaulis sp. MMSF_3324 (assembly GCF_030733545.1). GTDB lineage: Bacteria > Pseudomonadota > Alphaproteobacteria > Caulobacterales > Maricaulaceae > Oceanicaulis. The sequence goes on from NZ_JASHIU010000001.1 coordinate 527,103, forward strand.
CTGTCTTGCCCGCCCCGATGATCACGAACCCATCGGGCTTGCGCTGGATCTTCGGCAGGTCATTGGGTGGCATGAACCAGGCGTCGGCGGAGACGGTGAATTTTGGCGTGTGCGTGGAGGGCACAGAGGTTTTCAGATAAGTGGCGTCCACCGTCTTGCGCCGGGCCGTCACCTCGAAGACCTCCCCGCTCAGCACATGCTCGAACCGGCCTTCGCCCAGATACCGGCACATCGGGAAGAACCGCACCCGGCCTGAAGGCAGGAAGGTGTGGTTCATCACCTGCTGATAATAGGCCAGCACCTCATCGCCGCTGGCGAGATCGCCCATGCCCTTGTTCAGGCCGACCTTGTCGGTCTCGCCCCGGCTCAGCTCCTTAGAGGAGACGCCATAAAAGCTCGAGGGCTGGTGCAAGGTGACGAAGGGGTAGGCGTGGTTCCAGTGTCCGCCCGGCTTGGCGTTCTGATCGACGATGATGATGTCCGCATCGGTCTCGGTCAGGATGACGTCGGTGAAGGCCATGCCCATGGCGCCGCCGCCAATGACCAGATAATCAGTCTCAAGATGTGTGATCGCCATGAGTCGCCTCCCCGCGACGGCCCGCCCGATATTGGAGGTTCGGGTTGAGCCTGATCATAACAGTGTTATACAAATGTCAGGGGCAAATCCCGTCCCGTCAAGGCTGAAGCAATGAGCGACGCGAAATCCAAGATCATGCAGGCGGCGTCAAAGCTGTTTCTGGAGGGCGGTTACAAGGCGCTCAGCGTGCGCGCCATCGCGCGCGAGGCGGGCGTTTCAACCATCGGGATCTACAGCCATTTTGATGGCAAGCAGGGTATTCTCGACGCGCTTTACATTGAAGGCTTCGCACAGGTGGAGGCGACCTGCGCCCTGCCTGACGGCGTGACGGATCGGGACGCGGCGATTGAAACGGTGGTGCGCCAGTATCTGCGCAGCGTTCAGGCCCATGAGGCCCATTACCGGCTGATCTTTGGCGAGCAATCGCCCGATTTCAGCCCGTCCGAAGACGCTCGCAAGGCCGGGGCGCAAGCCTTTGCCCGGCTACTGGAGCGCTCTGCGGAATTCCTGCCCGACCATTCCGCGGACGAGGTGCGCAATGCGGCGCTGGAGATCTGGGCGCTGATCCATGGCTTTGTCAGCCTGCGCCAGCATGTGACGGCGCTGAAGACGCAAAGCACGGACTGGGAAGACCAAGTGGTCCGGGCGGTGCGCATTCACGTCGCCGCCCTGGATCAGACCCGGTCCTGACGCCGCCTTCCGGAGGCGGTTTCGCTAAACGCGCTCTAGTCGAACGGGAAGCTCGTCACCGCGCCATCGGAAGCGGAGTGGACGAGCCGGGCGTATTTGGCGAATGCGCCGGTGCGGTATTTGGGTTCGGGCGGGGTGAAGCCCTGGGCCATGCGCGCCTTCAGATCCGCCTTCACATCGATGCGGCGGTTCTCGATATCGATGGTGATCACGTCGCCGGTCTTCACAAAGGCGATGGGCCCGCCATGGGCGGCTTCGGGCGCCACATGGCCGACCATGAAGCCATAGGTCGCGCCGGAGAAGCGGCCATCGGTCATCAGCGCCACGTCATCGCCCAGGCCTGCGCCCTGAATGGCGGCGGTAACCGCCAGCATTTCGCGCATGCCCGGCCCGCCTGCGGGGCCCTCATTACGGATGACGACCACATCACCCTTCTCGATCCCGCCCGAGTTGACCGCCGCAAAGCAGTCCTCCTCGCAATCAAACACCTTGGCGGGACCTTCAAAGAACAACCGGTCATGACCGGCGAGCTTGGCGACACAGCCTTCAGGCGCCAGATCGCCGTAGAGCACGCCGAACCCGCCGCGCGGTTTGAGCGGTTTGTCAGCGGACAGGATGACGTCCTGACCTGGCGTTTCAGCCGCCAGTTCGGCTTCCTCGAACAAGGATTTGCCGGTGACGGTGGGGGCGTCCTCGATCATATCCGCTGCCTTGAGCCGTTGCAGCAGAAGGCGCGCGCCGCCCGCCGCCGCCATGTCGGGCGCCATATAGCGTCCGCCGGGCTTGAGGTCGGCGATGACCGGGGTGGTCCGGCTGACCGCGTCGAAGACATCGATATCGAACTGGTCGCGGGTCACGCCGGCTTCGCGCGCAATGGCCAGAAGATGCAGCACCGCGTTGGTGGACCCGGCCGTGGCGGTCACGGCCGCCGCAGCGTTTCTTAGCGAAGCCGGGGTTATGATCTGACGCGGACGCCGATCGGCCTTCAGCGCCTCGACGACCGCCTGACCGGCCTGGCGGGCGGCGTCGGGTTTGTCGGGGTGGACAGCGGGTATGTCATTGAGCCCCATCGGGGACAGACCCAGAGCCGACAGCGCGAGCGCCATGGTGTTGGCGGTGAACTGGCCCCCACAGGCGCCCGCGCCCGGGCAGGCGGCCTTTTCCACTTCCATAAGCTCGTCTTCGCTGATCTTGCCCGCCGCACAGGCCCCCACAGCTTCGAACACGTCCTGAATGGTCACGGCCTTGTCGCCCAGCTTGCCGGGCATGATCGAGCCGCCATAGAGCACAACGCTGGGCAGGTTCAGCCGCGCCGCCGCCATCGCTGCGCCGGGCAGGGTCTTGTCACAGCCTACCAGGAACAGCACCGCGTCCAGGCAATGCCCGCGCACCGCCAGTTCGGCGGAATCCGCGACGCAATCGCGGCTCATCAGGCTGGCGCGCATGCCTTCGGTGCCCATGGAGATGCCATCGGTGACCACGATGGTGTTGAAATCCACCGCCGTGCCGCCGGCTGCTTCAATCCCGGCGCGGGCATGATCAGCGAGGCCCTGAAGGTGCATGTTGCAGGGCGTGACGCTGGTCCAGGTGTTGACGATGGCGATCATGGGCTTGGCCATGCGTTCATCATCATATCCGGCGGCGCGCAGCATGGCGCGAGCCGGGGCGCGGGCCGGCCCCTGGATCAGTGTGTGAGAGGGGCGTTTGTTATCGGTCATTTGAAATCAGGCCGTTTCGTTCAGGGCGTTCAATTGCGTTTTGAGGGCGTCGAGATCCGCCGCGCAGGGTTCGAACCGGGTGGAGCGGTCCAGAACTTCGGCAAGCGCCGGAGATGGCGCGATCGTCTGCCCGATCAGCGGCTCGACAATATCGGCGAACTTGTAGGGGTGCGCTGTCGCTGCGATCACCCAGGGGCGGGCGTGCAGATCAAACTCGCGCATTCGCGCCAGCGCCTCGGCGCCGACCGCGGAGTGCGGGCACCAGACATAGCCCGAGCGCTCATAGTCCGCCTTGATCCGGGCGCGAATGGCGCGGTCTTCCACCAGCTCCACCGACAGGCGGGCCGCATCGTCGGGCAAGGCGTCCAGGCGTTCGAAATTGCTCGGCGCGCCCACATCCATGGCGTTGGCGAGGGTGGCGATCGAAGCGCGCGGCTCATACCGGCCCGAGATCGCCCAGTCCGCCAGCGTCCGGTTGGCGTTGGTGGCGAGCACGATCGGCCCCCAGGGCGCCCCCATATGACGGGCCCAGATGGCGGCGACGCCGTGGCCGAGATTGCCGGTGGGGATGATCAGTCCGGGTTTGACGCCGTTCTTCTCATAGGCCTGTCGTGCGGCCCAGGCCATGTAGGCGGCCTGAGGCAAAAGGCGGGCGATATTGATGGAATTGGCGCTGGTCAGATTGTGTGCATCGCTGAGCGCCCGGTCGGAAAAGGCCGCTTTGACCATGCGCTGACAGGCATCGAAATCGCCTTCGACTTCCAGCGCCGTCACCGGGGCGTTCCAGCAGGTGAGCTGGCGCTTCTGGAACCCGGATATCCGTCCCTTGGCATACAGGATCACCGCCCGCACGCCCTTGCGGCCTTCCGCGGCGCAGCCCACGGCCCCGCCGGTGTCGCCTGACGTGGCGGCCAGAACGGTGAAGGGATGCGCCGGATCGCCGAGCCGGTCCAGGCACCGCATCAGAAAGCGCGCGCCCACATCCTTGAACGCGCCGGTCGGGCCGTGAAACAGCTCAAGCGCGAACACGCCAGGCCGTCCGGGGAAGGGGTTCACCAGCGGCACGTCAAAGTCATAGGTTTCGTTGACCAGCTCGGGCAAGGCGCTTTCCAGAGCGTCTCCCTTGAAGAAAGGCTCGAACAGGGCGAGCGCGGTCTCCTCCAGGCTGGTTTGCGCCGTCAGTCCGCTCAGTTGGCCTTCGGGAAACGCATCGGGGATGAACAGGCCGCCATCCCCCGCGAGACCGATCCGGATGGCTTCGGAGATCGAGCCGGCGCTGGCGCTGTTACGGGTTGAGATCAGGCGCATGCTTCTGGCTCCTCGGCCGGTTCAAGGCGCACGCCGGTGCTGTTGAGCGATGCGCGATAGGCTTTGGCCTTGCGCCCTGCACGGTCAAAGGCGCGCGCCATGGCGGTCTCTACCGCTTCGGCGTCAAAATCGGCCGCCCAGGCGAAAATCGACGGCCCCGAGCCGGAAAACGAACAGCCCAGGGCGCCCGCTTCCAGCGCAGCAGCCTTCACGTCGCGCATTTCGGGCAGCAGAAAGGCGCGCTGGGGTTCGATCAGCACATCATCGAGGCCCGCCCGGATCAGTTCGAGATCCGATGTCGCACAGCCCAGGGTGAACGCTCCCAGACGCCGGGCGTGTTCCACCGCGGTCTGAAGGGGCGCGTCGGGCTGAAGCACGTCCCGGGCGGCCTGGGTTTCGGTTTTCGCATCGGGATGAAACAGGATGGCCGTGACGCCCTGGGGCGCGGGCATGGGTTTGACGATCGCTGGATCAAGCTGGGCGGCGATCACCAGCCCACCCAGAAGCGAGGCCATGACATTGTCCCAGGGGGGCGGATCGGCGCTGGCGCGCTCGCCTTCCAGCGCAAACGGCAAGAGCTCGGCGGTGGAAAACGGCTTGTCCAGGAGCGCGTTGACCGCTGCGGCGGCCGCCACGGCGCTGGCGGCGGACCCGCCCATGCCAGCGCTGATCGGCACGCCTTTCTTGACGTCCAGGCGCACGCCGAACGGCGCTTTCACCGCTTGCAGGACCGCCTGGGCGGCCCGTAACGCCGTGTTGCGCATGGGGTCTTCGGGCAGTTTGGACATCAGGCCGCTGACCTCGCCCAAACGCACGCCCTGTTGGCTCTCCCTATGGGCGGTCACTTCGTCCCGGGCGGCGTCAAACGCTTGTCCCAGGACATCAAATCCAACCCCGACATTGCCAATGCTGGCCGGGGCGCTGGCGCGCGCATGCATACTCATCAGACCCACTCGTCCTCTTGCTCAGGCGCTGCGCAACGCATCGTCCGCCCGCAAAGGGGGTCGAACGGACGATGCGTGCGCGGGCGCGGCGCCATCACACGCCCAAGCCCGACGGATGTCCATCATGTCACCGAAAACAGCCGCAGCCGTGGGCCAGCGTCCCGCGCCCTTGCCCTGCAGGCTGTGCACCTGACCATCCGACAAGGTCAGCAGGAACCGGTTCTCCTCATTGCGGGCGCCGGCCAGGGCGTGGTCCTGGGGCACGGCCCGGACCTGGACTTCAGCGTCCACAGCGCCGCCGGCGGTCAACTTGCAACAACCGATCTGCTTGAAGACCTCGCCGTTCATCAAGGCGTCCTGAGCCTGTTTGGCCGACACTTCGCTCAGCGATTGTTTGGCGATGCGTTTAGGCGGCAGGTCCACGCCAAACGCTTCCCGGATCAGAATGGACAGCTTGTCCGCGGCGTCATGCCCGTCCACATCGGCGCTGGGGTCGGCTTCGGCGAAGCCCATGCGCTGGGCTTCGGCGACCGCGTCCTCGAACGCTCGCCCCTTGCCCAGCTGGTCGAGGATGAAATTGCCGGTGCCGTTCATGACGCCTTCAACGGCGACCACGCCGTGTTCCTTAAGCTCGGACAGGCGCTCCAGAACCACGACGCCCCCGCCCACGGAGGCGGAATACATCAGATGCGCGCCGCCGGACTTCGCCGCCTGGTGCAGGGCTTCGTAATGCTTGGCGACGGCGGCCTTGTTGGCGGTGACCACATGCTGGCCATTGCGCAGAACCGGCATCATGACCGAGGCCGGGCCGTCCGCTCCGCCCATCATCTCGACCACGAGATCGGGTTCGCCGGCCAGCGCGGCATGCGGATCAGAGGTGAACACCGCGCGGCGGTCATCGGCGCGGGAGCCCACATTGCGCACCAGCACGGGATTGAGCTCGAACAGTTCGGGATGGCTGAGCACATGATCCAGCACGCCCGACCCCACGGCGCCGCAGCCCAGAAGCGCGACCTTCATGGGGCCGCGATGGCGCAGGCGGCCGATGACGGCGGGGCCCGAAGCGATCCGGGTGGCTTCGCTGGCGCCCATGGCGGCGACCTCGACCACGAGATCGGCGGCCTTGGCGGCCTCGATGGCCTTGGGCTGGATCAGGCCGCGGCTGGCGTCCATGGCCTGGTCATAATCGAGCGCGTCATAGCGCTGGGCGTGCGGATCCTTGGCCGGGTCATCGGTGTAGACCCCGTCCACATCCTTGATCAGGCGCACCCGGTTGGCGCCCGCCTTCACGGCGAAAAAAACGGCGGTCAGATCAGTGCCGCCCCGGCCCAGCGTCGCGGCGCCATGCTCGGCATGACAGGCGGTGAAGCCCGGCAGTACGACCGCGTCCGCCTCCTCCAGCGAGCCGGCGAGCGCGTCGGCGTCAAACTCGCTGAGATTGGCGTCCATGGGATCGCCTTCCGCCATCAGGCCGATTTCATGCGGGTCGAGCACCTTCGCCTTCAGCCCGAGCCGTGACAGGGCGAGGCCCATCAGCGCGGCGGAGCGGAATTCGCCGAGCCGGGCGAGGCGGGCGGTGATGTCGGGGAAGGGGCCGCCGCCATTGGCGTCGGCCTGGGCCAGAAGCTGATCGGTTTCGCCTTTCAGGGCCGAAACGATGACGATGGTTTTCTCCCCCGCCCGGACATGGCGGTAGATCTCTGCGCCGGCCGCGGCGTAGTCGGTCTCCGAGGTCAGCACCGAGCCGCCGAACTTGAGAACGCAAAGGCCTTTCGGGGCGGAGGAAACGTTAAGCTGGGGATCCATCGGATCAGTCCTTCTTGGTTCGTTTGGGTGGCGAGCCGGTTGGGTTCGAAGCATGAAAAAACCCGCTCGCCGGTTTCGGGGAGCGGGTTGGTGTTGGGTTGAATGTTTGCGCCTTGTGTCGCGCTCAGCCCGTACCGCCCCGCCCTCGAGTAAGGGTGGTGGTAATGGTGGTAATGGTGGTGGTGAGCGCGGTGGAGATGGCGCATACGCCAGCCGTCACGGTTGTCACCGTGCTCGTCTGGGCGCTGTGCTGGACCTGCGGGAAGCGGGTCATGAATCATCTCCTGGACGTGCTGCAAGTGCGCAGCGTCGAGCGCAACGTGACTGGCTTTTCCACAGCCCGTCAACCGGCCCCCTGTGGCTTGAAAAGCACAATTATCGCGCCGGCCTCGAAAAATAAGCCTTTAAACTACTGAAAAAAATAGCGGAAAATTTTTTCTGAGTTGTTCGGACATTTAGGTGTTGCGCGATGCAGCATTTCGGCCTTACGGTTTTTGCACAGCCCGGCGAGACGGAACCCGTCCTATCGCCGGACATCTTTCGCGCGTCATTTCCGACCCGTCCCGGGTGATCTGGCGCAGTGTTGAAACCGGGAGACAGCGCCATGCGCGACGCGAAGACCCAGACCCTGACCCAGGACGCCCAGCGGATCGCTGCGGTGGCCGGCTCGGTCGTACTTCTTGTCGTCGTACTGCTTATTACCACCCACGGTGGAGCGGCGGCGCCTGTCTGACGGTAACGAACACACCTCAGACCCAAGCAAACCCCCGCTCCACACCGGAGCGGGGGTTTTTCTTTGCCTCACCCCCAAGCCCGAACCCGAACCTGCCCCAAACGCCACGGAAAGACTGACCATCATGACCCGGATCTACACCGACGACGACGCCAGCGCAGAAGCCCTCAAGGGCGGCCCCATCGCCATTATCGGCTATGGCAGCCAGGGCCGCGCCCATGCCCGCAATCTTCGCGACTCCGGTCATGAGGTGATTGTCGGCGCCCGTCCCGGCGGCGGCGCCGAAGCCAAGGCCAAGTCCGACGGCTTTGACGTCTTCACCCCTGCCGAAGCCGCCAAAGCCGCCAGCTTCGTGGCGCTCCTGACGCCGGATATGAGCCACAAGGATGTCTACGAGTGCGATATCGCCCCGCAAATGTCGCCGGGCGATACGCTGATGGTGGCCCATGGCTTCTCGATCCATTACGGCCAGATCCGTCCGCGCACCGATATCGACGTGGTCCTGGTGGCGCCCAAGGGGCCGGGGGATCTCGTCCGCCGCGAATTCGAGATCGGTCGCGGCGTGCCGTCGCTCTTCGCGATCTACCAGGATTCCTCCGGCGCCGCGCGCGAGAAGGCGCTGGCCTATTGCAAGGGCAATGGCGGCACGGCCGGCGGCGCGATCGAGACGAGCTTCGCGGAAGAAACCGAAACCGATCTGTTCGGCGAGCAGGCCGTTCTGTGCGGCGGTGCGTCCGAGCTGGTCGCCGCCGGTTACCAGACCCTGGTGGATGCCGGCTATCAGCCTGAAATCGCTTACTTTGAGTGCCTGCACGAGCTCAAGCTGATCGTCGACCTGCTGTATGAGGGCGGCATCTCGCGCATGCATGATTTCATCTCCGAAACCGCCAAGTACGGCGATCTGGTGTCGGGCCCGCGGGTCATCAATGACGAGACCAAGGCGCGGATGCGCGAGGTCCTGACCGACATCCAGTCGGGCAAGTTCGCCCGTGACTGGATCGTGGAGAACCAGGCCGGCAAGCCGCAATACGACGCCCTGCTGCGCGCGGACCTGAACCAGGACATCGAGAAAACCGGCGCCCGTCTGCGCGCCCGCATGGCCTGGCTGCAACCCGGCGCCAATGCCGGCCAAGCCTAGCGCGCACCAAGGAGCCTGATCATGACCGCCCAGCCCAAAGCCGCACCCGCCGCCACCCTTCATCGCACCGGCGCCCATCTGGTCGTCGAAGCGCTGCGGGCGCAGGGCGTATCGAAGGTGTTCGGCTATCCCGGCGGGGCGATCATGCCGGTGTATGACGCCCTGCCCGGCTCCGGGCTGGAGCATATCCTGGTGCGGCATGAGCAGGCGGCGGCGCTGGCCGCGGACGCCTATGCCCGGGTGTCGGGCAAAGTGGGCGTGTGCCTGGCCACCTCCGGCCCCGGCGCGACCAATCTCGTGACCGGCATCGCCAACGCGTTTCTGGATTCGGTGCCCATGGTGGCGATCACCGGCCAGGTGGCCACGCCGCTGATGGGCACGGATGCGTTTCAGGAAATCGACGTGTTCGGCATCACCCTGCCCATCGTCAAACATTCCTTCCTGGTCAGGGATGCCAAGGACATCCCCGAAATCTTCGCCGAAGCTTTCGAGCTGGCGAAGCGCGGGCGACCCGGACCGGTTCTGATCGACCTGCCCAAAGACGTCACCCAGGCGTCCGGGGCGTTCCCCTCAGCCGATCAGACGGTCCGGGCGCCTGTCAGTCCAATCCCGTCAGACCCCGCTCCCATCGCTCAGGCCGAAGCCCTGATGGCTCAGGCCAAGCGGCCGGTTCTGTATATCGGCGGCGGCGTGACCCTGGCCAAGGCCGAAGAGGCCCTGCGCCGGTTTTACAGCCGCACGCGTATTCCAGCGGTTGCGACCCTGAAAGGCCTGGGCGCCCTTCCGACCGACGCGCCGGGCTTTCTGGGCATGCTGGGCATGCACGGGACGAAAGCGGCCAATCTGGCGGTGGATGAAAGCGATCTGCTGATCTGCGTCGGCGCGCGATTTGACGACCGGGCGACGGGCAAGCTCGACACCTTCGCGCCGAATGCCCGGATCATCCACTTTGATACGGACACTTCTGAAATCTCCAAACTGCGCGACGCGGATGTGGGTTTGACCGGTGACCTGGCCGAAACCCTGGATCGTCTGGAGCCGGGCGTTCTGAGTATTGAGCCTTGGCGTCAGCGCTGCGCCGAGGCGGCCGAGCGCTGGGCCATGCGCTATGACGCGCCCGGCTCTGGCATCTATGCGCCCAAGCTGCTCAAAGACCTGTCCGAAAAGGCGGGCGACAAGGCCATCTTCACCTGTGATGTGGGCCAGCACCAGATGTGGGTGGCCCAGCATTGCCGGTTTTCCCGGCCTCAGGCGCATCTGACCAGCGCGGGTCTGGGAACCATGGGCTATGGCCTGCCCGCCGGCATTGGCGCGCTCATGGCCGAGCCCGATGCGACCGTGATCACCGTATCGGGTGATGGCTCGATCATGATGAACATTCACGAGCTGGCCACCCTGCGCCGCTATCGCCTGCCGCTGAAGATCGTGCTGCTGGACAACTCTCAGCTGGGCATGGTCCGGCAGTGGCAGCAGCTGTTCTACGACGAGAATTTTTCCGAGGTGGACCTGTTTGACAATCCCGACTTCGCCGCCGTGGCGCGGGCGTTCGGGATCGAGGCCTTCACCCTGGACCAGCGCGAACACGCGCCCGCCGCCATTGAGCGGCTCCTGAACACGAACGGGCCGATCCTGTGCCATGTGCGCATCGACCCGCGTGAGAATGTCTGGCCGCTGGTGCCGCCGGGCAAATCCAATGCTGACATGATGGAGGCCTGATCCATGACAGACCGGATCGAGATCGAATTTCGCCCCAGTGAAGGCGCGATCCTGCGTCTGATCGGGCTCGTAGAGCGTCGCGGCTTTGAAGTGCGCGGCGTGGAGCTGCCGCAGATGAACACCCAGTCCGATGCGCGCATGGACCTGACCGTCCAGCCGCGCGATGCGGGCCGAAAAATGAGCACGCTGTGCGCCCAGATTTCCAAGATCTACGGCGTGAGCGCCGTGCGTTCGGCCAGCCTGACCCCAGCGTATGAGGCGGCGTCATGACCAAGCCTGCAAGCCCTGTCACGATTTTTGACACCACCTTGCGCGATGGCGAGCAAGCTCCCGGTTATTCCATGACCGAAGCGGGCAAGCTGAGCGTTGCGCGCGCCTTGCAGGCGTTGAAAGTGGATGTGATCGAAGCCGGTTTCGCCGCGGCCAGCCCGGGCGATTTCCGAGCGGTGGAACGCATTGCGCGCGAGATTGACGGCCCCGCCATCTGTTCGCTGGCGCGCACCACGCCCGGTGATATCGAGGCGGCGGCGCGGGCGCTGAAAGACGCGCCACGAAAGCGCCTGCACATCTTCCTGGGGACGAGCCCGCTGCATCGCGAGTTCAAGCTGAACATGACGCCTGATCAGGTCCTGACCCGCATCAAGGAGATGACCGAGCTGGCGCGCACCCATTGCGATGATGTGGAGTTTTCCGCCGAGGACGCCATTCGCACCGAGCGCGGCTTCCTGGTCGAAGCGCTTTCCATCGCCGCCGAAGCCGGGGCGAAGACGCTGAACGTGCCCGACACGGTGGGCTATTCCACGCCGGACGAGATCTATCAGCTGTTCAAGCATCTCAGCGAGAAGGTCTCGAAGGCGAAGGACGTGGTGTTCTCCGCTCACTGCCATGACGATCTGGGCATGGCGGTCGCCAATTCGCTGGCCGCCGTGCGCGGCGGGGCGCGTCAGATCGAGTGCACGGTCAATGGCATAGGCGAACGGGCGGGCAATTGCGCGCTCGAAGATGCGGTCATGGCGATCCGCACCCGTCGGGACGTGTTCAACCTGACCACCAATATCGACACCCGCCAGATCATGGCGGCCAGCCGGGCGCTGAGCAAGGCGACCAACACTCACCCGCCGCGCAACAAGGCCATCGTCGGCGCCAACGCCTTCGCCCATGAATCCGGCATTCACCAGCATGGCGTGCTGGCGAACCGGGAGACCTACGAGATCATGAAGCCCGAGGATGTCGGGCTGAACTCGAACCAGATCGTTCTGGGCAAACACTCGGGCAAGCACGCCCTGGCCGCGCGCGCCAAGCAGTTGGGCTGGACCCTGGAAGGCGAGCAGATGCAGGCCGCCTTCGAGGCGTTCAAGGCGCTGGCCGACGACATCGGACTGGTGGATTCAGGGCAATTGTCAGCCCTGCTGGAGCGCCTTGAAAGCGGCGCACAAGGGGAGGCTGAATTGTGGACCCTCAAGCGCATTGATATCCGCGCCCCGCTCTCGCCCAAGGATCATCCGGTCGCCCGGATCGAGATGGAACATGCCCGCCGCGGTCAGGTGACCGACATCGCCAGCGCGCCGGGCGCGCTGGACGCCGCTTATCGCGCGGTCAGCCAGATCATGGAAACCCCGGCCCGGGTCGAGGATATCGAGATGCAGTACGTCGCCGCCGATCCCGATGACACCGGAGACGACGGCCAGGGCGCAGATGTCCTGGTCGATCTCAAGGCCAGCGTGAACGGAGAGATCTTCTCCGGACGCGCCCGCGCCCGCGACATCATTCCCGCTTGCGTCACCGCCTATATCGACGCGCTCAACAATGCCTGCGCCGTCCAGCGACGCCGCAAGGCCGACGCCCACGCCGCCTAGAGGACTGACCCCATGTCGATCAATCAAGTTGAATATATCTGGCGCAATGGCGCGCTCATTCCCTGGGCGGATGCGCAGGTTCACGTGCTGTCGCACGCCCTGCACTATGGCACTTCGTTCTTCGAAGGCATTCGCAGCTATGACACGCCGGCGGGCCCGGCGGTGTTTCGCCTGACCGATCACGTCAAACGGCTGATCGATTCCGCGCGCATCTATTCCATCGATCTGCCCTACACGGCCGAAGAGCTGGCCGAAGCGTGCAAGCAGGTGTTGCGTGAGAACGATCTGGGCTCGGCCTATCTGCGCCCGGTCAGCTTTATCGGTTATGGCTCCATTGGCGTCGTGCCCGCCGCGGAAACGCCAATCGACACCTATATCGCGGCCTTCCCCTGGGGCGCCTATCTGGGCGAGGACGCCCGGACCCGGGGCGTGGATGTGTGCGTGTCGAGCTGGAACCGCATGGCGCCGAACACGGCGCCCACCGGCGCCAAGGCCGGCGGCAATTACCTGTCGAGCTATCTGATCAGCCGGGAAGCAAAATCGCGCGGCTATGCGGAAGGCATCGGCCTGGATGTGGACGGTCGTCTGTCCGAAGGCGCCGGCGAGAACCTGTTCGTGGTCAAGGACGGCAAGCTGATGACGCCGCCCGCCAGCTCCTCGATCCTGCAGGGCATCACCCGCGACAGCGTGATCCGTCTGGCCAAGCGCGAAGGCCTTGAAGTGGTTGAACAGACCCTGCCGCGCGAGATGCTGTATCTGTGCGACGAGGCCTTCTTCACCGGCACCGCCGCCGAGGTCACCCCGATCCGATCCATCGACGACAAGACGACCCGGTCCGCCGGGGCGGGCCCGGTCACCAAGCTGATCATGGACCGCTTCTTCGGACTGTTCGAAGGCCGCACCCAGGATGACTGGGGCTGGCTGGAGCCCGTAAACGCCCAAGCCCAGGAGACAGGACATGAAAACGCCGTCGCCGTCTGACACGTCCCCCAAAACCCTGTTCGAAAAGGTCTGGGACTTACACCTCATTGAGCCCGAGACCGAGGCCGCGCCGGCCCTGGTCTATGTCGACCTGCATCTCATCCATGAGGTGACCAGCCCGCAGGCCTTCACTGCGCTCGAGGAGCGGGGCCTGAAGGTGCGTCGTCCCGACCGGGTGTTCGGCACGCTCGATCATTCCACGCCCACCACCCCGCGCACGCCGGGCGCCAAGCCGATCTACATCAATGCGGCGGCGAAGAAGCAGGTGGAGACGCTGGAAGACAATTGCCGCCGGCATGGCATTCGCCTGGCGGGCTGGGACAGCCCGGAGCGGGGCATCGTCCATGTGATCGGGCCAGAGCTGGGCCTGACCCAGCCGGGCATGACCATTGTCTGCGGCGACAGCCACACCTCGACCCATGGCGCGTTCGGCGCGCTGGCCTTTGGCATCGGCACAACCGAGGTGGGCCATGTGCTGGCGACGCAATCGCTGTTGCAGTCCAAGCCCAAGACCATGCGCGTCACCGTGGATGGTCGTCTGCCCCATGGCGTGGGCGGCAAGGATCTGATCCTCGCCATCATCGCCGAGTTGGGTGCGGGCGGCGCCGCCGGCCATGTCATCGAGTATGCCGGGGCCGCGATTGAAGCGCTGTCGATGGAAGAGCGAATGACGGTCTGCAACATGTCCATCGAGGCGGGCGCCCGCGCGGGCATGATCGCGCCGGACGCCACCACTTTCGCCTGGCTGGAAGGCCGCAAGCACGCCCCCAAGGGCGCGGCCTGGGAAGCGGCGAAATCGCGCTGGGCCGGTCTCAAATCCGACCCGGACGCCGTGTTTGACGCCGAAGTGCGGCTGGACGGATCCAAGCTGGCGCCCATGGTCACCTGGGGCGACAGCCCCGACATGGCTGCTCCCATCGACGCGTCCGTGCCGCGGGCGCCTGAAGGTCCGGCCGCCGAAGCGCTGAGCTATATGGGCTTCAAGGCGGGCGAGGCGCTGATGGGTGAGACCATCGATGCGGTCTTCATCGGCTCCTGCACCAATGCCCGCCTGTCCGATCTGCGCGAAGCGGCGGCGGTCATCGCCGGGCGTCATGTGAAACAGGGCGTGCGCATGCTGGTCGTGCCGGGCTCCGAAGAGGTCAAGCGCCAGGCCGAGGCGGAAGGGCTGGACGCCATCTTCCGCACCGCGGGGGCGGAGTGGCGCGAACCGGGCTGTTCCATGTGCATCGCCATGAACGGCGATACCGGATTGGCCGGAGAACGCATCGTCTCCACCTCGAACCGCAATTTCGCCGGCCGTCAGGGCCGGGGCGTGCGCACCATCCTGGCGAGCCCGGCGACCGCCGCCGCGTCCGCCATCGCCGGGGCCATCGCCGATCCGCGTCGCATCCTGGAGGCGTCCCATGCTCAGTGAACCGATCAAGGCCATTACGGCGCGCAGCTTCGTGATCCGGGATTCCAATGTGGACACCGACCAGATCATTCCCGCGCGCTTTCTGACCACCACCGAGCGCGGCGCGCTGGCGGACGCCTGTTTTCATGACTGGCGTTTCACGCCGGAGGGCGCGCCGACCGACCACCCGCTCAACCGGGTGGACCGGGACACGCAGCGCATCCTGATTGCGGGCGACAATTTCGGCTGCGGGTCCTCGCGGGAACATGCGCCTTGGGCGCTGCGCGATTTCGGCGTCGAGGCCGTGATCACCTCGCGCGCGGCGGACATCTTCAAGTCCAACGCGCTCAAGAACGGCCTTGTCGTGTGCGAGATCGACGAAGCGGCCCATGCGGCTTTGCTCGACCGTGAAGACCTTGAGGTCACCGTGGATGTGGTCAACCAGACTATCACGGCGGGCAATATCACCGCGAGCTTCAAGCTCGACCCCTTCGCCCGCACCTGCCTGATCGAGGGGGTGGATCCGCTGGGCTATATCCTCAACCAGTCCGACGCGATTGCGCGCTTCGAGCAGGAGCATGCGGCATGAGCCAATCCATCCTGATCCTGCCCGGCGACGGCATTGGCCCCGAAGTCGCCAGCGCGGCGAAAACCTGTCTTGAAGCGGTCGCGGCATTGGAAGGGCTGGACTTCACCTTCTCCGAAGCACCGTTCGGCGGTGCGGGGATTGATGCCTGCGGCGAGCCCTTGCCCGATGAGACCCTGGAAGCCGCGCAAGCCGCGGATGCGGTGTTTCTCGGCGCGGTCGGCGGACCGCAATGGGATGGCGGCGCCCAGCGGCCCGAGCAGGGGCTTCTGGGCTTGCGCAAGGCGCTGGGCCTGTTCGCCAATCTGCGCCCGGTCAAGGTCTTCAAGGGGCTGGAGCATCTTTCCCCCCTTAAGGCGGACCGGGTGGCCGGCGCGGACGTGCTGATTGTGCGCGAGCTGACGGGCGGGATGTATTTCGGCGAGAAGCGCGAAGGCGATGACGAGGCCTTTGATGGCTGTTCGTATTCCCGCGCGGAGGTCAGCCGCATCGCCGAGATCGGGTTCAAGGCGGCGCAGGGGCGCAAGGGCAAGCTCACCAGCGTGGACAAGGCCAATGTTCTCGCCACCTCCCGGCTCTGGCGCCAGACGGTCAACGATCTGGCGTCGGATTATCCCGATGTGTCGGTGGATCATTTGTATGTGGACGCGGCGGCGATGGCGCTGGTGACCGGACCGACCCGGTTTGACGTCATCGTGACCGAGAACCTGTTCGGCGACATCCTGTCCGATGAAGCCGCAGTGGTGGCGGGCTCGATCGGGCTTCTGGGCTCGGCGAGCCTGGGCGCGTCAGGACTGGGGCTCTTTGAACCGATCCATGGCAGCGCGCCCGATATTGCGGGACAGGACAAGGCGAACCCGTCTGGCGCCATCGCCAGCGCAGCCATGCTGCTGCGGTATGGCCTGAACCAGCCCAAGGCCGCCGATCGTCTGGAGGCGGCTTTGGAGGCCGCGCTGCTCAGTGATGAGCGCACCGCGGATCTGGGCGGGAGCGCCAGCGGCTCCGCCTTTGCAGGCGCCGTGCTGCGGCAGATCGAAAAGGCGGGCGCGTTCGAGCCCGCCGAGTAGAAGCAAGGGTCAGTCGGCCATGGGCCGGCTGGCCCGCTTCTTGATGAAGTTCCAGTATTTGATCGGGAAGATGCGCTCCATGATGGCGAGCGTATGGGCGTCCTTGCCCACCAGCACGCGCGGCAAGCGGCGCTCCACGCCCCGAAGAATGATTTCGGCCGCTTCGGGCGGCGGCATGACCAGGCCTTCCTTGGCCATTTTCTTCACCGCCTTGAGCTCGGCTTCGGTCATGTCGGCGGGCTTTTTCGCATCCTCGGCGATCTGGGTGTTCACCCCGCCTGGATGAATGGTCGTCACCCCGATGGAGGTGCCTTCAAGCTCGTGCATCAGGGCGTTGGAGAAGCCGCGCACCGCGAACTTGGCCGAGGAATAGGCGGTCTGGCCCGCCGGGGCGACGATGCCGAAGATCGAGGAGACATTGACGAGCTGGGCGGTGTCCGCCTGCTGCATGAGCGGCATGAAGGCGCGGGTCATGCGCACCACGCCATAGAAGTTGATGTTCATCAGCCATTCGAAATCATCATCGGTGACCCGGTCGAACGTGCCGCCCAGCGCCACGCCGGCATTGTTGAACAGGCCATGCACCGCGCCATGCTCACGCTCGACCGCCTGGGCGAACGCCTGGATCTGGTTCTTGTCAGCGACGTCCACGGTATGCGTCGTCACCTTGATTTCATTGCTTTTGAGCTCGGCTGCAACGGTTTCTAGGCGCGCTTCATTGATGTCGGCGAGCGCCAGGTTTGCGCCCCGGGCGGCCAGTCCTGCCGCAAGCGCGGCGCCGATGCCGCTGCCAGCGCCGGTGATGACCGCGGTGCGGCCCTTGAAATCGAGATGACGAGTCATGCTCTCCCCCTGAGATTATTGCCGGTTTTGATGTGAACGCTGTTCACCCCGGAGTTTTGGGCAGAGTTTCAGAGTTTTCAGCCCCTGTCCATCAGGGGGTGATCTTGTCAGCGCTCGGAAATGGGATCACAGTCGGAATACACACAATAAATATAGGGAGGAGTTCGCATGGTTACGCTGGAGAAAGTCCGCCGCGATGCGCCCTGGGCCTGGATCAAGGGCGCGATCGACGACATGCGCGCTGCGCCCTTCCTGTCCATTGGCTATGGCATCGTGTTCACGGTGATCGGCCTGTTGATCACCGTCGGCCTGTGGGCGCTGGGCCAAGGCGCGGTGGTTCCCGTCATGATGGGCGGGTTCGCGCTGGTGGCGCCGGCCTCGGCCATCGGCATCTACCGGATCAGCCAGATGCGCGATCACGGCAAGACGCCGGGGCTCTGGGATTTCTGGTCCATTCCGGCCGGACGGTTCACCCAGCTGGCGCTTCTGAGCGTCCTGATGCTGGTGTTCTTCCTGACCTGGGCGCGGTTGGCGCAGATGATGTTCGCGCTCTTTACCCATGAGGCCGATTTCCGCCTCGACAGCTTCCTGCCCTTCCTGTTCACCGATGTGCAGGGCGTCATGCTGATGGCGATCGGCACGCTGGTGGGCGCATCTTTGGCGCTGGTGGCCTTCACGGTCTCCGCGCTCTCCTTCCCCATGATGGTGGATCAGGATGTGGACGCGGTCACAGCCGTCGTCGCCTCGATCAAGGCGGTGAAGGAACAGCCCGAGGTCATGCTGGTCTGGGCGTGGATCATCGCCTTTGCGACCGGGGCGGGCCTCGCCCTGTTCGGGGTCGGCATCGCCATCACCTTCCCGCTCATCGCCCATGCCAGCTGGCGCGCCTACAAGGATTTCAATCCGCGCCCCAAGCCGAGCGCCAAGGAAGTCGAGGCGCGACTGGCGGACAACAATCAGGCCTGATCCCTTGTGCAGGCATGCATGAAAAAAGCCCCGGCGGAAGGCCGGGGCTTTTTGCGTTTCGGACTAGTGCTCGTCCTCATCATCGACGATGGGACCGTCATCATCGATCAGGATGCGTTCGGCGGCGCCGTCGAGATCATCATACTGACCCGACTTCATCGCCCAGAAGAAACCCAGAAGACCGGCGGCGCCAAGCGCCAGCGCGGCGGGGATCAGCCATAACAGTGCGGTCATGCGCGCCAGAGCCTCAATGCGTTGGCCATCACCACGAGCGAGCTGGCGGACATGGCGATGGCGGCCACCAGCGGGGTGACCAGGCCAAACACCGCCAGCGGTACGGCGATGACATTATAGATGTTGGCGAGGGCGAA
Organism: Oceanicaulis sp. MMSF_3324; assembly: GCF_030733545.1. Classification (GTDB taxonomy): domain Bacteria; phylum Pseudomonadota; class Alphaproteobacteria; order Caulobacterales; family Maricaulaceae; genus Oceanicaulis. Next base: position 545,799 of record NZ_JASHIU010000001.1, read on the forward strand.
ATTCTCCATCATCCGCGCCTTTGCGGCCCGGGCGATCTCGACCGCGCGGGGCAGGGCGGCCAGCCGGTCGCCCTGGATGACAAGATCCGCCGCCGAGCGTGAAATGTCCGCCGCCGTTCCCATCGAGACCGACACATGAGCGGTGGCCAGCGCTGGCGCGTCATTGATCCCGTCACCCACCATGATGGGGGCGTCCCCGGCCTCATTCAGGGCGGTGATGCGTGCGATCTTGTCCTGGGGCTTCAACCCGGCCTGATAGCGATCAAGACCCAATGCATGCGCGGCGGCGGCGACGGGCGCTTCACGGTCACCTGAGAGAAGCTCGACCGGCAGGCCCTGCGCCTTGAGCCCGGACACCGCTTCGGGCGCATCGGACCGCAATCCATCCGCGAAGACAAAGCGCACCGGCGCTTCGCCTTCGACCAGCAGCCAGGCTTCGAGCACCGATGGGTCGGAGTCTTGGCCCTGTTTTTCAAGGCCAAGCCAGCTGGCGGAGCCGAACTGGATCACGGCGCCCTCCGCCGTGCCGGTCAGACCGCCGCCCGCGATTTCCTGAAGGTCGTCCGCCAGCGGGCCGGGGCCTGCTGCATCGGCGACGGCGCGGGAAATGGGATGGCGCGAGCCGCGCGCCAGACGGGCGGCGAGATTGAGCGCGCGGGGTGAGATGTCCTCGCGATTGATCAGGCTGGGTCGGCCGAGCGTCAGCGTGCCGGTCTTGTCGAACACCACCGATTTCGCTTCAGCCAGCCGTTCCAGCGCATCGCCGGATTTGACCAGCACGCCCTCGCCATAGAGCCGGCCGGACGCCACCACCTGGACCGCAGGCACCACCAGCGCCAGCGCGCAAGGGCAGGTGATGATCAGCACGGCGATGGCGTTCATCACCGCGTCGTGGACGTTTCCGGTGACGGCGAGCCAGCCGATGAGCGTGACAAGCGCCATGATGAAGACGCCCGGCACATAGGCGCGGGCGGCCTTGTCGGCATAGCGGACATAGCGCGAGCGGCCCTGCTCGCCCGCTTCCACAAGTCGCGCGATTTCCGCCAGCAGAGAATCGTCGCGCGCCGCCGTGGCTTTCACTGTTAAAGGCGCGTTGAGATTGATCATGCCCGAATAGACCGTTCCGCCCGGCTCGAGGGTTTGCGGCTGGGTTTCCCCTGTCACCAGAGCGGCGTCGAGCTCGCCCCGGCCTTCAGTGATCACGCCATCCACCGGCATGCGGTCGCCCGGTGCGATGCGCAGCAGATCGCCCGGTTTCACGTCGCGCGCGGGAACAGCCTTGATCGCGCCATCCGGTTCGATGCGATGCGCGATCCGGGCCTGGAGCGCGGCGAGATCGCGTGCGGCCTGGCCGGCGCGGGCGCGCAAGCGCACATCGAGATAGCGCCCGATAAGCAGGAAGAACAACAGCATGATCGCCGCGTCGAAATAGGCGGCGCCATGGCCCAGGGCCGTTTCATAGATCGACAGGCCACACGCCAGCAGCACCGCCAGCGAGATCGGCAGGTCCATGTTCACATTGCGCGTTTTCACGCCGACAATGGCATTCTTGAAGAAGGGCCAGCCCGCATAGGCGACGGCGGGCAGGGCGATCAGCCCCGAGATCCAGTGCATGAGCGTGATGGTGGCCAGACTCATCTCGCCCTCGCCCGCCCAGACCGAAATGGACAGGAGCATCACATTGGCCGAGGCGAAGCCCGCCACGCCGAGCGCGCGCAGCAGGCGCTTTTCCTCGTCCGATTTGGGGTCATCGGCTGCTTCGGGCTGATAGGGCCGGGCGCGATAGCCCAGATGCTCCAACCGACCGACAATCTGTTCCGCGGTCGCGTCCGCGCCGGTGAATTTCACCGCCAGACGCCCCGTGGAGAGGTTCAATCGGGCGCGTTTGACGCCCTCGAGCTGTTGCAGCCCGTCCTCGATCTTGACGATGCAGGCCGCACAATGGGCGCCTTCAACCGCAAGGTCGATGGCCTTGCTGTCTTCGGTTTCACGCACAAAGGCGGTGATCTCGTCCCCGTGCGCGGAGGCGGACAGCCCCGCCGTCGCCGCGATGTCGGGGCCGAGGCCGGGTTCTACTGACGCCACAACTCGCGCTCCAGCACGAACGGCGTGTCCGCGTCCACAGCTTCGGCATGCAAGGTCCAGTTGCCCTCGGTGACAGCCTCGACCGGGGCGGAATAGACGCCCGGCCGGGCTTCGGTGAACGCCAGCGCATGATCCAGATCGGTATTGGCCGGATGGCGCAGGGCGCCCGTCAGTTCAAGACCCATCACCGGCTGGTCCTCGGCGTCGGCGACCCGGATCAGAACCCGATCGTCCGCCAGATTGACCGCTGCAGTCCAGCCCAGCGCCGCCTGGGCGCGCCGTTGGGCGATGACGTCATTATACTCCAGCCCCTGAACATAGGAGCGGCGCTGGTCCTCTCCGGGGAAGGATCTCACCGCCAGCGAGATGAAAACCGTGTTCACCGCGATGATGGTGGCGAAGAACATGATCATCCCCGCCAGCACGTGCCAGCCGGTGATGCGGAAGCCGGAAGCGCCCTGTCGGGCCGTATAGTCGGTCATCGGATCTCTCCGGTCTGGAAGGCGGAACGGGTCTGCGCCTGATCCCCGGTCTCCGTGTCGGTGACGATAAAGGTCAGGGGTTCGGACGGCGCATCCACCGCATCACGCGGCAAGGTGACAAACACGCGGAAATCCTGCGTCTGGTCTGCGCCGACTTCAAGCTGACGAGATGTCTCATCTGCGCCCAGCACCCGGACCGCCATGGCGGGATCGCCTTCGATGGCCAGTTCATAGGTGCGCGTCTCGCCGGTCTTGTTCAGGACCGTCAGGGTATAGCCATTGCGCACCGAGCCGTCGGACAGGCGCACATAGTTCGGGCTGCGGTCACGATAGGCGTTCAGATCCAGCACCGCCCGGTTCATCAGGCTGAACAGCATGATCCCGCCCACGGCGGCGATCAGCACGGCGTACAGAACGGTCCGGGGACGCAGGAAGCGGTAGCGCGGCTTGAGGTCCTTGGCCCGGCGGTCGACATTGTCCTGGCTGTCATAGGCGATCAGCCCCTTGGGGCGACCGATCTTGGCCATGATGTCATCGCAGGCGTCGATGCACAGCGCGCAATTGATGCATTCGAGCTGGTCGCCGTCGCGAATGTCGATGCCCATCGGGCAGGCGGCGACGCAGGCCTTGCAGTCGATGCAGTCGCCCCGGCCTTCCCAGCTCTCGCCCTTCTTGTGCCGGCCGCGCGGCTCGCCGCGATCCACGCGATAGGTCACGCTCAGCGCTTCCTTGTCGATCAGCGCGCCCTGGATGCGCGGCCAGGGGCACATATAGGTGCAGACCTGCTCGCGCATGGTGCCGGCGAGCACATAGGTGGTGAAGGTCAGCACACCGAAGAAGATATAGCTGGTCAGCGCGGCCTGGCCGGTGACGAAATTGTTCACCACCGCGAAGGCGTCGTGGAAATACAGGATCCAGGCGCCGCCTGTAGCGGCGGCGATCAGGAGCCAGACGGCGTGCTTGCCGACCTTGCGCCAGGCCTTGTTGAAGCTCCATTCGGCGCGGTCGAGCATGATGCGCTTGTTGCGATCGCCCTCGAACAGGCGCTCGACGGCGATGAACAGATCGGTCCAGACGGTCTGCGGGCAGGCATAGCCGCACCAGACCCGGCCAAACAGCGAGGTGACGAGAAACAGCGCCAGCGCCGACAGGATCAAGAGGCCGGTGATGTAATAGACTTCCTGGGGCCAGATCTCGATGAAGAAGAAGTAGAAGCGGGCATTGGCGAAATCCACCAGCACCGCCTGGTCCGGCGCGCCCGGCCCCCGGTCCCAGCGCAGGAAGGGCAGGATGTAATAGACGCCCAGCGCAAGGGCCATGAAGACCCATTTGCCCAGACGGAACTTGCCGTGGACCAGCTTGGGGTAGATGGGTTCGCGTTTTTTGTAGAGCTCGCGCGAATGGGCGGCGTTCACCGCAACCGCGTCATGGCGTTCAACACCATCGGCGGCCTGTTCCCGAGCTTCGGGACGATTTTTGATCAGGTTCATAGTCTTCTCCGGCCTCCGGCCGCGTTTTCAGACAATAGCGCCATCTGGCTCGCCCCAGAGAACCAGATGGCGCTTGATAGTCGGACCCGTGCGGGCGCGCCCCTAGCGCCCCGCCTCCTGGGTGTTGATCACATCAGCCGCACTGGCCTCTGTGATGGTCTCGCTTTCACCGCCGCCCAACAGGTAGACGTAAGCGGCGAGGGCGGTGATCACTTCCTCGTCCAGACGGCCTTCCCAGGCCGGCATCATGCCGTAGGGACCGCGCCAGATCGTATTGTAGATCTGGTCGCGCGTGCCGCCGTACAGCCATTCCTGGTCCGTCAGGTTCGGCGCGCCCTGGGTGCGGTCGCCCCGACCGTCAGCGCCATGGCAGGCCGAACACTGGAAGTCGAAGATTTCAGCGCCCATGGTCTGGCCCGCCTCGGTCGGCTCGATCATGTCAGACAGGGTCATGACGTAATCGGTGACCGCCGCGATCTCTTCACGGTTCAGAAGCTCGTCGCGGCCATAGGCCGGCATTTGCGAGAAGCGGGTGTCGGGATGGCTCTCCCAGCGGATGCCCACATGCAGGGTGTGCCGGATCTCGTCGAACGAGCCGCCCCACAGCCAGACATCGTCATTGAGGTTGGGATAGCCGATGAAGCCCTGGCCGCCTGCGCCGTGGCAGGTGGCGCAATTGTCGCCGAACGCCGAGGAACCCGCCGCGAGGGCGAAGTTCAGAAGGTCCGGATCCGCCTCGATGGCGCTGATGCCGCCGGTGTCCGCCGCCTCGGTGAGGCGGGTGAACATGGGCGCGCGGCTGGCTTCCAGCTCGGCGACCGCAGCGGCCACATTGGCCCGTTCGGAGTGATCACGTAGGCCGCGGGTATGCCCGTCCATGCCCGGCAAGGCGGGCCAGGCCGGCATGAAGATCCAGTAGATCACCGACCAGACGATGGAGGCGTAGAACACCCACACCCACCAGCGCGGCAGCGGGTTGTCTAGCTCCTTGATGCCATCCCATTCATGGCCCGTGGTGTCCACGCCGCTATAGGCGTCGACGTCTTTCTTGTGCTCGTCAGCCATGTTTGTCCTCCGTGGCCGAGGCGGCGTCCGGGCGTGCATCGTCTTCGAGCGGCACGCGCGCGGCGTCGTCAAACTTGTCCTGGTTTTTCGGCCAGAGGGCGTAGACCAGCACGCCGGCGAAAAGCGCGACGAAGCCGATCAGCCCCCAGGTCTGTGCGAAGCTTGAAAGCGTTTCGTACATGACGGCCTACCTCAGGTTCTCGTCGGCGTCGGCCTCATAGGTGGAGAAGTCCACCATGGTGCCGAGCACCTGCAGATACGCGATCAGGGCATCGAGTTCGGAGATCATCTCCGGATTGCCGTCGAAATCGCGGATCGGCGCGCCCGGATAACGGGCCACGAAGGCGTCATAGCTGGCCGAGAACGGATCGAGCTGGGCTTCCAGATCGGCTTCCGCGTTCTCGATCATCTCGTCGGTATAGGGCACGCCCAGCCGGCGCAAGGCCCGCAGGCGACCTTCCACGACTTCGGTCTCGAGCCGCGTGGTCTCCAGGAAGGCGTAGGGCGGCATGATGGATTCAGGCACCACCGAGCGCGGATCGCGCATGTGGTCGCGGTGCCATTCGTCCGAGTACTTGTTGCCCACCCGGGCGAGATCCGGCCCGGTGCGTTTGGAGCCCCACTGGAAGGGGTGGTCGTACATGCTCTCGGCCGCGAGCGAGTAGTGGCCGTAACGCTCCACCTCGTCGCGCAGCGGGCGGACCATCTGGGAGTGGCAATTGTAGCAGCCTTCCCGGATGTAGATGTCCCGGCCCATCAGCGCGAGCGGCGAGTAGGGGCGCACGCCCTCCACTTCCTCGATGGTTTCATCGAGATAGAAGAGCGGGGCGATTTCCACCAGGCCGCCAATGGAGACGACAGCCAGAACGCCCACGGTGAGCACCAGCGAGTTCTGCTCGAGAACCTTCTTGTGCCAGCCCCAGATCGGATTTTGTTTTTTCGCCATATCCGCCTCCCTATTCGGCCGGTTGGATAGCGGCGGACTGCGGGTTCACCGCGTCCTCGGTATCAGCGACATCGCCCTTGATGGTCTTGTAGACATTCCAGGCCATCAGAAGCGCGCCAACGAGATACATCAGGCCGCCCAGTGCGCGGATGATGTAAGAGGGATGCATGGCCTCGACCGTCTGGACGAAGGAGTATTCCAGGAAGCCCAGCGAGTCGTAGGAGCGCCACATCAGACCCTGCATGATCCCCGACACCCACATGGAGGTGATGTACAGAAGGATGCCTAGGGTCGCGATCCAGAAGTGCCATTCGATGAGGGCGCGCGAGAACATGCCCTTGCGCTTCCACAGCCAGGGCACCAGGCAGTAGATCGCGCCGAAGGAGATGAAGCCCACCCAGCCCAGGGCGCCCGAATGCACGTGGCCAATGGTCCAGTCAGTGTAGTGCGACAGCGAGTTCACCGCGCGGACCGACATGACCGGGCCTTCAAAGGTCGACATGCCGTAGAAGGCCACCGAGACGACCAGCATGCGGATCACCGGGTCGGTGCGCAGCTTGTCCCAGGCCCCTGACAGGGTCATCAGGCCGTTGATCATCCCGCCCCAGGACGGCATCCACAGCATGATCGAGAAGGTCATGCCCAGCGTCTGCGCCCATTCCGGCAGCGCCGTGTAGTGCAGGTGGTGGGGGCCGGCCCAGATATAGATGAAGATCAGCGCCCAGAAGTGGATGATCGACAGGCGGTAGGAATAGACCGGCCGCTCGGCCCGCTTGGGGATGAAGTAGTACATGATCGCCAGGAAGCCGGCGGTCAGGAAGAAGCCCACGGCGTTGTGCCCGTACCACCACTGGGTCAGGGCGTCCTGCACGCCCGAGAAGGCGGCGTAGGAGCGCGAGCCCAGGAAGGAGACCGGCATGGCCAGATTGTTGACCACGTGCAGCAGCGCGATGGTCACGATGAAGGCCAGATAGAACCAGTTCGCCACATAGATGTGCGGCTCCTTGCGCTTGGCCAGCGTGCCCAGGAAGACCAGCAGATACGCCACCCACACAATGGTCAGCCACAGGTCGGCGTACCATTCAGGTTCGGCGTATTCCTTGGACTGGGTGATGCCCAGCAGATAGCCCGTGGCCGCGACCACGATGAACAGCTGGTAGCCCCAGAACACGAACCAGGGCCACACGCCGCCGGCGAGGCGGGCGCGGGTGGTGCGCTGGACCACGTAGAAGCTCGTCGCGATCAGCACGTTGCCGCCGAAGGCGAAGATCACCGCGCTGGTGTGCACCGGACGCAGGCGACCGAAGTTGAGCTGGGGCAGCGCGTCCCAGGACAGAAGGGCCGGCCAGGCGAGCTGGCAGGCGATGATCACCCCGACCAGCAGGCCCGCGATCGCCCAGAACATGGAGGCGACCACGCCGTACTTGACGATGGTTTCGTTATACTGGGCCGGGTCGCGTTCGACCCCGCCGCTTGAATAAACGCCGACCATGCCGAACAGGCCCAGCACGAAGCCGAGCCCGATCACCCAGGCGTGAATTCTCATATTGGCGTCTGCGCCACTGGCTGCTGCAAACAGCGACCAGAGGGCGCCCAGCAGCAGAATGCCGCCGACAATCATAGCATTGGCGTCTAAGCCGGTTTTGGGTCGTCCCGCGAGCGCGGTCATTTCGCCCCTCCCTGATGAAGGCAATGTCCGTGCGTGTCATCGCTGGGAATGAGGCGACATGAAAGTATGGCAATATGCCTCAGCGCGAATTCCAGCGAGCCCGCATTATGGTCCATGCCTGTGAGCATGCCTTGTTTTCCTTGGGGTTTTCCAGAAAATTCCCTACAAAAATTGTGGATGGCGACACGTTGACACACCCTGGCATGGATGTCGGCCCGCTCCTGGGCGGGCGGATGGAGATTGACTTTCTGGCCGGCCTGATCGCGGGACTGTCCACCAGCGCCCATTGCCTGGCCATGTGCGGCGGCATCGCCGCGGTGATCGCTCTGGGCGCGGGCGACAGGCAGACAGGCGTGGGGATCAGGGGGTCACGCCTGCTCGTGGCCCAGCTCGCGCGGATCTCATTGTATCTGATGCTGGGCGTAATCGCCGGCGCGATTGGCTGGGGCCTGCAGGACTCCCGTCCGCCCGCTGCCTTTCAGGATGTGGCGCGGTACCTGTCCGCCCTGGTGCTGGTCGCCGCCGGGTTTTCCGTCATGGAGATCCCGATTTTCGGCGGCGAGGTCGGGCGTCTGGGCGCGCGTCTGGCGGCCCCCATCACCAAACGCCTGCACCATCTGCATCGCTTCGGTCCGGTCGGGCTTGGTCTGGTCTGGGGGCTGATGCCCTGCGCCATGATCTATCTGATGACCTTCTATGCCGGGCTGACGGGCTCACCGGTCCAGGGCGGTCTCGTCATGGCCGGGTTCGGGCTTGGAACCGTGCCGGCGCTCCTGGCCGTGGGTCTGGGCGCGGGGGCGTTGCAAAGCCTCGCGCGTTCGCTCTGGCTTCGGCTTGTGGCTGGTGGAGCCCTGTTCGCATTGGCGATCTGGACGGTTCTGACCCCGGGCATGCACGCCCTGTAAGAAAGCGGTTGACCACATATAAAGATATCCTTATATCTCACTACGCGCCGATTTGAGCTTCAGCTTGCGGGCGCGGAACAAGTGCGGCTAAAGCGAAGCGTCGAGAATGTTTGGACCGACAGTCCCCCCGTCGCTTCTGGCGCTCTCGACGCACCGCACTCTCCTTGTTCCGCCCGGAGCGTTTTCACGCCGGCGCCTGTGAAACAAAGGAGAGCATCATGACTTATCCGGCCGTGCTGGATCGCCCCGCCTTTTCACCTGCCGCCTCGCCGGTTCGCCCCATGCGCGCGATCATGCTGGGCTGCGGCGTGGTTGGCGGAGGCGTGATCGAGCGTCTGCCGGAAGGGATTGAATTGCTGGGCATTCTCACCCGTACGCCGCGCCCCGAGGGCGTGTCGGGCTATCCGGTCTTCACCGATCCTGACGCGGTGTTCGCGCTCAAGCCCGAACTGGTCATCGAGGCATTGCCGGGCGGCGCCGTGGCCGAAGCGCTGGTCGAACGCGCCGTGCGTGAAGGCTGCCATATCGTGACCGCCAACAAGGATGTGGCCGCACGCCGGCCCGATCTGGTCGCCGAGACCCAGGCGGCCGGACGCACTTTTGCCTGTTCCTCCGCAGTGGCGGGCGGCGCGCCCGTACTTGAAACCGTGGCGCGCCTGCGGGACAGCGGCGCCAAGGTTGGCCGGGTTCGCGGCGTGCTGAACGGCACGTCCAATTTCGTGCTCGACCGGTTGTCCAATGGCCGCAGCCTCGAGTCGTCGGTCAAGGAAGCGCAGGATGCCGGGTTCGCCGAAGCCGATCCCAGCGCGGATCTGGATGGTCTGGATGCAGCCAACAAGCTGGCGCTCATCGCGCGCGAAGCCTGGGGCGTGGACCTGGATCCGGCGTCCATCCCGACCGCGTCGATCCGGGATCTGCCCGCGCATGTGCTGTATGCGGCGCGCCAGGATGGTCGTCGCATTCGCCAGGTCGGCTGTCTGACCCGGTCGGTGTCCGGCGTGCGCGCCCAGGTGCGTCTGGAGGCCTTGCCGCTCAATGATCCGCTGTCGCGGGCGCGGGCGGAAGGCAATGTCGTCGTGCTCCTGCCCGAACGCGGCGCCGAAGTCATCGTGGCGGGCAAGGGCGCTGGCCGCCTGCCCACGGCCGGCAGCCTGATCGGTGATCTCAACCGCCTCATCAAGGCGCAGCGCTCATGACCGCGACGGCCTCCTCCACAGCCGAGCGATGTCGCACGGCGCAATGGCGCGTGCAGGAATTCAGCTGCGGCTTTGAACGCCCCCATGGCGGGGGCTGGTCGGATGTGCGCGGTCGGGTGGTCGGTCCCGATGACGGGGCCGTCACCATTGTGCTGGGCGGCATTTCCGCGGACCGGCGCCTGGTCGAGGATGAAGACGGGCCGGGCTGGTGGTCAGGCGTGGCGGAACCGGGCGGGGCTCTGGACCCGACCCGCCGCCGTCTGGTCTCGATGGATTATCTCGATGACGCCGCCGAGCCTTTTCCCACCGTGGACGATCAGGCTGCTGCGGTTCTGATGCTGGCGGATACGGCGGGAATTGATCGCTTTGCGCTGGTCGGCGCCAGCTATGGCGGATCGGTGGGGTTGAGCCTGGCCGCCATGGCGCCCGACCGGGTGAGCCGACTTGATCTGTTGTGCGCCAGTGCAGGCGTGCATCCCATGACCCAGGGCTTGCGGGCGATCCAGCGCGAAATTCTCAAACTGGCTCTGGATGCGGGCCAGGGCGCGCGCGGCGTGGACATCGCCCGGCGCCTCGCCATGACGACCTATCGCACGCCCGAAGAGTTCGCTCGCCGCTTCGGCCCGGATGGCGAGCCGGGCGGGGTGGAGGCCTATCTGGCGGCGCGGGGCGCGGACTATGCCCGGACGGTGACGGCGGAACGCTTCCTGTCGCGCCTGGCGTCCATGGAGGCGGCGGCGCCGGACCTGTCCCGGATCACCTGCCCGGTGAACCTTTTGGCGTTCACGTCTGATGCGCTGGTGCCGCTGGACGAGATCGAGGCGACCCGCAAGGCGCTGACGGCGTGCGACACCCGGCTGACGGTGCATGACACGCCTTTCGGCCATGATGGCTTCCTGAAGGAGACCGCGCTCGTGAACGCCTTCCTGGAGGGACGGCATGACTGAGTTTCGCACGCGGGCGGTTCGCGCCGGGATCGATTGTGATCCGGGCCATGGCGCCGTTGTCGCGCCGGTCCAGATTTCCAGCGCCTATCGGCGGGCCGATCCGGCCCAGCCCGGCGCGTTCGATTATGCCCGTACTGGCCAACCCGGTCGGGCTGAACTGGCCACCGCCCTTGCAGCGTTGGAAGGGGCCTCCGGCGCGGTGGTGGCCAGTTCGGGAATGGCGGCGATTGATCTGGTGCTCAATCTCCTGCCCAATGGGGCGCGGTTGATCTGCGCCCATGATTGCTATGGCGGGACGCGGCGCCTGATGGATGCGCGCAGCCAGCAGCGCGGCTTCGACCTTGTCTATGTGGATTGCACCGATGATGCGGCGCTCGAAGCGGCGCTGTGGGACGGCGCCGATCTCGTCTTTCTGGAAACCCCGTCCAATCCGCGCCTGCGCCTGACCGATCTTCGCACGGCTTGTGTGCGGGCCAAGGCGGCGGGGGCGATCACCGTGGTGGACAATACGGTTCTGTCCCCCGCGCTTCAGCGTCCGATCGAGCTGGGCGCGGATCTGGTGGTCAGCTCGCTGACCAAGATCATCAACGGCCATTCGGACATGGTGGGCGGCGTGGTGTGTGCGGCGGACCCGGATCATGTGGAGCAACTGGGCTGGTGGGCCAATGCCGCAGGGGCTGTGGGCGGCGCGTTTGACGCCTTTCTCGTCATGCGTGGCCTGCGCACCCTGCCGGTTCGGGCGAAGGCGCAATCTGAAAGCGCGCTCGACATCGCAAAACGCCTCGCCGCCCACCCCAAGGTGGCGCGCGTGGACTATCCCGGCCTTGAAGATCATCCCGGTCACGCCATCGCCAAGGCCCAGCAGGACGGCTTCGGCCCGCTTATGAGCCTAGAGCTGAAGGGCGGGGCGGAGGCGGCGCGCCGGTTCGTGCTCTCGCTTGAACTGTTCATCCTGGCCCAGTCGCTGGGCGGGGTGGAAAGTCTGTGCGCCATTCCCGCCACCATGACCCATGCCGCCATGACGCCCGAGGCGCGCGAAGAGGCGGGTGTTGCCGATGGACTGGTGCGTCTGTCGGTTGGTCTCGAGGCGGCGGATGACCTCTGGGCCGATCTCGAACAGGCGCTGGACGGGCTTTAGCGCCCCTGCGCCTTGACCCTCGCGCGCGCAAGGGGTACCGCCGCATGTTGACTGCACTTGTCTGGTGCAGGGCTTCCTCCGTCAGTGGCATTGTCGCAAGACGCGCCGGTCAGAAGGCGTGGGGAAGCCGTCAGAAACATGTGAGACGAGGATCGATATGGCCGACGCGACCAAGAGCGACGCCCAGAAGGCTGAAGGCGCGAGCGAGCGCCGTTTTCCCGCTGTCCCCGGACCGTCGGAGCTGCCCAAGATCGATGCCGAGATTCTCCAGTTCTGGAAGGCGGACGGCACCTTCCAGGCGTCGATCGACGAGCGCCCCGAAGACGATCAGTTCGTCTTCTATGACGGCCCGCCCTTCGCCAATGGCCTGCCGCACTATGGGCACCTCCTGACCGGTTTCGCCAAGGACGTGATCCCGCGCTTCCAGACCATGAAGGGCAAGCGCGTCGAGCGTCGCTTCGGCTGGGACACGCACGGCCTGCCGGCTGAACTGTCCGCCGAGAAGGACCTTGGCATTTCCGGGCGCAAGGCCGTCCTGGAAATGGGCATCGACAAGTTCAACGCCGCCGCGCGCGCGGGCGTGATGAAATATGCCGGCGAGTGGGAGGACTATGTCACCCGCGCCGCGCGCTGGGTCGATTTCGAGAACGACTACAAGACGCTGGACACCGGCTTCATGGAAAGCGCGCTGTGGGCGTTCAAGCAGCTTTGGGACAAGGGCCTCGTCTACAAGGATTACCGCGTCGTGCCCTATTCCTGGGCCGTGGAATCCCCGCTGTCGAATTTCGAGACCCGTCTGGACAACTCCTACCGCAACCGCACCGACCCCGCGGTCACCATCGGCTTCGAGCTGAAGGACGGGCAGGGCGAGCTGTCGGGCGCGAAGATCCTGATCTGGACCACCACGCCCTGGACGTTGCCGTCGAACCTTGCTTGCGCGGCGGGCGCAGACATCACCTACGCGATCATGAAGAAGGGCGAAGAGCGCTTCATCCTGTCGGTGAACGGGCTGGAGAAATACAAGAAGCAGCTCGAGGGCGCCGAGCAGGTCGGAACCGTGAAAGGCTCCGAGTTGGCGGGCCTGAAATACCACCCGCCGTTCGATTATTTCGTCGGCTGGGAAAACGCTCACCAGATCCTTCTGGAAGACTTCGTCGTCGATGAGGACGGCACCGGCATCGTGCATATGGCGCCGGGCTTTGGCGAGGATGACCTCAATGCCTGCCGCAAGGCGGGCATCGCCGTCGTCGTGCCGGTCGATCAGGCGGGCTGCTACACGTCCCAGGTGCCGGATTATGAAGGCATGCTGGTGTTTGACGCCAATAAGCCGATCATCCAGCGCATGAAGGAAGAGGGCAAACTCTTCCGCCATGACACCTATGACCACAATTATCCGCACTGCTGGCGGACGGACGAACCGCTGATCTACAAGGCGGTGGACAGCTGGTATCTGAAGGTGTCGGACTTCCGCGAGCGGATGGTTGAGCTGAACAAGGAGATCAACTGGTCTCCGTCTCACGTCAAGGACGGCATTTTCGGCAACTGGCTCGCCGGCGCGCAGGACTGGAACATCTCCCGCTCGCGCTTCTGGGGCACGCCGATCCCGGTCTGGGTGTCGGATGATCCGAACTATCCGCGCGTGGATGTCTATGGCTCCATCGAGGAGCTGGAGGCGGAGTTTGGCGTCAAGGTCACCGACCTGCACCGGCCCTATATCGACGAGCTGACCCGTCCGAACCCGGATGATCCCACCGGCAAGTCCACCATGCGCCGTGTCGAGGACGTCTTCGACGTGTGGTTTGATTCCGGTTCCATGCCGTATTCGCAGGTCCATTATCCGTTCGAGAACAAGGACTGGTTCGAGGCGAACTTCCCCGCCGACTTTATTGTCGAGTATGTCGCCCAGACGCGCGGCTGGTTCTACACGTTGATGGTGCTGTCGACGATGCTGTTCGACCGGCCGCCCTTCAAGAACGCGATCTGCCATGGCGTGGTGCTCGACGAGAACCGCCAGAAGCTGTCCAAGCGCCTGCGCAACTATCCCGACCCGATGGAGTTCTTTGACCAGTACGGCTCGGACGTGATGCGCTGGTTCCTGATCTCCTCTCCCGTTCTGACGGGCGGGGATCTGCTGGTGCCCAAGGAGGGCCGCGAGATCGCTAGCGTGCAGCGCGAAGCCATTGCGCCGCTTTTGAACGCGTATTCCTTCTTCTCGCTCTACGCCAATCTCGAGGATCGCCAGCCGCAGATCATCACCTCGGCGACCGATCCGCTGGACCGCTATATCCTGACCAAGACCGGCGAGCTGGCGAACGCGGTGAACGCGGCGCTGGAAGGCTATGACGTGCCGCGCGCCTGCAAGGAGGCGACGGCCTATTTCGACGCGCTGACCAACTGGTATATCCGACGCTCGCGCGCCCGGTTCTGGGGCTCGGAGGATGAGGCGGCCAAGAACGCGGCGTTCGACACGCTCTACACCGTGCTTGTGAAGGTGAGCCGCATCCTGGCTCCGCTGCTGCCGATCACCACCGAGAAGGTCTACAAGGCGCTGACCGGCGACCGCTCGGTGCACCTGACCCTGTGGCCGCAAGCAGACGAGTTCCCGCAGGACCATGATCTCGTCCATGCCATGGATCTGGTGCGCGATGCCTGTTCGGCGGCGCTGGCGGTGCGCGAACGCGCCCGTCTGCGCGTGCGCCTGCCGCTGAAGACCCTGACCATCGTGCATGCGGATTCGGCCGCGCTCGAGCCGTTCGCGGACCTCATCCGTGACGAGGTCAATGTGCGAGGCGTGGCGACGTCCACCGATCTGGACGCCTATGGCAAGGTGGAGCTCAAACCCGATCCGCGGATCGGCAAGCGTCTGGGCAAGGCCATGAAGGATGTCATGGCGGCCTCGCGCTCAGGCGAATTCACGCTGAACGATGACGGCACCGCGACCGTAGCCGGCCAGATCCTGGCCGCCGAAGAGTTCACCATGCGCGTCGTCACCGATGAGGGTTCGGACGCGGAACCCTTCGCAGGCACCGGCGCCATCGTGCTCGACACCTCCGTGGACGCGGATCAGGAACGTGAAGGCCTCGCTCGTGACCTGGTGCGCGCCGTTCAGACCGCCCGCAAGGAGGCGGGTCTGGAAGTGTCGGACCGCATCGCGCTCGGCATTGGCGGCGGTGAAGCGGTGAAAGCGGCGCTCGACGCCCATGGCGACTTCATCAAGGACGAAACGCTCGCTGTGAGCCTTCAGCCTGAAGCCGGTGAAGGCTTTGTCAGCGAAACCGAGATTCAGGGGGATGCCGTGCGCATCTCCGTGGCGAAAGCCGGCTAGGACGATATTCGATGACCGAACAGACCGCATACGAGTTCAACGCCCTTGAGAAGAAATGGCGCGCGTACTGGAAACAGAACCGCACCATGAAGACGCCGGACCCCAAGCCCGGCGAGAAGACCTTCTATGTGCTGGACATGTTTCCCTATCCGTCCGGCGCGGGGCTCCATGTCGGTCACCCGGTCGGTTATCTGTCCACGGACATTGTCGCGCGCTATAAGCGCATGGCCGGTTACAAGGTGCTCCATCCGATGGGCTGGGATAGCTTCGGCCTGCCCGCGGAACGCTATGCCATGAAGACCGGGGTCCACCCCCAGGTCTCCACCCAGGACAATATCGCCAATTATAAGCGTCAGATGGATCTTCTGGGGCTCGGGTATGACTGGGATCGCGAGATCCAGACCTCCAGCCCGGAATACTATCACTGGACCCAGTTCATCTTCGCCCGGCTCTATAACGCCTGGTACGACCATGACGCCCAGAAGGCCCGTCCCATGGACGAGCTGCCGATCCCGTCCGAGGTCGAGGCCGAGGGCAAGCTGGCGGTTCAGGAGTATCAGGACGAGCGGCGGCTGGTGTATTACGAGACCGCGCCGGTGAACTGGTGCGCCGAGCTCGGCACGATCCTGGCCAATGAAGAGGTTTTCGACGGCAAGTCCGAGCAGGGCTATGAGGTGATCCGCGTCCCGCTCAAGCAGGTGAAGATGCGCATCACGGCCTATGCCGAGCGACTGATCAATGATCTCGACGGTCTGGACTGGCCCGAAGGCATCAAGGATTCCCAGCGTAACTGGATCGGCCGTTCCGAAGGCGTGCAATTGCGCTTCAAGGTGCAGGGTTCAGACCAGGAGGTGGAAACCTTCACCACCCGCGTCGACACGCTGGGCGGGGTGACCTTCCTGGCCGTCGCGCCCGAGCACGAGCTGGTGGACGTGCTGACCGCGCCCGAGCAGAAGGCGGCGGTGGACGCCTATCGCGACGAGGCTGCGCGCAAATCCGATCTGGACCGCACCAAGGACGCAGAGAAGACCGGCGCGCCCACGGGCAGCTTCGCTATTAATCCGGTGACGGGCCGTGCTGTGCCGATCTTCGTCGCCGACTATGTGCTGCCCGACTATGGCACCGGCGCGGTGATGGGCGTTCCCGCCCATGACGAACGCGACTTTGCCTTCGCCAGCAAGTACGGCCTCGATATCGTGCCGGTGATTGATCCGGGCGCGGATGCGCCGGACCGCGATGCCGTGCTGGCGGGTCAGAAATGCTGGACCGAAGACGGCGTCATGCTGGCGGCCCCTGATGACAGCGAACTCTATCAGGCGGGCGTGCGTTGGCGCGAGGCGCGCGAAGCGGTCGCTGACCATCTGGAAGCCCAGGGCCTCGGAAAGCGCGTCATCAGCTATAATCTGCGCGACTGGATCTTCGCCCGTCAGCGCTATTGGGGCGAGCCGATCCCGATCATTCACTGGGAAGACGGCACTCGCACCACCGTGCCCGAGGACCAGCTGCCGCTGACCTTGCCGCATATCGACACTTACAAGCCCACCGGTCACGGGGAATCCCCGCTGGCGCGCGCCGAGGACTGGGTCGAGGTCACCGATCCTGTCACAGGAATGAAGGGGCGCCGGGACACCAACACCATGCCGCAATGGGCGGGCTCGTGCTGGTATTATCTGCGCTTCAAGGACCCGCGGAACACGCAGGCCATGGTCGATCCCGAGCTCGAGAAAGCCTGGGGCATGGTCGACCTCTATGTGGGCGGCGCCGAGCATGCGACTCTGCACCTTCTGTATGCGCGCTTCTGGCACAAGATCCTGTTTGATCTGGGTCTGGTCTCCACCAAGGAGCCGTTCCAGAAGCTGGTGAACCAGGGCCTGCTGACCAGCCACGCCTTCAAGAATGATCGCGGCATCATCCTGCCGGTTGATGAGGTGGTCGAGCGCGAAGACGGGACCTTCGTCCACGAACCGTCGGGCGATGTGGTCGAGCGGGTCGGCGCGAAGATGTCCAAATCGCTCCACAACGTCGTCACGCCTGATGATGTGGTGGAACGCTTTGGGGCGGACGCTTTCCGTGTGCACATGATGTTCATGGGCCCGGTCGAGGCGATGCGCGAATGGGAGACCGAGAAGGTTTCAAGTGCGCTCAAATTCCTGCGCCGCGTCTGGCGCTTCACCACTGAAGGTCTCGCCAATCCGGCGTCTGAAGAGAGCAAGCCCGTCAGCCTGGCGCTCACCAAGCTGGTGCTTGCGGTGACGGAAGACCTCGACAATCTGCGCCTGAATACCGGCATCGCCGAACTGATGAAGTTCCTCAATGCGGTGGAAGGCAAGCCGATTTCCAAGGCGGTGCTCGACCAGTTCATCACCGTGCTGGCGCCGTTCGCACCCTTCATGGCCGAAGAGCTGTGGGAGATGGCCGGCCACAAACCGTCCGTCTTTGATGCGCAATGGCCGACCGCGAATGAAGCGGATCTGGACGCCGCGATCGAGGAGATCGATGTGGTGGTCCAGGAAGGCGGCAAGCGTCGCGACACCATCAAGCTGGCGCCCGATGCGGACGACCAGACCGTGCGTGACGCCTCGCTGGCGCGCCTCGCCGAGATGGGCAAATCCATCGAGGGCGTGGACATGAAGCGCGTGATCGTGGTCCGCGACAAGAAGTCGGGCCGCGTCAAGCTGGTGAACGTGCCCAAGCTCGACCAGGCCTAGGTTTAAGCGCCTGAACAAGAAAAGCCCCGGCGTTTCCGCCGGGGCTTTTTGCTGGGGCGGTATGGGCCTCCGGATCAAGTCCGAAGGCCGAGAGGTTCAAGCTCTATGGTCTCGGTCCTCGGACTTGATCCGGGGCCCCATGTGCGCCGGCGCTATTCCACCTCGAGCGGTTCGCCATCGACCGTGATCTGCGCTTCCATCACCTCGGCGGCGTTCGAGAAGGCCGTGTCCGCCTCCTGCTCGCCATCGAGCACGGCCTGGCCTTCATTCAGAAGCGGCATATAGAGCATCGTGCCTTCCGCATCATCCTCGGCGCTGAACCGCTCGGCGGTTTCCAGGATGTCGTCCCAGACGGCGCGGACATCCGCCCAGTACGCCTCGGTCCCGTTCCAATAGGTTTGCGCGGCGTGATCGCCTTCAAGGTCATACCGGCGATAGGTGTTGATGCCGTGCTCGCGCACCAGCTCGCGCTCCTCGCCATGGCGCAGGACGAGCTTTGAATTGTCCTGTTCATGGGTCCAGCCCCAGTCGAGCACGGTGTGGCGGTTTACCGCCTCGATCACATCGTAATCATCGCGCGTGGTGGCGTCGCGGCGCGGCAGGGGCCGCCAGCTGCGCGCCGGCTCCCAGGTGGAGGCTTCGGGCGCGTGCTCCCACCGGGCGATCCCGGCATAGCGCGGGCTGTCATCCACCTGATAGACGGTCTGCGACCAGGCGCCGTGCGATTGGTGACGGCTCAGCTCTTCCATCTCCCAGGCGCCAAAACCGCGATAGGCCATCAGCCGTTCAGGTTCATACGCCCAATCCTGACGCCAGTGCTTGACCACGAACGGATCTTCCAGATCGCCGACCAGCAGCAGGTGCTGGAGCGAGATGAAGTCGCCCGTATCGGCGATCACATACACCACTTCCCGGGCCGGGGTGACCTTGGGGTCGGCCAGTTCATACTCGGAGTCTATGGGCAGGAATTCGGTGAAATCGAACGTCACCTCGTACTCTCCCGCCATGGCCAGGATGGCCGCACGGTCCGCTTCGTAATCGGCTTCATGATCGGCGTGCGCATGGGCGGCGTGGGTGTGTGGCGTGTCGTTCAGAGCAGCACCGGTGCTGGCGCATGCGCCCAGCGTGAGCGCGGCGAGGCTGGCGGTGGCGAGCGTCATCAAGCGCAATTTGGTCATCTCAATGTCCCTGTCTGTCTTGCGGTCAGGCTGAACGAAGCGGCCCTGCCGGCGCGATCCGTCCTGCGAAATGTCACGCCGACTGCATAGTGCGAAAGATTCTTACTTGCAATCTCAAAAGAGCTGCGCCATTCAGGGCTCAATTGAGAACTGTTCGCAATACGGGGCGAGGACATGATTTCCAAATCTGAGAGACTGAACGCGCGTTTGATGCTGACGGCAGGCGTCACGGCTCTGGCGCTGGCGTCGCCGGCCATGGCCGAGACCGACGCCGGGCTGGGCGATGAAGCCAGCGATGTGATCGTGGTCACCGCCACGCGCACCCAGCTCACCAATTTCGATTATCCGGGCCTGACCAGCGTGATCTCGCTGGAAGCGCTCAACCAGAACCGACCCTCTGACCTGATCGAGCTTCTGGAAGACATTCCGGCGCTGGAAGTCTCGGGCGGACCGCGCCGGACCGGCCAGACCCTCAGCCTGCGCGGGTTGGGCCGTGAGAATGTGACCTTGCTGATCGATGGCGCGCGTCAGAACTTCAACAGCGCCCATGACGGGGTGCTCTTCCTCGATCCGTCCTTGCTGGGGCGGGTGGAAAGCGTGCGCGGCTCGGCCTCCTCGCTCTACGGATCCGGCGCGGCGGGCGGTGTTGTGGCCTTTGAAACGCTGGAAGCCGATGACCTTCTGGATGAGGGGCAGCGCCATGGCGTGCGCGCCTCGGCCGGCTATCGCTCGGTCAATGAGGAAAGCCGCGGCTCGGTGGCCCTGGTCGGCGATTTCGGCGACCTCGAGGGCGTGGCGGCGGTCAGCGTGCGTCAGTCCGGTGATATCGCGCTAGGCTCGGGCGATGACCTGACCGCCAGCGATGACATCGTCTCCACCTTGCTGGGCGGGGAATGGGACGTGGCCGAAGGGGTCGAGCTGGAGCTGGGCTGGCTGAGTTTCCGCAATGACTCAACCGAGCCGAACAATGGCCAGGGCGTAGCGGGCGTGAACAGCATGAACCCGCTGATGGACAAGGATGTGGCGTCCGACAGTCTGCGTGCGACCTTGAGCCTCAATCCGCAAAGCCCGCTGATCAATCTCGAAACCACGCTCTATCACAATATCGGTGAAGTGGATGAGGTGGATGCGAGCATCAATCGCCGGGTCGAGCGGGACCTGACTACCACCGGCATTCGAGCGGAGAACCGCGCCGAGTTTGCGCTGGGCGGGCTCGATCTGGCGTTGGTGACAGGCGCGGAATGGTATGAGGACGAGCAGGAAGGCTTTGATTCCGCCACCTCTGACGGGGTGCGGGGCGGCGTGCCGTCCGGCTCCACCCGCTTCACCGGCGTCTGGGCCCAGCTTGAAAGCACGCTCGATCTCGGCGCGGCCGGCGAACTGATCGTCCTTCCGGGCGTGCGCTTTGACCAGTTCGAGAGTGCATCGAGCGCCGCCGATGACAACAAAGACGAGGCCGTCTCTCCCCGCATCGCGGCGACCTGGGCGCCTAATGACAGCGTGCGAGTGTTCGGCAGCTGGTCGGAAGCCTTCCGCGCGCCCTCGCTCAATGAGCTCTATCTCAGCGACACCCACTTCTCCTTGCCGCACCCGATCCTGGGCGCGCCGGTCTTCATCACCAACAGCTTCATCGCCAATCCGAACCTGAAGCCGGAAGAGACCGAGACGTTCGAGATCGGCGCCGCCTTCAGTCATGAGGGCCTGTTCACGGCCAATGACCGGCTGGAGATCAAGGGGGCCTGGTTCCAGACCGAGGCTGAGGACCTGATCAATCTCAATGTGGACTTTGCCTTCAATCCGACCTGCTTCGCGCCGCCCTTCATGCCGTGTTCAGCCGGGACGACTTATTCTGAGAACCTGTCGGAAGCCGAGCTGGAAGGCTTCGAGATCGCGGCGGCCTATTCGGTCGGGGCGTTCGAGCTGTCAGGCTCCGTCTTCGAGGTGGATGGCGAGGACAAGGCCACAGGCGACCCGCTGGGTGCGCTTCAGCCGGTCATGGGCTTTGTGAATGCGCGCTACACCTTTGAGCCGCAACGCCTGACCCTGGGCGGTCGCGTGGCGTTCGCATCCGACTTCGACAAGGCCGCCAGCGCGGCGGAAGAGCGTGATGGCTATGCGGTGCTGGACCTGTATGCGGGCTGGACTCCCATGGCGGACCAGCCCCTGCGCATCAATCTCGGCGTCGATAACGTGTTTGATGAGGATTATGAGCGCGTCTTCGCCGGCGTGTCCGAAGCTGGACGCAGCGTGCGCGTTGATCTGACCTGGACGGGCGCTTGGTAGAGAGGGCCTGACGCCTGTCCCATACGGGGCGTGTCCGGACGCGGGCGCGCCCCTTTTTCTTTTTGGGTTTTCCTTGCCGCGTCCTCAGGGTCGGAACACATTGGGTCTGAGGTTAGGGAGGCCCGAATGACAAGACTTTTGCGTGCAGGCGTTGTAGCGGCGTTGGCCATCACCATGAGCGCCTGTTCGAGCGTTCCGGAGGCGCCAGACCCGCAGGACGCGACCCAACGCACGCTGAGCTATGGGGATATTGTCGGCTATACGGCGGACAATGGCGCCCAGGTCTGGCTCGGCTTGCCCTATGCCGCCTCCACTGCAGGGGAGAATCGCTGGCGCGCGCCGCAACCGGCGACGCCTTTCGCCGAGCGCTTCGAGGCCCTGACCCATTCAGAGCCCTGTCCGCAAATCATCAACCGGTTGAGCACCCGGACCACCGGGCGTGACGCTGGCGAGCTGTTCGGCAGCGAGGACTGCCTGAAGCTTGATGTCTATGCGCCCAGCGGGGCGGGGCCCGACAATGCGAACCGGCCGGTTATGGTCTGGATCCATGGCGGTTCGAACACCTGGGGATTCGCCAGCCAGTATGACGGCTCCAAACTGGCGCAAGCGCATGATGTCGTGGTTGTCGTCATCCAGTACCGGTTGGGCCCGCTTGGCTTCTTCGCGCACCCGGAGATTGATGAAGGCGAAGGCGCCAACTTCGCCTTGCTCGACCATGTGGCGGCGCTTGAATGGGTGTCAGACGAGATCACCCAGTTCGGCGGTGATCCCGATACCGTGACCATCTTTGGCGAGAGCGCAGGCGGACAGAATGTCGCCGCCTTGCTGGCCTCGCCCCTGGCGTCCGGGCTCTATCATCGCGCGGTCGTGCAATCGGGCTTCTTTGATTCAACGCCGCTGGACGAGGCGCAATCGGGAACTGAAAACAGCGCCATCCCCGCCGCAGAGCGCATGCTGAGCGGTGAGCCGACAGCGTATGGCTTGCGAAACGCACCGCTTCAGGCGGTGTTTGACGCCTATAATCTGGGGGATGCGCGGGCGGAGCTGCCGCGCGTGATCGCAGATGGCGTGACGCTGCCACGTGAGGGGCTAGCCAGCACGCTGGACGATAGGGAGACCTTCAACGCCGTGCCGGTCATTTCAGGCGTGAACAGGGACGAGATGAAGCTCTTCAACGCCCTGAACCCGGAGCTGACCCGTCAGCGGTTTGGTGTTCTGATCTCGATCCGTGATCCCAATCTGTATGAGCGCCGCTCTTATTATCAGTCCCGGCTCTGGCGCATCCTGGCGATTGACCAGCCGTTCGATCTGATGAGCGATGCGGGTCATGACGCCCTGTGGGCGTACCGGTTTGACTGGGATGATGGCGGCAGCGTTCTGACAATGGATTTGTCGGAGGTTTTCGGTGCGGCGCACGCCATGGAAATTCCCTTCGTCTTCAACCATTTCGATTTCTTCGGTCCCCTCGACCGGTTCCTGTTCCACCGTGAAAACGTCGACAGCCGTGCAGAGCTGGCGGCGGAAATGGGCGCCTACTGGACCGAGTTCGCCCGGACCGGCGACCCCGGTGCAGGCTGGCCCGCCTGGACCGAGGACGGCGTGCTCAAGCGATTTGATGCGCCCTCATCCGGCCTGCTTGAAGGAACGGACAGTGTCGAGCTGTTGCTGGATGACCTGGCGACCGATCCGGCCCTCGATACGGCCGACACCTGCCATATCGCAGAGGCCCTGATCACATGGCGTGACGAGCTGGAGGCGCGCATCCGGTCTCGCACCGGATGCGGCGCCTAGGGGCGTTTCCGCTTGCAGGCGTGAAGTGAACAGTGTTCACTTGCTCTCAGAACGAGCGGCGCAGCCGCCGGGGAGGAAGACATGTCTGCAAACGTTTCAGCGCCCGTCGAGGCGGATCTTGATGTGCTCATTGTCGGGGCCGGCCTGTCAGGCGTTGGTGCGGCCTGGCATCTGCAACACCGGTGCCCGGATCAATCCTATCTGATCCTGGAATCGCGCAAGAGCCTGGGCGGCACCTGGGACCTGTTCCGCTATCCCGGCATCCGCTCTGACAGCGACATGTACACCTTTGGCTATGCCTTCCGGCCCTGGACCGACGGCAAGGTGTTCGCGGACGGTCCGTCCATCCGCAATTATGTGAACGACACCGCCGAGGAGGCGGGCATTTCATCGCATATCCGCTATCAGCACCGGGTCATCGGGGCCCATTGGAACACGGAAGAGGCGCGCTGGACCGTAGAGGTCGCGGTCGGTGAGGCCCGCGAGATCAAGCGCTATCGCGCCAAGTTCGTTTTCCTGTGCTCGGGCTATTATCGGTATGATCGCGGCTATATGCCGGACTTCCCCGGTCGGTCCGATTTCAAGGGCGATGTGATCCATCCCCAGCACTGGCCTGAAGGCTATGATTACAGCGGCAAGCGCGTTGTGGTGATCGGATCGGGGGCGACGGCGGTGACGCTTGTCCCGGCCATGTCCGACAAGGCCAGCCATGTGACCATGCTTCAGCGTTCGCCGACCTATATCGCGGCGCGACCCTCCGTGGACAAGACGGCCGATTTCCTGCGCAAGGTCCTGCCCTCCAAGACGGCCTATGGCCTGACCCGGGTGAAAAATGTGCTGCAGGCGATCCTGATCTTCCAGATGTCGCGGCGCTGGCCGGACTTTGTGAAGAAGGGGGTGCTCAAGGCCATTCAGGAGCATCTGGGCGAGGATTTTGATGTCGAGAAGCACTTCTCACCCAGCTACCGGCCCTGGGACCAGCGCTTCTGCCTGGCGCCGGAAGGTGATTTCTTCGACGTCCTGAAATCGGGAGAGGCCTCGATCGTCACCGACCAGATCGAGCGCTTCACCGAGGACGGTATTCTGCTCAAATCGGGCGAGACCCTTGAGGCGGACCTCATCATTCCCGCCACGGGCCTTGAGATGCAGGTCGGCGGCGGCATGGATATCAGCGTGGATGGAGAGGCTTTTGTCGCCCCTGACCACGTCACCTATCGCGGCATGATGCTGTCGGACGTGCCCAATCTGGCGCTGGCCTTTGGCTACACCAATGCCTCCTGGACGCTGAAGGTGGACCTGACCGCTGAACGGGTGTGTCGCCTGATCAATCACATGAAGGCGCGCAATCTCGATTATGTCGTGCCGACCCCGCCGGACGATCTGGAAACCCAGCCGCTGCTCGATTTCTCGTCAGGTTATGTTCAGCGCGCCTTGCCGACCCTGCCGCGACAGGGGGCGACGCCGCCCTGGCGGACCTATCAGAACTATGTCCAGGACATGTTCGCCATTCGCTTTGGCAAGCTGGAAGACGGTCATGTCCGGTTCGGCACGGCGGGCGATCAGGTCTTCCGCAAGGATGCGCCGCTGTCAGAAGCGGCCGAGTAGGGCTTGGCCAGGGCGCGCGATGACGCCAGTCTGCCATCATGGACAAGGATATCTACAAAGCGGAGCTCTATCCGCTGCAAGTCAATCTCGTCGCGATGCAGCGCCAGCTGATTGCGGAAAACCGCAAGCTTCTGGTCATCCTTGAGGGACGTGACGCGGCGGGCAAGGACGGCGTGATCAAGCGGGTCGTCCAGCATCAATCGCCGCGCGAGACGCGCGTCGTCGCGCTGGGCAAGCCGTCCGAGCGGGATCGGTCCAGCTGGTACTTCCAGCGCTGGGTCAACCATTTGCCCGCCAATGGTGAAATGGTTCTGTTCAACCGCTCCTGGTACAATCGCGCCGGTGTGGAGCGGGTGATGGGCTTCTGCGAGGAGACCGATTATGTGCGCTTCCTGCGTGATGTCGGTCCGTTTGAGAAATTGCTGATCGATGACGGGATGATAGTCCTGAAATACTATCTCGATCTGTCTCGGGGCGAACAGGCGCGTCGCCTGGAGGCGCGCAAGTCCGACCCTCTCAAAACGTGGAAAATCTCGCCCATCGACGCCGTCGCTCTTAAGAAGTTTGACGCCTACACCGAGGCGCGGGACGCCATGCTGGCCGCGACGGGTGAGGCCGTGCCGTGGCGGGTTGTGAAGGCGGACGACAAGCGTGTCGCGCGATTGGCCGTGATTGCGGACATTCTGGCCGCGATACCGTGTGCGGACTATCCCTATCCGATCACGCCAGCCCGCAAAGATGTACTTCGGGTCTGGTCAAATGGTGACAGACCGGATGATTTCCTGGAACATTAGAGCTTAACTAAAAAGGCGCGTCCCGGGCGGCGTGCGAGGGAGGATGTCATGGGTTGGGCGCTGTCCATCAACAAAGCCGATATTTCCGACGCATCGCTGGTGAAGACGGCGTCTCAGCCCCTGTCGGACGGGCAGGCGCGGTTCGCGATCAGGCGCTTTGCGCTGACGGCGAACAACATCACCTATGCCGCCTTCGGCGCCGCCATGCGCTATTGGGATTTCTATCCCGCCGAGGATGGCTCGGGCCGACTTCCGGTCTGGGGCTTTGCCGATGTGGTGGAAACCCGGGCGCCGGGCCTTGAAGTGGGCGAGCGGATCTATGGCTATTGGCCCGCCGCGGACGAGGCCGTGCTGAGCGTCGATGCGGTCAAGCCGGGCTCCTTCCTGGAGGTGTCGCCGCACCGGGCCGAGCTGGCGAGCGCCTATAACCGCTATGTGCGCTGCCAGGCCGATCCGGGGTATGCGCCGGAGCGTGAAGCGGCGCAGATGGTGCTGCAGCCGCTCTTCATCACTTCCTTCCTGATCGATCTTCACTTGCGCGATCATGACTTCATGGGCGCGGGCCAGATCACGCTCACCAGCGCCTCGTCCAAGACGGCGCTCGCGCTTGCGCATCTGCTGCATGCCAACCACCCCGAGGGTGTTCAGATCGAGGCGCTGACCTCAGCGCGGAACACGGATTTCGTGCAGAGCACCGGGTATTACGACACGATCAGCACCTATGACGCGATCGCGGACTTCAAGCCCGAGCCTCGGCGTCTGATCGTTGACTTTGCGGGCGATTCCAAGGTGAACAAGGCCCTTCACGAAACGCTCGCGGATGACCTAATTGGCAATATCCGGGTGGGCGGCGCCCACTGGGAAAATTCCGCCCCGCCCGGCGCCATGCCGGGGCCCAAGCCGGTCTTCTTCTTTGCGCCTGATCATGTGCGCGACCGTATGAAGGCCTGGGGCAGCGACGAGTTCGGCCGTCGCTATGGCGCCGCCTGGATGAGCTTTGCGGGCGCGGGTCAACAGCTCTTCACCGAAGAGGAATATGATGGCGGTGAGGGCGCTCTGGCGGCCTATGACGCGCTGATTGGCGGCGATTTTGACGCCGCCAGCGCCATGACCGTCAAGGCGGGCTGAATGTAGGGCGCCTAGCCCCCCTCGATCTCCTCGCGGAGCATTTCAAGCTCGAGCCAGCGCTCTTCTTTGGCCGCCTTGTCTTCGGTCAGGCGGGCATGCTCTTTCGTGGCGGCGTTGAAGCGCTCGGGGTTTTTCGTGAACAGACTGGCGTCAGCCAGCTCGGTTTCGAGCTTTGCGAGACTCGCCTCGATCGTTTCGATCTCGCCGGGCAGGGTTTCGAGCGCGTGCTTGTCCTTGAAGCTGAGCTTGCCGGAGGACTTGTTCTTCGGTTTCTCGCCCTTGGATTTGCTGGCGGTCTTTTCGGGCTTCTCGGCGGCCTTGCGCGCTTTCACGCCTTCGCCGCGCTGGGCGATCATGTCTGAATACCCGCCCGCATAGACTCGCCAGACCCCGTCTTCTTCCCAGGCGATGGTGGCGGTGGCGGTGCGGTCGATGAAGTCCCGATCGTGGCTGACCAGCAGCGCGGTGCCGTTATAGTCCGCGATCAGCTCTTCCAGCAGATCCAGCGTCTCAAGATCCAGATCGTTCGTCGGTTCGTCGAGGACGAGCAGGTTTGACGGTAGGGCGAGCGCGCGCGCCAGCATCAGCCGGGCCCGTTCCCCGCCTGACAGGGCGTGCACGGGCGTGCGGGCCTGTTCGGGGCTGAACAGGAAGTCCTTCATATAGGCTTGCACGTGCTTGACGCTGCCGGCCACTTCCACCCGTTCGCCGCCGCCGGGCGCAATGGCTTCGGTGACGGTCCAGTCGGGTTTGAGCGCAGCGCGGCGCTGATCGAGACTCGCGATCTCAAGATTGGTGCCCAGCTTCACACTCCCTGAGTCCGGTTCGATCTGGCCGGTCAGCACCTTGATCATCGTGGTCTTGCCCGCGCCATTGGGGCCCACGAGGGCAATGCGGTCGCCCCGCGCGATCTTGATGGACAAATCGGTGAAGATGGGGCGGCCGTCATAGGCCTTGCTGACATGGCCCGCTTCAATGACGAGCTTGCCCGAACGGTCCGCTTCGCTCACCGACAGGCTGGCGGCGCCCTGGGGGCCGCGCCAGTTCTTGAGATCGGATTTCATCGCCTGCAGCTCGCCCACCCGGCGCACATTGCGCTTGCGGCGGGCGGTCACGCCATAGCGCATCCAGTCTTCTTCACGCGCGATCTGGCGCTCGAGCTTGTGGCGTTCCTGCGCTTCGGCTTCGAACACCTCGTCGCGCCAGGCCTCGAAATGAGCAAAGCCGCGGTCAAGGCGGCGGGTCTGACCGCGATCAATCCAGACGGTCTGACGGGTCAGGTTTTCCAGGAAGCGTCGGTCGTGGCTGATCAGGACGAGCGCGCCGCGATGGGCGTTCAGCTCGCTTTCCAGCCATTCGATCGCTGGCAGGTCGAGATGGTTGGTCGGCTCATCGAGCAGCAGGATGTCCGGCTGGGGCGCCAGCGTGCGGGCGAGCGCGGCCCGGCGCGCCTCCCCGCCTGATAGGTTCGCGGGGTCGGCGTCGGGGTCCAGCCCAAGATGTTCGGCGAGATAGTCCGCTCGATAGGCGTCATCCCCCGGCGCCAGCCCGTCGCGGATATAGGCGATCACGCTGTCATAGCCGGTAAGGTCCGGCTCTTGCGTCAAATAGCGCAGGGTGGAGCCGGGATGGACGAAGCGGTCGCCCTCATCGGCTTCGATGATCCCGGCCGCGATTTTCAGGAATGAGGATTTGCCGGATCCGTTGCGGCCCACAAGGCCGATGCGCTCGTTCTCGCGCACAATGAGATCCGCGCCTGTGAGCAGCGGGGTCGCGCCAAAGGTCAGGCGCGTGTCGGTCAGGGTGAGAAGTGGTGCAGACATGGATTAGCCGTTAGCCGAGCGTTCGGGTGCTGTCACCCTTTCCCCTCACGGCCATGGGCAATCGGGCGTGAATATCCGAATAAAAAATGACAAGAAAAATTCACAAGAAATGTGAGGAACTCGAAAAACCTATAAGAAAATAACATGATCTCAGGAGAATTGGATTCGATCTCTGGAATCCGTTATAAGTATTCGCACTGTCAGCAGGGCGAGAGAGAGTCATGAAATCTGAAAATGAAATTCTCAACCGGATTTACAATTTGAGCGGAGATCCGGAAGAAACGCGGGATGCTTACAAGGACTGGGCCGAGAACTATGACGACGACACAGTCGGTGGCATGGGTTATGTCGGGCCGGCGGTCGCGAGTGAGAAGCTGCGCGCGCTTTTGCCTGACACCTCCATTCGCATTCTCGATGCGGGCTGCGGCACCGGCCTGGCCGGGGTCGAGCTGAACAAGCGCGGCTATGAGAATGTGGACGGCATGGACCTGTCGCCGGACATGCTCACCGTGGCCCGTCGCAAGGAAGTCTATGACGACCTGCGCGAAGCGGACATGACCGAAAAGCTCGACTATCCCGACAATGCGTATGACGCGATCATTTGCGTGGGCGCGTTCACGCACGCCCATGTGGGGCCGAAAGGCTTTGACGAGCTGATCCGCATCACCCGGCCGGGCGGCGGCATCATCGCCACCGTTCACGAGGATGTCTGGGGCGAGGACAATTACGCCGACTACCTCAAATCCCTGGAGAAATCGGGGAAGGCGAAGATCCGCGAAGCGGACGAGGCGGACTATCATGTCCACAAATGCCGCCTTGTCGTGCTGGAGCCGGCCTAGGCCTGTTCCAGCGGCAGGACCGGCGTGCGCTTGACCGTGCCGAAGGCGAAGCTGGTTTCGATGCCGGCGATGCCCGGCACGGGATGCAGGCGTTCGCGCATGAAGCGCTCATAGCCGGACTGACTGTCGACGACGACTTGCAACAGATAATCCTCCGCGCCTGAGGTGAGGTGGCATTCAAGCACCTCATCCAGGCGCAGGATGGCTTTCTCAAAGGCCGCAACGGTCGCGGGCGCGTGATTGGCGAGCTTGATCTTCAGGAAGGCCGTGATCGGCAGGCCGGCCTTGTTCCGATCAAGGATCGCGGCATAGCCCGAAATCAATCCGGACTCTTCAAGCGCCCGGACCCGTCTCAGACAGGGTGAAGGTGACAGGCCGATCTGGTCCGCCAGGGCCTGGTTGGTCATGCGCCCATCTTGCTGCAGGGCGGTGAGAAGGCGTCGGTCTGTGCTGTCCATGGCCACATCTTAGCAGAATCTGCCAATCTGGATACCGTCGGGGGCTGAAATGGCAAGCCCCTGTCGCGGTGTTGCGCGTATTCTGTCCCCGTCAGTCAGGGAGGACGACGCCGTGGACGGATCAGCGCCAATCACTCGCAAACCCGGTTTTTCGACCCGCGCCATTCATGCGGGCTATGAGCCGGCCAAAGAAGGGGGTGCGCTGGTCCCTCCGCTCCATCTGTCTTCGACCTTTGCGTTCGACACGGTCGAGGATGCGGGCGCCGCCTTTTCCGGCGAGCAGCCTGCGCATTTCTACACCCGTATCTCCAACCCCACGCTGGACCTTCTGGAGCGGCGCATCGCCGATCTTGAAGGCGCAGAAGCGGGCGTCAGCTTCGGGTCGGGCATGGGCGCGATCACATCGGTGCTGTGGAGCCTGCTGGAGCCGGGTGACGAGATCCTGGCGGACAAGACCCTTTATGGCTGCACCTTCGCCTTCCTCAATCACGGGCTGTCGCGCTTCGGGATCAAGGTGCGCCATGTGGACATGAGCGACATTGACGCGGTGATCGGGGCCATGACCGAGAAGACGCGCGTCGTCTATTTTGAAACACCGGCCAATCCGACCATGAAGCTGGTCGATATCGCCGCTGTCGCAGCGGTGGCGCGCGCGCATTCCGCCGTGTGCGTGGTCGACAACACCTACGCCACGCCGCTCATCACCCGCCCCATTGAAGGCGGCGCGGATGTGGTGGTGCACTCGGCCACGAAATACCTTGGCGGTCATGGCGATCTGGTGGCCGGGATGGCCGTGGGCTCGGCGGAGGTGATGGAGCGGGTGCGCCTGTACGGGCTCAAGGACATGACGGGCGCGGCGCTGTCGCCGTTCAACGCCATGCTGATCCTGCGCGGCCTGAAAACCCTCTCTTTGCGCATGGAGCGTCACAGCCAGACCGCGGACGCCGTGGCGCGCTGGCTCGAGGCTCACCCCCAGGTGCGCGAGGTGGCGTATCCCGGACTTGAGGACGGTCCGCAATACGCGCTGGCCCGATCCCAGATGCAGCATTTTGGCGGCATGATCGCCTTTGAGCTGGAAGGCGGCTTCGAGGCGGGCGTGCGCATGATGAACGCCATGAAGCTGGCCTTGCGTGCGGTCAGCCTCGGGGATGCGGAAACCCTGATCCAGCATCCGGCGTCGATGACCCATTCCGCCTACAGTGCGGACGAGCGTGCGCTTTACGGCATTTCGGATGGGCTGGTGCGCCTGTCGGTCGGTCTCGAGGACGCGGATGACATCCTTGGCGACCTTGAACAGGCGCTGATGGCCTGAGCCCGGACTACTTCACCACCCGCAGGAA
Source organism: Oceanicaulis sp. MMSF_3324 (assembly GCF_030733545.1). Classification (GTDB taxonomy): domain Bacteria; phylum Pseudomonadota; class Alphaproteobacteria; order Caulobacterales; family Maricaulaceae; genus Oceanicaulis. Next base: position 576,994 of record NZ_JASHIU010000001.1, read on the forward strand.
GCCGCCAATGCGGTTGAGCGTGTCGGTGATCTCGGGGAAGTCCTTGGCGCCTTCTGCGGCGATCCCGGCGGGCACGTCATGGGTTTCGGCGATGGCGTGCAGGGTCTTGTACGCCGCCACCGTCGCAGGGTCGTTCGCGGCGATGTCCTTCGCCAGGGAGGCGACGCCTTCGTCGAGCGCGTCTTTGCTGTCGTAACAGGTATTGGCGAGGCCCCAGTCCAGGGCCTGCTGACCCGAAAAGGTGCGCGCGGAATAGGAAATTTCCTTGGCCCGGCGCAGTCCCACCGCATCCACCAGAGTCTGGCTCATCCCCCAGGTGGGGCGAATGGCGAACTTGGCGTGGGTGTCGCCGAACTTGGTGTCGGCCATGGTGTGGATGAAGTCGCAATGCAGCGCGAACTCCAGGGCACCGGTGAAGCAGGCGCCATGCACCTTGGCGATGACCGGTTTCGAGCTGGCGCGCACGGCCTGCATCAGGCGGCTCGCGGGTTCGTCGAACACGGACCCGACCCGACCGGCTTTGGGCTGGGCGCCCGACAGCACCTTGAGATCAACGCCCGAGCTGAAGGCGCGCCCCGCTCCTTCGATGATGATGACGGACGGGCCGTTCTCGTTTTCCGCGCGGTGCAGCGCTTCGATCAGCTCTTCCAGCATGGGCGGGATCAGCGCGTTCAGGGCATCAGGGCGGTTGAGGCGAATGGTCAGGATCGCCGCGTCGCGCACAGTCTCGATATATTCGTAAGCCATTGTTCTTCCTGTATCGAAGCGCTGCGTCAGTCGGCCTGGAGCGCGAGAAGACGGCGCATCGGATCACCGGTTCGAAGCGGCGCGCCCTTGATCAATCCCAGCCGGTCGGCGCGCTTCGCGATTGTCAGGGCGCCACGCTAGCTGTGCTCGCCTTTTGCGTCAGCAAAAAATCGTCTAAGACCAGCCTCCCTTCCGCCTCTCATCCAAGATATCGGTCCGCCCCATGAAACCGTTCCCGAACAAGTACGACGCCAAAGCTTCCGAAGCCGCCCTTCAGGCCCGCTGGGCCGAGGATGACGCCTTCGTCTGGGATCCGAACGCGCCGGCGGACAGTGATTACGTGATCGACACGCCGCCGCCGACCGTGTCGGGCGCGCTGCATGTGGGCCATGTCTATTCCTACACCCAGGCCGACATCATGGCTCGCTATATGCGGATGTCGGGGCGCAACGTGCTCTATCCCATCGGCTGGGATGATAACGGCCTGCCGACCGAGCGCCTGGTGGAGAAGGTGAAGAAGGTGCGCGGCGGGACCATGTCGCGCGAGGAATTCGTCGCGCTCTGCAAGGAGGTGATCCCGCCTTACGAGCAGCAGTTCCGCGATCTTTTCGGGCGTCTGGCGCTGTCGGTGGACTGGAGCCGGGAATACCAGACCATTTCCGATGAAAGCCGGTCGGTCAGCCAGATGTCCTTCCTGGACCTTTATCACAAGGGGCTCTTGGAGCGTCGTCTGGAGCCGACCCTGTGGGATCCGGCGGACCGCACCGCCATCGCCCAGGCCGAGGTTGAAGAGACCGAGCGTGAAGGCAAGCTCAACTACATTCCCTTCGCCATTGAGGGCGAGGATATCGAACCGGCGATCATCGCCACCACGCGCCCTGAACTGATCGGCGCCTGCGGCGGTCTGATGATCCACCCCGATCACCCGCGCGCCGGTGAGCTGATCGGCAAGCGCGCCATCAGCCCGCTGTATAATGTGCCGGTCGAGATCTTCGCCGAGGACACGGTCGATCCCGAGAAGGGCACCGGCATCGTGATGTGCTGTACCTTTGGCGACGTCACCGACATCCAGTGGTACCGCACCCACAAGCTGCCCCTGCGCCTTGTCATCGATCAGGCGGGCAAGATGATCGACGACCTGCCCATCGGCACCGACGCCTGGCCGAGCCTTGATGTCGAGAGCGCGAAAGCGACCATGGCCGCGCTGGCGGGTCTGAAGGCCGCCAAGGCCAAGGACGCGATCCTGGAGATGCTCACCGAGCGCGATCTGGTCCTCAAGCAGGAAATCACCCATCAGGTGATCCCGATCGCCGAGCGCTCCGGCGCGCCGCTCGAGATCATCGTGACCCCGCAATGGTTCATCCGCACCCTCGATTTCAAGGAGCAGATCCTTGAGAAGGGGCGCGAGATCACCTGGCGTCCGGCCTATATGCGCCAGCGCTTTGAAAGCTGGGTCGAGGGCCTGAAATGGGATTGGTCGATCTCGCGCCAGCGCCATTTCGGCGTGCCGCTGCCGGTCTGGTATTCAAAGCGTCCGGGCGAGGAAGGTCAGATCATTGTCCCCACCAAGGACCAGCTGCCCGTAGATCCGACCACCGACCTGCCCGCAGGCTATGAAGCCCATGAGGTCGAGGGCGAGCGCGATGTGATGGACACCTGGGCGACCTCGTCCGTCAGCCCGCAACTCAACACCCGCTCGATCAACGAGGACTACGCCCTCGATATCGAGTCTCATCGCCGCCAGTTCCCGATGGCGCTGCGCCCGCAGGCGCACGAGATCATCCGCACCTGGGCGTTCTACACCATCGTCAAATCGCTTCATCACGAGAACACGGTTCCGTGGTCCAATATCGCGATTTCGGGCTGGTGCCTGGCCTCTGACGGCTCGAAAATGTCCAAGTCCAAGGGCAATGTGATCGACCCGATCAAGATGCTGGACGAGTATGGCACCGACCCGGTGCGCTACTGGACCGGCACCTCGCGCCTGGGTCAGGACACCGCGCTGTCGCCCAACACCCTCAAGCAGGGCAAGCGTCTGGTCACCAAGCTGTGGAACGCCTCCAAGCTCGCCGCGATGAGCCTTGAAGGCGCGGAAAACCATGGCGTGCTCAACCCGACCACGCCGAAGGGCGACATTGAAAGCGGTGTGATTTCGCACCCGCTTGACCAATGGCTGCTGGGTGAGTTGAGCCAGACCATCGCCAAGGCCACCGAGGCGTTCGAGAACTATGAATACGCCGCCGCCCAGCGGGAAGTGGAAGACTTCTTCTGGCGCACCTATTGCGACAACTATCTCGAGATCGTCAAACGCCGCACCCGCTTTGAGGGCAAGCCTGAGGGCGAGGAGCTGTCGGCGGTCCATACGCTCTGGCATGCCACGGATGCTTTGATCCGCCTGTTCGCGCCCTTCATTCCTTACGTCACTGACGCGCTCTATGACGTGATGATCGGGGATCGTGACGGCATGCCTTCGACGGTTCATGCTCGCGGCATGTGGCCGAAAGCGGAGGATCAGGCCCCGGCCGGCGCCTTCGAGAAAGAGGGCGAAGCCTTCGTCCAGATCCTGTCTGCGGCGCGCAAGGTGAAGTCCGAAGCCCAGGTCTCCATGAAGACCGCCGCCAACACGCTGACCATTTCCGGTCAGGGCGCCGGGGAGGTCTCAGAGCTGATCGGCGAGACCTCCGAAGACCTCAAGGCCGTGACCAGCGCGGGCGAAATCGTTCGTGCAGACAGCGCGCCTGAAGGCGTGGGTTCCGTGGTGTCGCCAGACGAACGCTTCACGGTCTCCATGGATCTGATCATCGAAGAGAAGAAGCCGCAGGCCTAAGCGTCATCGCTGTGATCGGATACGGGCAGGGTGAAGGCGAAACACGCGCCTTCCCCTGTGCCCGGCTCCAGCCAGATCTCGCCGCCATGCCGCTCCACGATCAGCTTCACCCGGGCCAGGCCCAGTGCGGCGCCGGGATAGGTCTCGCGTGAGTGCAGGCGCCCAAAGGGCGTGAACAGCTTCTCCGCCAGCTCCGGGTCCACGCCGATCCCGTCATCACGGATCTCGATCCGGTGTTGGGCGCCCGTACGGGCGGCGCTGACCTGGATCTTCACATTCGACCCGCGCCGGAATTTCAGGGCATTGTCGACCAGCGCGGCCAGCGCCTGCTGGAGCAGCATGCGGTCTCCGCTCACCGTCGGCAGATCCGTCCGGTCGAATGTCGCTCCCGCTTCGTTGACCATCGCGGCGCGTGACTTGAGCACATCATCCAGCAGCGCGTTGAGCGATATCGGCTCGAATGTGAGAGGGCGCACGGCGGCGTCGATATGGGCCAGCGCCTCATTGACGAGCGTGCGCATGCGCTGGGCGGCGTCTGAAATGAAGGCGAGGCTCTGCTCTCCCTCTGGTCCGAGCGCATCAGCCTGGCGTTTTTGCAGAAGCGTGGAGAAGGCGAGGATCTTGCGCAGGGGTTCTTGCAGATCATGCCCGGCGCCGGCCGCGAAGGCGCGCAAGGCGTCGCCGTCAGGTTCATTGGGGAAGACGCGTCGCAATCGAAGCAGTCGGTCGCCTCCTTCATCAAGCGCGCGGACATCTATGTGATAGCTCTGGGTGGCGTTGATGTGCAGGGCCCGGGCTTCGGCGCCTGACGACTGCATGACCGTTTCACATCGCCGGGCGAGCTCGGGGCATGTCGCCTGCTCCTCCGCGAAGGCCGTGTTCCATGCCAGAATCTGGTTGGATGTATTCAGCAAGAGACAGGGATCGGGCAGTGCATCAAAAAGCGTTGTTGCGGAGAGGTCTGTGGGAAAGCTGCGTTGCGGCATGTCGGGCTCCCGGCTCGGTGCGTGTGAAGGCGCGGCGCCGAGCACGCTGGCGTTGAGACGCACAGCAGCTATTGTGCATGTCTTTCCACCGAAGTCTCTGCCTCTGGAGCCATAGTTTTGTCCGCCACCACTGCGCCGATCTTTCAGGTATCTGACCTTAATGTGCGTTTTGATACGCCGGATGGAGAAGTTCACGCCGTTCGCGGGGTCAATCTGGAAATCTCGCCGGGAGAATGCCTCGCCGTGGTTGGCGAATCAGGTTCGGGCAAGAGTCAGACCTTCCTCGCCGCGATGGGGCTGCTCGCCTCCAACGGCAAGGCGGAAGGGTCGATCAAGTATTCAGGTCAGGAAATCTTGAATCTGCCGCCGTCCAAGCTCAATGCGGTGCGCGGCAAGTCCATGACCATGATCTTCCAGGATCCGCTGACCTCGCTGACCCCGCATATGCGTGTCGGGTCGCAGCTCGAGGAGGTGTTGAAGATCCACACCGATCTGCGCGGTGAGGCAGCGACAAAACGATGCCTGGAATGGCTGGAGCGCGTGCGCATTCCCGAAGCGGCCCGCCGTCTCAAGCAGTTCCCGCATGAGCTTTCGGGCGGCATGCGTCAGCGCGTCATGATCGCCATGGCGATGCTGTGCGAGCCTGACCTGCTCATTGCTGACGAGCCGACCACTGCGCTGGACGTGACCGTTCAGGCTCAGGTGCTGGACATCATGGATGAGCTGAAGGCCGAGACCGGCGCAGCCATCGCCCTGATCACGCACGATATGGGCGTTGTGGCGCGCATGGCCGACCGCGTGCAGGTGATGAAGCACGGCGAATACGTGGAAGGCGGCGATGTCTACGACATCTTCAAGGCGCCCAAGCACGAATACACCCAGATGCTGCTGGATGCGATGCCGCGCATCGATCAGCCCGACAAGCCTGGCCATGAAGCCCTGCCGCCGCGGGAAGCCATTGGCGAGGACAAGCCGCTGCTGGTCGCGGATGATGTGAAGGTGCACTTCCCTGTCGTCGTGGGCGGCGGATTGTTTCCCAAATCCAAGCCGCTCAAGGCTGTCGACGGGGTGAGCTTCGAGCTCAAGGAAGGCGAGACGCTGGGGATTGTGGGCGAGTCCGGTTGCGGCAAGTCCACGCTCGCCCGTGCAGTCCTGCGCCTTGTGCCCTCGACCGCCGGGGCGGTCAGCTGGATCGGCAAGGACCTGTTGTCCATGAAGCCCAAGGCCATGGAAGAGGTGCGCGAGGACCTGCAGATCGTCTTCCAGGATCCGCTGGCCTCTCTCAATCCGCGCATGACCATTGGGGCATCGATCGCCGAGCCCATGCTGACCTTCCGCAAGACCATGTCGTCCAAGGAGCGTGAGGTCGAGGTCAAGGCGATGATGGAGCGGGTCGGGCTCGATCCGAACATGATCAACCGCTATCCGCATGAATTGTCCGGTGGTCAGAACCAGCGTGTGGGCATTGCGCGCGCCATGATCCTCAAGCCCAAGCTCGTGATCTGTGACGAGGCGGTGTCCGCGCTCGACGTGTCGATCCAGGCCCAGATCATTGAGCTGCTGATCGGCCTGCAAAAGGATTTCGGCCTGTCCATGCTGTTCATCTCCCACGACCTGTCGGTGGTGCGCGAGATCTCGCACCGGGTGATGGTGCTGTATCTGGGCCGCATCGTGGAGCTGGCCGATCGCGAAGCGATCTACACGGATGCTCGCCATCCTTACACCCAGGCTCTGATCAGCGCTGTGCCGATCCCTGATCCGGAAATCGAAAAGACCCGCGAACGCCTCAAGTTGAGCGGAGACCTGCCCAGTCCGCTCGATAGCCGGGCTCAGCTTCGTTTCATGAAATCCAAGCTCGTCGACGATTCCGACGCCGAGCAATACCGCCCACAGCTGATCGAAGTGTCGCCCGGACATTGGGTCGCGGAACACGATCCGGTGGAATAAGGCGCGAATTTGGCAGATGGAGTCATAAATTAAAGGGGATTTCATTTGCCTCTCAGGGCCATGTCCTTATTTTCGCCATAGTTGGAGAAATCCGGATTAAGGTGAACGACCATGGCCAAGCTCAATTCCCGCATCGCCCTCTGGTGCTTGACGCCAATCGCGGTGATGTCGCTCTGGGCTTGCTCTGATCGAGGCGAAACCGGCAAGGACGCGGGCGACAGCGATCTGGCTGCGGCGTTTGAAAGCGCGGATTTCCCCCACGAAGCCAGTGACATCGCAGCCGATCCGGCCGTGCGCTATGGCGTGCTCGACAACGGCCTGCGTTACGCCATTCTTGAAAACGATACGCCCAGCGGCACGGCGGCTCTGCGCATGGTCTTTGATGTCGGCTCTTTGGCCGAGGAAGACGATCAGCGCGGCCTGGCGCACTTCATCGAACACATGGCCTTTAACGGCACGACCCATGTGCCCGAAGGTGAAATGGTTGCTTTGCTGGAGCGGTATGGCTTGGCGTTCGGCGCCGACACCAATGCGTTCACCGGGCGCGAAGTGGTTGGTTATCAGCTCGATTTGCCAAGCAATTCCGAGGAAATGCTCAATGTGGGCCTGTTCCTCATGCGTGAGACCGCGTCCGAAGTCATTTTCGACAGCGATGCGATCGATCGTGAGCGCGGCGTCATTCTGGGCGAGGAGCGCTTCCGCAACACGCCGATCCGTCGCTTCTTCAATGCCTATTATACCTTCCTGTACCCTGACACGATCATCACCGAGCGCGACGCGATCGGCACGGTTGACGTGATCGAAAATGCTCCGGCGGAACGTCTGAAAGCCTATTACGACGATTACTACACGCCCGAGCGCGGCATGCTGGTCGTGGTCGGGGATGTGGACGCCGATCAGATCGAGGCGAAGATCCGGGACGGCTTCGACATCAGCCTTGAAGGTCTTGAGGTGGACCGTGTGTCCAGCTTCGCCAGCTGGGAGCAGCCCAACCCGGCTGCGCCTGATCCGGAGATCGGCACGGTCGATGATCCGCAGGAGCCCCAATTCGGCTTCTTCTACGATCCCGACGTCTTCACCCTGATCACGGTCGATGTGATCGAGCCGGGGCAGGCGGCCTACGACACGCAGGAGGCCCGGTTCGAGGATCTGTTGCGTCAGCTGGGCAACGGCATCGTGCAGCGCCGGCTGCAAAGCGAGATCAATCGCGGCGCCTCGCCGCTGGTGCAGGCCAGCCTGTCCTACGGCAATGAGTTCGATCTGGTGAACAAGGCCGGCCTGTTCGCCGTGTCGAGCCCGGATCGCTGGCGTGAAGGGGTCGCCGCGCTCGAACAGGAGTTGCGCCGGGCCCAGGAGTACGGCTTCACCCAGGCAGAACTCAACGAACAGCTCGCCAATGTGCGCACAAGCCTGCGCAATGCGGTGGACCAGGCCGATACGCGCCAGAGCGGCGACCTCGCCGACAGTGTGTGGTCGAGCTGGATTGAAGGCCAGGTCTTCTCGTCGCCGAGCGATGTGATGGCGCGGTTCGAAGCCCTGGAAGACGAGATTACGCTTGAAGCGGTGGAAGACGCGTTCAATCGCATCTGGAAGGCGTCGCCGCCCAAGGTCATGGTGGCGCTCAACCAGGACATCACCGATGGCGAAGCCGCTGTGCGGGAAGCCTGGCTGGCGTCGTCCGCAGAGCCGGTCGAGGCTGTTGAGGAAGCCGGCGTGACCGAGTTCGCCTACACCGATTTCGGTGCGGCGGGCGAGGTGGTCAGCACCAACCGGATCGAGGATCTGGGCGTTGATCAGATCGTCTTCGACAATGGCGTCATGCTCAATGTGAAGACCACGGATTTCGAGGACAACGTCATCCGGGTCCGCGTGGATTTCGGCGCAGGTGATCTGACGCCGCAGCCGACCGCTGCAGCGGGCACGATCCTGGGCGCCGCCTTTGGCGGCGGCGGGCTGGAAGCTCACGACCGCGATGAGTTGCAGCGCCTCCTGGCGGGGCGCTCGGTGGGCTATGGCCTCAATGTGGGGCCGGACAGCTTCGCCTTCGCCAATGCGACGACGCCGACCGATTTCGAGCTGCAGATGCAGGTGCTCGCCGCCTTCATGACGGCGCCGGGCTGGCGCGAGGACGGTCTGAACCAGTTCCGCGCCATTGCCGAAGAAATCCGCCGTGGTCAGAACGCTCAGGCGGTTCAGGTCGCCGTGAACCGGGTGGGCCGGATGCTGCGGTCGGGCGATCCGCGCTGGGGCTTCCCCACGTCGGAAGAAGTGAACGCGTTTACCATGGACCATGCCCGCACCATGCTCGAGCCGGCGCTTGAGCGTGCGCCGATCGAGATCACCATCGCGGGCGATGTCACCACCGAGCGCGCCATCGAGGTCGTCGCCAGCACCTTCGGGGCGCTTGCCGATCGGGATGAGAGCTGGCCGTCCTATGAAGAGAACGCGGATATCCGCTTCCCCGACCCCACCGAAGAGCCGGTGGTCGTGACCTTCAACGGTCAGGATTATCAGGGCATGGCGAACGTCTATTACCCCACGACTGATGGCATAAATGCGCGTGAGCGCCGCGCCTATGACCTTCTGCGCGCGGTCTATAACCTCAAGGCGATTGATCGCTTCCGGGAGCAGGAAGGGGCGACCTATTCCGCCATTGTCTCCAGCCAGCAATCGCGCGTGTCGGAGGGCTTCGGCTTCTTCTGGGTCGGCCTTGATGTGGCCGTGGACGAGATCGACCGGATGTATGATATCGCTGACGAAATCGCGCTGGCGATGGCCAATGGCGATATTTCCGAGGATGAACTGCAACGGGCCCGCAACCCGATCCTCGAGAGCCTGGAAGAGAACTTCGAACGCAATCCCTTCTGGGTGAACGCTTTGTCGGGCACCCAAAGCGAGCCTGAAGACCTTGACCAGATCCGCTCTGTCGAGGCTGATTATCGCGATGTCACGGTGGAGGAACTGGTTGCTCTGGCGTCCCGTTCCCTGCGTCCGGACGAAGCCTATCGGGTCACCATCCTGCCGCAGAGCGCCGTCCAAGGCGACGAGTAGATCAGGGCTGGCCCGTCCAGTGCACGGCTGCAAGCGGGCTTCTGAGAAGGGCGCTTGCGGTCAGCTCACGAACACAGGGGAGAGAGCTATGCTCAAGCATATGATGATGGCTGTCACGCTGGCTGCGCTAACGGGCGCGAGCGGGTGGGCGCAGGCTCCGGAGCGGGTCACCGAGGGCAATCTGGTGATGGAGAACATTCCGGACATCCCGCAATCGGTGCGGGACCGCCTGCAGCAATATTCCAACACGCGTTCGGCCGGATTCTCCGATTTTGCACCAGATGGCGGCGTGTATGTCACGACGCGCTTTGGTGAAACGACCCAGATTCACCATGTGGCCGAGCCCATGGGCATGCGCCGTCAGGTGACCTTCTACGACGAGCGCACCAGTGGCGCCTCCGTACGCCCGGGTGAGAGCGGTCAGTTCGTCTTCACCAAGGATATTGGCGGTGATGAGTTCTATCAGGGTTATCTGTTTAACCCTGAAACGGCGCAGGCCACACGCTTTACGCAAGCGGGGACCCGGAACGCTTCCCTGAGCTGGTCGGACGACGGCGCCCGGGTGGCCTGGTACCGTCAGGTCGACGGTGATCCGGATGCGGACATTCTGATCGCGGACCCCGCCGACCCGTCTTCGGCGCGTGTCGCCCTTGAGGGCGAAGGGCTGATGATCCCGGCGGACTGGTCGTCTGACGGTTCACGCATCCTGGTGCTGCGTTATTATTCGATCACGCATGCGGATCTGTATGTGCTGGACGTGGACTCCGGGGACCTGACCGAGATCAATCCGGACATGGATGTCGCCTATGGCGGCGCTCAGTTCGCTCCGGATGGTGAGAGCATCTACACCATCACCGATCAGGGCGGCGAATTCCGCCGGGTGGTCGAGATCGAGCTGTCTGACAACGCCATGCGGATGGTGAGCCCGGACCATGGCTGGGACGTGCAGGGCATGGACCTGACCTCCGATGGTCAGCGTCTGGTGTATGCGATCAACAATGGCGGCAATTCTGAAATCCACATGATGAACCCGGTGACCGGCGAAGCGCTTCCGGCTCCGGAACTGCCGCTCGGCATCGTGGGCGGACTGCAGTTTGACAGCACCGGATCGCGCCTTGGCTTCTCTCATGTGAACGCCCAGTCGCCCGGCGACGCCTGGACCTATGACATTGAAAGCGGAGAGCTGACGCGCTGGACGCGTTCCGAAGTGGGCGGGCTCGACACCGAGGCGTTCGTCACGCCCGAAGTCATCACCTTTGACAGCTTCGACGGTCTTGAAATTCCCGCTTTCTATTATCGTGCGGAGGGGGATGGCCCGCGTCCGGTGATCATCGACATCCATGGCGGACCGGAAAGCCAGGAACGTCCGGGCTTCAGCTCGTCGATCCAGTACTGGGTCAATGAGCTGGGCGTATCGGTGATCGCGCCGAATGTGCGCGGCTCGGCCGGATACGGCAATGAATATGTCGCGCTCGACAATGGCTTCAATCGCGAGGATTCCGTGCGCGATATCGGCGCGCTTCTGGACTGGGTGGCTGAACAACCCGAGCTCGATAGCGACCGGGTGCTGGTCTATGGCGGCTCTTATGGCGGCTATATGGTGCTGGCCAGCCTGGTTCATTATTCCGACCGCCTGGCGGGTGGGGTCAACATTGTCGGGATCTCCAACTTCGTGACCTTCCTGGAGAACACCAATGGCTATCGCCGCGATCTGCGTCGGGCCGAATATGGTGATGAGCGCGATCCCGAGATGTATGAATTCCTGCAGGAGATCAGCCCGGCCAACCGCGCCGAACAGATCACCGCGCCGCTCTTCATCATTCAGGGCTTCAATGACCCGCGCGTGCCGGCCTCCGAAGCCGAACAGATCCTGGCGGCCGTCCGCGAAGCCGGCGGCGATCCGTGGTATCTGCTGGCCATGGATGAGGGGCATGGCTTCCGCAAGAAATCCAATCGCGATTTCCAGCGCGCCGCCGAAACCCTGTTTTTCACCGATGTGCTGGACCTGAACTAGTCGCTTCACACGACTCTCGACGTGCGGCGCGGGCCTGATAAGCTCGCGCCGTTCGCGTATCTGGGGGCAAGGCGTCCCCATGAGCGCTGTTGAGAATGCGAGGGACAGATTCATGAACCGTATTGCGCTTTTGACCACTGCTGCGCTTGTCAGCCTGGGCCTCGCTGCTTGTGGCCAGCCGCAGGCTGAGGAGACCGAGACCGCCGCGGCGGGCGAAGAAGAGCTCAGCGAGACCGAGTCCCAGGTCAACGACATCCTGGAAGCCATGGCGGACACCGCTGAAGCCAGCGCGGAAGAGCAGATCGTCGCGCAGGCGCGTCAGTGCGACGCCGATGGTGATGACGCGGCCTTCACCGCGCCCGAGCGCGGCGAGGATGAGGCCCTGGCCGATTATAACGCGGCTGTGGGCGAAGCCTTCCTGGCCCAGAATCTCGACAATGATTGTGTCTTCGCCCTGCCCTCCGGCCTGCAGTTCCGCGTTGATCGGGCGCGCGATGGGGTCTCACCCAGCCCGCGTGGCGAGCTGGTTGAGGTCAATTACGAAGGCACGCTGATCAATGGCGAGGTCTTTGACAGCTCCTATGCGCGCGGCCAATCGGCCACCTTCCCGTCCAACCGCCTGATCGCGGGCTGGGTGGAAGCCCTGCCGCTTATGAATGTGGGTGAAGAATGGACGCTCTTCATTCCGTCCGATCTCGCCTATGGCCCGGGCGGCACCCAGGGCGGGCCGATCGGTCCGAACGAGACTCTGATCTTCCGGCTGGAGCTGATCAGCCTGCCGAACCGCCCCATCGACGAGCAGTAAGCGCATGCGCACCGCGTCCGACTGGTTGGCCGAGCTGGTGTCCATCGACACCACTTCGCGCAATTCGAACCTCGCTCTGATCGAGCGGGTCGAGGCGTATCTGACCGAGTTGGGCGCCCAGTGCCACCGCATAGACAGTCCCGATGGGACCAAAGCCAATCTGCATGCGGTCCTGGGGCCGCATGTGGATGGCGGCGTGGTTCTGTCGGGTCATACCGATGTGGTGCCCGTGGATGGCCAGGATTGGTCCTCGGACCCGTTCACCCTGACCGAGCGTGACGGCAAACTCTATGGCCGCGGCGCGTGCGACATGAAGGGATTCATCGCCTGCGCGCTGGCCCAGGCGCCGCGTTTCGCCAGGGCCGAGCTGAAACGGCCCGTGCATTTCGCCTTCTCCTATGATGAGGAAATCGGCTGTCTGGGGGCGCCGGACATGATCCGCCAGATGGCGGGGCACACGCCGCGCCCTTCCTGCGTGATTGTCGGCGAGCCCACGGAAATGGCGGTCGTGACCGGTCACAAGGGCTTGTATTCGGTGCGCGTCGAGGTGTTTGGCAAGGAGGCCCACTCCTCGCTTGTCGAGGACGGCGCCTGCGCTGCAACCAATGCCGTGCGCCTGATGAACTGGATTGTTGAAGAAGCGGACGCCCTGAAGGCGAAGGCGCCGGCCGACAGCCCGTTCAATCCGCCCTATGGCACCATGACCATTGGGCAGATGGCGGGTGGGACGGCCATCAATATCCTGGCGCGCCATGCCTGGTTTGAGTCCCTGATGCGCCCTGCGCCCTGGGATGACGGGCCCGGCCTGGGGCGCCGGCTGGTCGAAGAGGCGCGCAAACTGGAAGCGCAGATGCGCAAGACCGCGCCGGATGCGAAGATCCGTATCGAGGTCCTGTCAAACGTCCCGCCCTTGCGGCCTGAAGAGATGGGCGAGGCGGAAACCCTTGCACGGGCGCTCACAGGCGATAACAGCCCGCGCGTGGTCGCATACGGCACCGAGGGCGGTCAGTTCCAGGAAGCGGGCTTCTCGACGGTTGTGTGCGGGCCGGGCTCGATCGAACAGGCGCACCAGGCGGACGAGTTTGTCGCCATCAGCGAACTTGAGGCCTGCATGGCGTTTCTGGGCAAGCTGGAACAGCGCCTGAGCGCCTAGCCGCCCGTGCGGGTGATTGTGCCGTCTTCCGCAATATGGATGCCGCATTCGGTCTTGTCCTGACCGGCCCAGCGTCCGGCGCGGGGGTCGTCGCTGGGGTCTTTGACCTGGCTGGTGCAGGGCAGGCAGCCGATCGAGGGATAGCCATCCGCCACCATGGGGTGAGGAGGCAGGTCGTGCGCCTCGAAATAGGCGTTGATCTCCTCGCGTGACCAGTCAAAGAGCGGGTTGAGCTTGAGCTTGCCGTCCTGAATCTCAACGCGCGGCAGTGCGGCGCGCTCGCCGCCGTGATGACGCTTGCGGCCCGAAATCCAGACCTTGAAGGGCCGCAGGGCGTGGATCAGCGGCAGGGTCTTGCGGATATGGCAGCACAAATCGGGATTGGTCTTGTGCAGGACGCCGTCAGGATCATCCGCTTGCACATGATCGGGGTTGGGCGTCAGCGTGCGCACATCGCTCAGCCCCAGACGCTCGGCGAGTGCATTGCGATACGCCAGCGTCTCGCCGAACAGCTGGCCGGTGTCCATGAACAGGACCGGCGTGTCGGGTTTGGCTTGCGCGACCAGATGCAGGATCACCGCGCTTTCCGCCCCGAAAGACGACACGACACAGGATTCGCCGGGATAGATGTCCGCCAGTACGCGGCGCACCGCGCCCGCGGCGTCCAGCCCGTGTAGGGCCGCGTCCAGCGCCTGCGCGCCGGCTTCCAGCGCCAGCCTGTATTCTGATTTCAGCGGAGCCATGGGTCACCTGTGTTCGCTGAGGCCAGCGTGAGCGCTTGTGTGCAGCGCATCAAGGGCCGGAGGCGACAGGGGCTGAGAAAAAAGGCCGGACACTCAGGATCCGGCCTTTGATCTTGGATGTGCGAACGCCCTAGCGGGTGGCGTTCTGAGCCGCTTCGCGGTCCTTGTTCCAGTAGGAGACCGACTTCACCTTTGAGCGGTCGCAACGACCGGAATATTTCTTGGCGATTTCGGTGACTTCTTCCATCAGGCCCTCGGCCAGGGTGATGGGTTTGAGGCCCATGGACAGGAAGGTGTCGTTCTCCACATGAAGCTCGTTCTCGTCGGCTTCATTGCGCGGGTTCGGCAAATAGGCGACCTCGGTCTTGGTCATGCCGGCGATCATTTCGGCCAGCTCGCGCACCCGGTGGGTTTCGGTCATCTGGTTCATGATCCGGGTGCGTTCGCCATGCTCGGGCGGGTTCTCGACCGCGAGCTGGATGCAGCGCACCGTGTCCTGGATGTGGATGAAGGCGCGGGTCTGACCGCCCGTGCCGTGCACGGTCATCGGGAAATCGATGGCGGCCTGCATCAGGAAGCGGTTCAGCACGGTGCCATAGTCACCGTCATAGTCGAACCGATTGATCAGGCGCTCGTCCTTCTTGGTTTCCTCGGTCTGGGTGCCCCAGACAATGCCCTGGTGAAGGTCGGTGATCTTAACCTTGTCGTTCTTGTTGTAGAAGTGGAAGAACAACTGATCCTGGGTCTTGGTCATGTGGTAGATCGAGCCCGGATTGGCCGGATAGAGGATCTCCTGATCCTTCAGGCCTTCCTGGGTCTCCACCTTCACCTTCAGATAGCCCTCGGGGATCTTCATGCCCGCGGTGCCATAGCCATAGACGCCCATGGTGCCCAGGTGCACGAGGTGAATATCCAGACCGGTCTCGACGATGGCGGCCAGAACGTCATTGGTGGCGTTCAGGTTGTTGTCGACCGTATAGCGCTTGTGACGGGCGGACTTCATCGAGTACGGCGCAGCGCGCTGTTCGGCGAAGTGGATGATCGCATCGGGTTTTTCTTCAAGGATCAGGTCGACGAGCTCCTGATAGTCCTTGCCGATGGTCAGATCCTTGAAGCGAATCTCCTTGCCGGAGACCTCATTCCAGGCCGCCAGACGCTCGCCCATCGGGCGGATCGGCGTCAGGGAGTCCACTTCCAGTTCGATATCGATCTTGCGACGAGACAGATTGTCCACGATTACAACATCATGGCCGCGCGCTGAGAGGTGGAGCGCAGACGGCCAGCCGCAGAAACCGTCGCCGCCGAGCACGAGTACTTTCATCTCATTCCCCAAAAGACTGTCCTGACCCTGTCAGAATTTTGAACAGGTTTCTTGCAGTTCATGCGTTGGGATGCAAGGCCGGGACGCGGTCCCGGCGCCCCGGATATGGACGGACGGGCGGGAAGCGTCTAAACCGCGCGCCATGTCTCAAGGCCGTTGCGCGAGCGCGCGTCCGGCCCAGCAAGATCAAAGGAGCGGATCATGGCGCTGCGTGTGGCGATCAACGGGTTTGGCCGGATCGGCCGTCTGGCACTGCGTGCTCTCGTCGAGCATCAACAGACGAGCGATATCGAAGTGGTGGCGATCAACAATTCCGGCACCGCCGAAGCCATCGCCCACCTGTTTGCATTCGACAGCGTGCATGGCCGCTATCGGGGCGAGCTGACCACGGGCGAAGACTGGATGGATCTGGGCTTCGGCAAGATCACCAAGGTCAATGAGCGCGACCCGGCCAAACTGCCCTGGGCGGAGATGGGCATTGATCTGGTCATGGAGTGCACCGGCAAGTTCAACTCCAAGGACGCCGCCATGGCCCATATCGAGGCGGGCGCCAAGCGCGTGCTGTGCTCGGCCCCGGCCAAGAACGCCGACAAGACCATCGTGTATGGCGTGAACCATGACCAGCTGACCGCTGAAGACCTTGTGGTGTCCAACGCCTCGTGCACCACCAACGGTCTCGCGCCGGTGGCCAAGGTGCTCAACGATGCGGTCGGCATCGAGCGCGGTCACATGACCACCATCCACGCCTATACCGGCGACCAGCCCACGCTCGATCGGAACCACAAGGATCTGCACCGGGCCCGCGCGGCGGCGATGTCCATGATCCCGACCTCCACCGGCGCGGCCAAGGCGGTCGGTCTGGTGCTGCCCGAGCTGGCGGGCAAGCTCGACGGCTCCGCCGTGCGCGTGCCGACCCCGAACGTGTCGGTGATCGACCTCGTCTTCACGCCGGGCAAGGCGACGACCGTGGACGAGCTGTCGGCGGCCATCAAGGCGGCGGCGGATGGCCCGATGAAGGGTGTTCTGGGCTATGACACCGCGCCGCTGGTCTCGATCGACTACAACCATGACAGCCGCTCTTCCGTGGTGGCGCTCGACAAGATCGCCGTGATTGATGAGCGCCTGGTCCGCGTCATGACCTGGTACGACAACGAGTGGGGTTTCGCCTGCCGGATGATCGACACCGCCAAGGAAATGGGCCGCTACCTCTAAGCCGACTGACCTTCAAGGGACGCCGATCATGATCCGTCGTATCGAAGACGCTGACATTGCGGGCAAGCGCGTGCTTGTCCGCGTGGACTTCAACGTGCCCATGCAGAACGGGAGCGTCAGCGATGACACCCGCCTGCGGTCGGCCCTGCCCACCATCGAGCATTTGCGCGAGGCGGGGGCGAAAGTGATCCTGATGGCGCATTTCGGCCGTCCCAAGGGCCAGCGCAATCCCGAGATGAGCCTGGCGCCGGTGGCGACGCCGCTGTCTGAACTGATCGGACATCCGGTGAAGTTCGTGTCCGATTGCGTTGGTTCGGATCCCAAGGGCGCCGTGTCGCTGATGAAGGCGGGCGACGTGCTTCTGCTGGAGAACACGCGGTTTCACGAAGGCGAAGAGAAGAATGATCCCGAGTTCGCCGCCCAGCTGGCCGAGCTTGCGGATGTTTATGTCAACGACGCATTCTCGGCGGCGCACCGGGCGCACGCCTCCACCGAAGGCGTGGCGCGGCTCCTGCCCTCCTATGCCGGACTGGCGCTACAGCGCGAGATCGACCATGTGACCGCCGCGCTCGAAAACCCGAACCGACCGGTTCTGGCGGTCGTGGGCGGGGCCAAGGTATCCACCAAGATCGCGCTTCTGAAGAATCTCGTGAGCAAGGTGGACCGTCTGTTCGTAGGCGGCGCCATGGCGAACACCTTCCTGGCCGCACGCGGCCATGATGTGGGCGGCAGCCTGTATGAGCGCGATCTCATCGACACGGCCAAGGCCATTGAAGACGCGGCGGGTGCGGCGCAATG
Source organism: Oceanicaulis sp. MMSF_3324 (assembly GCF_030733545.1). Taxonomy (GTDB): domain Bacteria; phylum Pseudomonadota; class Alphaproteobacteria; order Caulobacterales; family Maricaulaceae; genus Oceanicaulis. The sequence goes on from NZ_JASHIU010000001.1 coordinate 594,598, forward strand.
CCAGATCCTGCTGCCGACCGACGCGGTCGTGGCCAAAGAGTTCAAGGCCCATACCGACCGTCGCGTGGCCGAGGTGGACGATGTGGCCGACACCGAAATGATCCTCGATTGCGGCCCCGAGACCGTGGACCAGCTGGCGGACGCCATCGCCGCATCGCGCACGCTGGTGTGGAACGGCCCGCTGGGCGCGTTCGAGACGCCGCCCTTTGACACTGCAACGGTGGAAGCGGCCCGTTACGCCGCCTCCCGCTGCAAGGAACATGGTCTGACCGCCGTCGCCGGCGGCGGCGATACGGTCGCTGCGCTGAACCAGGCGGGCGTGTCGGAAGACTTCACCTTTGTCTCCACGGCGGGCGGCGCCTTCCTGGAATGGCTCGAAGGCAAGGTCCTGCCGGGTGTGAACGCCCTGCGGGACTAAAACTTGACCGTTCGCCCGCACGGGGCGAAACACACTCAATCCGGCGACGATCGCCGCACTTCATCTGACGGGGGACCGACGATCATGGATATTGATCAGCTCAACGACATCGCGATCCGCATGACGGCGCCGGGCAAAGGCATTCTGGCGGCCGACGAATCCACGCGCACCATTGGCAAGCGCTTTGACGGCATCGGGCTTGAAAACACCGAAGAGAACCGTCGCAACTGGCGCGAGATGCTGTTCCGCACCACGCCGGCGATGACGGATCACGTCTCCGGCGTCATCCTGTTTGACGAGACCCTGCGCCAGAAGGCGGCCGACGGCACGCCGCTGGTCAAGTTGATCGAAGACGCCGGCGCCGTGCCGGGCATCAAGGTGGATGCCGGCGCGAAAGCCCTGGCGGGCGCGGAAGGCGAGACCATCACCGAAGGCCTTGATGGCCTGCGTGAGCGTCTGGCCGAGTATTACGAGCTGGGCGCGCGCTTCGCCAAATGGCGCGCCGTCATCGACGTGAAGGGCGAGGAGATCCCCTCCCAGTACGCCGTGGACGTGAACGTGCATGCGCTGGCTCGCTACGCCGCGCTGTGCCAGGAAGCCAACATCGTCCCGATCGTGGAGCCGGAAGTCCTGATGGACGGCGATCACTCCATCGAGCGCTGCTATGAAGTCACCGAGTTCACGCTCAAGCGTCTGTACGCGGAGCTGTTTGACCAGGGCGTGATCCTGGAAGGCACCGTGCTCAAGCCCAACATGATCGTGCCGGGCAAGAAGTGCGCCGATCAGGCCAGCCGTGAGGAAGTGGCCGAGATGACGGTCCAGTGCCTTCTGAACACCGTTCCGGCGGCGGTTCCGGGCATCGCCTTCCTGTCGGGCGGCCAGTCTGACGAAGACGCCACGGCGCATCTCAACCTCATGAATGAAGGCTTTGACCTGCCCTGGCCGCTGACCTTCTCCTATGGCCGCGCGCTGCAGGCGGCGCCGCTGAAAGCGTGGAACGGCTCGAATGTCGAGGCGGGCCAGAAAGCCTTCAACCACCGCGCTCGCATGAACGGTCTCGCCGCTCTGGGCGAATGGAATGAAGGTCTGGAAAGCGAAGGCTAGACCTCGCCCATGACATGGCTTGAACCGATCGCCGCCGGGCTCGGCGTGCTCTGCCTGTTTTTTCTGATCCGGCAGAGTCTGTGGGCCTGGCCGGTCGGTATCGCCATGACCAGCCTTTATGCGCTGATCTTCTTTGAAGTCCGCCTGTATTCCGATTTCGGCCTGCAGCTCATTTTCTGCGCCTTGCAGGCGTATGGCTGGTGGTTCTGGGTCGCCCACCGGGACAAGGCCGAAGCGGACAGCCAGGCGCCGGTCGTCTGGCTGGGCGCGCGAAGGCTCTGGCCCTGGCTGGCCACCGGCGCGATCGGCGCACTGGCGCTCGGACTGGCCATGGACCGCTTCACCAATGCGGACCTGCCCTATTGGGATGCTTTGACCACCAGCTTCAGCCTGGTCGCTCAGTTCATGCTGGCGCGCAAATATCTGGAAAACTGGCTGGTCTGGATCGGCGTCGATGTCGTTGCCATCGGGGTCTACGCCTATAAGGGCCTCCTGCTCACCAGCGGCCTGTATGCGCTCTTCCTGTTGATGTGTGTCTGGGGGTTCTGGCAGTGGCGACGCGACTCCGCCACTGCAACAGAGGCGGCGCCGGCGCAATGACGGCCCCCGTCCATGGCTTTGTTCTGGGCAAGTTCATGCCGCCCCATGCCGGGCACATGTATCTGTGCGATTTCGCCGCCGGATTGTGTGACCAGCTGACCATTCTGGTCTGTTCGCTCGACCGCGAGCCCATACCGGGCAAGCTGCGTCATGACTGGATGAGCGCGCTCTATCCCAATGCGCGTGTGCTGCACTACGACCGGGATGTCCCTCAGGAGCCGTCAGAGAGCCCGGACTTCTGGGATATCTGGCGCGAACTGGTGCGCAGCGTTCATCCCGAACCGATCCATCGTGTGTTCGCGTCGGAAGATTACGGCCTGAGACTGGCGCAGGAGCTGGGCGCCGAGTTCTGGCCTGCGGACCTGGAGCGCGCATGTCGTCCGGTCAGCGGCACGCAGATCCGTCAGGCCCCGATGGCGCACTGGTCGATGATCGCGCCGTCGGCCCGGCCCTGGTTCACCCGGACGATTGTCCTGCATGGCCCTGAGAGTACGGGCAAGTCCGTATTGGGGCAGGAATTGGCGCAGGCTTTGGGCGGGGCTTATGCGCCCGAATTCGGTCGCACCTGGTGCGAGCTGTACGGAACCGATTGCAGCGCACAGGATCTGCGCAATATCGCAGCTGGGCAGACAGCCGCGATCGAAGCCGCCCGCCGTACGGCGAAAGGGTTCGTGATTTCCGACACAGACGGGCTGCTGACCGAGGTCTGGTCGCAGATGATGCTCGGCGCCTCCGTTTTTGACCCGTCACCGGACCCGGAGGGCGACTTGTATCTTCTGACCGATATCGACCAGCCTTTTGTGGATGATGGCACGCGGGTCTATTCCGATCCGGCTGATCGCGCGCGGTTCTTCGCCCTGTCCCAGGACGCGTTGGAGCGCAGCGGGGTGGACTATGTGCGTCTGTCAGGGAGCTGGGCGCAAAGACGGGCGACCGCGCTGGAGGCCATCGCCCGCCGATTTCCGCATCTGATGACGCAGGCGTGACCTCTCCTCCGGTCGCGGTATGGTGCTTGGTGACAGACTGCTGACCGGAGAAACGTGATGACTTCCAACCCGTTTGATCAGGGCGGCGCGCGCTACGCCGCCGGGCGCCCGGTCTATCCCGCCAAGCTCGCCTTCACCCTTGAGGGGCTGGTGAGCAATCATAAGCTGGCGGTGGATGTGGGCTGCGGGACGGGACAATTGTCCATCTTGCTGGCCGAGTACTTCAAGGAAGTCCGCGCTTTTGACCCGAGCGACAGCCAGCTCGCGCATGCGCGCCCGCACCCCCGGGTCAGCTACGCCAAGGCGCCGGCTGAAGCGCTGCCGGTGGCCAGCGGCAGCGCGAACCTGATCACGGCGGCGCAGGCTGCGCACTGGTTTGATCGGCCCCGGTTCTACGCCGAGGTGCGCCGGATCGCGGCGCCGGGCGCCGTTTTGGCGCTGATCACCTACAACAATGCCGAAGCGGACACCGAAGCGATGAAGCCGATCGGCCAGCTCTACAAGGCCCTGGATGCCTGGTGGCGACCCGAGCGTGAGGATGTGGAAACCGCCTATTCCCGGTTTGATTTCCCGTTTGATGAGATCCCGGCCAAGGGCGGCGCCATTGTCCATGACTGGACGTTTGATGAGATGCGCGCCTATCTCGAAAGTTGGTCGGCCCTGCGCGCCGCACGCGCGGATGGTGAGGACAAGATGATCGACGGCTATCTCGATCAGGCGCGACAGGCGTGGGGCGAGGGCGAGATCCGGGTGCGCTGGCCCATTACGATCCGCGCCGGGTATGTCCACAAGCCCGTTCGATCCTAATCCGCCACCGGTCCCGGCGCCCCGATACTGACGTTTCAGTCAGCAGGAGGGCCCTCATGACCGGTGAAGATCTTGTCCAGCATGCATCCAGGCATGTCGGTGAAGCCTATCAGCTCGGCGCGGTGGCCGATTTCGACGACCCGCATTACGCCGGGCCGTGGGATTGCGCCGATTTCGTCAGCTGGTGCGTCTATCAGACCTTTGGCGTGAGGCTGGGCCTGACCGCAGCCGGTCATGCCTATTCGGGCGCCTGGATCGGCTGGGCCGAAACCCCCGCCAACGCGCTTGCGCTTGAGGTCGCTCACGACACCCCCGGCGCCATTCTGGTGCGGCGCGCCCACCATTACGGGGCCGGGCATGTGGCCATTTCAGATGGTCGGGGCGGCACGATCGAGGCCCGCGGTGTCCGTTATGGGGTTGTGCGGGCGAAGGGGCGCGGGCGGATCTGGGATCTGGCGGGCCTTGTCCGGCCCGACCAGTGCGTTGCGACTATATGAGGCGGAGCGTCAGACCCCGTTCCTTTTCCGCTTGCGCCGGGTTAGGAGAGGGCCATGGCCGAGCTTTATCTTCTCACCCCGCCCCGGATTGATGCCGATTTCGCCGACAAACTGGCGCTTACGCTGGATGCCGGACGCGTCTCGGCGCTTCAGTTGCGTCTCAAGGAGCATGATCCCTCCGAGGTCGAAGCGCTGGCGCCCAGGCTGATCGAGATCGCGCACCAGCGCGGCGTTTCCGTCATCATGAATGATGATCCGGCCCTGGCGGCGAAGCTGGGGTGTGACGGCGTGCATATCGGCCAGGAAGACGGCTCGATCAAGCAGGCGCGGGCCGCGATGGGCCCCAAGGCCATAGTCGGCGTCACCTGTCATGACAGTCGGCATCTGGCGATGATGGCCGGTGAACAAGGCGCGGATTATGTCGCTTTCGGCGCTTTTTTCGACACTGCCACGAAATCGCCCAAGACCCGCGCTGATCTGGACATTCTGGTCTGGTGGACCGAGCTTTTCGAGCTGCCCTGTGTCGCGATCGGGGGCATTACCCTGGAAAACGCCTCTGAGGTGATCGCGGCCGGGGCTGATTACATTGCGGTGTGCGGCGGTGTCTGGTCGCATCCTGAAGGACCGGAGGCCGCATGCGCCGGCTTGTCTCAACTCTTGGATTGATCCTCGTCCTGGGCGGTGTCGCCTGGGGGCAGGAAGATGCGCCCACCGTGCCGACGGCTGAAGAGGTTGAAGGCGGTCAAACGCCCCGGTCCGAACTGCCGGCCCTGCCCGAAGGTCTGGCGGAGGATTTTGCGCGCGACGCCAGCGGGGATGCCGTCGAGGGACGGTCCCTGACCAATTCGGCCATGGCGAGCGCCTCGGCCGCGTACATGGTGGGCGATTTCCAGGGTGCGCTCATTCACGCGCAACGGGCGGCGGCGGGCGGCGAGGCTCGCGGGGCGACCCTTGCGGGGCATATCCGTCTTCATGGCCTTTCTGGCGACGCCAATGATGGCGATGCGGTGCGCTGGTTCCGCCGGGCGGCGGAGCTGGGTGAGCCGGACGCCCTGATCGTGCTGTCGCGGCTGGCGAGTGAAGGACGCGGCGGACTTGAAGTCTGGCAATCGCGGGAGTTCCTGGCCCAGGCGGCTGAGGCCGGAGATGCGCGCGCGGCGCATGAATATGGGTTGTATCTGATGGAGCGCGGAGATCCCGGCGCGGCCAGCGAGGCGTTGAACTGGTTGCAGCTGGCGGCCGAAAGCGGACGCTTTGAGGCGTATGGAGATTACGCCTATGCGCTTGCAGACTGGGATCATGGTCCGCATGACCTGAGCTCGGCGCGAAGCTGGTATGAGCGCGCGGGTGAAGCGGGCGATCCCAGCTCCGCCCTGATCGCAGGCCTGATGTACATGGATGGCGAAGGCGGTGAGGCGGATGAAGCCGAAGGCGCGCGCCTGATCCGCATGGCGGCTGAATACGGCTTGCCCGCCGCCATGGGGCAGCACGCGCTCTTGCTGTTTCAGGGCGTGGCCGATCGGGAGCCCAATCCCACAGAGGCTGTGGACTGGGCGCGCCAGGGCGCGGACGCCAATGACCCGGACAGCCAGTTCCTGCTCGCCTATGCCCTGGCCACAGGAGACGGCGCGCCGCAGAATCTGAAGCGCGCCTATTACTGGGTTCTGCGAGCGGGCGCGCCGCGTGGCGGTCGCACGCCGGAGGATTTTGATCGCGACCGGTTGGAGGCCTCTTTGGAGAACGCCTTGCCCGCCCCGGTGCTCGAACGCGTCCGGGTCGAGGCGGCGGTGGAATCGCGCCCGTTCTAGGAGCGTGCATCGGCGCGAGTCTGACGTGCAGCTTGCCCGTCAAGGTTCGCCCTGTTAAACGAGCGCGGCTGAATTCAAGGGCGGCGCTGGTGGTTTGTGCCGCGCGCCCGATCCAGGAACGGACCTTCCGATGAAAATCAACGGCAATGAAATCAAGCCCGGTAACGTGATCAAGCACCAGGACACCCTGTGGGTGGCGGTGAAGGCGGATCACGTGAAACCGGGCAAGGGCGGCGCGTTCGCCCAGGTCGAACTGAAGAACCTGCTCGACGGTCGCAAGCTCAATGAACGTTTCCGCTCTGCGGACAAGGTCGAGAAAGTGCGCCTTGAGCAGAAAGACCACCAGTTCCTCTATCCCGAGGGTGAAATGCTGGTCTTCATGGACACGGAAAACTACGAGCAGACGAACCTGCCGGTCGATTTCGTGGGCGAGGATCGCGCCTCCTATCTGACCGACGGCATGATGGTCGTGCTCGAATTCTATGAAGAAAAGCCGATCGGCATCGAGTTGCCCAAGCATGTGGAGCTCGAAGTGATCGAGACCGAGCCGGTCGTCAAAGGCCAGACTGCGGCGAACTCGTTCAAGCCGGCGATCGTCACCGGCAACATCCGCACCGCCGTGCCGCCGTTCGTGGGCGTGGGCGAGCGTATTGTCGTGGCTACGGAAGACGGCTCTTACGTCCGTCGGGCGGACTAGACCTTGGCACAAGTATCCGCATTGATGCAGGTCATGACCGATGCGGTCCGCAAAGCGGGCCGCCGTCTGGCGCGTGACTTTGGCGAAGTCGAACACCTTCAGGTCTCCAAGAAAGGCCCGGCCGATTTCGTCACCCAGGCCGACATGAAGTCTGAAGAAATCCTCTTTGACATCCTGTCCAAGGCCCGTCCGGGCTATGGCTTCCTGATGGAAGAGCGCGGCGTTGTGGAAGGCACTGATCGCTCCCATCGCTGGATCATCGATCCGCTGGACGGCACGCTGAACTTCATGCACGCCCAGCCGCATTTCGCCATCTCTGTCGCGCTCGAGCGCGAGGGCGAGCTGGTGGCCGGCGTGGTCTACAACCCCGCGACCGATGAGCTGTTCCACGCCGAGAAGGGGCGGGGCTGTTACGTGAATGATCGCCGTCTGCGTGTTGCGGAGCGCCGCGACCTGCATGACTGCGTGATCGCCACCGGCATGCCGTTCTTCGGCAAGAAGGGGCACGCCCAGTTCCTCAAGGAATTGCACCAGATCATGCCGATGACGGCTGGCGTTCGTCGTTACGGCGCCGCCTCGCTCGATCTCGCCTGGACGGCGGCGGGCCGATTTGACGGCTTCTGGGAACGCAATCTCAAGCCCTGGGATATTGCCGCCGGCCTGGTGCTGGTGCGTGAGGCGGGCGGCTATGCCGGCGCCATCGACCCGGGCACGGATGTGCTGGAGACCGGCCATATCGCCGCCGGCAATGAATTCGTCATCAAGGAATTGCGCGAAAAGCTGGCCAAGGCGGCCGGCTAGGCGCGTTCTGATTGCGCGCGCGTGCGGGACACAGTCGTCTCCGGCCAGTCCCCGCGCGGCGCGTGCAGCCAGCCCTTGCTGGCCCGTACAGGCGCTGTGGCTGGCACGCCAAACGCCCAGAGTTCATTGTGGACGCTTGCAAGGCCAGGCGTGATGACCGCCTGCAAAGGCATGGGGGGTTGTGCTGTCTCGATCTGGGTTGCAAGACGGATCGGCCAGAATCTCAGGCCGCGTCCCTGAGCCCTTGTCTCACCATCCACGATGAGGCGCGCCTGCGCCCAGCCCCATAATGTGTAGCCGCACTCCAGCACGATTTCGTGCTGATTGATCCGGTATATCCATCGCTTCAGTCTCAAAGGCATGGCGAGTCCGGTGCTGCGCTGCAACATGGTGATGAATAGGGTTAATACCGCTTAAGGTTTCAGGCAAGCAAAACCGGACGATTTCCGGCGTCAATGAAAAACAGGGTGAGCCTTGGGAAACGCGCATCCCTGCCTCATTCCCGCCAAGACCCTTGCGTTTGATGTCGGCGTAGGCCAAGCCTGCAAGAGTGCTGATGCGCCAGATGAGGGAGCTGCGCTGAATGGCTGATCCGAAAGCTTCGCGCCGCAAGGCCCGGTTCACGGGGCCTGGAAGTTACATTCTCTGGATGATCGTGTTCCTGTCGGCGGTGGTGATCCTGGCCGCGCTGCTGCACGAACCCCTGATCCTGGCGTTCGAGGCGAACCCCGCCATCAACGGGTTGATCCTGGGCGTTTTGCTGATCGGCATCCTGTACACTTTCCAGCAGGCGCTTGCGATTGGCCCCAGTGCGCGATGGCTGGTGCGTCTGAACGAGGCGGATCACCCGGACCAGCTGCCCAGCCCGCCCGCCATGATCGCGCCGATGGCGGCGCTGATCACCGATGCGGCGGATGGCCGGTCCCGCCTGTCGGCGGCGTCGGCGCGCGTGGTTCTGGATTCAGTTGCTGCGCGCATGGCCGAAAGCGGCGCCTTTACCCGCTATTTCGGCCGGCTACTGATTTTCCTGGGGCTTCTGGGCACCTTTTATGGCCTTTTGCTGGTCGTCTCAGATGTGGGCGATGCGGTGCGGGCCGTCTCGGCGACGTCTTCGGGCGCTGGCGAGACCGACGCCATGGCGCTGATGAGCGCGATCGAGGAGCCGATCGCGGGCATGGGCACCGCCTTCGCATCCTCGCTGTTCGGTCTGGCCGGCTCCCTGATCATCGGCTTTCTGGAGCTGCAGGCCAGCCGGGCGCAGAACCGTTTCTATAATGAGGTCGAGGAATGGCTGTCCTCGATCTCGCGTCTCGCCAATGCCGGCCCGCAAGGCGCCAGCGCGGACGAGGGCGGCGGTTCCGGCGCTTATGTGGGCGCCCTGCTGGAGCAGAGCGCGGATGCGCTGGACCGGCTGACCCATACGCTGGAGCGCCATACGCGGCAGCTTGAGACCATCATGACGCGCTTTGCTGATGATGCGGCGGAAAGCCAGCGGGAAAGCGCGCGCCTTCTACGCGATGAGATCAAGGTTCTGGTGCGTGCGCTTGAGGCGCAGGCGCGCCTGAACCGGGATCGTGGTTCGGATCGGAACGAGTAGACCATGGCGCTACCCCGGCACCTTCAGTCCGGACAGGCCGACTCGGGCGATTACTGGCCCGGTTTCGTCGACGCGCTGGCGACCTTGTTGCTGGTCATCGTCTTTCTGCTGGCGGTGTTCACGGCGGGCCAGTTCGCCCTGTCCCAGGCCCTGACGGGACGCGATGAGCAACTGGCCGAGCTCAATAGCCGGCTCTCCACCCTCGCCGAAGAGCTGAACCTCGCCCAGAGCGAAAACGAGCGCCTGAGCCTGCGGGTCAGCACGCTGACCCAAGAAAACGCCGCGCTTGAGGAAACCAATGCCGGTCTGTCGAGCCAGATCGCCGGCCTGCAGGAGGGCCTGGCCGCGGCGCGCTCGAGTCTGGCCGAGGAAGAAGCGCTCAACGAGGAAGCGCAGGCGACCGTGGCGCTGCTGAACAACCAGATGGCCGCTCTGCGCGAGGAGCTGGCGCGCCTGAACGAGGCCTTGAATGCGTCTGAAGCGCGTGAGGCGGAGCTGGAGGCCGAAGTGGTCAATCTGGGCCGGCGGCTCAATGCGGCTTTGGCCAGTGAAGTGGCGCGTCTGGCGCGTTATCGCTCCGAATTCTTCGGGCGCCTGATCGAGGTGCTGGGTGACCGCTCCGGCGTTCGCGTCGTGGGCGATCGGTTCGTCTTTGAAACCGACGTCCTCTTTGCATCAGGCTCCGCGGAGCTCAGCGCCGAGGGCCGGCAATCGCTGGCGCCGATCGCGTATGCGATCATCCAGCTGACCGACGAGATCCCTGACGACCTTGACTGGGTTTTGCGTGTGGACGGCCATACGGACCGGGTGCCGCTCGGACCCAATGCGCCGTTTGAGTCCAACTGGGAGCTGTCGACGGCGCGTTCATTGTCGGTGATTTCCTATTTTGAAAGCCGGGGCGTGCCGCCGCGCCGCTTGCTGGCGGCGGGCTTTGGCCAGCATTACCCCATTGCGGAAGGGCGAACCCAGGAAGCCTATGCGCGCAACCGGCGGATCGAGCTCAAGCTGACCTCGCGTTAGGATTTTGTTGACCATAACTGCAGGTCGGCGCGGCTTAATCTTTGAGTAAGTCCTTGTATTTTCGCTATCTGACTCAGGGCGCTTGATACAGGGCAAAACGGGGTGTATACACCGCGCCTCAATTCATGCAGATTTCCACTTGCGGGCGGCTTCAACGGCCGCCCGCGAGCGTAAAGAGGGCCGGAGCGGCACGATGAAACAGGACACTCACCCCGACTATCACTTCATCGAAGTGGTGCTCCCGAACGGATCGCGCTTTAAGACCCGTTCAACCTATGGTAAAGAAGGCGCAGTGCTGCAACTGGACATTGATCCGTCCTCGCACCCGGCCTGGACTGGTGGCAACCAGACCCTGCTGGATCGTGCTGGCCGCGTGTCCAAGTTTAAAGACAAATTCAAAGGCTTCGGCGTCTAAGGCCCAATCCCCCCTCGATCGGGCAGAGCTTGGCTCCGTTGAAGTCTTTCGAGGAACGCCCGCAGTCTCCCCTCGGCTGCGGGCGTTTTTCTCGCCCGCTTTGACGTCCCGTTCGAGGGGGTTCAGCCTCTGGCACACGAAAAAGGCCGCCCAAACGGGCGGCCTTTTTGTTTTGAGATGTCGAGGCGCTTATTCGTCGCTGAATGCGGCGGTGAGTTGCGAGAGCTGGTTGGCGACCGGGTTCTCGACCGGTTTGACGTCCGCCTCGAACAGGGAGTCGTCCAGCCGCATCAGGCGCTCGTGAAGCTCACGCGCGCGCAGCGCCAGATCCCCGAGACGCGGCGGGCAGGGGTCATCGCCTGCGGGCCAGGTCGGTGGGTCAAACTTGTTGGGCGAGAGACGATACCGCTCTTCGGCCGCTTCATTGGGGTTCATATCCCCTTCCGCGACAGCGCGCTGGGTCAGAAGCCAGGAGGCGCATTGCATGAGCTGGGTGGTGAGGCCCATGGATTCCGAGGCATAGGCGAGCGCGCCGGACCGGCCCAGTCGCTTGGCGTCGTCCCGGCCGGGACCATCCAGATAGGCCGCTGTTTCCTCCACCAGATCCATGCCGTCCCGGAACAGGCGGCGGAACATTTCGGAGTCCGCGAAATCGGAAACCCGAGCGGCGGTGCTGGCGGCGTGAGGCGTGACCGGGGTCATGGCAGTATCCGTTCTGTCTCGTTACGCATCATCTCAAGAGTGTGTACGAACTCTTAAGCAAGGCTGGGGCCAGATGCCCGTCACTCTCCGCCCGGCGTCTTGAAAAAGGCTTCCGCAGCTGACAGGCCGGCCTTCTTTTGCTTGATCGCCGTCTCGGTCCGTCCCATTTCCTGACGTAAGACTTCAAGCCGCTCATTGAGCTGTTCGACACCCAGCTCGCTGAGGTCCTCGCCGGGAACCAGCGCTTCATTACGGGAGGTCAGCGGTTCATCGTGAAACATGGCGTCGCTCTCCTTGGTCGCGGACAGGACAGCGGATACTAGTGCATTAACCCTCAGGAGTCCCGCTCATGAATCCGATTTCATCACGCATCGTCACGGCGCCGGAACCGGGCGGTCCTGAAAAACTGGTCGTCAAGGAGATCGAGCTGGCCCCGCCGGCCAGGGATGAAGTCCTGATTGATGTGGCGGCGAGCGGGATCAACCGCCCCGACGTGTTCGAGCGCATGGGTTTCTACCCGGCGCCTGAGGGTGCGCCCGAAGGGCTGGGGCTTGAGGTCTCCGGCATGGTGCGTGCGGTGGGCGATGCGGTCACGACGTTCAAGCCGGGCGATCCGGTTGTCGCGCTTGTGTCTGGCGGCGGCTATGCCGATGTGGCGCGGGCCAAGGCGGGCAGCGTCCTGCCTGCGCCTGACGGTGTGGAGCTGGTGGAGGCGGCGGGCCTGCCTGAAACCGTGTTCACGGTCTGGACGAATGTATTCGACGCCGGCGCGCTCAAGCCGCACGAACGCCTGCTTGTGCATGGCGGGCTGAGCGGTATCGGCTCGACCGCGATCCAGATGGCCAAGGCGCAAGGGGCCTATGTGATCGCCACGGCCGGCGGCCCGGACCGGGCGCAAGCCTGTCTCGATCTCGGGGCGGATCGCGCTTTTGACTATCACGCCGAAGACTGGTCGAGCGCGATCAAGGCCGAGGGCGGCGCCGATGTCATCCTGGACATGGTCGGCGGCGATTATGTTCAGCACAATCTCAATTGCCTGAACCGGTTCGGTCGCCTGGTGATGATCGCCTTCCTCAAGGGCAGCCGGGTCGAGGTGGATCTGATGGGCCTGATGCTCAAACGTCAGACCCTGACGGGCTCGACCTTGCGGTCGCGCTCGGATGAAGAGAAGGCCGAGATCGCGCGCGCAGTCCACACCCATGTCTGGCCTTGGATCAAATCGGGTCAGGTGCGTCCGCTCGTGGATCAGACCTTTGCGCTGGATGACGTCTCCAAGGCGCATGCGCGCATGGATGAGGGCGGGCATTCGGGCAAGCTGCTGCTGATTCCCTAGCGTGACAGGGGTGTTTCCAGCGCGTGACAAGCGCGCTATAAGGGCGGTCACACTCTCCCTCTTCATCGTGAGTACGAGCTGAGGGGCGGTCGACGGCAACAACCCGGCGGTCCGCGCCGGGTTTTCTTTTGTTTCGTGTACGAGGACTGACATGGCCGAGATTCTCATGCCCAAGGCGACGGCGGTCTGGCTGGTGGACAACACCGCGCTGAGCTTTGAACAAATCGCCGATTTCACCGGCCTGCACCATCTTGAGATCAAGGGCATCGCCGATGGTGATGTGGCCGCGGGCGTGCGCGGTTCCGACCCGGTCGCGTCCGGTCAGCTTGACCGCGCCGAACTGGACAAGGCGGAAGCGGACTCCTCTTACCGGATGACCGCCTCCAAACCGAAATACGCCGAGCTTCAGGAACGCAAGAAAGGCCCGCGCTACACGCCGTTGTCGCGCCGCCAGAACCGTCCGGACGCCATCGCCTGGCTGGTGCGCAACCACCCCGAGTTGACCGATGCGCAAATCTCCAAGCTGATCGGCACCACCAAGACCACGATCGAGGCCGTCCGCGATCGTACGCACTGGAATTCGCCCAACATCAAGCCGACCGACCCGGTGACCCTGGGCCTGTGCACCCAGATTGATCTGGACGCCCAGGTCTCCAAAGCCTCCGCCCGTCGCAAGCAGATGGAGGAAGATGGCCAGGTGATGATCGAGGAAGACACCCTCAAGCCGGCTGATGAGCAGGACATGGACGCCGCCAACGCGCCGACCACGCTTGATGAGCTGTTCGGCAAGCCCAAGGGCGACGACGAATAGGCTGTGAGCCTTGTTGCATGCAGGAAAGCCCGGCTCGACGAGCCGGGCTTTCTTTTTGGCTGGATGCGAGCAGCGCGTCGAAATTGACGCCTCTTATTTTGATTGATAATCACTCGCACTAACAATGTGGCCGGCTGGAAGGCTCTCCCCATGACCAAGATTGATCGTTTGCTGGGCGGCGCAGCGCTTTGCGCGCTGGCCCTGGCGGTTCCCGCTTATGCTCAGGATGCTGAGACGACCGAAGATGTGATCATCGTCACCGGCTCCCAGGTTGAACTCAACCAGGTCTTTGAAGGCGGCCAGGTCGCGCGCGGCGCGCGCAATGGTCTGCTGGGCAATGTGGATTTCCTGGACTCCCCCTTCACCACGACCGCCTACACCGCCGAGCTGATCGAGAACCAGCAGGCGCGCGGCATTGGCGACGTGCTCGCCAACAACCCGCAAGTGCGTCTGGCCAAGGGGTTCGGGAACTTCCAGGAACTCTATGTGGTGCGCGGTTTCCCGGTCTATTCCGACGACATGACGCTCAATGGCGTCTACGGCATCCTGCCGCGCCAGTATGTGGCGGCTGAGCTGGTCGAGCGCGTCGAAGTGTTCTCCGGCGCCAATGCCTTCCTCAACGGCGCGGCCCCGGGCGGTTCGGGCGTGGGCGGCGCGTTCAATCTCGTGCCCAAGCGCGCCGGTGAAGACGATCTCACGCGCGTCACCCTGGGTTTTGAAGGCCGCTCACATGGCTATGCCGCGCTGGATCTGAGCCGCCGCTTTGGCGCGCAGGACGAGCTGGGCGTGCGCTTTAACGGAGCGCTGCGCGAGGGCGAAACCGCGATCGAGGACCAGGACCGCAGCCTGAACCTCTTCACCCTGGGGCTCAGCTATGAAACCGACCGCCTGCGCCTGTCGGCGGACCTGGGCTGGCAGGACCACCATATTGATGCCCCGCGCCCGCAGGTGACGCCGCTGGGCGCCATTCCGGCCGTGCCCGAAGCGGATGTGAACTACGCCCAGCCCTGGACCTTTACCGATGAGCAGCAGCTCTTTGGCGTGGTGCGGGCGGAAATGGATTTCAGCGATGTCGTCACCGGCTGGCTGGCCGTGGGCGCCCGTGATGGCGAAGAAGCCAATGTGCTGGCCAATCCCAGCGCCGGCGCATCGGGCGTAACGTCCGCCTATCGTTTCGACAATGCGCGGGCGGACCAGGTGATCAGCGCCGACGCTGGCCTGCGTGCAGATGTGTGGACGGGCGAGATCGGCCACCGCCTGGTGGCGTCCGTTTCCGGCATCCACAGCGAATCTGACAATGCCTACGCCTTTTCGAGCTTTGCCGGCTTTGCGGGTGATCTGAACGACCCCTTCGCCGCGCCTCAACCGGCGGCGGACTTCTTTGTCGGCGGCGATCTCGACAATCCCGGCAAGACCGAGGAAGTCACCAACACCAGTTTCGCCCTGGCCGACACGATGAGCCTTCTGGAGGGCCGAGTGCTCGCCACCGTGGGGCTGCGCTGGCAGGCCATTGATGCGGCGAGCTTTGACTACAATACCGGCGCCGAGCTGAGCCGGTATGAAGACGATGCGATCACCCCGGCCTTCGGTCTGGTTTATCGCGCCTCGGACGCGGTGTCGCTGTACGCCAACTATGCCGAGAGCCTGCAGCCGGGGCAGACCGCGCCGGCCAGTTCGGGCGGCACGCCGATCGTGAACGCCGGTGAAGTGCTGGCCCCGTTCCGCGGCGAGCAGATGGAAGCGGGTGTGAAGTATGATGCGGGCGCTTTTGGCGTCACCGCAAACCTGTTCGAACTGACCCAGCCGAGCGCCATCGTGGTGGGCGACCGCTTCACCGATGGCGGCGAGCAGCGCACGCGCGGCGCAGAACTGACCGTGTTCGGCGAGCCGGTCGAGGGCTTGCGCCTGATCGGCGGCGCGACCTGGCTGGACGCCGAGCAGGTCCGGACCCAGGGCGGGCTGAATGAAGGCAATGCGGTTGTGGGCGTGCCGGAACTCCAGGCCAGCTTCAATGCCGAATGGGATGCGCGCTTCCTGCCCGGCCTCGTTCTGGAGGGGCGCGTCATCTATACCGGCGAGCAATACCCCAGCGCCGATAACACGCTCGAAATCCCGGCCTGGGCGCGGTTTGATGCGGGCGTGCGGTACAGCTTCGAAGCCCAGGGTCGGCCCACCGCCCTGCGCGCGCGGGTGGAAAACCTGCTCGATGATGATTACTGGGCCTCGACCGGCGGCTTCCCGGGCGCGAACTATCTGGTGCAGGGCGAGCCGCGCACCGTGCGCGTGTCGGTGAGCACCGACTTCTAGGCGAGGCAAGATGACCCAATCGGCGATCCGGCTCTGGAGCGGCATTCACACTTGGACGTCCCTGGTGTGCACGCTGTTCCTGCTCATGCTGTGCGTGACCGGATTGCCGATCATCTTCCATGACGAGTTCGAGGCGGCGCTGAACCCGTCCGAATTCACGCCAGGCAATCCGGACGGTCCGATGCTGGATCTCGATCAGATCCTCGACCGCTCCCTGGACAATCGCCCCGGCGAGGTTCCGCTCTTCATGAGCTTTGACATCGACCGTCCCGTGGTGAACGTCACCACCGGGCCGACGCCGGATGCGCCAGGCGGGGCGATGTGGTTTGAGCGGTTCGATCAGACCGACGGCTCCATTGTCGCCGCCCCGGCCGATGCGGGCGGGATCATGGATTTCCTGGTCCAGCTTCACACCGACATGTTCCTGGGGCTGCCCGGCAAGCTCTTTCTGGGCGCGATGGGGGTCAGCTTCCTCCTCGCCATCATATCCGGCGTGGTGCTGTACTGGCCGTTCATGCGCAAGCACCGCTTCGGCCTGTTGCGCCTGGAGCGGTCGGCCCGCACCAAATGGCTCGATTATCACAACCTTCTGGGCGTGGTGACGCTGGGCTGGGTGATGGTGGTGGGCGGCACCGGCGTGATCAATACGCTTGATGACGTGATCTACGGGTATTGGCGCGACGCGGCGCTGGCGGATCTGATCGCCGACTATCCGGATCGAGACGTCCCGACGCCCGAGGAGATGGCCTCGCTTGATCAGGCGGTGAGGGCTGCGATCGAGGCTGCGCCGAACATGACCTTGCAGTTCGTGGCGTTTCCGGGCGGGACCTTCTCGACCGATTTTCATTACGCCATCTTCCTGCATGGCGACACGCCGCTGACCGAGCATCTGATTGCGCCGGTGCTGGTGGATGCGGTGACGGGCGAGGTGGCCGGCTTGCGCGAGATGCCCTGGTACACCAAGGCGCTGGCGCTGTCCCAGCCCTTGCATTTCGGTGATTACGCCGGTCTGCCGCTGAAGATCCTCTGGGCGCTTCTGGACCTTCTGACCATCGTGGTGCTGGTCAGCGGTTTGTATCTGTGGGGCGTGCGCAAGGGCTATCTGAAGGGCGCGCGGCGGCGTGACGATGAGGTTCCGGCATGACCCGGCTCTGGCGCGTCTTCGCCTGGCCGCTCCTGATCCTGGGCCTGAGCCTGTTTGGCCTGATCATCTCGCTCGTCGGCAATGGCCTGTGGGATGTGGCGGGTTGGATCGGCCTGTTCAGCCCGCTCGCGGCCCTGGTCTGGGCGCGCTTTGTCCGCGCCCCGTCAAACGCCTAGTCCTCGTAGTCTTCGGGCTTCATCGTGTAATTGAGGGCCAGACGGCCACCATCGGCGTAGATGCATTCGCCGGTGATATAGCTGGCGTCCTTGTTGGCGAGGAACCAGGCGACGCCTGCAATCTCGTCCGGATCGCCCAGCCGGTTCAACGGGGTCCGTGACAGGATGCGCTGCATGGCTTCGCGATCATCGGCCACCGCCTTGAGAATGTCGGTATTGATCGAGCCCGGCCCGATGGCGTTCACCCGCACGCCCCAGGGCGCCAGCGCCAGGGCCATGGACTTGGTCATCTGATTGAGCGCGCCCTTGCTCATCGTATAGGCGAGCTGGTCGGGCAGGGAGACCACCGCATTGACCGAGCTCATATTGATGATGGCGTAGCGCTTGCGGCAATCCTCGGCGCGCGCCTGTTCTTCCTCGATCTGTTCGACCATCTGTTTGGAGGCCGCCTTGGCCACCAGGAAGGCGCCGCGCAGATTGACGTTCATCACCGCGTTGAAATCGTCAAAGGACAGGTCAAGCACATCGCCCTTGGCCAGTCGTGCGGCGTTGTTGACCAGAATGTCCACGCGGTCAAAGGCCGAGCGGGTTTCGGCCATGAGGTTGGCGACGGCGAGCTTGTCGGACACGTCGCAGCTGACATAGAGCGCGCGTTCCTTGCCGGAGTTGAGCGTTTCGACCAGCGCTTCGCCCGCATCATCATCTATGTCGGCGACCACGACACGCAGGCCTTCCTCGACAAAGCGCCGTGCGCAGGCTGCGCCAATGCCCTTGGCGCCGCCCGTGATGATGGCCACGCGATCCGATACGGCCATGAGAGTACTCCACTTCCCAAAATCGCCGGCGATCAAACAGTGGCCGGACGTGTCTGTAAACCACTCAGTCAGTCACGATGAAGGGCTTAAGGGGCGTCGCTGAAGACGCGCTCGTAATCGGCGGCCACTTCGGGATCATCGGGCGATTGCTCATGCGCCAACGCGAAGAGCCGGCGCGCCTCGTCCGTTTCACCGATCTGCTCCAGCGCAGAGGCGAGCGAATGGGTGATCGAGCCTTCGTCGGGCGCAGCTTCAGACGCGGCGCGGCAGGTCGACAATCCGTCTGCGGCGCGGCCATCCTTCACCAGCGCCCAGCACAGCGCGTTCAGGGCGCCCGGATCGTCCGGCGCCAGGGCCACTGCTTCTCGCGCATCCTCGACCGCCATCTCGGTCAGGCCCATTTCCACAAAGGCGGCGGAGCGCCCGATCCAGGCCGAAGCGTAATCGGGTTCCGAGCGCACGGCGGCGTCAAAAGCGGCGACGGCCTCTTCAGGGCGGTCCAGATCCAGATACGCCGAGCCGGTCAGCACCGCGGTGAACCCGTCTTCGGGAATGCGTTCGCGCGCGATCTCGAGATCGGTGATGGCGTCCTCAGCCCGGTCAAGCTGCAGATAGGCGGCGGCCCGGTTGCGGCGGATCAGCGGATTGTCCACATCGCCGTCATTGGCTTCGACCAGGGCGAAGATCTGGTTGTAGGCGATCAGCGCCTCTTCAGACCGGGCGCTGGCCAGATACGCTGCGCCCAGCCGGGCGCGCAATTCCGCCTCTTGCGGCCAGTCATAGAACTGATCGGCGAGGCAGTCCTGGAAGGCGGTGATGGCGGCGTCCGCGTCATTGGCCGACAGCGCCACATAGCCTTCGGGACAAAGCTCCTCGCGGGTCTGGGCTTGTGCCGTTGCCGGCAGCAGGCACAACACAGCAAAAAACGTCAGAAGGCGGACGGGTTTAAGCACGGGCGGGCTCGATCTTCAGCAAGGAATAAAAGAAAAGGGCGGACGTGATGTCCGCCCTTTTGATCAGGCTAGCAGCTCGCGCCGTTATTGTCGTCGCCTGAGCGCCTCGATCTCTTCTTTCAGTTTAAGTTTTTGTTTTTTAAGGGCGGCTACCTGGAGGGTGTCGATGGAAGGGCTTTTCATTTCTTCGACAATCAGATGGTCCAGTTTGTCGTGTCGGGCGTCCAGTTCACGAATACGCGCGTCAGTGGCCATTAATGCCTCCCTTGCTGTAGGACGTACATTGAACCATTTGATAGCGCGGTCTGACAATTCAAATTCGATTGCGACATTTTAACGGAGTTAACTCGCGGTGACGGAACTGACGCCAGATCGGCTCGTGGTTGGAATTTCCGGCGCATCGGGCGTGGTTTACGCGATGCGGGCGCTGGAGGCGCTCCGACAATTAGGTGTGGAAAGTCATGTGGTGGCCTCCAAGGCGGCCGAAATGACCCTGTCCTATGAGATGGGCGAGAAGCCCTCCATCCTGCGAGAGCGATCCGATTTTCTCTACAAGCAGGCCGATGTGGGCGCCTCGATCGCCTCGGGCTCGTTCAAGACGCGCGGCATGCTGATCACGCCATGTTCGGTGCGCACCATGAGCGAGATCGCCACTGGCGTGACCTCTTCGCTGCTCACCCGCGCCGCAGACGTGGTGCTCAAGGAGCGCCGGTTGCTCGTGCTGATGGTGCGCGAGACGCCGTTTCATCTGGGCCATTTGCGGACCATGACGCAGCTGGCGGAAATGGGGGCGGTCATCCTGCCGCCCCTGCCAGCGTTCTACGCCCATCCCGAAAGCGTGGACGACATCATCAACCAGTCTGTGGGCCGGGCGCTCGACCTGTTCGGGCTTGACTGGGACGCCACCAAACGCTGGGGCGAGGATCTGGAACAGGGTCGCCGCCCCCAGGCGCGTACGCAAGGATGAGCGCCTTCTGGAACTTCTCTGTCCGGCTTTACGCTCAGGACGGGGTGAAGCCGGCTTGCCTGGCGCTGCAGGCGGGCGGCATGGATGTGAATGTGGGCCTGTGGATCGTCTGGTCCTGCGTCAACGGTCGCGATCCGGGGCCGGCTCTGGGGCAGGCGGTGGAGCTGTCATCCCTGTGGAGCGCGCAGGTGGTCAAACCCTTGCGCAGCGCGCGCGATCATCTCAAGCATCCCATGGCCAGCATGGAGGCTGACGCCGCCCGGGCCTTGCGCAAAAGCGTGCTTGCCGCCGAGCTTGAAGCGGAAAAGCTTGAACAGCATGCGCTGGAAGCGCTGACCCAATCCTGCCCTGAAACCGGCGATATGGACCGGCGGGATCTGGCGCTCAAACGCTTGCAGGACTATGCCGCCCGGCTCGGTTCAAGCGCGGCCTGTGCAGGCCAGTTTGTGGAAAACGTTTTCGAGACGACCAAAAATGTGTAATATAGACAGCCTCGAAACGGAGTGAGCGCAAGCGAGACGCTTTGGCGCCCGAGGTCTTTTCGACAATCCACTCAGCCGGATAGTCCGGCTTGCGTCTGATTGAAGAGGTCGGTCACGGCTATGGATGGCGAGTTCGACGAAACCGCGCTCAAGCGCAAGCTCGAAGATCTGCAGATTGAGCACCGCACGCTGGACGAGGAAGTCTCGGCCCTTGCGGCCTGTGGCGTATCCGATCAGCTCAAACTGGTGCGGCTCAAGCGCCGCAAGCTGGCCCTGAAAGACGAGATCTATCGTCTTGAAGACATCCTGAACCCGGACATCATCGCCTAGGGGCGCAGTTTAGCCAGCCGCCCGACCCTTGACCGCTTGCTTGTGCGCGTACATCGCCGCATCGGCGGCCGCCAGCGCATCTTCGGGGGCGACCCCGTTGGACAGGGCGTGTACGCCCCAGGCGGCGCCCAGCTTCAAAGTCTTGCCATTATGCGTGATCGAGGCGTCCGAGATCGCCTTGGCCAGATCGCCCGCCTTCTGACGCGCGGCGCTTTCGGGCGTCAGGGTCAGCACGATGCCGAACTCGTCACCGCCCAAGCGGCCCACGGCGTCGGTTTCACGCACATGATCTGTGATCAGATTGGCGACCTGTTCCAGGGCCGCGTCGCCGGCGGCATGGCCGTGCTCGTCATTGATTTGCTTGAAGCCGTTGAGATCAATGTAGATCAGGCTTGAAGGCGCGCCATGGCGCTCGGCCAGGGACAGCGCCTTGGACACTTCCCGCAGGAAGGCGCGACGGTTGAACACGGGCAAGAGCGCGTCCCGGTCCGCCAGGCTTTCCAGATCCCGGATGCGACCGCGCAGGGCCTCGGTTTCCCGACGCAACTGGTCCACCTCACCCATCAGCGACAGCAAGGCGCGTTGTACGTTCGGCGTCAGCTCGGCTTCGGGCACGCCCATGATGGACGCGCTGTCTGTCGGTGCGCTCGTTCCCTTGGGCGCTGCAGAAGTGCGCCGGGTCTCTTCACGACGACCCACCGGGCCGGCGCCAGCGAGCGGACCGCCGGATCGAATTCGCATGTCGCGGGCTCCATGAGACAGGTCTCGCCCGGTAACCCTCGGTGAGTGTGGTAAAAAAAACGTTCACTCATCTCAGATCGATCTGTGTCCGAACTGGACGAAATAATATTCAAAGCATCATGAATTATTGAATTGAGTGCGGGTCAGCGCCATTATGAAAGCGGGTCAGCTCAATCAGGGGCGACCGCGATCTCCGGAGTGGCGCTGTGTCTGATCTTGTTGGCAAGTCCATGCCCAACCTAGTGACCGAGTGTATTCGGCCCATCGACAAGGACGCTCTGGCGCCCCTGGGCCAGATGACGCACAAGCCGCGCATCCTGCTGCTGTACGGCTCCCTGCGTGAGCGGTCCTTTTCGCGGTTCGCGGCGATGGAAGCCGCGCGTCTTCTGGAGCTGTTCGGCGCAGAAACGCGCATCTTTCACGCGGACGGCTTGCCGCTCCCCGATGATGCCGAGGCCGATCACCCCAAGGTGGCCGAACTGCGTGACCTGGTGACCTGGTCGGAAGGCATGGTCTGGTGCAGCCCCGAACGCCATGGCGCGATGACGGCGGTGCTCAAGGCGCAGATCGACTGGATTCCGCTGGCGCTGGGGGCGGTGCGGCCGACCCAGGGCAAGACGCTGGCGTTGATGCAGGTCTCGGGCGGATCGCAAAGTTTCAATGCCCTCAACCAGATGCGAGTGTTGGGCCGCTGGATGCGGATGATCACCATCCCCAACCAGTCCTCGATCCCCAAGGCGTTTCTGGAGTTTGATGAAGCGGGCCGGATGAAGCCGTCCGGGCTCTATGACCGCATCGTCGATGTCATGGAAGAGCTGGTGAAGTTCACCCTGATGACCCGTGAACAGGCGGACTATCTCGTGGACCGGTATTCCGAACGCAAGGAAAGCGCAGAGGAATTGATGGCGCGTGTGAACCAGCGCTCGCTCTGAATACAGTGCAGATATGGGTTTTGCTTGACCGAAAGCGCGCCGCGGTTAAGTTGGCGTGCTTTCCAATCGCCTGTCAGGCAAGGCTATTATGAGCGAAAGCATTTCGGGCGGCGCCACAGCTGCTCCCATCTCCATCATCATGGGTTCGCGGTCGGACTGGCCGACGATGAAGGCCGGCGCCGATCTGCTCGATCAGCTGGGCGCGGCGTATGAGACCAAGGTGGTCTCCGCGCACCGCACGCCGGACCGACTGGTGGCGTTTTCCAAGTCTGCAGCCGATCGCGGCGTCCAGGTGATCATCGCCGGCGCCGGCGGTGCGGCGCACCTGCCGGGCATGGTGGCGTCCATGACGCATCTGCCGGTGCTGGGCGTTCCGGTGCAATCGCGCGCCCTGTCGGGCCTGGATTCGCTTCTGTCCATCGTCCAGATGCCCGGCGGCGTGCCGGTGGGCACGTTGGCCATTGGCGAAGCGGGCGCCAAGAACGCCGCCATCATGGCCGCGTCCATTGTGGGATTGTCGGATGACGCGCTGATGGAGCGCCTGAAAGCCTATCGGGCGTCACTGACAGAGTCGGTGGCTGAAACGGTCGAGGACTGATCCATGACACATGCTCTGGCGCCGACCTCCCGGATCGGCATTCTGGGCGGTGGCCAGCTGGGCCGCATGCTGGCGCTGTCGGCGGCCCGGATGGGGCTCGACGTGGTGATCTTCGATCCCGAGCCTGATTGCCCGGCCAGCCGTGTCGCCGCCGAGACCGTGACCGCCGCCTATGAGGATCTCGACGCGGTGGCGAAGTTCGCCGCCAGCGTGGATGCGGTCACCTATGAGTTTGAAAACGTTCCGGCTGAAACCGCCGCCGCCGCGGCCAAACACGCCCCTTTGCGCCCGGGCGCGATGGCGCTGGACGTGGCGCAGGACCGCTTGACCGAGAAAACCTTCCTCAACGATCACGGCGCGACGACCGTGGCCTTCCGGCCTGTGAGCACCCTTCAAGAGCTCCATACGGCGATTTCCGAGCTGGGCCTGCCGGCCATCCTGAAGACCCGCCGTTTCGGCTATGACGGCAAGGGGCAGGCGGTGATCCGCGAGATGGCGGACGCCGAAGACGCGCTCGCCGCCATGAACGGTCAGCCTGCAATCCTCGAGGCCTTTGCAGACTTCACCCATGAGCTGTCCATTGTGGCCGCGCGCGGGCTGGACGGTGCGGTCAGGGCTTATCCCCTGTCGGAGAACCGGCATTCGGACGGCATTCTGCGTGAAAGCCTCGCTCCGGCCAAAGTGAGCGACGACACCGCGGAGACCGCGCTCGGCATGGCCACGCGGGTGCTCGATGCGCTCGACTATGTGGGCGTGATGGGGATGGAGCTGTTCGCGCTGAAGGATGGCTCACTGCTCGTGAACGAGATCGCGCCGCGGGTGCACAACACCGGTCACTGGACGCAGGACGCCTGCACCGTGTGCCAGTTCGAGCAGCATATTCGCGCTGTCGCCGGATGGCCGCTGGGCGATCCCGCCCCGCATGCCTCGGCCCGCATGGTCAATCTGATCGGTTCTGATGCAGACGCTTGGGAAGACTGGCTGAAGACCCCGAATGCGGTGCTGCATCTTTATGGCAAACGCGAGACCCGCGATGGCCGCAAGATGGGCCATGTCAATGTGCTGGGGCCGCTCTTGAGGCGCTAGCGCGCCCGGCGGAAGCCATAGCGCAGATCGCCCATCATGCCGGGCAGATCCGGCAGGGCCTTGGTGATTTTCTGGACCTGGCCCTTCACCTTCTCGAACTGCATCACATTGTCGATGCGGCGGTCGAGGAATTCGGTGGTCTTGGTGCGGCCTTCAGAGTCATCTTCCAGCCAGATCGCGAAGGTCGAAGCGTAAACGCCCGACAGAATCGCCCGCTTGGAATAGAAGTTCGCATCGGTGCTTGTGTCCCCGATCGCGCTCCAGATCATGTGCGAGGTCGCCCAGACCAGACGCGCGCCGCGATCCAGCCCGTCGGGCAATAACAGTCGGGCGCGGGCGCGGGCGGCGGCTTCCTCATCCCCGTCATACTGGGCGAGGCGAAGGAGTACGCCCTGACTGACCTTGTCGCGAATCCGGTTGGCGGGATTGGCTTCGATCTCGGTGCGCGCCTGGGCGTCACAACGGCGCGTCCAAGTCTCGATGACGTCCAAAATCCCTGCAGGGCAATACAGTTGCACCTCGCCCTCGCTCAGACCGGCCTCCTCGGCGGCGCGGGAGAGGGTGGTCTCGCTCCAGCCGTCAAAGGCGGCGTTGGGCAGGGCCGCGTCCACCAGCGCTTCACGGGCGGACTGGGCGCGGGACGGGGCGGTGTTTTGTGCTTTTGCGGTCATGAGGGTATATCTAGTGTGCTCCCGGCCTGACGTCACGGGGCGTTTCGCCGCGCTCTACGCTGGACACGGGCTTTCAGACCCGGTATATCGCCCGCCTCTGTTGGAAGCGATCCGGCGCGGACGTGGAGCCACGCGGCTCTTGGGTTCGCGTGTGCTATACGGTCAGGGTCCGGAGCGGGCTTTGACCACCTACTCGAAGGGAGAGATTACCATCGTCCAGATCGTCGTGCGCGATAACAACGTTGAGCAAGCGCTCAAGGCGTTGAAAAAGAAGATGCAGCGGGAAGGCACTTTCCGCGAGATGAAGCGCCGCAACCATTACGAAAAGCCGTCTGAGAAAAAAGCGCGCCAGAAGGCCGAGGCGATCCGCCGGGCCCGTAAACTGGCTCGCAAGCGCGCTCAGCGCGAGGGCCTGCTGCCGAAGCGCGGCGGTGGCCGCCGCTAGAACGCTGCGCCGGGCTTAACCGCTCCAAAGCAGACACGAAAAACCCCGTACGCTCAGCGTACGGGGTTTTGCTGTATCCGCGTTCCTCTGAACCGGAAGGCTCAAGGCCTGAGGCGAGCGCCTCAGGCCTTTTTCTTGCCGCCCATCTTCAAAAGCTTGCGCACGGAGTCCGCATTGGCCTGGCGCAGGGCGCCCTGACGGAACACGGCGGCTGCGCCCCACAATACGATCAGGGTGGTCACCACCATCAGCGCACAGGCGCCCAGCAGCTCCCAGAGCGGCGGATCGGTGGGCAGGCGCGCCATCATCACGAACGGGGTCCATAACGGCACCCAGGAGCCGATCTGGATGACCATGGAGTCGAGCGCATCGATCGAGAACACGATGATCAGCATGGGCAGCATCAGGATCCAGATCACCGGCCCCATCAGCGTCTGGGCGTCCTGCAGGGTGTCGCACAGCGAACCCATGGCGAGGAAGATCGCGCCATACATCAGATAGCCGCAGGTGAAGAAGAACAGACCCGCCAGCAACAGCCCCGGATCGAAGACGGAGGTCAGAAGGTCCAGTAGGTCCGGGTCGATGGAAGCGATGGCGGAGCCGCCAATGGTGCTGAGCGCCACGCCGACGCCGCCCCAGATCGCAAACAGGGTCACCGAGACGCCGGCGACGCCGATCAGCTTGCCCAGAAGGATGTCTTCAAGCCGGGCCGTGGAGAGCAGGAGCTCGATGATCTTGCCGCCCTTTTCCTCGATCATGGAGGTGAGGAGCATGTTGGCGACCGAGAACACCGCCATCCACAGGATGAAGGCGAGGCCCAGCGCCACGAAGAAGGGGGCGCGATCGGCGAAGGTCACTTCCTCCTCCACGCCGGCCTCGGCTTCCGCATCCAGGCTGGTGACCACGGGCCGGATGTCGAGAATGGCGTCGATCTCGCTCGGCTCCAGCCCTTCGCTGACAAGAGCCTCTTCGCGCATGTGCGCGCGGATGATGTCACGCACATCCCGACGCAAGTCGGCATTGGTGAGGTTGGTTGAGAGGTAGACGATCTCCAGACCGTTCTCGGCGTGCTCGCGGATGAAGAAGGCGGCGAAAAGCGGTTTCTCGCCTTCAGGCGTGTTGATGGTCTGGTCGCCCGACAGATAAGGCCGCAGGGCGTCTGCGGACTGCGCCGGCGGCTCGACCTGGACAGCCTTGGTGCGGCCCGCTTCCAAAGCGCTGGCGGCGTCCGACAGGCCTACGGACTGCAAGGCCGCCTCGGCCTGGCTGACCCCGTCCGGGTCTTCATCAAAAATGGCGAGAGCGCGCTCGGCGGCGTCATCCCCGCCCACGCCCTCGGCCATCATCTCGATGGCCCGTCGGACCTGGGCGCGGCGATCTTCCAGGCGCGCCTGTTCGACCAGGCGATCAAGCCTCTGCCCGGTCTCGTCGATGACGGTGAAATAGCGCACCGGCTGGGAGGATTCGATCAGGGCCGGTGTGACCCCGCCAATGGTGGCGAAGATCGGTACGGCCAGAAGCGAAAGCCAGAAGCCCCAGGTGGCGACATAGGAGAGATATTCGCGGCGAGCGATCAGATAGGCGGCGCGCATGATCAGGCCTCTTGGCTGATTGTTTCGACCGCATCCTCGCCCACAAGGGCGACAAAGGCGTCGTGAAGATGGGGGCGGCGGGGTTCGAACCGGGTCAGGGGCACGCCGGCCTGCACGCAGGCGCGCAGCACGTCCTGAGCATCCACGCCCGGGGTGAGCGTCAGAAGCAGGTTGATGGAGCCGTCTTCGTCCGGGGCCAGGGTTTCAATCTCACCCATGGGCGAGATCACCTCGGCGAGGTTGGAGCCTGCCGAGGCGCCCAGCGTGACTTGCCGCGGAACCCGGGCGAGAGCTTCGTCCACGCGCCCGTCAAACACCTTCTGGCCGCGCGCCATCAGCACGATGCGATCGCACAGGCGCTCGGCATGCTCCATCACATGGGTGGAGAACAGGACGGTGCGCCCGGCCTGGGCCTGTTCGCGGATCACCTGCTCGAGCATGGCCTGGTTGACCGGGTCGAGGCCGGAGAAGGGCTCGTCGAGAATGATGAAATCGGGCTCGTGGATGATGGCGGAGATGATCTGGATCTTCTGGGCCATCCCCTTGGAGAGTTCCTTGATCTTCTTGCTCGCCGCATCCTTGAGGCCGAACCGTTCGAGATAGACCAGCGCCCGCTTGCGCGCTTCGCCGGCGGACAGGCCCTTCAGACGCGCAAAGAACACGATGACGGCCTCGGCAGTCATCTTGCGATAGACGCCGCGTTCTTCGGGCAGGAAGCCGACCCGATCCATGCTTCTGGTGTTCGGCTCCTTGCCAAACAGTTTCACGCTGCCGGCGTCGGGAACGATCACGCCCAGTGACATGCGCAGGGTGGTGGTCTTGCCCGCGCCGTTAGGGCCGAGAAAGCCCGTCAGCTCGCCCTTGCGGGCCTTGAAGGAGACGTCGCTGACGGCCGGTTTGCCGCCGAACGTCTTGCTCAGGCCTTCGACCTCAAGCGCGTATTCAGTCATCGGAATGGATGCTCCCCGAACTCTTTTGTTCATCTTTAGGGTGATGCGAGCGCGTAATCCAGTTACGAATGGGAGAAGGTGAATCGCGCGCGATGGGATCGCGCAGGATGGAGGCGAGCTTGGCTGACAGACCCTTTCCGCTGGATTTTGCAACCCTGAACCCGGACACGCGCCCGCGTCGCTGGCTGGTGCTGCCTGAGGGGTTCGAGGCTGTCGCTGATCCCGACCAGGCCAGTCCGGTCTTCGCCCTGGCGCCGGAGGCCTTGCTGGACGCCTTCAAGACAATGGCGCTTGAACAGCCGCGGGTGGCGCTGGTGCAGGAGGGGGACGGACAGGTCGAGCTTGTCGAGCGCTCGAAACTGTTTCGCTTTCCCGATTACATCACCGCTCAGGCGTTTGCGGTGGAAGGCGGGTCCGCGCTGGCGATCTATTCACGCGCCGTGATCGGGTATTCCGATATCGGGGTGAACCGCAAACGCATCATGGCCTGGCTCGACGCGCTGAAGACGCGCCTGTCCTAGGCCGTCGGCAGGGCGAAATACAGCAGGTCGAGCGAGGGCGGCTCGGCCACGCCCAGCTGACGCAGGATGTGGGTCGCCTGGCCGCGATGATGGGTCTGGTGATTGAACAGATGGGTCAGCACCACGCCCAGCGGCAGGGCTTTTTCCTCGCCGCGCGTATTCACGTATTCAAGGATCGTCTCAAGCTGGTCGGGCTGTACCGTCGCAGCATAGTCCATCAGCCGCTTGTCCTCGACCTCGCGTGCTTCACGCAGTTCGGAAAACTGCTCGAACAGGACGGTCCCCAGCTTGTCCGGGGCGTCGCCTTCCCCGGTCAGGCGCTTGAGCCAGATCCGGTCCGCCGTGAGCAGATGATTGAGCGTGCCGTGCAGGCTGGTGAAATAGGCTTTCACATCCCGCTTGCGCTCGAAATCGGTCAAGGCCGTCGCGGCGTCATACAGGCGTGCATTCGCCCAGGTGTTGTAAGCCGCCATGCGGGAAGGGTGGCTGTACAGCATCGCCATGTGTCATCACTCTTTCAGACGCCAGACCAATAGGGCGCATAATCTCTTTATATAGTCAGCCCGGCGCAGAACCAGCCCGACTGAGACGCCGTCAGGCGTATCTCTCTGTTATTGACCGAAGATACAGCTGTAAAGGCGGCTTTCGGCGCGATCAGGCGACGCCATAGCCTGCCTGATGCAGAACCGCTGTCAGCGCAGCGTCGGACGGAGACGCCAGCTTGAGCAGTTCTGCGAAGGGATCGTCGCCCAATCCCAGCGCTTTTGCGAAAGCCGGTTCGGTCTTGAGCCCCTGGGCCTTCAAACGGCGAATATCCTCCCGGAAACGCGGCTCGGCGAGTTGGATCAGGCGATGTTCGGCCAGCCAGTGCACATAGCTTTCATGCGTCTCCACAGGGCGGGCGCGTCCGTAAACCTCCACGGGCAAGGCGTCGATCCGGAACCGGGCGATCATGGAGCGTTCCCCGCAATGACGCGTCTCTGAAAGGCTGAAATCGGGACGGGTCTGGAACGCTGTGAGCGCTTGGGCGAATGCTTCAAATCCCAATCCGCCACAGGCGATGTCCGCGTCTGCGGCCGGGCCATGAACATCCAGCGGGATTGATCCCACGAAACGCGGGTCAAACGGCGTCAGGGCGGTGAAGACGCCGGCCGCATCCAGAAGGGCGCGCGCCTGGTCCGGGGTGAGGGCGTGGTCTGACATGGCGCTATCGTGTCCTCAGAACGCGCTGCCGGACAAGGCCGGGGGTCAGGCGATCCGCGCCGACCCGGCATAGTTGAAGCTGGCGAATTTCGGACTTTTGGGCAGATAGTCCGCGGTCATGTCATCAATCGCAAAACCAGCCGCCTTGATCAGGGCGTCCGGTTGACGCGTCAGGTGACAGCCCCCGCCAATGGGTTTCCACACCGGTTCTATGATCTTCTGCCATCGCTGCACGCCTGCATCCGGAGCCAGTCCATGCTCTGAAAACAACAGTCTGCCGCCCGGCTTCAGAACACGTCGCATCTGGGCCAGGGCGGCGTTCACATCGGGAATGGTGCAGGCGGTGTAGGTGAGCACCACCGTATCCACGCTGTCCGCCTCAAGCGGGATTTCCTCGCCGGGCAGGTCGATCAGCTCAACGTCCACCGGACAGTCGGCGATGGCGGCCGCCGCCTTGCGCCGCATGCCTTCGGAGGGCTCGAGCGCAAATACGCGGCTGACTTTGTCAGGATCGTAGAAGCCCAGATTGGGACCGGCGCCAAAGCCCACTTCCAGGACCCGCCCTTCCGCTCTGGGAACGAGCAGGGAGCGTTGCTTCATGATCTGGGGCGCACCGCAGGCGCAACCGATCAGATGGGGCAGGATGTGGGTTTCGTAAAAGGACATGACGGAACGCTAGCGCTGTTTCAGGTCCACGGGAACGCGGCGCTTTGACAATTCCGGTTTCGCGTCTTCCCGCGGCAGGACCGGATCTATCACGCTGACATTCCGGGTGGGGCGCTCCCGGGCATTCAGGCTGGCGCAGGCTTCAGCGAAAAAGCGGATATGCTGGTTGAAGACGGCTTGTGTGTAGATGCCGAAATGGTTCGCGCCCTTCACGAGCGCGGCGAATTTTGTCGACAGGGCGGCGTCATATAATCGGCGTCCCCGGCCCTGGGGGATCAGCCGGTCCTTGTCGCCGTGAATCCATAACAGGGGCGCTTTGACCTGACCGATCTGGCGGATGGAGTCATAGCGCTCGCGGAACAGCGCCCGAGGCAGGAGCCAGGCTGTGCGCGAGCGGACAATGTCGCGAAAACTGTCATAGGGCGCATGCAGGATCAGTCCGCCCACCGGGCGCGCGGCGGCCAGTTGCACGGCAGTGCCCGACCCCAGGCTCTCGCCATAGACCACGATGCGGCCTGGCCGGACCCCGTCGGCGACCAGTGCGTCAAACACATTGATAGCGTCCGCCACATTGGCGGTTTCGCTGGGCCGTCCCGTAGAGCCGTTAAACCCGCGATGAGCCAGCGCGCTCAACCCCCAGTCCGAAGCGATGAACAGGCGGAAAAAGCGCGCTCGCCGCCAGAGCGCGCGTCGATTGCCATGCAGGTACAGAATATGGGGCAGATCCGGATCCAGCGCCTCCGCGCGCCAGATCACCAGTGTCTGCCCGTCCGGCGTCGCAAGCTCGGTTTCCTGCGTGCGCTCAACGCCGCAGTCGGACGGGTGGATGCGGGTCGGGTCGGTGAAATACAGGATCCGGCGCTGGGTGAAGAACAGCACCAGCCAGAGCGCATAGATCGCCAACAGGATCAGCGCGCCATAGCGCACCGCGTCCGGCGCGCTTTGCCAGGCGCGCCAGGCGGCTTCGCACCCGCGCGCGAAGCGATCCATCCCCGTTTCCATCCCCATCACGCCTTGTCCCCCTTGGCGTTTGAGACAGGAAGGCGGACAGGGGCTGTGAAGTCCAGCCCGAAGCCCGATGCCGGAGCGGAAAAGCAGTCAGAGTGCGGCGCGGAAGCCTCACCCGTTGCTGTCGGGGTTTTCAAAGCGGGCCAGCCAGGCGCGCAAGGCGTCCTCAAAGGCGGGGCGCAGCGCAGCAGGCAACTGAGAGATCAGCCGATGCTGATTGGCGACATGCTCCTCTATCACTCTGTCGATCAGGGCGAAGCCTTCATCGGTTAGCGCGACCACCGTGCTGCGCCGGTCTTCGGGATTGGGCCGGCGTTCGATCAGGCTCTGTCTTTCCAGCCGGTCGATCCGGTTGGTCATGGTGCCTGATGTGACCATCGTCCAGTTGATGAGGTCTGACGGGCTGAGCGCGTAGGGCGGACCCGAGCGGCGCAGGGTCGCCAGAACATCGAAGGCGGCGAAGCTGAGCCCGTGCTTGCGATAGACCGCATCAATCTCGGCCTGCACATGGTCGCTCAAACGCTTGAGCCGCCCGAACAGCCCCATCGGACCCACATCCAGGTCCGGGCGCTCTGAGGCCCATTGGGCGAGAATTCGATCCACATGATCCATAGGTTAAAAGCTAGCGTCAGTTATCTTGACGTCAAGAGATTGTCTCACTATCTCGACGTCAAGATAAATAGGAGGCGGCCATGTCCCGCACGCTTGATATCGCCCTGACCGCCAGCGCGCCGGTCATCTGGGGTACGACCTATCTGGTCACCACCAATCTGTTGCCCGACGGGTATCCGCTGACAGCAGCCGTGTTGCGCGCCCTGCCGGCCGGTCTGGTCCTGATGCTGGTCACACGCACCTTGCCGCCTGTGGCGTGGCTGGCGCGTCTTCTGGTGCTGGGCGGGTTGAATTTCTCGGTATTCTGGTCGGCCCTGTTCATCGCGGCCTATCGCCTGCCGGGCGGCGTTGCGGCGACGCTGGGCGCGGTTCAGCCCCTGATCGTGCTGTTCCTGTCGAGCCTGCTCCTGGGCACGGCGCTCACCCCGCGCAAGCTCACGGCCGCCTTTGCCGGGATTGGCGGGGTCGCGCTTCTGGTGCTGGGGCCCCAAGCTCAGCTTGATGGCGTGGGGATCATCGCCGCGCTCACCGGCGCTGGCGCCATGGGGCTGGGCAGCGTGCTGACGCGGCGCTGGCAGCCGCCGGTTTCACCGCTCGTTTTCACGGGCTGGCAGCTGACGGCCGGCGGTCTGCTGCTCCTGCCGGTCGCCCTCTATCTGGAACCGGCCCTGCCGCCGCTCAGCCTGGCGAACACGGCGGGCTTTGTCTGGCTGGGCCTGTTCGGGGCCGCCTACACCTATTTCGTCTGGTTTCGCGGCATAGCCCGACTGGGGCCGGCCTCGGTGACGGCCTTCGGCTTTTTGAGCCCGCTGACCG
Source organism: Oceanicaulis sp. MMSF_3324 (assembly GCF_030733545.1). Taxonomy (GTDB): domain Bacteria; phylum Pseudomonadota; class Alphaproteobacteria; order Caulobacterales; family Maricaulaceae; genus Oceanicaulis. Next base: position 627,209 of record NZ_JASHIU010000001.1, read on the forward strand.
CCGTGCTCTTGGGCTGGCTCGTGCTGGGCCAGGCGCTCAGCCCGCTGCAGATGCTGGGGGCCGCCATCGTCATGACCTGTGTCTGGCTGGGCGGCGCCTCGGGCAAGCCGGCCCAGGCGCCCGCCCCGGTGAAGGTCTGATGCAAAACGCCCCGCCGCGGAAATCCGGGCGGGGCGTGAGGCCTAGTCGAGCGCCTTGACGATGCTTTCGCTCATCTTCTTGGCGTCGCCGAGCAACATCATGGTGTTGTCCCGGAAGAAGAGCGGGTTCTCGATCCCGGCATAGCCCGAACCCAGCGAGCGTTTGACGAAGAAGACGGTCTTCGACTTCCACACCTGCAGAACCGGCATGCCGTAGATCGGGCTGGCCGGATCTTCCTCCGCCGCCGGGTTGGTGACGTCATTGGCCCCGATCACGAAGACCACGTCGGCGGTCGAGAATTCGGAGTTGATGTCCTCAAGCTCGAACACTTCGTCATAAGGGACTTGGGCTTCGGCCAGCAGCACGTTCATGTGCCCCGGCATCCGGCCCGCCACCGGGTGAATGGCGTAGGAGACGTCCACGCCCTCTTCCTTGAGGATATCGGCCATTTCCTTGAGCGCGTGCTGGGCCTGGGCCACCGCCATGCCGTAACCGGGCACGATGATGACCTTGCCGGCGTTCTTCATGATGAAGGCGGCGTCATCGGCCGAGCCCTGCTTGACGCTGCGATCCACATCCGCAGCGGCGGCCGCCGCCGTGGTGTCTGCGCCAAAGCCGCCGAGGATCACCGAGATGAAGGAGCGGTTCATGCCCTTGCACATGATGTAGGACAGGATCGCACCCGAGCTGCCCACCAGTGCGCCGGTGATCAGCAGCGCCGTGTTCTCCAGCGTGAAGCCGAGCGCCGCGGCGGCCCATCCCGAATAGGAGTTGAGCATGGAGACGACCACCGGCATGTCCGCGCCGCCGATCGGGATGATCAGCAGCACGCCCAGCACCAGCGCCAGCAGCGTGATGATCCAGAAGGCGATCTTGGCATCCCCGCCCGAGGCGGTCAGGAAGGTGATGAAGACGAAGATCGCAACGCCGATGGCGAGGTTCAGCCAGTGCTGGCCCTTGAACACGATCGGCGCGCCGCTCATCAGCCCCTGAAGCTTCATGAAGGCGATGACCGAGCCCGAGAAGGTGATCGCGCCAATGGCGACGCCCAGCGCCAGCTCGACCAGGGACAGGCCCTTGAGCTTGCCGGTGGCGGTGGCGATGCCGAAGGCGTGCGGTTCATAAAGCGCGGCGGCTGCGACCAGCACGGCGCACAGGCCCACAAGCGAGTGAAAGCCCGCGACCAGCTGGGGCATGTCCGTCATGGGAATGCGCCGGGCGATCACCGCCCCGATGCCGCCGCCAATGGCGACGGCGCCCAGGATCAGGAACAGGCCCAGCCCGTCGAGCTCGACATAGAACAGGGTCGTGCCCACGGCGATGGCCATGCCGGCCATGCCCAGATAATTGCCCTGACGCGAGGTTTCCGGGCTCGACAGGCCCCGAAGGGCCATGATGAACAAGATGCCCGAGACCATGTACAGGATTGCGGCGAGATTGGCTGACATGGTTTAGCCCTCCGCCTTCGGCTTGGCCGCCGGCTTTTCTTTTTTCTTGTACATCGCCAGCATGCGCTGGGTGACCATGAAGCCGCCGAAGATGTTGATGCTGGCCAGGATCACCGCCAGCACGCCGACCCCCTTGGAGAACTGACCGGCCTGGTCGAGCGCGGTCGCGCCCGCGGCGATCAGCGCGCCGACAATGATCACCGAGGAAATGGCGTTGGTCACGCTCATCAGCGGCGTGTGAAGGGCAGGGGTCACCGACCAGACGACGTAATAGCCCACGAAACAGGCGAGCACGAAAATCGCCAGGCGAAAGATAATCGGATCAACGGCTTCCATTAGAGGCTCCGTATGCGGGGGCGGTCAGAAAGAGGTGAGTGCAGCGAGCGAGGCGAGCCATTACGCGTCGCCTGTCAGGCTGGGATGGATGATCGCGCCATCCTTGGTCAGGGCCATGCCCTTGATGACCTCGTCATCCCAGTGCGGGGCGAACGCCGCATCCTCGCCCACCAGAAGCGGGAAGAGATTGACGAGGTTCTTGGCCAGCAGCTGGCTTGAATCCGCAGCGAGGCGGGCGGGCAGGTTGGTGAAGCCGGCGATCTTCACGCCATTATGGTCCACGACCTTGTCCGGTTCGGTCAGCTCGCAATTGCCGCCATTGGCCGCCGCGATGTCGATGATCACCGAGCCCGGACGCATGCTTTCAACCATGGTCTTGTCGATCAGGCGCGGCGCCGGGCGACCGGGAATGAGGGCCGTGGTGACCACGATGTCCTGCTTGGCGATATGGCTGGCGACCAGTTCGGCCTGCTTGGCCTTGTACGCATCGCTCATTTCCCTGGCGTAGCCGCCGGCGGTCTCGGCTTCCTTGAACTCGTCATCCTCGACGGCGACGAATTTCGCGCCCAGCGATCCCACCTGTTCCTTGGCGGCGGGGCGCACATCGGTGGCGGAGACCACCGCGCCGAGACGGCGTGCGGTGGCGATGGCCTGAAGGCCCGCCACGCCCGCGCCCATGACGAACGCCTTCGCCGGGGCGATCGTGCCCGCAGCGGTCATCATCATGGGAAAGGCGCGGCCATAAAGCTCGGCCGCCTCGATCACGGCGCGATAGCCAGAGAGGTTGGACTGGCTGGACAGGGCGTCCATGGCCTGGGCGCGGGTGATGCGTGGCGTGTATTCCATCGCCAGCGCATCGACCTTGGCGTCCGCGCAGGCCTGGGCGAAGTCAGTCGCGCCATGCGGTTCGAGAAGACCGATGACCATCGCGCCGTTTTTCAGGCGTTTCAGGGTCTCATCATCGGGTCGACGCACGCAGAACAGGGCGTCTGCGCCTTTGACGGCGGCGGCGCGGGTGGCGAGTTTCGCCCCGGCGGCCTCATAGGCGGCGTCGGGATAGGCGGCGCGCTCGCCGGCGCCTTTCTGGACCGTGATCTCCGCTCCGGCCTTGATCAGCGCCTTGACGCTGTCCGGCGTGGCGGCGACCCGGGATTCTCCATCCCGGGTTTCGGCGAGTACGGCGATATGCATTCAGAAACCCCGTCTTCCGGTCGTTAACGTTGTGCGCAGTCTGCGACAAACGTCTAAGCCCGGAAAGGGGTAATCTGACTTGTACGGACACATTCGGGCTCAACAGGCAGTGAGTGCGCCGTGAGCCCGCTGTTTTAAGGGGTTAGGCCAGCAGCGAGACGAGGCCGCCAATGATGAAGCCGATGATGGCCAGCACCACCAGGGTGGCCCAGTAGCCCGCGCCCTGCTTCAGGAAATAGCCGCCCAGACCGCCGACGATGGCAGAGACGAACATGGCGGTCAGCCAGTGAAAATGGGCGCCGAAAACCAGGATCACGCACAGCAGCGTGACGGTCACGACCAGGGTGGAATACACGGACACGCCGATAAAGCCGTCGAACGTGGCTTTATGCTCAGAGATGTTCATGTCTCCGCGGGTGTATTCTTCAGCCATGATCGTCCTCATCTGAAAAAGAAGTCTTCTGAACGCGGCACATATCACGCTCCTTGCGATCCGCCAAGATGGTGTGCTGGCCTAGACTCGCGGCCGCGCCCACCCCTCGATCAGGGCGTCCAGCGCCGCCGTCACCGCCATGGGATCATCCAGGATCAAATGGTGCTGGGTGTTCGGTATGCTGACAAAGGGCGACTGGCGAAACACCGATTTCATGAAATCCCAGGTTTCCGCGCCCATCAGCACCGAGTTTTCGCCGCGGATAAACGCCAGCGGGCATTTGAGATTGGCCGCGGCCGCTTCGGGATCACGGCGCTGATAGGTCAGCTTCGCCCACAGATCCGGATCAAACAGCCAAGTGTAGCCGTCCTCGACCTGTTTCAGGCTGCCGCGCGCAATGTGATCGATGATCCACAGATTGTCGCACGCCTGCTCGGGCAGGAGACGGAAGCGCTCCAGCGCTGCGGCGAGGTCCTTGTAGGTGCGGCCGCCACGGCGCGGCGGGCTGCCTTCGCGTTGCTTTTCGGGTTTGCGAATCGGGCTGTCCAGAATGATCGCCGCCTGCAGCTGATCGCCCAGCACGGTGCTGGCCTGCAGGGTGACGAAGCCGCCAAAGGAATGGCCGATCATGATCGGCTTGCCCGTGTCGCACGCGCCGCCCGCCTCGGCGGCGACCAGCATGTCCCGGGCATGGTCGTCCATCGTATAGACGTCGCGCCAGCCGCTCTCGCCCATGCCGGACAGATCGGCGGCGACGACCCGGCGTCCCCCGCCTTCACGCGCCAGATACGGACCCAGCGCGTCCCACCAGCCTTTATGCGCGGTGCCGCCATGGACCAGCAGCAGGCCCGGCTGGCCGCGCTCGCCCCAGGCCTTCCATGCGAGCTGTGTCCCGTCCCGATCGGCGATGCCGGTATCGACGGTTTCAGACTGGGCCTTGAGGAACCAGTCCGGAGCGGAAACACGTTCGCCCTTGTAGGGCGCGAGCGGGGGCGGCATGCGGTCGGCTTTGGTCATGGTCGGACCTTGGGACTCTTTTAGTTAGGGGCTTCAGGGGTAGACCGGGCAGGGCTGACCCGTCAAACGCGGGAGTCTCACCAGACCTTTAAGGACAGGCTAACTCTCTATTTACCCTAACACTTTCTGAGTCGCTTCTACACCTCATCTTTACGCCGGGTGTCCCATAAAGGGTCACACAACAGGTGGGAGGGCGGTTCGGACCGGCACGGAGAAAACTCCGGCCGGCCCGCAAAAGGATCGCCCCGAAAAGATAAAGCGACCGAAAAGGCGTGGGTGTGATGGCCAAGACCGTATTGATCGTCGATGACGACCCGACTCAGCGTCGCCTGATGCAGGCGGTTCTGGAAAAACAAGGACATCTGGCGGAGACCGCCGAAGATGGGGAGGCTGGCCTCGAGCGCGTCAAGCGCGGCGGGGTGGACGTGGTCATGCTCGACATGGTCATGCCCGGCATGGATGGCATTGAGACGCTGGAAGCGATCAAGGCCCGCAATCCCGATCTGCCGGTGATCGTGCTGACCGCTCATGGCGGTATTGAAACCGTCGTGAAAGCGATGCGCGCCGGCGCTGTGGACTTCTTCGTGAAGCCCGCCAGCCCCGAACGCATCGCGGTGTCGATCCGCAATGCCCTGAAGGTGAAAGACCTTTCTGGCGAAGTGACGCGCCTGAAGAAGAAAACTACGGGTGCTCTGGGCTTTTCCGACATGATCGCCGGGGCTCCGGCCATGCGTCAGGTGGTTCGCCTTGGCGAGCGGGCGGCCAAATCCAACATTCCGATCCTCATCACCGGGGAAAGCGGCGTGGGCAAGGAGCTGGTCGCGCGCGCCATTGCGGCGGGCTCTGACCGGGCGGGCCGTCCCTTCGTGGCGGTGAACTGCGGCGCGATCCCTGAGAACCTGGTGGAATCCACCCTGTTCGGTCACGAAAAGGGCTCGTTCACGGGCGCTGTGGCCAAGCATCTGGGTAAATTCCAGGAGGCCGATGGCGGCACCCTGTTCCTTGATGAGATTGGCGAACTGCCGCTCGACATGCAGGTGAAACTGCTGCGCGCCTTGCAGGAGGGTGAAGTCGATCCGGTCGGGTCCAAGCGCCCGGTGAAGGTGGATGTGCGCATTGTCTCCGCGACCAACCGCGATCTCGCCGAACAGGTGAAGACCGGCGCGTTCCGCGAAGACCTGTTCTATCGCCTGAATGTGTTCCCGATCGAGGTGCCGTCCTTGCGCGAACGCACCGAAGACATTCCGGCGCTGGTGCGCCACTTCATTGCGCGTTTCAACGCCCAGGAGGGCAAGTCGGTCCTCGACGCCACGGCCGAGACCATGCACATGCTCTCCAGCCATGACTGGAAGGGCAATGTGCGTCAGCTTGAAAACTCGGTCTTCCGGGCGGTGGTGCTGTCAGACAGCGACTATCTGACCGAAGAGGATTTCCCGCAGATTTCCGGGCTCGCCCCGACCTTGCGGGATGCGCCGATCCAGCCGGTCGCCCCGGCGGCGCCGGCCGCGAATGCCGTGTCGGCCCTGCCGCCCGAGCAGTTCGAGGGCGCAGCGCCGAACGGCGCCGAGGAAGAGCATTTTCCGGTGGATATCCTGGACGAGGGCGGTCATCTGCGGTCGCTGGAGAATATCGAGCGCGACCTGATTGCGTTCGCCATCGAGACCTATTCGGGTCGCATGGCCGAGGTGGCCCGGCGTCTGGGCGTGGGTCGCTCCACGCTTTACCGCAAGGTGCGCGAATACGATCTCGACGTGGACAATTTCCGCGAAGCGGGCTGATCCCCGCATACGGTCTTGAACTCAAACCCCGGCGAGCCTCCAGCTCGTCGGGGTTTTCTTATGGCGCCCAGACGAGCTTGAAGCGCTCGCAGACCACATCAAGATGGTCGGAGTAGTCAAAGCCTTCACGCGCGGCTTCCCGGCCCCAGAATTTGCGATGCTCGGTGATCCAGTAGTCGTAAGACCGGTCGCCTTCGCCTTCGTCCCACGCAAATTGCGCATCCACCTCACGCACCGGCATGACATCGACCCGGGTGGTCCGTGTGACGCAAGCTGGCGCACCGCGCCCATCCGTGATCAGCCACAGATCGCCGGGTTTGGGTAGCCCCAGCGGATCGTCTTGGAACCAGAGCGCAAGGCTGGCCGTCGCCTGCTTGGTCCCGCTCAGCACCAGAGCCAAAAGCTCATCCATCATCTCCGGGCTGTCACCGAACGCGTCCACGCCACGCGGCTGGGCCGTCTCGCCAGTGGCGTCCTGAAAGCGGGCCCAGAAGGCGCGATGCGGGTCAGACAAGGGTTGGGGCACGCGGTTAGTCCTTGCCGCCCTCGATGACCCGAAAGCCACGCCGGGGGGCGGTCTCTTGCGGCGACTCATCCGCCTCGTTCGTCTCATCCGACGAAGGCGCTTCATCAGATTCGTCCGGCGTCTCTATCACTTCCGGCGTGAAGCCCTTGCGCACCAGCCCCGCCTTGTGCAGCTCGGACACCGGGTCGGGTGCGGTCTCTTCAACCGGGGCGATGACATCCTCGTTGATGTCGCGATCATTGGAGCGGCGTGCGGGCCCCTTGCGCTTGAAGCCCGAGCTCTTGTTCTTGAAGCTCGATCCGCCGCCGCGCGAGAAGCCCTTGGGCGCTTTGCCCTTGGCCTTCTTCTCGATTTCCTTGAGCTTGGCGAGCTGGAGCGTGGAGAGCGCTTCGCCGTCCGCGCCGAGGGACGGGTCGGCATAGGCGGAGCCAAATGTGTTCAAGCGCTCCTCGATGGAGCTCATGAACTCGTCCTCCCAGTCGGTCAGCTCGATCCGGGCCGCCTCGGCGGCGTCAGGATTGTCATCTTCGGCCTTGGCGATGGCGCGCTCGACGGCGGCCTTGGCCCGACGAATGCGGGCCAGAGCCTTGCGGGTCGACTTGTCATCAACCTCACGCGCCATAATCGGTCCTAGTTCTCGCCGACCGCGCCCAGATACAGCTCCAGCAGCGCTTCCATTTCCTGGCGCTCATGGGCGTCCTGTTTGCGCAGGGAGATCACCTTGCGCAGCACCTTGGTGTCATAGCCCATGGATTTGGCTTCGGCGTAGACTTCCTTGATGTCGGCGGCGACACCAGCCTTGTCTTCTTCCAGGCGCTCGATGCGGGCCACCAGGGCGCGCAGCTGATCACGGGCGGCGGCGCCGATGGCGTCGGATTCGTCTTTCTCGGGGGTCGAGGCGGCAAAGTCGGCCATGAGGGTCTCCTGGCGAGGATTTACGATCTTGCCCTCATCGATAGGCGAGGGGGGCGGGGCGGGGCAAGCCGGTCGTGACGCCCGAACGCGTTCTGATGCAGACGCGTTGCATGCTTTCTTTCCGTCTGAAGAGTCTTTAGAGCCCTTCCAGGACTGTACAGGAGACGAGCATGACCACCCTCTGGCGTCTTGAAGCGCGCGGCCCGATGGACCTCATTCGCGCGGCGAACGACCATCTGGACGCGGCGCTGGAACCGCTTCCGGTCAGTTGGTCCCTGTTCGAGGACGGCTCGCCGGAGGCCGGTCGCGTCGATGTCCTGTTTGATCACCAGCCGGACGCGGAAGCCTTTTGCCGTGACGTCGGACTCGAGCACGAGGCGGTGGAAGTCCTTTTCGCCCCTCTGCCCGATGAAGACTGGATCGCCCTGTCGCTGGAAGGCCTGCCCAGTGTCGAGGCCGGGCGATTCCTGGTGTATGGCGAGCACACCTCATCGGATTTGACCGAAGGACAGATCGGTCTGTGGATCGAGGCCGGTCCGGCTTTCGGCACGGGCCATCACGGCACCACCAAGGGCTGTCTGGAAGCGCTCGACAAGATCGACCAGTCCGGCTTTCGCCCCGAGACTGTGCTGGATCTGGGCACAGGGACGGGCCTGCTGGCCATCGCGGCGGCGAAGATCTGGTCAGACTGCGAGATCCTCGCCACCGATATTGATGAGGAATCCGTCATTGAAACCGTGGAGAATGCGGCCAAGAACGGGGTGAAAACCCGGATCGAGGCGGTGACCGCAGATGGCTTCCATCACCCGGTTTTTGATGACGCCTCTTACGATCTGATCTTCGCGAACATTCTGGCTGGTCCGCTGATCACGCTCGCGCCGCAGATCGCGGCGCGGCTTCAGCCGGGCGGTCGGATCATCCTGTCAGGCTTGCTGGAAGAGCAATCGGACAAGGTGGAGGCGGCCTATGACGCTGAAGGCCTCGCGCGCATTGACAAGGCCGTTCTCGGCGAATGGGTCACGCTGGTTTACGCCAGTCGGTCCTGAGCCTCGCAAAGAAAAAGCGCGCCAGCTGTGAGGCCTGGCGCGCTTTTAAATAAGCCGGAGAGAGAACGGCTTAGAGTTTGCGGACGCGATCGGCGAGGCCGATTTTCTCGAACAGCGAGTTGGCGTCGGTGTTGCGCGGACGGGCGCGCACGCCCGCCGTTTCCGCGCGGCGCACAGAGCGCAGGCCGTCGCAGGCGTTCAGGCGAAGATGAGCGTCGTGATGGAACATGGCGGGGCTCCCAAAGGGCGTGAATTTCGTAAGACCGGATATGAGCTTGTAAGGTTTGTTTAGCCATATCCAATTGCGCAGGTCCGTCTTGCGTTTCTGCAAGGCGGATCGGCTCGCTGCGAACTGTCGCACAGTTGAGATTGATAAGGTCGGGGCGCGGGCCTAGCTTGTGCGCATGACCCATCAGATCCAGCAATTTTACGTGAAGGGCGGGCCTCAGTACGGGCGCGAAAACCTTCCCAAGCTCCGCGCCAGCCTGGCTCAAGCCGGCCTGGACGGGTTCCTGATCCCGCACGAGGACGAGTACAATAACGAGTACTTGCCCGCGAACGCCGAGCGCCTGGCCTGGGCGACCGGCTTCACCGGCTCCGCCGGCGCGGCCGCCGTGCTGGGCGACACCGCAGCAGTCTTTGTCGACGGGCGTTACACCGAACAGGTCAAATCCCAGGTCGACAATGACCTGTTTGACTATGAGGACCTGGTGAAGACCGGCATGGCGGGCTGGATTCGCAAGACCGCCAAGCCGGGCCAGACCATCGGTTATGATCCGCGCCTGCATTCGCCGGACGCCTTGGTCAAGCTTCAGGACGCCGCCGACAAAACCGGCGCCAAGCTCGTTGCGGTCGACATCAACCCCATCGATACGGCCTGGGACGACCGTCCCGCCGCCCCGATGGCGAGTGTGCATCCCCAGCCGCTCGACGTCGCCGGTGAAGCGCATGGCGACAAGCGCAAGCGCATCGGCGCGGATGTGTCTGAAGACGGCGCGGACGCGGCGGTGATTACCGATCCGGCCTCCATCGCCTGGCTGTTCAATATCCGCGGCGGGGATGTGGCGTGCACGCCGCTGCCACTGTCTTCGGCCATCATCGAACCGTCCGGTCAGGCGACGCTGTTCATCAATGAAGCCAAGCTGACGGATGCGACCCGCAGCCATCTGGGCAATGAAGTCGCGATCCGACCCGAAACCGAATTCGCCGACGGGCTGAAAGCCCTGACAGGCAAGACGGTGCGCGTGGACCCGGCGACGGCTTCCGTCTGGGTGGTCCAGCAGCTTGAAGGCGCGGACGCCAAGGTGCAGCGCAAGCCCGACCCGGTCGCCTTGCCCAAGGCGTGCAAGAACCCGGTCGAGGTGGAAGGCAGCCGTCAGGCGCATATCCGCGACGGCGCGGCCATTGTGCGCTTCCTGCACTGGCTCGACACCGAAGCGCAGTCGGGCGAGATGGACGAGATCCGCGCGGCGATGAAGCTGGAAGAGTTCCGGCACATGTCGCCCCAGCTCAAGGACATCTCCTTCGAGACGATTTCGGCGGCCGGCCCCAACGGCGCCTTCCCGCATTATCGCGTGAATACGGATTCCAATCGGACGCTGGAGCTGGGCTCGCTCTTCCTGGTGGATTCGGGCGGCCAGTATCCCGATGGCACCACGGACATTACGCGCACCGTGCCGATCGGTCAGCCAAGCGCCCAGATGCGCCGCCATTTCACGCTGGTGCTGAAAGGGCATATCGCCCTTTCGCGCATCCGCTTCCCCGAGGGCACCTCCGGTCATGCGCTGGATGCGCTGGCGCGGCAGCCGCTCTGGATGGCGGGTCTGGATTATGACCATGGCACCGGCCATGGCGTGGGCAGTTATCTGGGCGTTCACGAAGGCCCGCAGCGTATTTCCAAGGCGCCGAACGCCATCGCGCTTGAAACCGGCATGATCGTGTCCAACGAGCCGGGCTATTACCAAGTCGGTGATTACGGCATCCGGATCGAGAACCTGCAGGTGGTCACCGAGGCCGAGCCGGTTCCGGGCGGCAATCGCTCCATGCACGGGTTTGAAACCCTGACCATGGCGCCGATGCACCGCGCGCTTGTGGACACCACGCTTCTGACCAATGACGAGCTGGTCTGGCTCGACGCCTATCACGCCCAGGTGCGTGAGAAGGTGCTGCCCCTGCTCGATGGCGAGGCCGCCACCTGGCTGACCAAGGCGTGCGAACCCTTCATCGGCGCCAAACCCTGATGAGAGCTGCGGCTCTGAATGTTTTGAAAGCGAGCCTGCGCCTTGGCGCCGGGCTCGCTCTTGCATTGGGGTTGACAGCCTGCTTCGCCAGCGAAGAGGAGCTGGTGGGCTATTGGGGCGCGGATCGGCCCATGGCGGCTGGGGTCTACGCCCATACGCCCACCCATCCTGATGGTGTGGAATGGGACCGGCCGACCTGGACCGGGGCGATCACCCTGTCTCAGCGGCGCTATGTTTCTGACATTGCCAACTTCCCGCACCAGAACGCCCGGTTTCACGAACTGTTCGAGGATGTCTTCATCGTTCAGTCCCCGCGCGAGGATGGCGTGGGATACGGGCTGGCCTTTGTCTATGAAGACGGTCGCGTGCTGAGCTATCACCAGCCGTCCTGCAGTGATGTGGCGGATGCCGTGCTGGAGACGGCGGGCGTGGAGCGCGATGCTGAGGGCTATTGCCCGATCCATGATCTCGATCAGCTGGAAACGGTGATGCGGGGGCTGTACGAGGCCGCCGAGGGCCAGCTCCGGGTCGATGGCGTCTATCGCCGGGTTGAAGGCTAGCGCTTGCGCGCCAGGACGTCCTCGACCGCTTTCGTCACTTCATGAGAATAGCCGTGGTGCAGATTGTGCCCGGCCTTGGCGAACAGCCTGAGCTCGCCATGGGGCAGGGTTTTCGCGACCGGTTCGGCGTGCCGGCTGGTGCGGACCACCGTATCCTTGGGGCCGGCCAGCAGGATCACCGGCTGGGTGATCTCGCCATAGCGGGTCTCCTGAGCGGCGAGGTGCGTGTTGACCTGCGCCATGTCCGCAGCGTTGGCTTTCCAAACGGAGGGCGTGAACAGGCGGTCAAGCCGAGCGGTCTCGACATAGCCGGTCGGCGCCTTTTCAGGATGGAAGGCGCTCGTGACGCCCGTCTTGAGCTGGCCCGGCCCCAGGACAGGCGCAATGACATGACTGATCAGGGGGCCGATGACCGGCCAATGGGTCAGCTTGTTATAGGCGGCGGCCTCCCCGACCCAGGCCCGCGCCGCCGGGCTGATCAGCACCCCGCCGCGGGCATGGCCCGGGCGATCCATCAACAGGCGAAGGGCGATGGCGGCGCCCCAGGAATGGCCCAGCACCACGACTTGCGGGATGCCGAGCGCGGTGAGGAAATGGGCGATCAGATCCGCTTCCCGCTCCGGCGACCAGGGGCCTTCAGGACGTTCGCTCCAGCCCAGCCCCGGACGGTCCAGCCAGATGACGCGATACGCCTCCAGCGCGTTTGAGAGCGCCATATAGGGTTCGTACAGCGATGTGGATGCGCCATGCAGCATCAACAGGGCGGGCGCATTGTCGGGGCCGGTGATGAGATAGTGAAGTCTGACACCGCCCAGCTCGATGAAATCGCCTGTCATGCGTCAGCCCTCGCGCCCACCCTAAAGCGCACGGCCTGCAAGCTCGCGCTCGAGCCGGGCCAGGGCGGGGCCGGCCGCCGGATGCAGCGGGTAGAGCAGAACCGCCTCACGATAGGCTTCCATGGCGGCTTCGCGAGCCTGCGCCTGCTCCAGGGCGCGGCCCAGCAGGGCCCAGGCGTCATAGCGACGCTCATCGAGTGTTACGGCCTGGTTCAGCGCCTGAAGCGCGAACTCCCAGTCAGACGCCTGTACAGCCAGTTCGGCGGAGACGATCCAGCCTTCCGCATAATCGGGTTCAAGCGCCCGCAAATGATCATAGGCGCGCCAGGCCGTGGCTTCGTCGCCGCGCTCACGCGCCTCTGCGCCGCGCTGAAGCAGCAGGTCTGCGGTGGCGCCGGCTTGCTGACGCCATAAGGAGCGCACTTCGTCGGCCAGACTGGCGGCGTGCTCTTCATCGGTGGCTGAAGCCAGGGCCTGAAGCTTCTCATCCAGGCGCTCTGAAATGGATTGGTGGACGCGCGCTTGCTCATCCTGCTGCGGCGCAAGATCAAGCGGCGTCGCCTGAAGGGCGGCCAATAGGCAGATCACCATCATGGGCGGAGAGGATAAGCGTCCTGACCCATGCGGCAAGCGGGCTATGCGGTTTTCCGAAGAAACAATCCGGAGTTCACGACGATGACGCCAATCGGCGCGCCAACCACGGCTCCGGCGATGAGGGCGCGAAGCGCGCCCGGCATGTCGGGAAAAGCGACCATCGCCAGCCATTGCGTGATGACAGCGAAGGCGATGAGCCCGATCGCGACCAATGTGACTGCCAGTGGGTTTCGCATACTCAAACTCGCTTCAGCGTCTGCTACATGCGTGTGCAACAGGCTAGCGTTTTGAGGTGAAAGTTTCAACCAGAGGCTTAAATCGACAGGCCGTGTTGGCGCAAGGCGGACGCAGCGCCCTCAGCGCCCCGAAAGACATGCCCCTTGAAACCGGCTTCAATCCCGGCGCGGACATTGTTTTCGCGATCGTCGATGAACAGCACGTCTTCCGGCGCGTGATCAATGCGCTCAATGGTCAGCTGGTAAAGCCGGGGATCGGGTTTGACCATCTTCTCCGCGCCCGAAACCACCACGGCGTCAAACGCGGCGATCTTGGGATAGGTCTCTTCGATATGAGACCATTTCTCGGCTGGAAGATTGGTCAGGGCGTATTGCGCCACGCCCATATCGGTCAGGCGATCGACGAGCGCTTCCATCCCGGTGATCCAGCCATCGAACATGTCATGCCAGCGCGCGTCCCACGCTTCGATCAGTTCGGCCTTGTCCGGATGGGCGTCGATCAGCGGCTTGCGGTTCTCCGCCATGGGCACGCCGCGGTCATGCTCGGTGTGCCAAGCCATCGTACAAACACCGCCGAGGAATTGCTCCACGGCGGCGTCGTCAGATAACAGAGATCTGTAGACCCGGCGCGGGTCCCAGTCGACCAGGGTATGACCCAGGTCCCAGAGAACCGCGCGCGACACGGCTGACTAGCCGGCGCGGGCTTTGAAGCGCGGGTCGGTTTTGTTGATCACGTAGACCTTGCCGCGACGGCGCACGACTTGGCAGTCGCGGTGGCGGTTTTTCAAGGACTTCAGGGAGCTGCGCACTTTCATGGTCGTCGCCCTAGCTAAATGCGGGTGGAGGACATAACGGCCCCCGGAAAATTCAAGAGGGCGCGATGTACTCAACCCTCAGCGCAGAGTCAACGCTTCTGGCGCCTCGCAAGTGCGTGCAAGCAGCGTTATCATCCGCTCAGGCGAGGGGCGAAACCGCGAATTCAGGATCATCATGATGATACGTACACTGTTCAAGGCCGCGGTTCTGGGCGCGGTGCTGCTGGCTTCAGGCGCAGCGGCCGCCCAGACCATGAGTTTTGAGGACTGGGCCAACAGCTTCCGGGAGCGACTGAGCGCGCACGGCGCGCAGCCCCAGACGATCGCGCTGATGATGGACGGTCTGGAGCCCGATCAGCGGATCATCGAGCGGGACCGGTCCCAACCTGAATTCGTGCGCCCGGTCTGGCAGTATCTCGACAGCGCGGCCTCCGATACCCGCACAAGCAACGGCCTCAGTGCAGCGGCGACCCATCGCGAGGCGCTTGATTCGGTGGAGGCCGAGTTCGGCGTGGACGCCAATATCCTGACCGCCATCTGGGGGCTCGAAAGCGCCTATGGCGTCATCCAGGGCGATAATGACGTCATCCGGTCGCTGGCGACCCTGGCCTGGGAAGGCCGCCGTCGCGAGTTCGCCGAACGCCAGCTTCTGGCGGTCGCAGACATGATCGAACGCGGCTATGCCGACCGCGACCAGCTCAAGGGTAGCTGGGCGGGCGCCATGGGGCAGACCCAATTCATCCCCACCACCTATCTCGAGCGCGCTGTGGACATGCATGGCGATGGCCATCGCGATATCTGGACGACCGAGGCCGACGCCCTGGGCTCGGCGGCGAACCTGCTGGCGCGCGCGGGCTGGCAGACCGACGCGCCTGTGGTGACCGAAGTCAGCCTGCCCGACGGGTTTGATTACGCAGGCTGGGAAGAGCGCGACCGCCGCGCCGTTTCGGCCTGGGCGATGGACGGGGTGCGTCCGGTCCACGGAGAGTGGAGCCCGGATGACCTGTATCGTCCGGCCCGGATCGTGCTGCCGGCCGGCGCTGACGGTCCGGCCTTCATGGCCTTCACCAATTTCGACGTCATCATGCGCTACAACAATTCCACCGCCTATGCGCTGGGGGTCAGCTATCTGGCCAAGCGCCTTGCAGGGCAGGAGGTCATGCCGGACGGCTGGCCGGAGGATAATCCGCCGATCAACCGCACCCAGTCGCGCGAGCTGCAGCAGACCCTGACCGATCTCGGGCATGACACGCGCGGGGTGGACGGGATTTTCGGGGCCAATAGTCGTGCGGCCCTGAAATCCTTCCAGGCCGCCAATGGCATGACGCCGGACGGTTATGCCGGGCTCCGGACCTATGAAGCGGTGATGGCGCGGGCCCAGTAGCGGCTCAGGCGGGCGGCGTGTCCTCGACCGTCGGGGTCAGCGCCGCCGTCGTCGCGCGCACGCGCGGATGCATCAGCGCCAGCGCGCAGCCGACCACGGCCAGCCCGGCATTGAGCTCGAACGGGGCGGCCGGCGCGACGCTTTGATACAGCCACAGCCCGGTGATGGGCGCGATCATGAACCCCACGCCCGCCGTGGCGGTGGTCAGCCCCGCCGCCCGGCCCTGTTCCTCCGGATCCACCGCCAAGGATGCGCCCGCCGTAAA
The DNA here is from genome assembly GCF_030733545.1 of Oceanicaulis sp. MMSF_3324. Lineage (GTDB taxonomy): Bacteria > Pseudomonadota > Alphaproteobacteria > Caulobacterales > Maricaulaceae > Oceanicaulis. Next base: position 642,970 of record NZ_JASHIU010000001.1, read on the forward strand.
GCCCGAACGCGCCAGGCCGAAGCCAAAGCTGTTGAACACATAGCCCAGCACGATGACCACGTAATTGGGCGCGAAGATCATCGTCACATTACCCAGAACCACCATCACCGCGCCGATCACCATCAAGACGCGCGGCGTGGTGTTGAGCACCGGGATCACCACCAGCTGGGCGAAGATCAGACCCGCCGCGCCCGCCGTCAGCGCGATGGAGCCCAGTTGCAATCCGCCCGCCGCATCCATGCCCAACCGGTCCATGATGTAAAAGCTCAGCGATTGCAGGCTCGCCGCCTGGGCCATCCACATGGCGCAGCCATAAATCATGAAGGCAGTGAGACGCGGATCTCCGGCGAAGCGGAACTGGACCAGCGGATTGATCGGGCGACCCTTTTTCTGCGGCGGGGTCTGTTCGGGCAGGAACAGGCGCACGCACACGGCGGCGATCCCCACCATGATCGCCACCAGCACCATGAAGGTGGAAATGCCGATCCGGTGGGAGAAAAAGCCCGCCAGCGCCGGCCCGATCACAGTCCCCAGGCCGAAAGCCGCCGTCAGCGCCGACAGGGCGCGGGTGCGCTGGGACGGCTCGGTGCGGTCGGCCACATAGGCCTGCGCCGCCGGATTGGTGGCCGAGCCCAGTCCTCCGAAGATCGAGCGCGCCATCGCCATGGCGATGATCGCCGCCATGGGGGGCAACAGCCCCACCTGGCCTGCCCAGGCGCCCGCCGCAAAGACGAGGCAGGAGCCTGCAAAGGCGGACAATCCGAAGACGATCAATGGGCGGCGTCCATGCCGGTCTGACAGGGCGCCCCAGACCGGGCTCATGACCAAGAACAGAAGTGCCGAAACCGTGTAGATCGCCCCGACGAAGACCTCGTCCACCTGAAGGTCCCGCGCCAGCGGCGGCAGGATCGCGAACAGCATGGAATTGCCGATGGACGTTGCGATCAGGCACAGGAACAGAAGCCGAAAGGCGCGCCGGCGCACTTCGGGACTGGATGGATTGGCGGGATCATAGGGCGGGTTCATAGGGTTACAGACATAGGCCCGCCCGTGAGCGGCGTCCATGCCCATGCGAGCAGGGCCGCTATGCGTGGGGCTCGTGCAGCTGGCCCGCACATTAAGGGGCAAGACGAAGGGGTAACTAACTCAGCAGCGTCACGGGCTGCCTATCTGCGACGCAAAGCCAATTGGAAGTTTCTCGACTTCCGGTTCGGCTTCCGGTTTCAAGAACAGAGATGGCCGAGCTTGGTCTGCGGGGGCATATGGCACATCGTAAGCCGTGGAAAAGATTTATAGGAAGATATGTATATCGGTGGGAAATTTAAGTAACCCATGCTCCAACAACACCTGAAAATACATGCGTGACACTGGCGGATATTCAATGATGGCATCCATGAAATCTTGCGCAGCGACTGTCGCAATGAGCTTGCATATCGTTGGGTGTGTCGAAGTGCCTGCAACATACCCAGCGCAAGGCCTGATCGTTGTAAGCGATGAGGGTGCTAGTCCGTGTGCTGCAATTCTTGATTTGCGACCCTTGAGAAATGAAGAGCGCGTGATTGCATTTGAAACGGCAAGTGAAGCGGTCGGAGCGCGGATTTACCGAAGTGACTTTCCTGCTCTCTTCGAAGTGGGTGTGTTCCGCGCGCATCCCTGTTCACAGGTAGAGCTGGAAGTCGATATCGATGTGTTTGCGCGTAACTTACTTGATATCGAGGACCCCATAATTACTGCTTCCCCCGATGGTCATGTTATATTTGTGGATAACTACGAGAATCTAACTTCTGAACAAAAATTATTGGCGCTTGTTGAGCAGGGAAACACGGGTGGCTACTGCGAAGTTCGAAAGGAATACGACCTTTCTGCCAATTACCTGTATCTAGGGCTTGGAGCTACCGCAGTTATGCATGATCAGGCATTCCCATTGATAGACTTTTATCAGTCAAACAACATAATTGATTATACATTCTACATTCCCTGCGGATCGCAGGTCGATTCATATGTGTCTTATGCAGAGTCTAAGACGTTCGGATCCGATTCAAAATAAGGTGAGTGCTTTATAGCTGTAGAGATGCGGCTGCCTTGGGGCGAAGAGGGCATTGAGGTTTAGCGTAGGTGCGGAGTCTGTGCTTTGGGCTTCTTGCGCAGTACTTCTAATCTGTACGGATGCGCTAAAGCGGCTCGGTGTGGTCGGCCACATAGGGTTACAGATATAGGCCCGCCCGTGAGCGGCGTCCTTGCCTATGCGAGTAGGGCGGCTATGCGTGGGACTCGTGCGGCTGGCCTGAGATTATTCATTTCAGTCCGAAACTGCGTCGCTAAATGGGCTGGTGTTCCCTATGGTGTGTTCAACGCTGCTAGTTCCGGCCCAGAAGGTGCAGAATGCAGGTAGATGAGACATGAAAAAATATTCGATCGCACACAAAGTTTTTGGTGTTTCTGTTGCTGCAATAATGGTGGCTAGCGCTATAAACGCATACTTCAATTACTTCTCGTTCGGCGGCTATGCGAAGCATGTGGCCGTCTTTGTGTTTATTGCAGGTTTTTCTTTGTCGATGTGGATTGTGGGTATCCCATTGCGCGATTGGTTCAATGTTGAAAGACATTAAGCGGTGGTGCGTCGCGAACGGCCATGCTGGCCAGAGGATGACAGGGGCTATCTCGTTCATGTTGTTGCGATGGGCCCTGTAAAGGTTGGTTGGCCCTCATTTGGTGTGGAGCGTTGATGTGAATAAATACCTTAAAGAGTTTACCTTATTGAGTGCTCTTTTCGCGGTTGGTTGGGTTTCGTTTGCGATACTTTACATACTGGGCACCAACCATGTGCTGCTTGGGGTCAGCTCTTTATTTTCTCACTTCGTTGCTATGATTTTATTTACGATAATTATTGGGCTGATGCGCCCTGTTGATATTAAAGATTGATGTTTTTCGTGTTGTCTCGTTGTGACTAACTAGATGCACACGGAGGCGCACCCCGCTCTCAGCGATAGCGTAGGCCATCGATGCCGCTGCCGCTGCACCATACGAATATCGGCCGAGATTTTATTGCTCACCCAATGCCGCGAGAACTTGGGTCGCTTTCGCCTTTGTACTGCTTCGATGGGCCATAAATTGATCCCGATATTGCGATATGGAGTTGCATGGCTGCGCATCGTATCGTGAGCCTCGAGAGACGCGGCGGAAAATGGCATTATGGTTGGCCCTTGCAGATTATCGCCAACAGCAAGTTCCTCATAAAATGAAGTGGTGGGATTTAATTGTGATTAGGTCAGTTGATTTCATACCTATATTTTGGGCTGTTGTTACAATAATTCTAAACATTTTGGGGGTTAGTCTTGTAATATGGGTGCCTTACCTAATAGCAGTTTTGATGCCATTTTTATATTTCAGAGATACTGGTTCTAAAAATTTTAGAGCTGTGATGATGTTAGTGATTTGTGTAATGTACTCTTTTGCGTGTAGTATGTTTATGCCAATTAATTTTTAAGATCGTGGTTCATATATTTATAGCTTGCTAGTTGATCGCAGCCTTTTTCTGTAGTGATCTTGCATGCTTGATAATCTCCATATTTGCGGGTCGTCTGAGTCTATCCTGCGCGGCAATGCCGTGCAGACCGATTTAATTAGGACGCCGCCTCACGCCTTGATGAACTCGAGACCGAAATGGTGAGAGCAGAGGAGTGCCAGCATCATGAAAATAAATGGATCGCGATTGGTTGGCGCCACTCGGTTTGGCATCTTTTCGGCGGTTGGATTCTTTTTCGTCGGTTTCATTTATTCTTATCTTCGGGAAAGTTATGCTTCATTTTCGTCCATGCTGCTGATGGCCGCAGTGTTCGGGCTTGTGCTTGGTGCTGGGGCTTATGTTCGAGCATCAAACACGGACGGGCGAAATGAGTAGCGCCCGAGCCAAATCCAGAGTCTTTCCCACCTCCTAACGCGTCGAAAACCGGGCCTTAAGCATCAGCGCGTATAACCGTCCCGAAATCGGACGCTGAAGGGCAGACAGAGCGGCAGGAGCCGCCGGGCCTTCGGACGTCGCCTAGAACGGGTGGTGGGAATGTTTCAGATTATCGGGATTGTGGTCCTGTTTGCGATGGTGTTCGGCGGCTTCACGCTCGCCGGCGGCAAGTTCGACATTATCATCGCGGCATTGCCGTTCGAGCTGATGATGATCATGGGCGCGGCGATCGGCGCCTTCCTGATCAGTAACTCGCTGGGGACGATCACCAAGACGGCGGGCGACTTCGCCAAGCTGGTGGCCGGGCCCAAATGGGGCAAGCAGGACTACATGGACCTGCTCACGCTGCTGTTCCAGCTGACCAAGACCATGAAGACCAAGGGCGTGATCGCGCTGGAATCCCATATCGAGAACCCGCACGACAGCTCGATCTTCTCGGCCTATCCGAAAATCATGAAGGACCATTTCGCCATCGACTTCATCTGCGACACGCTGCGGATGATGACGATGAACCTGGAAGACCCCCACCAGGTTGAAGACGCGATGGAAAAGCAGATCGAAAAGCACCACCACGAGGCCGCCACCCCGGCCCACGCCCTGCAAAGCATGGCGGACGCCCTGCCGGCGCTGGGGATCGTGGCCGCGGTGCTGGGGATCATCAAGACCATGGGCGCGATCGACTCTCCCCCGACCGTGCTCGGCGCCAAGATCGGTTCGGCCCTGGTGGGCACCTTCCTCGGGGTGTTCCTGGCCTATGGCCTGGTCGGTCCGTTCGCGGCGCGCCTGAACGAGATCTATGAAGAAGAGGGCGCCTTCTACAAGATCATCCAGTCCGTCCTTGTGGCGCATCTGCACGGCAACGCCGCCCAGATCTCCGTCGAGATCGGCCGCGGCAATGTGCCAAGCAGCTTCCAGCCGAGCTTTGCAGAGCTTGAGGAAGCCAGCTCCAACGCGCCGACGATCTGACGCCCCGCCGTAATTAGGACTTGCGCCCGCCCGGCTCTTTGGCCAAGGCGGGCGCTGTCATGTCTGAACGCCTTGATCCTCACGCCCTCAAGCGCCCCCATGCCCGCATTGACTGGACCGAGACCGGCCCGGTCGCCGTGGATGCGGGCGATGTCTATTTCTCGGCCGAGGATGGTTTGGCCGAAACCCGCTCGGTGTTTCTGAAGGCTGCAAACTTTCCGGAACGCTTCGCCAGGGGCCGCCCGACCGTGGTCGCCGAGCTGGGCTTCGGCACCGGGCTGAATTTCCTGGCGCTGTGGGATCTGTTTGTGAAGACGGCTCCGTCCGACGCCCGGCTCCATTTTGTCAGCGTCGAGGGCTTCCCGTTGCACCGTGACGACGCGAAGCGCGCGCTATCGGCGTTCCCGGAGCTGGCGGAATTGAGCGCCCAACTGACCGAGGTCTGGCCCAGCCCCCATAAAGGCCCGCACCGGCGCGTCTTTGAGAACGGTCGGGTCATGCTGACGGTGTTCCATGATCTGGCCGAAACCGCCTTGCCCGAGATGGCCTTCAAGGCGGACGCCTGGTTCCTGGACGGGTTCGCCCCGGCCAAGAACCCGGACATGTGGGACACTGATGTGTTTGCCGAACTGGCGCGTTTGAGCGCGCCGGGCGCGCCGGCGGTCACCTTCACGGTGGCCGGCGCGGTGCGACGGGGCCTCGCCGCCGCCGGGTTCAGTGTTGAGAAAAAGCCGGGGTTTGGACGCAAGCGGGAGCGCCTGGAGGCGATCTTTGCGGGCGAGAGCCCTGATGAGGCGCCAACGCCCTTTCCCGCCGCGCAAGCGGTCGACGGACCCATCGCTGTCATCGGCGGCGGCATCGCCGCGGCGAGCCTGGTGCACGCCTTTGCCTTGAGGGGGCGAGGCGTGGAAGTGTTTGCGCAAGGCGGCTGGGCGTCCGGGGCGTCCAGCGCGCCGCGCGGCCTGCTGACCCCCAGGCTGGAAGTGGCCGATCGCCCCCATAACCGGGCTTTGCTGGCGGCGTTTGATTATGCCCGCATCGCTTATCAAGACTGTCAGGGCTTTGAGCCGACGGGCGTGGCCCGGCTGGCCTCTGACGCCAGGGCGGCGGAGCGGCTGGCCCAGCTGGCCGATGCGCTGGATGAGGGTTTTGGCTTTCTTGATCCGGAACAGGCGCAAGCGCGATGCGGGCTAGGCGCAGAGGCGGGGGCGCTCTGGATGGCGTCTGCGGCGCAGATCCGGCCGGCCATGCTGGTCTCAGAGCTGGCGAAGGATGCGCCCTGCCGGGATGTTGCCATTGAGCATCTTGAGCAACGCAGTGATGGCTGGTGGCTCTCCACCGGGCAGGCAGAGACGTTCGGCCCCTATGCGGCCGTGATCTGTGCGGGGGGCTGGGCGCAGCATCGTTTGTTAGGCGCTCAAGGGTTCGCGCTTGAACCCACAGCCGGGCAGGTGGCCCTGTTCGAGAGCGGGTTTGATCTGCGCGCTCCAGCGGCGTGGGGCGGGTATGCCGCCCGCCTGGGGGATCGGATGCTGATCGGCGCGACCCATGTCAAAAGCGAAGACGCGGGCGACGTTCAGGAGGCTGAAGCCGAACTGAGAAGCCAGGCCCGCTCCGCGCCGGGCGGTCCAATCCCGCTGGGTGCGCGTCATGAAAGCTGGTCGGGTGTGCGGGCGGCTGTTGCGGATCGTCTGCCGCTGGTGGGCGGTTTGCCGCCCACAGGCTTTGACGAAGCCTGGCGTTCGCACGCCAAGGGCGGCCCGGTCCCGCAGGACATGACACTGGCGCCGTCTTTCGTGTTTGTCCTAGGCGGTTTCGGCGCGCGCGGCTTTGCACACGCGCCCTTGCTCGCCGAAGCCCTCGTCAGCGCGCTCTGCAATGAACCAGGCCCGTTGGAACGCTCCGGTCTCGCACGTCTTCACCCGGCGCGTTTCGCTTGGCGCCGTTTGCGGCGCGGCTGAGCGGTCGATCGCGACGTTCAATATCGGACAGCCCTGCTGCAGGCAGTCCGTTCGAGCGCCCAGGCTGATCCACTCCGGCCCGCCCAGATTCAGGGCCAGGGGCCCAATCTGCACTTCCAGATGTTGTCCGCGCGCCGGGGCGCCGGCCTGTGCGGGGGAGAAGGCCAGCACCAGGGCGGCGGCAGTCGAGCCGAGCGTCAGGGCCAGAATATGATCGGAAGGGGACATGGCGTGTCATCCGTTGCAGATACGCCATAGGGATGCGCGCAAGTCCGAGATTGGATGCGGCGCGGTTCTTGCTCGTTTCAGCCTGAAGTCTTTCAGACTGGAGCAAAACGGCACGATGACTGCGCATCTCGACTCAGAAAAGCTCAATGCCCTGTCCACGGATGTGGTCTGGAAGAGCCAGGACCGACGCCAGGGCGCGCGTCATATCTGGTTCCTCAATGCGGCGTTCGACCGGATTTCAGCCGATATCGCGCTCAAGCGGATTGCCGAGCGTCCCGCCAAGCAGGACTTCGCCTTTGTCGTCACGCCCAATGTGGACCATCTGGTCCGTCTGCAGGGCGAAACGGTTCTGGCCCGTCTGTATGCCCAGGCCTGGCTGACCGTATGCGATAGTCGCGTTCTGGAGCTGATAGCTGAGCTGTCGGGCGAGGATGTTGATGTCACAACGGGCTCGGACCTGACAGAAGCGCTGTTTGATCAAGTGATCGAGCCGGACGAGCCGGTGGTCGTCATTGGCGGGGATGACGGCGTGATTGACGGCCTCAAGCAACGGTACGGCCTGTCCGACATTCGCTGGCATCAGCCGCCCATGGGGCTGAAGTCCAATCCTGAAGCCATTGCCGAGTGCGCCGCTTTCGTGGCCGCCAACCCCAGCCGGTTCAGCTTCATCTGCGTCGGGTCTCCCCAGCAGGAGCTGGTGGCGGAAGCGTGCCTTGAGCGCGGTGATTGCACGGGGGTGGGGCTGTGTGTCGGCGCATCGCTGGACTTCCTGTCCGGCAAGGCGCGCCGGGCGCCTCAATGGATGCAGCAGGCGCGTCTGGAATGGCTGTTCCGTCTGGCGGAGGAGCCGGGGCGCATGTGGAAGCGCTACCTCGTGGACGGGCTGAAAGTACTGGCCTTGTGGTGGCGCTGGCGGCAGGCCCGCACGCGCCTGCATCATCTCGAGCAGGATTTGCTCGATAGACTCGGTTAGGCGCCGGACACATTGCCAATGACAAAAGACCGCGCATTGCGCGGTCTTTTGTTTGCATCCGAAAGAGCGCCTTGAAAGCGTTCCGAGTGGCAAATTCATCATGGAGTAGGGAATGGTGGGCGCGACAAGATTCGAACTTGTGACCCCTACGATGTCAACGTAGTGCTCTGACCAACTGAGCTACGCGCCCGCTATGGCATGCCATAGACATCGCGGCGGTGGGCCGCGAGAGGACGCGTAATAAGTCGGGGGGCTTGTCTGTGTCAATCGCCCTTGCTGTGGCGGATGCAGTGTTTTGCAGCTGCTGGATGCTGAGGGCTGAGAGTGACAGCTGGTCGCCGTGGTTATTGCAAAAAAGCAACATTGTTGACGAAACAGGTTCTGGAATGTGTCAAATCTGTGATCAGCATCTAGGACGCCTGTCCTTCCTGATCTAGAAAACCTCACAAGCGTGTAAAAGATATGCGCGTGCTAGCTCCACACGCAGAGGTGGAGTTCCAATCCGAAGGGGAACGATCGTGAGCAATACCAACAAAGAGCGCCTGCTGCGCTCGACCGTTCTGGCAGGCGTTGCGGCGCTGACCATGGGCGGTGCACCTGTCTTCGCTCAGGAAGCGGACGAACCGGTGCAAACCAACGAAGAAGAGGAAGCCGCGCCTGCGCCGGCAGCCTCTGGCGACCGCATTGTTGTGACCGGTTCGCGCATCGCGCGCGACGAGTTCAGCTCTGCTTCGCCGATCCAGGTCATCGATGGCGAAATCGCCCGTGACCTCGGTCTTGTGGACGCGGCAGACCTGCTGGCGCAAACCACTGTTGTGACCGGCCAGCAGATCACCACCGGCCTGTCCACGTCTGGCGGCATCCTGTCTGACAACGGTCCGGGTTCGGCGACCGCCAACCTGCGCGGCCAAGGCGCTGGCCGTACCCTGGTTCTGGTCAATGGTCGTCGTCTGGCTCCGGCCGGCGTGCGCGGCGCACCGAGCGCGCCTGACCTGAACCTCATCCCGGGTTCGCTGATCGAGCGCGTTGAAGTGCTCGTTGACGGCGCGTCCTCGGTCTACGGTTCCGACGCCGTGGCCGGCGTGGTGAACTACATCCTCAAGGATGACTTTGACGGTCTGACCCTCGACGCCTTCATGACCGACCCGGAAATGTCCGGCGACGGTGGCCGTCAGCAGGTCTATTCGGGCACCCTGGGCGTGACCTCGGACCGTGGCTTCATCGGCTTCGCCGCTGAATATTCCGAAACCGACGGCTACACCAACCGCCAGTTCGGTTCCTTCTGGGAACCCTTCGCAGGTGACTGTATCTCTTCTTACGCAGTCGGCGCTTCCGGCCAGCGTTACGAGAGCTGCGGCGGTTCCTTCGGCGCGGGCTCCGGCTCCGTGGCCGGCATCGGCTTTGTCGCTTACGATCCGACCCGCAACGAAGCCGGTCTTCCGAATGGCTTCTTCCGCGTTCCGATCACATCAGACCTGCTGACCTCGGGCTCCGAGAACGGCCGGGCCCTGCTGCTGTGGCCGGAAGAGCTGGACGCGGTCCGCGCTCCGGATTTCGAACGTCTGACCCTGTACACCACGGGTGAGTACGAGCTGGGCGGCTATGGCAACATCACCGCTTACTTCGAAGCCTCCTTCAGCGAGCGTGACACCTCCACCCGTACTTCGGGTCAGGGCCGCGTTCGTCTGCCGGCATCCTATGCTCTGAACCAGTTCGGCCGTGACGCGACGCTGTACTACAGCTCTCAGATCGAGACCGACACGGTCGTGTCCCAGACCCGCTTCATCGGCGGTCTGCGCGGTGAGCTGCCGTTCCTGAACGGTCTTGGCACGCTCAACAACTGGACCTGGGACGCATATGTCAGCCACTCGCGTTCGTCGGGCTTCGACCGCGTTGAGGGCGTCTACCACTACCCGCGTTTCGAGCAGACCATCGCCAACACCGAAATCGTCGGCGGCGAAGCAGTCTGTAATCCGCGCGGCGTGCCGAACGAAGGCCAGCAGGTCGTCTGTCGTCCGCTTGACTTCTTCAGCGAAACCTTCCTGACCACGGGTCGTTTCGAAAATGAAGAAGACAACGACTACTTCTTCCCGAACCGCATCTCCAACACCGCCGTTGAGCAGAACATCTACACCGGTTACGTCGCTGGTGATCTGGTGAACCTGCCGGCCGGTCCGATGAGCCTGGTTCTGGGTTACGAGTACCGTGAAGACTCCATCACCACCGATACCGATGCTCTGGCGGCTGCCGGCGACTTCTTCGGCTTCTTTGGTGACCCGGGCTCCAACGGTCAGCGCAACCTGATGGAAGCCTTCGCCGAAACCGAGATCCCGGTTCTGTCCGGTCTGGACTTCGCTGAAGAGCTGTCCTTCAACCTGGCCGCTCGCTGGACTCAGGAATCCGAGTTCGGTTCGTACATCACCTACCGTATCCAGGGTCTGTACGCTCCGAATGACTGGCTGCGTTTCCGCTCCACCTTCGGCACCTCCTTCCGTGCGCCGAACCTGAACGAACAGTTCGGTGGTCGCGTGCAAGGCTTCGGCAACCCGAATGACCCGTGCCGCGTGCCGGGCACCGCGCTGCCGTTCGTCGATCACGACAACGATCCGTCTACCCCGGATCAGCGTCAGTACGACCCGAGCCTGGACACCCGCGAAGCGTCCGTGATCCAGAACTGCATCAACGGCGGTGGCCCGTTCAACCTGCCGGGCACCGATCCGTTCACCCTGGGCACCTCTGGTCTGGGCACCCCGACCGTGACCTTCCTGGGTTCTCCGACCCAAGTGGCTTCGGGCTCCAACCCGAACCTCGACGCGGAAACCTCTGAAGCGTTCACCGGCGGTTTCGTGCTTGAACAGCCCTGGTTCGATCGGTTCGATCTGCGTCTGACCTCCACCTACTTCCACATTGCTGTGGATGGTGAGGTTGACCAGCTTTCCGCCACCACGATCGTGAGCCGTTGCTACAACGACAACAACCTCGCCGATCCGCAGTGCGCCTTCATCACGCGTTCGCCTGACTCTGGTGAGATCACCTTCGTGGAAGCTCTGAACCAGAACCTGGGTGAGCAAGTCTCCGAAGGTGTCGACCTGAACGTCGAGTTTGGTCTGGACTTCAATGTCCCTTGGGTCGAATCCGGCCTGCGTTACGACGCCATCTTCCGCGGCACTCAGATGCTGACCCAAACGGAAGAAGAATTCCTGGCCGACGGTGTTGAGATCGACGACGATCTGACCGAGTACGGCAACCCGGAATTCCGTGCGAGCCTGACCCACGTGCTGGGTTACAAAGACTGGCGCGTGCTGTGGCAGACCCGTTACATCTCCGAGTTCATCGAAGACAATGATGATCCGGAAGATACGACGACTTCGTCCTTCAACCCGTGTATCCAGGCTGGCGACGGTCCTTGCGTGATCCTTGAAGACTCTCCGGAGTACTTCGTGCACGACATGTCCGTGTCCTACCTGTACGACACCTGGGCGTTCCGCGCCGGTGTGAACAACGTCTTCGATGAAGCACCGTTCGTTCAGACCAATGTGAACTCTGTTCGCGGCACGGGCTATGACCTGAACGGTCGTACGTTCTTCGTGAACGTGTCCAAGCAGTTCTAAGACTGCGATCCTTCACGGGATTAGGAAACGCCCCGCGTCTCAGACGCGGGGCGTTTTTTTTCCGTGTTTTACCAGCAGTAACGTTTGACAGTTTTCCGCTGCTCCGGGACACTTTGGAAAAATCTTACCGAGGATGAAAATGATGGGGAGCCTTGTGATTAGGAAGCTTCTGGTCTTGCTCGCATTCGCCATGAGCTGCGGTGCAAGCTGGGCCCAGCCGCAAGAAATTGAGGTTGAGGTCTGGGCGGATACCGACCAGGTGACCGCCGTCGACATGTCGCCGAACGCAGAGCGGATCGCCATGCTGATGCGCCGTTCGCAAGCTGGCGATCCTGAACTTTTGCTTTTTGACGCCGATGATCTGGGGGGCAGCCTTCAGGCGATTGCGGTGGAAGAGGGTCTGACGCCGACCAGCCTGTTCTGGGCGAATGACCGCTATCTCATCGTGTCGATGATCGTCGAGCTGTCTCAAGCGGGACGGCCGGTGTTTCTGCCTCGCGTGCTGTCCTTTGACGTTGAGGAGCAAAGCTGGCGCAGCATGGTCCGTATCGGCGGCCGTGACATTCGCAGCAATGCATCCAACATGATGGCCCAATTGGGCGTTGGTCGTGTGCAAAGCCGCCTGATCGATGACCCTGACCACATTCTCGTCGCGCACACTGAAGAACGCGGCCAGAGCCCGAACCTGTATCGCACGAACGTTGCTACGGGCGCGCGGGAACTGGTGTTCCGGGGCAATAGCCGGTTTGACGGCCTGATTGTGGACCGTCAGGGCGAAGTGCGCGGCGCCACCGAATACGACGTGTCCGCGAACCGGGTGATCACCCTGGCGCGGACGGGACCGGAAGATGACTGGCGTGAGATTGGCGCGCTTGATGCATCGAACCGGGACCGTTTTGACCTGCTGGGCTTTTATGACCCCGAACGGCCCAACACGGCGCTGATCTCGGCAGACGAGCCGGGTGAGAACACCATCGGGATCTACGAACAGGACATCACGACCGGAGAGCGTGAGCTGCTGTTCCGCACGCCCGACTATGACGCAGTCAACGCGATCCTGTCGCCGCGTGCATCTGATGGCTCTCGTGTTGTGGGCTATCGCTATGCCGACCTTGAAGGCATCCAGCAATATTACATCGACGAAGAGTTCGGCGGGCTTCATGCGGGCCTGACCCAGGCTTTCCCGGGCCGTTCAGTGCAGATTCTCCGGTATTCGGAAGATGGCGGCACGGTGTTGCTTTACACCTCCGGTCCGCAGGATCCGGGCACCTGGTATCTGCTGCGGGATGGGCGCGTGGCGCGTCTGATCGGTCGTAACGCTGATCTGCCGCCCGAAGCGCTGTCTCCGAGCTATCTCGTGGAATACGAGGCGCGCGACGGCATGCCGATGAGCGGTTATGTGACGGTGCCTGAAGGTGAAGGGCCGCATCCCCTGATCGCCATGCCGCATGGCGGTCCCTGGGTTCGTGATTATCTGGGTTATGATGAATGGGCCCAGATGCTGGCCAACCGCGGTTGGGCGGTGTTCCAGCCGAACTATCGCGGCTCGCGGATGCTGGGCAAGGCGCACTGGATCGCAGGCGATCGCCAGTGGGGCCTGAGCATGCAGGATGATGTCGAGGATGGCGTTCAAGCTCTGATCCAGGAAGGCATCGCCGACCCGGACAAGCTTGGCTTCTTCGGCTGGTCCTATGGCGGTTACAGCGCGTTTGCGGCTGCAACCCGTCCCAATTCGCAATTCAACTGCATTGCATCCGGCGCTGGCGTGGCCGATATCCGTCGCATCCGCGGCGGTCTGTCGGGCAGCCGTTTCCTGCGGGAGTTCCAGCAGCCCACGATTGACGGTGTGAACCCGATCGAACTCGTGGATCAGGTGGAGCGTCCGATGTTCATCGTCCATGGCGATTACGACACCACTGTTCCCGTCGAGCATAGCCGTCGCTGGGTCAGCGGCGCAGAGGCCGCGGGTGTCGACATCAGTTATGTCGAAATCGAAGACATGGGCCACAGTCCGCGTACCTTCGAGGACAACATGCAGTGGCTGCCAGGCCTGTTCGAGTTCTTTGAAACCAAGTGCGGTTTCTAAGCGAACAAAGAAAGGGGTAAGGCCTGGGCCTTACCCCTTTTTTCTTGCCGGTTTGAGTATGATCACTCCCGGCGCACTACGCGATAGGCGGCGCCGCTTCCGTTCACGCGCAGCAAGTAGCTGCCCATGCTGGCGCGCCGGATCTCCACATAGACCGGGCCGCGATTGAAATTCGGTGACCGGCGAAGGTCCGGGCCCCCCACATGCTCCCAGACCTGACCGTTGACCATGACGAAGAAGACGTCGTCATAGCCGCGGCGCTCGATCTCGGCGAGCTGAAGGCGGATTTCATCAATCTGTCCGCCATTCGTGCGGGACAAGACTTCCGACTGTCGAGGCGCTTCGGCGGTGTTCCCGGGCGCAGCGGCCTCGTCCTCGGCTGGTTCTTCCAGACTGCTCTCAGATCTACCGCCGAACAGGGAGAAGGACAGGTTGGGGAGGCTGGGAAGCTCCAATCCGAAGCCGTCCTGTTCAACCGCTTCGACTTCGCTGCGGTTCACAACGACAAGATCGTCCGAGATGTCCGTCAGCGGCGCGACCGCCTCATCATAGCAAGCCAGTCGTGCTGCATCCTCAGTGATATTGCTGCAGGCGATCACAGCCTGCAGGTCAGGGCTTTGCGCACTGGCGGCTGTCGGGAAAAAAAGTGCAAGGCTGCTAGCAGTGCAGACAAGCCAACTGTGCTGGCGCATGTGAGGCTCCTAACTTCAGCGGTTCCGCAAACTTTCTTGCAGACACGGCTAATGAAGTCAGCTTTGTACCATCAATCAAGCGGGATTTGCTTCACTTAAGCGGCCTCGACCACTTTCGCGACTTCGTCGACCAGGTCGCGCAGGTGGAAGGGCTTGGACAGGACCTTGGCCTGGTTGGGCGCCTGGGAGCCGGCGTTCAGTGCGACGGCGGCGAAGCCGGTGATGAACATGATCTTCAAGCCCGGGTCGATCTGGGCCGCGCGGCGGGCCAGCTCGATCCCGTCCACGCCCGGCATGACGATGTCAGTCAGCAGCAGCTCGTATGCGCCAGGCGTTTCGCCCAGAGAATCGAGCCCTTCCTCGCCATCAGCCACAGCGTCCACGTCATGGCCCGCGCGATTGAGCGCCTTGGCCAGGAAGTCACGCATGGAGTCATCGTCTTCTGCCAGAAGAATGCGGGCCATTGCCGCCCCCTTGTCTGTTTCCACCAATCGATAGGCTAACCCAAACTCGTAAAAGTCAACTGAACGCATAGGCGCCGCGCAACCGCTTTATCAGTGAGGCTTATGCCGCATTGACCTTCTGCGCTTTGCGATCACAATCAACCCATGCAACCGGCATCAGAATCCATGATTGGCGTGATTCATGAACCCGTGATCGTTCATGAGCCTGATCTGCGCACCTCGCCCTTCATCTTCGCCTCGCCGCATTCGGGACGATGTTATGAAGAGGGCTTTCTGCGTCAGGTCAGCGCGCCCTTGTCTGTGCTGCGCCGGTCAGAAGATGCGTATGTGGACCAGTTTTTCACTTCGGTGACCGAGATGGGGGCGAGCTTCGTCGAGGCGCTGTTTCCGCGGGCCTTTGTGGATCCCAATCGTGGACCGGACGAGCTGGACGCACGTCTGTTTGAGGATGCGGCGTCGATCGGGCTGGCGCCCCCCAATGCGCGTACGTCGGCCGGGCTAGGCGTTGTGCCGCGTCTTGCGGCGGATGGACGGAGCATTCATCCGGGCAAGATCTCTTACGCGGAAGGCCGCCGCAGGATTGATGCGTATTACCGTCCCTATCACGATGCTTTGAAGTCCCAGATCGACCGGGCCGTGGATCAGTTCGGTCATGCGGTTCTGATTGATTGCCATTCCATGCCGTCATCGAGCGGGCGAGGCGCAGACATTGTTCTGGGCGATCGCTTCGGCGCCTCCTGCGGGCGAAATTTGATCAACCATGCAGAAGCGTATTTCAAATCGATGGGCTTTGCGGTAACCCGGAACCGTCCATATGCCGGGGGGTACACAACGGAGCATTACGGTCAGCCTTTGGCCGCAGTGCATGTCATGCAAGTGGAAATCAATCGCGGATTGTATCTGCGTGAGGCTGACGTGCAACCTTCGTCGAGTATGGACAAATTGACTGAACGCCTGAAAACATGGGCCAAGTCTATGATTTGTACGGAACACACAGGTAGACTTGCCGCGGAGTAAAGTTTTTTGGAAAGCATATTCTAAGAGTCTTTCCTCAGAAGCGATGTGTGCTGCTGTGTTCACTTGCGAGGCGAACAGGGCTGTGCCATATCTCAGGTGTCATTGAAGTGTCGTGTTGCGATGATGACGGGGGAGTCGCAACTGGAAAAATTGATCGAGGGTTTTCACAATGACCAATGCAATTGACCATCACGTGGGTAAACGGATCCGTCGCCGTCGCCGTCTGCTGGGCCTGACCCAGCAACAGCTTGCGCAATCGGTCGGCATTCGCTTCCAGCAAATCCAGAAATACGAGAGCGGCGCAAACCGCGTCAGCGCGTCTCGCTTGTTCGAGCTGGCTGAAGCGCTCGATGTCCCCGTTCAATACTTCTACGAAGGTCTTCAGGGCTCTGGTGAATCCGCCGCGCCAGAGGGCGAGAACGTCGCCGCCGACGTGCTTTCGCAAAAAGAGACGCTTGATCTGGTCCGCGCCTATTACAAGCTCAACGAACGGCCGCGTCGTCGCCTGCTTGAGCTGGCTCGGTCGCTCGATCCCGATTCCCGCGGGGAAAACGTCGCTTAAGCCTTGTCGTTCGACATCGAGTTGATGATGCCCGATCTGGATGTGTCTGCAGAGTTGGCGCTGGCCGCTCAGCTCGCGGACGCGGCGCGTCCCATAGCCCTGCAACACTTCCGGACCGGACTTCATGTGGACGCCAAACCGGCGCACGAATTCGATCCTGTGACTGAAGCAGACCGCGCCATCGAGGCCCGCATTCGCGCCATTCTGGCCGAGGCGCGCCCTGAGGATGGCGTTCTGGGTGAGGAACAGGCCGAAACGCTGGGGCAGTCTGGTCGGACCTGGGTCGTTGATCCGATTGACGGCACGCGCGCTTTTATTGCGGGACTGCCAACCTGGTGCGTTCTCATCGCACTTTATGGCCCGGACGGTCCTCTTCTGTCCGTCATCGATCAGCCCTTTACCGGCGAACGCTTCAGCGGCGTAACCGGGCAGGGCGCCTGGCTGGATCATGGCGGAAGCCGCCAATCCCTGCGCACGCGCCCGGCTGTGACACGTGTTGAAGACGCGATCCTCTCTACGACAGATCCGGGATTGTTCGAGGGCGCCGAGGCGGACTGCTTTTCCCGCCTGGCCCAGGCCGCAAAGGTCCGCCGATACGGGCTGGACGCCTATGCCTATGCCGCACTGGCGGCTGGCGGTGTGGACCTTGTGATCGAAAGCGGTCTTAAGCCCTGGGATGTGGGCGCGTTGATCCCGGTCGTCACCGGCGCCGGCGGCGTGATCACGAACTGGCGGGGCGGGCCCGCCCATGAAGGCGGGCAGATGCTCGCCGCCGCGACCCCGCAATTGCATGCCCAAGCGCTTGAACAGCTCGCCGCCGCCGCGCTGTGAGCCGTCAGAAAAACGCCGGCCTGGCGAACCAGGCCGGCGTCAGTCTGTATGACGACTATGCGTCTTCGGGTTTTCTGAACAACAGGGTCATCCGGTCGGACTCACCGATTGCGTCATAAGGCGCGCGGTCGAAGTCCGGATCAGCCGGTTCGCCGAAGGCCGAGGTGCGCGACACGGGCGGCAGGGTCCAGACGCCGAACGGGTGATCGGCGGTATCCGCCGGGTTGGCGTTGATCTCGCTGGCTTCCACCAACTCGAAACCTGCTTCTTCCGCCATGGAGACGACCAGGTCTTGCTGCACATAACCCGTGCTCGCGCGCGGATCCTGAACGCGATCAGCCGGCAAACGGTGCTGGACGAGGCCCAGGACGCCGCCCGGCGCCAGGACGTCATAGAAATCGCTGAAGGCTTTTTCCGCCGCACCGCGGCCCATAAAGGAATGGGTGTTGCGGAAAGTCACGATGGCGTCCACCGATCCCGGCTCGGCAATGGGGCCGGTCTCGCTGTCGAAGGTGGCCATTGTGACGTCGCCATAGATCGGGCCGCCGAACTTGTCTTCGAAGCTCTGACGAAAGTCCAGGGCGCGCTGATTGTCCGGTGCAATGTCAGACCAGACGGCGATGTATTCACCGCCATTGGCGTTGACCCAAGGCGCCAGGATATCGGTGTACCAGCCGCCGCCGGGCCAGATTTCCATGACACGTCCAGACGGGTCGATGCCAAAGAAATCCAAGGTTTCCCGAGGGTTGCGGTAGGCGTCCCGGGCTTTGGCGTCTTCGCTGCGCCATTCGCCGTCAACGGCCCAGCTCAGGCTGCCGGTCTCGGCGCCGTCGTCATCGGCCATCATGGCGTCACCATCGTCCTGGTAACCATCCATATTGGCGGAGTCGTCGGCCATGTCGGCAGCCGGGGCGGTGGTCTCCATCTCCTCGTCAGAGGACGGGGCGCCGCAAGCCGCCAGAACGGCGCAAGCCGAGGCGGCGGAAAGAAGAGCTGTCAGGCGTTGCATATACTCACTCCGATTAGCCGTGATGGCGGGGATCATAGAGCCGGAACGCCCGAGCTCACAATGGCGCGAGCCCGATGAATGACGAGAAGTTGAAAAAAATCGCGTTGCCCTCTTGCGCCCTCTGATCCGCTTACCCAATTCCAGATGTGCAAGGCCGCCAGATGGGGCTTTGCGGATTGCCGGACGGACCACGCTGCACGCTGCGGGTGGTCGGAATGGCGGACCATTAGAAACCCATAGCCCGCATTGCGGGTCCGATCGCTTCCAAGGAGGATCGATACGATGCGTACCACTGATTTCTCACCGCTTTACCGCACGATTGTCGGATTTGACCGTCTGGCCAACATGATCGACAACGCGGCCAAGCTGGAGCCGACCGGCGGCTATCCCCCCTACAATATCGAGCAGCTCTCTGAACACGAGTATCAGATCGAGCTCGCTGTCGCCGGATTTGGCGAAGATGATCTCGACATTGAAGTGCAGGAAAACGTTCTGACCATTGCGGGCAAGCGCACGCAATCTGAGGACGCCGATCAGCGCAACTATCTGCATCGCGGCATTGCGGAACGCTCGTTCGAGCGCCGCTTCCATCTCGCCGATCATGTCCAGGTGCGTGAGGCCAGCCTCGAAAATGGCTTGCTGCGCATTCAGCTGGAGCGGGAAATTCCCGAAGCGAAGAAACCACGCCGCATTGCCGTGAACGGCAAATCTGAAACCAAGCTGATCTCGGCTGACAAGGCGTCCGCCGCCTAGCCGGGATCATGGCCCGATCAGTCGGACGCACGTCGTCCCTCCCCCCGATTGTCGGCGTCTACCTGATCGGGCCGAACTTTTCTGACTGACTTCCCCTTTTTCGACTTCGCGGCGCGTCTCCCAAAATGAGATGCGCCGCTTTTTCGTGTCAGAGCAACTCGTCCTTGAGCGCCTGAATCGCATCTCGCCAGAGCCGGGCGCTGGAATCCGACGGCATGCGCCAGTCGCCACGCGGGCTCAAGGCGCCCGCAGAGGTCAGCTTTGGCCCATTGGGAACGGCTGAACGCTTGAATTGTGAACTGCCAAAGAAGCGTCTGGCGAACTCGCCCAGCCAGTGAAGAATGGTCGCGCGGTCAAAGGCGCGCTGGTCGGCATCGGCCACATGAGGCGGCCAGTCGCCAGCGCTGGCGTCACCCCAGGCCTGTTCGGCGAGGAAGGCGATCTTGGCGGGCGAGAAGCCGTGGCGGACCACATAATGCAGGAAGAAGTCGTTGAGCGGGTAGGGCCCGATCGCGGCTTCGGTGCTCTGGATCGCTCCATCCGCACTGGCCGGCACGAGCTCGGGGGAGATTTCGGTGTTGAGTACGGCCATGAGCGCGCGAGACACCTCCGGGCCATATTCTTCCCGGCGCGCGGCCCAGCCGATCAGATGCTGGATCAGGGTCTTCGCGACCCCGGCGTTCACATTGTAATGGCTCATGTGATCGCCGACGCCATAGGTACACCAGCCCAGGGCCAGTTCGGACAGATCGCCCGTGCCGATGACCAGCCCACCTTCATGGTTGGCCATGCGGAAGAGATAATCGGTTCTCAGCCCGGCCTGCACATTTTCGAAGGTGACATCATACTGGTCTGCGCCATCTGAATAGGGATGGTCGAGATCGGCCAGCATGCGCTCGGCGGCGGGGCGGATATCGATTTCGCGATGGGTTGCACCCAGACCCTTGATGAGCGCCAGCGCATTCTGGCGCGTGCCGGTTGAGGTGGCGAAACCGGGCAGGGTGACCGCCAGAATGTCGGAGCGATCGAGCCCGAGCCGGTCAAAGGCGCGAGCGGTGATGATCAGCGCCTGGGTGGAATCCAGTCCGCCCGACACCCCGATCACAGCGGTCTTCAGACCGGTCGCCTTGAGGCGCTGGACTAGGCCCTGCACCTGGATGTTGTATGCCTCGTAGCAGTCCTCATCGAGCCGATCCGCGTCATTGGGGACGAAGGGGAAGCGGGCCACGGGCCGTTCCAGGGCGATCTCGGCGTCCGTATCCATCTCCAGCGTAAATCCGATGCGCGTATAACCCTTCAGGGCGTCGGCGTGCCGGGCGCAGGCGTCTCTCCATGTGGACAGCCGTGCCCGCTCACCCGTGATCTGCTCCAGATCCATATCGGCGTAAAGCACCGCCGGAGCGTCATTGAGGAAACGCTCGCCTTCCGCGATCAACACGCCTTGCTGGTAGGCCAGAAGCTGACCGTCCCAGGCCAGATCGGTCGTGGACTCGCCTGCGCCAGCGGCGGAAAAGACGTAAGCGCCATGGGTGCGGCGGGACTGGGCGTCACACAGTGCGGCGCGCTCGCGCGCCTTGCCGATGGTCGCGTTCGAGGCGGAGAGGTTCACCATCACGGTTGCGCCGGCCAGCGCGCCATACAGGCTGGGCGGGATCGGTGACCAGAAATCCTCGCAGATTTCGGCGTGGACAATGAGGCCGGGCAGGTCGAGCGCTTCAAACAGGAGGTCCGTCCCAAACGGCGCAATATGTCCGCCGACTTCGATCGTGTCCTCGATCACGCTTGAGGCGTCCGAGAACCAGCGCTTTTCATAGAATTCGCGATAATTCGGCAGATAGCTCTTGGGGATGACGCCCAGCAGCTGGCCGTTCTGGACCGCCAGCGCACAATTGAACAGCTGGCCGGCGCTGCGGAGCGCGCAGCCGAAAAGGATCAATGGTCTCAGACCTTTGCTGGCTTCGATGATCCGGGCGGCTGCCTGTTCCGCTGCATCCAGCATTGCGGTCTGGTGATGCAGGTCGTCGATGGAATAGCCGGTGATCCCCAGTTCGGGAAACAGGCAGACCGCGGCATGGCGCTCATGCGCCTGGCGCACCAGACCGATCAGGGTTTCCGCGTTCGCCAGGGGCTCCGCCAGATGGACCTCCGGTGCGAAGGCGGCGATGCGGGCGAAGCCGTGGCGGTAGATGTTTGTGAATGCGGACATGAAATCACCTGTCAGAGGGGCGGGGCCCCTTATGCTCAGAATGAGTATTTATCGGCTGGCGAGGCGGGTGTCGACTCAGGCGGCGCTGATATCCACCGCATCGGTCAGGTCTTCCACCATGGAGGTGAATTTCGCGCTCACCTTGGCGCCGGTGAAGAAAGCGCGGGTGAAGACGGCCTTGCGCGCATCCACGCCATGAAGACGGGCGAAGGACAGGTCTGCGGCTTCAGCTTGCAGATGGTGCAGGTCCGCGCCCGACAGATCGGCGTAGCGCAGGCAGGCATCCGCAATGGAGGCGGCCAGCAGGCGATCATTGGGCAGCACAAGCGGGCCGAGCTGGGCTTCGCGCAAGTCGGCGTTGTTCAGCTTCGCGCCCTTCAGATCCGCGCCCCGCAGATCGGCGCCGCGCAAGGAGGTCATGCGCAAATCCGCTCCCGCCAGTTTGGCGCCCTGCAGCTCCACGCCCTCCATATCGAGGCCGTAAAGGATGGCGTTGCGCGCCTGAAGTGCGGTGAGGTTGCGGCCTGCCAGTGATTTGAGGCCGCGCAAATCCTTGTCATTGAAGGTGGAAGGCTCGCCTTCCGCGCCGCCGGTTTCACACCAGCGCGCATGGCGGTCCAGCGCTTTTGCGGTCTCTCCGCCCGGATCGGCGATTTCGGGCGGCGGGGCATCACGCAGCGCGCCTTCAAGATTGGCGCGCTGGAACTGGCACATATCGGTCTTTGCGCCAATCAGCACGCAATCGCGCATATCAGCATCGCTCAGGTCCGCGCCATACAGATCGGCGTCCTGCAGATTGGCGCCGGGAAAGCGTGACCCGCGCAGATTGGCGCGGGTCAACCGCGCGCCGATCAGAACGGCGTCGGTGAAGTCCGACGATTGCGCCACGGCGCCGGTCATCTTGGTCTGTGACAGGTTCGCGCCCTTGAAGCGCGCTTCGCTGGCTTCACCGGGGCGTTGTTCATGGGTGATGACGGCGAGGCCCTTTTCCCGGTCCACCTGGGCGATGGCGCCTTCCCGCAAATCAGCCTGGCTGAGATCCGCGCCCGTCAGGTCCGCGCCGCGCAGGATCACGCCGCGCATATCCGCCCGGTGCAGCACGGCGCCGGAGAGGTTCGCCTGGCGCATGTCGGCCGCGAAGATCGTCGCGCGGGTCAGATTGGCGCCGGAAAAATTCGTCCCCTCGAGGATCGCGCCCGACAGGTCCGCGTCCGCGAGGTTGCGGCCTGACAGATTCAGTCCCTTCAGGATCTTGTAGGAAAAGTTCGCCCGCGCGCCGCCCATGCGCCCATTCATCAAGAACTCATGCTTGCGGCAGATTTCATCCACCTCAAGCTGGCTCAGCGGCTGATACTGGATAGGCTTTCCGATCATCTTTGATCCGTTACGGGCGTTGGGCGCTGTCGCCCGTTGAGGGCGAGTGTGGACCCGGCCCTGTTAACGCTATCTTGTCGGAGCGTGCACAAAGCGCGTTTTTAACGCTGCCGCACCCGTGTCAGCCCTTGTGCGCCTAGCCGCGCCAGCGCCGTATCAATGTCCTCGCCCGCTTCCAGTTCCAGATCGGCGTCATAGAGGCTGGCGCGGGTATCTTGAGCGAGCAGCGGACGCCCGGTTTTCAAGCGTTGGAAAAACCCGGCGTTCAGCGTCATCGCCTCTGCCTCTCGCACGCCTTCCACGACCACGATCCCGGCCTCTTTGAGCATGCTGACGCCGCGCCCGGCCACATGTTCGAACGGGTCGCGGCACGCGATCACGACCTCGGCCGGCTGGGCTGCGACCAGCGCTTCGGCGCAAGGGGGCGTCTTGCCGTAATGGGCGCAGGGCTCCAGCGTGACATAGACCGTTGCGCCCCGGGCCAATGCGCCGGCCTGTTCCAGCGCTTGGGGTTCGGCATGCGGGCGTCCGCCGGGGGCCGTGGCGGCTGCGCCGACAATCCGGTCGCCCCTGACGATCACACAGCCCACAGAAGGGTTGGGCGCGGTGGCGCCCAGCCGCGCATAAGCCAGCGCCAGCGCTGTATCCATGAGGCGCAGATCCTCGGCCGTGACCGGGCGTAAGCGCATGGGATCAGTTTGCGAAGTCGAGCGGCTGGGCGCGATCTTCGTCCAGATAACGCGCAGAGACCGGCTTAAGGCCATCAAGCTCGATCAGGAGCGGATTGCCCGTGGGTACTTCCACCTTGACGATATCGTCGGCGGAGACGTCGAACAGCATCTTGATGAGCGCGCGCAGCGAATTGCCATGGGCGGAGATCAGGATGTCTTCGCCCGCCTTGATCTTAGGTGCGATGGTGTCGTTGAAATAGGGCGCAACGCGATCAAGGGTCAGCTTCAGGCTTTCCGTTCCGGGCAGAAGCGCCGGATCGAGGCGGGCATAGCGCTCGTCATGGCTGGGGTGGCGCTCATCGCTGGTTTCCAGGGCCGGTGGCGGAATGTCATAGGAGCGGCGCCAGATCTTCACCTGTTCATCGCCATGCTTTTCAGCGGTCTCGGCCTTGTTCAGCCCCGTCAGCCCGCCGTAATGGCGCTCGTTCAGGAGCCAGGTTTTCTCCACCGGAACCCAGACCCGGTCTACGCCTTCAAGGGCGAACCAGAGCGTGCGGATGGCCCGCTTGAGCACGGAAGTGCAGGCGAAGTCGGGCTTGAACCCGGCCTCGGCCAGCAATTCGCCGCCGCGCTTGGCCTGTTTGACGCCTTCATCGGTCAGGTCCACATCGACCCAGCCCGTAAACCGGTTTTCAAGGTTCCA
This sequence comes from Oceanicaulis sp. MMSF_3324, assembly GCF_030733545.1. Lineage (GTDB taxonomy): Bacteria > Pseudomonadota > Alphaproteobacteria > Caulobacterales > Maricaulaceae > Oceanicaulis. The sequence continues at coordinate 667,038 of NZ_JASHIU010000001.1, forward strand.
GACGCTCTGGCCGTGACGGGTGAGCACAAGACGGGTCATGTTGGGTTTCCTCTGGCGGGCAGACTGTGTTGGCGGGCGGTTTACCCCTTTTACCGCCTGCCCGTCGAGCCCATCTGCAGACGCATCCGCGTCTAGCCTGTTCTCGTCCGGCTTGGTACAGGGGGCGCCCCCGCGTGATCACCACGCATCAATTCAGGGACAGGACCATGTCGCCCGCCGCTACAGCGCTTGAACCCGCCGCCATTCTCAAGGCCATGCGCCGCACGTTGAGCCTTGAGCAGGATGGCCTCTCCCAGCTCAGCGATGGGTTGAACGAGGTCAGTGTCGAGGCTGTTCGACTGGTCGCCGGACTGAAGGGGCGACTGATCTGCGCCGGTGTCGGCAAGTCCGGGCATGTTGCGCGCAAGATCGCCGCGACCCTGGCTTCGACCGGGACGCCCGCCTCTTATGTGCATCCGGCAGAAGCCAGCCATGGCGATCTGGGCATGATCACGGCCGATGATGCGGTCCTGGCGCTGTCCAATTCCGGCGAGACCAAGGAGCTGGGCGATATGATCGCCTATTGCCGTCGCTTCGGCGTGCCCTTGATCGGCATGACGGCGGGGGCGGATTCGACCCTCGCGAAAGGCTCCGACATCCTTTTGCTGTGTCCCAAGGCGCCCGAAGCCTGCGGCGAAACCCGCGCGCCCACCACCTCGACCACCATGATGATGGCGTTTGGCGATGCGTTGGCGGTGGCGTTGATCGAGGCGCGCGGCTTCACCGCGACCGATTTTGCACGCTATCACCCCGGCGGCGCGCTGGGCTCGGCGCTGGCGCGGGTGGATGAGCTGATGCATGCGGGCGACGCCATGCCTCTGGCGCCGGAACTGGCCAGCATGGGCGACGCGCTGATCGTGATGAGCGAAAAAGGGTTTGGCTGTGTGGGCGTCACAGACGGCGAGGGCAAGCTGTCCGGCATCGTCACCGATGGCGATCTGCGCCGAAAAATGGGCCCGGATCTGATCGAGCAATCGGTGAAAAGCGTGATGACGCCCAGCCCCATCACCTCGACCCCGGGCGCGCTGGCGTCGGATGCGTTGCGGATCATGACGGCCGGAGATCGCAAGATAACCCAGCTCTTCGTGTGTGACGAAACCGGTAAGCCTGTAGGGCTGTTGCACATCCACGACCTTCTCCGCGCCGGGGTCAGCTAGGGCGCGGCGATTGGGCTCTTTGCCTCACTGACAAACGCGGTCTAAGACGAGCACACTCTCAAGCCTACAGACGGACGGGGCCTTTTCATGAGCAGCACGGCGACTTCTCCCTTGCGCGCAGGCGTGATCGGCGCGGGTGTTTTCGGCGGTTACCACGCTGGCAAATACGTGGAGAATCCCGACACCACGCTCACTGCGATCTTCGACCCGGACAAGGAGCGCGCCCAGGCGCTGGCGGACACGCATGGCGTGACGGCCTATTCAGAGGTCGGGCTGTTTCTGGAAGCGGTCGATATCGTCACCATCGCCAGTCCGGGCGTCACCCATGCCCAGATGGGCGCCCGCGTTCTGGAAGCCGGCAAACCGGTGCTGATCGAGAAACCCCTGGCGGTCACTGCACACGATGCGGACCAACTTGTCCGGCTGGCCTCCGAGCAGAATTTGCCGCTCGCCTGCGGACACCAGGAACGGCTGGTGTTCGACGTCATGGGGCTGACGGCGATTGATACGCCGCCCAAGCGCATTCAGGCTTGGCGGGAAGGGCCGTGGAGCGGGCGCAGCACGGATATTTCGGTCACCTTCGATCTGATGGTGCACGATCTGGATCTGGCGCTGACCCTGATTGCCCAGGCCGAAGCCCAGACCCTGTCTGTCGAGGGCAAGTCCGAACGTAGCGACAGCCTGGACGAGGTCCGGATGTCTGCACGTTTCGCCAATGGCGCCGAACTGGAGCTGAAAGCCAGCCGGATTGCCGATGAGCGCCGCCGCGGCATGGTCGTCGAGTATGAGGACGGGGTGATCGAAATCGATTTCGTGGCCCGCACCTTCAAGAACACCACAGGTTATGATCTCAACCCCGACTATGCCGATACGCCTGAAGGTCGCGATCCGCTGGGCGCGAATGTGGCGCGGTTCGTGGATGCCGTTTTGGGGCGCGTCAGCACACCGGCCGCTCCTGGCGAAGCGGGTGCGTCTGCGGTGCGGTTCGCCGAACGCATTGACGCCATGGCCGCCGACTAGTCGTCACACTTGTTTGCTAATTCCGTACGCGGCAGAGTTGAATCCACATGCGCGTTGCAGGGCGCGCCATTTTGAGGGGGACCCAAATGCGCACCGATCTTCAGCCCAATACCTGGGAATTTGAAACCGAGGCGTTCGTCACGCCGACCGGGTTCCGTGAATACGATGCGCGCTGGTGGTTCGGCCATCCGGGATCAGACAAGCCGCCGCAGATCAATCTTTATGGCGTTCAGACGCTGGGGCTGGGGCTCGGCACGCTCATTCATGAGCTGGGCAAGGAGCCCAAGATCGTCACCGGGCATGATTTCCGGGGCTATTCGCTCAGTGTGAAACAGGCGCTGGAAGTGGGGCTGATGCAGGCGGGCATCGAGGTGCACGATATTGGCCTTGCGCTCTCGCCCATGGCGTATTTCGCGCAATACCATCTTGATATTCCTTCGGTCGCCATGGTCACCGCCAGCCATAACGCCAATGGCTGGACCGGCGTGAAAATGGGGGTGGAGCGCCCGCTCACCTTTGGGCCGGATGAAATGAGCCGTCTCAAGGAGATTGTCCTGAACGATCAGGGCGTGGCGCGATCGGGCGGCGGATATGTACGCGAGACCGGCGTGGCGGCGGCCTACAAGGCGGATCTCGTCAAGGGCATGTCGCTGTCGCGCAAGATCAAGGCGGTTGTCGCCTGCGGTAATGGCACGGCGGGCGCGTTTGCACCCGAAGTCCTTGAGGCCATGGGGGTCGAGGTCATCGCGATGGATTGCGAGCTGGATCACACCTTCCCCAAATACAATCCGAACCCGGAAGACATGAAAATGCTTCATGCCCTGTCGGACCGGGTGAAGGAGACAGGCGCGGATATCGGTCTGGCCTTTGACGGCGACGGCGACCGGTGTGGCGTCGTGGACAATACCGGCGACGAGATCTTCGCGGACAAGGTGGGCCTGATGCTGGCGCGCGACCTGTCTGAGCGCCACAAGGGCGCCAGGTTCGTTGTCGATGTGAAATCCACGGGCCTGTTCGCCATCGATCCGGTGCTCAAGGCCAATGGCTGCGAAACGGAATACTGGAAGACCGGGCATTCCTACATCAAGCGTCGCGCTAATGAACTGGGCGCGTTGGCCGGGTTTGAGAAATCGGGCCATTTCTTCCTGCAACCGCCCGTTGGCCGCGGATATGATGACGGGATCGTCGCTGCGCGCTGCATTCTGGAAATGCTGGATCGCAACCCGGACAAGACCGTTGCGGACCTCAAAGCGGACCTGCCGGTCAGCTATGGCTCTCCGACCATGTCGCCGGCCTGCTCGGACGAAGAGAAGTACGCCGTGGTCGAGCGTATCGTTGAGACCTTCAAGGCGAAGCAAGCCCAAGGCGTCCAGATCGCCGGGCGCAAGATCATTGATGTGAACACCGTCAACGGGGTCCGCTTTACCCTTGAGGGCGGGGCCTGGGGGCTCGTGCGCGCCAGTTCGAATACGCCAAACCTCGTCATAGTGGTCGAAAGCCCGGACAGTGCGGATGATGTCAGGGCGATCTTCAAGGCCATCAAGGATGAACTGTCCGTTCACCCCGAAATCGGCGCCTTCGACCAAGAGCTGTAGCCGCACGCAGCTGTCTGTGATTTCTGGATGTCATATTCTGGCCGGAATGGCCTATCAAACACCCCGCCTTGATCCCGGCTCTAGGAAGGAGACCCCCCATGCGCGTAGCAATGATCGGCACTGGATATGTGGGTCTTGTGTCGGGGGCGTGTTTTGCCGATTTCGGCCATCACGT
>NZ_JASHIU010000020.1 GCF_030733545.1 Oceanicaulis sp. MMSF_3324
GAAGCTGCGCTTCGCCATCCGTGAAGGCGGCCGGACCGTCGGCGCGGGCGTTGTGTCCAAGATCACCGAGTAAGCGTCCGCTTCACTCGACGGCTATTGCCAGGATTAGCCCCGGAGCCTCGCTCCGGGGCTTTTTCGTGCGTGGTGATTCTAATGGCCGGCGGGTGAACGGCTGTCAGAAGGATTGAGCTTTAGCTGTCGCGGCTTACCATGCTCGCGGAATGAGCTATGGACAGCGAGACTAGCCGATGGCGCACGATATAGAATTGACCTTGCGGCCCGGACTCGACCCCGCGCCCTTTGCCGAGATCTATCAGCGCGACAAGCTGGTCTCGATTCCTGACATCCTGCCCGAGGCGGCGGCCAACGCCGTACATGACATGCTGCGCACGTCGATCAGCTGGCGGCTGATCTTTCCGGAACCGGATGCGTCTCACCCTCACGGGCACAGGATCAATGTGCTCAGCGCGCAGGATATCGAGGCGGTCGGCCGACAAGGCATGGCGCAACGTATTCAGGCGGTTATGGCGCGGGCCAAAGACAATTACGGCTATCTTTATAACGCGTACCCGATGATCGAGGCCTATATGAAAGGCTGGGATCCGGGGCACCCGATCCACCAATTGACGGAGTTCCTCAATTCGCCGGCCTTTCTGGAATTTGGCCGGGCCGTTATCGGAGCTGATACGATCACGAAGGCGGACGCCCAGGCCACGCTGTATACGCGTGGGCATTTTTTGACCCGTCATGTGGATGAAGGTCATGAGAAGGAGCGCCGGGCGGCCTATACCTTCGGCTTCAGCCGGAACTGGCAGCCTGACTGGGGCGGGTTGCTGTTACTGCTCAGCGAGGATTTCGACATCCAGCGTGGGCTCTTGCCGCGCTTCAACACCCTGAACATTTTTGACGGCACGAAGGTCCATGCCGTCAGCACGGTCTCCCCCTTCGCGGGGGATGGCCGCTTCCAGATTACAGGCTGGTTGCGTGATGATCCCCCTGCAAAACCCAGTTGATGGCGCTGAACGAAGACCGGGTTCGGTCTGCAAGGCCCCGATTTGATGCTGCGTTGTAGCTGGGCGCCTGATTCGGGGCTCTGCAGGAAGCCCACGCTGCGCCCGCTGCAAAAATATGACAGCTGCATGCAGGAGCGTCCGTCAGAGCAGCTGGCGGCTCTGTCGCCTGCCGAAAAGTGGTCAGGCCCGGTTCCCCGGAGAGTTGTGTTCCTCGAGTTTCAGCCTGTGCGCTACTGTAACGCTAGTGCTCACAGGGCTTTCGGAATGCCCGAAGAGACGCGCGAAGGCGTGCAACCTGAGGCGTGTATGCGATATTCCCCGCGCAACTCAGGGCCACTTTTGTGTTTTTTCTGTCACGTTCAATCGTTCAAACGTTTGGCGGCCCCGACGCGCTGTTGACCCCTGTGAGTTGCGCACCATAGGATTTCGTTATGCCCGCATTAAAAAACTTTTGCGGGCGACCGGACCACCGACCGTGCGCATCTTAAAAAGGGGAGATGCGTCGGTTTTGTCATCATTTGAAGCGGGGAGATTTTTATGCTTCGAAACAAAGCACTGGCTCGTAAGCTGCTGTGCACCAGCATGCTGTCTGGCTTTGCGGCTATGGTCGCTATGCCGGCAGCGGCGGTTGCTCAGGAGGAGAGCGCTTCGCAGGACGTGATTCAGGTCACGGGCTCGCGCATCCAACGTCCGGACGTCACGGCGCCCAGCCCGATCACTTCGATTGATGAGACCACCCTTGAGGTGAACAACACCATCAACATCGAAGACACGCTGAACGACCTTCCGCAGCTGATTCCCGCTTTCGACGCGTCGTCGAACAACCCGGGCAACGGAACGGCGACCCTGTCGCTGCGTGGTCTTGGCGCATCGCGTACGCTGATCCTGGTCGACGGTCGCCGCATGGTCGGCGAAGGCCAGGGCGGTATCGTCAACGTGAACTCCATTCCGTCCGCTCTGCTTGAGCGCGTGGACATCGTCACCGGCGGCGCTTCGGCGGTGTACGGTTCTGACGCTGTCGCCGGCGTGGTGAACTTCATCATCAAGGACGATTTTGAAGGCGTTGAATTCGACGTGTCGTCACGTTGGACCGAGCAAGGCGGTGCTGGTAACTTCACCTCCTCTCTGACCATGGGCGGCAATTTCGACCAGGATCGCGGTAATGCTGTTCTGTCGATCTCCTACAATGATCGCGAATCGCTGCTGCAAGGTCAGCGCGACTTCTCGCGTGACACGCTGATCGATAACGGTTCTGGCACCTTCGGCACCACCGGCTCGATCAACATTCCGAACACGCTGATCCTGTCTCCGGGGTTCAGCACCTCGTTCGATCCGAGCGTGGCGCCGGGCTATGCCCAGAACATCAATGATCGTTGCGCCAATCTTGGCGGTTCCGGCGCTGGCGGCTGCTGGGGCTTTGGCGTGTTCGTTGACGAGAATGGCTCAGTTCAGCCGTTCCGCTCTTCGGGCGCTCCGAACGATCGCTACAACTATGCGCCGACTAACTACCTGCAACTGCCGCAGGAGCGCTTCAACATCGCCTCGTTCGTCACCTATGACATCAACGAGAACATCGAAGTTTACAGCCGCGCCTTCTACACCAACACGATCGTGGACAGCCAGTTGGCCCCGACCCCGGGTGGTACTCAGTTCCTGTTTACCGTGGATGAGAACAACCCGTTCCTGACCGGTGAACTTCGCGCTCTGTTTGACGCCAACTCAGCGATCAATGTCGGCGACATCGACGGTGACGGCGTGGGTGAATACCAGTTCACCACTGGTCGTCGTTATCAGGAGATTGCAACCCGTAACGACCTGCGTGACACAAACACCTATGTGCTCGGCGGCGGTCTGCGCGGCGCTATCAACCAGGACTGGAACTATGACGTGTACGCCCAGTACGGCACGTCGCGCTTTAACCGCGTCCAGACCGGTAACGTCTCCATCTCCGCTGTTCAGGCGGTCGTGGAAGAAGGTCGCTGGAATATCTTCGGCGGTCCGAACACGCTGACTCCGGAACTGGTTGATGAAATCAGCCGCACCGGCGCCATTGTGGCCCAGAACGAGCAAATCTCTGCAGTCGCCACCGTGGACGGCATGCTGAACGCCTTCCAATCGCCTTGGGCTTCCAGCCCGCTGGGCGTGGCTGCCGGTATCGAGTACCGGTCCGAGTACATCAAGCGTACGCCGGACTCCGTGCTTGGCCCGGACGTGATGGGCTTTAACCAGTCCACCCCGATCGAAGGCAGCTACGACGTTTACGAAGTCTTCGGCGAAGCCAACCTGCCGCTGGCGGAAGGCATGCAGTTCGCTGAGTATCTGGCTCTGAACGCTGGTTACCGTTATTCGGACTACTCCTCTGTCGGCACTGTGGAATCCTACTTCGCAGGCGCAGAGTGGATCCCGGTCGACAGCGTGCGTTTCCGTGCGCAGTTCCAGCGCGCGGTTCGGGCCCCGTCCATTGGCGACCTGTTCCAGTCTGACTCCAACGGCTTCCCGGGCGTGCAGGATCCGTGCTCGAACAGCTCTTCGGGCGCCTTCAACCTGCTCTCGCCTGAGCAGCAGCAGACTGCCCTGCAGAACTGCGTCCAGGACGGCGCACCGTCCGCGGCTCCGGTGTCTCAGCTGAACTCGCAAGTGGAATCGATCTTCCGCGGCGCAACCCAGTTGGAAGCGGAAGAAGCTGACACCTTCACCATTGGTGTTCAGTACTCTCCGGAATTCCTGCCGGGCCTCGAGTTCACGGTTGACTACTATGACATCGAGATCGCCAACGCTCTGGGCGGCGCGACCGCTCAGCAGGTGGTCAACGACTGTATCCTGAACGGCAACCAGGCGGCTTGCGCCATCACCCAGCGTTCTGCTGGCGGCGTGCTGACCCTGTTCGGCGAACGTCCGGGCACCGACCCGAACGGCGACGGCATCAGCCAGGCTCTGACCACCGAGAACCAGACCGGTCTCTTCGTGGAAGGCTGGGACTATGGCGTCACCTATTCGGTCGACCCGAACTGGGACTTCGGTTCCCTGCGCTTCGGCATCAATGGCACCCTGCTGGAAACCAACTCCTTCCAGCCGACCGCGTCCCTGGGCGTGATCGAGTGTAAGGGCTTCTACGGCGCCGATTGCGGCGAGCCGACCCCGGAACACAAGTTCCTGGCGTTCGGTACGTGGATGTACGGTCCTCTGACCGCCACCCTGCGCTGGTCGCACATTGGCGAGATGACTGACGTTCAGACCCAGTTCTACGGCGCGTATGCTGACGGCCTCGACGTCACCAGCATCGATTCGTTCGACTACTTTGACCTGAACGCCAACTATCAGCTGACCGACTCCATCAACCTGTATGGTGGTATCCGGAACGTGTTCGAGCAGGAGCCGCCGCGTCTTGGTGACGGCCCGCAGTCCGAACAGGCCAACACCTGGCCGGCGACCTACGACCCGTATGGCCGTCAGTTCTTCATCGGTCTGACCGCGCGCTACTAAGCGACGGTTCACGATTGAAAACGGGAGGCGGCCTACGGGCCGCCTCTTTTTTTCATGGCTGTATTATTCCGGTCTCATTGCTGGACCTTGCTCCTCGATTCGGTTGTTATTTCTCGGGGAGGGCGAGCATGTCTCTGAATACACATCTAGGCGCAGCCCATTTGGACATTCAGTCCGGCCGGCCTGCGGAGGCGCTCACCAAGCTCTCGGCGCTGCAGAAATCGTATCCGAAGAACGCAGATGTCTGGCGCTTGTCCGCGATGGCGGCGCGCAAGTCGGGTAATCCGGCGCAGGCCGAAGACTGGCTGGGGCAGGCGCTCGCCCTGGATGGAGGCAATTGCGAGACCTGGAACGCTTTGGGTTTGTCACAAGACGATCAGGGACGCGTCGACGCGGCTTTGGACAGCTTTCAGAAGGCGCTTGATTTGCGCCCTGATTTTGCGCCCGCCGCGATCAATGCCGGGCGGCTCTTGAACCGGCTGTCGCGACATGAGGAGACGCTACGTGTTCTCGAGCCGTTTGAGCGGGACGCCAAAGCGCGTTTGCTCCAGGCTCAGGCCGTTCAGGCCCTGGAGGGACCAGAACGGGCCATTGGGATCTATCGCGCGCTGTCTCAGGCCGATCCCACCAACCCGCAAGCGCATTACGGACAATGTCTGTGCCTTCTTGAAATGGGTGCGAGCGAACAAGCCCTGCCGGGATTGGCGGCATTGTCGAAGTCTGGCTTTGCGCCGGCTCATTACCCGCTCTTTACGGCGCTCGCGCGTCTGAAGCGCTATGAGGAAGCCTTCAAGGCGGTGCAACAAGCGCTGATCGCCAACCCTTTCGATGAGAAGGCGCTGCATGGGGGCGCCCAGCTGCTCTACATGACAGGGCGCGCCGAGCAGATTCAGCCGTATTTCGAGAACCTGGTGGAGGCGACCAATGGCGCCGCCATGGTGGTTGCGGTCTATCTCGATGTGCTGATTCAGATGGAGACCTTTGACAAGGCGCGAGCACTGGCGGAGCGGGCGACCAAGTTTCATGGCCAGACGGACTGGCTGATCAATCGGCGCTTGTCGATTGAAATCGAGGCGCAAGAGGCGTCAGCGGCCCAGTCGATCGCCTCATCTTTGCCGGCCGAGCTGCACTCTGACCCGCGGCTTCGAGGCAATCTAGTGCGGGCCTATCTGATGAATGGCGCTTTCGAGCAATCCGGGCCGCTGATTGAAGAGGGTGTAGCCGCGCTTGAGGGCGACCGCTTCTGGCGCGCACTGGAAGCCGTGCAGGCGCGTGGTGTCGGAGACATGGCGCGTTACCGCGAGCTGGTTGACCTGGATGCGTTCACGATGACCACCGCGCTGACACCGCCATCCCAATACGCCGATATCGCCGAATTCAATGCGTCTCTGGCTGCGGTCCTGCGCCAGCTCCATGACTTTTCAGCGCCCCCCCTCGATCAGTCCTTGCGTGCAGGCACACAGACGCCAACTGATCTGCGGCATAGCCAGGAGCCGGTGATACGCGAGTTCTTCGCCATGGTGGAAGCGGCGTTTCGGCGCTATCGCGATCAGTTGACCGCCAAGCCAGGGCATCCATTGCTGGGCGCCATACCTGACGCCTTTGAGCTGGTTGGCGCCTGGTCCGTACGGCTGGGGCCTGGCGGGCGGCATGTGAACCATGTCCACCCCGAGGGCTGGCTGAGTTCTGTATACTATGTCGATGTGCCGCCTCAGGTTCAGGGTGCGCCGGACAAGGAGGGCTGGCTTAAATTCTGTGAACCGCCCTTCCCGGTGCCCGGGCAGGATGCAGAGCGGCATGTCCAGCCCAGGGCAGGGGAGCTGACCTTGTTCCCGAGCTATTTCTGGCATGGGACCGAGCCGATACGCTCAGGCGAGCGTTTGACGATAGCCTTTGATATTGCGCCTAAGAGGGGATGACATCATGGATCAGGCACGCTCCTGGAACGACTACTGGCTTGGCGATGAGGCGATGTCCGCGACACAGCGCGCCAGTGAGTTGTTTCGAGACTCTTGGCGTGAGTGGCTGACAGGTGTGTTTTCAGACAATCCGAAAGCGCGAATGCTGGACGCGGCGTGTGGAGCCGGGGCTGTAACCCGTGAAGCGATCGCCGTTGCGGAGGGGATGAAGGCTGAGCCGGACATAGTCTGCGTCGATATCGCCCCAGCTGCGATCGCCAAGCTGGCGGATGCGCCCGTCACCACGCTTACGGCGGATGCCAAGGCCCTGCCGTTTGAGGCTGGCGAGTTTGATGTCCTCGTCAGTCAGTTCGGAGTCGAGTATGCCGGGCAGGAGGCTCTATCTTCCATGGGGCGGTTATTGGCCCCTTCAGGGCGGGCGCTGATGATCGCTCACATGGCGAACGGGACCATTGCCAAGGAGTGCTCTGACAATCTCCACGTACTCCAGACATTGATTGAGACAGATATCGTCAGCAAGGTTTCGGATGTTTACATGGCGCTGACCAGCACTACTCGGGCTGTGGATGAAGAAGTCGAAGCGTTCCGTGAGGCGGCTGAGAAATGTGGTGCAGCGGCCGAGGCGCATGCCTGTCCGGCCCGGGATTTCGCCGTCCAGCTCTTCGCAGACTGCTCCAATGTCTTGAACAATCACCAGGCCTACCGCCCGGAAGACATGCGGCCCTGGTTTGATGGTCAACGCCAGGCCATTGACGCCTATGCCGGGCGAATGAACGACATGCTCAAGGCGTCTCTGGACGAAGCCCAGGCGCAAAGCGTGCTCGAGGATTGGCGGCGACAAGGGGTCGAGCAGTGCTCTGTCACCCCCATCACCCTGGAAGGGGATTCGCAAGCGACGGCCTGGCGCTTCGAGGCCCGGAACGCCGCCTAAGCCCAAAGCTCGACTCAAGCCTGCCTGACAGGCGCATTCACTGTGACATCGAAGGCTCCGCTCCTGTGAAGGGGTGGAGCTTTTTTTGTGTTGTGAGGGGCGTGTCCCCGATGGGCGTCATGGCGGAACCCCATAGGGCGCTCAGGGGAGGGGCCCGCAATCCTTATGACGCGCAATCAGCACCGGTTCATCACAGCGCCAGGCGTTTCATGCACGAAGCTTACAGCTGGAGCGTCCGGAAGGGCCTGATGGAGAGAGGTGTGAACACGCATCCCAAGAACACAATTTGAGATAGTGCAAACGGGGGTTGAAAATCATTGCAATCCGTTAATTGTTACCAAAAAGACACGTTGCCTAAATGTGGACAGAATATGTCTATTTTGGTCATATTAAACGCACAATGGGGAATTATATACTGCTTGAGGGTGCTAAAACGGCAAATTTGCAACAGTGCTATTGCGCCAGCACGTCACTCTGAAAAGTTCACTTTTAAGGGGAAATGAGCGGCGCCTAACGTGCGTCATCCACTCGGTTCTGAGTGCGACCTGTTTCACGGCCCGTGCAGGACGGGCCTTGCCTCTGATTTCGGGGAGACGTGAATGTCCTATAAAAATCTCAAGACTTGGGCTTTGGCCTCAAGCCTGCTGGCTGGTCTTGGCGCCGCCAGTGCGCCGGCTCTGGCCCAGGAAGAGGGCGATAACGCCCAGCAAGACGTCATTCAGGTGACCGGCACGCGCATTCAGCGCGGCAACATGACCGAGGCCACCCCGGTCAACACCTTCAATGCCGAGCAGTTCGAGCTGTCCGGCGCTGTGAACACCGCGGAACTGCTGCGCACTCTGCCGGCCGTCGGCGTGTCCACTCTGACCTCGACCAACTCCAACTTCACGGTCGCCTCCTCGGGTGTGAACACCATCGAGCTGCGCAACCTGACCGAAGACCGCACTCTGGTGCTGATGAACGGTCGCCGTTTCGTCGCGGGCCTGCCGGGCACGAACAATGTGGACTTTAACTCCATCCCGACCGAGCTGATCGACCGCGTTGATGTGGTGACGGGCGGCGCATCGGCGGTTTACGGCTCCGACGCGCTGGCTGGCGTCGTGAACGTGATCCTGAAGGATGACTTCGAAGGCATTGTGGCCTCCACCCAGGCTGGCATCTCCGACGAAGGCGATGACGAAACCTACCGCGCCTCGCTGACCATGGGGTCCCTGTTCGATCAGGGTCGCGGCAATGCCGTGGTCTCCACCACCTGGTCGCGTGAAAACGGCGTTTACGCCCGTGACCGCGAAGGTCTGGAGCGTGACGGTCTGTCTCGCGCGTTTTTTGACCCGACTGTCGAGAACTGGCAAGAAGATGTGATCCCGTTCTACTCATCCTTCTCCGAACGGGGCCGCATCCGCATTCCGGGTTTCGAGGTCAATGACGAGGGCAAGCTTGTCGCGACGGATGTTGCGAACCTTGTGTTTGATGAGACCACCGGCCAGGTGCGCCCCTTCACTTCGGCAAACCCAGACGGTTCTGCTCTGGACGGCTTCAACCGCCAGGCTTATCGCGCCATTGCAGTGCCGACCGAACGCTTCACCTTCTCCTCACTCGTGAATTACGAAGTGAACGAGCGGATGAACTTCTTCTTCGAAGGCACCTACGCCTCGACCGAGACGCAATCCTCGCTAGAGCCGTTCGCATTGGCTTCAGACGACGTGTACGGTGATAATCCGGCTCAACTCGTTGATGTTGATGGCGATGGCATTTTTGACGTGTCGCCGTATGGTGTTTCCATCCTGAACCCTTATGTCCCGCTCGCCATGCGCAATGCTGCGCGTGACGCGGCTGATTTCGACGGCGACGGCATCCAGGACATTGCAGACGAAGATCTGCGTCTCGGCTTTGTGCGTCGCATGACGGAAGTGGGTCAGCGCTCCTCTCAGAACACCCGTCAGACCGCACGTATCGTGTTTGGTCTGGAGGGCGATCTGACAGACAACTGGTCGTATGAAGTCAGCGCCAACCTCGGTCGCACCACCCAGTCCCAACGCTCAACGGGTCAGGTGAACGTCCTGAACCTACGTCAGGCGCTCGATGCAACCACCCTGAACGGTGAAATCGTTTGTGCTGACGAGATCGCTCGTGCTCAGGGATGCGTGCCGGTCAATATCTTCGGCAAAGGCTCGATCTCTCCAGAAGCGGCGGCCTACATCAATGCCCCGTCTTCGCGTCAGGCTGAAATCACCCAGCAAGTCTATTCGGGCTTCCTGTCGGGGGATCTGGGCTTTGCCTCGCCCTTCTCCGAAGAGAATGTTCAGGTCGTCTTCGGCGCCGAATACCGCTCTGAGGAATCCGAGAGCGTTCCGGATGCGCTGAGCCAGTCCGGCCTGAACGGCGGCAACGTGTCTCCGGCGGTCTATGGCGACTTCCAGGTGGCCGAATTGTTCGCTGAAGCGGAAATTCCGCTGGTGCAGGGCCGCGCGTACGCAGAAGACCTGCGTCTGAACCTGTCTGCGCGTGCGTCTGACTACACCACTGTGGGGCAGACCTTCGCCTGGGCGGCCAATCTGCAGTACACCCCGGTCGATATGCTGCGCTTCCGGGCTCAGTATTCGGAATCCGTGCGTGCGCCGAACATTGGCGAACTGTTCCAGCCGCCGTCAGAAACCTTCGAGGGTGGCGACGATGTTTGCGCCGGTCTGACCCTGTCCGGTTCTGACCCGGCCTTCTTCAACGCTGCTGACGACGCCACCTCGGGCGTGGACTCCTCGACGGTCAACTCCTCGCTGGCGCAAGCCTGCTTTGCTGACCCGTCCGTGGCGGCCCGCGTGAGCCGGGACGGCTTCTACATCCCGACCCAGGGCGAAATTCAGGGCATTGCCGGCTTCAATGGCGGCAACCCGAACCTGTCTGAAGAAACCGCGACCTCCATCACTCTGGGTGCGGTCTTCTCGCCGGACTTCGGCAATCAGTGGATCGACAATTTCGCGCTCTCGGTTGACTACTTCAACATCGAGATCGAAGACGCGATTTCCGGCATTGCTCGTCAGACTTCGATCAACCAGTGCTATGACAATGGCACGGGCGTGTATGACGCCAACTCGGTCTTCTGCTCGAACATCGTGCGTTTCGCATCGGGCCCGTCTGTCGGCGCCATCAACGAGCTGAACGCACTGCAGCAGAACCTGGCGACCATCGAAACCGCCGGTGTGGACGTGCAGGCCAGCTACTTCCTGGGTCTGAACGATGTCTTCGCCAACTCCAGCTGGGCTCTGGGTGACCTGAATTTCACCCTGACCTACGGCTATCTGGAGAAGTGGGAACAGGAGTCCTTCCCGGGCGCCGAGGTGATCGACTACGCTGACACCGCAGGCCTGTTCGAGCACGAGGTCCTGTTCTCCACTGTCTACCGCAATGGTCCGCTGACCGTCGCCTATGACATGAACTGGATGCCGGAAACCCGTCTGGAAGCTACGGGCGACCTGGCTGAAGCCATGGTTCCGTCTGCGACCTTCCAGGACGTGCAGGTGCGTTGGGCGTTCGAGAACCAGCTTGAGCTGGTCTTCGGCGTGGACAACCTGACCGACGAGTTCATCAAGTATGGTCAAGGCTTTGACTCCACGGGCACCGGCACGGACGGCGCCATCTATGACGCCATTGGTCGTCGCTGGTATGTGGGTGCGCGCAAGACCTTCTAAGTCTTGAACGAACCTCGTATTTGAGGAGCGGCGGGCCTTATGTGAGGCCCGCCGCTTTTTTATGGGAAAAGGGCTTTTCTTCTGGGCTCAGGCTCGGTAAAAGACCGGCTTCCGAATAACGGCCCGCTTCGTTTGTGCGCGCGCAATCCCATATGGATGGTGCGAGCACGCGCCGCGGGCCGCTGGGTCTAGGGGTGTAGCTCAGCTGGTAGAGCGACGGTCTCCAAAACCGTAGGTCGGGGGTTCGAGCCCCTCCGCCCCTGCCAGGCCCGCAACACGTGATCGGTGACGTGCCGAAGGGAAGATGACGAACGCCATGGCGCGAGACACGAAAAACCGTCAGTCCGGCAAAGCCGGCGCCGCTGGCAAGGCTGGCGCGGCCCAACCTGCGCCGCCCGCCCGCAAGGGCACTGTGAACCCGCTGAAGTTCTTCAGCGAGGTGCGCCAGGAGGGCCGCAAGGTGACCTGGACGTCGCGTCAGGAGACTCTGATCTCCACCATCATGGTGGTGGTCATGGCGTCCTTCGCCGCGCTTTTCTTCTTCGGCGTCGATTCGATCATCGGCTTTGTCGTTAATCTTCTTCTGGGTCTGGGAGCCTGATCGGAATGGCTGCGAAGTGGTACATCGTCCACGCCTATTCCAACTTCGAGAAGAAGGTGGCGGAAGCAATCAAGGCCGAGGCGGCCCTGCAGGGGCTCGAAGGCAAGTTCGAGGAAGTCCTCGTGCCGACCGAAGAGGTCGTCGAGGTGCGCCGCGGCCGCAAGGTCAACGCAGAGCGCAAGTATTTCCCCGGCTATGTGCTGGTGAAAATGGATATGACGGACGAGGCCTATCACCTCGTCAAGGATACCCCGCGCGTGACGGGCTTCCTGGGGTCCGGGCGTCGCCCGACTCCGGTTCCCGAAGCCGAAGTGCGCCGTATCATGGGTCAGATGGAAGAGGACGCCGAGCGTCCGCGTCCGACTGTCTCTTACGAAGTGGGTGAGACCGTGCGCGTCATCGACGGTCACTTCCAGAGCTTTAACGGGCTCGTCGAGGAGGTGGACGACGACAAGGGCGTGCTCAAGGTCGCCATCAATATTTTCGGTCGGGCCACCCCGGTCGAACTGGAATACGCTCAGGTCGAGAAGATCGCCTGATCGTAGACAGGTGCGGGAGGTTCCGGCGAAAGACCATGCCGGGGCCGCACCGCGCCGCCCATCGAGACGAGCCGCGCTTTTGCAAGCGCGGCTTATTGTGCAATCCCCAGGCGCTCAATGCAGCGCTGTTAGGAGGACAGGGACATGGCGAAGAAGATCGCGGGTTACATCAACCTGCAAGTTCCCGCCGGCGCAGCCAACCCGTCGCCGCCCATCGGGCCGGCTCTGGGTCAGCGCGGCGTGAACATCATGGAATTCTGTAAGGCGTTCAACGCCAAGACCCAAGAGATGGAAAAAGGGATGCCGATCCCGACCACCATCACGGTCTATCAGGACAAGTCGTTCACCTTCGTGATCAAGACCGCTCCGGCGAGCTTCTTCCTGAAGAAGGCGGCGAAAGTCCAGAAGGGGTCTGGCGAAGCGGGCAAAGCTGCGCCGATCGCCTCCGTGACCACGGCCCAGTGCCGCGAGATCGCTGAAGCGAAATTCAAGGACCTGAATGCAAACGACCTGGATGCCGCGACCAAGATCATTGAAGGATCTGCGCGCTCCATGGGTTTTGAGGTGGTGGGGTAAGCATGGCCAAGATTGCTAAGCGTATCGCCGCCGGCCGCGAAGGTCTGGACCGCGAAAAACTGCACACCGTCACCGAAGCTGTGAAGCTGGTGAAGGATCGCGCCACCGCCAAGTTTGACGAGACCATTGAAGTGGCCGTCAATCTGGGTGTCGACCCGCGTCACGCTGACCAGATGGTCCGCGGCGTCGCTAACCTGCCCAATGGCACCGGCCGCTCCATGCGCGTCGCTGTGTTCGCGCGTGGTCCGAAGGCTGATGAAGCCAAGGCCGCTGGCGCGGAAGTCGTGGGCGCGGAAGACCTGGTCGAGCAGATCCAGGGCGGCGAGATCAACTTTGACAAGGTGATCGCCACTCCGGACATGATGCCGCTGGTCGGCCGTCTGGGTAAGGTGCTGGGTCCGCGCGGCATGATGCCGAACCCGAAAGTGGGCACCGTGACCATGGACGTGACCAAAGCGGTCGAAGCGTCCAAGGGCGGCGCCGTCGAATTCCGCGCTGAAAAAGCCGGTATCGTTCACTGCGGCGTGGGCAAGGCGAGCTTCTCTGAAGACGCCCTGACCGAAAACGTGCGCGCTCTGCTGGAAGCGCTGGTGAAAGCCAAGCCGACCGGCGCCAAGGGCCAGTACGTCAAAGCCATCGCGCTGAGCTCCACCATGGGCCCGGGCGTGAAAGTGGACGTGGCTGAAGCGTCTGCACCGGCTGAGAGCGCGTAAGCGCGTCAGCCGGATCTGAGTTTTCACCCGGATGATCTGATCATCCGGGTGAATGTCCGGACCGGACAGGGCGCCTCGGCGTTCTCTTCGGTCCACCTGTCCGAGATCCCGGGGGAGGCTTTGAGCCTCTTAATCCAACCGGCCCCAGGTGAGACAGAGCGACAATCGACACTTTCAGCAATGCGCTGATAGGGTCGGTTCGAGCCCTGGGACAGGCCAACGCCGCAAGTCAGCCTGATCCGATGTGGAGCAGGCTTTCCTGCGGCGGCTTGAGCGAGCCGTCCATAGGGGGCGGCTCAAGAAGGGAGACCGCAATGGATCGTACGACCAAAGAAGCGGCGGTCGAGGAGCTTTCGGAAATCTTCGAAAGCGCCGGATCCGTCGTTCTGACCCGTTATTCGGGTCTTACCGTTGCGGAAATGACCAAGCTGCGTGGTGATCTGCGTGAGGTGGGCGGCAAACTGAAAGTTGTCCGCAACCGTCTCGCAAAGATCGCGCTGAAGGGTCAGAAAGGCGAGGCCGCCTCCGACATGTTCGAAGGCCCGGTCGCAATCGCTTATTCTGATGACTTCACGGCCGCGCCGAAAGTTGTCGTGGAATTCGCCAAGTCGAACGACAAGTTCGACCTGGTGGGCGGCTTCATGGAAGAGGAAATCTTCGACGCCAAGGGCATCGACGATCTCTCCAAGATGCCGTCTCGCGAAGAGCTTATCGGCGCCATCGCGGGTCGTCTCCTGGGTCAGGCTGGCGAAATCGTCTCGCGCGTCACCGCGCCGGGCAACACGCTGGCTTCCCAGATCGAGACCATCCGGGAAAAAGCCGAAGCCTAGTCGTCTCTGCACATCGAACCGATACCCTGATTACCGCAAGGAACTGAACCATGGCTGATATCGCCAAACTCTGCGAAGAACTGCTGTCGCTGACCATCCTGGAAGCGAAAGAACTCAACGACCTTCTCGAAGAAAAAGGCATCAAGCCGGCCGCCGCTGCTGTGGCCGTTGCTGGCCCGGCTGCCGGTGGCGAAGCTGCCGCCGCTGAAGAGAAAGACGAGTTCGACGTGATCCTGGTCGAAGCTGGCGACAAGAAAATCAACGTCATCAAAGAAGTCCGCGCCATCACCGGCCTGGGCCTCAAAGAAGCCAAGGAACTGGTGGAAGCCGGCGGCAAAGCCGTCAAAGAAGGCGCTGCCAAGGCCGAAGCCGAAGACATCAAGAAGAAGCTCGAAGACGCAGGCGCGAAAGTCGAGCTCAAGTAAGACGTGTAGGGCCGGGCTTGGTTCTGGTCCTAAGACGTTATACGACGTACGGGCGTGCAGGGGATTCCTGCGCGCCCGTCACGCCGTTAAAGTTTCCTCTGCAGGTCGTTCCGTTCTGGGGCCTGCAGGCGGACCGCGACGGAACACCCCTCGTTCCAGGCGCGGTTTACCAGAGCGGGTCTTGGGGGACCTTGGGGTCCTAACGCAAGCGCCAGGCTATTAGAGCCTGCGAAGGGAGCGGAAATGGGTCTGTCGTTTACCGGCAAGAAGCGCATTCGCAAATCGTTCGGCCGTATTCCCGGTGCGGTCGAGATGCCGAACCTCATCGAGGTTCAGAAGCATTCCTACGAACAGTTCCTGATGAAGGACACCGCCATCGCGGACCGCCCGGATGAAGGGCTGCAGGCGGTCTTCAAATCCGTCTTCCCGGTGAAGGACTTTTCCGAGCGCGCTCTGCTCGAGTTCGTCTCCTATGAGTACGAGCCCCCCAAATACGACGTTGAAGAGTGCGTCCAGCGCGACATGACCTATGCCGCGCCGCTGAAGGTCAAGATGCGTCTCATCGTGTTTGATGTGGACGAGGAAACCGGCTCCAAGTCCGTCAAGGACATCAAGGAGCAGGACGTCTACATGGGCGACATTCCGCTCATGACCGACAAGGGCACGTTTATCGTCAACGGCACCGAGCGCGTCATCGTCTCCCAGATGCACCGCAGCCCGGGCGTGTTCTTTGACCATGACCGCGGCAAGACCCACGCGTCCGGTAAGTTCCTGTTCGCAGCCCGCATCATCCCGTATCGCGGCTCCTGGCTCGACTTCGAGTTTGACGCCAAGGATATCCTGCACGTGCGCATCGACCGCCGCCGCAAGCTGCCGGCGACGACGCTGCTATATGCGCTTGGCCTCGACAAGGAAGAGATCCTGTCCACCTTCTATGGTCGCGTGACCTATGAGGCGGGCAAGGACGGCTGGACCATGCCGTTCGTGAAGGAACGCTGGCGCGGCATCAAGCCGCAGCGCGACCTGATCGACGCCAAGTCCGGCGAAGTTGTCGCCACGGCCGGCAAGAAGATCTCTGCGCGCGCCGCCAACAAGCTGGCCGAAGAAGGACTCGAGAAACTGCTCGTGTCCTCCGAGGAGCTGATCGGCAAGTTCGCTGCGGAAGATCTGGTGAACGCCGAAACCGGTGAAATCTTCGCCGAAGCCGGTGACGAGCTGACCGAAGAAGTGATCGCGGCGATCAATGAAGCGGGCGTCGATACCCTCGACATCCTCGACATTGACGGCCTCGCTATTGGCGGTCACATGCGCACCACCCTGGCGGCTGACAAGAATGACAGCCGTGAGCAGGCGCTGATCGATATCTATCGCGTCATGCGTCCGGGTGAGCCGCCGACGCCGGAAACGGCCGAAGCCCTGTTCGCCGGCCTGTTCTTCGATCCCGAGCGCTATGACCTGTCTCCGGTCGGCCGCGTGAAAATGAACATGCGTCTCGATCTGGAGTGCCCGGACGATGTCCGCGTGCTGCGCCAGGAAGACATCATTGAAGTGCTGCGCGTCCTTCTGGACCTGCGGGACGGCAAGGGTGAGATCGACGACATCGACAACCTGGGCAACCGTCGCGTCCGCTCTGTGGGCGAGCTGATGGAGAACCAGTATCGCGTCGGCCTGCTGCGCATGGAGCGCGCCATCAAGGAGCGCATGGGCTCGGTCGATATCGAGACCGTGATGCCGCATGACCTGGTCAACGCCAAGCCGGCGGCCGCCGCCGTGCGCGAATTCTTCGGCTCTTCGCAGCTGTCGCAGTTCATGGACCAGACCAACCCGCTGTCGGAAGTCACCCACAAGCGCCGCATGTCCGCGCTTGGCCCGGGCGGCCTGACCCGCGAGCGCGCCGGCTTTGAAGTCCGTGACGTGCACCCGACCCACTATGGCCGGATCTGCCCGATTGAGACGCCGGAAGGCCCGAACATCGGTCTGATCAACTCGTTGTCCACCTATGCGCGCGTGAACAAGTACGGCTTCATCGAGAGCCCGTATCGCAAGGTCGAGAACGGCAAGCTGACCGATCAGGTGGACTATCTGTCCGCCATGCAGGAAGCACGTTTCACCATCGCTCAGGCGAACGCCACGGTGGACGATAACGGCATGCTGGCGAACGAGTTCGTCAACTGCCGCGTCGGTCCGGGCCGGGATGCGACCCTGATCCCGCGTGAAGACGTGGACTACATCGACGTTTCGCCCAAGCAGGTGGTGTCGGTTGCGGCTTCGCTCATTCCGTTCCTGGAAAATGACGACGCCAACCGCGCTCTGATGGGCTCGAACATGCAACGCCAGGCCGTGCCGCTTGTGAAAGCGGAAGCGCCGCTGGTGGGCACCGGCATGGAATCGGTTGTGGCGCGTGACTCCGGCGCGGCAGTTGCGGCGCGCCGCGACGGCGTGGTCGAGCAGGTCGACGCCCAGCGTATCGTGGTGCGTGCGACCGGCGAGATCGGCGCGGCGGAATCCGGCGTCGACATCTATCGTCTGTCCAAGTTCCAGCGGTCCAACCAGTCCACCGCCATCAACCAGCGCCCGATCGTGCGCGTGGGCGACAATGTGCGCTCTGGCGACATCATTGCGGACGGTCCGTCGACCGACCTTGGCGATCTGGCGCTTGGCCGGAACGTGATGGTCGCGTTCATGCCGTGGAATGGCTACAACTTCGAGGACTCCATCCTCATCTCCGAGCGGATCGTGCGTGACGACGTGTTCACCTCGGTTCACCTCGAGGAGTTCGAGGTCATGGCCCGCGACACCAAGCTAGGCCCGGAAGAGATCACCCGCGATATCCCGAATGTCGGCGAGGAAGCCCTGCGCAACCTCGACGAAGCCGGCATTGTGGCGATCGGCGCCGAGGTCGAGTCCGGCGACATTCTGGTGGGCAAGGTGACGCCGAAAGGCGAAAGCCCGATGACCCCGGAAGAGAAGCTGCTGCGCGCTATTTTCGGTGAGAAGGCATCTGACGTGCGCGATACCTCGCTGCGTCTGCCGCCGGGCACCACCGGCACCATTGTGGAAGTTCGCGTCTTCAACCGTCACGGTGTGGACAAGGACGAACGCGCCATCGCCATCGAGCGTGAAGAGATCGAACGTCTCGGCGAAGACCGTGATGACGAACTCGCCATTCTCGAGCGCGACATCTTCGGTCGTCTGCAGGACATTCTGGTCGGCAAGGTCGCTGTCTCCGGTCCCAAGGGCTTCAAGAAGGGTGAAGTCACCCATGAAGCGCTGGAAGAGGTTCCGGCCAGCCAGTGGTGGAAAGTCGGTCTGGAAGACGAAGAGGCCATGGGCCGCGTCGAAGCGCTGAAAAAGCAGTACGACGAGTCCAAGGCGCGTCTTGACCGCCGCTTCGAAGACAAGGTCGAGAAGCTCCAGCGCGGCGACGAGATGCCCCCGGGCGTGATGAAGATGGTCAAGGTGTTCGTGGCGGTGAAGCGCAAGCTGCAACCGGGCGACAAGATGGCCGGTCGTCACGGCAACAAGGGTGTGATTTCCAAGATCAACCCGATCGAGGACATGCCCTTCCTGGAAGACGGCACGTCGGTCGACATCGTTCTGAACCCGCTGGGCGTGCCCTCGCGGATGAACGTGGGTCAGATTCTGGAGACCCATCTGGGCTGGGCCTGTAAGGGCCTCGGACGTCAGATCGGGGAAGCCTACGAAGCGTACAAGCGCAATGGCGACCAGGGCGATCTGAACAAGATGCTGATCAAGGCCTATGGCGAAGATCAGGAGCTGCCGGACGGTGAAGAGGCGCGGGCCGAACTGGGCCGCAACCTCGCCAATGGCGTTCCGATCGCGACCCCGGTCTTTGACGGCGCCCGGGAAGACGACATCGTTGATCACCTGCAACGTGCGGGCTTTGACAAGTCGGGCCAATCCGTCCTGTACGACGGCCGGACCGGCGACCAGTTCAAGCGTCCGGTCACCGTGGGCATCAAGTACCTGCTCAAGCTGCACCACCTGGTGGATGACAAGATCCACGCCCGCTCCATCGGCCCGTACTCGCTCGTCACCCAGCAACCGCTGGGCGGCAAGGCGCAGTTCGGCGGCCAGCGCTTCGGCGAGATGGAAGTGTGGGCGCTGCAGGCTTACGGCGCCGCCTACACCCTGCAGGAAATGCTGACGGTGAAGTCGGACGACGTGGCGGGCCGCACCAAGGTCTACGAGGCCATTGTGCGCGGCGACAACGCCTTCGAAGCCGGCATCCCGGAAAGCTTCAACGTGCTGGTCAAGGAAATGCGTTCGCTTGGTCTGAATGTGGAGCTGGTCAACCAGTAGGCTGACCGGAAACAGACAAGAGAGCGAGCGATCGCGTAGCGGATATCAGACGGCGGGCCCGGCCCCCTCAAACCGGCCCCGCCGTCGCCACCGTCAAGGAGACGGACCATGAACCAAGAGGTCATGAACATCTTCAATCCCTCCGCCGAAGGTCCGACCTTCGACCGGATCCGGATTTCGCTGGCCAGCCCGGAGAAGATTCTCTCCTGGTCGTTCGGCGAGGTGAAGAAGCCCGAAACCATCAACTACCGGACGTTCAAGCCTGAACGTGACGGCCTGTTCTGCGCCCGTATTTTCGGCCCGATCAAGGACTATGAGTGCCTGTGCGGCAAGTACAAGCGCATCAAGTACAAGGGCATTATCTGCGAGAAATGCGGCGTTGAAGTCACCCTGGCGCGCGTGCGCCGTGAGCGCATGGGCCATATCGAGCTCGCTGCGCCGGTGGCTCACATCTGGTTCCTGAAATCGCTGCCGTCCCGGATTGCACTGTTCCTGGACATGGCCCTCAAGGATGTGGAGCGCGTGCTCTACTTTGAAGGCTATGTGGTGGTCGAGCCGGGCCTGACCCCGCTTCAGAAAAACCAGATCCTCACCGAGGAAGAGTATTACGAAGCCGTCGACGAGTACGGCGAGGACGCTTTCACCGCCGGCATCGGCGCGGAAGCCATCCGTGAAATCCTCTCCACGATGGATCTGGAAAAAGAAGTGGAGCAGATGCGCGAGGAGATGGGTGAAACCGGCTCCGAGCTGAAGCTGAAAAAGCTGGCCAAGCGCACCAAGCTCATCGAATCCTTCATGCTCTCCGGCAACAAGCCGGAGTGGATGATCCTGACGGTCGTCCCGGTCATTCCGCCGGAACTGCGCCCGCTTGTCCCGCTGGACGGCGGCCGGTTCGCCACGTCGGACCTCAATGACCTGTATCGCCGGGTCATCAACCGGAACAACCGCCTCAAGCGCCTGATCGAGCTGCGCGCGCCGGACATCATCATCCGTAACGAAAAGCGGATGCTGCAGGAATCCGTCGACGCCCTGTTCGACAATGGCCGTCGCGGCCGCGTGATCACCGGCGCCAACAAGCGTCCGCTGAAATCGCTGTCCGACATGCTCAAGGGCAAGCAGGGCCGGTTCCGTCAGAACCTGCTCGGCAAGCGCGTGGACTATTCCGGTCGTTCCGTGATCGTGGTGGGTCCCGAGCTGAAACTGCACGAGTGCGGTCTGCCCAAGAAAATGGCGCTCGAGCTGTTCAAGCCGTTCATCTACGCGCGTCTGGACGCCAAGGGCCTGTCGGGCACCGTCAAGCAGTCCAAGAAGATGGTGGAAAAAGAGCGTCCGGAAGTCTGGGACGTTCTGGATGAGGTCATCCGCGAACACCCGGTCATGCTGAACCGGGCGCCGACCCTGCACCGTCTGGGCATTCAGGCGTTCGAACCCAAGCTGATCGAAGGCAAGGCCATCCAGCTGCACCCGCTGGTCTGCGCCGCGTTCAACGCTGACTTCGACGGTGACCAGATGGTCGTGCACGTGCCGCTGAGCCTTGAGGCCCAGCTCGAAGCGCGCGTCCTGATGATGTCCACCAACAACATCCTGTCGCCCGCCAACGGCAAGCCGATCATCGTGCCGTCCCAGGACATCGTGCTGGGTCTGTACTATCTGTCGATCGTCAAGGAAGGCGAGCCGGGCGAGGGCATGGTCTTCGGTTCCATGGGTGAACTGGAAGCCGCTCTGGATGCCGGCGTCGTGACCCTGCACGCCAAGGTCAAGGCGCGCTATTCCGGCGTCGACCGCGACGGCAATGAATACACCAAGGTGATCGACACCACGCCGGGCCGCATGAAGCTGCTCGAGCACCTGCCCAAGCACCCTGAAGTGCAGCCGGATGTGCTCGATGGTCTTCTGACCAAGAAAGCCGTCGGCGGCCTGATCGACATCGTCTATCGCCACACCGGCCAGAAGGCGACCGTGATCTTCTGCGACAAGATCATGGCCCTGGGCTTCAAGGAAGCGGCGCGCGCCGGCATTTCCTTCGGCAAGGACGACATGCTGATCCCGGACGCCAAGAAGGACCTGGTGGGCGAGACCCGCGCGCTGGTCGGCGATTACGAGCAGCAGTATGTGGACGGCCTCATCACCAAGGGTGAGAAGTACAACAAGGTCGTCGACGCCTGGGCGAAGTGCACCGACAAGGTGGCGGACGCCATGTATGACGAGATCTCCAAGCCCGTGAAGGCCGAAGACGGCCGCGACGGCGAGGTGAACTCGGTCTACATGATGGCCCATTCAGGCGCCCGGGGTTCGAAGAACCAGATGAAACAGCTCGCCGGGATGCGGGGCCTGATGGCCCGTCCGGACGGCTCGATCATCGAGACGCCGATCATCTCGAACTTCAAAGAGGGCCTGACGGTTCTGGAGTACTTCAACTCCACCCACGGCGCGCGTAAGGGCCTGGCCGACACCGCGCTGAAAACGGCGAACTCGGGTTATCTGACCCGTCGTCTCGTCGACGTGGCGCAGGACTGCATCGTCACCGAGCATGATTGCGGCACCTCTCAGGGCATCACCCTGGGCGCCGTGGTCAATGGCGGCGACATTGTCGAGCCGCTCAGCCAGCGCGTTCTGGGCCGTCACACGGCCGAAGCGGTCAAGGATCCGTCCTCGGGCGAGGTTCTGGCGCCGGCGGACACCTATCTGGATGAAGAACTGGCCCTGGCCCTCGAAGAGGCCGGCGTCAGCTCCATCAAGGTGCGTTCGCCGCTGACCTGTGAAACCCGCGTGGGCGTTTGCGCCACCTGTTATGGTCGAGACCTGGCGCGCGGCACCAAGGTGAACATGGGCGAAGCGATCGGCGTGATCGCGGCCCAGTCCATCGGCGAGCCGGGCACCCAGCTGACCATGCGGACCTTCCACATTGGCGGTACGGCGCAGGTGTCCGAGCAGTCCTTCATCGAAGCCACCCATGAGGGCAAGGTCGCCTTTGTGGAGCGCAATACGGTGAAAGCCTCCGATGGCTCCTTCATCGTGATGAGCCGGAACATGCAGGTCCAGATCACCGATCAGGAAGGCAATGCGCTCGAGACCTACAAGCTGCAATACGGCGCCAAGCTGCGCGTCGATGCCGGTGAGCAGGTCAAGCGCGGCGCCCGTCTGGCCGAGTGGGACCCGTACACCATGCCGATCGTCACCGAAGCGGGCGGCCGCGTGAAGTTGATCGACATCATCGACGGCCTGTCGGTGAAGGAAGACGTCGACGAAGCCACCGGCATCGCCTCCAAGGTGGTGGTCGACTGGCGCGGCACCGGTTCGAAGTCCGCTTCGATCCAGCCGGCCATGGTTGTCACCGACGAGGATGGCGAACCGGTCAAGCTCTCTGACAAGCCGGCGAACTACATGTTGTCGGTGGGCGCCATTCTCTCGGTCAATGACGGCGACATGGTCCAGCCCGGCGACGTGCTGGCCCGTATCCCGACCGAGGGCGCCAAGACCCGCGACATCACCGGCGGTCTTCCGCGTGTGGCCGAGCTGTTCGAAGCGCGTCGTCCGAAGGATCACGCCGTTATCGCCGAGATGACGGGCCGTGTGGAATTCGGTCGCGACTACAAGAACAAGCGCCGCATCTCCATCACCCCTGAGGGAGAGGATGCGGAGCCCGTGGAATACCTGGTGCCGAAGGGCAAGCACCTGACGGTCCAGGAAGGCGACATCATCCAGCGCGGCGAGTATCTGCTCGACGGCAACCCGGCTCCGCACGACATCCTGCGGATCCTGGGCGTGGAAGCGCTGGCCGACTATCTGATCAACGAGATCCAGGAGGTCTATCGCCTGCAGGGCGTGCCGATCAACGACAAGCACATCGAAGTGATTGTCCGGCAGATGCTGCAGAAGATGGAAGTCACCCAACCGGGCGATTCCGGCTATCTCACCGGCGAACAGGTCGACAAGATCGAATGGCTGGAAACCAACGAGAAGCTGGAAGCGGAAGGCAAGCGTCCCGCCATTGCGGACCCGGTCCTGCTGGGCATCACCAAGGCGTCGCTGCAGACCCGCTCCTTCATCTCCGCGGCCTCCTTCCAGGAGACCACCCGCGTGCTCACCGAGGCTTCGGTGCAGGGCAAGGTGGATACCCTTGAGGGCCTGAAAGAGAACGTCATCGTGGGGCGTCTGATCCCGGCGGGCACCGGCTCCATGATGCGCGAGTATCAGGTCGAGGCTGATGCGCGTGACGAAGAGCGGATCGCTGAACAGAAGAAGGCCGTGGATTCCGGCGACGAGGCCCTGCCGGCCGAAATCGCGGAAGCCGCCGCTGAAGAGGCTCAGAGCGAAGACTAGATCCTCGCTCCGATCCGGACAGAAAGCCCGTCAGCGCTGCTGGCGGGCTTTTTTGTGAGCCGGACGCCGAATTGGGGATTCGGGCTGAGCGCATTCGGGCCCTTGTTAAGTGAAAATCAATCCTGTTTGCGCCCCGGGATCTGCCGGCGTGGCGTCCGTTGAGCCGGGGCAGGGCGGTCCGCATCGCTCCAAGCGCCTTTATGGACTGGGAAATGCGGGCAATATCCGGGGCTTGCGTGGCCTGCAAATTTCCCCTGCTACTGATCTTGACGGAATGGCCCGCCCTGAGTAGGTTCCGCGCTCGATTTCGGGGGTGAGCCGTAATCCTTCCTGAGTCCGCTGCGGACGACTGGAACGGGTTAGACGTCGCCCGGAACAGACAAACACAAGCTTCAACACCGTCCGCGGACGAACGGCAACAGTCGTCGCGCCCCGGTCGGGTTTTCGCGTCTTCGTCACGCAACCGGACGGGAAAACAGGAACAGGAACGGATAGAGGCCTGATGCCTACAGTTAACCAGCTCATCCGCAAACCGCGGAAAGACAAGCCGAAGCGGAACAAGGTTCCCGCGCTTCAGGCGTGCCCGCAACGCCGTGGCGTTTGCACGCGCGTGTACACCACGACCCCGAAGAAGCCGAACTCAGCGCTTCGTAAAGTCGCCAAGGTTCGCCTGACGAACGGCTATGAAGTCGTGAGCTACATTCCGGGCGAAGGTCACAACCTGCAAGAACACTCTGTCGTGCTCATCCGCGGCGGCCGTGTGAAAGACTTGCCGGGCGTGCGTTACCACATCCTGCGCGGCGTTCTGGATACCCAGGGCGTGAAAGACCGTCGTCAGCGTCGTTCGAAATACGGCGCCAAGCGTCCGAAATAAGGAGAGGCGTTCATGTCTCGTCGTCACCGCGCTGAAAAGCGCGAGATTCTTCCCGACCCGAAATTCGGCGATCGCGATCTGACCAAGTTCATGAACTACATCATGATCGACGGTAAGAAGTCCGCCGCTGAAGCCATCATCTACGGCGCCCTCGACATCATCGAGGAAAAGGTGAAGCGCGAGCCTGTTCGCGTCTTCCACGAAGCCATGGATAATGTGGCTCCGGAAATCGAAGTGCGGTCCCGCCGGGTCGGCGGCGCCACGTACCAGGTTCCGGTTGAAGTTCGTCCGGACCGTCGTAAGGCGCTGGCCATTCGCTGGCTGGCTGCTGCGGCGCGTAACCGCAACGAAAACACCATGCGCGAGCGGCTGGCCGCTGAGCTCATGGACGCCGCTTCCAACCGCGGCTCCTCGGTCAAAAAGCGTGAAGACACGCACAAGATGGCCGAAGCCAACCGCGCGTTCGCGCACTATCGCTGGTAATTGTTCCAGCCTGACGCTTGCATCCTGATCTAAGGACCCTCCCCATGGCCCGCGACTACAAAATCGAGGACTACCGCAACTTCGGCATCATGGCTCACATTGATGCTGGTAAAACCACCACGACCGAGCGGATCCTCTACTACACCGGCAAATCGCACAAAATCGGCGAAGTGCACGATGGCGCTGCGACCATGGACTGGATGGAGCAGGAGCAAGAGCGTGGCATCACGATTACGTCTGCTGCGACGACCTGCTTCTGGAAAGACAAGCGTCTGAACATCATCGACACCCCTGGCCACGTGGACTTCACCATTGAAGTCGAGCGTTCGCTGCGGGTGCTCGATGGCGCGGTCTGCTGCCTGGACGCCAATGCCGGCGTCGAGCCGCAAACCGAGACCGTGTGGCGTCAGGCTGACAAGTACGAAGTGCCGCGGATGGTGTTCATCAATAAGATGGACAAGCTGGGCGCTGACTTCTTCAACTGCGTGAAGATGATCGAAGATCGTCTGGGCGCGACCCCGCTCTGCCTGCAGCTGCCGATCGGCATGGAAAGCGACTATGAAGGTCTCGTCGACCTGGTCGCCATGAAAGAGCTGGTCTGGCTGGGCGAGAACCTGGGCGCGACCTGGGAAGTGCGTGACATCCGTCCGGAGCTGGCTGACCAGGCTGCGGAATATCGCGAGAAGCTCGTTGAGACTGCCGTTGAGCAGGACGAAGCCGCGATGGAAGCCTATCTGGAAGGCGAAGAGCCGTCTGAGGAGAAGCTCAAGGAGCTGATCCGCAAGGGCACGATCGAGCTGGCCTTCAACCCGATCCTGTGCGGCACCGCGTTCAAGAACAAAGGCGTTCAGCCGCTGCTCGACGCCGTCGTCGACTTCCTGCCGTCTCCGGTGGACATTGCGTCCATCCGCGGCATCGACGCGAAAACCGAACAGCCGCTGGTCCGCAAGGCGTCTGACGATGAGCCGCTCGGCCTGCTGGCCTTCAAGATCATGAACGACCCGTTTGTGGGCTCGCTCACCTTCTGCCGGATCTATTCGGGCACCCTGTCCACGGGTCAGACCGTGCTCAACACGGTGAAAGAGAAGAAAGAGCGCGTCGGCCGCATGCTGCTCATGCACTCCAACTCGCGTGAGGACATCAAGGACGCATACGCAGGCGACATCGTGGCCATCGCGGGTCTGAAAGACACCACCACGGGCGACACCCTGTCCGATCCGGCGCACCCGGCCATCCTGGAGCGCATGGAGTTCCCCGATCCGGTGATCGAGATCGCCATCGAGCCCAAATCCAAGGGCGACCAGGAGAAGCTCGGCGTGGCTTTGGCCCGTCTGGCGGCTGAAGATCCGTCCTTCCGTGTGTCCTCTGACGAGGAATCCGGCCAGACGATCATCGCCGGCATGGGCGAGCTGCACCTCGACATTCTCGTCGACCGCATGAAGCGTGAATTCAAGGTCGAAGCGAATGTGGGCCAGCCGCAAGTGGCGTACCGCGAGACCGTGGGCGTGGCGCACGAGATCGACTACACCCACAAGAAGCAGTCGGGTGGTTCGGGTCAGTTCGCGCGCATCAAGCTGCAGATCGAGCCGGTCGAGCCGGGCGAGGGCTATTCCTTCGACTCCAAGATCGTCGGCGGCTCCGTGCCCAAGGAATACATCCCGGGTGTTGAAAAGGGCCTGAACTCGGTCCGTGAAACCGGCCTGCTGGCTGGCTTCCCGATGATCGACTTCAAGGTGACCCTGGTCGACGGCGCCTATCACGACGTCGACTCCAGCGTCATGGCCTTCGAAATCGCCGCTCGCGGCGCGCTGCGTGAAGCCAAGTCGGCTCTGAAAATGAAGCTGCTTGAGCCGATCATGAAGGTCGAGGTCGTGACCCCGGACGAGTACACCGGTTCCGTCATCGGTGACCTGAACTCCCGCCGCGGTCAGATCCGCGACCAGGAGATGCGCGGCAACGCCACGGTGGTGAACGCCTTCGTGCCGCTGGCGAACATGTTCGGCTACGTGAACAACCTGCGTTCGGCCACTCAGGGCCGCGCCCAGTTCACCATGCAATTCGACCACTACGAGCCGGTGCCGCAAGCCGTCGCCGACGAAGTGATCTCCAAAATCGCGTAATTCGGATCTTCGATCCAAAGAAACGACGCCTGTCTGAAGAGTAGGAAGAGACAATGGCCAAGGAAAAGTTTGAGCGTACGAAACCGCATGCCAACATCGGCACGATTGGTCACGTTGACCACGGCA
>NZ_JASHIU010000021.1 GCF_030733545.1 Oceanicaulis sp. MMSF_3324
CTCCGCCCTCACCCTCTCCTTGTCCGGCCTCAGCTGTGCAGGCTGTGTGCGAAAGGTGGAGACGGCGCTGTCCAAGACCGAAGGCGTTGAGCAAGCGAACGTGAACTTCGCCACCTCGCGCGCACAGGTCATGGGTGAGAACCTTGATGAAGCCGCGCTGATCGCTGCGGTCGAAAGCGCCGGCTTCAGCGCCGAACGCTACGATCCGGCCCCCGACCGCGCCGCGCGCGATGAAGCGGAGAAAGCGCGTGAGCAGGCGGATCTCAAACGCCAGGTCATCCTCGCCGCCGGACTGACCCTGCCGGTCTTCGTGCTGGAAATGGGCGGCCACATGATCCCCGGTTTCCACCATTTCATCATGAACACGCTGGGCCAGACGTTGAGCTGGTCGATCCAGTTCGTTCTCACAAGCCTGGTCCTCGCCTTCCCCGGTCGGCGCTTCTTCACCCTGGGCGGCAAGGCGCTGCTTCGTCTGGCGCCCGAAATGAACGCGCTCGTCGCGCTTGGCGCCGGCGCGGCCTGGGCCTATTCCACACTGGTGCTGCTCGGGCCCGAGCTGTTCCCGGTCGATGCGCGCCATGTCTATTTCGAAGCCGCCGCGATGATCGCCACCTTGATCCTGGCGGGGCGGTACATGGAAGCGCGCGCAAAGGGGCGCACCAGCGCCGCTATCCGGAAATTGATCGGCCTGCGCCCGCAGACCGCCCGCGTGGAGCGCGATGGCGAGATCAGGGAGCAGGCGCTGGACGCCGTCATGCCGGGCGATCTGGTTCACGTGCGGCCCGGCGAACGCCTGCCGGTGGATGGGGTCGTTGAGAGCGGCCAGTCCTATGTGGATGAATCCATGCTGACCGGCGAGCCCGTCCCCGTGCACAAATCAAGCGGGGACGAGGTCGTGGGCGGTTCGATGAACGCCGAGGGCGCGCTCGTGATCCGCACCGAACGCACGGGCGCGGACACGGTGCTGAGCCAGATCATCGCCATGGTCGAACAGGCCCAAGGCGCCAAGCTGCCCATCCAGTCGCTTGTGGACCGCGTCACGGGCATCTTCGTGCCGGTGGTGATCGCGATTGCTCTGGTCACCTTTGTCGCCTGGCTCACGCTAGCGCCTGAAGCGGGACTGAGCGAGGCGCTGGTCAAGGCGGTCGCCGTGTTGATCATCGCCTGCCCCTGCGCGATGGGTTTGGCCACGCCCACCTCGATCATGGTGGGCGCCGGACGCGGCGCCGAACTGGGTGTGCTCTTTCGTCAAGGCGAGGCCTTGCAGGGGCTCTCCAATGTCCGCGTCGCCGCGTTCGACAAGACAGGCACGCTGACTGAAGGCAAACCCGCCCTAACAGCGCTTCATGCCGTGAAAGGCGTGAGCGAGGACGATGCGCTCGCCCTCGCCGCCGCGCTGGAACGCAGCAGCGAGCACCCGATTGCGCGCGCCATTCTGAACGCCGCCGACAACAAGTCCCTCACCCTGCCCTCGCTGGACAACTGGACCGCCGAGTCCGGTTATGGCGTGAAGGCCGAGCATGAAGGCGAGGCCCTGGTCCTGGGCTCCAAACGCTTCATGCGGCGGCTGGGGGTTGAGCTTGATCCGCTGGCTGACGCCATCAAAGGGCTGGATGAGGAAGGGGTCACGGTGATCTGCCTGGCTCGGGGCAAAGCGCTGCAGGCCGTGTTCGGCGTGTCCGACCCGATCCGGAAGGGCGCGTTTGATGCGCTTAACGCTCTGCGCGATCAGGGGCTGACCCTCGCCCTGATCACGGGCGACGCCCAGCCGCCGGCCCGCGCGGTGGGACAGGCGCTCGGCATTGAGGATGTGCGCTCTGAAACGCCGCCGGATGAAAAATACCAGGCGGTCGCCTCGCTGCGCAAAGCCTATGGGCCGGTCGCCTTCATTGGCGATGGCATCAATGACGCCGCCGCCCTGGCCGAAGCGGATGTGGGCATCGCCATGGGATCGGGGTCCGACATCGCCCTGGAAAGCGCCGATGTGGTCCTGATGCGCGACGACCCCGCCGCCGTATCCACCGCCCTCGGCCTCAGCCGCGCGACGCTGAACAATATCCGCCAGAATCTGGTCTGGGCGTTCGGCTATAACGCGCTCCTGATCCCGCTGGCCGCCGGGGTGTTCACTCCGGCTTTCGGCTGGTCGCTGTCGCCGATCTTCGCCGCCGCCGCCATGGCCGCTTCGAGCGTGTGCGTTCTGAGCAATGCGTTGAGGTTGCGCGGCTTCAAGGGCTGATCGCGGTTATCCACGATGTTGGACGCGAATTAACTTGCTCCGTGCGGGGCGTCATGGTTCTGTTCTCGCGTTGAACAAATGGGGAACGCACCATGATTGGTTATGTGACTGTCGGTACGAATGATCTTGAAAAGGCGGCCGTGTTCTACGACCGCATCGCCGCGCTGCTCGATACGCCGCGCATGATGGAGGATCCGGGCAATTTCATCGCCTGGGGCAAGCCCGATGGCGGGGCCGGGATTGGTTTGACCAAGCCCTTCAATGGCGAACCCGCCACGGTGGGCAATGGCGTCATGGTGGCGCTGGGCGCGCGTGACGAAGCGCATGTGGACGAGATTTACAAAGCGGCGATGGAGCTTGGCGGAACCTGCGAAGGCGAGCCGGGCTGGCGTGGTGATCAGTTCTACGCCGCCTATTTCCGTGATCTGGATGGCAACAAGCTCAACGCCTTCATCATGAAGATGGACTAGAGCCCTTGTGTTTGCGCCATCCCGGGATGGCGCTCCACAGGCCCGACCCGGCGCTGGCCCCGATCATCAGGGCCAGCGCCAGGGTCAGGGCGACAGGCAGGGTCCAGACGCCCAGCACATCCCTGGACACGGCTTGATCGTTCACCGTGCCGACCAGCCATGTGCCGTCCGTCAGCTCGAAGACTCCAACCGCCGCCGGATCAGACAGGCGCGCGAACACCGCCGCCAGCAGCACCAAGCCCAGAACAGCGCAAACGCCCCGCGCCAGGCTGGCGGCCAGTCTGAACACCTTTTTACCGGCGTCTTCCGGCGGCGATGCGGCAGGCTCACCGCTCCATTCCTCCGCAATTTCCTCAGGCGATCCCAAGCGCGCCAAAGCGGTCTCCACCTGCTCGGCGCTGGCTCGCGCATCCGCTTCCAGCGCCTCGATCAGGTGGGTCTCCAGCTGGGCGCGCGCCGCCTTGCACGCTTGCGCCTCGCCGACATAGGCCGTCTCGAAACGGTCAAACCAGGCCTGCGCCCGGTCGCGCGCCGCCGCGTCGACCAGATCCTGAATACGCTCGAGGATCATGACAGTCCCTCCTGTATCGCGCCCGCCAGCACTTCAAAACGAGCGCCCAGGCGTTGCAGCGCCTCGCGCCCGCTATCGGTGATCCTGTAGACCTTGCGCGCCGGCCCCGGACGACTGGTGTCCCATTCGGTCGCGACCCAGCCCGCCTCCTCAAAGCCTGACAATAGCGGATAAAGCGTGCCTTCGGGGACGGAGGCGCCGAACACCGCATGCAGCGATTGCGCAAGCGCATAGCCATGCTGGGCCGTGCCCGCGAGCGCTGACAGCGCGGCGAGCCCCAACAAGCCCTTGCGCATCTGTCGATCCAGTTTCGCTTCAGCGTCCGCCATGCCACCCCATTTCGGTCCATCTGACCCGGATAGCGCATAGCATTTAAATCGAAAACTTGAATACCTTTGTTTTCGAGGTATTGTCGAATTCAGGTTAATCAAGGAGACCTCCATGCGCTTGCCACCCTCCCCGTTCTTCGCCTGCCTTCTGGCTGTGTCCGTGCTTCTGGGTGCGTGTTCTGCACGCGCCGACCCCGGACAGCAGACCGGCGGACCCAGCGCTGACGATGTATTTGACGCCTATCTGGAAGAGGATCGTCAGTTGGAGGCGGAGCTCGATGCGCTCCCCGCCGACGCCACGCTTGAAATCCTGCGCCAGCGCACGGTGCGCGACCAGCGTGTGCGCACCTTGATGCTGGATTTGCTGCAAACGCCCGGCGCCGGCCCCAATGAGGCGACCCTGACCTGGCTGCGCCTGATGCGCCATATGAACACGATCGATCGCGAGAATGCGAACTGGCTGAAAGCCCGCCTTGATGAAATCGACTGGTTCACGCGCTCCGAGTATGGCGAGCAGGCGGACAATGACGCCTTCCTCATTGTCCAGCACGCCACGCACGACCCTGATTTCATGCGCAATATCCACCAGCGCTTCGAGCGTCTGGCGCAAGGTGGAGAGATCGCGCCTGACAATTACGCCCTGCTCACAGACCGGTTGGCCGTTATGGATGGCGCGCCCCAACCCTATGGGTCCCAGTTCGAATGCGTGGACGGCGAACAGCGCCTGCAAACACCGCTCTCTGACCCGGAACCGGTGGTCGACGCCCGCCGCGCCGAGGTCGGGCTGCCGCCTCTGGCGGAATACCGGGCGGTCTTGCCTGATTGCAGCGCGCTGCCGGGCGGCGGCTAAGCCGATCATCCCCGCCATGATGCGCTCTCCCTCTTTAACCCACCGGGCGCATCACCTATATTCAGGATGTCCGTTTCGACGGACTATGGCGATAAACGCGCGTGTAATAACCAGACTGGACCCGGGTGCGAATCCCGGCGGCTCCACCAATCTTCCTCCGCACGTTGGGCGGCGAACATGGGGCCGAATAGGATCGACAGATGGCTAAAGACGTGGCTTTCGCCCGAATGGGCCTCGTTACCAGCCCATATTTAGTAGTTGCCAACGACAACTATGCTGAAGAGGTCGCTCTCGCTGCATAGCAGCGCGGGTATCTCGCTTTTAAGTCCTGATCTCTAGCAAGGTCAGGCGGGGCTCGGGGGCGCCTGGCAACAGAAGCCCCCACTTATCCACTTCTCCCTGACAGCTTTTCCCACTGAGCGCCTGACGGCTGCGACCATGGTCGCATGGCCCAAGCCAAGCCGTGGAAGGTTTTGTTAATCCCTTTCCGCCGAAACTCGATCGATCACATCGTTCCGTTCGGGGAGCGGCATGTCTACAGATCCTGACCCCGTCGACGCCTTGGCGCAGCAAGTCGACGCCCATGCGGCTCATGATGCGCAATCCGATGCGCTGTCAGCCTTTGGCGTGTCCATGGCGGATGTCTCGGGACTGATTGATGACACCTCCAAGGCGATACTGGGCCTGAAGAACGCCTTTTCCCAGCTGGGCCTCGACGCCGAAGCCACGCTGGGGCAAAGCCGCTCCATCTTGTCTGTCACTGAAGAGAACGAAACCCAGGCCCGATCTGCGGCTACGGCCATGAATGAGGCGCAAGGCGCGCTCGGACAGACCGGCGAAGACGTGTCCACACTGGTGTCGACGGTCAGCGCCATGCAGCAACAGGTGAAGGTCCTGCTCGATGCTCTGGGACGCGTCAGCGACATGTCCGACACCATTGAACGCATTGCGAGCCAGACCAATCTTCTGGCGCTGAACGCCACGATCGAAGCCGCACGTGCTGGAGAGGCCGGACGTGGATTTGCGATCGTCGCGAGTGAAGTCAAAGCCCTTGCGAGCGATACCGCCAGCGCAACCTTGAACATTCAGGACCTGCTCAAGGAAATCCGCGGAGAGGGCGATACGCTGGTGCAGCTGGGTCAGACGGCGGCATCGGCAAGCGATCAGGTCAGTGACTCTACGCGCCAGCTCGGCACGCTGGTCAATGGCATGTCAGACGCCGTGAGCGGCATGTCTCGCTCCAGCGCGGCGGCTGCGGACGATGCGCGCGCCATTCAGGACAGAACCGAGCAGCTGACAGACACCGTCCAGGATCTCAGCGCGGTGGTCAGCCAGTCCAGCGAAGCGCTCGACGCCTCCGCCAGCCGGATCAGTTCCACCGTGGATGAAGCCGACGCCATGATCGTCAGCAGCGCCCTCAAGGGCGCACAATCGCGCGACAGTCTTTTCATCGCCACGCTGCAGGACGCGAAAACCCGCATCGAAGCGGCATTCGCACAGGCGCTCGAGCAGGGCGAAGCCTCGCTGGACGACCTGTTTGACACCGACTACCAGCCGATTGAAGGCACTGATCCGGTTCAGTACCTGACACGGTTCACCGCTTTGACGGACCGGCTTCTACCGCCGATCCAGGAGACCGTGGCCGAGAGCCATCCCGACATCGTGTTCTGCGCCGCGGTTGATCAGAACGGCTATCTGCCCACCCATAATCTGCAATTCTCAAAGCCGCAGGGCGAGGACCCGGACTGGAACGCCGCCAATTGCCGCAATCGCCGCATCTTCAATGATCGTGTGGGATTAAGGGCGGGTCAGAACACCAGGCCCGTCCTGCTGCAAACCTATCGTCGCGACATGGGCGCGGGTCGGTTTGTCATGATGAAGGATCTCAGCGCGCCGCTGTATGTCGCGGGACAACACTGGGGCGGCCTGCGTCTGGCCTATCGCACAGGGTCGGACGACTAGGCCGTGCGCGCGCTCGGTTCTTCGTCCTGAGCCATGCCGCCGGCTTGGGAAACCGCGTCAGACACCGCCTGAACCAGAACATCCTGACGCAAGGGCTTGGCGAGGGTGTCGACAAAACCGGCGTCGATATAGCTCTCTACCTGGTGAGCCATGATGTTGGCGGTCATGGCGATCACGGGGGGCATGCGCCGGCCATCCGCTTCCCGCGCCGCCTTCAGATCCCCGAACACCGCCACGCCGTCTCGCGCGGGCATCCGGATATCCATCAGGACGAGATCGAAATCGACCTGTTCGCAATGGTCGAGCGCGGTTTGCGCATCCCCGGCCAGGCTGACATCCACATCGCAAGCGCGCAGCAATCCTGCCGCCACGGTCTGGTTGGTCTCGCAATCATCAACCACCAGGATTTTGAGCCCGGATTTCAGGCTGTCATTGCACTCACATTCGCTCGCTTGAACCGGCGCCTCGCGGTCGAGACTGACAGCGCGGAACGGCAGATAGACGGTAAACAACGTGCCCACATCGGGCTCGCTCTCCACCTCGATCCGCCCCTTCATCACTTCAAGCAGCCGTTTGACGATGGACAGCCCCAGCCCGGTCCCGCCGTATTCGCGCGAGGTCGACGAATCCGCTTGAGTGAAGGGCATGAACACACGCTCGACCTGCTCCTCGGTCATCCCGCAGCCGGTATCCCGCACGCGCAGGATCAGCTCTTCCTTCACATCGTCTTCGGAGAAGCTGAGCCGCACCCCGCCCTTGCGCGTGAACTTGAGCGCGTTGGAGACTAGGTTGTGCACGATCTGGCTCAGGCGCGTGGGGTCGCCCACGCGCAGGCTTTGCGCGCTGACCCCGTGTTCATAGCGCAGGGAGAAGCTCAGACCGGCTTTTTCCGCCTGAGGCGCGTAAAGGGATTCAATCTGTTCGGCGACATCGCCCAGGACGAACTCGACCGTTTCCACATCCATTTGACCGGCGTCGATCTTCGCCAGGTCTAGAATATCGTTCAGTGTCGACAACAGATGGTCGCCCGACATGCGGATCACTTCGACCGCCTTGCGCTGGCGCTCATCCAGCTGGGACAGGGCCAGCACCGCCGTCATTCCCAGCACCCCGTTCAGCGGCGTGCGGATCTCATGGCTCATATTGGCGAGGAACTGGGACTTGGCCTGGTTGGCCTCTTCCGCCTTGGCCTTTTCCGCGGCCAGCGCCTTGACCGCCGACATTATGTGCGCGCGGAAAAACGCCGCAGAGGTAAAGACAAACAGCTGCGACAGGACCAGGCCGGCCAGCAGGGTATCGTGCGCGCTGCTCGTATCCCCGCTCATGCGCGTCATGGCGTAGGTCATGACATAGATGCCGGCGCTGAACAGCGCGATGATCAGGCCGTCAATCATCCCCAGAATGAGACAGAAGGTCAGAACAGCGGGCAGCAAGCCGATATTGTTCACATTGACCAGATTGCCGTTGATCAGGGACAGCAGGCCCAGAAAGCCGACAAATGTGATCCCGATTATGCGCGCGCGCAAATGTTCATGACGGCGGCCGTTGATCAGGAATGGCGCCAGAAACATCAGGACCGACAGGCTCAGTCCGGCGCCGATCTCGAAGGCGTATTCGGGCAGATAATGAAGGTTGATGATGTTGACGATGAGGCTGCTTGAGCCCGCGAGCAAGCTGAAGACAGTGAGCACCCGCTGCGACGCGACGCTCATACGGTCCTGACTGCCCGGTTTCGGCCAGTATCGATCAAGAACTGATTGCATCGCCCGCCTCCCCGGGACCGAACACCATCATTGTACCCGGCGGCCCCGAATGTGCGCTCTTTACCATCGCAGACCTTAGGGTTTCGTTTCCAAACTCCTACACAATTGCATCGAAGTCACCTTTTAGGAATATAAGCAAACCCGGCTCGCCCATTGGGGGAGATCGCCACAGGTGCGCACAGCGGTGACGACCGATTGACGCACCGCAGGGAACCGGTACCCTTCGCTCAAGACTGCCGTGGCTGGGAAAGGGCGATGCAGGTGGCTAAAGACCTGATGCAATATGAACAGCTCGCACAGGAAGCCCTGCGCGATGTTGTTCGAAAGTCTCTGGAACGGGCGGCGGGCGATGGCCTGCCGGGCGCGCACCATTTTTACATCACCTTCCGCACGGCCGATCCGGGGTGCGATATCGATGAATCCCTCGCCAGCGCCTATCCCGAAGAAATGACGATTGTTCTGGAGCATCAGTTCTGGGACCTCGAAGTGGATGACGCCGGCTTTGAAGTCACGCTGAAGTTCGGCGGCGTGCCCAAATATCTCAAGGTTCCATGGCGCGCGGTGACGCGTTTCCACGATCCCAGCGTCGGCTTCCGGCTGCATTTCGACTACGCCGCTCCCTCCCCTGATGACACGCCGAACCTTGGAGACGGCGATGATCAGGTGAATGAAGGCACCGTCGTCAGCCTTGAAGCGTTCCGGAATAAAGAGTGAGCACGTCGACGACGCGCAAGGACGAGCTGTCCGCGCTGTTTTCCGATCCGCAGCACCTGCCTGCGGCCACGCGTCATTTCGGATTTTCCCTGATCGATCTCGATCCGGAGGCGCACTGGGTGGAAGCCTGGTTCGAAGCGCGCCCTGAATTTCTCAATCCCAATGGGTCCATTCAGGGCGGCATTGTCACCGGTTTCCTGGACGAGGCGATGAGCCTGTCGGCCTTTGTCGCCGGGGATCTGAAATGCGCCGTGCCCACGCTTGAAATGAAAACCAGCTTCCTGCGTCCCCTGATGACGGATCGCGCGCGAGCGCGGGGTCAAGTCGTCCGGCTGGGCTCCAGCGTCATCTTCACCGAGGGCTGGCTCTGGAATGCGGACGGCATTCTGTGCGCCACCGCCAGCGCGACCGCCGCGCGCCGCCCCTTCAAGGATGACTGAACTCACGGGCAAACCCCGCCATCTGGCGCTGATCGCCCTGTCCCAGGTGCTGGCGCTGTCTGTCTGGTTCGCTGGCGCCGCCGCGCTGCCGGCCCTTCAAGCCACGGGCGCCCTTTCCACCTTTGACGGCGCTGCGCTGTCCAGCGCGGTCCAGCTGGGTTTTGTCATCGGCGCCCTGACCAGCGCCAGCCTCGCCATACCCGACCGGTTCGACGCCCGACGCGTCTTCGCCGGCGGCGCCCTGATCGCCGGCTTGATGAGTCTGTGTGCGCTCACCCTGCCGGCCGGATCCCCGCTCATGCCCCTGAGCCGCCTTGTCGCGGGGGCCGCGCTCGCCTTTGTCTACCCGGTGGGCATGAAGCTCGCCGCCAGCTGGGCGCGCGGGGATACCGGACTTCTGATCGGACTGCTGGTCGGCGCCTTGACCCTGGGTTCGGCCAGCCCCCACCTCGCGCCGGTTTTCACGCAGGATCTCAACTGGCGGGCGCCGTTTGCGATTTCAGGGCTCGCCGCCCTGCTCAGCGCCGCCTTGATCCTGTGCGCGAAAGCGGGCCCGGCCTTTCGCCGTGCGCCAGGTTTTGATCCTCAGGCGATCCGCCTGACCTTCACCGACCCCGCCTTGTTTCGCGTCAATCTGGGCTATCTGGGACATATGTGGGAGCTGTACGCCTTCTGGGCCTGGGTGGGCGTGTTCGTCACCGTCTGGGCGAGCACCCAGGGGCTCAACCCGTCGTTTTCCCCGCCCGCCCTGACCTTCGCCATCGTCGCCACCGGCGCTGTCGGATCACTGGGCGCGGGCTGGCTGGCGGACCGGATCGGACGCACGCTCGTGACCAGTCTCGCCATGGCGCTCAGCGGCGGCTGCGCCGTTCTCAGCGCCTGGGCCTGGTCCGCGCCTGCCGCCGTCATGATCGCCCTGCTCCTGATCTACGGGGTCACGGTGATCGCGGACTCCGCGCAATTCTCCGCCGCCGCTGCGGAACTGGCGCCGCCAGACAAGGCAGGCTCCGTTCTTACCCTGCAAACCGCGCTCGGTTTCGCCCTGACGCTGGTCACGGTTCAGCTCCTGCCGGTGTGGGCCGAATGGACCGGCTGGCGGTTCGCGTTCTGGCCCCTGGCTCTGGGACCTATAGTTGGTGTCTGGTCCATGCTCAGCCTGAGACGTCGGCCCGAGGCTGTCCGCCTCGCTGAGGGCCGGCGCTGAGCGCTATAGTGCAAACATATATTAACCGGCTAAGCGCACTCCTTGATTAAGGATTGCGCATATTTGACTTACCTTATCCTTTAAGTTGCGCAATTAAATCGAGAGGCAGAGGTCTTCCAATGATCAATAAGCTTGATCAGTTCTCGCTGACCGCGCGTCTTCGCATGATTGCGGGGGCATCCATCATTCTGATGCTGACCTATGTCGGGGCCAATTTCCTGATGGGCACGGTCAGCCAGCGCGTTGATGACCGCGCGACCCAGGCGACGGAAAACCTTGTGGCCGCGAGCGGGCTTGAAAAAGACCTGACATCGTTGTTGCGCGACACCTATCTGATGGCCAGCTCGCCCACGCCCGAGCGCCGGGACGCCGCCCTGGGCAATCTCACCGATTTCGAGATCGCGCTAACCGATGTGGAAGCGATTGTCGACGAACCACAGTTTCGCACCGCGCTGGCCGCCATTCGCGCGGATGTGCCGGGCCTGAACGAACTGATCGAGTCCGCAGCCGCCAATATCGCGACCTATTCCGATGTGGAGATGCAGCGCTTCATTGACGCGCTGGCGGTCTATGACGACCGGATGGACACCAATATCGAGATCGTCCGGGACGGCGAGCGCGCCCTTCTGGATGAGGCCTGGGCGACCCGCGACCGCGTCGCCGCGATGTCGCAATGGGTCAGCCTGATCGCCCTTGTGCTGACCGCGGCCGGGCTGATGGCGATGACGCAGATCATCGGCGGCAGCATCAGCCGGTCCGTCTACTCGATCCAGTCGCTCGTCGGCCAGCTGGCCGAAGGCAAGCGCGACATGACGATCGCCGAGACCCGTCGCAAGGATGTGTTCGGCGATCTCGGCCGCGCCATCGGCACCTTGCAATCCGCGCTCAGCAGCGCTGACGAGGTGCATGAGGCGCAAAGCCGTGAAGCCAAGCAGCGCCTGGAACGCCAGAAAGTGGTCGAAGATGCCGTGGTGCGGTTCGAGAGCAGCTCGAGCGAACTGCTCAACTCCGTGATGGCGGCCTCCCAGCAGCTCTCCTCCTCCGCCTCCCAGATGCAAAGCTCTTCCAGCGAGGCGTCCGGCCTGTCCCGTGATGCGCAAACCGCTTCGGGCTCCGCCGCGTCCGGCATTCAGGCCGTGGCCGCCGCTTCGGAAGAACTGGCCGCCTCCATCCGCGAAGTGTCCGAACAGGTCACCCGCACCTCCGAGCTGTCCCGTGAAGCCGGTGACGAAACCGAGCAGAGCGCCACGGTCGTCTCCCAGCTGTCCGATGCCGCGCAAGCCATCGGCGAGATCGTCACCCTGATCGAGACCATCGCCGACCAGACCAACCTGCTGGCGCTCAACGCCACGATCGAGGCGGCCCGCGCAGGCGAAGCCGGCAAAGGGTTTGCGGTCGTCGCCAGCGAGGTGAAAGAGCTGGCGGAACAGACCAGCAGCGCCACCCAGCAGATCTCCCAGCAGATCACGGCGATCCAGTCCGCATCCGAGAAGACCGCCTCTTCCACCGACCGCACGCTGCAAGCGGTGCGACAGCTCGGCGAGCTGGCGACCAGCTGTGCGGCCGCCATTGATCAGCAACGCGTGGCCACGACAGAAATCGCCGAATCCGCCCAGCGCGCCGACTCCGGCTCCAGCGAAGCGGCGTCCAGCGTGGCGAAAGTGGTGGAGTTCACCCACCAGACCGATGAGATCTCCAAGTCGG
This sequence comes from Oceanicaulis sp. MMSF_3324, assembly GCF_030733545.1. Lineage (GTDB taxonomy): Bacteria > Pseudomonadota > Alphaproteobacteria > Caulobacterales > Maricaulaceae > Oceanicaulis. Next base: position 12,244 of record NZ_JASHIU010000021.1, read on the forward strand.
TCCTGTCAGCAGCGCAGGAAATGGCTGATCGCCATGAAGCCTGGAAGGAAGAGTTCGAAAGCTTCGTTCAAACCATGCGCGCCTCTTAAGGCAGACCCGCACGATCATGAAACGGGGCGCTACGGCGCCCCGTTTTCATTACGGCCCAAAACTCGCCTGATAAGTGCGTGGCCGAAGCACGACAACCAGACGAACAAGACTAATTTAATACCCTCAAACTCACAGTCAGGAGAGAAAAGCGGTGTGATTCCCCGTTTGCGGGACTGCGCCCAGCAACGGAGATCATCATGTCCGGCCTGACGTCAGTTCTATCTCCCTTCACTCGCCACGGGCTGCCCACCCTGCCCTTGCTCCTTCTCCTAGTTTACGCGGTCGCCAGCGCCACGCTGGGCGGCTCGATCCGGCATCTGGAAAACCAGGCCCGCCAGACCATCGAACTTCGGTACGCCGCGTCCACGCTTGAAAAGGACCTCGTCTCGCTCACCCGCGACGCCCAGGCCATGGTCAGCGCCCCCAGCCCGCTGCGCATGCAGGCGCTTCTGATCAATCTTGAGGAATACGCGAACGCGCTGGACGCGATGAGCGCCCTCAGTGTTCGCCGGTCCGAACTGCAAGCGCCGCTGAACGCACTGGAAGATGCTCTGCCTGGCATTCGCAGCGTCGTGCTTCAGGCGGCGCGGCTGGACGCTGATCGCACGGACGCCTTGGTCCAGGAGCAAGCACGCGCCCTGACCCGTATTGATGGCGAGATGAATGCGCTGGTCAGCGACATAGACAACCAGATCAGCGCCAGCACCGGTGTCTCCGGCGTGTTGGCGGACCGGCTACGCCTTCTGAACTGGATCCTGAACATCCTGGCCATGGGCCTGGTGGCCGCCCTGATCTTCGGTGCACTGAGACAGGGCCTGCCGCAAAGCGTTAAGGCCCCGCTCGCGGATTAAGTGAAAACCCTTCTACTGGAAACCCCATGCAATTGAACTGCATGGGGTTTTTCGTATTCCCATGCTGAACATGTGACTAACCAAACTTGAAGTATTTCAGTCCGTAATGACGCCAGCATCGGGTGACCTGCTGGGGGCGTCCGGTTTCCCATTGTCTCCGACCGAAGAGGCTGGACATGAATACGTACAAGCTTTCCCTGCTGCTGGGCGCCGGCGCTGCGCTCCTGCCGCAGGATGCACTGGCGCAATCAGCTGAGGTCTTTGGCGATTTCCGGGGCCGCTATGAAACAGTTGAACAGACCGGCAAGCTGGATGCGGAATCCCTGACCTTCCGAAGCCGCCTGGGTGTGCGCTTCACGCTCGCCGATGAGCGCTTCAGCTTCTTGGCGGAAGCGGAGAACAACATCACCCTGTCCGGTGAGGACCAGCGCAACACCAGTTTTGATCCGCTGCCGCAATACGCGACGATCAATGATCCAGACTTCACGGAGCTCAATCGCGCTCAGCTGAGCTTCACGCCCGATGACACCTGGTCCTTCACCGCAGGCCGCCAGTATCTTGGCTTTAACGGTAACCGCATTATCGGTTCACCGGGGCATCGTCAGGACAAGAATTCCCATGACGCAATCGTCGCGAATTTTGAACGCGGCGCTTTTGAAGCCAGCTATGTCTATCACTGGCAACTCAATCGCGGCCCCGGCGATGACTCCAACTGGGATACCGATGTTCACCTGTTCCACGCCGATTATGGCGTCAGTGACGCGCTCAAGCTTTCAGGCTTCGTGTACCTGATCGATATCACCGAAACCGGTCGCGAGAATTTGTCCAACACCACCTACGGCGCCCGGGTGACGGGCTCGACCAATCTGGGTGAAGTGGGCGTCCGCTATGATCTGATGTTTGCGGCGCAGAACGACTCCGGGTCCGCCACCGCCGACTTTGACAACACCCTGTTTGATGGCGGTATCGCCTTTTCCTATGAGGGCGCCCGCTTCGCGCTCGGATATGACGTGGTGTCCGGCGATGGCAATGTCGCCTTCGCCAACCCGCTGGCGGCCAATCACGGCACTGCGGGCTGGGCGGATGTCTTCCATGGCGGCGGTCGCGCCGCGCCCGCCAACGGGCTTGAGGACTTCCATGTGGAGGTCAGCTATGGCGCGAGCGTGGACTCTTCCGTCATCGAGAGCTGGCGCGCCGGCCTGATCTGGCGGGATTTTGAAGCGGAAAACACCGGCGATGATCTGGGCGAGGAAGTGGACGCCTATCTGCGGCTCAGCTTCGCCAATGATGTGAGCCTGTCGTTTGAAGTCGCCGATTATGACGGCCCGGACGCCAGCTATGCGCCCGCCGACAAGACCAAGTACTGGGTGACCCTGGGCTACAAGTTCTAGAGACCCCGAGATGCCTGCCAAAACGCCAGGGCCTTGCCCTGGCGTTTTTCGTTTCAGGCGGCGTCGGCCTGACCGTCATGGCTGAGCTCGCCGATCGGCCGGGCGCGGACTTTCACACGCGCACGCTCGCCCAGAACCTTCTCCACGTGAAGGCGCTGGACCTGGCTGTCATCGTGAAACACCACCCCGGTCAGCGCATCCAGAATGGCCTTGGCGACATTGTCCACGTCATGCACCGGGCTGGCTTCGGTGCGTTCGATCTCGATCACCACTTCAAACGGGCCGTATTTCGGACGCACGCGCTTGAACTCGGTCCGGAAGAAGGCGGAGATCAATTCCTTGAACTTGCGCGTCTGCGACGTCAGCGCATCCACACGGACATTCAGCGATCCATCAATGGCGGAGGCTTGCACCTTCCCTCTCCCAATCCAGTCGAGCTGGTCCCAATAGTCCGGCGGCAAGGATGTGAAGCGGGACATGAAACCTTGTTCGACATTGCTATGGCGATTCGTGCGCCCCGGGCGCGCATGGTTACGCGCTGAGACTTGTTAAACATGGCGCTGCACGCCCCATGGAGCAAGCCGCCGGCTCGCCGAAGCGCTCCGGCGCCGCGCATCAGGTGCAGATCAGCGCGGCTCAGACCAAGCGACGCCTTGCCTGTCTTTGCTTTGCGGGCCTATAGACGCCTCATACAAGGCCCACGCCGTACTGGAGAAAGACCCATGACCGAGATGCGCGTTGAAACCGATTCCTTCGGCCCCCTCGAAGTCCCGTCCGACAAGCTGTGGGGCGCCCAGACCGCGCGCTCGCTGAAAAACTTCAAGATTGGCGGCCAGACCCAGCCCTTGCCGCTGGTGCGTGCGCTTGGCGTGGTCAAGCATTGCGCCGCCAAGGCCAACATGTCGCTGGACAATCTCGAGCCGAAACTGGGCGACGCCATCGCGGCGGCGGCGCTGGAAGTGGCCGAAGGCAAGCTCAACGATCATTTCCCGCTGGTGGTCTGGCAGACCGGGTCGGGCACCCAGTCGAACATGAACGCCAACGAGGTCATCTCCAATCGCGCCATCCAGATCCTGGGCGGCGAGGTTGGCTCCAAGGACCCCGTCCACCCCAACGACCATGTGAACCGCTCCCAGTCGTCCAACGATACCTTCCCCACCGCCATGCACATCGCGGCGGCGGAAGTGTTCAAGCACGACCTGGTCCCGGCGCTGCAGACCCTGCGCAACGCGCTCAATGACAAGGCTGAAGCGTTCAAGGACATCATCAAGATCGGCCGCACCCACCTGATGGACGCCACCCCGCTGACGCTGGGCCAGGAATTCTCCGCGTACGTCCACATGCTCGACAACGCCATTCGCCGCGTCGAGGCGGCCCTGCCGGCGCTTTATGAGCTGGCCCAGGGCGGCACGGCGGTCGGCACCGGCCTGAACGCCAAGGTCGGCTTTGCCGAGAAGTTCGCCGAGGAAGTGGCGAACCTCACCCAGCTGCCCTTCGTGACCGCACCGAACAAGTTCGAAGCCCTGTCCACCAAGGACGCCATGGTGGAAGCGCATGGCGCGCTGAACTCGGCCGCGGTCTCGCTGTTCAAGATCGCCAATGACATCCGCCTGCTGGGCTCTGGCCCGCGCTGCGGCATCGGCGAGATCGCCCTGCCGGCGAACGAGCCGGGCAGCTCGATCATGCCGGGCAAGGTGAACCCGACCCAGTGCGAGGCCATGACCATGGTCTGCGCCCAGGTGATGGGTCACAACTCCGCCGTCAGCTTTGCCGGAAGCCAGGGCCAATTCCAGCTCAACGTCTTCAAGCCGATGATGAGCTATAACGTGCTGACCAGCGCCAAGCTGATCAGCGACGCCTGCCATTCCTTCACCGACAATTGCGTGGTCGGCATCGAGGCGAACGAGCAGCGCATCGCCGACATCATGGAGCGCTCGCTCATGCTGGTGACGGCGCTGGCGCCGACCATCGGCTATGACAACGCCACCAAGGTCGCCAAGACCGCCCACGAGAACGGCACCACCCTGCGCGAGGAAGCCATCAAGCTCGGCTTCGTCACCGAGGAGGAGTTTGACCGCGTGGTGCGCCCCGAAGACATGATCGGCCCGAAATAGGCCGAACGCTCGGCTCCGCGGCTTCGGCGGCGGAGCCCAAGAGGCTCTCATGACCCAGCCGATCAATCTGCGTCAATTCCGCAAGAAGAAGGCGCGCGAGGACAAGGCCAGACAGGCCGAAACCAATCGCGTCCAGTTCGGGACCCCGAAGGCCCAGCGCGCGCTTGAAAAAGCCCGCCAAGCTAAGCGCCAGGCGGAACTCGAAGCGCACAAGCGCGACACGGATGAGGGGTCAGAGACCTGACAAAAACGGCGGCTCGATGAGCCGCCGTTTTCATTTCGGGACGTTCCGTTTTGGTCATCTACTCTAGCTGAAGGCCCCGAGCGCCAGAGCCAGAACCAGCGGATAGACCAGAAGCGCCGCGCCGATCAGCACGGGCGGGAAATTGCGCATTACCGTGGCCTTGCCCAGAGAGGTCGCCTGGGTGATCAGGTCCGGCCATGTATAGCTGACGAAATCACCCTGGGTGAGCACCTGGATCAGGCGGCCATCCTCGTCGACCACCGGCAAGCGGCGAAAGCGCTCATTGCTCATCATCCGCAGCCATTCCAGCATGTCGTCATCGGCGTGGGCGGTGCGCGGATTGGCGGTCATGATGTCGCGCAGGGGCGTTGTGGCCGGGTCGCGGCCTTCATTGACGAGACGGCGCAGAACGTCGCGCTCGGTCACCACCCCTTCCACCTTGTTGTCGGCGTCCACGACAATGACCGAACCGAAATTGCGTGCAGCCATTTCAGAAACCGCGTCCTTCACCATCGCATCGGCGGCCAGGGTCAACGGCGCGGTCTTGCGGGAAAATTCCGGACGGTCACGCAGGCGCAAGCCATGGCGGGCGCCTTCTTGCTCTGTCTTGGTCATGTCGCGTCTCCTTTTGTTGACGACGTAGACTTCCACCTAGAGCGACAGAAGGTCGCGGCGACCTTTGAGCCAAGAAAAGGGGCGATGGAGGTTCGCT
>NZ_JASHIU010000022.1 GCF_030733545.1 Oceanicaulis sp. MMSF_3324
CGCCCACGGCCGGGGCGGGGCGTCGTATCCCCCGCCCTGCCCCGGCCCCCTTATCACCCACCCAGGAGATTGAGATATGGAAGACATGACGGCCTATATCGGCACCAAGCTGGTGCAGGCGAAACCGGCCACCAAGAACGGCGAGCCCGGCTATACGGTCCGCTATGCAGACGGCTATGAAAGCTGGTCGCCCGCCCAGGCGTTCGAGGACGCCTATCGTTCATCGCAGGCGCTGGATTTTGGCGGGGCGCTGACCGTCCTGAAAATGGGCGGCACGGTCGCCCGTCAGGGCTGGAACGGGCGCGGCATGTTCCTGTTCCTGGTCAATGGTTCGCACTTCACGGTGAACCGGGAGCCGCTTCTGTCGATCCTGGGCGAAGGCACGCCCGTGGACTATCACGCGCATATCGACATGAAGACGGCGGACGGCACGATTGTGCCCTGGCTGGCGAGCCAGACCGACATGCTGGCGACGGACTGGGCGGTGGTGTCGCTGACCGCGCCGGGCGTGGACTATCGCACCCGTGGCGCCGCGCCCAAATCCTTTGCCGATCAGGTGGCGGACCTGGCCCATGAAGCGGCCGAGGAAACCCTGGCCGAAATGACCAAGGACGGAGGCGCACATGGCTGATTTTGCAGCAAACGCGCCTGAGAAGGACGAGAGCGACGCCATCGGCGCGGCGGCCCGCGATCAAATCCGCGCCCTGATCGCCCGCATCGAGCGGCTGGAAGAAGACAAGGCGGGCGTGGCCGCCGATATCAAGGAGGTCTACGCCGAGGCCAGCTCCATGGGCTATGACACCAAGGTGCTGCGCAAGGTGATCTCCATTCGCAAACAGGACGCCCATGAACGGCAGGAAATGGAAGCCCTGCTGGAGCTGTATCTGGGCGCGGTCGGGGAGAGCTAGGATGGGGCTTTATGTGAAAAAGCCTGTCGTGATCGAAGCTTTCCAGCTGGGCAAGGATGCGCTGCCCGATTGGTGTAAAGCAGCCATCGCGGAAGGTGAGGTTCGGCTCAACTATGATGGCGCCGCTGTCATCAGAACCCTAGAGGGGGTCCACTGGGCAGACCCTTCTGATTTCATCATCAAGGGCGTTGAAGGGGAGCTGTATCCCTGCAAGCCCAAAATCTTCAAGAAGACATACAGGCCAGCGAGGCAGCGGCAATCACCACTGTCTCGCTTGTTTCGTCTGTTTGGAAGGCCCGCGTCATGATCGAGCACATCATTATCGCCTATGTCACCACGGCCATGACCACGGTGTTCATCACCTATGCACGCACCGCCATCGTCAACCGGGACGCAGACGGGGTTTTCCTGTTCGACGCGCTGAAACTGGCGGTGCTGTGGCCGCTTCTGATCCCGGCCGCGCTTGGCTGGTGGGCGGGGTTGTCGCTGCGCTGGCTTGCGCAGCGCGGGACGCGGGGGCGCCCATGAGCGCCCTGCAAAGCCCCGCCGTGGCCGCCCTGATCGAACAGATCAGGGCGGCGGTGCGCCTGCCCGACCACCCGGACGCGGCGGCCAAGCATGAGCGCCTGTTAAAGCGGCTGGCCCAGACCGTGTTTGACGCCGGGGCGGACTTCACCCGCCGCCAGTGGGACCAGGCGGCGCAGGCCATCCCCCGCGATGGTCACGACGCTTATGCGGCGGGCGTGTTCCAGGCGTGGGAGATTATCGAGCAGTCAGGAAGCCTTGAGGAAGCGCGCGACCGCATTCTGTCCCATGCCGTATTTGTGGCGCCCGCCGAGGCCGAGGCGAGACAGGCCCGCCCCTGAGCCGCCCTCACCCTTCTGAGGCGAAGCCGTACGACGCGCGCGCGCATTTCTTCTGGGCCAGTTCGCAGCCTTCCAGCATGTAGGACGTGAGAAACAAGGCCCCGTCCCGCCAAGGGGATCGGGGCGCGGCGGACAGCAAGACACTCAATGTCTTAGCCGCGCCGTGCATCTGGCTAAGCTGGTAGCAGGTTATCGTGACGCGGGTATTCATTACCTTCTCCTCTCTTGTGGCGCGTGGGGAGAAAGAATGAGAAACCTTAATAAAAGGCGCCTTTTCAACAGTTTATAGTTGTCAAGCTGTGTATTTAATTTATGCGCCGCACTGCACAATACTTATCTGTGCGTGCGGGCTTGGCGCGATCAACCCACAGGTTTCAGGCCCGCTTCCACCGCCGCCATGGCGAGCGCGGCCATGAGCGGCGCGCCGCCCTGTTCGTACTGATTGAAGCGCACGCGGCTGACGCCGATCAGCTCACCCGCCGCCGCCTGGCTGATCTGACGGCCCGCTTGATCGCTCAGACGATCGCGCCAGGCGCGCACGGCGTCTGGACTGGCGGCGATCGCGGCGGGTTTGGCGGGGCGTCCGGCTGGCATGGGCGCATTATCGCCCATGCTTTGCTCGAGAGGGCAAGAGGTCATGAGAGGTTGCTCCGTTTGGCGTCGATCCGAACGCGGGCCGCCTCGCCCAGCTGCTTGGCCTTTTCAAACACCTCTAGGTCCAGTTCGCCCGCATTCCAGCGGCGAAGGACGCCGCACAAATAAGTCGGATCGCCGGGATAAGGCGACGTGTTCCAGAAGTGGCGCAGGGCCGCCCGCTCATTGTCGGACAGCGCAAACAGCATGGCCCGCGCCTCGCGCCACATCTGGGCGCGAAACGCGCGCTGGCTGGCCTCTATGCTGTCCCAGGTGCGCGCGTTGTGATCGAGCCGATCCGCGACGCTGGGCGCGGTTTCCAGCCCGGCCGCGTACAGCAGGGGCGCCGCGTCGATCTGTTTCTGGATCGCCCGCGCCGCCGCGCTGGCCTTGCGCGGCGTGGCTTCGTAACGGGTTTTCGGCCAGTGCTTGAAGCGCATCAGAACAGCTCCTGTTGCTGATACTCGCCCGGCGCGGTGCGGACATAGCCGCCGCGCTGCAAGGTCTGGCGCACCTTGGCTTTCCAGTTCGGGTTGCGCTCCGCCTTGGGGTGCTTGGCGATCAGCCGATAAGCGAGGCTGAGCGAGATTGTGCCGCCCTGTCGCGTCGTCACCTCCGCCAGCAGGGCGCGCCATGTGATCGACACGGTGTCCTCATGGCGCAGGACAAGGACCGTCTGACGCCCGGTTGAGAGCGGGACGAACGCGCCCGCCAGACCGGACGCGGCGAGCCGGTCCACATCGTCCGCCCCATAGGCGGCGAGGACAGAGGGCGCGCCCGCATTGGCGCTGGCGCGCTCGCCGTCGCCCGTGTGGAAGTGCAAGCGCCCCTCAAGAAACAGCAGCGCGCTTGCGCCTTCCCAGACATGGCGGAAAAACGCCTCTGTCTCGGTGCGGGCGAAGATCAGGGCGGTTCCCTGATCATGCGCCGCCATGCGCGCCAGCCAGTCGCCCACGGCGCGGCCATAGGGCGGGTTGAGCCAGACGCGCCCGAACCAGTCACACGCCAGCCCATCGTCGGCGGGCGTGTAGCGGTGCGCAGCGGTGCGCCATGGCATGTCCGGCGGCGTGCAGGGGTCCAGGTCGAACGGGCCGAGGGCATCGAGCAGCGCGGGCGGGGTCAGCCAGGTGTCGGACCGGGCGGCGGCGGACTGGTGGGAACCGATAGGCATTAGGCATCCTCCCCGTACAGCGAGCCGTCCTGTGCGGCGTGCTGGCAGTCGGTACAGAGGTCTTCGCCGTCCACGTCTTCCAGATGATCGAGCGTGCCGCAGCGCTCGCAGCCTGCGCGGTCGTCGGCTTCCTCGTCGCATTCGGTGATGAAGGTCATTTCTCCTGTTTTCATAACCTCGTCGAAGGGCACGCCGACCGACTGGGCGTAGTGCATAAGGTCGCCCAGCATGTCGCCGAGCAGTTCACGTTCACCAAAGGCGCTGCGTTGATCGCCGACATGTGCGCAGTAGGCGTTAAGGGCAGCGTTGGCGCGTTCGGCTCTGTCTTGATTGTTCATCATGGGACTATCCTTTCCAATTCGGCCGGCACGGCCGGGGAAAGGGACCGGCGCGCCGATCCCTGACCCGGGCCGCGCCGGTTAGAACAGTTCGAGTTGGCGCTTGGCGGGGTTTTGGCGCTTTTCCGCGCCGGGAATGACGAGCTGGGCGCCTTGGGGCGTGTCCTCCATCGGGAAGGACTGGGGCGCGGCGGCGACGGGCGCAGGCGCGGCCTTGGCGGGCTCAGGCGCGCAGCGAAAGTCCGGTTTCAGAAGTTCACCGTCCGTATAGGTATCCCAGAACGCCAGTTCGACGCGCGGGGCGGTGTTCTTCCACTCTTGAAGGTAAAAATCGGCGTCCACGCCCGCACCTGGGCGCAGCATGATCCCGGTTTTGTTGAAGTGATCGACGCCGGGGCCGTGTGTCTTTTCGGAGAAGTTGCGCGCGCCCGAATAGCGGAAGGGTGCGGAGTTTTGCGGGATGATGAAACCGGCGCCGTACCGGGACACCTTGACCGCCTGTTCGATGATCGCAAATTCCATCTTGGCGCCCGCTGTCTTGGAGCGGTTCGTGTAGGTGTTGGGGCTGGAAAAGGGCGGGTTTGAATAGGCGCCATCGAACACGCCCAGCTCCGCCCACAGTTCCGGGTCGAGCGCGTCGGCGCAAATCCACGTTGCCTCTGGCAGGATCTTACGCCCGATTTCCACATAACGCGGGTTCAGCTCGATGCAGGTTATATCCGGCTTGGAATTGTCGGCCCGGCGCCCGTCCCGGTAGTGATAGTTCGCAAAGGACAAATGCCCGATACCGGCGCACAGATCGACGACGCGGCCCGACACCGGCGCATCCATGAAGAAATCAGCGGCGAGGTTGAGCGGGGTAAAGAACGCGCCCGCCGCGCCCACATCGTTTTCTGCGGCTTCGTTCCAGTGCTCCAGTACGAATTCTTTTTCAGACAGCTTGAGCGTGTCCTGTTCCAGCAGCTTGCAGGCTTCGCGGTGCATCTTGGCTTGTTGTTTGGTGAGCTTGGCCATGGTCCGGGCCTCCTAGTTCGCGTCGTGTTGGATTTCGGCTTCGCCTATGGCGTTGCCGTTGAGGTCGCGAACCTTCCAGCCCGCATAAAATTCGCCGCTCTCGTCCGGGCCGCTGTCGGCCTCGATGGTGTCAGCCAGTGCGCGCAGGACGCGGGCAATCTCGGCTTGCGGGTTGTCTTCAAAGGCGGCATTGCCGGTTTTAAAGTGGATGGTGATGGCCATGGTTCAGGCCTCCCCAATCTCGACGGCGAACAGAATGTGATGATCTGCAAGGCGCGTGCGCTGACCGTTCGACAGATCACGGCACAGGGCCAGATGACCGCCTCGCGCGCGGAACGTGTTTTCATAGCGCCCGCGGACAATGCGCCCCGCGCCAATCTCACGCGGCAACCATGCCTCAATGATGAAGGCGCGCGCGCGATGAGAGCCGCAGCGGGTTGATTTGAAAATGGTTCCAATTTCCAGTGTGCCGACGCAATAAGCGCCGCGCGGGGTCTCAAGGACTGTATGTCGTTGGGGGTCGTATTGTCTGAGCATGGTTCAGGCTCCTTAAGCGGCTTTGGCTTGGTTGATTTGCTGCATGGATTGGGCGCCCCACTGGCGGGCCATTTCGCGCGCCACGGACGGGAAGAAGCGGGACCGCTCTTTTGACCGCTCAGGGCCGGGCGCCATGGAATGCACGCGAGTGACCGGCTTGGCGTCAGCAGGCAGGCCCAGAGCGCGGCGGGCGTCGTCGAGCTTGGGATAAAGCGGGGCGAGCGGAGCGACGCCACGCGCCCAGAAGTGGGTGCGCTTGGTTTCCCAGTCTCCGAACTGCCACGGCTGGATCGACTGGACCGGCTCGGCATAGTTGCGGATGCGCGCCTTGGCGTGGCGGTGCATGACCGGGTTCTCGCACACCACGCGATCACAGGGCGCGTTCCAGAGGTCGGAGAACAGGGCCGCGCCCTCGTCCAGCTTCGCCCACATGAAGGCGAGGCGCTGGGCGTCGGTCATTCGCGCATAGGCGGCGACCTCGGCGGCGGTGTGGTGTTCGGGGTTCAGGCGCTTGGGGGCTTCGGTCAGCCAGCGCACGCCCGAATTGCACAGGCGCGTACAGGGCGGATGCGCCACGATGATCAAATCCCAGCCGGTCAGGTGGTTGCGCACGTCGTCGCGGATATGACGGTTAGAGCCCGTGTCATCGGCGAGAATGTCGCAGGACCATGCGTCGTGACCCTCGGCCAGAAAGGCGTCGCGGACCGTGCCCGAATACTCGCACGCGATCAGGACTTTAAGCGGGGTGAAATCGAATTCCAGTTGCATCAGGCGTCGTCCTCTGTCGTGGTGTGATGTAAATTTATTTTACACGTTTCGACCTGTCAACAGGAAAGTAAAATTAATTTACATCACCAAGCCGCGCCCCGGCGCGCGCAGCGCGACGGAATAAGGGCGAGGCTTTCCGCATGGCCCACCGGGCCGCGCCCCGGCGCGCGCAGCGCGACGGAACAAGGGCGAGGCCCGACCGCATGGGATGGGCGCAGCCCGGACCCGGACCCGACCCGGCCCCAGTACGCCGCATCAGATCGCCCTGGCTCTCGATCCCCCTTGACAACCGAACCCGAACCCGGACCCATAGGGCCGAAAGCAGACACGCGCCGAAGCGGTGCGGTGACGGTTGCGCCCCACGGGTCAGGGGGTTTCGTCACCTGCTAAAAGACTGATCCTCAACCGTTTTTCTGATTAGGTGACGCCGGTGACGCTGGTGACGCCTCGCCCGTGTCTAGGCGCGAATTACCCCCTGATAAATCGCGCGTGTGTAGCCGCACCCCGTCACCTCCGTCACCCCCGTCACCTGTCATAGATATATCTATTGCATTCAATAGCTTAGAGGGTGACGCCTTGGCGGTTCCCTGTGGTGACGCCCCGTCATTCAGCATCTGAGCCGTTGGACATGGCCAAATCTGGCCGATCCTTGCGCCCCTGATTTGATGCCTCGCCCGGATCGCGGCGCGGCGTGAATAAACTAAGGGCGGAAATGGCGAACGAGACGGCAGAGCTTGAAGCGATGAAGTCCGGCGAGCTGGGCGCGGCGCAGCCTGATGACGGCGAGCCCGATCAGCTGGCGCTGTTCGCCGAGGAACTGGACGACGCGGCGGCGCAATCGTTCGGCGATGCGCCCAAGAGGCGCGGGCCGGGCCGACCGTCCGGCGCGCGGAACCGCGCCACGGCTGAGACGATCCGGCTGATCCAGGCCATGGGCGCGGACCCGCTGACCGGCGCGGCGAATATCGTTCGCGGCGGCCCTGGCTATGTGCTGGCCAGCTCGATCAAGGCCGAGGCCGAGGCATACGGGATTGATCATTATGACAGTCAGGGCCGACCGCTCGCCCCAGTCTATGACAAGGACGGCACGCTGAGCCATTACGAGCTATGGCGCGCCTCAATGTCCATGAAGGACGCATGGGCGGTGCGGGATCGCAACGCCGACATGCTCAATCGGGTCATGCACAGCGCCGCCCCGGCGCGGATCGAGGTCAGCAGCCCGCAGGGTCTGGCCGTGGTCCTGCCCGCCCAGCCCGACCCTTCCGAACTGGCCGCGCCGTTTCTGGATGGCACCGCCGAGGATGACGGCTCGAACCATCGCGCCCCGCTTCTGCCCGGCCCTGATAATTCAAGCACTTACGCCGACACTCAAGGCGAAGTCACACAGGCCAACAGTCACACAAGCGGGGAAAGCGATGATTAGTCAGCGCCTTGGCTCGTTTCCAGCCACTGATGCAAACTCAGTGGGCCAGAACGCGCACCCCCTACCCC
>NZ_JASHIU010000023.1 GCF_030733545.1 Oceanicaulis sp. MMSF_3324
ATGCGCGTAGCAATGATCGGCACTGGATATGTGGGTCTTGTGTCGGGGGCGTGTTTTGCCGATTTCGGCCATCACGTGACCTGCATTGACAAGAATTCGGAGAAGATCGAGCAGCTTCGCTCTGGCGGTGTTCCGATTTACGAGCCGGGCCTTGATCTTCTGATCGAGCGCAATGTGCGCGAGGGGCGTCTGGATTTCGCCACGGACCTGACCGAGGCGGTGAAGGCGGCGGATGTGGTGTTCATCGCGGTGGGCACGCCGTCGCGTCGCGGCGATGGCCATGCGGATCTGAGCTATGTGTATGCGGCGGCCGAAGAGATCGCCAAGGCCATGGACGGTTTCACGGTGGTGGTGACCAAGTCCACGGTGCCGGTGGGCACGGGCGACGAGGTGGAGGCGGTGATTGCCCGCACCCGCCCTGACGCTGATTTCGCCGTGGTCTCCAACCCTGAATTCCTGCGCGAGGGCGCGGCGATCGAGGATTTCAAGCGTCCCGATCGCGTTGTGGTGGGCGTGGAGAACGATCCGGCGCGCGAGGTGATGCGCGAGCTGTATCGTCCGCTGTTTCTCAATGAGACCCCGATCGTGTTCACGGCGCGGCGGACGTCCGAGCTGATCAAGTACGCGGCGAACGCGTTCCTGGCCATGAAGATCACCTTCATCAACGAGATGGCCGATCTGTGCGAGGCGGTGGGCGCGGACGTGCAGCAGGTGGCCAAGGGCATCGGTCTGGACAACCGGATCGGGAACAAGTTCCTGCATGCCGGTCCGGGCTATGGCGGATCGTGCTTCCCGAAGGACACGCTGGCGCTGACGCGCACGGCGCAGGAGCATGACAGCCCGGTGCGTCTGGTGGAGACGGTGGTCGACATCAATGACAAGCGCAAGGCGGCGATGGCGGACAAGGTCATCCGCGCCTGTGATGGTGATGTGTCGGGCAAGACGGTGGCGGTGCTGGGGCTGACCTTCAAGCCGAACACGGACGACATGCGCGACGCGCCGAGCCTGGACATCATTCCCGCGCTTCAGAAGGCGGGGGCGAAGGTGAAGGCGTACGATCCGGCCGGCGCGCTGGAGGCGGAGAAACTGCTCAGCGATGTGGAGATGACGTCCGGCGCGTATCTGTGTGCGGAGGATGCGGATGTTCTGGTGATCATCACCGAGTGGAACGAGTTCCGCGCGCTCGATCTCGATCGGGTCAAGGAGACCATGAAGGGCTCAACCCTGGTGGACCTGCGCAATATCTACGACCCCGAAGACATGAATGAGCGCGGCTTCCACTATGTCAGCGTGGGGCGGT
>NZ_JASHIU010000024.1 GCF_030733545.1 Oceanicaulis sp. MMSF_3324
GCAGCGGGTCGGTGGCGGCGGCGGCGCGTTGGGCGGTAACAGCTTGGGTCATGCTTGGCCTTTCAGCTCGGATCAGGGGCTGAAAGGCTAGCCCCGGCTTACGGGGCTGCGGATAAGCGGGCGTGGCGTCGCGGCGCGGCCGGACCGCAGGCACGGGCGTCCGGGCCGGGTCAGGTTCGGCCCGGGCGGCGGGGTGCGCTAATGGCCGTAAAAGTCTTTCCACCAGTGCGCAAAGCGCTCAAGGCCTTCGGCCAGCATGACTTTGGGCTTGTAGCCGGTCAGGGCGTTCAGCTTTGAAACGTCGGCATAGCTGGCGGTCACATCGCCCGGCTGCATGGGGCGCATGATCTTGTCTGCGGTCAGGCCGAGCGCGCTTTCCAGCGTGGATATCATGTCCATCAGGCCGACCGGATGGCTGTCGCCGATATTGTAGACTTCGTGCCCGCCCTGGGCCGGCGGGTTGTCCAGAACGCCGATCACGCCGTCGACGATGTCGTCGATATAGGTGAAGTCGCGCGCCATCTTGCCCTCGCCATAGACCTCGATGGACTCCCCGCGCGCCATCATCTGGCTGAACTTGAAATACGCCATGTCCGGCCGGCCCCAGGGGCCATAGACCGTGAAGAAGCGCAGGCCCGATTGGGGGAAGCCGTACAGATGGGCGTAGCTCTGGCTCAAGAGCTCGCACGAGCGCTTGGTGGCCGCGTAGAGCGAGACCGGGCTGACGGTGGGGTCGTTCTCGCTGAAGCCCTTGCCGTCAAGCGGGCGATCGCCATAGACCGAGCTCGAGGAAGCGTAGACCATGTGGGTGACGCCGTTATGGCGCGCCGCTTCCAGAAGCGACAGATGCCCGCCCAGATTGGAGCGCTCATAGGCGAACGGGTTTTCCAGCGAATAGCGCACGCCCGCCTGGGCGGCGAGGTGGACGATGCGCTTGATGCCGTGGTGCTTCACGAGCGCGCCGATCATCTCATGGTCGGCAATATCTCCGCGCACCATCTCGAAGGCCGTATGCTGGGCCAGATGCGAGGCGCGCGCCTCTTTCAGCGCCGGATCGTAGTAGTCGTTGAAGTTGTCAACGCCAACAACGCGCTCACCGCGTTCGAGCAGGCGTTGGGCGACGTGCATGCCGATGAAGCCCGCGGCGCCGGTGACAAGAATGGGCGTGCTCATGACTTACCGCCCCACGCTGACATAGTGGAAGCCGCGCTCATTCATGTCTTCGGGGTCGTAGATATTGCGCAGGTCCACCAGG